>CAWCEZ010000011.1:0-841263 GCA_963794745.1 uncultured Acidimicrobiaceae bacterium
CGCACGCCGCCGCGAAGCGGTCGGTTTGACCAACGGCCCAGCTCGTCATGTACCCCCCGTAGGAGTACCCCGTCACATAGAGGTGCTCCAGGTCGGCTACCCCGGCGTTGACCAGCTTGTCGACGGCTCCCATCAGGTCTTCGAAATCGGCGCCGCCCCAGTCGCCGACACAGGCCTTGGCGAACTCCTCTCCGTAGCTGTGACTACCTCGCGGGTCGGCGAGCAGCACCACGTAGCCGGCAGCTGCGAGCGCCTGGTAGAGGCCGAACAGTCCCGCCTGAGGGTGCCAACTGTGAGGCCCACCGTGGATATCGATGACCAGCGGGACCGCTTGGCCCTTCACGTAGCCGGTCGGGTACAGCACGAACGACTCGATCCGCCGCCCGTCGGGCCGCGAGGTGGCTGGAGCGCCGCACCGGCGCCAGCCGCAGCGCTCTAACCTCGGCGTTGGCGTTGCTCACGCGAAACGCTCCCCGGTGCCGTCAATTCCGGCGCAATAGAGCTCTGGGGGGCTCGACGGCCAAAGCGAGGCGAAGGCGATCGTCGAGCCGGCGGTGTGCATGGCGATGATCTGGCGGTCGCCGCCAAGAATTAGCTCCGGCGTCGTGGTGCCTTCGAGCGAGGTGCCGAGCGTGCTTTGGTAGAGCGCAAGCGTGCCCCGGTCTGTCCGCAGCCAGGAACATCACTGCCTTACCGTCACCGGTCCACGCATGGGCGGTGCCGAGCGCTCTTTCAAGCCCGTAAACCGGACGGTCCAGGGGCTCACTGAGAGATCGTGGCGGCGTGGGCTCGCCCGCGGCGACAACCAGGAGCTGAATGTTGCGGTCGGACTCGCCGTCCTCGTTCTCGTGGCCGATGTAAACGCCCCGGGCCCGTCGGGCGACCAACGCGGTGAGGCGGCCGTTCCCCGGCCCCGGGTGAGGCGCTTCGGCCGGCGACGGGACCTGACCGGCACAACCCAGACATCGCGGTTTGCCTCGTCGAAGCGGGTCGGCTTGCGGTCGGAAACGAAGGTGAGCCTGTCGCCGCTGGGCGACCAGGCAGGGTCGGAGTCGTCCCAGTCCCCGTCGGTGACCTGTTGCGGCTCACCGCCCTCCCCGGGTGGCCGCCGACCCCCACGACGTAAAAGGCGGTTCCGCCGGGGAGTCGAACCAGCCCGTGCCGTCGTAGCGGGAGTAAAGGCCCGTGACGACGCGGTGGCTCGTTCTTCTCGATGGCGTTGCGTTCGTCGGGCTTCTTCCACTCCCCGGTCTTGGAGACGAAGGCAAAGGCTGCCATCTGGCGACCAAGCAGGTTGCGAGGCCCCATATGGCATTTCTGTTAGAGCGACGGCCTCGCCGCCTTCCAGGGGGGCGAGGTGCAATGCTCGCCCCGCACCGCGGCGTGCCTCGGCCACAAAAGGCGAGCCATCTCCCATCTGGTGACCATCGTGGTGCGCTATCTTCCGGGCCGGCCGTGAACGCTTTAGCGGGGGAGGAGCCATCGGCGGGCGCCACCCAGATTCTTGTCGCCTGTTTGTCTGTCTCCTTGTTTGGGGTGCCCACGACGAAAGCCACCCTGGAGCCGTCAGGGGACACCTGCGGGTCACTGACGCTGCGCAGGCTCCAGAGATTTTCGGCAACGAAACCTCGCTTCGGCGGCATCGATCGGCTCCTTGTTCCCTGCGTGTGGGCTACTGCCTGGCGGTCCTGCTTGCGTCTGTGCCGGCCCGCTCGAACATCTTTGCCCCGGTCTTGGGCGAGCGCACATCAGGACCGCAAATCGGACCCACATCACGACGGCATCGGGCATAATCGGAGATTTGCGGCCCCCAATCAGGCAGCGCGCCCTGAGGAGTACCCCAGGCTCCGCGAGATCGAGTTCGAAGCGGACCGGCTGTTCGAAGCGATAGGTATCGGGCCGTTCACTAACGATGTCGCCGAGGACCACTTTGACCGGGCGCTGCTCGTCCTTGTGGCTGGTGACCCACCCGTCGGGTTCGCCTGTGTGGAGTTGGTAGACGGCGCCCCTCACATCTGGCGGCTCGCGGTCCACCCCGATCATGGGCGCCGCGGCCTGGGACGAGCGCTCGTAGAGGCCGTGGGCGACTGGGCCAGGACGGAACAGTTTGAGGTCATCACTCTGACCACATACCGCGATGTTCCTTGGAACGGGCCGTTCTACGAGTCAATGGGCTTTACCACTATGGACGTCCTCACACCCGGGCTCCGCGCCGTACGTGAGCACGAGCGCTCCATTGGCGACGACGACTTCGGTCCCAGGGTGGCGATGCAGCTCGCTCTTTGATGGAGCCGCGGCACAACCGACGCAGGGGTCCAGCGATGTCGGACGGCCGACATCACCGTTGTCCGACTGGGCTTCTGGGTGGTCGTAGAATCGAACCGTGTCGTTCAAGGTCCGCTTGGAGGGACGAGCGCCCGAGGTGTTGTAGGGGCCGACGTTGACGACTTGGAATCCTCGCTTGCCAGCCTCCGTTGCGTTGTCAGGTCGGGGAAGCGTCATCCGACGGGGTCTGGGAGACCATGATGAGCTGGAGCGAGCGCGGGGGTCGCCGGGGGCGTAGAGCCCGAGAGTCGATGGCGAAATTCAATGAGGCTCAAAAGCAACAGATGCGATCCAACTAAGCTCTGGTGGACGATGGATTTGAGCGTCGACGCTTTGAATCCCGACGAAGCGCGCCGCGCGCTGCCGTGTCCACGGCCGTCGACGTGTTCGGCCACACTGGACGGTCCGACTGGGAGTGCTCGGGTCGAACGTGTCTGTACGAAGATGGTCCGGAACAGTCGGGGAAGTACGCGTCGGTCGTAATCCCGGGCACTTCCGGTAGGTCTAGGCACACCTCCCGAATCCGCTGGTGCCTTCGTTCTCGCGCACCCCTGAAGGAGCGCCGGTAGTCAACCCCGAAGCGTCGCTTGGTGTTCAGTAGACCTTCGTCTGACGCGAGGGAGCAAAAAGGGGCGTTATGTGTGCGGGAAAACTGCTCATTTGGTCATTCGGTCTTCACGGCCTCGATAAGGAACCGCTCGGTATGCGCATTGAAGGGTCCCTCGCGCTCGATTTGCTGGTGAAGGGCCAGCAGACGTTCGCGGGACTTCACGGCGGTGAAGCCAGGGACATTCCACAGGACTTTGCGGAGGAAGTGGACCACAGCACCGATATCGTTGAAGACCGTCAGCAAGGACGCTTGCCTAGGTCCACGACAGCAAGCCCAGCTTCCTCTGCGCTGCGAGCCGCCTGCTGGGGGCTCCGCGCTTGGTTGGGCGGTTGCGGGCCCATCAGGAACTCGTACAGCTCTCGGTTGGACCCAGCGCCCACCTGCTGGGAGAAGTAGGTGCCGCCGGGCCTGAGCACTCGCGCCACCTCCGGCCCGATGGTCAGGACCGGGTGCCTGCTCACAACGAGGTCGAACGACCCCTCCTTGAAAGGCAAGGGGCTTTCGTCTGCCACCTCAACCACCTCGCCTCCACGACCGCCTAGGTTGCGCCAGGACATTTCAACGTTTGGCGCCCAAGGACGCTGTCGCTGCAATCCTCCGAGGAAGCCGCTCCGTCCGCTTCAGCACCTCAGCAAAGACCTCACCACCGCCAGTTTGAACGTCGAGGACCGCGTACCAACACGGTCGACGCGGTCGATGAGCAGACTCGAATAGCTCCACGAAGGCCGCTCCTCGGTGGCCCTCCCTCGAACCACGAGAAGTCCCAGCCCCCTAGGGGCACCGACGTCCCTTCATCGACCAGTTCCTCCAATGTCCTGGCTCGGGTCACGGTTCGGATCGTCGCACGTCGGCTTGGCCATGACAAGGTTAGTAGTGATCGGGGCCCGAAGCATCGTGGGATTGCGGACATTCATCTGGCGGCAACGGGCTGGCCTGGGGTTTAGGTCGGAGGGGGAGGGTCACGATCTTAGAGGGGTGCCGGGCGACGCGGTCACCGCGCTCCACAGGGGGGAAAGGTGTCCCCCTAGTAACTCCGGTGGCGGGACCACCGGCTCAAGTCGGTTTGTGCATTTTCGTTCGTCAGGACGACTTGTTGGGCGTGACGTATGAACTCGTCTGGTAGCCGAATGAAGTGCTCCTGCCCGCAGTGGCCCAGCCCGGATGGCCAGATGTATGTCATGTCCGTGGATTCGGGGTCGCCGTTGTCCTGCTTGCCGCAGACCGGGCAGGTTGAGTACCCCATGTAGACCCCGGCTAGTAGCCCTCGGTGTAGATAGTCACAGATGTCCGCCCCCTGTTTCCTCGTCCCAGGACGGGTCGATGAACGAGGCCGGATCGCTAGTGCCTCGTTGACCGCCTTCTCCGACGCAGCGTATCCTTACGATCAGGAGTTGGTCGAACTCGCGGACGCAGCACTTGATGTCCTGCAGACCTTGTTTCGGACAGAGCCGCCCTAAGGGCCGAGGAAAGCCCGGTTGCAACGTCGGGGCTTTTAGAAATTGAGTTTCCAATGAAGATCGGCTTCGTAATCGCCGCCCTTATCGGCTGCCTTGTGATCGTCGGTTTTGCCATCGCCGTCTTGGCGCCCCCACACGGTGGGACCAACGGCTTCCCGTGCCCCAACGACCCGACCCCAGGAACCTATGCGTCTCCACAGATGATTTGCTTTACTCCCTCGAAGGCCCTGTCCGAACTACAAGGGCGACTAGGTCGTTAGGCAACGGGTGCCACCTAGCGACGAACGGGTGGCAGCGAGTCGCCAAGGCGGTTCGCAAGGCGTGCACATCGATGGGCGTGCTCTTTTCCGAGTGCTTGGGCGGCGTGGTTATCTTCTTCTTTCTGTGGTTCCCCATCTGGAGCCGCGTTGCCGTGAAGCACCCTAAGTGGGCAAGTTCCGGGAACCCCGCCCTGCTTGAGAAGCCTTTCGACGGCGAGCGCACGTATTAACACAGGCTGCCACAGATCGACGGGGCGGACCGTCCAGGTGCCCCTGAACACAGCACGGCCGGATAGGCGTCGATGGACGGGCGGGCCCCAACACATTTTTTGTGGACGTAGTGCGAAGCTTGACATGGCTCCAGAAAAGCCTCGAACCGTAATGAGGCCGCGGTCGTTGCTCACGGCACGGGCAGCTCGGCAATCGTCGCGTCGCTCTGGGAGAAGAGTAGCTCGCCGTCGCGCCCGAAAGTGAGCGCAGTGGGCCCATAGATGCTCGAAGTCACCAGCGCGGATGGCCGGTCGGCATGGACGTGCTCGCCATAAGTGGTGCCGCTCGCGTTGGGGATCTCCGATATTGCTCCGGACGGCCATTGCTTCGTTGAAAGGCTCGTCAGAAACAAGTCGCCCTCTTGGCTGAACGCCAGCGAAGAAGGGTTGAAACGCAGACCACCTGCGGCCAGTTCCATGAGGTGGCCCGCCCGGGCCTGATGGCCGAAGACGGTCCCCGAGCGGGATGGCAACACCCAAAGGGAGTGCCACGCGTCTTGTCCGGCGGTGGGCGCATCCAAGATGAACAGGTCGCCGGCGGTGTCGAAGGCCAAAGCGCCGGGAGCTCGCAACGCGCTAGCGGCAGGCAGCGACGTGAGGACGCCGGCGGTTACCCTGACACCGAACTCACTGCCGCTTAGCCTGGGAAGTACCGAGACCGTGCCGGTGGCACTGTCAACGATATTGGATACGAATAAGTCTCCATTGGGACGCAATAGCGATGCCGTCCGGGTCGCTGAGCCCGCTCAACACAACGCTAAGGCGCCCTTTGGTGACTGCATGTCCGAAGAGACGCCCAGTCATGGCGGCCAAAACCGACACGCTCGAGGTCGTTCCTCCGGTGACATACAGGTCACCGGAGCTATCTGAAGCCAAATATCGGAACTCTCCGGTCCCAATTGGCACGGTCGACAGGGGAGAAGCATGACGTTGTTTGCCACCTGTCCTGTACTGGCGGTACGGGAGCGTGAACATGACTCCCGGTTCGCCCAACCCGCCGCTGGCAACGAACAAGTTGCCGTCGGGCCCCGTCGTCATCGCGGTGAAGTAGCCGAGGCCGGGCGCGACGATTGTAGTGAGTTCGTCCGCGCCAGCACTTACCCCGAAAACCCGGCCGCTCGCCGGGGCCAGCACCTGAAGCGACCTGGCGTCGGGCTCGGTTATGTAGAGGTTTCCGGCCGCGTCGAAAGCAAGGCCGCCTAAGGCGCTGGGAAGGCCCGCCAACACCTCGGGCTCGCCGACCGTGGTGGCGCTCATACCGAAGATGGGGCCGATCACCTGCGGGAGAGCGCAGAGCGAACTGCCGCAGCCAAAGAACAAGTCGCCTGATGCGCCTACGGCCAGGGGCCCCGTACTGGTTGGCTGAAGGTCAAGTTGGCGAGCTGGTCGCCCGTCACGGGTTGGCCGAAGAGCGTCGCGCTCGATGGCGCTAAGACCTGTAACGGCCCGTCGTCGGTCGCCCCCGAAGGGCCCACTGGTGCTTGTTGTTCACTCATCAACAGATCGCCGGCCGCGTCGAAATCCAGGTCGCGGTAGCCGGCCCCGGGAAGCGCGAACTCCTGGTCGGCCGTCACCGGCGTTCCGAAGATGTCCCCAGTCCTAACTGGGACGACGGCCAAGCCATCATCGAGGCTCAGGAACATGTTGCCTTCCCGGTCGAATGCCAGCGAGGCCACGCCGCTAGCGAGGAAGGGGAGGAGGGTCAGTTTTCCAGCCTGGACGGCAGTGCCGAAGATGTCCCCTGGCCTCTCCGAAAGGACAGACAAGGCGCAGCAGTAGGTCGGCGAGGCGATCATGGGAGAGGGTACTGAGCTGATGAAAAGGTTGCCGGACGGGTCGAAAGCCATTGCCTCGACCGAGACACCGGACAGGACCGTGGTCAGCCTTCCAGCGCTCACGTCGACCCCGAAGATCTCCCCGCTGGTGCGAGAGAGCACTGAGACCGTGCCAGTAGACGAATCGGCGACGAACACGTCAGCTTTGTTGTCCACGGCGACAGATACGGGGTTGGCCAATGAATGAACTAGGACGGTGGGGACGACGAGCCCGGTCGCACCGACCTCAGCCGGGAGGGCCGCGATGGTGATCAGGACCGCCAGTGCGGCAGCCACCCGGGCGGCCGGCGAGCACTCAATCCAGCCCCAGCGCAAGTCGCACCTCCAGCACGGTTACTCTCGTCTAGAGGATGGCCTAGCACACCAAGCGCGTCCCAACCACCTGACCTTCGCCCGGCAACCGGCGTTTCGCGTGGGTCGTGTGGCTCATGCTTGTTCGCAATAGCTGCCGAAAGCGCAGTAGGTGTACTGCGAACCTTCATCTCACGGCAACGAGGCTGCCCCGGGGTTCACGTCGGAGTGGGACGCGCTCGTTTGGTAGCAGCACCGGCTGCTGGCTGGCCGTGGTCCCTCCCACGCCGTCTCGCACAGAGGCGACCAACACGTGATCGGTGAGTGGGCTCACGGGGCGGGGCTTGTGAAAATGCCCCCAGTCTTGCTGCCGCTCTTGCTGCACTTTTGCTGCGCGGTCTGGAACATGGGGGAGCTGGGGTCTAGGCCGGAACCGTTGGGTATCTTTTCGAGGACGCGGCCGCCGGACATGAACTGCGGGTCGGGGAAGTTGGGCACACCGTGTTTGCGCATGCAAGCCGCGAACGCCAGCGCCCTGGCTTCGATCTGGGCCTGTTGCCCCGCCGAGGGCTGCTGGACGGGGGAGTACTTCTGGCATGCATTTTGCGCCGCCACGAAGGTGGGGCTGCTGGGGTTGAGGTCGCCGTTGGGCCCGCCCGAAATTTGGATCCCTCCGCCGGAGCTAGGGTCGGGGAAGTCGGATATGCCGTGGGCGCGCATGCACTGCGTAAACTTTGACTGCTCTCTGGTACTGCTTGGCTGCAATGACAGGGTTGGGTGGTGTCGTGACGTTGGCGCCGACGTCGGCCACAGTGGTCCCTGTTGTCTTACCGATGCTGGCCACGGAAGAACGTGAGGCCCCTGCGCCGCAGGCAGCAACCAGCACGCTCAAGCCAGCGAGGGCGAGCGGGGCAATCAGGGCTAGACGTCGCCTCAGGTGAGACTTCGGTGGGAACTGGTTCCGTACGATGGGACGCATTTTACGCCCGCCTGGGTAACAGGGCCATAACAGCTACTGGCGGGATAATAACGACAATGTGAGGGACGACTTGGCGATCCCGTTAATCCGGTGTTACCGCGGAAAGGGTAAAAGGCGTCCTGTGCGCCGAACGCCAACGATAACCTCGACAAATCAACGCTCGTCCCCGCACGGGCCAGCCACGGCGACGTCTCACTGGGGACGGGCCATCCCGGTGGTGGCCCTGGCCTCCCTCGCCGGTCTGGCCACAGCGTGCGGCCACGGCTCCGCATCCCCCGGAGTCGCCAGGGTCGGGTCGTCATCTTCTCCCACGAGCCAAGCTCCGCTCGCGGCGGTAGCCACCACACTGCCGACTGCCGCGTCAACGGCGGCGCTGGGCAAGTTCGCAGCCTGCGTTCGCAAGAAGGGGCTCACGAACTTCCCCGACCCCCCATGGGGCAACGGCGAGCTAGACAGGCTGGGCTTCACGAAACTTGTGCTCGAGAAGTACGAGGACGGCGCGTGCGAGAAGTATTTTCTCGCCGCCGGGGGAACCATTGCGACGCCAGCAGAGAACCAACAGCGCCTTGAGCAGCTGCTCAAGATCGCCAAATGCATGCGCGCCCACGGGATCGTGGACTTCCCCGACCCGAGCTCGCAGGCTGGCTTCAGGATGCCGGTCGCGGTCGCGGACGGGCCTGGCTATTCACAGGCAGCCAAGGTGTGCGGAGCTCCGCCAACATAGAACGAGGCCCTCCGGCATCCTATGATGACCGTCGAGATGCTGAGGGGCACGCCGTTGGTAAACCTCTCAACGACAGGGGAGGATCGCAGGATGTGGGCGCAACTGATCACTACACGTGCCAAGCCGGGCCGGGAGGGCGACCTCCCGAAGATCGCAGAGAAGTTGCAAGCCACAGAACAACCGCACTCGGGCCTGCTGCGATCGTTGATGATGCAGGACCAGAAGGATCCGAGCCGGGTTTATATGCTCGTTATTTTCGAGAGTGAGGAGAAGGCCCGCGCTCGTGAGAACGACGAGCGGCGCCAGGAAGGGTTGGCCGAGGTCCGCGTGCTCATGGGGCAGATCCTCGATGGTGCACCGGAATTTACCGACCTGACCGTCGTTGAGGACTGGACGCCCTAGGCCGGTGGACCGCGCGGCGTGATCTTTCCGTCTCGGGTCTGTGGACCGTTCAACCCACCGCGACGCGGTGGTCCTCCAACGAGTATTACGAGATGCGTGTGGACGGACTTACGGCCCAGATCGGAAAATAACCGGTGAAAGCGGCGACCCCGACCTGCCTTAGGCGTGCCTCGTCGGGCACATTTTCCGGTTGGCTGCAACGGAGACCCGACCTACCGCCGCAAGAAAGAACCTCCATAAACGTCGGTGGCTTGCGGTCGCGGGGCCGTGCCCGAGGAGTTTTTCAGTCCCGGCAAGAATTGTAAAGTTATTGTTACATTTCCCGCCGGACGAGCCCTTCAACAGGGCCCGTAGGGGGCACGAGTAAGACCCGTAAATAACGCGCCGGAGACCTTGTGCCGCTCGCCGCAACGGGCCTAGATTGCGAATTGATCAGCTGCTCGCAAGGCAAAGGGAGGCACGGTCAAAATGGATGGTGCATACAACATGTTCTGTCCGGGTTCGCTGGGGATAGTGGATGTCGGCGATATCAGTAAGGTTGTGTTCGAAGGAGCAGTCGCTCGCTTGGCTGGCGGCATAGTCGCTCCGACCGTCGGCGGAAGCCTTGGAGGTGTCGAGGCGCACGCAGTTGCTGGTATCCCCGGCGGCCAGCACGTCTCCGCAACTATCCGTTACCCAGTGCCCGACCGGTTCGCTGAAGCGACCGTCGGAATCTGGGCGATAATCATCCGGTGGAGGGGCGGCGACGGGCGCGTCGTGGCGAAGCTAATGGAAACGCCTGTACCCCAATACCCCAACGACAACGGTGACGAGTCGACGAGGCCGTTGCTTACCTTCGATAGCGACGAACTCGGCTCCGATGGCTTCGGCCCGATCTTTGGCCCTCCGACGCCGCACTTCCGTACGGGCATCCGAGGGCTCGACGCAACCGACCCGCCATCTCCGCTCTCGGGTTACACGCCCGACCTCGCCGCGAACACCTATCACTTGGAGGTCACGCTGACCGGGCTTGCGGCCATTGAGGTCGGTCCGACCCCTCCCGCGGTCGCCGCGATCGGCATCACACAAAACCCACTTGAAGAACGCCGTTCAGGCAGACGCGTCCCGTAATCTTCCATGCGCGCCCCACCACCGTTCTCCTGGGTAGACCCGCATGCGCAGCGGGGGAGCGAGCTGGGCCCGGCGCCCCAGCCTGAAGGCCGTAATGCAGTATTGCAGTAATACCGCACACGGGCTAGGATGATTGACATGGCCGAAGAACGCACGTTCATCGCAGTCCAGAGCCGTGGCCTAATAGCGATACCCACCTCGATCCGGCGCCAGCTCGGGTTAGACCAGCCCGGAGCACAGGTGGAGGTCATCGAGAGGGGAGGGGAGATCGTTCTCCGCCCCCACGTCGCAGTGCCCTCGGACCAGGCGTGGTTCTGGTCGGAGCGGTGGCAACGGCGTGAAAAAGAAGCCGACGAGGCAATCGGTGCCGGCCGGGTAACCGGGGTTGACGGCGTCGAGGAAATGCTGGGCGAGCTGGAGTCGTGAGGTTCGAGCTGGCAGAGCCCTTCAAAGCCGATTATCGCGCGGCTGTCTGCGGAAGAACGCGAGCTGTTCCGCTTAGCGGCCCAGGCGTTCAACGGGGCCTCCGACAAGTGGGTCGAAGCCAAGGGCCCGGCATCCTGGCCGGGTGACCTACGTGTAAAGGCGGTTGTAAACGCGCCCGGCATCTTCGAGATGACATGGAGCTACACGGGCCCGGACGGCCGCGCGACCTGGGAGTGGGCAACAGTTATGGACAAGGACGGGCACTCATGCCCTGCGGTGCGCTGGCGACGTCTTGGCTACCAGGGCGTCTTCCGTGAACCGTAGAGCTGCGGCGTGGTCACAGGAGCAGAGCTAGCTCACCTTGATCGTCAGATGGTCAGTCACCGGTGCGAAACCAGGCCCTGTCAACGTGGCATAGGCAGGGATTGTCTTGCCGGCCAGATTGGCCAGGAGGTGCAGCTTGAGGATGACCTGGCCGTTCAGCACCGACCCCTGCGCCATCAACTGGTTCACGGCCGGAGCGTAGGAGGTCTCCTTGTAGGTGCCGTACAGTTGCACCGTCAGGGCCGGGTCGGCGAGCGGGCCGCCGGTGGCCGAGCGGACTATGGCGAGCACTGTGCCGGTGGGGGCGACCTTGGCTGTAGGGGGGAGGTACATCTTGGCGTCGCCGGACAACGAGACGTCACCCACCATGGAGAAATACTCGGTGACGGGACTTGTGGCGTCGGCGAACTCGAGAGTGGAGCTCGACGAAGCGGCGGTAACGATGAGATGTTGCAATTTCCACGCGGGGGTCTCGCTAGGGGGCGTGACCGCCTTGTAGGTGGGCGAATCGACAACGTGGGAGTTCCACAACACCTGCAGGACCTTGGCAGCCCCCCCGTTTGGCTCGCCGGCCCCATACCAGGACAACAAGTACGTGGCCCCTGCGACGGTCTTGACGGTCTGGGTGACCGCGCCCGGGTTGGCATAGCCCAAAATGACGTTCTGGGTAAGGCCGGGGGGTGGTGTGAGGTAGTCCAAGTTCTCGCCGACCCCACCGCTTGTCTCCGTGCCCACCAACCCCACCGTCCATCCCGGGATCGTCTTGACAGGGTCGTCGTTGGCTTTATAAATAGACGGCGGGTAAATGTACTCGATGGCGTCCCGGCCCTCGTTAGGCAGATGAAATGTGCCGTTGTGGACGAGGTTGGGAATGCTCAGCGCGCCGACCCTGGCGAGCGACGCTCGCTGCGAAGCGTTGGCCGGGCTGGCACTGCAAAGAGCGGCGACGGCGAGTACACCGGCCATCCCGCCCTTGGTAACGCGTGACTTCGAGCTCGACACCTTGGTTGCTCCTAACTCAAATGAGACGGGCCAAAGGGACCTAAGCCGCTCCGGAGCCGCCACTGACTACGCACTCCCGATCGGCGAATGATAGCAGCCCTGGCATCGGGTTCCTTCCTTCTCAACTTGACATAACGGGCATTATCGGCGTTTAAGGGAAGCGCAGATCGGCCCACTCAGAAAAGGCCGCACCACAGCGGCCGCTTAGACCACCCAGGGGCACCGACAGGCCACAGCGCGAGTATGCCGAGTGCACCCGCTCGAGCGATGAACCTAACCTTTCTTATGTCCCTGACCCCTCCGTCTATCGACAAGCGCCTCGTCGAGCTCACCCAGCACAACTTGGAGCAGCCCCGTCAACCGGCCCGGCAACAGGCCCGTCTCGTTAGGTCCAAATCAGTCGTGTTGTTGACCGCCGGGATCGTCCTGCTTGCCTTACTAATAGCCGTCGGGCACTAGACGGCAAGAGGGCCCGGTTTCCCTGCTCGGCCCAGGTCAGCCTGTATATCGTCACTGTGACGTAATTGGATGGTGGGCAACGGTTTGGCTCCAGCAGCCCAGCCAGCTCTAGTCGCGGATGGTCCCGGCGCCTCAGGTCAGCTGCTGGCTTTACGGACGACCACTTCGCACCCGAGAAGGCGGAACAGCCGCAACGTGTGCCCCAACGCAGGTCCGAACCGTCCATGTTCCAGTCGGGAGATATAGGCCTGGTCAACCCCGGCCTGCGCGGCGGCGTCGGTCTGCGAGACGCGTGCCGAACGCCGGAAGTACCGAATCGCCGACCCAAGATCAGCCGGGACCATAACCCGAAAATCGCCCTCGCCGTGTATGTCCATGGAGACATAGTACCCGAATTATGCCTCTGGCGACATAAGTCCCGGTATACGTTGCCTGCTGCGCTTTCCGCACTGTGGTGGAAGCGGGCAAAGGGCACTGAAATGCCCTTACGGCGCACAACAAGAAAAGGGAGCAGTACAGGTTTACGCCTAGAAAAGCGTTCTCGTAGCTGTCATCATGGCCTCAGCACGCGCAGCGCCCAGCGAAACGCCAACAGTGAAGCCCGCCGTTATCTAGCACGTGGGCACAGCCGTAAGGCACCGACCGAAAGGACGATAAGTGAGGGAGGACAGAGTGCGGATCGCCGTCCTCTCCCCCCTCCTCGCCGGGGCCTATTACGGGCAGGTACTGAGGGGTGTCGCCCGCCAAGCTGCGACGTGTGGCGGACGGGTCGTGGCTGTTCAGACCCGTGACGGCCGGACCGATGGCACCTACCCGTGGTTGCCGGCGCAAGCCGGTGGGCACCTCGCCTGGGACCAGGTGGACGCCTTCATAACCGTCCTCGACGCCGCCAGCGAGCCCTACCTGGAGGAGATTCGCGCCCAGGGCAAGCCGGTCGTAATGATCAGCCATCAGCTTCCCGGCTTCAAATGCCCTCAGGTATTGCCAGATAATCGCTCCGGCATAACTGAGGCGGTCGCTCACCTTGTATCGCATGGGCATTCTCGGGTCGCCTTCGCCGGAAATCTGGTCGAGGGTCGCTGCGACGACACCACCGAACGGTACGAGGTCTACGTGCAGGCTCTGCGTGAGCACGGCCTCGAAGCCGACCCAACGCTGCTTTTTGTCGGCCCTGAGGACGGTGGCGACGCGATCGGTAACGCAATGCTGCGGGCGGGCCTGCCCTGCACGGCTGTCGTCGCCGCCACCGACATGATCGCAGCCGGTGTCGTGCGGGCATTGACCGACGCGGGCGTGAGCCTTCCTTCCCAGATGGCCGTCGTGGGTTTCGACGACCGGGATTTCGCCTCGCGGGTCTCCCCTCCCCTTGCGACGGTCCGCCAGGATTTCGGGAGCCTCGGAGAAATGGCCGCTCGTCTGGTCATCGACATGGTCAAGGGCGAAGACGTGCCGCCGGGCGAGTACACGGTAAAGACGACCTTTGTTCCTCGCGAGTCGTGTGGGTGCCCGGCACCGGCATTGGCGCAAAGACCAGGCGTCGCGGGCGAGAGCGCGGGCCAACGGCTTTCCCGTGACCTGACCGAGCTGCTGGCCGGGCCCAGCCCAGCGCCGGCCCAAGAGCTCGCGACCTCACAGTTCACGAACGAAGTTGCTCGGTTCTGCAATCAATTGCTGGAGTCGCTGTCGCCTAATTCAGCTGAGCCTGCGAAAGGCTTCTGAGTCGATTTACCGGGCCTTCCCTCGCAGCACGACAGTCCAGACGGTGATGGAGTGCGTACAGCAGTACCGTCGCGACTTGTTGAGCCAGCATGGCTATACAGAGGAGCGCCTGATGGCGCTCGACCGCTGCGTTTATGAAGTTTCTACAACGGTAAACGGTGCAGTTGCACGTGGCCAGGGTGTCCTCAACGGCAGTCTCGAGGAGTCCCTCCGCGACGAGCACTCCGTCAGCCTCGCGCTAGTCGGGATGGGAAGGGACGGTGCCGGCCCGGGATCCTTGGCGTGGCTGAAAGGCACGCACGTGAAAAGCGCTTGCTTTGCAGTTTGGGGCGCGGCTACCCGCTGAAAACGAACCGGGCGATGAAGCCTTGCATATAGCTGGGATTTTCGGTGCCGGCGTTGCCCAAAAGTTGCCGGTCGGTAGCGTCTTAGACGTCGGCGCTTTTCCCCCGGTGGCCTCTCTTATAGGCGAGGGATCAGCTCCGGACGACCTTGTCCTCGTGCTCCCGGTCCGCACACCGTCGCGCCATTGGGGAGTCCTTGCCGTGACCGGCCAGGTCGAAGCGGCTACCCAGACAGGCGGGGATATCTACGCTCAGTGGACAGCTTTGCTTGGGATGGCTCTCGACCACGATGCTTTAGTGGAAGAGATCAAGGCATCCGAGGAGCGCTACGCATTAGCGGCACGAGCCGCCAACGATGGCCTGTGGGACTGGGATGTCTCCTCCGGTACGGTGTTCTACTCTCCTCGCTGGAAAGCAATGCTTGGTTACGACGAAGGCGAAGTGGGCAATTCGCCGGCGGAATGGTTGTCGCGCGTCCACCCCAAAGATTTGGACGAGTTGCAAGACATGCTCGACGGCCAGCTTTCTCGTGGTCAGGGCTCGCTCGAGTTCGAGCACCGCATGATCGCCAAGGACGGGACCTACCGCTGGGGTTTGTGCCGCGCGATTACCGTCCCCGGGCCGGGTGGCCAAGCTGCGCGGGTAGTGGGCTCGCTAACAGACATCACCGAGCGCAAAGAGCTCGAAAGGCGGTTGCGCCAAGCCGCGCTGTACGACTCGCTGACAGGGCTGCCGAACCGTTCGCTGTTCATGGACCGCATGGAACAGGCCTTTGCCAGGGCAAAACGTTCACCCGAGTACCAGTTCTGCATCCTTTTCATGGACCTTGACGGCTTCAAGCTCGTCAATGACACCTACGGGCATGCTTTCGGCGATCTTCTCTTGGTCACCGTCGCCGAAAGGATATCTGCTCACCTACGTGGCAACGACACCGCCGTCCGTTTTGGCGGGGACGAGTTCGCGGTATTGCTTGACAGCGTGAAGAGCGTCGAGCATATCCGCACCATTGCCAAGCGGATACAGACGAAATTGTCCGCTCCGTACGAGATCGAGGGTGAGGAAGTGATCGTGAGCGCAACCATCGGGATCGCTTCGAGCACGACGGGCTACCAGAGCCCCGAAGACATGATCCGCGATGCTGACGCGGCGATGTACCGGGAGAAGCCTGGCGAGCGGGGCTCCCGGGTCATTTTCGCAAGGCCGAAGCCGGACAAAGCAGGGGCCGCCACCGCGAACTAGCGACGCCGATGTTCCACCGGAAAACCACAGGTTCTTCCTCTGGATGCTCACAGGCCGATGGCTTTACCGTTGAGGCAGAGACGGGAGGAGGCACCATGAGCTACGAAGTGGTCCTAAAAGGCAACCTGGTGGAAGTGGTCGACAGAGCCGACGCCTACGTGGCCGAAGGCCCCCTCACGACGTTCTTCCAGGGTCGCGACGGTCGAGCGGTCCTCGACACGTGGGCGAGGCGCCTGGCCAGCTTCCGCACTGCGGACATTGTCAGCGTCCGGTGGGTACCGCCCGCCGATGACACGAGCGAGCTGACCACCGAGCTCACCCGGTCAAGCGCCAGCTTCCACCTCGCCCTTTGAGGCGCGCTCCAATCGTGAGCGGCGTCTAGCTGGCGGCTGGGACCAGGGTTGGGGTGGAACGCGAGCAGCGCCTCGAGGTAATCGTCATCCTCATGTTCGGCAAGCGCTCGCCAACCCACAAGGGCACTTGCGGTCAGCGCGAGGCCACCGAGGGCGAAGGCGAGGCGCGCCCCGAGCGCTCCCCCGCCGAGAGTCGCGACCGCGCCGACGACCAGGCTCGTGACCGGCAGCATCCCGGGCAGGGCCATGGTCCACACACCCATCACGCGCCCCCGCAAGGCTGGGTCGCTGCGCAACTGCACGAGCGCGTTGGCCAGAGCGATAAACCAGATCGACAAGAAGCCGGCCAGCGCGAGCCCGGCGAACAGCATCGCTTCCCACGGCGAAAAGGCCGCGACGCATACCTCCAAGCCGGTGGCCAACACCAGCGCCCGCACCCGCCGCCCGCTCGGCCACGACGAGCCGGTGGCTGCGAGGACCGCTCCGAAGAGCGCTCCCCCACCGAAGGCGACCATCATTGCCCCGTAGTCGGCGGGGCCGGCATGGAACACGCGGGTAGCCATCAGGGGCAGGGTGCCGCCCATGTTGAACAACATCCCGCCGGCCATAGCCATGAGGACACAGCTGCGCAGCGCAGGCTGGCGCCAGACGTAAACGATGCCCTCCCATGTGTGCCCGTTCCGCCGCTCGAGCGGCTCAGCCTGCCTACTGGACCACCCTCGCCTGTGCAGCAGGACGGCCACGACGGCGAGGGGCGGCAAGAACGTAACAGCATTGACCAAGAAGCACGCCGCCACTCCGACCGTGGCCAGCAACGTCCCTCCGACGGCGGGGCCGAGGACACGAGAGGTGTTCACCACGACCTCGTTGAGGCTGATCGCATTAGCGGCGCGGTCCTCGCCGACGAGGTCGAGCACGAAGATTTGGCGTGCCGGGGCATCGAGCATGTTTACTGCCCCGATCGCAAAGGCGAACACGTAGATGAGCCACACCCTGAGTTCTCCGAAAGCGACGAGCGCCCCGAACGTGGCGCTCAACACGAAGAAGCCGGACTGCGTCCAAAAAAGGACCTGGCGCCGCTCGAAGCGGTCGACGAGCGAGCCGGCCCATGCGCCTCCGACCAGCGACGGGGCAAAAGTCACGGTGGCGACCAGCGCCAACAGTATGGCGCTACCCGTGATCTTCAGCACGAGCCAGGACAGGGCGACCCCCTGCATCGTCGACCCGGAGGCCGACAGGACTTGCGAGAAGAACCACCAACGGTAGGTGCGCACATGCATGGCTGAGGCAAAAGCGCTTAGCCGCGACGTTGGCGTGGCGGAAAGAGTTTGGATGGTACCAGCCGAACTCGGCTCGACGTCACTCACCACATCGATGGTAATAGGTGATCTTTCCCTGTGCCAAGTCGATATCCATTCGGCTGAGTACGGTCTAATTCGCTACCCTTGTTGTAGTGACCAATGCCGTCAGAAGCTCGGGCGCAACTCGAAGCGAGCACCTTCGGCCGAGCCAACGCAAAGTGCTCGAAGCGCTGAGCTGGTCCACGAGCCTCACGCGCGCCGCCTTGGCGGAGCAGCTGGGGTCGCCCAAGGCCACGCTCGCCGGGCTCGTCGACTCGCTTGTCGCGAGTGGTCATGTGGTCGAGGTCGATGCCCCGCTGGACGCGCGGCGACCCGGGCGACCGCCAAAGGTCCTTAGGCTCGCAGGCCCAGCGCCGTTGGTCGGGGCACTCGTGTTCTCTGGGGGCACGCTCACAGCGGCCGTCCTGAGCTACTCCGGCGAGGTACTGAGCAGGGCCTCGGTCCCTGTCGGCAGCTGGTCCCACGAAGAGGAAGTGACTGGGCCAGGCCCAGGCCTGCTCGACGAGGCGCTTCGAGAGGCGGACGTGGCAAAACGACAGCTGCGATTGCTCGTGGTCGGGGTCCCGGCGCCGGTCATGAAGCGGGTCGACCTGGCCTCCAGCTCAGTCCCGACAGGCTCGGTCGCTCTACCTGCGGGCAACCCCGGCGTCGTCAAGTGGCCGTCGTTGGACCTAGCCGGGGAAATCGAGCGCCGTACCGGGGTGACAACGGTGGTCGAAAACGACGCGAACCTTGGCGCCCTGGCTGAGGCGACTTTTGGTTCCGGAAGGGGCACCAGCAGCTTTTTGTACCTCCGGCTGGCACGCGGGGTCGGGTCCGGCCTGATGGTCGGCGGCAAGCTGCACCGGGGAGCGACCGGCTTTGCCGGCGAGCTCGGCCACATCCAGGTCCGAGACGACGGCCCGCTCTGTACCTGCGGAGGACGGGGGTGCCTCCGGGGCATCCTTGGCGACGCGTTGGTCGGTGCCGTGCAGCCTGCCTACGACAAGGCGCTCACTTTTCGCGACGTCCTCGACCTTGCCGCCGGAGGCGAGAGCGGGCCGCGCCGTGTGCTCGAAGACCTGGGCCGCACGCTCGGGCGGCCGCTCGCCGACTTCACAACCCTGTTCAACCCTGGTGCGATCATCGTGGACGGCAGCTTTGCACCTGCTGGCGACTACCTGGTAGCCGGTATCCGGGAAGCCATCGACCGCTATGCCGCACCCGTGGCGGCGAGGGCTGTCTCGGTACTCGTGGGGGCCCTCGGCGACGACGCCGAGCTGCTCGGTGCCGCCGCGCTGGCGAGGACGCCGGAGCCGTGAGCCTCACCGGCCCTGACTGGTCGTTACCGGCGGTTGCTGACGGCGCCTTGACTAGCTCGGGTCGCGGCCGAACTTAAGCTGTGTTGCACCCGGGTGGTGGCTCGCCCGTCGCCACCCGGGCGCACGACCGGGCCCGACGGCTGGGCGCGTTGAAGGCCGGATGTGCTGCACGTAAACTCGGCTCTTAAACAATGGCACATCATCAGCCGGTTGCCGGGCCGACGGCGACGCGCCGCTGGCGTCCAGAGCCTTGGCGGGCGGCCGTCCCTCTAGTGCTAGCGGCCGTGCTTGTTGCCGCTGGCACGACGTCACCCGCAAGTGGGCTGACCCTCGCTCGAGGTGCGACGGCGCTGGCCTCAGACAGGGCACCCCAGGCCCAAGCAGGCGGCGGGGCCACTTCGGCCTCGGTAACGGTTTCGAGCACGGCCTGCGCCCCGGGCTGGCAAGCGCCGCCCTCTGGGCGCACCGTGTTCACGGTCGACAACGTCAGCGCAGGCACAATTTATGAAGTCGACCTCGTCGGTGCCAACCAGACGTCGGTCTTCGGCAAGATCGAGATGCTCGCACCGGGCACCCGCGACACGATGGTCGTGGTCCTGGCACCGGGCCGTTATTCGTTTACCTGCAACACCTCTTCGGGGACCTCGCTGCGCTCGGCGGTCCAACAAGTAAGTGGGCCACCGCTTAGCGCGACCTACTCGTACACGCCCGTCGATGCTCACGAACTCCAGCTCGCCGCCTCGAGCTACCGGGCGAGCGTCACGCAGTGGTTGCAGCGCCTCGGGAGCGCTACGGACGCTTTGGGTTCGGCCGTCAGGTCAGGCCAGTTGGCCCGCGCCCGCCAACTGTGGTTGCCGGCTCACCTCGACTACGAGCGTCTAGGAGGTGCCTACGGCACTTTTGCCGAGTTCAACGCGCAGATCAACGGCACACCCTTGAGCCTGCAGGGTGGCGTGACGAGCCCCTACTTCACAGGCTTTTTTGCGCTCGAGTACGGGCTCTGGAGCGGCCAGAAGGCTTCCCAGCTCTCCCCCACTGCTGTTTCCCTCGACCAGGCGGTCCATTCCTTGATCGCACAGTTCCCTCACCTCGACATGGTGCCCGGCGACCTTGCGCTCAACACCTACGAGATCCTCGAGGGCACCATGCAGTACGAGATGACCGGCGAGACAAACGAGGGCAGCAATACCAATTTGGCAACAGCGTGGGCAAATGTCGAGGGGGCGCAAATGGCGTTGCACGCCCTCGTTCCCGCACTACGAAAAAGCCGCCCTGGGGTGCTCCCCCACCTCCAGCAGGGCCTGGCTGCATTAGCTGTGGCCTTCAAGGCTTACGAGGAGCACGACGGCACCTGGGAGCCGCTGGCCTCCTTGACGACTTCGCAGCGCGAGGAACTTGACGGCCAACTCGGCGCACTGCTCGAGGAGCTTGCGGTGGTACCTGAGCTCCTCCAGCCGCTTCAGCCGGCAACGGATGGCCCGTGAGCGACAAGCCGCAAGATCCTCGACAACTCGATCATCAACAGGACGGCGGCTGCCCGTTTTCTATGCCCGGTGAGGGTTCTATGCTCGGTGAGGGTTCTATGCCCGGTAAGGGTCCTATGGCCGGTAAGGGTTCTGTGGCCGGTAGGGAGCCGACCGGCCGACAGCTTTCTCGACGCCGGCTTCTCAAGTTGGGCGCGCTCGGAGGGGGCCTGGCGGCGGCTACGGCCGGTTCAGGCCTGGCACAACTACCGCAAGCTTTTGCCTCTCCCGTGGCCGGTCAATCAGGCACGGACGGGCCCGCCTTTGCCGACGGGGCGTCCGAAGTGACGATGCAGGGCGCCCAACAATCTTCGTTCGAGGGCGAGCACCAGCTCGCGCTGCTTAGCGAGCCGGCGCCGTACACCTCCATGGTGGCATTCGACGTCATCGCCGAGACTCGGGCGGAGCTGCGCGACCTATTACAAACCCTCACGAGCCGGATGCGGCTTTTGTACAAGGGCGGTTTGCCTCAGGCCGCCGGGCCAGCGGCGCCGGCCGATGACGATGGGATCCTGGGGCCGAGCGTGCCCTCCCGCTCGGTCGCCTTCATATTCGGCATCGGTGCCAGCCTCTTCGACGAACGTTTCGGCCTGATCTCCTCCAAGCCTGCAACGTTGATCACAATGGAGAGCTTCCCCAATGACGACCTGGACCCGGCCCTGTGCCAAGGTGACTTCAGCGTCCAAATCTGTGCCAACGACGCCGACACGGTCGTCCACGCGTTGCGCGACATCACAAGGCACACGAGAGGCGCCATGCAGCCGCGCTGGCAGGTGGACGGCTTCAAAAGCCCTCCTCGGCCGGCAGGGACGCCGCGCAACTTGATGGGTTTTATGGACGGGATCGCCAACCCCGATACATCCCAAGCGTCCGACATGCAGCAGCTGGTCTGGGTCCCTCAGGGCGGCCCGGAATCGGCGTGGATGGCTGGCGGCACCTTTCAGGTGGTCCGCATCATCAGGATGTTCGTCGAGTTCTGGGACCGAGCCGCCACCTACGAGCAGGAGGACATCATCGGTCGCCGCAAGGGCACCGGCGACCCGCTCGACGGTAGCAACGAGTTCTCCGTTCCTGATTATCAATCCGACCCGAAAGGCCTCATCACCCCCCTTACGGCCCACATACGTCTCGCTAACCCCCGCACGGCCGCCACCGCGCCGAGCCGGCTCCTGCGCCGCGGCTACAACTATTCACACGGCCTCGACGTCAACGGCCAACTGGACCAAGGTTTGCTTTTTACCTGCTACCAGCAGAACCTTTTGAACCAGTTCATCACTGTGCAGGGCCGCCTCATCAATGAGCCCCTGGTCGATTTCATCAGCCCGATCGGTGGTGGTTACTTCTTTTGCCCACCGGGGCTCGGTGGCGACAGCTCGGCCTATTTCGGCCGCGGTTTAGTTTAGGAAGTGGCCCTCCCGCCAGAAGCTGCGGCGCCCCGCAACTTGTCATGCCACACGGCGAGAAGGTTCGCCCTGGGTTCGGTAACAGCAGCCGTGCTGGCGGTCGGTCGCCCTAGTTCCCGGCAGTCCCCAAACCGTCGTTTTCGTTCCCCCCTCCGCCACGCCGGCGGCCGCCTTCGCCGGCGCAATTGGCTCCGCTGAGCAGCTGGGGGCCTCAGTGGCCTTGTCAGGCGACGGCCAGGTCGCCCTGATCGGCGCCCCAGCGGCCGCGGGCGGTGGGGCCGCCTACCTGTACGTGCAGTCAGGTGGGACGTGGCCTACTACCCCGACAGCGACCTTTACGGCGCCCCCAGCGCCCCCCGGCTCGTCCGGGCCCGAGGGTGAGGTCGGCACCGCCGTCGCTCTCTCAGCGAACGGCAAGGTCGCCTTGGTGGGTGCGCCCGGCGGTGGCTACGCGCCCGCCAACGATGGCGCCGCCTACCTGTACGTGGAGTCGGCGGGTGGCTGGCCCTCGGCTCCGACCGCCACGTTCTCCGGGGCAACAGGCTCGAGCGGCAAGCTCGGCTCATCGGTAGCTCTTTCCGCAAACGGGACCGTGGCCTTGGTTGGTGCGCCGGTAGCGAGCTACGGGGCTGCGTATGTCTACGAAGCGACAGCGGGCAGTTGGTCCTCCACGCCGGCTGCCAGCTTCACCGGGCCCCCCACCACCGACGGCGGTGGCGAGTTCGGGTCGTCGGTGGCCCTTTCCGCCGGCGGCCAGGTTGCCCTCATCGGCGCACCAGGCGCCGGCACCGCCTACGACGGTGCCGGCTATCTCTACAGCGAGTCAGGTGCCACGTGGCCCTCGTCCCCGACCGCCTTCTTCCCTGGCCCTCCCGGCGGCGGAGCGGAGGACGGCAACTCGGTGGCCCTGTCCGCCAACGGCCAGGTAGCCCTGCTGGGTGCACCCGAGGGGGGCCCTTTTCAGGACGGGGCCGCCTTCATCTACGCCGAGTCGGGTGGGACCTGGCCTGCCGGGCCTGGTGCAACGTTCCTCGGGCCTACGGCGTCGGGTGCGTGGCTCGGCCAATCCGTGGCTCTGTCTGCCAACGGGCAGGTCGCACTGCTCGGTGCACCAATCGGCGGCGACGGGGCGGGTTACCTGTTCAGCGAATCAGGGGGCACCTGGCCGACGGTGGCAGCGGCAACGTTCACCGGTCCCGCCGGCTCGCCGGACAACCTCGGCGACGAGGTAGCACTGTCTGCCAATGGCCAGGAAGCTGTGCTCGGCGACGCCCCCTACACCGGCGCCGATGCCATTGATGGGGCCGCCTACCTGTTCAGTGCCGCGGCTGGTTCGGAGCAAGCACTCCAGACAATCGCGCTGAGCCCGGCCGGCTCGGTCCCAGCGCGCTCAGGTGGGACGTACAACCTCGATGCCACCTCGACGTCAGGGCTCCCCGTAGCGTTCTCGGTCGATGCCGCCTCGACAACCGGGGCGTGCTCGGTGAGCGGGACGACCGTGCGTTTCACCGGTGGCGGCACCTGCTTGATCGACGCCGACCAGGCGGGCGACTCGGCCTGGGCCGCCGCACCACAGGTGCAGTTGGACATAGTCGTCCAAGGGGCGCCTCCTCGGGTCGTCGTTGTGTCGTCGTCGGCCACCGTCAAAGGCGGCAACATCGGTGTGAAATTGTCGTGCCGGAACGCGCCATGTCGTGGGCACGCAGAGCTAGGCGCACGTGGGCCCCTCTCGCAAAAGCGCCTTATTCGATGGCCTTGGGCGCCACCGAGACCGTCCAGTTGAGGCTTACTCCGGCCGGCTCCAAGACCTTCGCCGACGCGAAGCAACACCCGCTTACCAAGAAATTGGTCGTGACCACCCGGGGCGGGCGGACCACGACGAGGGCCATCCGCGTATCTTGATCCGACATTGCTCGTCCTCGTGGTCTCCGGCGCACGCCGCCAGCCGCCTGCAGTGACCCGGCGGTAGCCTGGAGGTATGGGACTTCGGCGTAGGTTCCTTGGCCCGCGATGGGCCGCATTTGTCGCCACGGCGGCGGTAGTCGTCTCGGCCGGCAGCGCGAGCACTCCCGGCGCCAGTGGCTCTAACGCAATTCCTCCATCTGTTCGTCCGTCCGGGTTCCTCAAAGACGCCGCCCTGGTGCCCGCTGCAGTAACAACAACCAAAGGGCACCGCACCTCAACTACAACTTTGGGCGGTCTCAGCGTTACCCTTACGGTCAAGCCGTGGCGTGCAAACCAAGGTGCTGCCGTACAGTTCAGCCTGACCGTATCGGGCACCCACGCCAAGGGGGCTCTCGGGTACCTGCTCGTTTTTGGTGACGGGTCGAGCGCTGCGCCGGCACTGCCGATGTACTGCCTCGCCGGGCCGGGCCGGTCATCACACGAAAGCTGGCAATTGTCACACCGCTACGTGAAGGCTGGGCATTACAAGGTGACGGCTTCGGGCTTCGCGAACTGTGGATATGGCCGGGTCACGGCGACGCTCAACATCGACGTCGTCTAAGTCGGCGGCGGGCTACGATCCGGCGATGGTGTTTGCAGGATGGCCCGGCGAGGCGGTCGAGTTTTTCGAGGATCTCGAGGAAGACAACACCAAATCGTTTTGGCAGGCTCACATCGAGACCTATGAGGTCGCCGTCAAGCGCCCGATGGAGGGCCTGCTTGCCCAGCTGGAGCCGGAGTTCGGCGCCGGCAGGCTGTTCCGGCCGTACCGAGATGTGAGGTTCAGCAAGGACAAGTCGCCCTACAAGACCAACATCGCTGCAGCAGTCGGGCAGTTTGGCTACGTGACGTTGTCCGCAGAGGGCCTCGGGGTTGGGGCCGGGATGCATGTAATGGCGCCGGACCAGCTCGATCGGTACCGCAATGCAGTCGACGCGCAAGACAGCGGCACGGCCCTCGAGCTGATCGTCGAGACGATCAAACACAAGGGTTATGGCTGCGCCCCGACCGCGCCTCTCAAATCGGCCCCCAAGGGGTACCCGAAGGACCACCCGCGCATAGGCCTGTTGAGGGGAAAGGGGATCACGGTGTGGAAATTGTGGCCTCCCGGCAATTGGCTCGCTACGAAAAAGGCGAAGGAACAGGTTGTGGATGTCCTTCGCACCGCGGGACCGCTCAACGGATGGTTGGCCGATCACGTCGGCGAAAGCGAACTTCCCGGCCGGTCGTACTAATTCCTCCCGCCACGCATCGACGCTCCCGCCGCGAGCGTCGCAGTAAGCTCGTTCTATGGTGCTACGCCTGTCAAATGCCGAGCCGTCGCAGGGAGGTCCCAGCCGTCTCCGGCGGCCGAGATGGCGCGACATGGCCCGCGCCGGTCTGCTATTGCTCTGCGGTACGGCCCTCGTTGCCCCGGTGGCAGGTGCGAGTTCGGTCCCGAGCACGACCACCGTCAGCGACCACTACAACATCTCATACTCGGTTTCTGCAACCGAAAGCGGGCGCGACCCCCACGGGCACAAGGACGCCGCAGGCGATTCGGTCTGGTCGCTCACCGAGAAATGGTCGGCCGGTTGGGGCAATTTCCTCATCAACATTGACCGAACCAACGGGAAGGTCTTCCTGATCGGCAGCGGTGAGGTGGGGCCGGCGACGACCGGTACACTGCTGGCCTCCCAGTCCTTCAACTATAAGGACCCGCCCGACATCAAACACCCCATCAGCTGCAAAGGCGAGGTCGCAACGCACCGGTACAGCACCAACCTCGCAGTGAGTTTCTATGGGCCGGACAACTTCCAAACCGCGTCAGGTGGGACCAAACCCTTCATCGATGCGATCGCCTCGGCGGACCATGCTAAGTGCCGCCCCCATATGGGTGACGACCAGGCCTCTCAACCTGTCACTTTCAATATCACGCTCCCCGACGGGATCACCTTGGAACCCGCGGACCAGCTCCTTAGCCTGGACTGGACGCTGCCCGCCTCCAGTGCCCATTTGTCACCCGCCGCTCAAGCAAAGTTGTTCCCGTTCTCGGAACTGTCGGCGGGCCGCTCGTTCACTCTAAAAAGTGGCACCCTGAGACGCAGTGCCCCCGACGGTCATGGCGGGACGGCAACTATAACTGAAGCTGTCGAGGTAAAGTTCCAATTCCTGAGCAAGCAGAACGCAGGATAATTCGCGTTGCCTAGTACCGCTGGCTTGCCGCGGCTACCGGCTTGCCGACAGCGGCACGTACTACGACTGCCAGTGCTGCATCGGCCGCAACAACGAGGTAAAGCTGCGTATCGGGCAGTGTCGTAACGGCGAACCACGCACTTCCCGACGCCAGCAGAACAGCCACTAGGCGGCCCAACAGAAGCGGGCTGGGCCCTGAGGGCCTTAGTAGTCGACGCCAGAGCACAAAGTTAGTGTCGCAGCCGAACGGTTAGCGCAATACGCCTGACCGAGCCCATTTCTTTGACGACTGTTTTGAGCAATCGGCCTGCCGGGCCACCGACGCTTAGCGCGAACCGCGCTTCACTCCCCGTGCGATGGACTATGCGGCTCCTCTACAAGCGACCCCGCGTAAGGGTTCGAGCTCGGGCCCGGGGGCAGCCGGGGTTAAGCTCGGGCCACGGAGACGCTCACTTTCCTCTTCACCGACATCGAGGGGTCCACGGCCCTGCTCAAGGCCTTGGGCGACAGCGCCTATGCGGAGGTCCTGTCGGAGCACCACGCAATTGTCCGCAGCGCCCTCGCCACCCATGGCGGCAGGGAGATAAGCACCCAGGGAGACGGCTTTTTCGCGGTGTTCTCCTCGGCCAGTGCGTGCGCGGGAGCCTGTACCGAAATGCAGCGCGCCTTTGCCGGCCATGGGTGGCCCGCGGGCACTCAGGTCCGCGTACGCATGGGTGTCCACTGCGGAGAGGCGTCGGGTACAACCACGACGGGCCTGGTCGGCTTCGGCATTCACCGGGCCGCCCGGGTTGCTGCCGTCGCCCATGGTGGACAGGTGTTGCTGTCGGAGACGGCGGCGAGCGTGGTGCGTGACTCGCTCCCGGCCGGCGCCACGCTGCGCGACCTCGGCCTGCACCGGTTGAAGGACCTCGGCCGCCCGGAACAGATCTTCCAGCTGCAGGCCGAAGGGCTGACCCCTGAGTTCCCGCCTCTTCGGTCGCTCGACAACCCGGAGCTGGCAAACAACCTGCCGGCCCAGTCGGCCAGCTTCGTCGGGCGCCAGAAGGAAGTGGCCGAGGTTCGCGACCTCGTCACCTCGGCTCGTCTCGTCACGTTGACCGGGGCCGGCGGGTCCGGCAAGACCCGGTTGGCGCTTCAGGTAGCTGCCGAGCTTCTCGACGGGTCCGGCGACGGGGTCTGGCTGGTCGAGCTGGCCCCCGTGGCGAACCCCGACGGAGTAGCGGCGGCTATCGCCGAGACACTTGGTGCAGTCGGCGAACCGGGGCGTCCGGTCCTCGAGTCCCTTCTTGACGCCCTGGCCCCCCAGGAGATCCTCATCGTCCTCGACAACTGCGAGCACCTGGTCAGCGCGTGCGCCAAGGTCGCCGACGCCATCTTGCGCCGCTGCTCCCATGTCCACCTCATCACTACCAGCCGCGAGCCCCTCGGCATCAACGGAGAGACCATCTACCGAGTGCCGTCGCTGTCTCTGCCAGGCCCGGAGGAAGACGAGGCTGCAGTGACTGGGACCTCTGACGCGATGGCCCTGTTCGTCGAGCGGGCCCGCGCCCAGGGAGCAGACCTGCGGCTGAGCGATGAGACGCTGCCGCTCGTTGTGTCGATCTGTCGTCGCCTGGACGGGATGCCGCTCGCCATCGAACTGGCTGCGGCCCGGCTGCGCTCGCTCTCCCTCACCAATTTGAACGACCGCTTGGACCAGCGCTTCCGCCTGCTGACAGGAGGCAGCCGGAGCGCTATGCCCCGCCAGCAGACATTGAGGGCCACTGTGGAGTGGTCCTACTCGTTGCTCAACGGGCCCGAGCAGTCCGTCCTCCGGCGCTTGTCGGTATTTGTCGAGGGCTTCGACCTGGATGCGGCGGAAGCGGTGTGCGGTCTTGGGGACATCGACGAGTTCGAGGTCACCGACCTGCTCGGCTCCCTCGTCGACAAGAGCCTCGTCGTGGCCGAGCCAGGCGCGAGCGGGACGGTCCGCTACCGGCTCCTGGAGACCATCCGCCAGTTCAGCGCTGAGCGCCTGGTCGAGCGCGACGAGCAGGAGGCGGCCGCCGTGAGCGAAGCGCACTGCCGGTATTTCCTCGCGCTTGCGCAGCAAGCCGAGCCCTATTTGACCGGCCCGGAACAGGGTCGGTGGTTGGCCCGGCTCGGGGCAGAGCAAGGCAATTTCCGCCGGGCCATCGAGTACGCCGTGGCCGAGCCGGGAGGCACGGCCCGAGCGCTCAGATTTGTCGTCTCACTTATGCGTTACTGGTGGGGGCGTTCACCGCGCGACGTGGCGGCCAGCTTGTTGTGGACAGTCCTGGAGCGCCCCGAGGCGCAGGCCGAGCCCGAGCTTTTGTGCCAGGCCCTACTGATCGTCGATGCCTTCCTTGACTTCGTCGGCCCCGACAAGGCGCGCCGGTGCGCAGAACAGGGCCTCGAGATTGCCCGCTCGCTGGGCAATGAGCGCCTGATGGTCCGTTCGCTTGGGATGCTCGGCGCCGTCTGTTATTTCGTCGGCGCCCCTGAGGTGGGCTTTCCCTGCAGCCAGGAGGCGCTGGCCCGGGCTCGCGAGTTCGGCGACGACGTCGTTCTTGGAGAAGCCCTGTTCCTTCACCTGTTGTACCGCCAGGACCTTGGGCTGACCGCTGCGACCCAGCTTTACTCGGAGGCCCTCGCCTGCACCAGACGGTCGGGCGACCGTTTCATGAGCTATGTCTTGCGAAATAACGCTGGCTGTATGGCCCTCGAATCGGGAGATCTCGCTGCCGCCCGCGCTCATCTCGAGGAAGCTGCCCATATCGGCCAAGAGATCGGTTCGGACTCCCACCAGGTTGCTGTCAACCTGGGTTGGGTTAGCCGTGAAGAAGGCGACAGCGAGACTGCGGCCCCTCTCTTCAGGTCTGCCCTGCGTGCTGCTCGGCGCCATGGTGACCGCTCGGGGATCGCTTACGCCTTGCTGGGGCTAGCTTGCACCACCCTGGACCAAGGCAATTGGCGGCTAGGCGCGGTTCTCCTCGGCCACGCTCAGGCTTATCGCGATTTGAGCGGGACGCCCTGGCTAAGTCCCGAAGAGCGATATTGGGAGTCGAGCATGGGACGCGCCCGTACCGAGCTGGGCGACGACGAGTTCGAGAGGTCCTATGCGGAGGGCAGAGATAGGCCGCCCGACCGGGCAGCCGATCTGGCCTTCCGCTAGGCCTGCTCAACTGGGCCAGCGCTCCGACCAGGTCTCGGTCGGGCGACCGCAGCGACGGGGCGAACGTCGGGGGACGAGATCGTCTGAGGAACGATCTCGTCCCGGGTACGCCCGGTGTGCTGCGAGTACTCCCCGATGTGCTCGTCATGCGGCGAGGGGACGCGGAAGGGGTACGTGGGCACAATTACCCCGTCGGGCCCGTTGCGAGCTTGACGGTCGACTTATGGAGGTCACCGTATTGGTCGACCCAGCTCACAGTCACCTTCTGGCCCGGGCTGAGCTTGTCCATGATCTGCTGAAGACCCGTCGGTGAGGTGACGGCATGGCCTCCCACCGATGTGATCGTGACACCTGAGGCGAGACCGGCTTCATCTGCAGGAGAGCCGGAAAGTACGCCCACAACGGTTGCGCCGGAAGTTGCGTTCCCGAAGTCGTAATACGCCGAGTTTGATGCCACTTCCACCCCGAGGAATGCGGAAGCTCCTATATGGACCGACGATGATGATTTCCCGGACTCGATCTGCTTCGCTATGGAAAGCGCTTTGTTTATCGGGATGGCGTACCCCTGCGTCCCAGAGGCGTTCTGAGAACCGCCGTACTGGAACTGGAAAGTTGACGACGCCGCAGTGTCGATAGCAACGACCTGGCCGCTGGCGTTGACCAGTGGGCCGCCCGAATCACCGGGCTGGATATCGGCATCGGTCTCGACCAGATTGGCCAATTGTTCTGCCGAACCGGTCGCTTCGTCAGAAGCCGTGATCGATTGGCCAAGGCCGGTAACCGTGCCGGGAGCTGCTGATGGCGTCCCGCCGGTCCCTCCCGCGTTCCCGATCGCCACGACGCTCTCGCCCACGGCCACGGTGCTCGAATTGCCGAACGATGCCGTCTGCAACCCGGATGCCCCGTGCAGTTTTATGACAGAGATGTCGGAGGTGACGTCGTAACCGACGACCGTAGCGGTGTAAGTCTTCCCGTTACCGATATCGGTAACGGCGAGGCTCGTGGCGCCTTCGACTACGTGATTATTCGTCAGGACTTCGCCTGACGACGTGAGCACGATGCCGGTGCCTGCTGCCTCGCCCTCCCCATAGTCGATCGTCGACACAATGTCGACGAGGCCCGGGTCAACCTTCGTCTCGACCTGCGCAAGGGACAGGGTGACACCAGTTGTGTTGGCGGTGCCGGCGGAACTGCCGCCGACAGTGACGTGCCCCGCCCACACACCCACTACGGCTGCGGCCAGGATCACCGCAGCGCTTGTCGCACGACGACGTCGGTGGCGCCGGCTGAGCGGGCGCGGGGCGACCTCGGCTTCGGGGCCGCCAGCGGCCACATGATCGGACCGGTCCCGGCCGCGTCGGTTGAAGTGGTTTGAATGTTCCCCTGCGCGCCTGGGCTTGGAGGATAGGGTGTGCTGCCTTCGGGAACGGATGTGCTCATCGGGTACTCCTTTCGCTTCTGTCACCATCGTCCCCTCGAGCGCTGAAAGACGGCTGTGACTCGCCATAAAGGCGGCCTACAAATGGCTGATAAAACCCTGAGCCCGTGGCATTTCGTCATCGTCGCGTGATGGACGGTCCCGCTCGAGGGTTTTCGCGCCATTACTCGCGAGGAGCAGTGCCCAACCCCGAAGGGCTATCGCGGTGGAGCGGTTTCCAGGCGCACTTGGAGGAGGCGCCGCTCCGGGCCGGTCGGCGCGAGTGAGATGGCCGTTCGCAGCTCTCCGGCAGCCTCGCTTTGCCGGCCGAGCCGGCCGAGGGCGTCGGCTAAGGCGGCGTGCCAGAGGTGGGAACGCTCGAGGCCACGAACGGCTTCCAGGGCTGCCAGTGCTGCTTGGGGGCCGTCCCGCTCGCCGACGGCGATCGCCCGGTTGAGCATCACCACCGGGTTTGCCGTCGTCGCCCCCAACAGGTCGTAGAGGCCGACGATGCGCTCCCAGTCCGTGTCCTGCCAGGTTGCGGCGGTGGAGTGCGCGGCCGCGAGATGGGCCTGGAGTTGGTAGGGCCCGGCGGCCCCGCCCGACCAGGCCACGGCTTTGGACAACCACGATGAACCCTCGCCGATCGCCGCTGCATCCCACAGGCTGCGGTCCTGGTCGGGCAGCGTGACGGGCTCGCCGCCGGGACTGGTGCGGGCGGGAGTGCGCGCCGAGGTGAACAGCAGCAGGGCCAGTAGCGAGAGCACCTCAGGTTCGTCGGGCATCAGCTCGGCGAGGAGGCGGGCTAGGCGGACAGCCTCCGCTTCAAGGTCCACCCGGGTGACGTGCTCGCCCTCGCTCGGAGCGTGCGCCTCGGTGGCGATTAGGTACACCACGGCCAGCACACCGCTCAGGCGCCCAGGGAGCTCAGCGTCCCCAGGGACCGTGTAGGGGATCTTTGCGGTGGCGATCTTGGCCCTGGCGCGCACCAAGCGCTTGGCCATCGTGGCCTCTGGCACGAGGAAGGCTCGGGCGATCGCTGCCACCTCTAGGCGTGCCAGTGTGCGAAGCGCCAAGGCGACCTGGGCCTGGAGGCTAAGCGCTGGATGGCAGCAGGTGAAGATGAGTCGCAGCATGTCGTCTCGAAGTGCCTCGTCCGGTCCCAACGCCTCGATCACCTCCTCCAGCTCATCAACGGGAGCCTCCGTTCCCCAGCCGAACGCCTCGCCCTCCTTGGCGCGCCGAGCCGATTCGCGGCGTAGGGCATCAAGCGCTTTGCGCCGAGCGACGACGGTCAGCCACGCCCTGGGGTTGTCAGGGATCCCGTCGCGCTGCCAAGCGCGCATCGCTGCGATGGCGGCCTCCGAGAGGGCATCCTCGGCAACGGCAAAGTCGCCGGTGCTCCGGGCCAGGGTGGCCAGCACCCTCGGTCCTTCGGCCCGCAGGACATCGACGAGGAGGTCGCTCGCGATCACGCCGGATGGCTCGAGTTAAACGCGGGCCACCGGGGCCACCGGACGAAGCTCGACCTTGCCCCCCCGCCAGGCAAGAGGTAGCTGTGCCGCCCAAGCGACCGCTTCGTCCAGGTCGGCAGTTTCGAGCACGAAGTACCCGCCGAGGACCTCCTTCGCCTCGGCGTAGGGACCGTCCGTCAGCATCACATCGCCTCCCTTGCCCCCCGAGACGGTGATGGTGGTCGACATCGTCACCGGGTGCAACTTCTCACCGCCCCGCATGACGCCGGCGGCGATAGCCCGGCGAGCGAACTCGGTGTACTCGGCAGAGAACTCGCTCTCTGGGGGCTCGTCCCAGTACTGGTCTCGGTCGTAGTACAGCAGGGCCATATACAGCGCCATCTCGTCTCCTTCCACTAGGTGGGTGCCCGGAGGCACTCTGTCAGGCCGAGCTCCCAGGGGCCGAGCGAGCGGCCAGCCGCGGCCGTGGTGTACTCGGGCCCCAGGGGCCGAACGTCAACCTAGGGGGCTGTTGTGGTAGGCGGCTACGGACCACTGGCCGTCGCGCTTTGCCACCGTCCAGGTCGCACGTACCATCCTGTCGGGTGGGCAGGTGGTCTCCCCGGCGAAGATGATCCCGCCTTCGCTAACCACGATCGCAGTCTCGTCGTTCACGAAGCGCACGTCCTGGGGGGTGTCGATGACGCGTGACCCCTTCAGCGGCCCCCCGAACGCGGCCGCCATGGTCGAACGGATCTCTTCGCGGTCTTTTTTGTAGATGCCCGGCTGCACGACGGTGGCATCGTCGAGGTACACCGCCACAAACTCGTCGGCATCGTTGGCCTCCCAGGCCACGTAGACAGCCTTGATCACGGACAGAACGGCTCGGCGGTCGGCATCGGTGTTGTTGCTCATGGGTCTCCTCGTTCCTCTTGTCTTTCGAGGTGGCGCTCGCCACCCGTGTAATGGACGCACGAGCGCGTCCAGAAAGGACACCCACGGGGCGCCTCTGTGTTCGTGAGAGACGTCCAGGCTTTACGTGCCGGCCCGCCCGAACGGCGACCAGCAGCGACAAGTGAGCTCGAGCATCCTCATGCCCCATCAGTCACACGTCGCCTGGGCTAACCATCACGCCAAGCCTGGCCCTGCTGTTTTCCGGTCTCCTCGCAGGCCTCCAAAACCACCGCTAAAACGCACCGCTACAATGCCCGGAGAGCCGCCGGACCTTCGGGTTGTACGGATAGGGCGGGCTGACTGCTCGCAGAGAGAGGGAAGCCATGTCCGATCACCTTCGCCGCCTTGCACGGCAAATTGCAGCAACGCTGGGCGTCGTCGCGGTGGTGCTAGGTATGGTGCCCGCGACGGCGTCAGCCGCTATGACGCCCACAGCCGCCAACGTCGTCCTGTGGTACAGCGCCACCGGCATCCCCGTGGTCAACGGTCTGGCCAAGGCGAGCACCGACTTCTCAAAGGGCCAATACGTGACCGGGTGCACATTGTTCGGGACTGTCGCTTCCAAGGCGCTCACCAAACCATTGCCACCTGATCCCACCATTGCGTTCCATTGGGGAGCCGCCTTGGGCTTCTACATAGCCGGAGGGGACGACTGCGTCGAGGGCCTCCACCAGTCGGACAAATCGTTCGTAGCGGCCGGGGCGAAGTACGTCAACGACGGGGCTGCACAGATGGGCACCGTCGAGCACGAGATCAGGGCCCTCGTCTCTGGCTAGGAAGCTTCCTCGCTATCGCTGCCGCGCGGGCAATGAAACCACGGCGGCTTGGCGCCTCCTGGCTGTGCTAGCCGGGCTCGGCTAAAGCCTCTCAGGGAACACGAAGCTTGCGGCCGCCTTCGGGGAAGTCAGGACGGTCGTCGCCCCCTCAGGTAGGGGCTCTGCAGGACCACAACCGGCGTGGGCCCGGCAGCGGAACCAGGCTGGCGGTACCGCGGTGAAACGGTCCGCTTCGCGGTCCCAATCGGGCTGACCGGGAACCTGGGCGTAGTACCCGAAAGTGGCCTCATCTTTGCAACCGTGATAATTGCAGGTGATGGTCATGGGCTCTCGTCCAGACCTCATGGCGAGGTCGTCCTGCCACTATACGTGAACGGAGTGGGCATGACAACCCTGCGACAGGTCCGAGTCGCGGCGCTTTCAAACCAGATGCGAGCCAGTCATCTAACGACCGCGGTCGTTAGGGCATCAGCCATAGTCCGGGAAGAGATCTGCAGTGTTCTCAGTTCGGCCAGTGCGTTCGTCAAAAAGTCAGCGGCGGTCACGCCGCACTCTGCCCGCCTTTGCGCCAGCAGCCCGTCTTCGCTGGTCAAGAGGCGGTCGTACTCCTCCATCTGGTCTGCGTCGAAGCTGAAGGTCAAGCGATGGAACTCCAGCGCCTCTATCGATCGCCTTACGTGGCGCAGTCGAGCATTCAGCAGTTCATCCACGGTTACCAGCCTCGCATGGGCCACGGCCGCCGGCGGCTTTCCATTGGCCTATCGTCTAGGGACCTTGGGCTCTAGACGAGGCCTTGATGGCCGCCTCGGGCTTGCAACAGGGCCGACTGACAACAAGGGAGCTGAGCAGACCTGCGCCCGGCCTCCAAGCACCTGGGGTCGGACGACCCTGGTCCTCCCTCGCTGCGACGGCGTCGGAAAAGGTCGCGTCGGAGACGCGACCCCCCGTCCTGGCTTATTGCCGACCCTGCAAGCAGTGCCAGGGTGCTGTGGTCCTGGGAACGAAAAAACGATGCCCGTGACGATGCCGAAAACGGCCCCCTGGACCGGGGCGAGAAGCTTGGTCCGGCCGACCGCCCAATCGGGCATCAAGACTTGTGATCGTCTGTGGCTGGAGGAACCGCCTCATACAGGACCGTCGAGCGCCGCGTGGGCGGAGATGTTCACTCCTCCAGGAAATGTTCAGAGCGCTTTGGCCCCCAAGGCGATGTCGAAGCCGGCGCCGTTGCGTGCCAGGCCCACCAGGAGGATGCCGGCCCATTCAAGGACCGAGGCCATCTCGAGCCCCCCTGCGTCGAGGGGCCGCATGTCCATGCTTTCGAGAAACGCTGCGAAGCCTGCCTTCGCGTCGGCGCTGTCGCCGGCGAAGAACACGTCCAAGGGCTTGTCTTGAGCAAGGACGTCGCGGAAGATCGAGTTGAACGCTTTCACCACGTGTGTACCCTCGGGGGCGGCGGCGGCGATCTGGCGGGACACCGAGTCGCCCGCGCTAGTTGCGAGCCCGCTGGCGTCGGCGTTGAACGGGTTAGTGATATCGACGAGGGTCTTGCCTGCCAGAGCATCGCCGTAATGCTCGACCACTTCGACCGCGCCGCTGTACAGGACGGCGACGATGACGATTTCACCCGCCGGCCTTGCCCCGAACGTGGCGACGGTGGCTCCGTTGCCGATCTGGTCGGCAAGTTCCTGAGCCTTGGCGGTACTGCGGCTCATGAGCTCTATGGTGTGGCCGTGCTTGGCCGCCCGGGCGCCGATGGCGGCGGCCATGTTGCCTGAGCCGATGATGCTGATGATTGCCATGAAGTGTGTTCCTCCGTTGTCTTGGCCAGGGTTGGTCTTGGGGGTATTGATGATGACTGGCGTGCCGAAGGGTGGCCGGAGCGTTCGCTACGCCGTGAGGGAACCGCCGTACTGCCCGCGCTCAACGCTGACGACCGGCGACGCGCTCAGATCACGGTGGTGCCGCCGTCGACAACCAGCTCCATGCCATTGACGTAGCTCGAGTCGTCCGAGGCGAGGAACAACGCGACCGATGCGATCTCCTCAGGGCGGCCCATCTTCCTGCGTGGGATCACGGACTCGAACTGCGCCTTCATGTCCGCGTCCATCACCTCCTCCAGCATCGGCGAGGCGACCTGGCCGGGGGTGAGCACGTTCACCCGGATTTTCCTATCTCTCAGCTCGGACACCCACACTCGTGCGTAGGCGGGCAGCACGGCCTTGCTCGCGGCGTACACGCTCCACTTGGGGTAACCCCTAAGCGACGCGTTCGACCCGGTCATGAAGATCGAGCCCCCATCGTTGAACAGCGGCAGCGCCTTCTGGACCGTAAAGAGCGTGCCGCGCGCGTTCAGCGAGAAGGCGGCGTCGAATTGCGCCTCGGTGATCTCGCCGAGCCCGCCCTGTTCGCCCACGCCGGCACTTGCCCACAACACGTCGAGCGAGCCCTTTTCGTGCTTGACGGTCTCGAACAGTCGGTCCAGGTCGTCGAGGTCGGCAGAATCGGCTTGCACGCCGGTCACGTTCCGGCCGATCAGCTCCACGGCTTCGTCCAGGGCGTCCTTTCGGCGTCCCGAGATGAAGACGTGAGCTCCTTCGTCAACGAACAGCTTGGCACCGGCCAGGGCCATGCCGCTTGTCCCGCCTGTGATCACAGCGACCTTGCCATCGAGCTTTCCCATAACTACTCCGTCCACTCCCCGTGCCCGATGTTATGTACACCGATCTGTGTGCTCACCGTACCACCCGGTGACGCGTGGCGCAAGCTAATGCACACCGGTCGGTACCCGATGGGGCTACGCTGGGCGTATGACGCAGTTGGAGAAGGGGCCACGAGGCCTACGCCGCGGCAGGGGCGCACGAGAGCGGATCGTCAACGCTTCACAACAACTGTTCCACGATCAAGGCATCAACTCGACCGGCATAGACCAGCTCTGCGCGGTGGCCGGGGTGTCCAAGCGCACGCTCTACCAGCACTTCACCGGCAAGGACGAGCTGATCGCCGAATGCCTACGCCGCTTCGATCCCGACGTCCTGCCTGAAGTGTTCGACCGCAGCGACCTGGCACCCCGGGAACGGCTCCTCGCGGTCTTCGACATCCGTTCGCCTCTCTGCCCGTTCATCGCGGCGGCCGTCGAAATCCCCGACCCGGGTCATCCGGCACGGGTTCAGGCCCGCGACTACAAGAAAGCCTTTGCCGTGCGGCTCATCGATACCGCCCGCGAGGCTGGTGCCACCAACCCCGAACAGCTGGGCGAACAGCTGGCGTTGCTGCTGGACGGCGCCGCGGCCCGAACCCGGGTCCTAAACACCGAGACCTTCGCCACCGCCGCCTCCATCGCGGCCGTCCTCGTCGACAAGGCCATCCCCACGGCAGCGGTACCGCTCGGCGCAGGCGGGGGTCCTTCAACCGGGACGGAGCGCGTGCCTGGTGCGGCGACGAGTACGGCCCAAGTTGACGCCGAGTTGGGTTGGTGATGTTGACCACCCGGCACCCTGCCGACCGAACGGGCCCTCCATCGACAAGTGGGTCGTCTGGCGGTCCCTACTCCACCCTTCGGGCCGACTGACCTCGCTGGTGCCGGTGACCCATCGGGCCCACCCGGGTGTTCCCGGGGTGCGATCGACTGGCTTGTCTGCCACGCTCGCATTTGCCACAAAAGGGAGTTGTCATGCAGGCCATTACCGTTCGAGACCGCGATGCCGGCGTAGGTGGGCTCTCCTTGACGGAGATGCCCTACCCCAACGCCGCCCAGAACGATGTCATTGTGCGGGTACATGCCGGGGGGTTCACCCCCGGCGAGCTGGACTGGCCGACGACCTGGACCGACCGCACCGGGCGGGACCGAACGCCGAGCATTCCCGGCCACGAGCTGTCGGGCGTCGTCGCTGAGTTGGGGAACGGGACCACTGGCCTCACCATTGGCCAGAGGGTGTTCGGACTGATCGACTGGGCCCGCAATGGCTCCTTGGCCGAGTACGCAGCGGTGGAGGCCCGCAACCTCGCTGCCCTTCCGGCTGACATCGACCACACCGTGGCCGCCGCTCTGCCGATATCGGGGCTGACGGCATGGCAGGGGCTGATCGACCACGCTCGCCTCGCGCCAGGCCAGACCGTCCTGGTCCACGGTGCCGCGGGCGGCGTCGGCTCGATCGCCGTGCAGCTCGCCTGCGACGTGGGAGCACACGTGATCGGCACCGGGCGGGCCGCGGACCGCGACACAGCTCTCGGCCTGGGAGTGAACACCTTTTTGGACTTGGAGGCCGACGAGTTGGAAGCCGCCGGCGAGGTTGACGTGGTCTTCGACGTCATCGGTGGCGAGATCCTCGACCGCTCGGCCGCACTGGTGCGCGCCGGCGGCACGCTCGTCACCATCGCCAGGGTGCCCACGGTCCAGCCGAAGGACGGCCGTGCCATCTTCTTCGTCGTCGAAGCCGATCGTTCCCGGCTCGCGGACCTTGCCCAGCGGCTTAGGGACGGACGGCTCAAGCCGATCGTCGGGGCAGTTCGGCCGCTCGCCGAAGCGCCTGCAGCGTTCGCCCCCGAGCGGCGCACCCCCGGCAAGACGATCATCCGGGTCACCGAGGGCGGATAGCGCGTGGGCGGGTTTCATCACACGGGGGAAAGGCACGTAACGCCTAGGCGGCAACGTGGCCGCCAGGAAGGGCTGAGCGCCCGGTACGCTTCACTGCCGTGCCAGCGTGGAGGGTAATCGAGCAGGCCGAACCAGACTTCGCCGGGCGGGTACAGAGGTTGTTCGACGCCGGTCGCCACAAGACGATCGCCACCGTGCGGGCCGACGGCTCGCCCCGCATCTCGGGCATCGAGTGCGAGTTCACCGACGGAGACCTCCGCTTCGGTTCGATGACCGGCGCCCGCAAGGGTGCCGACCTCAAACGGGACCCCCGGTTCGCCCTGCACGGCCCGACCTTCCACCCCGAGGAGGGTAAGGAGAACAACTGGCCGGGCGAGGCGAAGATAGCCGGACGAGCCGTCCCCGCCGGTGCTTTGACCACGGAGGAGGCGGGTGCGCAACCTGACGGCGAAAGCTTTATCGCCGATATCACAGAGGTCGTCATCACCGCCCTCAACGCCGAGGCCACGAGGCTCGTCGTTGAGTCATGGGACCCCGAACGAGGGCTCAGAAGGGCCGAGCGGGACTAGCACGCGGAGCCGGCGCACCATTCGTCGCCCAGCGCGCCCAACCACGCAGGCCACAGAACAGAGATGGCCCATCGCTCGCCTCTAAGTCCGTCCACCCCCTCATCACTCCCGCTGGTGATCTGGCTGTAAGTGGGCCATCGCCACTGGCCTTCTCCCGGCAAATTCTGTTGGCCAGCCACCTCCTTTCGGAAAGCCCTGTGGCCCCAACCCTGGGGCGAGCGATCGTGCCACGCGTCCATGTCGAGGTCCGGTTGTCGCATTTTCAACTCAAACGCAAAAGTAATTGTCGCAGCGGTGAGATCAAATACGGGACCGCGCGTGCAGCGACGCTCGAGCGCGCACCTCGCGTAATTCCGGTGCCACCCCCGGGGATCGCGTGGCTAGCCCATGGGTCTTCGGGTCTCGCCCTCCGAAACCCGCACACCGCGTGACCTGTTCAGACTCCGTCTGGCTTTGTCGGAACACCCCGGCAGCCCGGTCGTACCGTCCCCTGCCCCCCACTCCCGCCGACCCAGCTCCGATTGCCCGTGACGGACCAGGCGCGCTGTTCAGTAGCGTTCCCTTGTTGTCGACAACGACACTAAGGAACTGGTCGACGGACTCCGAGGTAGCTGGCTTGACGAGAGGCGACAAGGACGGACATCGGTCGGCGCAATCACCTCCAGAGTGGGCGCCGAGTGACGCAGAACGCCAGGCGGTCGCCGAACAATTCCGCGCCGCTGTCGTATCCGGTGTACTGCCGTTCGATGAGCTCGAGCGGAATATAGACGCCGCTTATTCGGCCGCGACCGTAGCGGACCTGGATGCGCTCGTTCGACATGTGCTCGGTCCCCACGCGACTCAGGCAACGGTACAAAATAAGCCTTGGAACCGCCGTGTCAGTCCGCTCGTAGGAGCTGGGGTACTGGCTGGAGCGCTGGTTGCCGTCAGCGCCTTCGTAATCGCGACTAGGCCGGGGTCTCGCCCGGCGACCGATGCGGTAGTCCCGTCTTCCAATAGTTACTCGTCAACCACCTACATCAGTACGGCTGGAGGCTGCACCGCCGGTTCGCCGCCAGCACATGCTCCCATTCCCGCCGCTACCACCCACGTTTCTAACGGTGCAACCTCTCCTGGGACCAGCACCGCACTAAGCACGTTACCCCCACAAAGCAATTTCACACCAGCGGGCTTTGGTAGCGGCGAGGAGTCGGCACTTATAGCCGTGAGCGTCTCGCACCGCAGGATCTGTGTCAATACGACCCAAGCAGCCTTCCCTGAAGGAAGCTCGGACATTACCTACGACGTCTGCCCGTCGTTCCGAGCGTTCTCGGGAGACGGGAAGGTCGGCCTTGCGGGCATCAGCGCCGGCGAGTTCGTCGTTTTGAGCGTGGACAATTCGGTCCCGTGCGTGAACAGCGTCACCATAGTGCCACCTTTCACTCCGCCCACATGTGACTCGGTTGGTTTTGACGGGCAAATAACGGCAACCTGGGAAGGTTTCAGTAACGTCGGGCAGTCTGTCCTGTACGAGCGGACCGGCGGCGAGAGTAGGTCACCCATCGTCGCACTTCAGTGGTGCAATCCTCCCACGGTGTCAGGAATAAGTGGCCAGGCCTTGAGTATGTCGGAGATCAAGATTGGAGCCTCGGTACAGATCACATTCGCGGGCGGGCCGCAGGGCCCCTGGCTCGGCAGTGTCGTCGTCGAACCTTGAGACTAGTTTGCTCCCACTACGGGGATAAGTTGACTCAGCAGGTTCTCCGCCGTCCTCGGCTCAGCGATCCGGTGGTCGGGTAGGGACTAGCCGTCGCCAGCCGCGTGCTGCCCAGCTAACGTTGCAAGCAAGTACTTGGGGCACACCACAGGGGGCAACTTTGGCAACTCGCGCTGCCGAACGGGCAGGGCCCGATAGCGATGTCGGCTTGTTGGCCGAGCACAAGAGCAGGTACCGTTTTGCCGCCAACACAACTACCCCGCAATGCATCCTCGACATCGCGTGCGGCTCCGGTTTGGGTTTCTCGTATTTTCCCGCAGTACCTCTGGTGGTAGGGGCCGACCTGGAACCGGATGCGCTACGGCTCGCCGATGAAGCACGCGCGGGTGCCCCGAACGCGGTTGGTTTGGCAAGAACCGACGGGACTGCGCTGCCGTTCCGATCAGGGGCGTTTGACGTTATAACATCGTTCGAAACACTTGAGCACATCCAGGATGACAAGCTGTTCCTAAAGGAGATCGCCCGAGTCTTGTCGCCGCACGGCGCTCTCCTGATGTCAACCCCGAATGCCATTATTACCGGCCCATCGTTTGGTGTCCCCGCAACCCCTTCCATATTCGGGAATACATGCCGGCACAGTTTCGAGCCCTTTTGCTCGCCAGCTTCGCTGATGTAACGATCCTGGGGCAGCGCGTCATGCCCTCGTTCGGCTCGTGCCCCCTTTGGGACCAAGGCCCAGGGTTGCCATGGAAAGCCCGGCTGCCAGGCTTCCTGTGGAAGGTTCAGCGCCACGCCGGGTGGCGGCCACTCGTCTCGCTTGCGAGCCTGCCCCGAGGTGGGCGGGCTCTATTGCCGGCCGACGACCAGTTTACTTTTGTGCCTTCGGGGATCGAAAGTTGCCACGTTATGGTAGCAATATGCGCCAAACCACACCTTGGGAGCGGGCCGGTCGAGGATGCTGCTACTCGGTCGGGCGGAAGAGATTTGAGCTCTTGACCCCCAGACCCTCAGGTTGCACGGAGGAGTTGGCCCTCGTTGGGTCTCACGAGGTCTTAGGCAGGTCAGTGCTGGTTTGTTCGTTCCCCCAGTTGGCTAGCCACGATGGCGGACGGACCTGGGCAGCAGGCCATGATTTGCAGGGCGGTCCGCCCTGGGGTGATGAGCGCAGGCGTCGACCAAGAGGCAGGCGACAAGATCGCGAGCTGCCCGAAAGGCCGCGCCGAGGGCCCCCGTTAGCGTTTCTGTTAGCAAGTGCCCCGGGGGAGCCGTTCGGGCGAGGTCCTCGAACGGCGTTCTCGCTGCTCAAGCTGCGTCGGGCGGAAGAGATTTGAACTCTGATCCCCAGACCCCCAGTCAAATACAAGCCGTGAAGCGTGGCGAGGCTAGCGAGTTTGGGCAGGTCAGGATGGGTGCCCCGCTCCCCCCGTTCCGAGGCTGGTTGGGTCCAGCCAGGCTGGCGCGGCGGTGTTCCGTTGACAAAATCCGTTGACAAGGGGCAGACCAAGGTTTGCTGGACACCAGCGGCGCAGAATGTGTCTCACCGCCAAGCGTGTCGCACCGCGCCGCGTCCTCAACTGGGCCTCCGGCGAGGTCGACAAACCGTGCGTGAGCGAGGTCGGGCAACCGCAAGGTGCGCTTGCCGTGGCGGAGGCGCGCGAGAGCACAAAGGTGGCTCTTCTCCGGGTAGCCCGGTACGAAACAGTGGCCGTTCTCGTGGTCGGGTTCCTGGCCGCGGTGTGCCTGCTCGCCTACGCGCTGGAACGAGTCCTCACCGCGCCCAGCCAAATCGGTTCCGTGCTGGACATGGAAATCGGCTACCAGGGTCTCGTCTACGACAACCTGCGCTTTGACGCGGCAAGGGCCTTGTTGTTCCTTGCCCCTGTTGCAATTGTCGGCATCACCCTGGGCGCCGGCGCGTTCCTGGTCGCCTTGGACGGCCGAAAGAGGGTGACCCCTTGGGCATTTGTCGACCGCGTTTTGGTGCAGTCTGCGAGCGCGTCGCTCCTGGTGTCCGGCGTCGTCCTCGGCGCGGTGGGCTTGGCCGTCCCAGTTGCGACGCCGCACTGGCTTGTGCGGGGGGCGATAATCGCGCTCGGCACGACAGTTATCGCCGCAGGGCTCACGACGGCGATGCGGGCACCTGGGCGCGACCCCAGGTTGCTCATTGGCGGCCTAGCAGCCCTTGTCGCGCTGTCAGCGATGGCAGGAGTGACCGACACCACCGGCATCAGCGCCGGCCAAGTGCCCCTCGCGAGGAGCACGTGGTCCGACACGGGGTTCTGGACCGCCGCCCCGACTGGGAAGCCTGGAGCAGTCGCCTCGTACCAGGCCGTGGCTTGCCCGACAGCTCAGTTCTGTGCGGCATTGGGGACCGGCCTATTTGGGACGCTCTGGAGCCTGAGCAGCGACGGCGGCGCCAAATGGAAGCCTGCCAAGCCGGCAACGCAAAGCCCCCCTTTACCCGGGGGCCCCGGGGCAATGAGCGAAGCCTTCACCGTTGGCGCCCCCGATGGGCTCTCGTGCTGGGCCCGTTCCTACTGCGTGGCTAGCGGGTCTTCGCCGGCTCAGAGCACCGACGGTGGCAAGCATTGGGCGCACCTCCGCTCGACTTCAGGGGTGACCGTGCCGAGCTCCACCGGCGGAGCCGACTGCTTCGCCCCTGGAAGCTGCCTACTGCTCGGGTACTCCGACGCGGGTGCGGGTACGCCCGTCCTGGTTACCCACGACGCCGGCGGGCGGTGGGTGACGGCGCAACTGCCACCGGGGGCGTGGTCGCTGGACAGCGCAATCTGCACAGGTCCAAAGTTTTGCGTCGCCGTAGGGTTTACAGGGCACGTGGAGAGGGCCGCCGTGCTGGCCAGCTACAACGGTGGGTTGTCGTGGCAAGTTCGCCCAGCCCCGCCGGGCGTTCTGGCGCTTTATCAGGTGGCGTGCCCGGTCCCTGAACGCTGCGTGGTACTCGGTACTCCCTCCGACGGGATGCAGGTCATCGGTGCAGTCTTGTCGTCCGGGCTGGTGATTTTTTCGACAAGCAATGGCGGACGGAGCTGGGCACCTTCTTCCATGCCGCCCCGGTTCGACGCGAACCAGGTCTCAGGTGCGCAGGTCGCCTGCTCAACCAACATCTGTACAGCTGTGATGTCCAATACCAACATGAATATGTCCTTGGAGCCGCCTCCCAGCGTCCCGCCGAGCTTTCTGCTGAGCCATGATTACGGCAGGACCTGGGCTCCGGACCGCTCACCTGGCTCCCTCGGCCGTGTTGCCGCCAATGCCGACATCCAAGACATGACGTGCAACGGGACGGACGTTTGCGTCGCGGTCGGGGACGGCGCGGACGGCGGAGTGATCTTCTATAGCCACGATGGCGGACAGACCTGGGCAGCAGGTCATGACCTGCGGGGCGGTCCGCCCTGGTGGTGATGGGCGCAGGCGTCCACGGCGTACCAGCTACTCGGGTGCGCCGCGAAGCACCGCCCTACGCGGACTGGGCACTCTGGTAGCGCTCAGGCTTGCCTTGCTCGTCGTAGACGAAGCGATGTGAGCGGTCTTGCTCGGCGGACCAGGCCCCGGCGCAGTCCATAACGGCTAAGGCCCGGACGCGGCAGCCGGTCTATTGCTCAGAGCCAAGTTGCGCGCTCGGACGGCCTTCTCAACTTGGTCGCGGCGTAGTCTCGGGGAACAAATGCCCATTACCACCCAGAAGCACGCCCAGAGTGACCACAAGACGGCTCCGCCCGCGTCCCCGCGGACGAACGTGAAGACAATGGCGACGATGCCGATCGCAACCAGGGAGCTGAAGCAGATCCGTGTTCGGTTCTCCAGTAGCTGCGGTCGGACGACCTGGTCTGCCCTTGCTACGACGGCGTCGGACAGGGCCGGGTCGGCGACGTGACGCCCCGTCCTGACCGCTCTGCCGACCGTCCGGCGGTCCTCACGGCTCAGCCTCGGGTAATTCCGGTCCCGCCCGGCCACGAAGTACATCGTCACGCCAAAACACGCGCCCGAGGGTAACCCTGCGAGCAGGGCCAGGCTGCTGTGGTCTTGGAACGAATAAACGATCCCCATGACGATCCCAAAAATGGCCCCTTGGACCGAGGCGAGAAACTTCGGTCGGCCGACCGCCCAGTCAAGCATCGGGACTTGTCACAGGTTGTGCCTGGAAGAATCGCGGACAAAGCCATCGTCGGCCGCTGCGGTCCCGCCCTTGAGCGACCTGCCTTGCAGGCCCCGCGCTAATGCCCGACGGAGCGCTTTGCGAGGTTCGCTCGCGTGACAGGCGCCCCTTCACGTTTCGAGGAAGCGCAGCCGGGCACTCGCGAATTAGGAGGGCTTCCGGGCGGTCGTCTGTTGCCACAGGGCTGCGCCATGCTCGGCTAGGGCCTTCTGCCGCTCCTCGCCGGCAGTCAAGGCCATGGCCTCGCCCGGGCTGAGCCAAGCGGCCCGTGCCGTCGGCGGCAATCTTCGGAGCGTTGCTGGCGGGCACCTGTCAGGCCCGCCACAGGGGGCTCGACCTTGTCGAGGTCGCTGGACGCGTTCGCGGCGTCCATCTGGGCCGGGACTGCCGCCGTGCCGTACTGCTTGGTGAGCTGGCTGAGGGCGTCGGCACGTTTAAGGGCTCAGAAAGCCTTCTACTGCAGGATTTGAGGCGCTGTCGCGCCTCGACGGCGCTAACGGGGACCGATGAGGGCTCACAGAGGTGCTGGCGGCGTCCTGGGTGGGCCGCTAAACGTAGCCGCGAACGGCGACCCCGTTTCGCCGCCCACGTTGGCACCGTGGGGCGATGGTGGCATCCAAGGCTAAATCTTTCCTGGGGAAAGATTGGGGCGTTTCCTCGGGAAACAGTCTCCAGGGCGAAAACCCAGCCGCCGGTTGACAAAAGGCGCCCCGAACGCCTTCCCGTTGACAATCCGTTGACAAATGCCCTCCAGAGGAGCCCTGGGGTGCACCCCTATACGGGTCCCGCAACCCGTCTGAACTGCGGTTATTGCTTGTCGGGCGGAAGAGATTTGAACTCTTGACCCCCAGACCCCCAGTCTGGTGCGCTACCAAACTGCGCCACCGCCCGTGCATTCTGCGACACGCGACGCTACCAGGCCAGCGTAGGCCCCGCCTCGCAGGGGGTCGAGTGGCCGATCAGTGCCGGGAGAGCCACTCGAGCAGGACCGCGATCACCGCGTCCTTGCTGAGCTCCTGGAACGGCTCGTGGTACATGCCGGGAAATATCTGCAGCTCCTTGTCCTCGCTCCCGAGCCCGGCAAAAAACCGCGGGCTAGAGCCCACCGGCACGATGGGGTCGGCATCCCCGTGGAGGATGAGGGTGGGGACCCGGAGCCCGCCAGCGCCGGCGAAAGCGAGCCGTGACGCCCGGTAAAGCTCCACTGCGGTGCGAGCAGGGAAGCGTCCATGCCACACGAGCGGGTCGTTCTCGAAGCTCGCCACAACGGCGGAGTCGTGGCTCAAGCCGGCCGGCTCGATCTTCGCCACACCCTTTCGAGGCGCGACGGCGGCGAGGCCTTGCGCAGCCAGAGCCTGCAAGCGAGGGCTCGAGGCAACGTGCAGAGCCGGGGCCGATAGAACCAAAGCACTTAGACGATCCTGGTTGGCCGTCGCATACGCAGCGGCAAAGGCGCCCCCCATGCTGTGGCCTAGCAGGACCGGTTTGGCACCCCGGGCCGGGAGGGCACGTGCCGAAGAGCTGGTGGCCTCGCCAATCAGGCGGTCAATATCGGCCAGCACCTCGCCCACGCTCTCGACGACTGCGCGGCGGCCCTCGGAGCGCCCGTGACCAGCTAAATCGAAGGCGAAGGTCGGCCGGCCGGCGCCGGCGAGCGCCCGCGCCAGGTAGTCGTAGCGGCCCACGTGTTCGCCAAAGCCGTGCACGATGACGACAGGTGGCCGCAGCGGTACTGGCCCACCAGCGGAGGGCACCCAACGTTCCAAGTGCAGGCGCCGGCCCTGCTCCTCTATCTCGCCGCTCTCGTGGGTAGCCCTCCCTGCAGGCCCAGTCGCCGGCGGTGCAACTCCAGTTGCGGGCGGCGCGGGTGCGCTCTCGTACGCGGCGGCGTCGGGGAGGCGAGCCGGGCCACCCGGGCGAGTCGGGTCGGAGCTCAAACGTGCTTAGGGAGCCACTCGATGAGCCAATAGATGCGGTAGACCATGTAGACGGTAACGCCAACGACCAGGAGCTTGAAGTGCCAGGGGGCCCTTTTTCCCTTGCCACACGGGTGACGTCCTCGCCGGCGTCAGCGGTTGCCACCGAGGGGCCACCATCGACAGCCGGACCGTCCGACGTAGCTGCGGCGGCGTCCACCGACGCATCTTGGACAGCGCCCAGCGACGCGCCCGTAGGGGCGGCTACTGGCACGGCGGCCTTTGTTTTGGCACACGCCGTCAGGACGCGCCCGCACGTAGGGCACTCCCCGTCCGCGGCAAGCTCCGGTGCGTTCCAGAACTTGCTGCAGTCGTCACACCACGGCAACGGCGCCGCTCTCCATGGTCAACAGGCTAGGCCGAAGTCGACGGGACGAAGCGTGCGCCCGCGGGAAGAGCTTCGTTCCGAACGAGACCTCGTCTCCGGGCGTGAGCTCTCGCCCCGTGCACCCCGACCAACACCAGCAAGTGAGGATGCGCGAACCTCGCCCCCTGACCTCGTACGCTCGTTCGTATCGGACTGCACTCGCGGCCACGAAAAAACCTGCTGCCCGCAGGAGGCACCGCTACGGCTGTTGTCGTCGTGGCGCTCGTGGCGTTTGTCGTTTTGCACGGCAACTCGGTTTCTCCCGGGGCCCCGGTAAGGGACGACCCCACTAACCTCGTACGGGACGAAACCGCAGCTCCCGGCACGGTGTTGCCCTTCGGCGACGCCCGCTTCTTCGGCCCGCAGGGCAAGGACGTGCGCTCGCCCATCGTCGCCATGGCCGCTACGCCCGATGGCGGCGGCTACTGGCTGGTCGGCTCGGACGGCGGCGTGCTCGCCTTCGGCGATGCTCACCTTTATGGTTCGGCCGGCGCGCCGCGCATCAGCCCGGTCGTCGGGATCACGCCTACACCCGATGGCCACGGGTACTGGCTCGTCGACTCTGACGGGAGCGTGCTCAACTTCGGAGACGCGCACCACTTCGGGCCGCCCGGCGAAAACGACCCAACGGGCTCGGTAGTCGGCATGGCCGCCACAGCCGATGGTGGCGGCTACTGGCTGGTCGGTGCCGAGGGCGGTGTGCTCAGCTTCGGCGACGCCCACTACTACGGCTCAACGGGGGGCAAGCCGCGCCACTCCCCTATCGTCGGCATCGCACCGACACCCGACGGTGGCGGCTACTGGTTGGTAGGTTCCGACGGCAGCGTGCTCAGCTTCGGCGACGCGCACTATTACGGCTCGAGCGCCGGCAAAGCGCTCCACGCCCCCATTGTCGCGATGGCGGCCACAGTGGATGGCCGCGGCTACTGGCTGGTGGCTTCCGATGGGGCCGTGCTCAGTTTCGGCGATGCCCATTTCTTCGGCTCAGAAGCTGGCAAATCTCTCGCAGAACAGGTGGTCGCGATGTCGGCCAACCCGCGGGGCGGGGGGTACTGGCTCGTGGAGGGAGCGCGCCCACCGACGCCCGCCGTAAGCCTGTTTACTCCCGCCCTCGACACAGGCGTTGAGCGAGCGGGCCGGCGTCATATCGGCAGCCGTGCTCGACCTTCGCAATGGCAACCTCTACCAGTACCGGCCCGGTGTGGAAGGCATCACTGCCAGCGTGGTAAAGGTGCAGATCCTGGGTGCATTGCTGGTAAAGGCGCAAGGCTCCGGGCAGCCCCTGAGCGCCGCCGACGCCGAGCTCGCTTCGGACATGATCGAGCTCAGCGATAACGACGACGCCTCTTCGCTGTGGGCCGAGCTTGGTGGTGCGCCGGCCGTAGCAGCCTTCGACCGCTCCGTCGGCATGCTGGCCACCACACCGAACCTGTCCTGGGGCCTAACAACAACAACCGCCGCCGACCAGGTGAAACTGCTTGAACACCTTGTAGAGCCCAACGACATACTTTCGGATGCTTCGCGCGCCTACGTTTTGCAGCTGATGGAACATGTCGCCCCGTTCGAGCAGTGGGGCGCATCTGCGTCGACGCCGCCCGGCACTACCGTTGCCCTCAAAAACGGTTGGCTCCCATGGGAAAATGGTTGGGCAGTGGACAGCATCGGCTGGGTCGACGGTTCCGAGCGCGACTACCTGATCGCCGTGATCACCTCCGGCTCGCCGGACGAGGCTTACGGGATCGCTTCAATTTCTATGGTCGCCTCTGCAGCTTGGGCGGCGCTCGGCCCGTCCTGACCCTTTCTCCGCGGCCCCGGCACCGTCAGCCGATCCGGTACCCGACCGAGGGGAGGGTTTCGATTACCTGGGGGTCGCCTAGCTTGCGCCGCAGCCTGCTTATCGTCACCTGGACGGTTTTTGTGAAAGGGTCGGCGTTTTCGTCCCAGACCTGCTCGAGCAGGGCCTCGGCCGAAAGGAACCCAGGCGACGCTTTCATCAGTGCCTCGAGGACGGCAAGTTCCTTCACGGAAAGCTCCAATTGGGTGCCGTCGCGCAGCGCACTTCGCCGCAACGGGTCGAGCTCGATCCCCGCGACCCTGAGGACCAGCGGGTGGGTGTTCACCCTGCGCCGGGCGAGAGAGCGCACTCTCAGCACAAGTTCTGGGAAATGGAACGGTTTGCTCAGGTAATCGTCCGCCCCGAGCCCCAGGCCAGAGACGCGGTCACCGGGCGCCCCGGAGGCAGTCAGCATCAGGACCATGACGGCGCTGTCGCCCTCGGCGATAGTCCGGCAGATAACGTCCCCATGGACTCCGGGAAGGTCCCGGTCCAAAATGACGACGTCATAGGAATTGACGGCGAGCTTGTTCAATGCGTCCGGGCCGTCGTATGAGATATCCGCTGCTATTCCTTGGTCACGCATGCCTTCGGCGATGTCGTCGGCGAGGCGATGGACATCTTCGACTACGAGAACTCTCATGAGTGCCCTGCGACGGGGAGCTCGATAACTACCCGTAGACCGCCCTGCGGGCGTGCGCTCAACAGCAACGCCCCACCGTGGGCGGCTGCGACCGCCTTCACGATAGACAACCCGAGCCCGGCGCCGTGGCCACCGGCAAGTCGTTCGGCGCCGATCCGCTGGAACGGTTCGCCGAGCAGCTGAACGTCGCTTTCAGTGAGCACCTCTCCCCCGTTCTCGACGACAAGGCGCGCCAAGACACCGTCGAAATCGCTTGAAATGTTGACCGTCCCGCCCTCGACATTGTGGCGGACGGCATTATCTACGACGTTCGCGACCATTATCGCGAGCAGGGTCTCGTTGCCCATCACGGCCGCAGGCACGACCTCGTCTCGCACGGTGAGGTTCATGCGCGTGATCTCTGCCTGGTCGACTGCAACTGCATTTGCGACGAGATCAGGGAGCGAGACCGATGTCATTTCCCCCAGGGCGCCCCGTTGTGCCCGCGCCAGCAGGAGCAGGCCTTCGAGGATCCGGTCGGCCTCGTCTAGCCCTTCGCCGACCTTGCCGGCAAGGGACCTCACTTCGGCCGGCGGCTGAGGTTTCCCAACTGCCACGTCGACCGAGGTCCGCATCATTGTGAGCGGCGTGCGCAGCTCATGTGAGGCGTTGGCCACGAAGCGTTTCTGGGCCTCGAAGGCGGTTTCCAAGCGCGCCAGCAAGTCGTCGATCGTGTCGCCAAGGTCCTTTAGCTCATCGGAGGGGCCCTCGACGCCGAGGCGCTCGTGCAGGTTTTCGGCTGAAATTTGGCGGGCGTTGGACGTCATCACGCGGATCGGGCTGAGCACACGGCCCGCGACCACCCAACCGAGCCCGATCGAAACGACGGCCATGATGGCTAGGGCGATGATGCAAAGCACGAGGAGGGTGTGCAACTCGTCGGGAGTTGGCAGCGTCGCCTGGAAACTAACGAACTGCGCGTGAGGTGAAGGAGGGCCGGCGGGGATAGCCAGCCCTGACCCTCCCGTGACGCTCGAGCCACCTGTCACGCTCGTGGCATTCGTCACGCTCGAGGCGTCTGTAACGCTTGAGGCATTCGCCATGCTCGTAACACTCGTAACGCTCGCTGAGACGGGCCGTGGAATGCTGGTAACCCTGGTCACGCCCGCGCCGGGCCCGCTCGGTAAGCTGCTCACCTTCCCGCTCCCGCTCTGGCTTTTCGAAGACCCGCCTGCGGCCAGTCCCAGCCCCAGCAGACGACGGAGGGCCGCCGCAGCGCCCGGCGGTATGCCTCCTGTTCGCAAGAGGACTTGAGCTGGCCCGCTCGGGACGAGCTTGACATTGCCCCTCACGGTCCCCGCTATACGGAAGGCGGTGGTGATACGTTGCCCCGCCACCAGCGCGTAGGTGATCGCCAGCAGGGCAGCTCCCGAAATGAGGAACAGGCCGCCGTACAAGGCCGTGAGGCGGACGCGCACAGTGCGGCCCGGCAGGTGTAGCCAACGACGTCTTGCCAATGGAGGGCCCTCCTTCTGCTACTCAGGGTGGCCGATGGCCGGTAACAGCAAAGTAACAGGGCCTGTTGAGACCCTGTTACCTCGCTGCGAGTAGAACGAGCGCTGATGACCAAAGCGCGTATGCCGCCCGCTATGCCTTCGCCAAGGGGAGCATTTGTATTGCCCGCCGTGCCAGTGGTCCTGGGCTGCGCTCTACTGGTTTCCGCTTGCGTTGCAGGCCCCCCTGCGGTCAGCGTCGCCCAGCTCGGTACCACCACTACCTCGCGCCCCGCCAAGGGCCCGAGCATTACGAGCGACGGTGGCAGCCCGCTCGCTTACGCCCAATGCATGCGGGCACACGGGGTACCCGGTTTCCCTGACCCTAACGCCCAAGGTGGTTTCACACTGCAGGGAGGTCCCAACAGCGACGGCGGCCCCGACTCCCCAGGGTTCCAGAGCGCCAATGCAGACTGCCAGCGCTTTACGCCGACCTCGGGCCTCGCGCACGGCCCCAGCCCCGCACAGGTAGCCCAGGCCCAGGCGCAGGCGCTCAAGTTCTCCGAATGCATGCGCTCCCACGGCGTGACCGATTTCCCCGACCCGGTCTTCCACTCAAATGGGGGAGGTGGGATCAGCATCTCGATTAAGGCGGGCGCGGGGAGCGATCTCTCCCCCAGCTCCCCGGCCTTCCAAGCGGCCCAGCAGGTCTGTCAGAAACTTCTGACCGGTTCAAAGGGAGCTCATTTCGCCAGCCACGGATCTTCGGGTCGCGCCAGTTCGGCCGGAGGCCCCGGCAATGCTGGCCTCGGTACAGGAGGATGATCATGAGCCGACTTTTGGCCGCATTGGCAAGCGCCTGTTGTCTAGCCGTCGTTGCTGCGGGTTGCGGTAGCGCGTCAGCGCCCCGAGTTGCGAGCATCGGGACTACGACGACCCCGGCGAAGGTCGCCGTGGCGGGAGGTTCGGGGGGTAGTGGCGTCCCCACGCCCGGAGCTCTCGGCAATGACGCCGAAAAATTTGCGGCTTGTATGCGCTCGCACGGAGTGACCAACTTTCCCGACCCGGTCATCAGCCCCAACCAAGTGAGCATCCACCTCACCCCCAAGATTGCCAGCTCACCTCATTTCGCGTCAGCGCAATCGGCCTGCCAGCACCTGTTGCCGGGCAAGGGGACGCCCGCCCAGTTCAGCGCGCAACAGCAAGCCGACTACCTGAAGGCCGCCGCCTGCATGCGCTCGCACGGCATTGTGGGGTTCCCCGACCCTGTGTTCCCGTCGCCCGGCAACGTGCAGTTCCCGCTCCCGGCGGGGATGGACGCCAATTCGGCACGCTTCGTTGCGGCGAGGGCGACCTGCCAGAAGCTCATCCCCCAGGGCCTGCCTTACAGCGGCTGAGGAATTGTGGAAAAGTCGAAAGGACCGGCGATGCAACCTTGCGAAAAGAACCCCCGTAAAGCCCGCCCGGGCGCGGGCGGGCCTGGAGCGCCATGACGGCGCCTCCGACCACGCTCGGCAGCAACGAGGAGACCCTGGAGGCACCACAGGAGCCCTGGCATCCGCGCCGGCGGCGCCGGCGCGTCATCGGGCTCGTCATTGTCGTGGTGGTCATCGCTGCTGCGGTTTGGGTGGCGGTCGCTGACCCGTTCGCGTCGAAGCCGAGCGCGAGCGGCAGCGGAGTGGCCGACAACGCCTACCCCACTTCTTTGCAGGCAGTGCAACGAGAAACGCTCTCTTCCCAAACAGAGGTTTCAGGCACTCTCACCTACGCTGGCGCCACCGAGATCGTACTACCGGCCGGCACTGCGCCCTCCGAGCTGGTCCAGGCGCAAGATGCGGTCGCGATGGCCGAGCAGGCCCTCGGCTCGGACGAGTCCGCCCTACAAACCGCCCAGCAGGGTAACGCTGACACGCTGGAACAGAGCCGGCAATCGGTGCCGGCAGCTCGCGCCACCCTCGCTGCCGACCAAGCCAGCCTGCAGTCGACAGAGGTCGCCAACTCGCAGGCTCTCGCCCAGGCCGAGTCGTCGGTCAGCGCAGCCCAGGCAACGCTGGCCGCTGACCAGGCCAGCCTGAAATCGACCGACGTCGGCAACTCTCAGACGGTCACCCAGACCCGCCAGTCGGTAACGGCAGCCCAGGCAACGCTGGCCGCCGACCAAGCCAGCGTGAAGTCGACAGAGGTCGCCGACTCGCAAGCTCTCGCCCAGGCCGAGTCGTCGGTAACGGCAGCCCAGGCAACGCTGGCCGCCGACCAAGCCAGCCTGAAGTCGACAGAGGTCGCCGACTCGCAAGCTCTCGCCCAGGCCGAGTCGTCGGTGACGGCGGCTCAGGCGACTCTCGCCGCCGACCAAGCCAGCCTGAAGTCGACAGAGGTCGCCGACTCGCAAGCTCTCGCCCAGGCCGAGTCGTCGGTCAGCGCAGCCCAGGCGACGCTCGCCGCCGACCAAGCCAGCCTGAAGTCGACAGAGGTCGCCAACTCGCAGGCTCTCGCCCAGGCCAACCAGACGCTCCGGTCGAGCCGAGCGACACTAGCGACAGATACTGGGACGCTGAGCTCCGATCAGGCAACTCTGTCTGCGGACGAGCAGAAAGAGGGGGCTGATTGCCGCGACAATGGCGCCGCGTCCACGCGGGCAGCGCCTGCCGGCTCATCGCCCGGCCCTACTTCTGGCTCGTCCAGCCCCTGCGCGGCCGATCAGGCGGCCGTGGCGGCCCAGCAGGCCATCGTCAACGCCGACAAGCAGAAGGTGTCCGACGACCAGTCGGCCGTGACCTCAGCAGTGAGCAACGTGGCGGCCACAAAAACCAAGAACACCCAGACCCTCCAGCAGGTCCAGTCAAAGCTGACCGTAGACGGCCAGGCCATCACCTCCGCTGAAGCCAACGTGGCGGCCACCAAGACCAAGAACACCCAGACCCTGCAGCAGGTGCAGGGCAAGGTGACAGCCGACCACCAGGCCATCACCTCCGCTGAAGCCAACGTGGCGGCCACCAAGACAAAGAACACCCAGACCGTGCAGCAGGTCCAGTCAAAGCTGACCGTAGACGGCCAGGCCATCACCTCCGCTGAAGCCAACGTGGCGGCCACCAAGACCAAGAACACCCAGACCCTGCAGCAGGTGCAGGGCAAGGTGACAGCCGACCACCAGGCCATCACCTCCGCTGAAGGCAACATCGGGGCTACCCAGACCAAGAACACCCAGACCCTGCAGCAGGTCCAGGCCAAGGTGACTGCGGACCACCAAGCCGTCAGTGCCGCGCAAGCCAACGTGGCTGCCACCAAGACCAAGAACACCCAGACCCTGCAGCAGGTCCAGGCCAAGGTCACTTCGGACCGCCAGGCACTGAGCGTCGCTGAGGGGAACGTGGGTGCCACCCAGGTGAAGGACACCCAGACGGCCCAGCAGGCGGCCGCCGAGGTCGCCGCAGCGCGAGCTGACCTTGTCGCAGGACAAGGCCACCCTGTCGACGGACCAGCAGGAATCCGACGTTGCCGGTGAGAACTCGACTTACACCGAGCTGCCAAGTGTCGGCCAGGTCGTGAACCGCGGCCAGGAGCTCTTCGCGATCGGTAGCCAAGCGGTGGTATTGCTCTATGGCACGGTCACGCCGTGGCGCGCCTTCGCTGCCGGCATGACCGCGGGCCAGGACGTGGCCCAGCTCAACTCCAACCTGGCTGCCCTCGGGTACGGTCACGGGCTGGCGGGCGACAATTTCACGGCAGCGACCGAGGCGGCCGTGGTGCGCCTCCAGGCATCTTTGGGCCTCGCGCCGTCCGGTCAGCTGCCGGTCGGCTCGGTCGTTTTCCAGCCGGGCGCCGTGCGGGTCACCGCCGTCACCCCCAACCTCGGCGCCACCGTGGCCCCCGGGCAAAGCGTCATCTCGGTGACCCTGCTGGCCCGCCAGGTCCAGGTGGCACTTGACTCTTCGTTGCAGTCCGACGTCAGGGTCGGCGACGACGTCAGCATCGTCATGCCCAACAACGCCACCCTGCCCGGCACCGTCACCTACGTCGGCACGGTTGCCACCGTCCCGTCCGCCAATGGCGGCGGCAGCAGCAACCCCACCATCAACGTCGATATCGCCCCGAAGGACCCGGCGGCGACAGGCACGCTCGACCAGCTCCCAGTCGAGGTCTGGATAACCGAAGGTACGGCCAACAATGCCCTGGTGGTGCCGGTAGACGCTCTCCTGGCTCTCTCCGGCGGCGGCTACGCAGTTGAAGCGGTCGGGGCGGGCCACGTGCACCACCTCGTGGGGGTGGAACTCGGCCTCTTCGACGACGCCGACGGGCTTGTCCAGGTGAGCGGGCCGGGGATCTATTCCGGGCTGCAGGTAGTGGTCCCCAACGTATGACCGCACCCGTCACCCGCCGCTCGCCCGCGCCCACTTCGCCCGGTGCCGAGCACCGCCGCGACGCCGGCGACCGCCCGCCGCCAGTGCTCGAGCTGCAAGACGTCACCAAGACCTACCCGGCCGAGCCGCCCGTCGAGGCGCTCCGGGGAGTGAGCTTCACAGTCCGTCGCGGGGAGCTCGTCGGCATCGTCGGGCCATCGGGGTCGGGCAAGACGACACTGCTGCACCTCATCGGGACGCTCGACCGCCCCACCAGCGGCACCGTGCGCGTCACGGGTTTTGACATCTCGCAGCTTTCCGACAGGGAGCTGTCTGCGTTGCGTGCGGGCAGGATCGGCTTCGTGTTCCAGCAGTTCTTCCTGGCTGAGCACCAAAGCGTGCTCGACAACGTCGCCGACGGCCTGCTGTATGCCGGGGCCAGCTTCTCCGAGCGCCGCCGGGCTGCCGCCGCCGCGCTCGCCAGGGTCGGGCTGTCGGACAAGCTCGCCGCGCTACCCACCAAGCTGTCCGGCGGGCAGCGCCAGCGAGTGGCGGTGGCGCGTGCCCTTGTCGGGCGCCCCGCGCTGCTCCTCGCCGACGAGCCGACCGGGAACCTTGACTCGAGCACGGGCCAATCTGTGCTCGACCTGTTCACCGAACTGAACAACGACGGGGCCACCATCATCGTCATCACCCACGACCACGGTGTGGCGCAGCGAATGGGACGGGTGATCGAGCTCCTCGATGGGCTTGTCCTCGCCGATAGCGCCGCCCCCAACGAGCCCGGCGATGTGAGCGGCGCCAGCGAGGTCAATGGGCAGAAAGACGGGAGCGCCGGGAGCGACGGGAGCAACGGGAGCGACGACGAGGGCCCGGCATGGCCGTAGCAGGGGGCGAAGGAGCTAACGCAGGCGGGAGCGCAGCGGCAGAGAGCACGCGCCAACGCCCCGGCGTCCTCGTCCCGGCGCGGCTGCGACCCCGCGACCTTGCCCGCCTTTCGAGCGTCGGTCTTCGGACCCGCAAGCTGCGCGCCGCCCTCTCGGCGCTCGGTATCGCCATCGGGGTGGCGGCCATCGTCGCCGTGCTCGGGCTCTCGTCGTCGTCGTCGGCCGGGCTGATAGCCGAGATCAACAAGCTCGGGACCAACCTGCTGACGGTCACGAACGGCCAGACGCTTTTCGGCCAGACGGCGGAGCTATCGGTGGACGCCCCCGGCATGATCGGCCGGATAGGCCCCGTAACAGATGTGCAGTACGACGGGACGGTCGCCAACGCGGAGGCCTTCCGGAGCCCGCTCATCCCGTCCATAGACACCAACGCCCTGAGCGTGGAGGCCGCCAGCCTCGGCCTGCTCTCCGCTGTGGGCACGACGGTCTCGCAAGGGTCCTGGCTGAACGCTGCCACGGCAAAAGAGCCCGTCGCGGTGCTTGGTGCGGCGGCGGCGCAGCGCTTGGGGATAGACCGCATCTTCGAGGGAGAGCGGATCTGGGTTGGCAACGCGTGGTTTTACGTCGCCGGCATCCTCCGCCAAGCCGTGCTGACGCCCGAGATCGACAGCTCTGTGTTTGTCGGCTTCCCGGCGGCCGAGACCTATCTCGGCTTCGACGGCCACCCCTCGGAGATCTACCTACGTGCAGTTACCGCCCAGGTGAACGCCGTCTATTCGGTCCTTGCTGCCACGGCCGACCCCGAGGCGCCCAACCAGGTCGACGTCTCCCAGCCGTCGGCCGCGCTCACCGCCGAGGCCGACGCGCAGGGCGCCTTCAATGACCTGTTCCTGGGGCTGGGGGCCGTGGCGCTGCTCGTAGGGGCCGTCGGCGTCGCCAACATCATGGTCATCTCGGTGCTCGAAAGGCGTTCTGAAATAGGGCTGCGCCGCGCGCTTGGCGCCACCAAGGGGCATATCCGGTTGCAGTTCCTCTCCGAAGCAGTGCTGCTGTCGGTGATCGGCGGGGTGTCGGGGATCGCGTTCGGCGCCGTTTCGACCGCCGTCTACGCCGCCACGAAGGGGTGGGCGGTCGTCGTGCCTCCTCTGGCCTGGGGCGGAGGCTTTGGGGCGGCGGTCCTGATCGGGGCGGTAGCCGGGCTGTTCCCTGCCCTGCGCGCCGCCCGGATGTCGCCGACCCAGGCGCTCTGGAGCATCTGAGCGGTAGCCTTTTGGCCATGTCCGTGGACGGGTTGGCCGCTCTTGTGCACCCTGTGCTCGCTGCGGGTACGACGTCCGGCATTCGCAGCGTGCTGGCCCAGCCGTGGTTGGCTGCTGCGGGCATCGTCTGCGCGATGGCATCGGTGGTGTGGTCGAGGGCTGCCTCCCGCCTTGCCAGGGCTATGCGCCGCATCGAAGACGAGACGCGCACCTCGGGCACGACTTCCGAAGCTGCCAAGTTGGCTCGGATCGCCTTCAACAAGGACCTCCACGCCGCGATCCTCTACGCCGTGCTGGCGGGCGGTCTCGTCCTGGCGTCGTTTTCGACCTCGGCCTGGTTCGAGGGCCTGCTCCTGGCGGTCAGCATCCCGGCGGTCGTATCTTTGCGCTACGCGCCTCGCTTCCTTTCCGAGGCTCGCCTCGCCGAACAGCGCTCCCGGCTCGAACGCAGGGCCGAAGAGGTCCTCGCCCAGGACCAGTTAGCTCCCCGCCGGTGGGCTGCCCGCCTTGCCCCCGAGACCCTGCCGGCTTACGAAGGCTTTGACATCGGTTGGGTTTACGAGCCGGGCAGCGGGATGATGGCCGGCGACTTTTACGACGTGTTCCCGACCGGCCCGAACCGCCTCGCGGTAGTCATCGGCGACGTGGCCGGGCACGGGATCGAGCCTTCGATAACCGCGTTCCAGGTAAAGCACGTCCTGCGCATCTTCCTGCGCCAATACCGCGACCCGGCGCAGGCGCTCGAGGAGCTCAACAAAACCCTGTCGACTTTGGGCCGCCCCGAAGACATGGTGTCGGTCTGCACGGTGATTTTCGACACGGAAGCAAACACGATGCGCCACGCCTCTGCGGGCCACCCCCCCGCATTTGTGTGGCAGCACGGCGACATGCGGCCGCTGCGTGCGACCGGCCCGCTGCTCGCGCTGGACCCTACGGCGGGGTATTTTTCACGCGACCTGCCGTTGGAGGTCGGGGATCTAGTGGTGCTCTATACCGACGGGCTCACCGAGGCGCGCTCAGGAGGGCAGCTGTTCGGCGAGGAGCGGGTCGCCCACATCGTGCGCCGTGACCCTGGCCAGGACACCACGGTGTTGTGCAAGACCCTGCTCGAAGCGGCCAGGGACTTTTCGTCTCCCCTTCACGACGACGTCGCCATCCTGGCTATCCGCCGGGTCTGAACTCGCCGCCCGTCTAAGTCCCCGTGGGGACGCCGCGCGTTAGCTGGCGCGGCGGCGTGCCCGCAGCTTGAGCGGGGTCGGCCCGAAGTCGAAGCGTTCCCGGATCGAGCGCTCCAGGTAGCGGATATAGCTCGCAGGCAGTTCTTTTGACGTGAAGAGCGTGAAGGTGGGCGGGTCAGTGGCCCCCTGCGTTGCGTAGAGCACACGGGCACCGTGGGGGGCCGGATGAGCTGCCTGGGCGGCCGCCAGGGCCTTGTTGAGCAGCGCAGTCGGGACCCGCCGCCGGTACGCCTCGACGGCTTTGGCAAGCGCAGGGTAGAGCCGCTGTACCCCGCGACCGGTCTGGGCACTGATCTCCAGGCTCGGCGCATATGAAACGAAGCCCAGCATGTTGGCCACCTGCGCCCTGACCAGGTCCTTGGCTTCGTTGTCGAGCAGGTCCCACTTGTTAAGCACGATGACGACGGGGTTGCCCGCAGCGTCGACCCGCTCGGCCAGGCGCTGGTCCTGCTTGGTGACGCCCTCTTTGGCGTCGATGACGATAAGTGCAAGGGTCGCAAGGTCGATGGCTTGCAGCGCCCGCACCATCGAGTAGTACTCGGCGCCCTCCGCCTCCTTGCCGCGCCGGCGCATGCCGGCCGTATCGATGAAACGCACCGGCCCATCAGCGGTTTCGACCACAGTGTCGATGGTGTCGCGGGTGGTCCCGGGCATGTCGTGCACGATCGCCCGTTCGTCGCCGATCAACCTGTTGAAAAGCGTCGATTTGCCGACATTGGGCCTCCCGACGATCGCCACCGAGATGGTCCCCGGGCTGTCGGCCTGTCCAGGCGCAGCTTGCCCCGCTTCGATCTGGCCCGCCGGCACCTGCGCCGGGTGTGGTCCCTGCTGAGCCGGCCCCGTCCGCCTCGGCCACTTCACCCTCGCCGGCCGCCGCCCAGCCCTCCGGGAGGGCGCCCACGCGGTCCTCCCCCTCCGGTGGGAGCACCTCGATCAAGGCGTCAAGGAGGTCACCTGTCCCCCGACCGTGCAGAGCCGAGACTGGCCAGGGCTGCGCGAAGCCCAGCTTCGCGAAGTCCCAAATCTCCAGCTCCCGGGCGGGAGTGTCCACCTTGTTGACGGCGAGGACGACCGGGCGCCCGGACCGCACGAGCAGGCGCGCCACGTCAGCGTCCGCTTGCGTCGGGCCCACGGTCACGTCCACGACGAACAGCACTGCGTCGGCCTCTTCGATGGCCCGCTGAGCTTGCGCTGACACGAGCTTGTCGAGGGCCAAGCCCCCGACCTGCCAACCCCCGGTGTCGACGAGTGTGAAATCGCGCCCGACCCATTCGGCCTCGAGCTTCTTGCGGTCGCGCGTTACGCCGGGCCGTTCCTCGACGATCGTCTCGCGCCGGCCCAGTACCCGGTTGACAAGGGTGGACTTGCCCACGTTGGGCCTGCCGACGACTGCTACCACCGGGCGCTCGCTGCTCATTTGCCGCTGCTCGCTCTGCTCATTTGCCGCTGCTCGCTCTGCTCATTTGGCCAACGCGAGTGCGTCGCGCCGGGGGCCGGCGGCCTGCGCAGGCCCCAGGGCGAGGCGCAACGAGGCGCCGTCGGCGGGCACTACCTCGACCGGGCGGGGCAGCTCCTCCAACGACATCCCGTCCAGGAACTTGCCCCCCGAAACGCAGCTGTCAGGTATGAGGTAGCGACGACCCTCGGGCAGACCGGCAAGAACCGCCGAAAGATCGGACCCCGTGAGAAGACCTGCCACAGAGATGTTCCCGCCGAAGAACTCGTTGCGTACGGCCAGGACCTCGATGTCGCCCGGCAATGGGGCAATCAGGGGGGCAAGCACCCGGGCGCCGTACTCACCTGTGAGCACCGTTATGCCGGCTCCCCGACGCGGCAAAAGCGTGACGGCACCCGGGGCGCGTGGTGCCCGGTAACCGAGGGCCGGGCCCCCTCGAGCGAACGGAAAAACCCGCTCGGCCCCTTTTCCCCAAGGTCTTCGCCGGGGTCGCGCCCCTCGAAGGCCGCTTCGAACGCTCGGGCCATGCCGATCCCGTTGTCGTGCTGGGCCACCGCCCCGTAGGTCTCGAGCGGCGGGAACGGGCGCCCCGCTACCAGGTAGTACTCGTCGCCGGCATATACGAGCCGCCTGCCGAGGCACGCGAGGAAGATCTCCTGCCACTGCTCGACGAGGTCCACCACGAAGGCGGCCTCGGCGGGCCGTGGGGCCTCATCGCCTGCTCGTGGTTGAAGCGGCTCACCCCGAGGGGAACGCAAGCGACACTGGCAAGTTCGGGGTACTCGTCGAGGACGCCGGCCAGAGTTGCCTCCAGGATCTCGCCGTCGTTCACGCCGGGGCATACCACGACCTGGCCGTGGACCTCGACTCCGCCGTCGAGGAGCGCACGCAGCCAGCGCAGGCTCGTGGCGCCGCGGCGGTTGCGCAGCATCCGGGCACGCACTTCGGGGTCCGTCGAATGGATCGAGACGAACAGGGGCGAGAGCCCTTCGGTGAGGACCCGCTCGAGGTCCGACTCGGTGAAGCGGGTGAGGGTCGTGAAGTTGCCGTACAGGAAGGACAACCGGTAGTCGTCATCGCGCACGTACAGGTTCTTGCGCATGCCCTTGGGCAACTGGTGTATGAAGCAGAACTCGCAGTGGTTGTCGCACGTCCTGACCCGGTCGAACAGGGCCGCATCGACCTCCATGCCGAGCGGCTCGCCGCCCTCGCGCTCCACCTGGAGCGAAATCTCGATCCCGCCGCGGCTCACCTCCAGGCCAAGGCTCGCTTGGTCTGCCAATAACTGGTACTCGATGATGTCTCTGGGGAGCTGGCCGTCCAGGGCGACAATTTCGTCGCCGGGTTGGACGCCGGCCCGGTCTGCGGGCGACCCGGGAGCCACCGCGACCACTCTCGGCAGGGCCATGGCTTTTACCAGGATAGACGCCCCGCCAGGTAGTCGCGGCCGGCTCCCTCCTCGGCGCCCTATAGGCCGCTCGTCATGAGCCGGTAGCTTGGGGAGCCGTGGAGGTTGAACAGGTGCTGCTGGCTTCGCCCCGGGGATTTTGTGCCGGGGTGGAGATGGCGATCAAGGCGCTTGCCTGGATGGTGCGGGTGTTCGAACCGCCCGTCTACTGCTACCACGAGATCGTGCACAACCAGATCGTGGTCGACCGCTTCCGCCAGCTCGGGGTCGTCTTCGTCGACGACATAGCTCTCGTGCCGCCCGGCCGGCCGGTCATGCTGTCCGCCCACGGGTCGGCTCCCGAAGTGGTCGAGGCCGCCCGGCTCCACGGGGGTGCCGTAGTCAACGCAGTGTGCCCGCTCGTGACCAAGGTCCACCACGAGGTCAAGCTGCGGGCGTCAAAGGGCTACTCGATCGTCTACGTCGGCCACGAGGGCCACGAGGAGGCGGTCGGCACGATGGCCGTAGCGCCCGAGGCCATCCACCGCGTCGAGACCGTGGAAGAAGTCCTCGCCTTGCCCGACCCCGACGGCCCTGTTGCCTTCCTCGCCCAGACGACCCTGGCGCTCGACGAGTGGCGCAGCATCTTGGAGGCTGCCCAGGAACGCTGGCCGGAGCTTTGGGTGCCCGGGCGCAGCGACCTGTGCTTCGCCACTACCAACCGCCAGAGCGCGCTCCGGGCGATCGCCGGGCGCTGCGACGCGATGGTGGTGATCGGCAGCGCGAACTCGTCCAACACCCTGGCCCTCGCCCGCACGGCCGTCGCCGCCGGCTGCCCCCGGGTGCTCCGTGTCAACACTGCCGCCGAGCTGCCCGAAGACCTGGCGGGTGTGGTCGGCGTGATTGCTGGGGCGTCGGCTCCCGAGTCGCTCGTGGAGGAGGTACTCGTCCGCCTCGCCCCGGCTAACGGGACCGAGGAAGTGCGCGCCGTCCCCGAGGACGAGTACTTCCCTTTGCCTCGTGAGCTGCGTGAGGTGCTGCGAAGCGTGGCCGGCCTGCTCGCCACTGTTGCTTTCGCTCCCGGCGAGGCGGCAGGCGGGACGCCCGTGGAGCGCTCGGTCCTGGACGGGCGGGACGTGCCGGCGGCCGAAGTCCTCGCTGCATTGGGCTGAACCAGAGTCCTCGCCGCATTGGGTTGAGCGAAGCGGTAAAGGGCTCATGGCTATCCCGAAGGCAACATTTGGACGTACCGGCCACGAGAGCACTCGGGCCATTTTCGGAGGGGCGGCGCTCGGTTCAGCGAGCGAAGCGGACGCTGACAGGGCCTTTGACGCCATCGTCAAGGCCGGTGTCAACCACATCGACGTCGCTGCCGGCTACGGCAAAGCCGAGGAACTGATCAAGCCATGGCTCGCCCGCATGCCCGGCGAGTTCTTCCTGGCCACCAAGACAGGTGAGCGCGGGGCCAAGAGGCACGCGAGCAACTGGAGCGTTCCTTGGAGCGTATGGGCGTCGACCACGTCGACCTCTGGCAGATGCACAACCTCGCCGACCCGATCGAGTGGGACATCGCGCTGAGCCCCGGCGGCGCCGTCGAGGCTGCCGTGGCCGCCCGGGATGAAGGCCTCGTCCGCTTTATCGGCGTGACAGGCCACGGGCTCCAGATCGCTGCGACCCACCGCCGTTCGCTGGAACGCTTCGACTTCGACACCGTGCTGCTCCCCTACAACTACATCACGATGCAGAACCCTTATTACGCCGAGAACTTCGAAGCTCTTGTGTCCACATGTGCGCAGCGGAACGTCGGCGTGCAGACGATAAAGTCGGTCGCCGCGGCGCCCTGGGCGGGCCGGGAGCACACTGGCGGCCCGTGGTACGAACCGTTCTCCGACAAGGCCGACATAGATCTGGCCGTGTCGTGGACTCTCGGGCGGCCCGGCCTTTTCCTCAACACGGCGGCCGATATCGACCTCCTCCCGCTCGTCCTCGATGCCGCAGCGCGGGTTTCCGAGCGGCCGAGCGACGAAGAGATGCAGGCCCTCATGGACCGCCGCCACGTCGTCCCCCTCTTCGTCTAGAAGAGTCCCACAGCTAAAGGGTGGGGCGGGTACCGCACGTCTGGAGACGAGCTCGCCCACGGAACGAAGCTCGTCTCACAGCCGCACGCTCCGCCCCACCCACACGGCTCGGTTGATGGCTGGCCAAAGTCGGTTACAACGTTCTCAAGCGGCGGCGGGCGCAGAGAACTGGGCAATCTGGAGTCGTGACCGAGCGCCGAGCTCCAGCGGCCATGCCGATCAAGTCTCGGACCTTCAATAGGGCGAATGAGGTTATTTCCTTCGCGCTCGGCGTCATGCCGTTTGCGATCGCCCTTGGATTGGCGGTTGCCGTGCTGTGGTCGCCTTCGCTTTTGGCAGTTGTCATACTGCCCGTTGCTGTCTTGTTCGCGGTCGGGGCCACGCGAACTTCGGAGAGACCTACTAGCTCCCCGCGACTACGTTGAGTTTTGACGCAACAACGAGGAACCTGTCTTGGAGGAATGTCTTTAGCCGTGGCGTTTTGGATTCGGCAACGATCATCCGTATCGAGTGTGTCACTGGACAGCCGACAAGTACAGGCCGCTCGTATCCCATGACATGGGCTTCCGATGGCCGAAGCGATGGGGAGCGCGGTTGCCCCGCTTCGCGTATGCTCTCGTGCCGAACGCGAATCGGCAGGCGCACTCTAACTCCAAGCGCGGCTAACGTCATCCTCGGCCATTCTCGTCGACGTGGGCCACGACGAGTGGGAAACCGAGCTATACGACAAACGGCCGGTCTCACTTACGTGGCTATCCAGGCGCAGCGGCCGCGGCACCGTGGCACCTTCCGCCGCTGGCTTCGTCGACGGGAAAGCCGTACTCGTCGGGATTTGATCAACTGGTAGTTTGCGGGGCAGTCTTAGGGGGAGTGCATTCACTTCCCCTAAACCGCCAATGGCCAAGGAGAAGCACTGATGATCGACATGCTCGAGGTGCGCGCCGTCATCGGTCCCAAGTCGATCGACTCCGGCGCGCCGAAGCCTGTTACCGCTCGGGAATTTGCAGAGTTACTAGCCGCGCTTGCATCCGAGAACGAAGCGCTTATTGAGGTGCGAGCTAAGTTCCAGTCTGGTGAACTCCAGGTCGGAGTGAGTGGCGACAAAGTATTTCTCGTAATCGATGTACCTGTTCCTTCAGAGGACGGGCCCGTCCATAGGTTGTTACAATATGTGACCAATCAGGAGCCCGGCAGCGTAATAGTCCGCATTGGCGGAGTCGATACACCCTTAGATAGCAAGTACATCATGGATGTACCGACCGCGATCAGCGTCGTACTGAACTGGGCACTCGGGACGCCGATCGAGGGAGAAGGATGGTGGGAACTACAATGGCCCGAACGGCCAAACCGGGGAACGGGCGCGCTCTCCTCCCCAGCGGATCGATCATGTGAATTGGTCGCGCGCCACGACAATCGCCAATTGGGGACGGTGGCAACCTCCGACGTTAAGCCGTGTGAAGGGAGAAGCTAGCCGACTGATTTTTGGCCATAGCCCCGTCACCTGCACCCAATCGCTGGTCTTCCGGCGATGATGGATGCCGTGACGGACGGTCTCACCATTGCGCGAATGCCCGGCCACCCTTCGTGCCGTCTCGAGCAATCTGGTTTCGCCTTGCTCGAGGAACCGCAATACGGGCGGCCTTTTCGGTCTCTACGCCGTACTCCGAGTCCGAGATTACATCGCGTGCAGCTCGGCAGCGGTCGAGCCGTCGGTGGGCCGCCGTCGTGGCGCACTGATCTCGTGCCAGGTAAGACACCGGGCGGCTCCTAAGCCATGGGATTTCGCCAGCTGCTCTTCGGGCCGAGCTGGAACGCCGTGACGTAGGCGCGATTGGTGAGGAAACCGGAGAGACCGCAGCGCGTAAGTGATCGCCGCTCGACAAGATCTCAACTGTCTCAATCGCTACCCGGTTTGAGGTGCTGCGTAGAGCGAGCGCACCTGCCCGAAATCGTCGGGGAACAATAAAGTCACCCGCGTTCCCAACGTCGGGCTCGAAGGCGACAAGCCGTTTGTCTCCTGCCGACGCGATGCTCCTATAAGTCAAGGTACCCGGAGGGTCTCTGGGCAACGGCAGTAAGTTGACCAGCCCGGGGATAGCACTGGTGACAACGTTGGGCAAGTGCCAGACTCAGGAACCAGTGCGCCCGACTTCTGGTACGACCAAGGCCACGGAAAGCCGCGCTGGCCGGAACCTGGGCAGCCAACTTCGCCAACGACGTGCGTTTCGCGAGTTCGCGACAAAGCGAGCTGGCGAGTGGCCGAAGTCGAAGGCCCGTGAAATGCGCGTGGAGTACTTCAAGCGGACCTGGCGGTTCTCAGCCGGTGTCGGGGCGGTATTGCTCGTCTTCACGCCTTTGGCGCTACTGGCTCCCGCTTGGTTGCGTGGTTATCTGATCGGCGGTTGGGTGGTATTCGTAGGGTGGCAGCTTTGGCACGACGTTGTCGTCGAGTCCGGCTCTGCGGCCATAGATATGGGTGCGCTCGCCGAGGCCTGGACGACCAACGAACTGAAGGGCTTGCAGAAACGGGGTTGGGAGGTTATGAGCCACCTAGTCTTGCGAAAATGGGACATAGACCACGTCGCGGTAGGCCCCGGCGGCCTGTTGGTTGTCCAGACTAAGTGGCGCTCTAGTGTGGTTGACTTCCAAGACCTGAGAGTGGAAGCCTCGAAGCTGGGAAGGGACGCCGAGGATGTCAGGGCCATGATCAGGGCACGCTTGGGGACGGCACCCACCACGGTGGTGCTTGTCATTTGGGGGCCGGGCGCTTGGCACGACGAGGCTTTTGGTACCGGCATAGTCGAAGGCGTCACTGTCCTTCGAGGGCGCAAGTTGGGGCGGTTGCTGTCTCGCCTTGACGACCGCGGCATGAGCGCGGGAGATGTCAACAGTTCATGGCAAACGCTCCAAAAACACGTCGAGAAGCGGGACGCTCATGACCTGATGAAGCTCGGCCGCCCTCGTCGTTCAGTCTCGGCAAGGCTCAACGAGCTGCTGCTGCTGGCACTCGCCGGTAGCTGCGCTCTGGAGGGATCTGTCCTGGCCTTTCGCTATCTCCACGTACCTTTGTCCCTTGTCATCGCCGTTGCCGAGGTGGGGCTTGGAGCAGCTGCCCTGCGTGCGCGTACGCTCCGAAGGGTGGCAGCCGCGTGGTTGACAGGGACGGCGCTCTTCTGGGGCCTGGTGGCCGCGGGCGAGATTCTACTCGGTCCTCAAGTAAGCCCATTATCTGCTCCCGTGGCATCGTCACCAGCTCCTGACCAGACAGGGCTGGAAGGGGCGCCACTGGGAGGTCCAGGTCATCGATCGGTTGCTGCCGGCCAGTGACAACGCGCTAGAGGTAGGAACCAGAGTCTTGGCAATTAGGGGCAATAACACGCTGAGAGTTGAACTCGCCGCATTAAAAGGAAGTGCGCCGAGAGTCTGACCGATGAACTTCGGTGGCACAATGGCGATATGCAAACTCGATCGGAGAAGACTTCGAGGGTCTCCGAGTTGCCGGAAGGGACGCCGGCGAGAGCAACTCTCACATTGAGAACTGTCGGTCTCCAGTTCATGGTTGTCTCTGTCGCCTTTCTGTCTGCTACTGCTCTCGTCAGCCTCAGCGGGAGCAGGGCGGTCCACCTGTTGGCCGGCTTGCTCTACGTAGTCGGCGCTTCGGTTTGCATGTCACTCTTTGTAAGGTCAACGCGAGCCTCTGGCCGCTCCGGTCGGGTCCAAGACTAGTTTCTCCTCCACGCCGGCGCTCTCGCTGAGCCGCCTCGAGCCCGCAGTCGCCAATGCCTGGTACCAGATCTAGCGTGTCCCCTTCCGACGTGAACCTCCAAGGGAGTCCACGTACAGCCGTTGACCGCACAGCCCTGTTGCTGGGTGCCGTCCCGATCGCTTCTCCTCCGGATCGGCGAGGTAGACCCTGCAAGGATCGTTCCGGCGGGGAAGGTGGCTGCCGGGGTACCTTGTCTCGATGGCCACGAACTCCGAGCCCGAACGGCACGAGCCGGCGACCCCTTCGTCGGACGCGCAGGTCGAGCCGGTAGTGGGAGAGCCCGCTGCAGCTGGAGGGCAGGAGGCTCGGTTCCCCGCAGAGCGCGAGCCGGCACCGGTGGAGATCACGGTGCGGCCGCCGACGCGGCTGGAACTCGCGTGGTACAGGATCGTGTGGTCAATCGTCTGGGCGCCGGGGTGGCTCCTGTGGCACCCGACCCTCGTCGGCACCGAGAACCTCCCGCAGACGACGCCGTACATCATTTCGCCTGTTCACCGGTCCAACGTCGATACGTTCCTCACGGCCCGCATAACGAACCGGCGAATACGTTTCATGGCGAAAGAAGGGGTCTTTTCGATCAATTGGATAGCGAGGGTCTTTAGCTCGCTCGGGAGCTTCCCTGTCCGGCGAGGGACGCCGGACCGAGTCGCCCTTCAGATATGTGAGCGAGCGCTGGCCGCGGGTGAGCCGGTCGTCCTGTTCCCAGAAGGGACCCGCTGCTCAGGCCCCATTGTCCAAGAGCTCCAGCGAGGCCCTGCGTTTGTCGCTCTTCGTGCCAATGTCCCCATCGTCCCCGTAGGCATCGGCGGCAGCGAGCGTTCCATGCCCGTCGGTTCGTCCTGGGTCCGCCCCTCAAAGGTAGCGTTGGTCATCGGGAAGCCGATTTGGCCGCCCCCCGCCTCGGGGTCCGGCCGCATCCCCAGGCGCGCGATCGACGAGCTGACCGAGAAGCTGCATTCCGAGCTCCAGGTCCTCTTCGACGAGGCTCAACGACTAGCGGGCGCCGGGTGAGCGCTCTTTCTGGCCGACCGATGTGAGTCGGTGTGCTTTGCCGGAAGGTTGGATTTGGCAACGCGATCTGCGGTCGCGCCCCGTCCCTTTACCTTGGTGCCCACGCCACCCGTGGAGTTAGCTTGTCTAGCAGTTGACTTAGCCACCTTTTGAGCGCTGGGCATTGTCCCCATGCCCCGTTTCGCCGTAACGTCGCGCCGTGGGGAGCCAAGCGGCACCGCGGCTACTCGGAATCGGTCCTTGCCCTTCACAATGGCGACCTCAACGTGGCCGCCGAGCGCCGCTGCACACTGGGCTATTACGTCCAGGGTGATATTGGGCGAGCGCTCTGTTGCGGCGACACGAGGTTGAGAAACGCCCATCAAGCGGCCCAGGGCCCTTTGCGAGAGGCCGGCCTGCTCTCTCAGGTTCGTCAGTGCCACCGCCAACCTCAGTTCCTCTTCGATAGCAGCAACCCGAGCCGGCGCGCCCGGGGCAGCCAATAACTTTTCTTCCCGATCCTTCATGGTCATTTCCGACCTCCTTTCTTTGGTTTCCGGTCCGACTTCCCCACCAACGGTTTTGTCCGCCGCCCAACGCGACTTGGTGCCCGTCGAAGCGGCTGTCTGCTACCGGGATATTGGCTTGGTACCAAGTGTCCCAGTGGGTGCTCTTGTCCCCGCCGATCAACAGGATCGCTTGCCGTTGCGTATCAAAGGCAAACAGGACGCGCACTTCGGTGCGCCCTGTTGAGCCGGGTCTCAGCTCTTTCATGTTCGCGTGCCGGCTCCCTTTGACCGAGCCAACAAGCGGCCGGCCCAATGCCGGTCCTCTGCTCCTAAGGAGCCTCACAGCAGCCAAGAGCGCGTCGGCGTCCTCCTGGCTCAGCGCCAAATGCCCAAGCCTCACGCTCGGGGTGGAACTCAACTGCCCAGGTTACGCGGGAGGTCTTGGGCACTTGATACCAATACCATTATCAGACTCAATCGGGAAGACAGCTGCGCCTTTGGCGACCCCGACGAATTTTTCGTAAGCCGCCCGGCCTTGTGGGGCCTTCGGACCTTCGGGTCCTCGAACGGGCTCAGGAGGGGTTCCGTCGAAGGCGGCTACCTCCATTGCCGAGCGAAGCGTGAGGTCAGTCACATCAGCCAACTACAGTTCGGATGTTCCTCGTACGCACTATGCAATTAGTGATGGGGCGAAGCGTGCGTCTGAGAGACGAGCTTCGTTCCGGAGGCGAGCTCGTCTCCAGACGTACGGCCCTCCGCCTCATGCACCAGCCACGAAAGAGTTAGGCGAGCCCGGCCTTGGTCGCGAGCTGGAGCACGAGCTCGACGACTTCTTCGACCGTGCTGGAGGTGGTGTCGACCAGGACCGCGTCGGGTGCCACGGCGAGGGGGGCGTACTGGCGGGTGGAGTCGATGTGGTCGCGGCGGGCTATGTCGGCGGCGACCTCGTCGTAGTGCATGTCGAGCATTTCCTGGGTGCGGCGCTGAGCGCGCTCCTCGTCGCTGGCGGTCATGAACACTTTCACCGGGGCGTCGGGGAAGACGACTGTCCCGATGTCGCGGCCCTCGATTACGCCGGAGCCCTTTGCCACCGCCCACTCGCGCTGGCGGCGGACGAGCTCCTTGCGGACCTCGGGGTTGATGGCCACGACGCTCACGGCTCGGGTCACTTCGGGGCTCCGGATCTCGATACTTGCGTCAACGCCGTCCACAAGGACTCGCTCTCCCACCTCGAGCTCCATGTCGGCCGCGAGCCTCGCTACGACCGGCGCGTCTTCTGGGTCGACCCCGCGGCGCATGGCGATGAAAGCGACCGCCCGGTACATCGCACCGGTGTCCAGATAAGGCATCCCGAGCTTGGCGGCGACGGCCCTCGCAACGGTCGATTTACCGGACCCCGCGGGGCCGTCGATTGCGATCACACTCTGGCTGGCCTGGTTCTCCGACGGGGTCAACTGAGGCACTTGTGCATGTCCTCCTCGAAGCTCGGGTAGCTGGTCGCCGTTGCGTCCCATCCCTGAACCGTCACGGCGTCACGGGCGCCCAGTGCGGCCACCGCTGCGGCCATCGCGATGCGGTGGTCGCCGTACGAGTTGACCGTACCACCACTGAGCTGGGTACCCCCATTGCCGCGGACAGAGAGGCCGTCCGCCGCTGGCTCGGCCCCCACGCCGAGCGCCCCGAGGAGCTCGACCGTGGTGGCGACCCGGTCGCTTTCTTTGACCCGCAGCTCCGCGGCCCCTGAAAATCGAGTCGTGCCCTCAGCGAACGCGGCGGCCACCGCCAACACCGGTATCTCGTCGATGAGCGACGCCACCTCGGTGCCCCCCACCTCGGTGGCGACCAAAGGCCCGGCTTGCACGCGGATATCGGCGGTGTGACGGACGGGGTCCTCGTCGAGCAGCGAGATCCGCGCCCCCATGCGCACCAGCACATCGATGAAGCCGGCCCGGCCTTGCCCGACATAGACGCGCTCCAACACGAGGTCGCTGCCAGGGGTGATGCAGGCAGCGACGGCCCAGAACGCGGCTTGAGAAGGGTCGGCGGGGACATCGATATCTGTTGCATGGAGCGCGCTCGGCTGGAGGACGACGCTGGAGCCGGTCCCGTCGTGGTGTACCTCGATGTCTGCGCCGGCAGCGGTGAACATTTCCTCTGTGTGGGCACGCGTGGGCACCGGCTCGTGCACCGTCGTCGGGCCACTTGCCCCCAAACCCGCAAAAAGTATGGATGATTTCACCTGGGCGCTCGGCAGCGGGAGCGTGTACTCGATGCCGTGGATGTGCCCACCTCGCACAGCGAGCGGCGGGAAGCGGCCCCCTTGGCGCCCGTCGACCTGCGCCCCCATAAGCCGCAGCGGCACGGCGATGCGCTCCATCGGGCGCTGCGCGATGGACGAGTCGCCCTGCAGCACGCAGAGCCCGTCGATGGCGGACACGTACCCAGCCAAGAGACGGATCCCGGTGCCGGAATTGCCCACGTCGACCAGCGCCTCGGGTTCGTGCAAGCGGGCAGCGCCGCCGTCCACGTAGAGGTCTCCCCCACTGCGCTCTACCCCCGCACCGAGCGCTACGACGGCCTCGAGCGTGTGGCGGACGTCCTGGCCGTTGGACAGCCCCCGGATCCTTGAGCGGCCCTCGGCGCGGGCCGCGATCAGCAGCGCCCTGTGCGAGATCGACTTGTCGCCAGGCGCGTTGAGCCGGCCCGTGAGAGCCCTTCCGCCAGCGGGCTCGACGACCAGCTCGTGCGGCGCGCTCATGGTTCGAGCCTTTGCACGGACGCCTTGTAGCCCCGCTCCGTGAGAGCTTGGCGAACGACTTCCTCGGCCCCCGCGTCCACTATCAGCACAAGCACGCCCCTGTCCCCTTCGACCGAATGTGCGATCTCGACGTCGAAAATGTTGACGCCGAGCCCGCCGAGCAGCGTGCTCACCTCGGCTATCACTCCCGGGCGGTCCGGCACAGGCACGCGCACCTCGCTTGCATGACCGAGCGACGGTGCCCCGGAGGGAAGGTTGACCCTTGCCTCCCGGGCGCGCCCGAGCAGCTCGAGCAGCCCCTCCCGGTCGCCTCCCGCGACTATCGCTCGCACCTTTTCCAGGATCGCCGACAGCTGGTCGAGGGCCGAGCAGATGGCCTCGCGGTTCTCGGCGACCACATCGGGCCAGATGCCCGGGTGGCCGGCGGCGATCCTTGTCATGTCCCGGAAGCCACCGGCGGCCAGCCGCAGCAGGGTCGCATCCGAGGTGGCCGCGTCAGCGGCCAGGTTCATGAGGGCCGCCGCAGTGAGGTGAGGGGTATGCGAGACCAGCGCAACGAGCTCGTCGTGGCGCCTTGGGTCGACCGCGACGGGGTTGGCGCCGAGCAATTTCACAAGCCCCTGGACCTCGGAGTACGCCTCCCCCGAGGTGTGCTGGCCGGGCGTCAACACCCAGGTTGCCCCTAAGAACAGGTCGGGACCGGCCCCGTCGACACCTTCTTGCTCGGAACCGGCCATCGGGTGCCCACCGACGAAGCGTGGGTGCCCCACCGACGACACGATCTTCTCTTTGATCCCGGCGACGTCGGTCACGATGCCCGAGCGCCCGGCGGCGTCCTGTTGAGCAAGCACCGCCCTTGCGACATCGGCCACGGCCCCTGCCGGCACCGCCAGGAAGGTCACGGCAGCGGTCGTGTCCGCGCCAACCTCGTCGATCGCACCGAGCTCGAGGGCACGCATGGCCCTGGCAGGCTCCTTGTCGTTCCCGCTCACCCACCAGCCCTGGCGTCGCAGGGCCATGCCGATGGAGCCGCCGATCAGCCCCGTCCCGACTATTGCCGCCCTGCGTTGGGCGCCGGAGGGGCTGTTACTCGGGGAGGTCATCTCTTAGCCCGCGGGCACCTTCCAGGTAAACGTGGTGGAGCTGTTCGTTTGTCGTCTCGAGGTGCATCATGACCCGGATGCAGCGTGGCTGCGCCCCATTTATGTCGAGTTCCCGGGCGCAAAGCAGCGGGACGTCGCCGAAGCCGACCGAGCGCGCCGCAGTCGCGGGGAACATGGAGTGGATGTCGTCGGTGGCGGTGAACAGGACCGAGATGACGTTGGCGTGGTCGACCCCGTTGCGTTCGACCATCGCAGCCAACAAAGCCTGCGTGCGCCGCGTTACCTGCTCGGTCGTGTCCTCGTCGACCGTCGTCGCCCCGCGCAGCGCCCGCACGCGGAGCCTGGGCACGGCAACGTTGTCCGCGTCAGGGTCGGGAGAGGGGCTGGGAGGCACGTTTCGATGGGATGGTTCGATGGGGCCGCTGTGGTAGCTAAGTGGCAGCCGAGATGCTACTTGTTCGCACAGCGGGCAACGGCCCGCGGGCTGCCTGCCAGAGGTCCCGGACCTCGCGAACGCTCAGGTCACGCCACGCCCCGGGGGCTAGAGCGGCGTCGGAAAGCGGCCCGATCCGAGTCCTCACCAAACGGCGGACGGGGTTGCCGACGGCTTCGCACATCCGGCGCACCTGGCGGTTGCGGCCCTCGTGGATCGAAATCCGCGCCGAGTTGGGTGCCAGCACCGAGACTTTCGCCGGAGCTGTGATGCCGTCGTCCAGTTGGACGCCGCGGCGCAGATGGCCGATGGCTTCCTTGGAGAACTTGCCTTCTACCTCGACCACGTACTCCTTTGTGACGCCGAAGCTCGGGTGCGTCAGCTGGAAGGCCAGTTCTCCGTCGTTGGTGACCACGAGGAGCCCTTCGGAGGTGATGTCCAGGCGCCCGACCGGGAACACGCGCGGCGACTCGGGCAGCAGGTCGAGAACTGTCTTGCGGCCTTGCGGGTCCGCCGCGCTGCAAACGACGCCGACCGGCTTGTTGAGCAGGTAATAGGCGAGCCCCTCGCGAACGGGTAGCGGGATCCCGTCTACTTCGATGTGGTCGTGGGCGCTGTCGGCGCGCTGGCCGAGGCGAGCGGGCGCTCCGTTGACCCTCACTCGGCCCTCGGATATCAGCAGCTCACAGGTCCTGCGGCTGCCGAGGCCCGACTTGGCGAGCACCTTTTGGAGACGTTCCCCGGTTTCGGCGGAACCAGCGACCTCGGCGAGCCAGTCCTCCAGGCTCGGGGGCCCCGCTGCACTGTCGCCCGGCACCATTCCCAGCTTAGCCCTGCTCGCAGGCCCTGAGAAATTCACTTCCGCAGTTACCGATATATCGCGATATAGTGCTCTATGTCGCTGGCAAGAGATGCCGGCAAGACAGGAGGAAGTACATAGATGCACCGTCATGAACGTTTTGAAGAAGGTCCCGAGTGGGGACGCGGCCGGCGCGGCCCCCGAGGCGGCGGTTGGTCCGGCCCGCCGTGGGCTGGCCCAGGTGAAGGCCCCGGCAACCCGGACGACCTGTCCGGCGGTCCCAACAGGATGTGGTTTTATGGTGGCCCGTTCGGGCCTGGAGCACCTGGTGCGCAAGGAGCCGGGATGGGCAGGGGCTGGGGAAGGCCCGGTGCGAGGCCCTGGGGCCGCGCCCGGCGCGGCGATGTGCGCAGCGCCATCCTCGCTCTGCTCAACGAACGCCCGATGCACGGCTACGAGATAATCGGCGAGCTTTCGGACCGCACCGAGGGCCTCTGGAGGCCGAGCCCGGGTTCGATTTACCCTACCCTCCAGTTGCTCGAGGACGAGGGCCTAGTTGTAGCCCAGATCGAGGAGGGCGCCGGGAAGAGGCGCTTCAACCTGACCGAACAAGGCCAGCGGGCTGCTGCAGAAGTAGCCAAAGGCCCAGCTCCGTGGGAAGAAGTGGCAGCGGGTGCCCCTCTGGGAGCACGTTCTCTTCGCCACGCAGTGGCAAAGCTCATGCCAGTTGTCGGACAGGTCGGGATGAGCGGTGGCCCTCGTGAGTACGAGGAAGCGGCCAAGGTCCTCGACGATGCCCGCCGACGCCTTTATGCGATATTGGCCGGCGAGCAGGCTGGGCAGACCGGGAGCGATAACACCGCTACGGCCTCAGCCGACAACGCTGCCGAGGGCAGTGACGCCCCCGGGAACCCCGGGAGCGACGTCTAACCCCGAGGGTCTAGCCCGACCGCAAACCCTGTTCCAGAGCGTCCATAACCTCGGGGCCGGGGACGAAGTCCCCGAGAGGCGGTAGGTCCTCGATCTTGTCGAGGCCGAGACGCTCGAGCAGCAATGTCGTTGTGCCGTAAAGGAGAGCTTGCCCGGGGCCGGGGTCGCGGGCGACCTCTGTTACGTAGCCTCGGATGCAAAGAGTCCGCAGTACGCCGTCAGAATTGACCCCCCTGATCGCGGCAACCTGGGCACGGGAAATGGGTTGTTTGTAGGCCACTATCGCGAGGCTTTCCAACGCCGCAGCCGACAATCGCGACGACTGTCCCTCGAGCACGAAACGCTCGATGTAGGGGGCCATGTCGGGGTGGCTCTGAAAACGGTAACCGCCAGCGACACGAGCGAGCTCGAAGCCGCGCTGGTCGTCGCGATAAGAGCGGGCCAATTCGTCGCAGATCTGGTCGACAGTTGCCGGGGGAAGCTCCAGCAACTGCGCCAGCATCGTCGGCTCAACCGGCGATTCGGCGACCATAAGCACCGCCTCGATGGCGCGCCTCTGTTCCGAGTGGGGCCGGGTGCCGTCAGCTCTGGCGTCGTCCGCTTGGGCGCCTTCGGTCCCGACGTGCCCGTCTTCGAGGTGCCCGTCTTCGAGGTGCTCGCGTTCGAGGTGCCCGTGGTCGGGGTGCCCGCGGTCGGGGTGCGCCTCCACGAGTTGGGGTTCGTCGGTACCGGTAACGGAGATACCGGTGTCGTCGATATCCGGGCCGTCGAGATGGTCCAGGTCGATCTCGCGCTCAACGAGCGAGCGGCCGTCCGTGTCCGCCACCGTTTCCTCGACCGTGTCCCCCGCCGCTTCCTCGACCGTGTCACCCACCGTGTCCCCCACTGTCCCTAGCCTTCGTACTCGTCCGGGACCGAGCCGCCGATGGCAAGCACGGCCTCGCGCGCCGGCACGTCGACATCGCCAGCGAGGTCGCCATATTCTCCGTCGTCCAAACCAAGCCAACTGACGTGGAGCTCGCCGAGCCTGCTCGCCTGCTCCAGGTCGATGGCCCCACGCTTGTAGAGCTCCAACAGTGCCAGGAAATGAACGATTATGTCGAGCCTTACGCCGAGCCCGGCCGTAAGGCTCTTGAACGTGGTGCGCCCTACTGCAGGTAGCCGTGCCACAAGAGCCGCCACTGTGTCGGCCACGCTTGCCCGGACCGGGGCGACGTGGTCGGTGTTCACCCGCACCACCGGCTTGGCGGCCAACAACTTGACCATCGCCCCGTGCAGGTCCGCGGCGCCAACGCCTTCGAGGAGGTCGGGAGCGAGGCCTACGAAACGCTCTTCCAGGCCGGTGCGGCGGGCCACGCTGAGGTCGGAGGTGTCCATGAGGCGGGACATGGCCTGAGAGGCGTCCTTGAACGTCTTGCACTCGAGCAGCCTCGCCAGCAGGAGGTCCCGCTCTTCCCAGAGGGCCAGCTCCTCCTCGTCGTCGCCATCGGAGCTCTCGGGCAGCAGCCTGCGGGCTTTCAGTTCCAGCAGCACCGCCGCGGTCAAGAGGAACTCCGTTGCTACCGAAAGGTCAAGTGCTTGCATTCGTTCGATGGTCGCCACGAACTCATCCACTATCGAGGAGAGCGAAAGCTCCCAGATGTCCACCTGTTGACGGGTCACCAGGTGAAGCAGCAGGTCAAACGGGCCCTCGAAGACAGGCGTGCTCACCTGGTAACCCATTGCCACGAGCCTACCGGTGTCCCCGCCCGCCCGACGTGATGGCCGGGACCGGCTCGACGTGATGGCTGGGACAGCAGGGTTTGATGGCTGGGCCGACGCCGCGCGTGCGTTTTTCGCCTCAACCGACATGTTCTTCCGAGGTCGCGCCTCCAACGCATACCGACACGCGAGGGTCACGTATTGTGGCTAGAGGAGCCGGTAACGTTGGAGGGCAGGTTCCTAATCCCAGACGATGACGACGCCCCGAGACAGCGCGCTCTTCGATCTCGTCAGCCCAACTGGCCCGTCCCGGTTCGGCCTGCCAAGTGCAGGTGAAAGGCGAGCTGCAAACTTTGGCGCCTTCGGGGCAGCCGTTGGCGTGCTTGTGAGCGTCCTCCTGATCGGCGGGCTGGTGTGGTCCGCGGCCACCGGGCAAGCGCCCCCCTCTCGCCACCCGACGATCTTCGGCGGCTCTCTCGTGCTCGACGACTTCCGCCCCCTCACCGTCATCGACCTGGCGACAGGCGCCGTGACCGTCCAATTGGAGGGCGTGTACGCACAGGTCGGGGCCAGCAGCTACGGCCAAGTCGAGGCGGTGCCGACGGCCACGGGCACGATGTTGGTGAACCGCGTGACGGGCAGCTTCAACATGCTCGCAAAGGACAACTACGTCCTCGGGCCGACAACCAACGGCATATCGCTTGGGCCGCTCACCCGCGAGACCGGGGCGGCCGGGTTTGCTGACGGCTCGGCCACATACATCGTGCGATATGCGCCGGACAGCACGATTTCTCTCGTCGACGCCTCGACCGTGGTGGCGGGGGCGCAAGCCCTGGCAGAGGGCTCGCATAGTTCGGTGCGGCCGCTCGGGTTCACAAAGTTAGGTGTCCCGGCCGTCGACCAACCGGGCGCGGCGGCCGTTTCAAAAGGTGCGCTGTGGCTTTTAGCCCAGCAAGGCGCTAAATGCGACCTGCTGCGGGTCAAGCCTGCTGCCCACGTCGGTCAGGGGCTTGTGGTGGGGACGCGGGCCAGTTTGCCTGGGGGGTGCGCCGACGCGGCCCTGGAACCCTCCCCTGGCGAACTGGGCCTCGCACTTCCCGGCGAGGTGGACCTGCTGCAGCCCGGCGGCCGATCCGAAACCGTTTTGGTCCCCGCAACGGCTCGGGCAACCCAGTTCTTGCCCGTGCAGGGGGCCCCGGGAGAACTCTGGTTCCTGGCGAGGATGTCCTCGGGCTGGTCGGTGTTCGGGGTTGCCCCCGGTGGGGCGGTTACCGGCCCCGAAGCGCTAAAGGCGTTCGGCCCCAGCGCCGAGCCGGCGGTGCCGGCCTACTCAGGCGGTGAGCTGTACACCCTCGACCAGGCTCAGCCTGGGCAACCGACGTTGTGGATGGTGCGGGCCGGCAGCGGGTCGATGAAGCCGGTGCCCGGTGCGCTCAAGTACCCCGCGGAGGGAGCCACCGAGAAGGCAAGCTTCCAAGGCGCCGAAGTGCTCGTCGACGGGCCGCGCGTTATCTTCAACAACCCTGACAGCCTTCTCGCTGTCGTCGTGTTCACGGACAACAGCCACGCCCCTGTGATCGTCAACAAGTCGACGGCCGTGATCGTGAGCGCCGCCGGCCCTGGTGACGCCAACGTGAAGTCCGAAAAGAAGCACAAGACACCTACCACGACCCCGCCCGGCCCCCACTCGAAAACGCCGTCGACTACGCCGACCACGCTCCCCCAGCCCGTCCAACAGGTGCAGCCGGTACAGCCCGTGCAACCCGTGACCGAGCAGGCCGATTGCGCCACCACCGCCGAGAAACCTTACGAGCCACAGATAAGTTCGGTCTCGCCGTCGGACGAGTCGGCACTGGTCTCGTGGACCTACCACCTGCTGAGCGAGCAGGACTGCCTGCCGAGCACGTGGTCGGTGACTGTGACTGCTCTCGGTGGAGGCCCCCAGCCGGGGCACCCGGTCCAGGTCGTGAACGGCCAACAGCAGCTTCTTTTCCCGGGGCTCTTCCCAGGTACCACTTACCAGGCAGTCGTTACCGCGTATATAGGCAACCGCTCCACGTCGTCGGCTCCTGTCAGGTTCACCACGACCGCTGTGGGCCCGGGCGCGCCAGCCTCGGTAACATCGGTCGCCAACGGCTCCGGCGGTTGGGTTGTGTCGTGGGCCCCGTGCACCGGAGCGAACTGCGAGGTGCCGGCCAGTTCGTGGACAGTTACCGGCTCGTCTTGCGGGACCGCGTTCGTTGGCGTGCCGCCTCGGGCCGAGGTGCCCGGGGCACGTAACAGTGTCACCATCAACGCGGGCAACGACGGGAGCCTGCTCGGGGACTCGCTGTCGTTTAGCGTCCAGGGCGTCAGCAGCACAGGCCTCGTCGGAGGGCCGACTTCAGACAAGGCCTGCACCCAGTCGTGGCAGCCACCGGACCCCGCTGATATCCAGCTCCTTGCCGCCGGCACGCCGGCCGGTCAGAGTATCACCGCCGCCCTCAGAGTGGTCGTGGCCGCGAACACGTCAAATGAAGTGGCCTTCGGCGGTGACGAAGTAACGTTCAGCTATGCCGTCGACGGCCATAGCGTCGGCCCTACATCCTCCCTTGGGGTCGATGTCCCCGGCCTTGACCCGGCGAAGCTCTACCGGGCCAGCGTCACCGTCACCCCGGTCGGTCACCCCTCCGCGGCAGTGACGATCACCAGCGCATCGTTCGGTAAGACGCTGCCCTGGCCTGCCCCGCTGCAGATGCACGTTAAGGGCGTGGTCGGGCCAGATCCCAGTTCCGGCACGGTCGTGGCCACCTTTCACGGGCTACCGCCCGGGTCGTTCCAAGCTCAAGGCAAGATGACCTGCGCTTCAGAGGTCCTCCCCGTCAGCGGGACGTTGGCTCATGACCAGTTCAGTTCCAACCTCGACCTCGACCAGATCGGGGGGCGTTGCAGCCTCTCGTTGACACTGCACAGCACGCTGTCGCCTGACCCCTACGGGGTGCCGTCGGCGCCGCTGACCGCGGCGTTTTCTATTGGTGCGCCGCCGTCTTACCGTTTCAGCGTTAGCGTCATCGAACCTTGCGGAAGGTACTGTGCCACGTTCGGCCTCCTGGTCACCTACAACGGCAGCGGCCAGCCACCCGGCACCGACTGGCAGGTCAGCGCGACGGCGGGGCCGATATGCGACGCGGGTACCCCCATCGAGGCGGCAGCCGCGTTCCCTGTCACCATAAGTTGGCCGACGACCTGCCCGACCCCGACGGTGAGTGTTTCGTGGGTCTACCTCGGCCAGGCCGGAGGCGTCGTGGTGGGGCTGGCCAACTTGCCCTCCCTCCCGGCTCCTCCGCCTCCGACCTCTGCGCCGTTGCCGACGACGACCGTCGCTGTCCGGGCGACTACGACAACTACCGCGGTGCTCCCCGCAACGACGTCTGTCACCGTGGTCCCGGCAACGACCGTAAGCCTTCCGCCCACAACGGCTGCGGCCGCCCCGACGACCACGACCACGACTACTCCTAGGCCGACGACCACGGCCCTCGGGACGACAACCGTCTGCAACCCCAGCGATTGCTCGACCACGACGGCACCGCCCGCCACGACGGTGCCGCCCGCCACGACGCTCCCCCCGCCGACCACCACCACCCTGCCGACTGTCACCACGCTGCCCGTGACAACCCTGCCGCCGCCGCCGACCACCACCACCCTTCCGACTGTCACCACGCTGCCCGTGACAACCCTGCCGCCGCCCCCTCCGACCACCACCACTCTGCCGACAGTCACCACGGTGCCGACCAGCGCATTGGTCCTCGCCGGCCCCGGCGCTGGCCCTCGTGGCGGCCCCGGCGCAGGCCCACGAGGCCCGACGGCGCTCAGCCCCAAGGGCGCACTGCTAGGGCGCCTCGCCCACGCTTCCTCGCGCTCTGGCGGTGCATGGGCTCTTGCAATGTGGATCCTGATCGATGCGCTACTGGTCGTAGTCCTCGCCGGCTCGCTCGGCTGGGGTGCGCGCGCTGCGCTCACGGCCCGCAGGCGCGCTTACCGGTTGAGCGGGCGGACCTACCCACTAATGGAGGCATCTACGTGAGCACGACCACGCCCATGACAGGCCATCCCACCCCAGGAGCAGGACAGTCCGCAGGTGGGACCGATATCGCCAGGTTTGTGCAGATGTACAACGGCCTGGTCGCCAACGTGACAAAGGTGCTCCACGGCAAGGAGGCCGTTGTCCGAGCGGCTGTTGCGTGCGTGCTGGCCGAAGGCCATCTGCTCATCGAAGACGTGCCCGGTGTCGGCAAAACCTCGCTGGCACGGGCGATATGCAAGTCCGTCAACCTCACTTGGAACCGCGTCCAGTTCACCCCGGACCTCTTGCCGAGCGACATCACCGGCGTCACCGTGTTCGATCAGGCAACCTCAACGTTCACTTTCCGGCCGGGGCCAGTGTTCGCCAACATCGTCCTTGGCGACGAGATCAACAGAGCGTCGCCAAAAACACAGTCCGCGCTGCTCGAAGTAATGCAAGAGCACACCGTGTCCACCGACGCTGCGGTCTACCCCGTGCCCCGGCCGTTCGTGGTCATCGCGACGCAAAACCCGATCGACCTCGAGGGGACCTATGTACTGCCTGAGGCGCAGCTCGACCGTTTTTTGATGCGGCTTTCGGTCGGCTACCCCTCGCCGGAAGCCGAGGCCGAGGTGCTGAGGACCGAGCGCAACACGCCCAGCGTCGACGAGCTCGCCGCCGTGATGGACCGCGACGACCTGCTCGGCATGATCGATTTCGTAAAGCGGGCGGTCGAAGTGTCGTCGCCGATCGAGCATTACATCGTCGCCATTTGCGCCCGTACCCGTGAGCTCCCAGAGGTGCGCCTCGGGGTTTCCCCCCGTGGCGGGCTGGCTTTGCTGCGTGCCGCTCGAGTTGTCGCGGCGGCCGCCGGCCGGCCTTTCGTCACGCCGGACGACGTGCAGGCGATGGCTCTGGCGACACTGTCGCACCGTGTGGTGTTACGCCCCGACGCCGAGATCCAGGGCAGGACTGCAGGAGAAGTGATCACCCGCGCCGTACAGACCGTCCCGGTACCGCGAGCAGTGCTCCGCTAGTGCCAGGGCTCCGCCTAGTGACGGGGGGACCTGCGCTGTGACCCGGTTGGGTTGGGGCGCCTGCATCGCCGGGGCTGCCTTGACGGTCGCAGGGCTGGTGGCGAGATGGGGGCCACTGCTCGTAATAGGCGTGGGCCTGCTCGTGCTCGTAGCCGGCGCCTTGGTTTACGTCGCCCGCTCGCCCCGGCTCGCCCTCGAGCGCGCTGTCGAGCCGCCCCGGGTCGAAAAAGGCCAGCCGGCAATTGCCGTGATCCGAGCCGTCAACCTTTCGTGGCGCACTTTGAGCTCGCTCGTCATAGAGCAACGCCTCGGCGAGGTGGTCTTCAGGGCAGAACTGCCCCGCCTCCGCAGAGGCGAAGCGGGACTGCGGACCTACCGCCTTCCGACTTCGCGTCGAGGCACATACAGTGTCGGCGCTGTCGAAATACCCAAGGCGGACCCGTTCGGCCTCTGCCGGCGGGTGCGCTCCCTCGGCGAGCCCCAGGTGATCTCGGTCCATCCTCGGGCGCTCTTGCTCGAGCGCGTTGCCGAGCGGCATGTCACGCAATTTGGAGGGCCCGTCGAGCGACACGTCACCACAGGGCAGCGTGACCTTCCACCGGCTTCGCGAATACGTCATCGGCGACGACCTACGCACTGTGCACTGGCCGTCGACCGCTCGCACGGGCAAGCTCGTCGTCCGCCACAACGTGGACACCGCCCAGCCCTACACCGTCGTCCTCGTCGACGTCCGGCCCGAGGTCTATTCCTCCGAGACCTTCGAAGAGGCGATGGACGTCACGGCCTCCGTCGCGACGTCCCTGTCGGGCGGCAAAGCTCCCGTCCAGATCCGCACGACGGCGGGAGAGAGGGTCGGTGGCGCCGGGCAGCGCGACCCGGCGGGGCTCGTCGATTACCTGACGGACCTCTCCCCAAGCAACGTCGGGTCATTGTCGGCACAGATCACCCCCCTGCGGCGCGACCGTGGTGGCAGCGCGCTTGTGGTCGTGACCGGTGCGCTAGAGCTCGATACCCTTCCTTCGATCGCATCGCTCAAGCGGCGCTTCGACCACGTGATCGTGGTCTCGGTCGTCCCCCGGCCCGGCCCGGTCCCCGTCTACCCGGGGGTAAGGGTGCTCGTGGTCGCTTCGGCGGACGAACTCGCCCAGGCGTGGCGAGAGCTGGTGACTAGATGACCCGGGTCAGCTTGCCGCGCTTGCTCGTAGGCGTCCTGCTGTCCGCTGCCGCCGCTGGGACGTTCCTCGCCGCGATGCCTTGGCTGCGTGCCTATCAGGTGGGCCTTGCGCCGCTGCTCCTGGCGTTGTCGGCGGTGGTGCCCGTCGTAATAAGTGTGACCGTGTCGCGAGCGCTCCGCTTCGCAGCCGGCGTCTCGTACGCCGCCTCGTTGACGGGCCTGGTGGCCCTGATGTCCATCAGCAACGAGTTCGATTTCAACTCCATCTGGAACGGCCTCGTGCACGTGCCCGCCCAGCTTCTGACCGAAACCCTTCCCCTGGCCGGGGGAAGCTACCTCATGGCGGCGCCGATCGTGCTCACCTGGCTCTGTGCCACCGTGTCGGCCGAGTTGCTCCTTCGTCCGGCCAGCCCGTCGGCGGTGGCGCCGGGAGTACCGGTAGTTTTCTTCGTCCTTGCGCTCGCGGCGACAACCTCGGCACCGGCCGGGGCAACTGTCGCTGAAGGAGCTGGGCTTCTCGGCGCCCTCGTTGTGGGCGCCCTCGCCCGCCAAGGGGTCATCGAGGCGCAGGTCGCCCACGCCGAAGCCGGCGCGGGGGCGGAGGGCGCCTCCGCCAGCCGGTCCAGGCGTCGCTACAGCTCCCTTCGGCGCGCGCTCTCGGGCACCGCGCTGGCCGCCTTGGTCGTTGTCGCCCTAGCGGTCGGGATCTCGCGAGTGCCCTCGCTCGTCAACAAGCCGGCCGCTCTCACGCGTTCCACCCAGTTGCTGTCGGCCACCGTGGTCGACCCGCTGGACGCTCTCGCCTCCCTGCGTCGCTCGGACCCGGCCGGCCCGGCGGAGGCGCTTTTCAAGGTGCAGGTAAAGCGGCCCTGGAGCGGCTACATGTCGCTGGCGGTCCTCAACAATTACGACGGCGACATATGGACTTCTTCGGCCACGTTCCGTCCCACCGGCGGGCGCGTCCCCTCGGCCAGCCCGGCGGCCCCGGACGAGCCGGCGAGCCAGGTTGTCGCGCAGCGCTACACCCTGCAACGAGCGATCGGCCTTCCGTTCTTGCCTGCGGTGGACCGCCCGGAGCAGGTCGATGGTTTGTCGGTCGACGCTGATGCCAATACCGGGATGCTCGCCGCCTCCCCCTCCCTGCCGGCGTCTTACAGCGTGCAGTCTCGAGCCCCCACTGCGACAGCGAGAGGCGTGGGGACCGCCAACCTGATCGCCTTCGGGGCCGCCGTCCCGGGCGGCGACAATGCCGAGTACACCGAGCTCCCACCCGGTTCGGTGAGCGACGTCGCTGCTGCGGTCCGCTTTGCGGTGAGCCTGACCGGCCTGCAAGCGAGGCCGTCGCTCGGTTTTCTCGAGGACGTCGACTTTTCGCTGCACGATCGCGAAAGGCGCGTCGTCCCGCGTCAATCGACGGGGCCCCTCTCCAACCCCGCCGCCCTGGCCGGCACATCGCTGGCACAGGTCATGAACGCCGTCACCGTTGACCACGCAGCAACGCCCGAGCAGTTCGCAACGTTCTTCGCCGTCGTCGCCCGCTACCTCGGGGTACCTGTCAGGGTCGTGACAGGGTTCCGCGCACCGAGCGCGGCCGGCGCCTCGGCACCTCTCGCGGCTGGTCAGTACGAGGTGACCAACCGGGACGCCTGGACCTGGGACGAAGTACCGGTAGTTGGCTACGGCTGGGTCGTCATCGACGCTACGCCGGTGTTGACGACCGCTGACCCTTCGGCGCCTTCCGAAGCCGTGAAAGCGGCCCCTCGGCGCAGGCCAAGCAGGCCACGGCGCTGCCAGGCAAGGGTGCCGCGCACGCGATCGCCAAGCCCGTCAACGTGAAGCTCACCTTGCCGTTGCACCTCGATTGGGGGCTCGTGTTCGGGGCCGGGCTACCTGCCGCCGTCCTGCTCGCCCTGCTCATCGGCGGTTTGGGAGTGCCCGCGCTTCGCCGTCGTTTGCGACGCTTGGCCCGCCACCGCCTCGACGACCCGGCGCTGTTGGCCACGGGGGCCTGGCTCGAGCTTCTCGACGGGCTCGCCCGGCTCGGGGTCGAGGTACCGTCTTCGGCGACGAGCACCGACGTTGCGGTGCAGGTCGCTGACCGCTTCGGTGATGAACTGGGACCGGCCGTCGAGCTCGTCGGCACGCTCGCGGACCAAGCTATCTACTCCACCGAGCTGCCCGTTGACCCCGAGTCCGCCCTGGCCGCCTGGGAATCGCAGCGCCAGCTCTACCGCTCTGTGCGCCACATCGTCCCTGGCCGGGACAGGGCGCACGCCTTGCTCCTGGTGGGCAATGCTCCGGGCCGCCCCGACGACGGGGCCGCCAAGTGAGAGGGCGCAGGAACGCCACCGCGACCGCCCCCGGGTCCACCTTCCCCGGCTACGCCAACATCGCGGAACTGGCAAGCGGGGCGTTCGCCACCGTGTACCGAGCGGTCGAGCTCGGGACCGGTCGCTCTGTTGCCCTGAAGGTCCTGCGAGTGGCGGACACATCTCCTCACCTCGTCGAAGTCTTTGAAAAAGAGCTGGGTGCGCTCGCGCTGCTCAGCAACCATCCCAACGTGACGACCTTGTACGGGACGTTTGCCACCCCTGAAGGGCGCCCAGTACTCGTGCTCGAGCTCTGCCGGGAGTCCCTCGCGCACCGGGTCCGCCAAAGTGGCCCGCTGGCCGCCGGGGAGGTGGTCCAGGTCGGTATCAAGATCGCCGGGGCGCTCGAGACGGCGCACCGCTCGGGCCTGCTCCACCGGGACATGAAGCCGCAGAACATACTCGTTTCTCAGTTCGACGAGCCGGTCCTGGCTGACTTTGGCGTTGCCACGCTGCAAGCACAGGCACAATCGACCGAGGGAGTGTTCGGTTTCACGACCTTGCATGCCCCGCCCGAAGCCCTCGAGGGCCTGCCCCTTTCGCCCTCAGCTGATATTTACGGCTTGGCGTCGTCGATGTACCAGCTCCTCGTGGGCCGGGGGCCGTTTTCCTCATATGAGGGGGAAGCTCCCGCTTCGGTCATCCTGCGCATCCTGCGCGACCCGGCTCCCCGGGCGCCCGCCAACGACGTGCCCGTTGCCCTCGCCGACCTCATGGAGAACGCTCTGGCCAAGGACCCAGGCAAGCGTCCCCAGACGGCCGGTGATTTCGCAGAAGCGCTCCGCGAGATCGAAGCTCTCGCCGGGTGGGCCCAGACCCCTTACGTCGTTTGGGGCGCCCCTCAGGCTGAGCCAGGCCCCGACCGCAACGGCGGCCGCGCAGCCTCCCCGAACCCGGCAGCCTCCCCGAACCCGGCAGCCTCCCCGAACCCAGCAGCGGCGCAACTGGCCCAACTGCTACAGGAACAATCGGCACGTGCTCTCCGCTTGCCCGATCCCGCCACTGAGGTCGTACCCGCCACTGAGGTGGCTCCTGCAACACCCTCAACCGGCCCAATGACGGAGCCACCGCCGCCACCCCCGCCACTACCGCCACTACCGCCGCCAGTTGCGCCAGCAAAGCAGGCGCCGCCAGTCAAGCAGGCCCAACCGGCAAAGACGGCCGTGCCCGCAAAGGCGGCCCTTCCCGAAAAGGCGGCGCCGGCGAAGAAGGCTCAGGCATCAGCTCAGGCATCCGGGCCGGCGGTACAGCCAACGAAGGCTCCCGCCAAGGCACGCAGAGCATCGCCACGTTCCCCGAAGCCGCCTGCCTCGCAGCAACCAGCCCCCCCGGGGACCAGGTCCGTCATTGCGCCTCCGCCCCAAGAGCGCCACGTCGTCACCCCTCTGCCGGCGACGGCACCGGTGCGCGTCGTGGCCCCGGCCGGACCAGTCATCGCGGTGCGGGACTGGCTGGCCCCATTGCCCGTGACCCAAGGCGCAGCGCACGACCGGCAATGGCCCATTTCGCCCGTGCCCGCCGGCGGGACGACCGTGCCTATTACGTCGAGGCGGGCAAGCACCTCCGGTCCCGGGCGCCATCTTGCGCCCGGCTCACGCAGGAAGAAGGCAATCCTGCTGGGGGGCTCGCTGGCCGGGGCGGTGGTCGTGGTCGGAGGTATCGGCGTGGCCGCCGTCGCCCACTGGTTGTGACGCCGTTCACTTATTAGACCGGCCCCGCACCCCGCCCGCGGGTACCCTGCTTTGTCGTGACGACCGCTAAGACCGCCAAGGCCACCAAGACGGTGTTGTCCGGGATCCAACCGACGGGGGCACCGCACCTCGGGAACTATTTGGGGGCCTTGCGCTGGTGGGTCGATTTCCAGGACCGCTACGACGCTTTTTACTGCGTTGTGGACCTGCACGCCCTGACGGTGCCCGGCGACCCCGAGGAGCTTTCCAGGGCGACCCTCACAATGGCTACCTTCTTGCTCGCCTGTGGGCTCGACCCGCAACGCTGCACTCTGTTCGTGCAGAGCCACGTCCACGAACATGCCGAGCTGACATGGCTGCTCGAGTGCACTGCCCACATGGGCGAGTTGTCCCGGATGACCCAGTTCAAGGACAAGACCGTAAAGGGCGATGAAGAGGCTGCCCGGCTGGGCTTCTTCGCGTACCCGGTGCTCATGGCGGCCGACATCCTGCTCTACGACGCGGACCTCGTCCCGGTCGGCGACGACCAGCGCCAGCACCTCGAGCTCACCCGGGACCTGGCCCAGCGTTGGAACACCCGCTACGGCGCCACCTTCACCATCCCCGAGGCTGCGATAGCCCCCCCGGGAGGCGGCGCCCGCATCATGGACCTGCAGGACCCGCTCCACAAGATGTCCAAGTCGACCGCTTCCGACGCGGGCCTCATTTACCTCCTGGACGAGCCGAAGGTCATCGAACGAAAAATCAAGCGCGCCGTGACCGACCTCGACCCGCCCGGCCCGGGCGCTGTTCGCTGGCGCCCGAAGGACAAGCCCGGTGTCTCCAACCTGCTCGAGTTGCTGTCAGCGCTGAAGGGCGGGAACCCCGCCGAGATCGCCGCCGGCTACGAGAACTACGGGCAGCTCAAGGCGGACACTGCAGAGGCGGCCATCGAGACGCTGCGGCCGCTCCAGGAACGCTACCGCGAGCTGGCCCAGGACCCCGCCGCGGTGCGTGCCGTGCTCGCCGAAGGGGCCGCACGGGCCTCGGAGGTGGCTTCACGGACCTACAAACGCGCAAGCGCCGCCGTCGGCCTGCTCCAGCGGTAGGAGCGTCGCTAGCGACGCTTAGCAGCGCAGGTGATGCAAAAACGGGCCGCCGGCATGGCTTCCAGGCGAGCCGCGACTATCTCGTCGTGGCATGACTCGCAGGTGCCGTAAGTACCGGCCTCGATTTTTTCGAGCGCGTGCTCGACGTCGACCAGGTTGGCCGTGAGCGTCATCCCGAGCGCCTCGGTCTCGCCACGCTCAGCCGTTACCTGGCTCGAATCAGCGAAGTTCGGGTCGTAGGAGAGGCCCTCGCTGCCGTAACCGAGCTCGCCCAGCTCGAGGCGGAGCGCAGCACGCTGAACTTCCAGCTCCTCCCGCAACACGCTGGACGTATTGGCCTCCATTCGCGGAAGTGTAGCCCTTGCAGGGCTCCCTGCGATGGGCAACTGTCAAGTTCCTACCGGACCAGCCAGCCGAGCTCTCGGGTGCGCCGACTCATAGGCGGCACGGAGCCGTTCCGCGGAAACCTTTGTGTAAACCTGGGTCGTCGCTATCGAAGCATGGCCGAGCAGTTCTTGCACTACCCGGATATCGGCGCCGTGGTCGAGGAGGTGGGTAGCGCAGCTGTGGCGCAGGACGTGCGGGCTGAGCCGCCCCTCCAGGCCCACCCGCTGGCCGTAGAGCCGCACGATCCCCCAGGCACCCTGTCGAGTGAGGCGCCCCCCGCGCATGTTGAGGAAAAGGGCGTCCGAGTCGGCTCGTCGCGCCCATTTGGCAGGCACCAGGGCGGGCCGGCCACCAGGTCCCGCCCAAGCGGCCAGGGCTTCGCGGGCGTAACGCCCCAAAGGGACCATGCGCTCTTTACGTCCTTTGCCGAGCACACGCACGAGCTGTTCCTCGACCGCCAGGTCGGGTAGCGACAGCCCGGTGAGCTCGGAGATGCGCATGCCCGTGCCGTAGAGGAGCTCGAGCACTGCGCGGTCGCGCAGCTGCGCCGGTCCCCCACCGGTGACCGCCCCCAGGAGGGAACCGACCTCGTCCTCGCTCAGTGCTTTGGGCAGCCCCTGGGGCACGGGCGGCGGTTTCAGGTCCAGCGTGGGGTCGGCCCGGGCCGAGCCCTCCTGGACGAGGAACCTGTGCAGCGAGCGCACCGAGACCATTGAGCGGGCGATGGAGGCAGGCGCCAAACCCAGGGCGCGAAGATGGGCCACGTACTGGGCCACGGTCGCCTCGTCCACGCTCGCCTCGTCCACGCTCGCCCTCGTCCACGCTCCCCTCGTCCGTGTGAGCAGCCAGCGACTGCGAGCGACCGTGTAGCCATGCCTCGTAGGCAACGAGGTCTCTCCGGTAGGCGGCGAGCGTGTTCGGGCTGCGGCCCCGTTCGACGGCGAGCCAACTGAGGAGCTCCTCGCCTGGAAGGCTCAGGGGCCGGCCGGCCCGCTGGCTGCCTGGGACCGCCCGGGTGACCGCGGCGCTCCCCATTCGTATTATCCGAGCTCCGCCTGGGCCAAAAAGAGAGCGACGATCGTCTTGGCATCGGTGATCCGCCCATCCCGTACGAGCTCGCCCACCTCGCCGAGCGCGTACCTCTCCACGGTCATGTGCTGCTCTTCGATCCCATGGCGGGCGTCCGCCACATCTTTGAGGTCCCGCGCCAAGAAGCACCACGACTCCTCGTCGGAAAAGCCCGGCGAATTGTAGAAGTGCCCGATCAGGTCGAGGCGGCCCGCCTCCAGGCCTGTCTCCTCGACGAGCTCGCGCGCGGCCGTTCGCTCCGGAGGTTCCCCCGGGACGTCGCGCCTACCGGCGGGCACCTCCAACAGCTCGCTGTCCAGCGGTGCCCGGTACTGGCGGACGAAGACAACTTCGCCGGTGCGCTCGTCAATGGGGACGGTGACAACGGCACCTGGGTGGTGGACCAGGTCGCGCTCGAAGCGCTCGCCGCCCGGGCCCTCGAAGATCCCTTGCGCAACGTGGAGCAGGCTTCCCTGGTAGACGGTGCGCTCGCCTACCTTTCGGAAGTTATCGGAGGGCAATGCCTGCCTCTTCGGCGGCGCTCAGCGGCGCCAGAGGCACAGCGCCCATAGGTACGACGCCCATAGGTACGACGCGCAGTTGATCGGGGTCGATCAGGTGAGGTTGGCGGCCCTCGGCCCTCTCTGATGCCGCTCCGACCAAAGCCTTGAACAACGGGTGCGGGCGGTCCGGGCGGCTCTTGAACTCGGGGTGGGCCTGGGTCCCGACCCAAAGAGGATGGCTGGGCAGCTCGATCATCTCGACCAAACGCCCGTCGGGCGACTCACCCGAACACACGAGGCCGGCCTGCTCGAGGCGGCTGCGGTAGCGGGGGTTGAACTCGTAGCGGTGGCGGTGCCGCTCGAAGATGAGCATCTCCGGCGAGCCGTAGATCTCGGCCATCTGCGTCCCGGGCCGGAGCTTGGCTGGGTAGGTGCCGAGGCGCATCGTGCCCCCGTAGTTGGACTGGCTCACGATCTCGCGCTGGTCGTCCATCAGGTCGATCACGAGGTGCGGTGCGCTCGGCGAGAACTCTCGCGAGTTGGCGCGCTCGAGGCCGGCGACATTGCGGGCGAACTCGATGACCATGACCTGCAGGCCGAGGCAGAGCCCGAGGCAGGGGATGTGGCCCTCGCGGGCGTAACCCACGGCGGCGATCATGCCTTCGATCCCTCGTTCGCCGAAGCCGCCCGGCACGATCATGCCGTCGAGGTCGCGGAGGCGCCCTTCGGCCATCAAGCCCTCGACCTCCTCGGCCTGTACCCAGTCGAGCTGCACCTTGGCGCCATGGGCATAACCTCCGTGGCGGAGAGCCTCCACGACGGAGAGGTAGGCATCGGGCAGGTTGACGTACTTACCGATCAGCCCGATCCGCACCGGCTTGGAGGCCGACTCGACACTTCGTACGAGTGCCTGCCAGTGCGAGAGGTCGAGGCGCCCGGAGCGGGCCTCATCGCCCTCCGGGGGGCCGTCGAGCCGCAGGAGATGGCACACGTAGTCATCGAGGCCCTCGTCGTGCAGAGAAAGGGGGATCTCGTACAGATTGGGCGCGTCCACATTGGAGATGACCGCTTCTTCGGGCACGTCGCAAAGCAAGGAGATCTTGGTCTTCATGTTCTCTGGAACGGTGCGGTCGCTGCGCAGGATGATCACGTCGGGCTGCACCCCTCGGGAACGCAGCTCCGTCACCGAGTGCTGAGTGGGCTTGGTTTTCTGTTCGCCGGAAGGACCGAGATAGGGCACAAGGGTCACATGGACGTAGCAGACGTTGTCACGCCCGACGTCCTTGCGGAACTGGCGGATCGCCTCGAGGAACGGGAGGATCTCGATGTCGCCGACCGTCCCACCGATCTCAGTGATCACGACGTCGACGTCTTCGGTGCCGAGGCGGCGGATGCGCAGCTTTATCTCGTTGGTGATGTGGGGGATCACCTGGACTGTCTTGCCCAGGTACTCGCCCCGGCGTTCCTTGGCGATGACGGACTGGTAGATGGAACCGGTGGTGGCATTGGAATCGCGCGAAAGGGCCTCGTCGATGAAGCGCTCGTAGTGGCCCAGGTCAAGATCGGTCTCCCCGCCATCTTCAGTGACGAAGACTTCGCCGTGCTCGAAGGGGTTCATCGTGCCCGGGTCGACGTTGATGTAGGGGTCCAGCTTCTGCATCGTCACCCGTAGGCCCCGGCTCTTCAGGAGCCGGCCAAGTGACGCAGCGGTAAGCCCTTTACCGAGGGAGCTCGCCACTCCCCCGGTCACGAAGATGTGCTTCGCCAAAAATCTCCTCCATGCTCGGCTAGCTGTGGTGGCCGGCGGAGGCTCGTCTTCGATCGAGCGCTGCTCCCATCGAGCGCAGCCTCTTGAGGACGGTCCCTGGTGGCCACCCCACCCTACCCCAGCCCGCTCGAGAAGTTGGTGGACCTAGAAGTCGACGGGCCTAAACCGCCGGCGGTTCCTCCGACGCTTCTTCCACCGTGAGCTCTGCCGCCGGGTCGGCCTCGAGCCGCGCGTCCGAGATCGGGAGGCCACTTTTGACCGAAAGGCCGTAGGTGCCGGAGCGAAGGCGGGCCTCGGCTCGTTCGATCGCCTCGAGGCGGTCACGCAACCCGGCCGCGACAGCGTCATCGAGCCCTTCGGCGGTCAACCTCTGGGCGGGGTCCGCCATGTCGCCTTGTGCATTGGCCTCGTCGCGGTCCTGCTCGCCCGCCTCGACGATGTCGCCGAGAAGCCCCTCGACTCGCCGCCGCTCGCTCTGCAGGGCCTTCTTCGCCCGTTCGTTGTCCAACGTCGCCTCCTTAAGGCTTTAGCGACCCTTTCCAGGGTCGGCGCTTTCCCCAAAAGTCAGCGCGTTCTGCGGCCAGGGTACTCCGATGCGTCTCGGGTGACCTCTCTCACCCCGTCGAGCTAAAGACCCAGGAACGGGGGCCGATCCGATAGGCATGGGCATAATCTCTGCACCTTCAGCGGCCCGCGCTACGACGCAGTGGACTGCGACAGGCTCGTCCGCTAACCCGGACGCACGCAGCGCCGGTGCCGAAGTGGCCTCAGCAGCTCTTTCGGGTGACGAACCCAAGCTACTCGTCGTATTTTCCTCCGAGGCCTACGACCTCGCGCAGCTGCTCGCCGGTGTGCACGAGGTGGCCGGCGAAGTCCCGGTGATCGGCTGTAGCACCGCCGGCGAGATCGCCGCGGCGGGGCCGGGGAGCGTCAGCGTGGTCGCGATGGCGATCGGAGGCCCCGGCTTCGAGGTACGGACTGCTTCGGCAAGTACCGAGGGCGGGCTTCGTGAGGCCAGTGCCGAGGTGGCAACGTGCGCTGCCCGTCTCGGGTCGAGCCCGCACAGGGTGCTGTTGGTCTTGAGCGACGGGCTCGGTGGCGACCAGCAAGAAGTTGTCCGCGGCGCCTACAGCGTGTTGGGGGCGCAGGTCCCGCTCGTGGGCGGGTGTGCCGGCGATGGCCTGAAGATGAAGTCCACGTGGCAGTTCTACGGCCAGCGCGTGCTGAAGAACACCGTCGTCGCAGCGGCCATCGGCTCGGCAGGCCCGATCGGCATCGGGGTGGAGCATGGCTGGCGGGCTGTCGGGGACCCCATGGTCGTCACGGCGAGCGACGGTAACCGGGTCCTGGCTCTCGACGACCAGCCCGCCCTGTCCGCCTACCTCAAGCGTCTCGGCGCCCCCGCGGCCGTTCACGACGACGCCGAGGCCTTCACCCACTTCGCAATGACACATCCTCTCGGGCTCAGCCGCCGCGGTGGTGACGAGGTCCGCTTCGTCGCGGGCGCCGACTTCTCCGACGGTTCGCTGAACTGCATTGCCGCCGTCCCTCAGGGGAGCATGGTCAGGATCATGGAGGGCGACAGCCGCTCGGTCCTCGAAGCCACCAACGTCGCCTGCGAGAACGCTCTTGCGGGCCTCGAGGGACGGGTGCCCCTCGGGGTGCTCGCGTTCGACTGCATCGCCCGAAAGGGCGTGCTCGGCGACGACGGCATCGTCGCAGAGGTTGAGCGCATCGCCACATATGCCGCCGGCGCTCCGGTGGCCGGCTTCTACACGTACGGGGAATTCGCCCGTACCCACGGTTTGAACGGTTTCCACAACCAAACTCTCGTTGTGGTTGCCTTCGCATAAAGGATGTAATGACGTCTTCGGACTGGGCGACGCAACAGCTCGCGGAGTTCCTCGCGGTCCTTACGACCGCGGCGGACGAGAACTTCGCGGTCGATAACGCGCTCGAACGGCTTGCAGAATCCTTCGACGCCGACGGAGGCGCCTTTGTGAGGGGACGTCACGTGGTGTCGTCGCTCGGGTGGTCAAGCGGGCACGCACACGAGGCGTCGGTGCTCGCGGTGGCGCTCGGGCACTGCACGAACGTCGACATCCCCGGTGCCGGAGCGTGCGAGACGGTCGTCATCCCCGTCGACCGGGAGGACGGCTCCAAGGTTGTCTTGGCGAGGGCTTTGTACCGTTTCAGCGCCGAAGAGAGCGCTCTACTGAGGGGCATGGGCAGGGTGCTGGCACTCGCCCTGCGGCTGCTGCGCACCGTGGCCGTGGAGCGTAGGCAAGCGGGCGAAAACGCAAAGCTCGTCTCTTCGCTGCGCGAACGCCAGGCGCTGCTCGAAAGATTGTCCTCGATCCAGCGCCAGATCAGCTCGAGGGCACTGCTCCACGAAGTCCTGCACACGGTCACAGCCGGCGTTGCCGAGTTCCTGGGTGACGATTTCGTCGTGATGCAGCTGGTCGATGAATCTGATCCCGGCTCCACCATGACGGCGTCGTGTGCCGGCGTCGCCACCCGCCCCGAGATGGTACACGACCGCCAACCCGCCAGCGACGGCGTCGGAGGTCGTGCGGTCATCGAAGACCGCTTGTGCGTTGCGGAAAATGAGCGGGACCTTCCTAGCGCCGCCTTCATGCGGGGGCCGCAGGCACTGCGCTCGGCGATGGCTGTGCCGATCCGGCTCCAGGGCCGCCCTGCAGGCAGCTTGGTCGTGGCGTCAAAGGACCCCGACCGCCGGTACGGCCAGCACGAGCGCGACGTGCTGACCTCCTTTGCCGAGCACGCCGGCCTGGCCCTCAACGACTCCACAACGGTGCAGGCAATGAAAAAGGCGCTCGACGATGCGAGGCACCAAGCAATGCACGATGAGCTGACCGGGCTGCCCAATCGCGCTTGCTTCTACGACCGGACCGACCAAGCCTTACGGCTCGCTGCTCGCGACGGCAGCTGCACCGCCGTTTTGCTGTTTGACCTCAACCGGTTCAAGGAGATCAACGACACACTTGGCCATAAGTTCGGCGACAGGGTGCTCCGCGAAGTCGGCCCACGGCTACGTCGCGGCCTACGGGACTCCGATACGCTGGCCCGCTTGGGCGGCGACGAGTTTTGCGTGCTGCTGCCACACGTCGAAGGCGTGGGCGACGCTTTGGTGGTCGCAAAGCGAATTATCGAACTGCTCGAAGAGCCTTTCGACATCGACGGGATGGCGATGCCCGTGGAGGCCAGTTGCGGGGTCGCGATCGCCCCCGAAGACGGCGACAGCGCCGACCTCCTGTTGCAGCGCGCCGACGTGGCCATGTACGTGGCGAAAGACTCGCACGCCAGCATCGTCACCTACAACGACGAGCTCAATATCAACACGCCAGCCCGTTTGGCGCTCCTGAGCGAGCTCCGAGCTGCCGTCTCGGGGGGCCAATTCGTCTTGTACTACCAGCCCAAAGCGGCTCTCGGGGCCAGGAGCGTGCACGGCGTCGAGGCCCTCGTGCGTTGGCAGCACCCCACCTACGGGCTCGTGCCGCCCAACGACTTCATCCCCTTGGCGGAGCACACCGGCCTCATCAAGCCCCTGACAAGTTGGGTGCTCAACAACGCTCTCGAACAGCTGAGCCGTTGGAGGCAAATGCCAGATAGCCCCCTCCTGGCCAACTTGTCAGTGGCGGTCAACGTGTCAACCCGCAGTCTCCTCGACGACGATTTCCCCACGGAAGTCGCAGATGCGCTCGAGCGGTGGGACGTCCCTCCCCACCTGCTGGCGCTCGAGATCACCGAGAGCACGATCATGGCCGACCCCTCGCGGGCGCACCGTCTGCTGAGCGAGCTCTCCGCCACCGGCGTGCAGGTCTCGATCGACGACTTCGGCACCGGGTACTCGTCGCTGTCCTACCTGAAGAACCTCCCTGTCAACGAGCTCAAGATCGACCGTTCTTTCGTCTACCACATGCACCGCGACCCCAACGACGCCGTCATCGTCCAGTCGGTCATCGACCTCGGGCACAACCTCGGCCTACACACCGTGGCCGAGGGCATCGAGGACGACGAAACCTGGGAGCACCTCCGCCGCCTCGGCTGCGACAGCGGCCAGGGCTACCTCCTCGCCCGGCCCATGCCGGCCGAGAACCTCGTCAGATGGCTGAGCGAAATGGAAGCCCGCACGGCCTAGGCCAGCCGTCTCCTTCGCCCCCCTGGCCCTCTTTGCTCCCCGAGCCTTACGGCACGGGCGGGCTGGTGAACACGGGCGGTACGGTGCGGCGGCGGCCACGCCACCGTCGGCCAACGTAGGCAACAAGGCCCAGCAGGGCCGCTAGGGAAATCGCCGTACCGACGTAATCGGCGAGGTCGCGCTGGAACTTCACGACCAGACGGTGCCGCCCCGCGGGGACAGCTACCTGTAGCAAGCCTTGGGCGGACTCCGTCAGCGGGACGGCCTTGCCGTCGAGGGACGCCCGCCACTTCGGTGACCAAGCGATGGCAAGACTTGCCTCCGTGGCGACGGGAGCGTCCACGTCGATCACATCATGCCCCGCACCGCCGGCGACAAGTTCTGCCGACAGCGCCGACACGGCCGTTACCAGCTCGGCCGGCGCAGGCTGGCCGGCGCTCGGCAACACTGCAAATATGGCGATAGGAGCGGCGGCCCAAACCTCGTGAAAGCGCGGCGACGAGGCAAGTACCTTGGCCGTGCCGACGGTGATCGTGACCACGTCTGTCACGCCGACCTCCGCAAGGTCGTCGGCGCTTTCGGCCGGGCTCTGGCTAGCCAGGTTGTACACCACGTTCGAGGTACCGACGCCTTGAGCTGACTCAATATTGAAAGTGTCGAGGGTGTTGCGCTCAGAAGCCCACGCCAGCCAATCATCTGGGACCGGGACGCCCGTGGCGTTGTCGAGAGCGTTTTCTGAGGCGAAGCGAGCGGTAGGCGGGACGAGCGCGTTTATCAGCTGAGCGGCTTTGAACATTTGCGGTATTGCCTGAGGCGTCTGCGCGGCCTGTTGACGCTCGTCGCCGAGCGGGACGAGCACCAAAGCGGCAGCTACGACGATCGCCAGTAAGTCCCTGAAAGGAAGGTTCTTTGTCGTCCGTGCTATGAGGGCCGCCAGGGGGAACGTGGCGAGGACTCCGGCGTAGCCTAAGGCGCGGTTGGTGAGCTGATAGGTCAGGATGTTCGTTGACCAGTAGTGGAGCGAAGCGTTCCCCACTATGAGCAGCGTGATCGGGGCAGCTACGACCGGGAGGGCGAACGGCCTCCCCTTCCACATCCGGGACACGCCGTAAGCCGCGCCGGCGATGAGGAACGGGGCCACCGCCGGGCGGAGCAAGATTTCCCCCCGCCATATCGAAAGGAGCAGCTGGCCAAAAGGAGCCGTCGTCCAGGCCGAAGCCGGCCCGCGCAGGTTGTCGTGGACGGCTAGCGGCACAAGCACGACGGCGCTCAAGGAGAAACCCACGACGGCGGCGACCACCACCCTGCTCATCGGCGGCCAGTAGGTGCTCAGCGACGAGCGGTAGGAGGACCACGAACGCTGGTACACGTCGTCAACCACAAACCTGTCGTCAGTGGCAAGGCCTGTCGAAGGACCTGCCCCGGGCGGGCTCAGCGTTGCAACGTGCACGGGCCCGGCGCCGTTCGACGCTGCTTCGGCAACCAGTTGTGCCTTGGCTATTTTTACCGCACGCGCATAAAACGTCGTGGCGTTCGGCACGTGCAACCCGACAAACCACAGCGCGATGACGATCAGCAACGTGACGCCCAGCTCCATCACCGAGATGCCGTGAGTCATGGACAACACGGCCAAACTGACCGCGGTGAACAACACCCACCGGACCTGTTCCTGACGGACCACTCTCACAAATCCGCCCAATGTCAGGAAAAAGAACAGGGCGCCGAAACCGTTGGTGATCAAGCCGTTGCTGAACATCCCGGACAGGCCGGCACCACCGTAGGGACTGTCGATGAGCAGGCTCACTATGGCGCTCAAGCCGGCCGCACGACGGTTCAACCCGAAAGAGCGGGCGGTGAAAGCAACAATCAGCGGGAGCACGGCAAAAGAGCCGACAGCTACGACCTTTACGGCCCCCGTGAACGACAGGGTGTCAAAAGTGACGAGGCGCACTAGGTACACGGCCCAGGACAGGCCCGGGCCATCGAAGAGGAACTCCTCGTAGCCGACTATGAAGCTCGGGTCCCACCCGTCCACCAAGCCGTGGTTGATGAGGTGGCCGGAAGCGAACTGGGCGCGGACCACGTGCGCCAGCGTGTCGTTGCCACCCGGCGGCCTTGCTCCCCAATCGGGCGCCGTCATCCACAACGCGAGCAGGAGGCCGACGATCGGGCCGGCGAGCATTAGGACCCGCCCGTCAGGAGCGCCAACGCGGCGGTAGAGGGCCCGGGACACCCGGACAACCGGCAGCTGCGACCAGTAACTGGCTGGGTCTGCGGTGGCCAGAGCCTCTCGTGCCGAAGTAACTAACGCTTCTGGGCCAGTACCAGGAAGGCGCATTACCCGACAGGGTAGTTTCGCCCGAGCGCCCTGGCCGGGCCGCTCAGGCGCGCCCCTCAGCCGGGGCGCTTCGCGGGCAGCCTCACCGCTCGGCGTAGTCCGGGTGGCTGAACGGCCACACGGCGGCCAGCCATTGCCGGACGAAGTCGTAAAGCGGCTTATCTAGTTCGGCACGGTCCGCCGTCACCCACGACATGACGGCCACGTCGTAGCCGTCACGGCGCGAAGGGTTTAGGTAAACGCAGCCGACCACATCGCCCGATGCGGGGTCCAGCACCGTATAGGCGAAGGCCGTCCTATGCGAGAACTCCTCGGCATGGCCCACCAAATCCGTCTCGTTCTCCTCGAGCGAATAGGCCCTCTCCGGCCAGGAGCGCCCGGCGAAACCCGGCGTAGCCTTTATGTGGTCGATGCTCGAAGTCCACGCTGCCAGGTCCGAAGCGTTGTGCTCAGGCGCAGGTGGCTGCAGGAGGAACAGAGTGCTCACGGCCCGGGCCGGGACCACGAAGTCGGCCGGGACGAGGGGCGCGACGTCATGCAGGTGGTGCACGATGTCGTGGAGCAGGTAGCGCGACAGGCTGTCCACGGTGAACGTCGACCCGTCGCTGCGCCGCCCCGGGCGAGCCCAATCGTCAGGCCGCAGCTGGTCGAAGCGGTCGGCCAGGGTGGCGCCGGCCGTGGCGAGCTCGTCGGCCACCGTGCTCGCGCCCTGCTCGCCGTAGCGGGCCGCCACTGCGGTCTCGTCTTGGTCCCAGTTGTCGAAGAGGGGGTCGTCCTCCTGGAGCATTCGCATGAGGCGGCCGTCAAAGACCCGGAACACATCGCGAACATGACAGCCGTACTCGAGCACCGACCAGGTCGTCGGCGCCGGTCGCTCCCGGGCGTCTTGTCGCATAAGGAGGGGCTGCCACGCCATAGCCGTCCGGCGAAGCTCCCCGGCGACACTGCGGCACGGGAAGCTCGAGGCGTCAAAACCGCACTCCGGGCACGGCCGCGAGAGCACCCAGGTCCAGTTCTTAGTGTCTGGGACGATCGTCATCGCCGCGATGCTAGGACGGGGCCGGGCGCGGTGCGGCTGTATATCCCGCCCCTTGTTAGGCTTCCCACCTGGCAAGAGGAGAGGTCATGGCAACCGGTGCAAACACAGGGCCCCGCACGTACGAGTACTTGCGGACAGCAACAAAATACCGATGCTCGGGTTGGGCGTCTGGCAGGTGCCCGATGGCCCTGAGTGCGTGAACGCCGTCCGCTGGGCGCTCGAACTGGGGTACCACCACATCGACACAGCCCAGGCTTACGGCAACGAGCAGAGCGTCGGGCGGGCAATCGCGGAGAGCGGTGTTCCGCGCGACAAGGTTTTCGTCACCACGAAGTTCAACCCCAGTGGGAAAAAGCCCGAGGTCGAGGCTGAGCGGAGCCTGAAACGCTTGGGCCTTGACTACGTCGACCTCTACATCGTCCACTGGCCCGGGGGCGGCCCGACTTGGGCATGGCCGGGAATGGAGCGAGCCCGTGAGCTCGGGTACGCCCGCTCCATTGGGGTCTCGAATTTCAACGTCGACGAGATGGAGAAGCTTTTCGCGGTAGCAACTGTCTATCCCGTCGTGAACCAGGTGAGGTTCAGTGCCTTCGACTACCGGCGCCGGCTGCTGGACGCGGCCGAAGCGCGCAATGTCGCTCTCGAGGGTTACAGCTCGCTCGGCACCGGGAGCCACCTCTCAAATGAGACCGTGACCCGGGTCGCCGAACGCTGCGGGCGCACACCGGCCCAGGTCCTGCTGCGCTGGTGCCTCCAACACGGGGTGCCGGTCCTGCCCAAATCGACGCATCGCGAACGCCTGGCCGAGAACGCCCAGATCTTCGATTTCACACTTTCGGATGCTGACATGGTTGAGCTCGATGGGCTCGACACCACGGGCCGCACTGACCAAGCCGTCGAAAATAAGTGGTGGTGAGCCCGGGCGCCGTTGCACTCACGATTTACGAGCCGGTCCGAGCACCAAGTCTGCCGTTCCGGCGCCGAGATCTTCGAGCCGCAGGATCCCTTCGACGTTGGCTACCGCCACCCAAGGGAGCCAGTGCCGGGTGAGGCCAAGGCCCCGCGGGATCGCCAGGCACCAATGTTCCTGCTGCCAACCCGCTCCGAGCGGGCTCAGCGGACGCCCGGGGAGGCCCAGCATCGCTTTGGTCCCGTGCGTGACGAGACGAGCGACATCGAGGAAGTGCTCGTCGCCGGTAAGGACGTAAAGGCGGGCAAAGGCGGCCGCGTTCATCGCGAGGAAGCCGTCGCAGGTCGAAACCCCGGTGGCGATCAGTTGCTCTCCGACGGTCGGGACACCCGGCTTCCAATGAAGGGCGGGCCACGCCCCGTCCACCGGCATTGCGACGTCCCATATGTAAACCCACGTCTCGGCTATCGAAGCGGCCATAACGGCCCGCTTCAGCCAGACGTCGTCTCCCGTTGCGCTGTGCAGCTCGAGGAACCCCTCCAGGGCGAAGATGGCGGCTTCTTTGTCCACGACGTCGGGGTTGTCGAGAGTTGCGCCCGCAAAATAGCCCTCATTGCCACCGTTGCGCCAGCAGAACTCACCGGCGTGAAGCGCCGCACCCAGGTACCCAGAGTTCCCCGTCGCAGCGGCCAGGCGCGCCAGAAATGCGACCGGCACCTGGCTGGCCGTGGTGGACCCATCGATCACGGTGCCCGTTCCTGCCTCCCACGCTCGCGGGAAGGAACCGTCTGGCCCTGCGACGAGACAAGCCAGTCCCCTCCGCTACGGGCCCAGGCGAGCCAGGCCGGACGGTCCCGGCCGCGTTGCGTTTCGTGTTCCCAGGCCTTCAAAGTCCCCGCGCAGCCATCGGCGACTGACCGAGCGTAAACAGCTGGGTACCTCCCGATCCTTCGGTAAGTGACTGGTCGCCCGGAGCGCAGGTCAAAGCCTTCCCCCCGCGGCGGGCCCAACGGCAGGGACACGAACGAGCCGAGCACCCTCTCGCCGAGCTCGACGTACTCGTCGCCTTCCTGGCCGCCGAGCCGCTCGCCTACCCGGAGCAAGATAAACCCTGCGTCGGTGTTGGCCCCGACAAAACCCATGATGGCCGGCGACCCAGGTTCGCTTTCCCCGGTTAGGGCGTCGACCTCGAGTGGGACGCCCGTCAAGGCGTTGTGCGAACGGACTTGACCGGCCAAGACCTTGGTACAAGCGGCGACCACCTGGTCCCGGTCGACTAGCGACGCCCGCGGTGCGAGCCGGCGCCACGCCCTGCGCCAGGGTGCCACGAAGAACTCGCCGTTGCTGGCGGGCCCGCCGGACTCAAAAATGAGCTCGTAACTGTGCGTGAAACCGTCCCGGAGAGGATGGGCGCGGCGGCGCCAGTGACGGTACTGGGCGAGCGGGGCCGGCCCGGTGCTGTAGGTGACCGGCCCCTCCGAGCCGGGGTAAAAAGCTCCGATGTACAGGCGCCCCCCCTTTTCGAGGCCGCCGAGAGCTGCGTAGGCGAGCCGTTCGTCCACCAGGAGCTCGCCGCCTTCGACCAGGCCGCGGTCAGCCTCGATCGTGACGGCGCCTGCGGCCTGGTGCGAGACGGAGGCCCATTTGCCGTCGCCATAACGCACCGCGAACATGGGCGCGGAAAGGCGGTCCTCGCGGCACAGCACGACTTTGGCGCCATTGCGGCGTAGCTGTGGGCTCCCGATCGACCACCTCGGCACCGGCTCGGCATCGCCGTAGATGGCGCCCGGTGCGAACGGCTGCACATTGCCCCAGGTGGCCTGCTCGTCGCGCGCAACGCTGAGAGAGGTCATGAAGCCTTCCTCGTCAGAGCCGACGACGCAGACATCGCGCGTCACGCGCACTTCGCCACCCACCGCCCGCCATTTGTCCACTACCAGCAGCACCGAACGAGCGGTGACAGGCACTTCGGCCACGCCGGAAAACCCGTCGGGGCCGACCTCGACCCAGCCGTACCCGGACCCTCGACCACCGATGCGGCCCGACGACAGGACCACGTTGACCGGCGCCGGCTGGGCCATTTCCATGTCCGGCAAAGCGATACGTACCCCGTACGCCCCCTTACCCCGGGCCCTGCCCTGGCTCCCCGTGCTCTCGAGCTCGACAGGCGCGACCGTTACGGTGGGCGCCTCGTGCGGCGTCCCAGCTTTCATGGCCACAGCGGAGCTCCCTACCTAGCCCCGGATGCCCGCAGTTGCGAAGCTGGGGACGATCAGGCGTTGGAAGGCGACGAACATGGCGATCACCGGCACGGTCAACAGGACCACACCGGCCATTTGCACCGTGGTCAAGGTATAAAACTGAGACTGGAGGCTGTTGAGCCCGACGGTCATCATGTAGTGGTCTGGGTCAGTGGTGAAGGTGACGGGGATCATGAAGCTGTTCCACGACCAGGTGCCTGCCAAGACGGCTTGGGTGGCAATACCGGACATCGTGAGGGGAACGGCGATCCGCAGGAACGATTTGAACCGCCCGGCGCCGTCTATCGCGGCCGCCTCCTCGAGTTCGTCGGGCACGCCCTGGAACGACTGGCGCATCAGGAAAATGAGGAACGGGTTGGCGATGAACGGGATTATCAGCGACTGGTACGAGTTCAGCCAACCGAGCTGAGCCACCAGGAGGTACAAGGGGATCAGGATCGCCTGCAGCGGGACCATCAAGATAATGAGCACCGTGATGAAGGCCACGCCGCGACCTGGGAAGCGGATCCGGGCAAGGGCATACCCGGCGCACGTGTTCACCACCACCGCGCCGATGACGACCCCCAGCGTCACGAAAACGGTGTTGGCGTACCAGCGCAGGACCGGGGCGTTGTCGAAAACGTAGCGATAGTTATAGAGCGTGAGGCGCGTTAGCGGGACAATCCGGGGGTAATCGGACGGTAGTTCGAACGAAGTGTACAAAGCGAACACGATCGGGCCCAACGCGATCACGGCCCCGGCTCCCAAGACGGAGTACTTCAGTACATTGCCCGCAAGTGCCGGGCGCGGGGCCTGCCTCATCGTTCGGGTAGCAGCTTCCTCGTAATGACCGTGCCGAAGAACACCACGGCCAGCAGCACGACCGCCGCCGCGCTGCCGTAACCGAGGTTGTTGAGGCGGAACGCCTGCTGGTAAACGAAGATCACGAGTGTCGCAGTTGCACCCGCCGGGCTGCCCAAGATGGCGCCGTTCGAGGCGATCACGTATGCCTGGTCGAAGATCTGCACTGCCTGGATGAAGCCGGCGACCACCACAAAGAACACGTAGGGCCGCACGCTCGGGACAGTCACGGACCGGAAGCGCTGCAACACCCCGGCACCGTCGACCTTTGCCGCCTCGTAAAGGTCCACCGGGACGTTCTCGATGCCTCCGAGCAGGACGACCACGTAAAGGCCTATGTACATGTAGACATAGACGACCACCAGGAACGGCAACGCCAGGCTGGGGTCGGCGTACCAAGTTGTATTGCTGACCCCGAGCAGGTCCGCAGCCAACCCGGCGAGTGGCCCGCCGGCGACGAACAGCTTCATGAACACCGTCGTCACGGCCACGGTCGAAGTCATATAGGGCAAAAAGAACGAGGTCCGGAAAAAACCTTTCCCGACTCCCGCGCTTTGGAGCACAGAGGCCAGCACGAGGGCCAGCAGCGTCTGTGCGGGTAGCACCAATAGTACGAAGACGAGGGTTATGAACAGCGAATGATGGAAGGCGGGGTCGTGCCAAAGCTGGTTGAAGTTGGTCAACCCGACGTAGCTCCGCTGGGAGAACTGGAAGAGGTTGACACGCTGAAAAGCCAGTACGACTGTGTCGATTATTGGGTAGACGAACCAAATGGCGAGCAGGGCGGCGGCCGGTGCTATGAGCACATAGGCGGCACCCCAATCCCGGCGTTTTCGCGAGTTCCCCGACGCCCCGTACTCTCGCGGCCGTCTTCGGGGCACCGCCGGGGCGGCAAGGCGAGGCACTGTCGCATCTCCTTTCGAACGCCCCGAGCCACTTCCCGTGGCCCGGGGCCCGGACCGATGAGCTCCCGGGCCCCGTCACTTCGTCAGCTTTAATTTAGGTACTCGGCAGGCACGGCTCCAAAGGCCGGTTAGGAACCGTAACTTTGCTGGAGCGAGCTCAGTAACCCCTTGACCGTGCCGCTGTGCTTCAAGATGATGTTCTCGAACCCGGAGACCAAAGCGTTGCCGAAGTCAATGGTGCTCGGCGGGTAGGCCAGGATGAGCCCCTTGTTGAGGACGGCGTTTGTTATGCGGCTGTACCTGGGGGTCATCTGGCGGAAGAGGTTGATGTACTGGGTCGCGGCGGGCACGAAGCCGAAGGCGGTGTCGGTTGCGACGTAGCGCTCCGCCGCAGCATTGGTGAGCTGCTTGATCAGCTGCATGTCGGCAGCGGGGTCCGGGGAGTGCGCCGTAATGGAGTAGGACCCGCCGTAGGTGACGACGAACTGCTTGCCCGACGAGGTCGGTATGGGAGCCAGCTCGTAGGAGACCTTCGGTGCGGTCGCGCTCATGAAGCCGATGTACCAGGGCCCACCGTCGGACATGGCCGCGTCGTTGTCGGCTACGGCGACACCGTCCCAGGAGGCGCCAACCTGGTCAGGCAGCACGGCGGCATGCTCGTTGAACAGGTTGACGAGGAACTGGATCCCCGCCACGTTCGCGGCGGAATCGATCGACTTGCCCCAGTTCCACCCGCCACCGAAGGCAAGTACGTACTGGGTCAGGTGGAAGAGGTTGTCCAGGATCGTCAGGCCGGCTTTACCGGTCTTTTGCTTCACCGCCACAGCATCGGCGGCGACCTGCGCCATTGACGTCGGCACCGAGGTGACCCCCGCCGATTTCAGCATCCCCAGGTTGTAGACGTATGCCGAGTCCTGGAGGTAAAGAGGTACCCCATAAAGCTTGCCGTTGATGGTCCATGCGTTGACTAGGGCGGCGGGGTCGGCGGCGAGGTTGACCTTGGCGGCGCTTGCGAGATTGTTCAGGTTCATGATCGCCCCGTTTTGCACGTACTGGCCAACAGGGGCTGAATTGTCCCAGACGATGATGTCCGGGATGGTGCCGGCGGCCGCTTCGGCCGGCATTTCGTCCAATTGCTCGTCGTATGTCGAGTAGACGACCTGTTTCACCTTGATCCCGGGCAGAGCTTTCTCAGCGGCGGCGATCACATGGTTGTAATAGGGGTCGATGTTGGCACCGCCGGCGTAGCCGAGCGTGATCGTTACGGTTTTGGCCGAGCCGGCCGCGCTGGCGACCTGGCTTGTCGCTGCAACCAGGCCAGGTGTGACCACTGCTGCGGCCGTCATAGCCGCCAGCATTGGCATACCGTGCCTACGGTCGCGCCGGGCGCCCGAGCCCAACTGACGGCGGCCCGAGGTTAAAAGACGCATTGGGACCTTCCTCCTGTTCCATTCCGCACCCCTGACGGGTGCACCCCTTTGCCCCCGCCCTCACGGGTTCGTTCGCCCCGTCAAGGTGAGGTTGGAAAAGCTTTTCCTTGCGAGTACCCTATACATCTAGGGGAATTGTTGTCAACGCATGGCTCCCATTTTTTGTATTGTGGAAACATGACGGAAAGAACCAGTTCGCCGCAGGAAAATGGGCATGCGCGGCTGATAGACGTAGCCGCCAAGGCGGGCGTTTCCATCGGTACGGCCTCGAAAGTGCTCAGCGGTCAGAAGGGCCTGCGCCCCGAGACGAGATCCAAAGTCATCGCTGCGGCCGAAGGGCTCGGGTTCGTGCCGAACAGCTTGGCCCGCAGCCTCTTGCGGGGACGGAGCTTCACGGTGGGCCTGATCGCCTCCGACGTAGTCGGTCGTTTCAGCATCCCGGTCCTACTTGGCGTCGAGGACGCGCTCAGTGCGGGGCGCATCGCCGTTATCTTCTGCGACGGCCGGGGCGACCCGATCCGGGAGGACCACTACCTTCGCTCCCTGCTTGCGAGGCGAGTAGACGGGATAATCGTTGTCGGCGGCCAGACCGACCCCCGGCCCCAGATCGGGCACGACCTGCCGGTCCCCGTCGTGTACGCCTGGACACCCTCGACGGGCCCACACGACTCCTCTGTCGTGCCGGACCACGAAGGAGGCGGCTACGCGGCCGTGCGCCACCTCCTTGGGATAGGGCGCCAACGCGTCGGGCACATCACCGGGCCTCAGCAGTTCCGCTCTGTTGAGCTCCGGGCGCAGGGCGCACTAAGGGCGCTCAGCGAAGACGGGCTGGAGCTGGCGCCACCAGGCGTGCTCTACGGCGCCTGGAGCGAGGCGTGGGGCCGACAGGCGGCCGCCATCCTCCAGCGGAACTGCCCCGACCTCGACGGTGTGTTTTGCGGCAACGACGAGATCGCCCGCGGGGTCGCTGACGGCTTCCGGGACCTCGGGAGGTTGGTCCCCAACGATGTCGCAATCATCGGTTTCGACAATTGGGAGATCATGTCGGCGCACGCCCGGGTGCCGCTTTCGACCGTGGACATGGACCTGCACGAGGTGGGCCGCGTGGCAGCCGAGCGTTTGTTGGGGTCGATCAATGGCCGGAGCGCTCATGGGCTCGAGTACCTACCCTGCAAGCTGCTGGCGCGGGAATCGACCGGGGTCCACACGCCCTCGGTGTACGCGAGCCGGCAGGCAACGTCCCAGCAGGCAACGTCCCGGCAGGCAACGTCCCAGCAGGCAACGTCCCAGCAGGCAACGTCCCAGCAGGCAACGTCGCAGCAGGCAACGTCGCAGCAGGCAACGTCCTAGGTGGTTATCATTAGGCCCGTTCAGGCCTGATGGCACGCCTGCTGGAAGGAGCCGGGCAAATGTTGAAGGGGTTCAAAGAGTTCATAATGCGGGGCAACGTAGTTGACCTCGCCATTGCAGTCGTGATCGGCACTGCGTTCACGGCGCTCGTGAAGGCGTTCGTCGCCGACATCCTGACGCCCGTCGTTGCCGCCATCTTCGGCCAACCAGACTTTGGCGGCCTCACCCTGACCATTAACCACAGCCACTTCCTCTACGGGGACCTCATCAACGAAGCGATCACCTTCGTCTCCGTGGCGGCGGCCATTTACTTCTTCGTGGTTGTCCCGCTAAACAAGATCGCCGAGCGACGCGCCAGAGGCCAAGCGGCGCCGGCCGACGAAGTCCCCCCGGATATCGCATTGCTCACTGAGATCCGCGACCTCCTCGCCAGCCGGGACGGCACCGCTCCGAAGGCCTGAACGGCCGCGTCCGGAGCCTCGAAGGGCGCCCGCGAGAGTTACGCCGGGACCTTTACAGCCCGCCCTTCCTGGAGCACTGTCTTGGCTCCTCCCAGGGCGGCGAGGCCGTCCAACGGGTTGTCCTCCACGACGATGAGGTCGGCCCGAAAGCCCGTGCTTACCTGGCCGATCCGGCCCGCTGCTCCCATCAGGCGAGCCGGGTTCACTGTCGCAGTCTGAAGGGCGGCCAGGCGCGATAAACCCGCCTGCTCCAGTGCCAGGAGCTCGACCACCGTCGCCGGCAGGCCGCCGACGTCGTCCGCAGGCGGGAGATCGGTCCCGCAGAGCAGAGGGACATGGGCAGCAATGGCGTTCTTGATGCTCTGAAGATGGCCGTCAGCGGCGGCGCGGGCGTTGATGATGGTCGCCTCAGCGAACCCATTGGCACGCATCCACGGCTCGCACCGGGTCACGACCAAGGTCGGTGTCAGGTAGGCGCCCTCGTGGGCCAGTAGCTCCGCAGTACTGGTGTCGAGCTCGTAAGCATGTTCGAAGCAACGCACGCCGCTGCTCAAGGCCTGGCGGATGGCCGCGGACGCGCCCGAATGGGCTACGACGTAAGTATCGTGCTGCCGGGCGGCCCTGACTGCGCCGGCAAGTTCCCCGTCGGTCATCTCGGAGCGGGACAGGTCCTCGCCTTCGCGCGCCAAACCGCCATTGATGAAGATCTTGACGTGGTCTGCACCGGCTTCCAGCTCCTCGTTGGCCGCCAGGTAAAACCCCTCCTCACCTTCTGCTGTTACGCACGCCGCTCCGGCACCGTGGCCGTTCGGGGTCGTGATCGCCCGGCCGGCCCCGATAAGGCGGGGTGCTTCGGCCCAACCCCGCTCCTTGGCCTCCCTCAACCACAGGTCGGCCCGGTTTTGTTCGTGGACGCAGCGCAGCGTTGTGATGCCCGCAGCCAGTGCCTCCCGCGCCCGCTTGGCCGCTCGCAGCACCGTGGCCGCCGGGCTCTCGGACTCGTCGGTCGCTGACATGGGGAAAACGATCGACAGGTGCGTATGGCAGGACACGAGCCCGGGCAGCACGAAGCGGCCTCCGGCGTCGATGACGTTGCCCTGCCCTGGCGGCATCGTGGTCGAGATGGCCCCGATGGCCCCGTCCACGACCTCGATATTGCGATTGCTCAGCACGGTGCCGTTGGTCACGTCGACCACATGGGCGTTGCTCAGCCATCCTGTTTGCTTGTCCGACATGGGCACCACAATGCCAAGGTTCCCCAACCTCCCACCAGCGCCGGGGCCGTACGCCCAGCCAGAGCCTGCTGCGGTAGCGACGAGATGCCCCCGGCACAGTCGCTCGCCGACTAGACCTGTTCCTTCAGCCGGGGAGGTGCTGGGGTCGTGGAACTGTGGGACCTTCGGGTCACCGTGGAGTCAATCGAGGGCAGGTCGGTTTGCGGGCTGTCGGTGGGCGACTACTTCGAGCTCACCCGCTCAAGCCATCTGACGCTCCCGTCTGGGCACCATTTCTGCATATTTGCCCTGGCGGCAGTGCTGCCCCTGCTACCGGCCAAGCAGCGCGCCCTCGCGCCGGACGATTGGCTGGAGAACGAAACGTTGGTGTGTTGCCCGGACCCGGGCGAAAGACTAGTAATGTGCATCGAGCGCATCGGGCTCGTCCATTTGGACGCCCGGGAGCTGACGTGACGGGTACGAACCCGCGCTTCGGGCTCGGCTTCCAAGCAGACAAGAGAGCCTCGGACTACGAACGTCTGGCGGCGGCCGCCGAACACTACCGCTTCGACGTGGTCAGCGTTTTCCAGGATCTTCTACTTCCAGCATCCTTTGCCCGCCCTGCTGGCGATGGCCCGTGCCACGTCTTCGGTTTCGATCGGCCCCGCTTGCTTGAACCCGTTCGTTGTCCACCCTGTCGAGATCGCCGCACAGGTCGCCGCGCTCGACGTTGCCAGCCAGGGCCGAGCGTTCCTGGGGCTCGCCCGCGGCAGCTGGTTGGGAGCCCTTGGCATCGACCAGAGCAACGCTGTCCAGGCCGTCGCGGAGGCTGCCGCCGTCGTGGCGGCACTGCTCAAGGGGGACCGGGCGGGGGTGCCCGGGCAACGCTTCTTCCTCCCACCGGGGGCGGCGCTGCGCCAGCGCCCGTTGCGGGGGTCGGTCCCGCTCCTCATCGGTACCTGGGGCCTCGGCTGGCCGCCGTCGCGGGGGCCATAGCCGACGAGATAAAGATCGGCGGGTCAGCTAACCCCGACATGGTGCCATTGATGCGGGCCTGGAGTACCAGGCAGGGACCGGGGCAAGGCACACGCACCCCGGTGGGCATCGTCGTCGGTGCGGTAACCGTCGTCGACGAAGACGCCCGCTTGGCCCGCGCTCGGGCTCGGCGCGAAGTGGCCCTCTACCTCGATGTCGTCGGGCGTCTTGACCCGACCGTGGAGATCCCCGCCGAAGTGTTGGCGAATTTGAGCACAGCGCTGCGCGAGGGCGGCCAGGACGCCGCGGCCAGAGCCGTGCCCGATGAGCTCCTCGACCGTTTCGCATTTGCAGGCGCGCCCGACGTCGTTGCCGAGCACGCGATCGCAGTCCTCGAGGCCGGCGCCGACCGGGTCGAGTTCGGCACCCCGCACGGGCTCACCGACGACCATGGGGTAGAACTCCTCGGCGCCCGGGTGCTACCAGCCGTGCGTGAGCACTTCCTCAGCCGCTAGCCCAGCATGCCTGTGGTCAGCGCCCTTGCCACGACGTCCTATTGAGCGGTGGGCACGCGTGGTTTGGTGAGAAGGCAGAGCGACTCCCAGCCGGGCTCGACTTCGACGGGCGGCGGGGCCTCGGTGCGGCAACGGTCCACGGCGTCGGGGCAACGCGGGTGGAAGCGGCAACCCGACGGCGGGCGCGCCGGGTTGGGCACGTCACCGGCGAGCTCAGAGGCAAGGGCTGAGCGCGTGCCTGGTACAGGGACGGCGGCAATGAGGGCGCGCGTGTAGGGGTGCGCCGGGGCCTGCCAGATCGGCTCGGTAGGCCCCGCTTCGACGATCCGGCCTAGGTACATGACCACCGTGCGGTGGGCGATCTTGCGCACGACTGAAAGGTCGTGCGAGATGAATAGCATCCCGAGGTCAGAGCCGGCGACGATCCCCGCCAGCAAGTTGGCGATCTGAGCTTGCGCAGACGCGTCCAACGAACTGATCGGTTCGTCGGCCACTATGCAGTCGGGCTCGGTGGCGAGCACGCGTGCGATCGCTATGCGCTGGCACTGGCCGCCAGAAAATTCATGTGGGTACCGGTGGGCGATATTGGCAGACAAACCGACCCGCTCGAGCAGGACGGCCACCCGCCGTTGTGCCTCGGGGTCGTCAAGCTTTGCCCCCGTGCCCAGGCGGATCGCGTCGGCGATCTGGCGGCCTATGCGGCGCCTCGGGTTGAGCGAAGCGTACGGATCCTGGAACACCATCTGGAGCGACCGGAGGCGGGCAGGCCGGGTAGCTCTGCCCATGGCCTCGACCACCTCACCGCGATAGCGGACCTGGCCTGCGGTGGGCGCAACGAGGCCGACCGCGGCCCGCCCGAGCGTGGATTTACCGCACCCTGACTCCCCGACAAGCCCGACGATCTCCCCCGCCGCCACCGTGATGCTGGCCCCGATCACCGCGCGGTACCGGTGCGTGGCCACGACGCGGGTAGGCGACGTCGACGTCTTGGACTACCAACAACGGCGCGGCTTTGCTCGGCGCGGCCCCGTCCGGCACGACGCTCATATCTCGGCTACCTGCGCCAGGTCCGGCTCGTGCCCACGGAGCGGGTCAATATCGCAGGCCAGCCAACGCCCGTCCTCGACCCGCCGCAGGGTTGGGACCACAAGGCGGCAACTTTCTTCGGCCCAATCGCAGCGGGGATGGAAGGCACAACCAGCCGGCATGGTGTCCAGGCTCGGCGGGGAACCCTGGATGGGCACCATCGGCGACCCGGCTTGCGAAGCGCTCGGCAGCGACCGCATCAGGCCATCGGTATAGGGGTGGCGAGGCTGGCCGAGCACCGAGGACGTGGCGCCGTACTCAGCCACCTTGCCGCCGTACAGGACGCAGATGCGGTCCGAAACAGTCGACATGACGCCGAGGTCGTGGGTGATGATCATCACCGAGACCCCGCGTTCGCGACGGAGCTGGTCCAAGAGGCGCAGGATCCCGGCCTGTACTGTCACATCGAGCGCGGTCGTCGGCTCGTCGGCCACCAGTAGCCGCGGCTCGCACGCCAGCGCCATGGCAATTGCGATGCGTTGGCGCATACCGCCCGAGAACTCGTGCGGGTGGGCCAAGAGCGCCGATTCAGGGTCGGGGATCCGCACCGCACCCAGCATCTCGATGGCGCGCCGGCGAGCTTGCTCCTTCGAAAAACCAAGATGGGCTATGACGTGTTCGGTCATCTGCACGTCGATACGAAGTAGCGGGTGCAAGGAGGTTGCCGGGTCCTGGGAGACGAGCGCGACCTGCGCGCCCCTCACTGCGCGCAGTTGCTTGCGGCTGAGCCCGAGCAGCTCGCGACCCTGGAAACGCACGCTTCCCGAGGTGCGTGCCCCGATGGGCAGCAGCCCGAGAAGTGAAAGCGCAGTAATGGTTTTGCCAGACCCGCTTTCGCCGGCGACGCCAAGGATCTCGCCCTCTCCGATGGAGAACGAGACGCCGTCTACGGCCCTGCGCATACCGCGGGCGGTGCGCAGCGCCACGGTGAGGTTGTCGACCTCCAGGACGGGTGCCTCGCTCATTTGCGGATCATCCGGGCGGTCCGCGGGTCAAGCATGTCGCGCAGGGCATCGCCGATGAAATTAAAGGCGAGGACCACGGTCAAAATGGCGAGCCCCGGGAACAGGCCGAGCCACCAGAGGTTGAAGTTCTGCACGCCCTCGGACACCATGGCCCCCCATTCAGCCGTGGGAGGCTTGGCACCGAGGCCGAGGTATGAAAGGCCCGAGAGCAACAGCACGGCGTTGCCCACGTCGAGGGCGGCAAGCACGAATATCGGCCCGGCGATGTTCGGCCTGAGCTCCACCCAGATGGTGCGCCAAGAAGAACTGCCCAGGAGGCGGGCCGAAGTCACGTACTCCGAGTTGCGCGCCGACAGCACCAGTGCTCTTGTGAGGCGGGCGTACGACGGCCACGACACGACTATGACGGCGAGGACGGCGTTGGTGAGCGAGGCGCCCAAGGCAGCTGCGACTGCCAAGGCCAAGATGATCCCCGGGAAAGCGAAAACGAGGTCGGCTACGCGCATGATCACGGCGTCGACGGCGCGGCCGAAAAAGCCTGCCACGGCGCCGAGAGCCGAGCCGATCGTCATGGCTATGAGGACCAGGAGAACAGCCAAGGGCATGGACAGGCGCGCCCCGTACAGGACCCGGGAGAACACGTCGCGGCCGAGCTCGTCCGTCCCGAACAGGTAGAGGTGTGACGGTGCCGCCCCGAGCGGGGCGAACTGGTTGTCGGGTGTGAAAGGCGCCAGCTCGGGGGCGAAAATGGCCACCAGCACCCAAGCCACGATCGTGGCCATGCCGATAACTGCGAGCGGCTGACGCCAGGGCGGTCGCAGGGCGGCCCGGTCCTTGCGTGTGAGGCCGTCCTGGCTCGGCCCGGCGCCAGCCGCCGGCTGGCCCGGACCGGGGACCAGAGCGCCTGAGCTGATCATCGCAGCTCGATCCGGGGGTCGAGGATGCTGTAGAGCAGGTCTACGAGCAGGTTGATCACGATGTAGACAATGGCCACGATGATGCTCACGCCCGTGATGGCGGGAAGGTCGAGGTTCGTGGCACTTTGATAGGCATATTGGCCGATCCCGGGCCAGTCAAATATGTTCTCGACAAGCACCGTGCCTGAGAGCAGGTTCCCGAAGGCGAGGCCGGCGACCGTAGCGATGGAGAGCAAGGCCGGCCGCATTACGTGGCGGCGGATGACGGTCCACTCCGAGAGCCCTTTGGCCCGCGCCGCCCGGACGTAGTCGTTGTTTATGACTTCGAGCACCGAGGCACGAGTGAAGCGCAGCACGGTGCCTACCGTGAACAAGCCGAGCACCGCTGCCGGGCATGACCAGGTGATCGAGGGCATTGAAGAAGAGCGAAAACTGCCCGTGCAGAAGAGAGTCGACGGTGTAGAACCCGGTTATGGTCCCGGGTGGGCTGAGACCCGGGCTGAGCCGCCCCCCGTTGGGGAGCCAGCCGAGGCGGTAGTAAAAAAGGTAGAACACGAACAGCGCCACCCAGAACGTCGGCATCGAAACCCCGAGCAGGCTGACCACGCGAAGGCCACCGTCGATCGGGCGGCCCCGGCGGACGGCGGCCAGGACGCCGAAGCCGACACCGAGCACGGTGGAGATGACGATGGCGAAAAGAGCCAGTTCCATCGTGGCCGGGAAGTACTGGCTGAGGTCGGTAGCCACGGGGCGATGGCTCTGCTCGGACATGCCCAGGTTGAGGTGGACCAGCTTCCACAGGTAGATGAGGTACTGCACCGGCACCGGCTTGTCCAGGCCGTACTCGTGGTAGAAGGCTTTCACGATCGCCGGGTCCCCGAGCGCCGTCTGGCTCAGGTTGGCCGCGGCCGGGTCACCCGGGACAAGGTGGGTGAGGATGAAGGCAACCAGGGTGATCCCGATCACCAGGACAACGCCGATCCCCAGCCGCCGGGCCAAGAACCGCCCGAGCCCGGCGGGTGTGGCCCGCCGGGCTCGGTGCCGGTTGATCTCAGTAACGGTGGGGGCGGCCAACTAAGGCCGTAGCCCTTCGGCGGTCACCAGGCCGCAATTAGCTGAGGTTGCGCAGGTCGACCAGCCATAGCCCGTTGGCCTGAAGGTTCTTGATCCCCTTGGTACCGACGACGACCTCTGCCGGCTGGAGCAAGGGGATGAACGGGCCGCTCGCGTTCATGGCCAGCTGGAATTTCTCGAAGATCGCCTGGCGTGCCGCGATACCGGTCGTGATCGCAGCTTTCTTGGCGATAGCGGCGACGATCGGGGTCCTCAGCGGCCGTCCATCCTGCGCGCAGGCCGACGAGGCGCACCGGGGCCGAAGTTGAGGTAGTCGCTCGGGTCCGGGAAGTCCGGGCCCCAGAACCACAGCCCGAGCGCCTCGGTGCCCGCACGGTAGGTGCCGAGCCCAACCGATATCGACTGCGGCTGCAGCTTGACCGTTATGCCGATCTGGTCCAGGTACTGCTGCAGGCGAGCGGCCAAGTCGTCGAAGCGAAAGGCCGTTCTCTGTGAGGCCGGTCGGGTAGGTGAGGTTGAGCGTCGGGCTGCCGACACCAGACTTGGCCAGGTAGGACTTCGCCTGGGCCAGGTCGTACTTGGCGTCATCCGAGGCCGGCAGGGCACCGAGGAACGCTGACGGGACGACGCCAGGGTCCTGTATCGACGCCTGCTCCGGCGAGTTGGAGCAAGCCGGCGTAGTCGATCCCGTAGCGCAGCGCCATCTGGAAGTCGTGGTTAGGCGTGATCTTGGAGATCTTCGAGTTGTCGTTCGCGAACATGAAGAACACGTTCGGCGACGCGCCCTTGCAGGACCTGTACGCCGCTCATCCCGCTCGCCTGGCTCGGGTCGAGGTCGAGGGCGATCTCGTTGGTCCCGCGCAGTACGTCGAGGCGCTCGACGGCGGCCGTCGCCGTGTTGCGCAGCACCACGGTCGAGTAGGCCGGAGCGGGCCCCAGTAGTTGGGGTTGGCGTCCAGGACCACCTGCGTCGTCGTGCTGAACGACTTGAGGATGTACGGCCCTGAGCCGGCCGACGTCGTGTCCAGCCAGTTCTCGGCGGTGTCCTTGGTGGAGGCGTTGGCCGCGTCGGTGCCGCCATGTGCCTCGACGACCTTCGACTCCAAGATGCCGGTGGCCGGGTTGGGCAGGATGTAGGGCAAACCAGGGTTGGGCTGGGCGGAGGTCATGACGACGGTCTCGGGGCCGTCGGCGGTGATCGTCTCACCGGCAAGCAGGAACGCCGGGTTGCCCTTCAGGTTGATCAGCCGGGTTAGCGACCACACGACATCGGCCGAGGTGACCGGCGTCCCGTCCGAGAACTTGGCCTTCGGGTTGAGGTGGAAGACATACTTCCTGGCGCCGTTCAAGACCTGATAGGACGTGGCCAGGTCTGGCACGACCTTCTTGAAGTTGCCACCGTAGAAGGTGACAAGGGTGTCGTAGAGGGCGTTCACCACAAGTTCGCCCGTGGGCTCGAACATGTGACCGGGGTCGGCGGTGACGAGTACGAAAGAGTTGTCGATTACAAGGGTGCGACCCGCTGCGTCAGGGGCCCGGGTCGCGGCGGATGCCGAGGCGGCAACCGCTCCGAACATGAGAGCCGACGTCGACAACGCCACGGCGAGCCCTCTTGTAGCTGCTTTCTTCAAAAGTCCTCCTAGGTCGGATCACTGATTCTGGCCCTTCGCGGCCCGTCCCGCAATCCAACCATGCCACCAGAGGTCGCTAAAGCTCTCCTATGTCCTCGGCCCAGAGGTCCGGGTTGGCCGCGATGAACCCCTGCAACATTTGGGCGCACTCGTCCATCTCGAGGTCCACGACTTCGATGCCATGTGCCTCCATGAACCCTCGCCCACCAGGGAACGTGAGCGATTCCCCCACCACTACCCTCGGTACCTTGAACTGCACCATCGTGCCGGAGCACATGTAGCACGGCATCAGCGTCGAGTACATCGTCGTGCCCCTGTAGGTGCCCAAGCGGCCGACATTTTGTAGGCAGTCCATCTCCCCATGGAGGATGGGGTTGCGCAGCTGGGCCCTGCGGTTGTGGCCTGCTCCTAAGAGGTCCGCCCCCCTGAACAACGCCGCGCCGATGGGTATGCCTCCCTCGTCGAGGGACACTCGGGCCTGCTCAATGGCCACAGCGATCCGTTCGTAGTCCTGCGCAGTGCCCGTGCTCAGCCGAGAAGCTCCTTTACTACCCCGGTCCAAAGCCCGGTCGACAGGCCGAGCGAAGCGACGTCGACCCGCTCGTCGTTGCCGTGGAACCGTCCCGCAAAAGTCTCGAAGGTCACCTCCGGCGAGTAGAGCGCAGCGCCCATGGCGACGGAGCCCTTGTCCCGGAAAAAGCGCGCATCGGTCGCCCCGACGAGGATCGACGGTGACAGCGACGAACCTGGGTAGACAGCACCGACCTGGTGGCCGAGCGCCTCCCATAGCGCGTTGTCGGTGGCCGAACGGGTCGAGCCGTACTCCTGGAGCGAGCTCACCTCGACGCGATTTGCCAGGTCGCCGAGCGCGGTCTTGAGATGGGTGTCGACATCTTCGCGAGTCGTGCCGGGGAGGGTGCGGATGTCGACTTCGAGCACGACGTGGTCGGGGACGGTGTTGGTCTTCTCCCCCCCGTGTGCCACGTTCGGGGACAACGTCATGTGCGTGCTGGCGTGGCACAGCCGTGCCAGCCCTTCGGGTAACTCGGCCAGGGCATCGTCGAGCGACGTCGGGTCAGCCAGCGCCACCTTGGTGCTCTCCGGCAGGTCGAGACCGGCCAGCTGCTCGAGCCAAAGGTCGCCAACCGAGGGCGCGGGCCGGTACTCGCTTATGCGTCTCACAACCTCGGCCGCGGTGACCAGGGCGTTGTCGGTGCGGTAGGGCATTGAACCGTGGCCCGGCGTTCCCTTCACGGTCAAGCGTCTCCAAGCCAGTCCCTTTTCGGCAACACAAACCACGATGCGCCGGCTCCCGTCCCCGGGCATGGCGGACCATCCCCCGATCTCGGTAAGAACGTATTCGCTTGCAACGGCATCCCAATGGTTGTCGACCATCCATTCGGCGCCGAGGCGCCCGCCGGCCTCTTCGTCGGCGACAGCAAAATAGATGAGCGACCCGCGTGGCCGGAAGCCCGACTGCACGACGTGCTTGAAGGCGACGGCCATCGTGGCGGTGATGTTGAGCATGTCGATCGCGCCACGGCCCCACACCTCGCCGTCGATCAGTTCCCCGCCGAAGGGGTCCTCGTGCCAACCCGCCGGATTGACGGGTACCACGTCGGTATGCCCCATCAGGCACAGGCCGGGGGCGGTCGGGTCGCTCCCATCGATACGAGCGACGAGGGACTCACGCCCCGGTGCGCTTTCGAAGCGCTCGATCTCTATGCCCGCACCGCTGAGGTAATTGGCAAGCAGCTCCGCATTACGGATCTCGTCGCCTGAGGCGGCGGTCCCGTCGTTGACGCAATGGTTCTGGATCAATTTTTGCAACAGCTCTGTGGCCTCGCCAGTCAATGCCTCGTCTGCAGCCATGTCCCACGAACCTCCCCGACCTGGCGGACCTTGCCGCGCCGACGCCGCGAGCCTAACCGTCGCACACCGCTAGGTTGTCGCCCATGAACGAGGTAAAGGCCCGCCAAATACTGGAGGTCGAGCGTGCCCAAACCGTGGCACGCCTAGGCGCTTTGGTCGACGAGTTCAATGGCATCGTCGCCGCCTCGCTGGATGCTAACGCTGACGACGAGCACGACCCCGAGGGCGCAACGATCGCCTTCGAACGAGAGCAGACGGCGGCATTGCGGGCACAGGCTGTGGTGCACCTGAACGACCTCGAGCTCGCACTGACGCGCCTGGAAAGGGGGACCTACGGCACATGCACCACTTGCGGCGGCCCCGTCGGCGCCGAACGGTTGCGGGTGCTGCCGGTCACAGAGTCATGCACCGCTTGCGCCGGCCACCAGCGTTCGCCGCTCACGTCCCGGTTCTGACCTGGCCCCGCCGTGGCGTCTTGACAATTGCCGTCTCGTCAAGCGCCCTGTCGTCAAGCGCCCTGTCGTCAAGCGCCCTGTCGTCAAGGGCCCTGTCGACGAGCGCCGTCTCGAGGAGCTCCGCGGCGTGCCGTCGGGCGGTCGCACTGTCGGGTTGGCCGGAAAGCATCCTGGACAACTCGATAACACGGTCTTTGCCCGACACCGCCGCAGCCACGGCGACGCTTCGCCCGTCGCGCTCGATCTTGCTCACTGCGATCTGCGCGTCGGCAAAGGCGGCGACCTGGGCGAGGTGGGTCACGACGATCACCTGGTAGCGCCGGCCCAGCGCGGCGAGCGACCTACCGACCGCGAGCGCCGCTTCGCCACCGATACCAGCGTCGACCTCGTCGAACACGAGAGCCAGGGGTCCCTGCACGTCGCCGCCAGCCCCTCCGCCGTGCCGGTCCGGCCCGCTGACGAGCACCAAGCGCAGCGCCAGCATCGCCCTCGCCAGCTCTCCGCCAGATGCCACCTTCGACAGCGGCATCAACGGCTCCCCCGGGTTGGCTGCCAACAAGAAGGTGACGTCGTCGCCGGAGAGCTCACGTATGTCGTCTGCCTCTGCGTTATCGCTTTTTCCGGCGCTTTTTCGGGGGTTTTCGTCTCCTGGGCTTTCGTCTCGCGGGGCGCCCCCCACCTTCACCTCGAATCGCGCTCTTGGCATCGCCAAGCTGCGCAACCCCGCTTGGGCACCTTCGGCTAACGCAGCCGAGGCGGCCCGCCGGGCGTCCCCGAGCTCTTTCGCCACGAGGCGAAGCTTGGCGAGCGCGTTGGCCCGCTCGCCGGCCAAGTGAGCCGAGCGCTCCTCCAGGCCCTCGAGCTCGTCCAGTCGCTTCCTCGCCTCCTCCTGCAAGGCCAACACGTCGGCGAGGCTGCCGCCGGGGCCGGCGTACTTCCGGCGAAGCTCCCGCAGCAGAGCCCGCCGCGAGGCCACCTCGGCCAGTCGTTCAGGATCCTCTTCGAGGCCCTCGGCCTCCGAGCGAGCTTCGCTTGCAACGTCGGCCAGTTCGGCGGCAACACTTTTCAGACGGTCGTGCAGGCTTTCGAGGGGAGGGTGCCCGGCGGTCCTTGTCACCGCCTTGCCCAACAGGTCCAGCACCTGTTCTTCACCCGTCAGGTCTTCGTAAGCCTGTTCCGCCGCGGCCCGGTGGGCGGCCGCCTTGCTGAGCCGTTCCTCCTCGACCTCCAGCTCGTCGTCCTCTCCCGGGCCCGTGATACCTGCGGCCGACAGCTCTCCCAGCTGGTACCGCAGGAGTTCCATCTCGCCACTGCGACCTGCCGCGTCACGGCCTGCCCTGGCGAGGGCTTCATCAATCCCGCGCACCTCGGCACGTGCGTCTTGCCTCGCCCGGCGGTCGGCTCCTGCGTACGCGTCGAGGGCGGCGCGCTGGGCAGCTCCCAAGAGCAGCGACTGGTGGGCGTGCTGGCCATGCAGGTCGACGAGGCGCTCCCCCAGCTCGGCCAAGGCACCCACGCTCGCCATCCTGCCGTCGAGGTAAGCCCGCGACCGGCCCTCGACAGGGACCACGCGGCTCAACACGATCTCCACCGGTTCCGAGGTGCCCTCCACCTCCGCCGCGCTCGGCTAGGTTCGACGAGCCGTCTAATGCCTCGGCCAGGTCAGGCGCGCCTACAGGCGAAGAGCCGGGCAACGCGCTACCCGGCGGCAGCACGAAACGACCTTCGACAAGCGCCTCGGCCGCACCGGGGCGCACCAGTGACCCTTCGGCGCGCCCGCCGAGCAACAGCTCTATCGCCTCGACCACGAGAGTCTTGCCAGCGCCCGTCTCGCCTGTGAGGGCGGTCATCCCAGGGCCGAATACGAGCGTGAGGTCCTCAATGACGCCCAGCTGGCTCACCCTGAGCTCGCTCAGCATCGCGCGAGCGTACCGGGCCTTCCCTTCGCCGCGCGTTAGCGGTCGGCGAGGTGGAACTTGTTCTTGAGCACCGTGCCGAAGTCCCGGTCCCCGAAGCTCACCAGCAACGCATCGCTCGTACCCGCGCTGCACACGAGCTTGCCGCCGACCTCGAGCTGGCCGCGCGGTACCCCGTCCACGATCAGGTCGGCATCGAAACGGCCGTCCAGCTCCATCGCCACCGTCGCCGCACTGTCAAGCACGAGGCTGCGGTCAAACAGCATGTGCGGGGAGACCGGCGTGAGCACCAGGCAACGCAGTGTCGGCGAGATGATGGGGCCTCTGGCCGACAGGTTGTAGCCGGTCGTGCCGGTCGGGGTCGAAACTATTAGCGCATCGGCGGCATACCTGAGGAAACGCTCCCCCGAGATCGCCACGCTCGCGTTGATTGTGTGGGTGCCGGAGGGCCGCGCGAGCACAATGTCGTTGAGCCCGGTCGCGCTCAGGCGAGGAAGCTCGGAGCCGTCTGAAAACACGCTGACGTCGACAGTCATGCGCCGGTGGAGGTGGTAGTCGCCGAGGATGAACCTCTCGATGGCGTGGCGCAGGCCGTCTGGCTCAACGGCAGTCAAATAGCCAAAGTGCCCGAAATTTACCCCCAGCACCGGGACCTCGGTGCCGAGGGCGATCCCAACGGTCCGTAACATCGTCCCGTCGCCGCCCAGGCTGACCAGAAGATCCAGTTTCGCGAGCGCCTCGGAGCGCTCCTCGCGCAGTAGGCCGACCTCGGGCAACAGGATAGTCTCGTGGCCCTTTTTCTCGAGCCACACTGCTGTCGATTTGGCGAGCTCGACGGCGTTGGTGCGCCCGGCGTGAGAGGCGAAGCCGATGACCGCCATCTCAGCGATGACCGTTTTGACCGGCAGGCAGCGCCGTCCCGCTAGCACCGCTCGACGGGCTGTTCGACGCGACCGCAGACATTGCGATCGAGTCTAGGGAAACGCCGGCCCCAGCCGCACGCTGTTTGTGACCGGTGCGCAGGTGCAAGAAGAACTCGACGTTGCCTTCCGCCCCGAGTAACGGCGAGGCCATCGCGCCGGCAACCTCGGCGCCGCCCGCCTCGAAAGCGCCAGCGACACCGGTTAACACGCTCGCCCATACGTCGGGGTCACGCACGACACCTTTCCCTTTCGACACCACCGCTCGGCCCGCCTCAAACTGTGGCTTCACGAGCACGACGAGATCCGCGACAGGTTTGGCGAGCCCAAGGAGGGCATTGGCGACCATCGTCAAGGAGATGAAAGATAAATCGGCAACAACCACGTCGAAACGGCGGTCGCCAACGTCTGACGGGGCGAGGTAGCGCACATTTGCGCGTTCCATTACTTCCACACGAGGGTCCAACCGGACCCGCTGCAACAACTGGCCATGGCCCACGTCGACGGCCAAAACGCTTGTTGCGCCCCGCTGGAGTAGGCAGTCGGTGAACCCGCCGGTCGAAGCGCCAGCGTCCAGCGCGACCTTGCCGGCCACCTCCACCGTGAAATAACCTAGAGCTGCGTCCAATTTTTCCCCGCCCCTGCTGGCAAAACGCGCTGGAGGCGGCGATACGACAAGCGGCTCCCCCGGGCCCACCTGGCGGGATGTCTTGGTGGCCACGGCACCCCCGACGAGCACGCGCCCAGCTTCCACCAGCGAGCTGGCCTCCGTCCTGGTGGTTGCCAGCCCCCGGTTTACCAGTTCGACGTCAAGACGCTTCCTGGCGCCCAGCTCAGGACGTTCCCTTACGCGGGCGGCCGGCAGCGCCGGTTGACTTACGTGCCACCCCTACCTTGCGGGCCGGGACAGTCTTTTTGGCAGTGACGGTTTTCTTGACCGCGGCGGCCTTTTTCATTACCGCGGCCTTCTTCACTACCGCAGCCTTCTTGGCTCCGGGAGCCTTTTTCGCCGGTACGGCCTTTTTCACAGCGGCGAGCTTCTTTGCCGGTGCGGCTGTCTTCGCCGGCGCAACCTTCTTCGCCGGAGCAGCCTTCTTCGCCGGCGCAGCCTTCTTCGCCGGAGCAGACTTCTTTGCCGGTGCTGATTTCTTTGCGGGAGCAGCCTTTTTCGAGGCCGAAGTCTTCACGGTCACAGCTGTCTCGGCGCCCGGCTCCGCCTTGTCCCGCTGGTTCCCGCGGAGGTTCTTTTCGAGCTTCTGCAGGTCGTCGCGGATCACAGAGGTTTCGCGCCGCAGTGCGGAGATCACCTCCGCAGCTGCATGGCGGCCCTCTTGGACGAGGTTCTCTGCCTTCTTCTTGGCACGTGCCTTCTCGCGGGGGCCAATCAATTGCTCGGCCGCTTCCTTCGCTCGTGCGGCAGCCACTCCGGCCAGCGCCGCAGCGGCTTGGCCCAAGCGCTTCAGGTCATCCTCTGTTCCCATATGGAGAGCATACGGCCGCTCCAGCTCGGGGAGCGCAGTAGAAGCCCGCTCCCAGGTTGCAACCGTGGCTGCTGGTAGCGTTTGAGCGGTGAGCGGGGCGCGTTGGGGTCTTGTTGTGTTCGATAACGACGGCGTAATCGTCGACAGCGAAGCGCTCGCGGAGCGGGCGATGTCGGAGACCCTTACGGCCTTGGGCCACCCGATGACAGCTGATGAGTGCGGGGAGGCGTTCCGCGGGAACACGTTGGCTCGCACCCGCCGCCTCGTTGAGCAACAAAGCGGCAGGCCGCTCCCCGCTTCGTTCGAAGAGATGATGACGGCCAACATTTTCGGCCTCATATCCAAGTACCTCCAGCCCGTCCCAGGTATCGAGAAGGTCTTGGACTGCTTGGACGCAGCCGGAACGCCGTTTTGCCTGGCCTCGTCCGGACGCCGCGACCGGATACGCTTCGCCCTTGAGACGGCCGGTTTGCTCGAGCGCTTTGGCGACCGCTGGTGGGGCGCCGAAGACGTCGCCGAAGGCAAGCCCGCTCCAGACCTCTTTCTGCTCGCCGCCCACAAGATGGGTTTTCCTCCGTCCGAATGCGTCGTAGTCGAAGATGCAGAAGTCGGCGTGCAAGCGGCCCGCGCGGCGGGTATGGCCGTGCTCGGTTTCGCGGCCCGCACACCCGCCGAACTTCTCGCCGGCGCGGACCACATCTTCTACGACATGTCCGAGCTGCCGGCCTTGCTCTTCGACGAAGCGCCTTAGCCGCTCAGGTACTGGCTGACCAGCTCGGCCAGGTCATCGGCTTCCAGGTCGGGGGCGGGCTCGAATGGGAGGTCGGAGCGCTGCGTCACGCCTGAAAAGACAAGGCCGAACCGGGAACCGCTGCGTTGGGCGAAAAGACCATCCGTATCGGGCCGGTCACCGGCGACAACGTCGAGGGCACCGTAGCGGGCCTTCACGAGCGCCGCCATCGGCTCGTTCGGCTTCCCCGCGACTTCGGGCTTGCGGCCCGCAGAAGTTGCGATAAAAGCGACGAGAGCCCCGGCGCCCGGGAGAAGCCCGTCACCTGTCGGGAACGTCGAGTCGGTGTTCGTGGCGATGAACCTGGCCCCGTCGCGCACCGCGCTGGCGGCTGCGGCAAGGGCCCAATAGTCGAGTTCCAAGCAACGGCCGACGACAACGGCGTCAGGGCCCTCGTTGGCACCGACAACCTGTACGCCCTGTTCACCTAGCGCCTCGAGGATCCCTTTGTCACCGACAACGGCCACCCTGCTGCCCGGGCTCAGCATCGACGCAGCTGCCTGCGCCGAGGTGGTGACGTCCTGCGGCTCGCATTCCACCCCGACCTTGCCGAGTGCCTCGACGTGGCCCGCGACGAGCGGCCCCGAGTTATTGGTGAGGAACACGACCCGCTCCCCCGCCAGCGCGAAGCTCGCTAACAGCTTGTGCAGAGCCCGGTATTGCCCGCCCCGCGAGCCACACCACTCCGTCCAGGTCCAGTGCCCACGTCATTGCCGCCAGGCCGCCCACGATGAGCCGGTCACGGCGCGACGCGCACCCTGTAGCCGCTTACCAATTGAAGCTGCGGGCCACGTAAGTGGCGTGCGAGCCGTACACCGTCACGGCGACCAGGGCGAGGTACATGACCCCGATAGTGACCCGCTGCTGGGGCACTAGCGCGTAGTACAGGCGCGAGGCCGGGCTATTGCGGTACCGCCACCTCCTCCACAGCTCGTAGCCACCGAGGATGAGGATGATCGGTATCACCGGGCTGGGGTAAAGGATCTCCCAGGCAATAAGGCCGACCAGGCCTGCGAGCCAGATCGCAGGGTGCAGCGCCGCGGCCGCTCTGCCACCGTCGAGGGGCAGCATCGGCAGCAGGTTGAACATGTTCATGAAGAAACCGACAAAAGCCAGCGCCATCAAGAACTGCGAACCGGTCGCGTTCGCCCAAAAGCCCAGGACCACCGAGGCCGCGGTGCCGAACAACGGGCCTGCTAGCCCAGACAGAGCCTCCTGGTAGGCGCTCCGCGGGCTTCCTTTCATCCCGACAAAAGCCCCCAGGAACGGGATAAAAAGTGGCGCTGTCGCCGGGACGCCCTGGCGGCGCAGCTCTACCACATGGCCCATTTCGTGCACGAAGATCAAAAGCACGAAGCAGGCGGCAAAAGTCCATCCAAAAAACAGCGCGTACGCAGCGACCGAAACCAAGCATGGACAGCACTAGGCCGAGATATTTCAACTTGATCAGGAGGGCACCGAACTTGGCCAGGAACGCCACGATCGCTGCGAGGGCCCCGACGATGCGCTCCCAAGCACGCCGCAGCGTGCTCTTCGGCTTCCCGTTACCACCGGGCCGGACCGCCCCGTTCCTCGTCGCCGGGGCCACCGGCACGGGAGCGTGCCCTATCGGCCAGGACGGCGCTGCATGACCGTTCGGCGGCTCCGGCCACCAATGGGCGGCCGGATCTCCTTGCGGCGCGCCGGGCGGGGCCTCCTGCGACGGGGCAGCGGACGAGGGCCAACCCGGCTGGTCACCCTCCGGGGAAGCCCCCCATATCGGGCCGCTCAGTTCCAATGTGCACCTGTTCGCAAGGCTGGCCGTACCACTCCTCCACGATACCGACCACCACCTGCCAGGCGCGTTGAGGCCCAGCGGCCCCTACGGCTGGCACCGTGCGCTTAGAGTTGCCCGGCCCCGCTCGTGCTGCTAGCCAGGAGGCATGCCGCAGCTATTGCCTTTTGCTGGCCTGCGCCCCGGCCTGGCGGTCGTCGGCTCCGTGGACGTCGTGATCTGCCCGCCGTACGACATCATCACCGAAGACGAACGCTTAGCCCTCTTGGCGCGCAGCCCCTACAACGTCGTGCGCGTGGAGCTGCCCGACGGGCAGTACGCCGAAGCTGCCCGGCTTCTCCAAAGCTGGCAGATGGGCCGCGCCCTCGTCCGCGAAGACAGGCCGGCCCTCTACGGCTACCGGATGAGCTACGTGGCGCCCAACGGTGAGCCACGGCACACGCTCGGTGTGATCGGCGCGCTGGTGCTCGAGCCGCCCGGAAGAGGCATCCTGCCCCATGAGAACACGACGCCAAAAGCCAAGAGCGACCGCCTCGAGCTGATCCGGGCGACGCATGCCAATACCTCGCCGATCTGGTGCTTGTCCTCTGAGACAGGTCTCGCCGACGCTCTCGGCGCGGCGCCGACGGGCAAGCCCGAAGGCGGCGCCGGCATAACCAGCGCGCGCGACGACGACGGCACCGTGCACGAAATCTGGCCGGTTACCGACCCCGCTGTCCACGCTGCGGTGGCAAAGTTGATCGCTGCCAGCCCATTGCTGGTCGCCGACGGGCACCACCGTTACGAGACGGCGCTCGCATACCAGGCCGAACGGAGAGCCGGGACCTCGGACGGCAGCGTTTCGGACGGCAGCGCTTCGGACGGGGGCGAAGGTGCAAAGGCAGGTGGCGCTGGCATCGAGCCTGGGTATGACGCAGTGCTCTCGTTGGTCGTGGAGCTCTCAGAACAGCAGCTCCAGGTAATGGCGATCCACCGTGTCGTATCGGGGCTGCCGGCCGGCTTTGACCTGGTCGCGGCGCCTCGCTGCCAGCTTTGTCCTGCAGGCTACGACCGCTGAAGGGCCCGAGCTCATCGCGGAAATGTCGCAGGTTCGGGCCTCGCGCTCGTAACGGCGTCCGGGTGCTGGCTCGCCGTCCCACGGGCCACAGGGCCGGCCGCCGGCTTCGAGCTCGACTCGAGCCGCATAGACGCCGCGCTTGGCGCCTTGCCCCCGCACAACCTGGCTTACGAGCACGACGTCGCGCACGCCCTCAGGGCCGTAGGGACAGGCGAGGCGAACGCTGCGGTCTTCTGCCGGCCGGCGACTGTCTCCCAGATCGCCCGGACGGCGCACGGGGGCGCGCGAATGCCGCCCAAGACGACATTTTTCTGGCCGAAGCCACGTACCGGCATGGTCATGAGAGACTTCTGACCCGCTCGGCGGGCGCCCGGCCACCTGGAGAGGCGCCCTGCTCAGACATCGCCTGAAGGCTCAGGCTGCCCTTATGTTGTTTTCATGTCCGAGCACCAGACTCGCGAGTGCTAGCCGTAGCCATACCATGCTCCGGGAGCAAGGAGATGAGCTCAAGATGAGCAATGACAACAACGATGCCGACGTCTATCAGTTCACCCCTCCCCCGCCACCTCCTGGTTCAGGTGCCCCTCGCAGGCCCCGTCGGTCGCGGCTGACAAAGACGGCTGCTGGTCTCGCAGTGATCCTTGGCGCAGGCGCAGGTGCTGCGGCGGTTGCTTCTGCCACGACCTCCTCCACCTCCACCCCGGCAGCGGCCAGCTCATCGACGACAACGACCACTCCGTCCACGACGCCCGGCAGGCACCGTGGCTTTTTTGGTGGCCCCGGCGGGCAAGGCGGCCCTGCAGCGTTCCGCGCGTTCCCGGCAAGGGTGGCGGCGGTGGCATGGGCGGTGGCTTCGGCGCCCCTGGCGGCTTTGGCGCCCCCGGTGGCTTTGGCGGCCTGAGCACGCTCGGCGGCTCCTTCGGCCCAGGCGGCGTTATCCACGGGTCCTACACGCTAAAAGGCCCTAACGGCGATTACGAGACGATCGACACTCAGTACGGCACGGCGGGGGCAGTGAGCGCGGGTTCGATCACGGTCACGAGCGCCGACGGGTTCAGCCAGACGTACACTGTCGATTCGTCCACCGTCGTCAACGCCGATTCAAGCGGGATCACCTCGGTGAACAATGGCGACACCGTCACCATAACCGCGACAGTTAGCGGCAATACCGCTACGGCTCAAACGGTCGTCGACCTCACCCAAGTACAAGCCAACCGCAAGGCATGGGCGCCCGGCGCCTCGAAAGGCCCGGGTACCCCCCCGGTAGGCCCGACCACCACGACCGACCCGCCTGCCGCCTGATCCTGCCTGCCCCAGGGCCGTCAACCGCCTAGCCGAGCTCGGGCTCTTCCTGGCTAGGCGGTTGGCATGGCAAGCTTGCTGCGTTGTGCTCAACTGTGGCCCGCGACAACTCAGCAAATTCCAAAGGGAGATGGCTGGCTGGCTCCTGGCGGACGCGCCCCGCAGGGTGACCTTGGCGTTAAAACCCGGCCACGAACAAGCGTGATTGGGCTGCGGTAGCCTCGGGCGTATGAGCCACGACTTGAAAGCTGAAACGATTACCATCGCCGGCCACGGCGGCGACCAGATCGAGGCCTACCTCGCGCAACCCCTCGGTCAGGGGCCGTTCGGGGGGGTTGTCGTCATCCACCACATGCCCGGTTATGACCGCAGCAGCAAGGAGATCGCCCGCCGTTTTGCGGACGAGGGATATATCGCCCTGATGCCCAACCTCTACAGCCGTGAAGCACCAGGCGCAAGCCCCGACGACGCGGCCGCCACAGCGCGAGCCCAGGGCGGCGTGCCGGACGAACGCCTCGTGGGCGACGTGGACGGTGCGAGCAAGCACATAAAGTCACTTGCCTCCTCCAACGGCAAGGTAGCCACCATCGGCTACTGCTCGGGCGGTCGCCAGAGCTTTCCTCGCGGCCGTCTCGTTGCAGCTCGATGCCGCCGTCGACTGCTACGGGGCCGCCATCGTCAACCCAATGCCGGAGGGTTTCCCCGTCAAGATGAGCCCGTTGGTTGGAAAGGCCAATGACCTGTCCTGCCCGCTGCTTGGCCTGTTCGGCGAAGAGGACCAGCACCCTTCACCGGCGGAAGTCGCTGCTTTGGAAAAGGCCCTCGCCGAACACGGCAAGACCTATGAGTTCCACTCGTACCCGGGCGCGGGGCACGCCTTTTTCTGCGTGGACCGCCCTTCGTTCCGCCCCGAGGCCGCCAACGACGGTTGGGAGCGGATCGGGAACTTCTTCGGCCGCTACTTGGCCTCGTAGGGACGGCAACGATGTGCACTTACGAAACCGAGACGGTCGCAATAAGCGGCAGCGGGAAAGGCCCTTCCGGATGGTTCCCTCTTTCGTCCGCGACCGTCTATTTCGACCACCCCGTGCACGCGCCTGCCGAGCACACCGTGAATGTGGACTTCTTGAACCCGGGGCGCGGCCCGTCAGCCGCGTGTGGCCGTCGAGCTCGACCCTGCGTCGGCACTTGCACTCGCTCACGCGCTCCTGGCCGCGGTCGGCACCGCCGAGGCGTTCAGCGCGCCCGCCGAGCACTAACGCCGAATTTGCACACTTAGGAGAAGATCAGGTCTTCCTCATTCGAGGCTGAGGCGGGCAGGCAATTATCTATTACGGGACAAAGCAGTACTCTTCGGGCACTCTGAAACTATTGGCCGGTTTCCTCCTCAACTACCTCGGGCCAGTGCCGACAGAGAATGCCAGAGGGGAATTGACTTCCCCACCATTCTCCCTAGAGCCAATCAGAGCCACCCCCCTCTCTGGGCTCTTAGGTGAGAATGGGCCGCCTGCCAGCGGGTCCCTCGCCCGCCGGCAGGCGGTCTTCAAGTCAAAGCCAGCCGAACTTTTTCAACCTCGCGACGACAGCCTTGCCGAGCAGGTCGCCGCCTGCGCGCGTGATGTGGACGCCGTCAGGTGCCCTGAGGGCGACCTGTTCCCCGTCTGCGCCGGCTAGCGACCCTCTGTACTGGCCTTGCGGACCGCCGAGCAACCTCCAAGACGCCAAGTAGCTGACATCGGGCCGGTGGGCTAAGGCCTCTGCCCGGTAGACGGCGTTCAAGGTTGCCATGTCCGAGGAGAAACTCGGGCTCTGCATCGGGGGCATCCCTACCCAGAGCACCCTGGCGCCCGCGGCGACAGCCTCGTCCATCATCCTTGCCACCCGCTTGCCGTAGAACGCCGCCCAACCGGCCGAGCCGAACGCCAAGAAGCGGTCCGACGAGTAGTAGCTCTCGACGTCGTTGGCACCCAGGAAAACGACCACCGTCGCCGGGTGGTAGAGGCGGAGATCGACCAAGAGCTGGGCCGGCCAGTCATAGTAAGCCTGGTCGGCCAGGCCGGTGTCGCCTACGGCGGCCGCAATGAAGCGGGCCCGCCTGCCGGACAGCTCATCGCTCAGCCCCCACCCGAGGTCGATGCCGAGAGAATCACCGACTTCCAGGACAGGGCCGGCCGGCCGCGGGACCGTAGTTGTGGTCGTAGGAGGCGGCACCGTAGTCGTGGGCGGTGGCGCGGCGGGCTTATGCACCGGGCGTGCCGGCGAAAGTGCCGGGCCGGCAGCTGCCGCGCTCTCGGGCTGTTGGCCCCCGCAAGCGCTTAGCACCGGCCCCGCTAGCAGGACCGTCACGAGCGCCAAAAGGCCAGCACCAGGAGGGCCCCGCCTGGTGGGCCATGGCAAGGAAGGCATCGCTCTGCTTATGCCAAAAGGGGCCAAAGGGGTTGCGGGGAGCCCTCCCCGGCGTGTAACCTGTTCATGGAAGCGCTTACAAGTGTTTACCGGGCTGCAACATAACTGTTGCTTCCCCGAAACCTTCGGTCAGTAATTTACAAGGTGTCCCGCAGGATGCGGGGCAAGCCACCAGGGAACCCTCGCCCCTGGGATCGGGCCGGTCACGAGCCCTCGCCCCCCTTCCGGGGCTCGTGACCGGTACCGGGCACCTGTGCGGGAGCCCTATCTGCCGCCCCTGAGCCAACCGGTGCTCCTGCCTTGCGTGGTGCGCGCCAATCAGCGGAGAGCCGTAGGAAGCGCACCGCCATGACGAGCCCGCCGATCCCACTGATGAGCAGCGTCGGTACGACGACACAGGTGCACGCAAGGAGAACAAGCCCGACCAGCACGTGCTGGGTCAGGACGTAGACCGCCGACGCGACCGCCAGCAAGCCTGCAGCTGCCACGGCCGATGAGCCGAGCGCGGGCACGAACACGGGCCAGCTTTTGTAAAACCGGTACGGGTGAAGCTCCTCGGGGCCGCCAACCACGTGTGCCCGTAGCTGGCCCAGCGGGGTCGACCTACTGACCGACTCCAAGTAATGAGGGGTTACGGCGACGATGACCGGTCCCTCCCCGGTCAGCTCAATGGTGGCGGCTGAGGGCACGAACCCGCGCCCGCTCACGCGGATCTCGTGATGGCCGGGCGCCATTATTACGACGTGGCGCGTCCCGGTCCTGACCGAGAACTCGAGGTTTTCGTCGACGTCGACCTTGACGCGCTCCCAGCTCGCCCGCCACGACCTGAGCGGCAAGCCAAATCCGCAGCGGGCCCAACGCTCGCCCAGGGTGGCACACTCCCTGTAGAGCACCACTGCAGGCACGGCCTCATGATAGGGCTGCGTGTTCGGTGTAGCTACGCCACACCTCGCGGCTCGCGTCCTGCGGTTCCTGCAGCGGGTGGAGCCGTTGTCGGAGCACAAGCATTAGCCGTCGGTAAACATCGTCGACCTTGGCGGGCCGCTCCGAACGCCCCAGCGCGTGCATCCAGAGGCGGAACAGTTCTTCCCGAGTCGGCTCCAGCTGGAGCCCTTTGCCTACCGCCCAAAGGACCGTTTCGAAATCGCCGACGTCCAGCGCAAGCTCGCCGAGCTCCTCGGCGGTGTCCACAACCCGGGCCGTCAGGGTCAGGTCCAGGTGCTCGCTGGCCACCCATTCGAAGAACTGGCTCGACAGCGCCCCGCCGAACGGCTCTCCCCTAACGAGCTCGAGCGCCATGCGCAGAAGCCCCATCGCGTCAGGAGCCGATGCGAGGCGAGCTCTCGCCAGTAGGGCCTCGAAGCGGGCCAAGTCCGTAGTCACCTCTGCTACCAGACGGTAACCCTGCGCCGAATAGGCGAGGCGCTCCTGGCCGCGGGCGCCGTAACCAAGCACGAGGCGGGCGCGCGAGACCACGTTCATAACGGTCTTGCGCTGCGGTCCTCCAAGGTTCTCCTTAGTGGCGTCGAGCGGCCACAGCGCGCCGGCCAGCTCATCAGCATTGACGGGCCTGTCATGAGCGCCCATATAAGCGAGCATCGCGAGGGCCGCCATCCTGCGGGAGGGTTCGAGCGCGCTCATGTCGCCCCCGGCCACTTCGACTGGCCCGAGCAGGCAAATCTCCACCTCGCCACGCTCCTGCGGGGCGAGGCTCGACCTGATGTCGATGACCCGTTCAGGTGCATCGGAGCTCCCGACGGGCTCATCGGTCGGGCGCCCCTCCCTGTCAGACGTCGCTCCCAGAGCCTCACTCAACAAGCCCACCTCCTCGGGGTCACATTCCAGCTTCAAATCGAACGACACCGGGCGTTCGTCTATCCGGCCGCTAAGTGACGCCTCTCCGCCTGGCCCGATGACCAGCCTCCACATCGCGTCGCCAAAGGGGCCGGCGCCCGCGACCACGGTCCCGCTGCGCTCAGGGACGGCGGCCTCCGCCAAGCACCGCAGCAGCTCTGCGTCGGCCCCCGGGAAGGCGATGGCCACATAGGGCGGGGCTTCGCAAGCAACAGCCCGCAAGACCGAAAGGGGTACAGAGCCCGCGAGTTCTTGACGCGCCGTCGATACTCGGTCCAGCATCTCGGCTAGGTCCATCGCGTCGTCGCCGGCGACCCTGTGCGCCCCCCTGAGGCGCCCGTCCAGCGAGCATTCCCCTATCAAGTACAGCGCGGCGAGCATTTCATCGGACCATGGTTGGCTGGACAGCTCCAATGCGATACGCGCCAGCGTGCCCTGAACCTGACGGCTCGGGCCGTCGACCGACAGCGACCCGGCGTGCTCGAGGTTGAACAGCAGGGCTCCGTCGGCGTCATTCCCGAGGCTCACCAGTGCCGGCCAAGCCGACCAGTGGTCGGCCCCGAGAACCCGCAGGTCCTCGAGGGTTACCTCAGCGTCGAGAAGTAGCTTCGTGCCGTCTTCGCTCGCCTCGAACCACCCGATGGGCCCCTTGACGGCGGGCGAAACAACGAGCTCGAGGCCCCGTTTACCAGCATGGACCAGCACTACCGACGGGGTGAGCCCGGTCTTGGCGCGGGAATGCTCTTCGACGAGGCCGCTCAGGTAACGCAGCCCCAGGTCAACCCAGCGCATCGCCTCTTCGCTGGCGATCGCCCGCGCGGCGCTCGACCGCTTGGACCGCAGGCTTGTTAGGCGCGATTAGACGACCTCGTCGGCGAGCGTGCAATTGCTCACGCCGCGACCAGTCCAGCCGCCAGATGATCCCCGCGGCCGCGATCGCCGCCACGCCGGCAGCTGCGACCAGCTCTAAGTGGCTGTTGGCCGTGACGGTCTCTTCGGGCTCCATATGAGCCGTGGGCCTGGCCGCGGGAGCAACGTCGCTTGGCGGCGCGGGTGCCACTGCGCGCTTGGCAACAACGTGGCGCTGCCGGGACGGCCCCGACGTGAACCGCCGGGGCGGCGTGCTCGGCTGGCGCAGGGTGTTGGGCCAATGCGGCGTGGTGTGACAGCGGTGGCGCCGCAGAGCTCAGGGGCGCTGCCAAGGGCTCCCCTTCATGCCCGGTTGGCCTATGGCCCGCGTTGGCCTTTAGGACATTGCCCCCGCCGACCACCTGGGCACCGACCGCGTCCGCCGGCATCACCAGCACCCAGCCCGGGTAAATCCAGTGGTCGTTCACCAGCGCGCGCCCGTCGGGCTGGACGCGGCCGAAATTGAGGGCCTCGATCTCGCTGTCCAACCGCCAGTCGCCGAGGTGCCTTGCGGCGAGCACCGATAGGCAGTCCCCCCGCTCCACGACGATAACCTTGGTACCCCTGCGCAGCCCGGCGAAGCCGTTGGCTTGGCTGGGTACCTCTTCGGGCTTGCCTGCGAACGCGGACGTCGCGGGAAGCTCGTGGTCGAGGAGGCCCGGGTGGGGGAAATGGCGACCGATCGCCGAACTAGCCACGCTCTGCGGGGCTACGAGGTGGCGTGGCACCCGAGCGACAGCCAGTGCCGCGGGCCGGGGCGTCTTGAGCGGTTGGACGGCTGTAATTGGCGGGTGCGCAGGGACCGAAGCGCCGGCGAGCGCGGCCGTGCTGCCGATGGATGATGCGGCAACCGACGCCGCCGCCATGGCGTCCAGGGCCCTGCGCAATATCGGCAGGGTTACCGGGTGAACCTGCGCCAGCAAGCCGCGCTTGCCGCTCAGTGCAGCAAGCCCGTAGACCACGGTCGTGAGCAGCAGCCAGCCGGAGACGGCGGTCCCGAACACGCGGAGCCAGGCCGTGACAACCCGCTGCGGGCTGGTCGCTTGAAGCCACCTTGCGAAATGGGTGAGGTCGACTGTGCCGAGCACGGAGCCGGCGTTGACCAAGACGGCCAGTAGTACGACCTCGCAAATGAGGACGCCCACCGCGTCGAAGTAGCCGCGCTGTCTAGCTGACAACCGCCCTGAACCTCTCACGTGGCCGACCTTTCCGCCTACCTGGCCCACAAGGGCCTCGGGGTTCAAAAGCTACTTCGGCGCGACCGGTCGACTACGCCCCTGTGCCGCATTTCACGTCCGCTCCAGCCCCGATGGCTTCATCGACTGGTTTGCGACCTCGGCGGCCTTACGACCTCTACTGCTTGACGAGCAGGGGTGCGTACAGCTCGAGGTAGCGCCGGGCCAGCGAAGCGAGGGAATGCTCCGCAGCCCGCTCGTATGCCGACTCCGTCATCGCCTTGATGACAGGCCCCCCGCCAAGCGCTTCGCGCAGGCCGGCGGCAAGGGCCTGGGCGTCCCCGGGCGGGACCAAGATGGCGTCCTTGCCTGGACGGGCCACGTTCGCGTAGCCCGGGATGTCGCTAGCGACAATGGCCGTGAACGCAGCCATCCCCTCGAGCAGGACCACGCCGAAACTTTCCCCGTGCAGAGAGGGCGCGGCCAGGACGTCGGCACCGCGCAGCCGCCGCAACTTCTCGTCTTCGCTGATCACCCCGAGCCACTCGAAGCGCGAGTCGCCCAACGTGGCCTCTTTCAGCGAAGCCGTCTGCGGTCCCTCGCCGGCAACCCAGATCTTTGCCTCGACCCCGTGGCGCACCACCGCCTCGACCAGCACGGCCAGTCCTTTACGGGGCTCGTGGCGCCCAAGGAACAGCACGGTCGGCCCCGAAGTCGGCCACGGCTCGACCGCCGAGACGAGCGCGATGTCGATGCCGTTCCAGACGAGCTCGTAGTCGCCTCCCAGAGTTTGACGCGCGGTCTCCAACGCCAACGTGGACACCGCACAACGAAGGCCCAGCCGGCGCGTCGCCCACCGGCCGGGGCCGCGCATCACCGTGTGCCACGCGATCGCACCTGCACGGTGGAAGGTCCCGACCAAGGGGCCATCGCTGAACAGGAGCGCCGTGAGGGTCGGGCCAGGTACCAGCGGCTCGTGAAGATGGACGATGTCGAAGCGCTCGTCGCGCAGCACCCTGATGGTGCGCAGCGAAGCAGCCGGGTCCGGTGCGATCGGCGCGACCGACCCGTTGGCTGCGGCAGGGACCGAAGCCCCGAGAGGGGAAACCCAAGGGTCGGGGGGCGGCCCATCGCAAGGAGCAAGCACGCGGGCCTCGACCCCCATCGAGCGCATCGCCCTCGCGATGCCCAGGACCTGGCCCTGCACCCCGCCCGGGATGCTCAGGCTGTACGGGCAAACCAGGCCTACCCGGAGCACGCCGGCCTCGCCGTCACTGAGCGAACCGCGGCTCGACTAGCGCCCGCGCCTCTCGTCGTGCCCATACCGAGGGCTTGTAGAGCTGCGGGTCTCCTGGCCAGTTGGGCTGGAGCAGGTGCCACTGGGTGGGGGCTTGCCTTATCAGGTGCTCGAGTTCGCCGGCGATGGCCTGGGTACCTGTGTTCAGCGCATTCCTGAAGCTCAAACCTGGCGGGAACTCGATCGGGGGGCGGAAGACGACCCGGTGCGAGCTGGCCGCCTTGCCGAAGTAGATCGCCCCCGGGACCACCGGCGCACCGGAGCGTAGCGCCAGCGCCGCCGGCCCGGCCGGGAACCTTGCCGGGCTTCCGAAGAACGAAACTTCGATGCCAGATGCTCCGCCGACGAGACGGTCCGATAGTAGGCAAGCGACACGGTTTTCCTTGAGCGCCCGCAGCAGCGCTGTGGCGGCCCCCGGCCCGACCGGCACGACCTGGAAACCGAGCTGTTCGCGGAAGCGTACGAACCAGTCGAACAGGTCTTTCGGCTCGACCGCCTCCACCGCGACACTCACGGGCAGCCCTCTGCCGATCAGGTACCGCCCACCCCACTCCCAACCCCCAAGGTGCGGGGTCACGATGATCACGCCCCGCCCAAGCGCTGCAGCAGAGCTGAGGTGGTCCTCTCCGACGACCGACACTCCCGCGGCCACCTGAGCCTGGGGCACAGAAGCGAGCCGAAGGCTCTCCGCCCAGTACCTCGCGTAGTAGCCGTACACCTCGGCAACGATGCGGCGCCGCTCTGGCCGGCCCAGCTCGCGGCCCAGCACTCGCGCCATGTGCGAAGCTACGACGGCCCGTTTGCCGTCGTAATCGGGTAGCCGGCCCAGCATGGCACCCAAGCCTTGAGCAACCCCACTGGCGACCTCGCCAGGCAGCGCCGAAGCAACCGCCGCACCGACGCGGTAAACCGCGAGCTGCTTGCTCAGCACCGCGAGCCAACCTAGGTCAACGCCTCTGTGGTGGCCAGTCCTCCGCCTAGCCCGCGCTCTGTCCCTTGGGCTCGTTGCGGCGCCGAGCCCGCGCCTCATCGTGCATTTCGGCACGGCGTTGGTCCTGGCCGTGGTCCTGCCCGCTCGCCACGACCGCGCTGCTACCGACGTTGGCATCGTCGGGGAACCGTTCCCGGCGCGCCAAGCGACGCTCGTGCCAGCGGCTCCCGGCGGCACCGGAGCCTGGGCGCCTACTGCCCGACAGGAACGGCAAGCCGCCGTTCGCCGACGAGCCGGGGCCCCTGGGTGCCCTGGCCCACCAAGTTGCCTCGCGCCCGGCGCGTTCTTCGCGCCAGGCCCTCCAACGCAAGACCACGGCAGCCGGCTCGACCGGTATCGGTGCCGGTGGCCGGTCGGCCTGGCGCCAGACCTTTACGAAACGTTGCGCCGCAGTAAGGAACGACAGGATGATGATCACCCAAAGCAGCCAAAGCATGTCCGCCGGGAACTTCGAGCGCGAAGCACAACACGACGACCCGCTCGCCGCGCTCCATCAGGCCACCCTTGGCATCGATCCCAAGAGTGTCCGCCTTCGCCCTTATGTAGGACACCAGCTGAGAAACGCCCAGAACCGCAAGTGGCACAAGTGCGGCGTGGTGGCCGAAACGGTCCTGCGCGTACCAGGCAATACCCGCCAGAACGACGGTGTCGCTGATACGGTCGCCCACCGAGTCGAAAAACGCTCCCCGCGGGCTTGCCCGCCCGCTCGCCCGTGCGAGGCTCCCGTCGAACAGGTCCGGCAGCGCCGAAGCGATGAGCAGGAGCATCCCGATTATCAGGCGGCCGGTCGCGATAGCCCAGGCAGCGGGGATGGACATCAAAATGCCCGTCGCTGTCAGATGGTCGGGGGACACGCCGGTGCGCCGGAGGGCCTGCCCGGCCGGGCTCACAGCTTTGTCTACCGCCGTCCGGAAGCGTGCGTCGAACAACTACCTGCTCCTATGGCCGATGGGCGTAGCTCAGGTTACCACCCATGCTCACAAGACAAGGCGTTTGGACCGGTACCAGGCCAACAAGAGCAGAATCTCGACCCTTGGCCCCGACCAGCGGAGAATGTAGCTTAACTGCAGCGGCCTGGACCGGTCCGCGAAGGGGAACACCGACGGGGCGACCCGCGGGGGAAAGATGAGGTGCTCGGATGAAACCGTACCCACCAGCAAAGGTCCGCAATGTGGCGCTCGTCGGCCACGGGGGCTCCGGCAAGACCATGCTGACCGAAGCCCTGTTGCTGTGCAGCGGCGCGACGAACAGGGCTGGCCGGGTGGAGGACGGCACGACCGTGTCCGACTTCGAGCCCGAAGAACACTCCCATCACATGTCCACCAGCCTTTCACTGGCCGCCCTGGAGTGGCGCGGCTACAAGGTCAATGTGTTGGACTGCCCGGGTTACGCGGACTTCGTCCCGGAAACCTTGGCGGCGCTTTCCGTTGCCGACCTTGCGGTGCTCGTGGTTAGCGCGGTCGACGGCGTCGAGGTGCAGACAGAGATTTTCTGGAAAGCGGCGGCCGAGCTCGGCATCCCGCGTCTCATCTTCATGAACAAGCTCGACAGGGAGCGCGCTGATTTCCCCAACGTTCTCCAGCAGTTGCACCAGTCTTTCGGCGCAGGCGTGGCCCCCCTCGAGCTCCCCATCGGTGAGGAGCACGACTTCCACGGGATCGCTGACCTACTTACGGACGCCGCTTTCATCTATGAAGCGGGTAAATGCACAGCCTCAAAAGCGCCCATACCTGAAAGCATGGCCGCCCAGGAGCACTCGGTGCGGGACGCGCTCGTGGAAGGCATCGTGGTGGCCGACGACGACCTCATGGCCCGCTACCTCGAGGGCGACGAAATTTCCGCCGAAGAGCTGGCCAAAACGCTCGCTCGTGGGGTCGTTTCATCTCAGGTGTTCCCCGTGATCTGTGGCTCAGCGACCAAATTGGTGGGCATCGACCGGCTGCTCGATTGCATTTGCGACGTCGCCCCCTCCCCTCTTGAGCGACCGTCAGCTCAGGTGCGCGCTCCCGGCAGTGCTGGTGCGGAAGCTGTCGAGATCCCTTGCGATTCGGCCGGCCAACCGCTGGCTTGGGTTTTCAAGACGATCGCCGACCCCTACGTCGGCAAAATATCGCTTTTCAAGGTTGCCTCTGGCACATTGCGCCCCGATATTGTGATGTTCAACCCAAGGTCGAAAGCTGAGGAGCGTCTCCACGCGCTTTTCACGTTACGGGGCAAGGAACAACTCCCGCTCACCGAGGTGGCCGCGGGAGATATTGCTGCGGTTGCAAAACTCGCCGCCACCAACACCGGCGATACCCTGACGCCGCGCAATATGCCCGTCACGATGCTGCCCCCCGGTTCGGCCGGCAACTGGCTGGCCGAGGCCGCTCTTCCGGTGCTTTCCATCGCCATCCACCCCAAGAGCAAGGCGGACGAGGACAAGCTCATGACCGCCCTGCACCGGCTTCAGGAAGAGGACCCCACCCTGTTCGTGCGCCGCGATGACGAGACCCATCAGACCGTGCTGTCGGGCACCGGCGAGGCCCATCTCGGCATCGCCATGGAGAGGCTTTCCCGCAAGTTCGGGGTTGGTGTCGAAAGTGAGGAGCTCATCATCCCCTACCGCGAGACGGTGAGCGCCCACGCCGAAGCAGAAGGCAAGTACAAAAAGCAGACCGGCGGTCACGGCCAGTTCGGTGTGGCGTTCCTACGGGTCGAGCCCATGGACCGGGGGGCGGGCTTCGAGTTCGTCGACAACATCGTCGGCGGCGTGATCCCTCGCCAGTACATACCGGCCGTGCAAAAAGGTGCCGAGGAGGCAATGTCCGACGGTGGTCATTTCGGCTGGCCTGTCGTCGACGTTCGCGTCACCTGTTTCGACGGCAAGCACCACCCCGTCGACTCGTCTGAGATGTCGTTCAAGATGGCCGGGGCGCTCGGCCTCCGGGAGGCTCTCGCCAAAGCGGGCCCTGTCATGCTCGAGCCCCTCTCGTTGCTCGAAGTGACCGTCCCTAACGCTTACCAGGGCGACGTGCTTGGCGACCTCAACAGCCGCCGTGGACGGGTGCAAGGCACCGAGACCGGCCAGCCCGGCGAGTCGATCATCATCGCTCTCGTGCCCACTGCCGAGCTCGCGCGCTACGCGATCGACCTGCGCAGCCTTACCGGTGGCCGGGGCCGCTTCAAGTCCCACCACGACCGGTACGAACTGATGCCTGCCAACTTCTGGGACAAGGTCAAGCGCGAACGGGCCAACGTCGAGAAGTAACGCCGTTGCGGGGCGGCCGATTGGCTCCATGGCCGCCCGGCAGTCTTCGTACCGGACCGCATCTCCTACTGCACTGCGTCGAACAGCACTGCCCACGCATTGTTGTGGGAGCTTGTGAAGTTCCAGCCGGCAGTGGCCCCAGACAGTGCAACGGTGCTGGCGCCGCCGGCAAGGGTGCTGATGTCGCAGTACTCGCCACCTTGGTTGTTCTGCGAGCCGATCTGGCTGAGCCCAGACGGGACGAGGTCGGTGGTGCCGAGGCTGACCACACCAGAGCCCCCGCCCGTACCGTTGAAGATGGAGCCGAAGGCGAAGTCGTAGTCGCCTGCAGAGCTCGTAGAAACCGTGGCGGACGTGATGAAGGGGCCCTTGTCTTTAGAGCCACTGCCGATTGCTGAGCCCGGCAGTGAAGAGTTCGGGTCGAAGGGGGTGGTGGTGTTGGCGCCGGAGAGCGCGAACAGGTAGTAGCTGCCGTCGTCGACCGCGTTGGCGCTCGAATAGGTAATCGTGACTGTTTCAGCCGACAACGCAGAGGGCGCGACTGCGTACCAGACCTCGGCACCTTCGTACTGGCCGGCGTAGTAGCCGGCGCCGCTCACCTGGGCCTGGCGCTTCCAAACAAGGCCGCTTGTTGAGCTGACCGTGCTGACCGTGGGAGTGCCCGAGGTGACGTCGGTCTCGGCACTGATTGCCAACACCAGTACATCGCCTGCATGGGACGTAACAAGTGCGCCGGTGCTGAGCGAATTAGTGCCGGTCCACTGGCCGCTCACGACCGAGCCGTCGGGCACGGGCGGAGAAGCCGAGCCCGACGTAGTCGTCGTAGTCGGCGCCGTCGTGGTTGTTGTCGCCTTGGTTGTCGTTGTTGTCGGCGCCGTCGTGGTTGTTGTCGCCTTGGTTGTCGTTGTTGTCGGGGCGGTCGTGGTTGTTGTCGCCTTGGTTGTCGTTGTTGTCGGGGCAGTTGTCGTGGTCGTCGTTGCTTTTGTCGTTGTCGTAGTCGGCGCGGTAGTGGTCGTCGTCGCCTTGGTAGTGGTCGTGGTGGGAGCAGTGGTAGTGGTCGTCGTGCCCCCACCCGAGCCGCCGGCTGGCTGAACTGCTTCGAAGAGGACTGCCCAGGCGAAGTTGTTCGTGTTGGTGAAGTCCCAACCTGCTGTGGCCTTCGAGAGCGCGGCGCTGAGACCACCGCCGGCAAGCGTGCTCACATCGGCCCAGACCGCCCCCGTATTGTCCTGTGAGCCGATATCGCTCAGGCCCGAGGGACCTAGGTCGGTACCAGCCAAGGGGACCGCTGCCCCGCCCCCGGATGTCCCGTTGAAGATGGAGCCAAAGTCGATGCCATAGTCATTTGCCGCGGTAGTCGAAACGGTGGAGGCAGTTATGAACGGGCCCTGGCCGGTCGTCCCTTCGCCCGTCCCCGATGCGGGCAGGGACGCGTTGGGGTCAAAGGGGGTGGTGGTGTTGGCCCCCGATAGGCCGAATAGGTAGTACGTACCATCGTCGACCGCATTGGCGCTCGAGTAGGTGATGGTGACCTTGTCCCCCGACAGCGCCGAGGGGGCGAGGGCGTACCAGATCTCGGCCCCCCCGTACTCCCCGCTGGCACTACCTGGCCCCGTCACCCGGGCCTGCCTTGTCCAGCTGAGCCCGCCCGTGTCTGTCACCGAAGACACCGTGGCCGCCGCCGAAGTGGACGCCGTTCCTGCGCTCACTGCCAGCACGATCACGTCGTTGCTATGGGTGGTGGAAACCGATCCTGTCGTCACCGAGTTGGTGCTGCTCCACTGGCCCGACGCCACCGAGCCATCGAGGACGGGCGGCGAAGCCGGAGCCGACGTAGTCGTTGTCGTGGGATGAGTCGTCGTGGTCGTCTGAGCTGTGGTTGTCGTGGTGGTCGGAGGTGCACCCGGCGTCACGCCACCGTTGTCGGTCGTCGTCAGTAACTGGTTGTTGGCGGTAGCCACGCATACTTCCGTCGACGCGCACGACACACTGCTCTGCTGGTTTGGGGCACTCCCGGTGTCTGCCTGCCAGGTCGAACCGCCGTTGCCGGTCCCCGCCAGCGACTGTGCCGTGGCGTACCCGGCCGTCCAGCAGGTCAAAGCGTTCGAGCAGCTGATCGAGCCGACCCAGCCGTCGCCAGCTCGCGGCAGGGGGACCGAGCTCCATGTCATACCCGAGTCTGTGCTAGTTGCCGCCGCGGTACCGCCGCCACTGCTGACCCCTGTTCCAAGGAAACATACGGTCGTCCCCGTCGGGCATGAGACCGATGCCTCGCCATCGAAACTGCTCAGGACCGGAGAGGAAGATTGAGACCATGCCGTCCCGCCAGACGTCGTCGATATCGCAGCCGCCGGGCCGGATCCCGAGAATGCCCCCACGGCCACACAGCTCGATACGGAGGAACAGGAGACGCCCTCCAGGTTGTAGTCCTCCGGTGTAGGCAAGTCATTGTCGAGCAATGTCCATGCCTGGCCGCCATTGGTCGATACCGCCGCCATCGGAGCGTATGGCTCAGCTGTGCCGCCGACGGTGTAGCAGACGAGAGCAGAGGGGCAGCTGACGGACTGAGGCCAGCCGGGTGCGCTGGCGAACGCCGACATGTTTGCTTCCGTCCAGCTGACGCCACCGTTGCCAGAAAATGCGATTACAGGGGCGTCGGTCATCCCCGTGCCGACGGCGACACATTGTGCAGAGGTCGGGCAAGAGATCGAATACACGAAGTCGAACTCTGACGGCAGCGAGTTGTAGCTCGTCCAGTTCGTCAGGTTCGAGGTCACGGCGACGCCCTGGCCCTCCTGACCGTCGGGGGTCACCACGGAGGGCGACCCGAGCACGGCGACGCAGTATGTCGTCCCGGGAGCGCAGGAGACGGGCTCCGGCGCTCCGTAGTTCGCGACCAACAAGCCACCCGGCGGTGCAACTGATGTCCATCCCGGGAAACTGCTAACCGGCGTTGTAGTGGAGGTGGTAGCAGCCGTTGTAGTCGTGGTGGCGGCGGTTGTCGTGGTGGCGGGCGTTGTCGTTGTCGCGCCGGTTGTCGTCGTCGGGGCAGTGGTGGTCGTCGTGGTGCTAAAGGTAGAGCTGAAAGTGAACTGGTCCGCCGGGCTATCGGGCGAGGTGCCAGCCGGCGTCGTGACCGTAACGTCCACGGTCCCAGCACCTTCGCCCGGGCTCAGCGCAGTTATCAGCCCGTCATTGTTTACCGTGAAGCTTTCGGCCGCACTCGAGCCAAAATGCACCGCCATCGCACCCGTGAAGCCGGCTCCCGTAATCCGTACGCTGGTCTGCGCTCCAACTGGCCCCGCGCTAGGGCTCACGGCGGTCACGGTCGGGGCAGATCCGCCAGGTTCAAAACCACCGAGGCCGTTCGGCGTCCCCACGCCGCTTGGGCCGTCGTAGCCGGTGCCGGCATCACAGGCGAGGTCCCCCGCGCTGGGCGCGCCCGTTGCCGTCCAAGCGCAATCGAGAGTGCCGTAGCCCTCCGTGTTCGGGTTGGCACCGTCATTTGCAGACAGGCAGTTGGCCGCGGCTTCGCCGTCACAGAAACCGTTCCCGCCGCTCGTGACGTCGTAGAGCGCCGAGGTGCCGATGTGACTGTAGAGGACCTGTGCGGGATAGCTCAGGCTGTGCGTACCACCGGCAAGGGCGTACATCGAGGCGATGATCGGAGAGGCAAGAGATGTGCCTCCCAAGGTCGTCCAGCCGGTAAGGCAATCGTTGCCGCAACTGAAGGAGTCATAGACGTCAAAGCCTGTGAACGGGTCTGCGTCCGCCGAAACATCTGAAGCCAGGCGGTAGGTCCCGCAAGCCGTAGCAGGCCAATCGCTCACACTGGTCTGCCACGAGGGTGCCGGGAAAACAGTGCTGCAGCCACCCCCGCTCGAGCCGCCGTTCCCAGTCGGGTTGACGGCTCCCAGGTTGTCGTCGTCCCACACCGTCTCTGCGTTACGCGTCCCGTTCGAGTTGAGCGACAGGGAGGTTCCGCCCACGGCCACCACATCACCGAAAGACGATGGGAAATTGGGTGCATTGGCGTCCGCGAACTTGTCCCAGTTGAAATAGCCGCTGTCACCAGTCGAAGCCGTGACCACAATGCCCGGGTGATTGAAATCGGCTTCGTAACTCGTATCGCCCGAGCTTTCCGTGCCGCCCCATGAGTTGCTGACCTCGGTGGCCCCGAGGCTGTAGGCCTCCTCGTCGGCGGTGGCCAGGTCAGAAATGGAGTTGGAATTGGCCTCCACGAGAATTATCTTGCATTCCTGGCATACCGAACGGACGGTTTCGACATCCAGTGATTCCTCAACGGACCAGCCAGAAGTGTCATTGGCGGGAAGGCCCGCGCCGGTGGCCTCGCCAACCACGCTCAGGCACCCGTTCGACGTGCTGCAGGCGGGGAGCCCATAATTGGCGTCGAAGGTCTGGAGGTCAGCGTTGATATTGGGGTCGTTATAGGCGTCGACAATTGCCACGGTCTGCCCGGACCCCGTAGCCGTCGGGCTGAACTCGTAGGCTGAGGCCAGATCGGCAGGCGTGTAGCCACCGGCGGGGCCCGTCGAGTACGAGGTGCCACCCTCCTTGAAGGCCACGGCCCCAGCGGTCCCTTTGCTCACCTCGACTCGCCGCATCGCAAAACAGGAGGCTTGAGCGGCGCCGGAAGGTTGTTGGCAGACGGGCTGCACCACCCCGTAGTGGGTTGTTGCGCCAGGCTGAGCAACCGACGTTGCGCCTCCCGTTGTAGCTGCCAGCACCAGTGAACCCGGCAACACGACAGCCACTGAGAACAGCCGTAGCGCGACGCCTTTGGACGGTCCCCGCCAAATCTTCATGCTGGCACCTCCTGCACCAGTTCGAGCCAGCATTCGCCGTCAGCTCTCCCTGAACCAGGACGATAGCGCTTAGCGCTCCCTGAAATGGGCAAAGCCGTGCGGAGAGAACGCACGCGCCCGCTTACGGTGTGCGCCATGCCACCGGACGTCTGAGTTGGGCATTGAGGTGCCGAGCCGGGCGGCATGGGACCAGCAGTAATGGGCTGATCAGTGCGAATTAGCGGCGCTCGCCAGTACGACCGCCGGCTTGGCTTGCCCGGGCCCGTGCGCTTGGTAAACGGCGAGCAGGTTGCCGTCGCCGGAAAGGACCGCCCACGGCCCCGGCCCATTGGCGCCGGCGGCGGCGAGCATTTCAGCGCTCAGTACCCTCCCGTAACCGACAGCGACTGCGACTTCAGGGCTCGCCACAGCTTTTTCCATGCCGGCGAGGGCGGCTGCGGGTGCCAGCACTGCGCCCACCTTCGCCGGCGACGATTCGAGCTCTTCCAAAGTCAAAGCACTTTCCACCGAAAAGTCCCCCACCGAAACCCTTCTCAGGTTGCGAAGGTGTGCCCCGCCGCCAAGCAAGGTACCCAAATCCGCAGCCAGGCTGCGGATATATGTCCCTGAACCACACTCGACATCGATGGCCAGTACTGGTCCGGGCTCGCTCGGCGCGGCCCAGTCGACGTCGAAACGCCGCACCGTTACGGGGCGAGGAGCGCGCTCGACTTCAACGCCGGCTCGGGCGAGCTCGTGAAGCCGCTTGCCCCCTACCTTGAGGGCGGAAACCATCGGTGGGACCTGGGTAATCTCGCCCGTTAGCTGCGCCGCCGCAGCGCGAGCTGCCTCCAAGGTAACGGCGCTCATGTCCCATTGGCCAGTGACCTCGCCACTTGCGTCGAGAGTGTTCGTCGCAATGCCGAGGACGACCTCACCCGTGTAACGCTTCGGTAGCCCGGTGAGCCACTGCAGCAACCTCGTGGCTTGGCCAAGGCCGACGAGCAGCACACCCGTCGCATCGGGGTCGAGCGTGCCGGCATGGCCCACCTTTTTCTGGGAAAAAATGCGCCGGCAGCGGGCAACGACGTCGTGGCTGGTGCAGCCCGCCGGTTTATCGATGACGACGAGACCGTCGACCTGGCTCACTGAGGGGGCTCTGGCGCGCCGGCCGGCGCTGCATCATCGACCGGCGCGAGCTCGCTCCCTGAGGCCATGTCACCATCTAGCGCCGGGCCGCGAGCCTCGTGTTCCAACTGGATGGCCCGCAGGATCTCCTCGACCTTGCTCCCGGCGGCGATGGCGGGGTCCTCCGCAAAGCTCAGCTGAGGCGTCCGCTTCAACTTTGCCTGCTGGGCCACCGCCTTTTGCAGGCGTGGGCGCGCCTCGCCAAGAGCAGCGAGGGCGGCATCGGGCAAAGACGCCAGGAGGACCTTGGCATGGCGAAGGTCGGGTTCGCAGGCAACCGCGGTAACCGTCAACAGTTCCAGCCGGCTGTCGGCCGCTGCGACGAGCTCGATCTCTTCGGCAAGCACCTCGCGAAGCAGTTCGTTCACCCGTGCCATCCGCGGGTAGTGCCGCTGGGTCGGCCAGGAGGGGCGACGACGCTTCTGGCTCATCAGTCCCCCCACCAGTGGCGCTCGCAACTGACGACCTCCACCTCAGGGAACGACCACACGAAGCGCTCGACCGAGTCGAGCACCTCTGCCACATGTCGCGGGCTGGAGGCCACCGCGGCAAAGGCAAGCTCCGAAGCCTGCCAGAGGTCTTGTTTGCCGACCTCTGCCGCGGCAACGCCGAAGCGCTGGCGTGATCCTTCGACTATCGGCTTCACTACGGCTCGTTTGTCCTTCAGGGAACGCACGTGTGGCAAGTGCAGCTCCACGCTCAGCGCTGCGGCGTGCATTGCGCTCAGGTGCGGGGGATCTCCCGCTCCTCATACGTCTCAACGATGTCGTTCGGGCGTAGGTCCTGGTTGTTCGACAGGCCAATGCCGCACTCGAAGCCCTCATGGACCTCACGCACGTCTTCCTTGAAGCGTCGCAACGAGGTGATCGCACCTTTCCAGATGATGACCCCGTCACGAAGGAAGCGGACCTTGGAACCACGCGTGATGACGCCGCTGCGGACGTAACAACCGGCCACAGCACCGATCTTGGGCACCCGGAAGATCTCGCGGACCTCAGCCTCACCGGTCAGCACCTCTTCGTACTCGGGGGCGAGCATGCCGACCATGGCGGCCTGGATGTCCTCGATCAGTTTGTAGATGATCTCGTAGGTCCGGATCTCGACGCCCTGGGCCACCGCCATGGAACGGGCTTCACGGCCAGGCCTGACGTTGAAGCCGATGATGGTGGCATTGGACGCTGCCGCAAGGGCGACGTCATTTTCGGTGATCCCGCCTACCGCCCGGTGGACGAAGGCCAACTTCACGTCTTCGCGTTCCAGCTTGCGAAGGCTCTCCGTGACAGCTTCGAGCGAACCCTGGACATCTGCTTTCACGACGAGGTTGAGCGTTGCAGCCTCGCCACGCTGGATCTGTTCGAAAATGTCCTCGAGTTTTGCTCCCCCGCTGGTGGCCGAGGCGCTGCGGCGCAGGTCGGCACTGCGGAAGCGCAGCTCGCGCTGTTCTGCGACGTCACGTGCCGTGCGGCCGCTGGCCACACCTCTCAACTCGTCACCCGCGGCGGGCAACGAGTCGAAGCCGAGCACCTGGGCCGGGAACGACGGCGGCGCCTCTTTGATGTTGTCGCCCTTGTCGTCGATGAGGGCCTTGACACGGCCCCAGGCGGCGCCGGCAACCACGTGGTCGCCGACACGAAGAGTCCCGTTCAGGACGATCACGGTTGCCACAGGGCCTTTGCCGGGGTCCAGGTTGGCTTCGAGCACGATGCCGCGGGGGCGGGCTTCGGGGTTGGCGCGCAACTCCTCGACCTCCGCTACAACCATCAGCTGCTCGAGCAGGTCGTCTACTCCGAGGTTCTGCTGGGCCGACACCTCGACCATGATCGTGTCGCCACCCCATTGCTCGGGGACCAGGCCCAGCTCGGAGAGCTGCTGCATAACCCGCTCGGGGTTGGCGTCTGCGCGGTCAATCTTGTTTATAGCCACGATGATCGGTACATCTGCGGCTTTGGCGTGGTTCAGGGCCTCGACGGTCTGGGGCATGACCCCGTCGTCAGCAGCCACCACGAGCACGACGATGTCTGTGACCTCGGCACCTCTTGCCCGCATCGCTGTGAACGCCTCATGGCCGGGCGTGTCGATGAAGGTGATCACGGGCCCGTTGCAGTTACAACCTGGTATGCGCCGATGTGCTGGGTAATGCCGCCCGTCTCGCCTGAAGCGACGTCGGACTCACGGATGCGGTCGAGCAGGGTTGTCTTGCCATGGTCGACGTGGCCCATGACGGTGACAACGGGCGGCCGCGGGCGCAACAGCTCTTCCTGGTCGTCGTCGTCATCTTGCTCGCCGAAGTAGCGAGCCTGAAGCTCGGCTTCTTTTTGTTCGCCGGCATCGACGAGGCGTACGACGGCGCCGATCTCGGCGGCAAAAAGCTCGATCATGTCGTCGGAAAGAGACATGGTGGCCGTCACCATCTCGCCCTGGGTAAGCAGGAAGCGCACCACGTCGGCGGCGCTGCGGTTCAGGCGGGGCGCCAGCTCTTGGGCCGTGGCACCGCGTTCGACGATAACTTCGCCCTCGGGCACGGGGGCATGAGATGCCACGTAGGTCGACGGCGCCTGGGCCTGCAGCTCTTCACGGTTGGCGCGCGAACGCCTGCGCCTGCTCGGGCTGCGCCCGCCGCCGCGCCCACCGGGGCCTCCCCCAGGACCGCCGCCTGGGCGCCCGCCACCTCGCGGTGGCGCACCGGCGCCCGGAGCTCCCCGGTAAGGCGAACTGCCCGGGGGGGCAGCACGGTAGGTGGCGTCGGGGCCACGAGAAAGCGGGCCGGTACGGGGGCCACCCAGCGGGCGCGCGCCACCAGGGCGCATCCCGGGCGCACCCGAACGGCCTGGCGGGCCACCCGGGCCGCCGGGGGGGCCGGAGCGCTGGCCGGGACCAGCACCAAAACTTGGCCGCGGGCCGCCGGTACCACCCGGGGCACCAGGGCGTGACATCGGTCCACCGGGACCGGACGGACCGCTGCGCGGTGCCATCGGGCGGCCGCCGGGAGCGGGCGGACGACCTTGCCCCGGCCTCTCACCCGGCCTGCCTGGAGCTCCCGGTGCGTACGGGGCACCACCCGAGCGAGCGTACGGCGCGCCACCAGAGCCGGATGGGCGTTGGCCTTGGCCGGGCTGCCAGTTGGGGTCGCCTCCGGGGCCACCCGGGGCGGGCCGCGCAGGCGGCGGGATCGGTTTTCCGGTCATCGGCGACAGTGGGCCACGGAAACCAGGGGGCGGTGGGATCGGCTTGCCAGTCATCGGCGAGACCGCTGCGCCGCGACTTTGCGGGCCTTGCGCAGGCGCCGCGCCATGCGCAGACGGCTGGGGTGGCCGGGCCTGGCCTGGTTGCCCACCCGCGGCTGCCCTCGCCTGAGGTGAGCTAGCCGTGTGAGCGGCCGCCGGGGCTACCGACGCTGTCTCTGATGGCGCCTCGGCTCGCGCTTGCGGCTGCGCCGGGGCGCTATGGGTACTAGCGGTATGGGCTGTCGCGCTGGAGTGAACGTGAGCTGCAGCACCGGCGGGAGCAACGGCTGAGGGCGCCTCGCTCGAAGCTACCGGCGCCGCGCTTGAAGCTCTCAGCCCCGGGGGTGCCGGCACCGGCCGGGATTGGGCCGGCGCTGCGCTCGCAGGTGCGGATGGCGCGGAGCCCGCTGGGGCCGCATGACCGAGGGTACCTAGATCGGGGCGGGCCTCGGCAGGCGGGCGCGAGCTGGTAGTTGTCGTCGCGGAAGCAGGCCGGCGGCCTGTTTGAGCACCATCGTGGAGCAAGGGCGGTTCACCCGGGGCGAGCACACCCGGAGGCGGCGACGCGGCGAGAGCGCCTTCGGAGCGGGCAACCTGGTGAGACCGCGCCGATGCGCCATCGTGGGTGTCTCGCGCCGTTGCGGCGCCGGACCTGGCGAGCGGGGCCGGCGAAGGGCTCGGCTCGGGCGTCGCAGCTTGGGGCTCCGGCGGTTGATGGGAGCGCTTCAGCCCCTCACGTTCCGCCTTGCGGCGCACCCGGTCAGCTTGCGCGTCCTCGATGCTGGAGGAATGGCTCGATACGCCGATCCCCATCGCCAAGCAGAGGTCCAGGCCTTCCTTGTTGGTCAGGCCAAGCTCACGTGCCAGCTCGTAAACCCGGATCTTTTTGGCCAAGTTGCTCGTCAGTCCTTTTCTTCGTGTCCTTTGGGGCGCCCTTTGGCAGCAGCGCCGTTCGTACTTTCTATCCTCGCATGTTCCGAGGCCATCGCGAGCAGCACCTCGACGTCTGTTCTGCTGACCTCGGCGCGCAACGCCCGACCGAAGGCACCGCGGCGCATGGCCTTTTCGACGCACTCGGGTTGGGCCAGCTCGGGCTCTCCCAGCTTGCAAAGCCAGGCACCACGGCCCGGGCCTTTACGGTCGACAACCAGCCGCCCGTTGGCACCCAAAACTACTCGGACCAGTGTACCGGTGGCCGTGCGGGCGCGGCACCCGATGCACGTGCGGACCGGCGACGACGTCTACCCCGCTCCTTCCACGGCGCTAGCCGCGCCGTCCGCCCCCTCTTGGTCGTGGCTGTCGCTTTCAACCTCGCTCGACGCCGCGGCCGCGGGTACGACCGCTGGGACGTCGCCGAGCAGCTCGGGAGTGCTTTCGGCGTCCTCGGCTACGACCGTACCGTCGGCAACGACTGCGCCGTCATCGGCAGTCAGGACGACCTCGAACTCGCCGTCGGGGGGGCCGTTACCGCCCGAGGTTGTGGCCTCCCACTCTTCAGCGGAGAGTGCTTCACCGCCTCCGGCTGGCTGCCAGACCATCTCGCCTGCCTCGTTTTGCACCCACTCGCCCTCGGCCCACTCCTGCGAGGCGTAGGCCTCTTCCTCGGCGAGCTGGCTCTCGCTCTTGATGTCGATGCGCCATCCCGTAAGGCGGGCGGCGAGGCGGGCGTTTTGGCCCTCCTTGCCGATGGCCAAGGACAGTTGGTAGTCGTTCACGATCACAGTGGCGGTCCCAGACTCCTCGTCCAGGACGACGTCTTTCACCTTGGCCGGCTGCAGCGCACGCATGACGAACTCGCGCGAGTCGTCCGAGTAGGGGACGATGTCGACCTTTTCGCCGCGCAGCTCTGTGGTCACCATGCGCACACGGGCCCCCCGAGCGCCGACGCACGCACCAACTGGGTCCACGTTCGGGTCGTTGGACCACACGGCGATCTTGGTCCGGTGGCCCGGTTCGCGCGCGGCGGCCTTGATTTCGACGATCCCATTGGCGATCTCGGGGACTTCGAGCTCGAAGAGCCGCTTGATGAGGCCCGGATGGGTCCGGGAAACGACGATCTGCGGGCCCTTGCTCGTCTTGCGAACTTCCACGATGTAGGCCTTCAGCCTGGCGTTGTGCTCGTAGTGCTCGAAGGGCACCTGCTCCGCCTGCGGCAAGAGCGCCTCCACCTTGCCCAGGTCCAAAAGCGTATAGCGGTTGTCGCTCTGCTGGATGATGCCGGTGACTATGTCGCCTTCCCGGCCGGCGTACTCCTCGTACTTGAGGTCGCGCTCGGCTTCGCGGATCCGCTGGAAGATCACCTGCTTGGCGGTCTGTGCCGCTATCCGGCCGAAGTCCTTGGGGGTGTCGTCCCACTCCCTGATGACAGCGCCCTCTTCGTCCAGCTCTTGGCCATAGACCCGGATCTCGCCGGAATCGGCCTCGATGGTGACGACTGCTTCCTCCGCCGCACCCGGCATCCGCTTGTAGGCGGCGACAAGCGCGTTGGCGAGCGCGTCGAGCAGGACATCGACACTGATGCCCTTGTCCTTGGCTATCTGTTGCAGCGCATCGAGAAATGCGAGGTTATCTTTCATCCAGCCTCCCCAGAGGCCTCCGCCATCGGTCCGTTGTCCAGAGCTCCAACCCGCGTCTCAACCTTGGCCGCCCTCTTGCGGCTAGGGACGGTCTTGGTGCCCTTCGGAGGCGGGCCCCATGTGAAGACCGTGTTCGCACGCTCGATGAAACCCAAGGGAATGTGCACCTCGGCCGCACCGCCGGTCGCGAGATCGGTCAGCACGGTTACTTCCTCAGCCGTCGCTTCCTTTAGGGTGCCGCGCACCCTGCGGGCGCCGTTGACTGCTTCCGTCGTCTTGATCACGACATCCTCACCGACGTAGCGGGCGAAGTGCTCGGGGTAGCGCAACCGGCGTTCGAGCCCGGGGCTCGACACCTCGAGCATGTACCTGCCCGCGGGGGCGAGGTCCTCGCGCTGGTCCAAGATGGCGGACACGGCGGAAGTGACTTGGGCGATCGAGTCGAGGTCGACGCCGCCAGGGCGCTCCACCAAGACGCGCAAGGTGGCACCGGAGCGCTCCACGTCCCAGATCTCCAACCCAGCGGTTTGCACCGCGGGCGTCAATGCCTCAGTGATCTGCTCTTCGGCGCCCATCTCACCTCCAGTTCGCTCAAGGTTCCTCATACAAAAGCGTGGGCATCCTGCCAGGCAGGCAAGCCCACGCCCAACATCACCCCTTGGTGACAACGAGTCATTATAGCCCAGGTCGGCCCGACTGCACCCTGGGCGTTCAGGTCCGCGCTCGCCGGATCTCCGCTCTCCCGACGGCCCCAGTCCGGGTTGACCGGCACTTCTGGTTGCCTACTTCCAGCGAAAGTAGACGAACACCCGGCCGAAATTGTCCGAGTCCTTTTCGACGCGGTGGTACAGGGGGCGGATGTCTTTTTGATCAAGGAAACGAAGCACTCTCTTCTTGAGCTGCCCGGAGCCCTTGCCGGGGATGATCTCCACGGAGCTTGCCTTGATGCGCACAGCCTCGTCGATCACCTCCCGCAGGGCGTGGTCGATCTGGTCGCCCCGGTTGTAGATGTCGTGCAGGTCGAGCTTGAGCTTGCTCACGACCCCGGAGGCTAGGGCTTCGTTGTGGCGTCGCGCGGGTGCGCGTAGGCGGCGACCAGTTCTTCACCGGTACGCGCAAGCTGCTCGCGCGCTTCAGGGGGCCCCAAGACCTCGATCTGACGGCCGAGGCCGGCCAACTGCGCCACGATCATGTCGGTGCGCTGACCGCTCACCCGCACCAGGGCGCGCCCATCCGCCTGGGCCTCTTCCACCAGGGCCTGGCGCTCGAACATCCAGCGGATCAGCCTGACGACATCGGGACCAGCCATGAGGGAGACTTCGGCCGGGCTTCGCAGCTGGTCGACCCGGTGCACTACTTCGTCCCAGGCTCGTGCGAGGTCAAAGCCCTCGGGACGCTCGACCAGCTTGCCCGTCTCCTCGACGGAGCTAACCCGCCCGACGCGGAACGTCCTGAGCCCGTCGTCGGTCCCGGCGAGCAGGTACCACGTGGTCCCCTTCAGGACGAGGCCGAACGGGCTGACAGTGCGCACGCTCGGCTTGCCGTCGCGGTCGGCATAGCCGAGGCGGACCTCGCGGCCTTCCGCAGTCGCCGTTTGAAGCACTTCGAGATGGTCCGGCCGGCGCACCGTTCGGGTCTCACCCCACCTTCCCGCGTCGATGACCACCGAGCCCGCCGCCCCCTCTGCGCCGGCCCGGAACGGCTCGGGTAGCGCCCTGACGAGCTTTCGCAGAGCTGCCTTCAGTTCCGGCGTCGCTGCGGAGGCTGGGCCGGCGACCAGGAACAGGGCGCGCGCCTCGGGGGCGGTCAGGCCCGACAGGTCCGTCCTGGCCCCACCTAGTAGCCGCCAGCCGCCCCCCCGGCCTCGCTCGGAGTAAACGGGCAGGCCCGCCATGCTGAGAGCCTCCAGGTCGCGCCGCGCCGTACGCTCCGACACCTCGAGTTCTTCGGCGGCCTCGGCGGCGGTCACGCGTTGGCGCTGCTGTAGCAGCAACAGAAGGGCCACGAGGCGGTCGGCACGCATATCCAAGGCCCATCATCGCGTGGAAATAGGACAGAGGATGGCCGCTTAGGAGCAGCAAAGTAGCTCTCGTAGCCCGCAGCCGACCTCGGCTGCGCGAACCAAAGGAGCGCCTGATGCCCGGTTTCCCGATCACCGAGCCAACCGAAAGCGAACAGCTGCTGGTATTCCTGGCGCAGCAGCGCCGAGTGCTAGCCCATGCCGCATACGGCCTGTCCGACGAGCAGGCCCGCCTCACCCCTTCGGTGAGCGTGCTCTCGGTGGGCGGCATCGTGAAGCACGTTTCCAACGTGGAGAAGTTCTGGACCGACGTGGTGCTGGGCCGCCAGGAGCCGTTCGGGACGGACCACAACTACCAGGACGGCTTCCGGCTCGGCCCCGACGAGACTTTGGCAAGGACCTTCGAGCGTTACGCCGACGTCGCGCGCGAGACCGAGCGGATAACCCGCTCGCTACCGATCGACCACGTCGTCCCGATACCTCGCGACGTCCCGTGGTTCCCGGTGGACAGCGATCCCTGGACGCTTCGCTGGGTACTGCTCCACCTGGTCGAAGAGACGGCGCGCCATGCCGGTCACGCCGACATCGTGCGCGAATCCATCGATGGGGCTACTTGGTTCGCCCTCATGGCGGGCGCCGAGAACTGGCCCCCCTCGCCCTGGGCCAGCCCTGGCAACCGCCTGCTGCGGTGGGCGAAACCGAGAGCGCCCTAGTTGGCTAGCTGGTGCGCTTGCAGCCTTCGCAGCCCGTCCAACAGCCCGTCGTCCGCGATAGCCACTGCCTCGTCGAGGTTGAACCAACGCACCTGCTGGCTCTCCCCCGCCGGCGGAGCGGGCTCGACATCGGCGCAGACAAGAAGGTAACGCAGGTCAAGATGGACGTGGCTCTGTGCGGCGAGATGGACGTCGAGGTGGAACAGCGCCGGGCCCCAGCCGGGTGCCCGACGGGCAGCCCTGTCTCCTCGCGGGTCTCGCGGAGGGCCGCGTCCGAGGGCGCCTCGCCGCTGTCGAGGTGGCCACCCGGCTGCAGCCAAAGGCCGAGCTTCTTGTGAAGGTGGAGCACGGTGCCCTTCGGGCCGCTCACGATTGCCGACCCAGTCACATGGACGAGGTCGGCGTACCTGTCGAACGGGTTGTCCAACCGGTCGAGCTCGGTCAGGAAACGGTCCCGGGAAGCGACCTCCCGCGGGGTCTGCGCATCAAACCCGACCACGGCCTGGCGCACGGCTCCCAACACGGCCGCACCAGGCACGGCGCGATCGGGCACGGCGCGATCGGGTACGGCGCGATCAGTCACGGCGCGGCGCGATCAGGCGCTATGAGCTGGTGCCACCGGTCAGGCGCCGGCTGATGAGCTCGACGCGCGCCTCGCTGCTGTTGACGTCGGGCCCGCGAGCGTCCAGGAGAGCGCGTCGGTCGGCCTCAGCCTCGCCGGCGGCAGACTTGTCGGCGGCCGCGAGACGTGCCTCGAAGCCCTCCTTCACAAGCTTTTCGGCCTCCTCGACGAGCGCAGCAACCATCTCGTCCTCGGGGACGACGCGGATGATCTCACCCCTGATGAACAGGTGCCCGCGGTGCTTGCCGGCCGCTATCCCGAGGTCTGCCGAGCGGGCTTCGCCGGGCCCGTTGACGACGCAACCCATCACCGCAACCTGCAGGGGGATTTCGCGAGACTCCAGTGCTGCCTGAGCTTCCTGTGCAACTTTGTACACGTCGATCTCGGCCCGGCCACACGACGGGCAGGCGATGAGGTCGACGTTGCGCCGCTCTCTCAGCCCAAGGGACTCGAGCAGCGTCCGGCCCGCCTTGGCCTCGACGACCGGGTCCGTTGTGAGGGAGTAGCGGATGGTGTCGCCAATGCCTTCCATGAGAAGCGTGCCGATCCCGGCAGTGCCTTTCACGATGCCCGCAGGCGGCGGGCCCGCCTCGGTGAGGCCCAGGTGGAGGGGGTGGTCGACTTGCTCGGAGAGCTGCCGGTACGCCTCGACCATGAGGGGGACATTGGACGCCTTGACCGATATCTTCACGTTGTCGAAGCCGACCTCAGCGAAAAGGGCGAGCTCGTGCTGAGCCGACTCCACCATCGCCTCGGGCGTGGCGCCCCCGTACTTGTCGTAGAGGCGTTTGTCCAAGGAGCCGGCATTGACACCGATGCGCACCGGGATCCCTCGCTCCTTGCACTCCTTCGCGACCAGTTTGATCTCTTCGGGCTTGCGGAGGTTGCCGGGGTTGAGGCGCAGGCAGTCGACGCCGGCCTCGATCGCTGCGAGTGCCATTTCGACGTGGAAATGGATGTCGGCCACGATGGGCACAGGGCTGCGCGGCACGATGCGGGCGAGACCTTCAGCGGCCTCCTGCTCGTTGCAGGTGCAGCGCACGATGTCGGCACCGGCTGCCTTGAGCGCATAGATCTGAGCCAGGGTGCCTTCCACGTCGGCGGTCTTGGTGGTGGTCATGGACTGGACGCTTATCGGTGCGTCGCCTCCCACGGGGACACTGCCCACCATGATCTGGCGCGTCTTCTTGCGGGGGTAACGCTCCACGGCCACTTTTCCTCCGTCGCTGTTCCTGCTCAGGTTACAGCTTCACGCACGTCTGACCACAGGAGCGGGCTCAGGTCAGCAGGTCGCGGAGGTCGAGGAACAACGACGAGACGCCGTAGAACAGGATCAAGGCCACCATTGCGTATGCGACCGGCATGATCTTGTTGATGTCTGCGTGGTACGGCTTCTTGGTGCGAAGGCTGCGGATTTTTTCGTAGATGGCAATGGCTACGTGGCCGCCGTCGAGGGGGGGCAGCGGGACGAGGTTGAAGATCCCGACGAAGATGTTGATGACGATCAGCAGGTAGAGAACTTCCGACCAACCGATCTCAGTCGCCTTGTTGGCATCCACGACGACGCCTACCGGGGAGAGGAAGCGGACCGCTGTCGGGCTATCGGCCGCCTTTTGGCTCCCCAGCATGTTCACGTAGCTGCCGACGTCGGCGATCCTGCTGCCAAGACGGCTGACCGCGGTCACCGCGGTCGACCCGAAGGTGGTCCCGGCGTGCTCGACCGAGCCAATAAGGCCAAAACGTACCGGGCCGGCCTCGATCCCGAGGAGCCCGGTGGGCTTTTTATATACGGGCTTTTTGTCGCCTTCCACGAGGACCTTGGCACCATTTGCGAGGACTGCCGCCGTCACAAAGTCCCGCCCGCCCCGGTCGACGGTGATCGTGACCCGTTTGTCGGGGCGTACCCGCAGGTAGTCAACGAGGCCGTCCCAGCTGGAGAAATGGTGCCCGTTGACGGCCACGATGCGGTCCCCGGCCCGCAGCCCGGCGATCTGGGCAGGGCTCTTACCGTGCGCAAAGTTGTAGAGCGTGACTTGGTCATTTGACGGTGGGACAGCAATGAAATTGCCGATATCGCCTGGGCCGATGAACAGGACCACGAGCAATATGAGCGCCAGTACAAAGTGGACGAAGGAGCCCGCCAGAGCGACGCTCAGGCGCCTCCAAGTTGGTTGGTTGCGGTAGGCACGTGGCTCGTCGGCCGGGTCCACCTCCTCCGCATTGGTCATCCCGATGATCTTGCAGTAGCCGCCTAAGGGCAAAGCCTTGACCCCATAGGTGGTCTCGCCACGCTGGACAGCCCAAACCCGCGGCCCGAAGCCGACGAAAAACTCGGTCACCTTCATCCCGGCGCGCTTGGCCATTACGAAATGGCCGAGCTCGTGGAGCACGATCATGATGATCAGGCCCAGCACGACGAGCACGGTCTCGAGTGCCCCGGACACAGTAGCTATCACCAGGCCGGCCACAACGACGACGATGAGGCGGACCAGCGCGACCCGCTGCTCACGCTGGTCCATCTCGGGCGAGGCGGCCGGCCCGGTACGGGCAGCCGGCGCAGGCCGTGAAGCCGGGGCAGGCGCGTCGGGCTCAGCCTGTGCGGCAGGACCGGGCGCGGCAAGCTGCGGCCCGGCGGCCGACGTGGTCGGCCAGTTCGGCTCAGCCAAGCGCCCTGCCCCTGCGTGGGTGCAAATGCGTCAGGCCTTCTCGCTCCGAGATCACTTCGCCGGCGAGAGCTCGCGCCTCGGCGTCAGCATCGAGGACATCGGCGACGTCGCGAGGCTCGCTGGCCTCGAACCGTTCGATTACCCCTTCGATCACGGAAGGGATATCGACCCATCCGAGCTTGCCGTTTAGGAAGGCGTCTACCGCGACCTCGTTGGCCGCGCTCAGGCAAGCAGGAGCAGAGCCGCCTTGGCGGCCGGCTTCGTATGCGAGCGGTAAGCAACGGAAGGTCGCAACGTCCGGTACCTCGAAATCCAGGTGGCCGAGCGTGGCCCAGTCGATCGCGCCGAACGGGGTCGCCATACGTTCAGGGTACGAGAGGGCGTAACCAATAGGCAGGCGCATGTCGGGCATCGACAACTGGGCGAGGGTGGCACCGTCTGTCGTCTCCACCATCGAGTGGATGACGGACTGAGGATGGACCACAACATCGATCTGGTCGTAACCGACTCCGAACAGGAAGTGGGCTTCGATCACTTCCAGCCCTTTGTTCACCAGGGTCGAGCTGTCGACCGTTATCTTCGGGCCCATCTTCCACGTCGGGTGGGCGAGGGCGTCGGCAACCGTCACTTCTGACAGCTCCCGCAGCGTCTTGCCACGGAAAGGGCCACCCGACGCCGTGAGGACGATCCGACGCACGGCCGTGGCCCCCCAACGCTCCTGGCCCCCCGGACCGGGCGCGCGTACGCCCGGGATCCCCCGCAGGCACTGGTGCACGGCACAGTGCTCCGAGTCGACAGGCACGATCTCGGCGCCAGGCGTCATACGCGCCCGTTCCACCAGTGGGCCTGCCGCGATAAGGGACTCCTTGTTGGCAAGCGCCAGGCGTTTGCCCGCCCGCAAAGCTGCCAAGGTCACGGGGAGGCCTGCGAAGCCGACGACCCCGTTGAGGACAATGTCCGCCTCCTCGGCGATGGCGGCAAGGGCCCCCTCGCCTGCAAGCACCTCAGTGCCGGAGGGGACGAGAGCCGCCAGCTCGCTGGCTTTGGCCGCGTCGGCGATCGCCACCCGCTTGGGGTGGAACTCGCCCGCTTGTCGTGCGAGGAGGTCTACCGACGAGCGCGCCCCCAGCGCCGTGACCTCGAACAGGCCCGGGTTGGCGCGCACTACGTCCAAGGCCTGGGTACCGATCGAGCCCGTGCTGCCGGCGATGGACAGGGCCCTGCTGGCTGTCACCTAAGCAATGTGGAGCACTGTTGCAAGGAAGTATGTGGCCGGCAAAGCCAGCAGCAGCGAGTCGAAGCGGTCCAGCAACCCGCCGTGGCCGGGCAGCAGCGAGCTCGAGTCCTTGAGACGCAGGTCCCGCTTGACCATGGACTGGACCAGGTCGCCGACGGGCGCCACAACTGCGATCACGAGGCCCAGCTCGAGGCCGTGGCGCACGCCACCCCACGGCGAGACCCGGCTCCCGATCACGGCCCCGGCCACCAGCGCGGCAACTGCTCCTGAAGCGAAGCCCTCCCATGTCTTGCTCGGGCTGATCTCGGGCGCCAAGGGGTGCGAACCGAAGCGGCTGCCCCCAAACCAAGCTGCCAGGTCCGCAACCACAGTTGGGATGACCGCACCGAGGAAGAGGTGCTCGCCACGGGGCGCGGCCAGCATCAGCCCGGCAAAAGACCCCAGGACCCCCACCCAAGCAAAACCGAACACGGTTACCGCGACATTCACGACTGGGCGGGCCTCGACGACCCGTACCAGGTACCAGACCAGGCTGGCGCACACGACGACCACAAACACCACGGGCAAGGCCGCGGTACCTCGCCAGTACGCGGCCACGACGGCCCCGCCCGAGCCGAGCGCGCCCAACAGCGTCGCCGGCCTGAACCCGGCCCGCTGGAACATCGCGAATGCTTCGAGGGCGCAACCGAGGATGACCACCGCCGACAGCGCCAGCAGGGCGGCAGGCGCCACCAGGTAACAGATGACGAACAGTGCGACAAGGCCGGTCCCGGTGGCCACAGCGGCGCCAATGTCGCGGCCGCCCCCGGCGCCTCTGTCGGCGCCCATGTCGTAGGGCCGTTTGGCATGCCGCGCCGCGACGGCCGCGGCCATCGTGCCTGATGAGGCATTCCCCGAGGCACTTCCGGGCCTGCGCAGGTTGCGCCCCACGACCCCGCGCTGGCGGCGCGGTGACGCACCCGGTGGGGCGATCGGGGGCACGGCGCTCACGGCTGCAACACCAGCCGGGACCGGGGGTGCCTGCGGGTAAGCGACATCGGGGCCACCGTCTTGGGACTGGACCGCTGCAGCACCATCGCCGAGCGTGCGGTCCTCATCGACTGAAGCGACGCTGCTGGAGCCAGGTGGACCATACCCCTCGACGGTACCCTCGATCGGGCTCTCCCCGCTCGCAGCTTCTGCACGTTCAGCCCGCTCGGTCCGCTCACGCTCCAAGCGCTCGAAGTCGTTGTCGAACGAGAACGGCCTGTCGGTTGCGTCCCCATTGTCAATGGCGTGCTCATCATCGGTGTCGACGAGGTCCTCCATGCCGGGCCCGTCGGACCAGTCGTTCACGTCATCGCGCCAGTGCAAACCACGCGATCCCAACAGTCTCCATGCCTGGAGCTCGTCCTCTTGGGATTTCGAGCCGGTGACCGCCCGAGGGACCTCGCCTGTGGGCGGGTCCGCCCAATGAGGAAGTTCTGTACCCTCTCCTGAGCTCATTGTTATGACCAACTCCGCTGGTGGTACGACCTCCCGAGGGTACTCCATCTTCTGGGCGGTCTCCGCAATTGTGCCTCCCCGAACATCCAGCGGCGCGCTGGGTGCTGCTCGCGTTTCGCCGCCGTCTCCTCCATCAATGCCTTCGTCCGACGGATCGGTTCCCCCCTCCGAGGGGTTCCCTGGCGCGTCCGCGGGGTTACTTGGCGCCTCAGCGCGGTTTTCAGGCGCCTCCTCCCCGTGCGCCTCCTCGCCCTGCGCCTCCTCGGCTTGCTCGTGCGCCTCCGCCGGCTCTACAAGCTCCACCGGTCCGGTGGGGGCGCCCGGGTCGTAACTCTCGGGCTGCCCGGTCTCACCCCACAGGCTGAGCATGGCGTTCGGGCCCGGGTCCTCTCGCTCGGCCCGGCTGCCGCGGCGCGCTGCGCGGGGGCTCAACGGCCCCCGTTGCATGAACTGGCCGGCGCTGACAGAGCAGCGAAAGCCCGCGGCGCGACAAAGGTCCCAGTCAATTTTGCTTGGAGACTCAGCCGAGGACCCCCTTCGGTCACCAACACAACGGCCCTACCGCGCCGTCAGCTGTTGAGTAGTTCGTTTTCCTTGTGCGCAAGTACACGGTCTATCTCGGCTGTGAAGTCGTGGGTCAGCTTGTCCAGTTCCTTTTCTGACCTGTCGAGCTCGTCGGAGGAAATATCCCCGTCTTTTTCCAGCGCTTCGAGGTCCTTCCTCGTCGCGCGGCGCAGGTTGCGGATGGCCACCCTGCCGTCCTCGGCCTTTTGGTGCACCACCTTCACGAGGTCTTTACGCCGTTCCGCGGTAAGCATCGGGAAAACCAACCGGATCACAGAACCATCGTTGCTCGGCGTGATGCCAAGATCGGACGACTGCACCGCTTTCTCTATCGCCTTGATGCTCGCTGGCCCCTTTTCGTAGGGGGTGATCACGAGCACTCTCGCCTCGGGCACGTGGAGGCCTGCCAGCTGCTGGAGCGGCACGTCTGCCCCGTAGTACTCGACCTTCAGCTTCTCGATCAGTGCCGGGGTCGCCCTGCCGGTCCGGATACTCGCGAACTCGCCCTTCGTGTGCTCGACCGCGCGAGCCATGCGGTCCTTACAATCATCGATCGCTACGTCAACAAGGGTGTCGGGCATCAGTGGATAAGCGTACCTATCTGCTCACCCGCAAGCGCGCTACGCAGGTTCCCCTCCTCCATGATGCTGAAGTAGAGGATCGGCAGAAGGTTCTCCCTGCACAGAGTGATCGCCGTCAGGTCCATGGCCCGCAAGTCCTTGCCGATCACCTCGTCGTAGCTGATCTCGCTTATTTGCTCCGCCTTGGGGTCGAGGCGCGGGTCAGCGGTGTAGACCGCGTCGACCCCGCCGTGAGTGCCTTTCAGCAGCACCTCCGCGCCGATCTCCACGGCCCTGAGCGCACCTGCTGTGTCCGTCGTGAAAAACGGGTTGCCCGTCCCGGCGGCGAAGATCACTACCCGGCCCTTTTCGAGGTGCCGTATGGCGCGTAAGCGGATGTAGGGCTCGGCCAGCTCCGACATGCCGATCGCTGTCTGGACGCGGGTCGGCTGGCCCTCGCGTTCGAGGGCGTCGCGCAGGGCGAGGGCGTTGATCACAGTGGCCAGCATGCCCATGTAGTCGGCTGTGGCACGGTCCATCCCGGTGGCCGAGCCGGTGGCGCCTCTCCAGATGTTGCCGCCTCCGATCACGACAGCGATCTCCGTACCGAACTCGGCACGGGAAGCGGCGATCTCCTTGGCAAGACGCTCGACAATGCGGCCGTCGATAACCTCATCGGCTGCCTCGCTTGCCAAGGCCTCGCCTGAGACCTTCAAGACGACGCGCCGCCAAGGCGCTCCCGGCCGGCCCATCAACCGCCGATCACGACCTGGGCATAACGCACGATCCGCGCTTCACCCAGCGTTTTTGCAACCGTCTGGCTGTCGTCCTTGGCGAAGGGCTGGTCCAGCAGGACGCCTCCCGGCACCCGCTTGAACCAACCGTTCAGCTTGCCCTCGACGATCTTCGGTACCGTCGCCTCGGGCTTGCCGTCCCGGCGCGTCTCGGCCTCGAGCGTCGTGCGCTCGGCCTCGACCTCTTCCGCCGGCACGTCCTTGCGGCTCAGGTACTTGGGCTTGCCGAAGGCGATATGGACGGCGATGTCGTGGGCGAGCTGCTGGTTGCCCCCGGACAGCTCGACGATGACCCCGTTCACCCCGCGGTCGTTCTGCACGTGGAGGTAGGAATCAAGGAGGTTGCCCGGCGCTGCCTCGAAGCGGATAACTTCTCCGAGCTGCACGTTTTCCTTGATGACGATGTTGAGGTCCTCGATGGCGGCCTTGCGCTGCTGGACCGAGTCCTCGCCTTCGCTGGCAACTAGTGCGGCCAGCTCGTTTACGAGGTTGACAAAATCAGGGCTCTTGGCGCCGAAGTCCGTCTCCGAGCGGAGCTGGACAAGCGCGATCGCGTTCGCCTCTTTGTCATAGGACACGGCAACGGCACCCTCTTGGGTCTCCCGTCCGGCTCGCTCGGCGGCTTTGCCGAGCCCGCGTTCCCGGAGCCACTTCATGGCACCCTGGGTGTCCCCATCAGATTCGGTCAATGCACGCTTCGCGTCCATCATCCCGGCCCCACTCGCGATGCGAAGGGCCTGTACGTCCTTGGCGGTGAACTCTGCCATGGTTCGCGCTCCTAACTCTATTGCTCTGGTGCTGCAGCGCCTGTAGCTGCAGGTGTCAAGGTTTCGTCGCCCGCGGCGTCGCCAGGCCCGGGCTCAATTGCACCGACTACGACTGTCGTTTCAGCGGCGGGAGCCGCAGAGGGCCCAACAGCCGGGCTTTCGACCTCGTCGGCCGCCAACTCTGTCGCTCGCACGTCGGCCGTCCCAGCATCGGCCTCGTCGCTTGTCGCTACGTCGGTGGGCTCTGGCGGTGCGGCGGGGGCTTGCTCGGGCCGCGGCGGGCGCGGCCTTGCGGGTGCCGGGGCGACCGCACCGGCCGGTGCAGTTGCCGGCGCGGCCTGTAGCGGCTGTATTGCGTAAGCCATGGCGCTGCGCTTGGACGCAACGAAACGCCCCTCGGCGACCGCCTCGGAGATCACACGGCACATGAGGGTGCCGCTGCGGATGGCGTCGTCGTTGCCGGGGATCGGGAACTGGACCTGGTCCGGGTCGCAGTTGGTATCGACCACCGCGACGATCGGGATGCCCATCTTGTTGGCTTCGGACACGGCGATGTGCTCTTTTTTGATGTCGATGATGAACACCGCATCGGGTAGGCGCGTCATGTCGCGGATACCGCCGAGGTTGCGCTGGAGCTTTTCGAGCTCCCTGCTCAGGATAAGCGCCTCTTTTTTCGGCATGGCCTCAAAATCCCCGGCCGACTTCATGCGCTCGTACTCCTGCATTTTCTTTACGCGCGCAGCGATAGTCGTGAAGTTGGTAAGCATCCCACCAAGCCAACGCTCATTGACGTACGGCATACCGCACAGCTCTGCGGCACGCGCTGATGGGATCTTGTGATTGCTTCTTTGTGCCGACGAACAGGACGCTGCCTCCGTTGGCAACCATGTCCCGCACAAACGAATAAGCCAAATCGACCCTGTGCAATGTCTGGGTCAGGTCGATGATGTAAATACCGTTGCGCTCTCCAAAAATAAAGCGCTTCATCTTGGGGTTCCAGCGCCTGGTCTGGTGCCCGAAGTGGACTCCCGCCTCCAGCAGCTGCCTCATCGTGACGACGGCCATTACTACTCCTCTCCATCGGTTGTTGTCCCATGGGCGCTAGCGCCGCGTAGCCCTCAGTCGGGGGCTGGCGGCGACCGTGGAGGCGCCCTGGGCGTAGGTTTATCGGGCCGCTACTTGCGGAGGCCCGGGGACCAGCCTACACGCGGTGCGTCAGGCTGTCTCTTTGTCGGCGACGAGCATGCGAGCACGCAGCTGCAGCACGGCCTTGGTATGGATTTGGCACACGCGGCTCTCGGTCACCCCGAGCACCTGGCCGATCTCCGCCAGAGTAAGCCCCTCGTAGTAGTACAGCGACAAGACGATCTTCTCCCTGTCGCCGAGACGGTTGATCGCCCCAGCCAGGATCTGCTTCATCTCCTCGATCTCGAACGCGGCCATTGGCCCGTCGTGACGGTCGGCGAGGGTGTCGCCGAGGGTTGTCGACTCGCCCCTGTCCCCACCCGAAAGCACCTCGTCGAGAGCGACGATGCCAACGAAGGAGATCTGCGAGAACTGCGCCTGGAGCTCCTCCTCGCTGAGGCCGAGCTCATTGGCCACCTCGAGGTCGCTCGGGGTCCGCAGCAACTGCGCCTCGAGCTTGGCATAGGCCTTCTCGATCGCCCTCGCCTTGGCACGTACCGAACGCGGCACCCAGTCGATGCTGCGCAGCTCGTCGATGATGGCGCCCTTGATGCGGGTTATGGCATAGGTCTCGAACTTGATCGCCCGCTCGTTGTCGAACTTCTCGATCGCGTCGATGAGCCCAAAGATCCCATAGCTCACGAGGTCGCACTGCTCGATCGTGTGAGGCAAGCCCACCGATACGCGGCCCGCCACGTACTTGACAAGTGGTGAATAGCGGACGATCAGCTTGTCGCGAAGTTCCCGCGCGCCGCTTCTCTTGTAGTCCGCCCATAGCTCGTCAGTTGAAAACAAGACTTCTTCGGTTTCCATCACGCCCTCGGGTGCGTCGTGTCGTATACGGCGAGCAGGCGCTCCTTGCTTACGTGCGTGTAGACCTGGGTGGTGCGCACGCTTGCATGGCCCAAGAGCTCCTGCACAACTCTAAGGTCAGCGCCGCCGTCCAATAGGTGAGTCGCGAAACTATGCCGCAAAGCATGCGGGTGAGTGGGCGACGGCGACCGTCGGTCAAGTATACGGCGTACGTCGCGCGGGCCAGACGTTGCCCCCTCGCGTTCAGGAAAAGAGCCTCCACCGGCGACCCGGCCCTGGCCAGTAGCGGCCGGCCCTCGTCCACCCACTTCCGTACGGCGCGGGCGGCACTATCGGAGATGGGCACCCTCCGCTGCTTGGAGCCCTTTCCCCAAACCGTGGCCCAGCCGCCGCGTAGGTCGAGGTCCGCCTCTGAAAGGCCGCACAGCTCGCTCACCCGTAGGCCGCTGCCGTAGAGAAGCTCGAGGGCGGCATCATCGCGCAGGCGCACCTCGTCGGCGACCTCGCTCCCCCGCGCGGGCGGGTGGTCCAGGATGACCTCGAGGTCTGAGCGCGAGACAGGCCGCGGCAAGCGCGATCCCCCCGTCCGCGCCGACAGGGCGATCGTCGGGTCGCTGTCGAGCACTCCTTTGCGGCCCAACCAACTGAAGTAACGGCGTAACGCTGACGCCCGCTGTGTAATGGTTTGGCGAGCAAGGCCCCTGGTGGTGAGGTACGCGAGGTACCTGCGCAAGACGAGCCGCGTCACCTGCCCGGGCCTATCGAACCCGCCTCGCTCCGCCCAGGTTATGAACGAGCGCACACCGTTGTCGTAGGCCCGCACGCTGGCAGGCGACAGGTCGGTCAGCGACATCAACCACTCCTGGAGGGCCCATCCAGGGGCTATCTCGGTTGCGACGATCTCCAGTACATCGCTGGCTAGGGCCGCTCCCGCTCCGCTGCTCGCGCCGTCATGGCTATCCGTCTCCGCCACCTCGTGCCCACTTTGCGTGCCGCTGGGGAAACCCACAGTGGTAAATGGTAGCCGCCAGCACGACTTTGTGCTGGGACAGGATCTTGTTACCCAAAACCTCTAAACCTCGAAACTGCGCAAAACCGGACAATTCCGACCGGCTACGAGGGTCCTACCTGCACTGAAGCCCTTTGAGTCATGGCTCGCGGTTGCGGTTTTGGCGCGTTTTTCTTGTTTTTCCGCTGCGCCGCGCCAGGCCAAGGCTGGCGCACCCGCCCGCACGTCCCACTACGCCCACAGCGCCCGCGCAGCCGCCTCACAGGCGACCCGTACCGAGAGGTTCCCGATCGGCTCGACACCGATGCCGAGCTCGCCCAGCCCGAGGTGCGCGTGCGGCCCGAGCCCCCAAGGCCAGATCGGAACTCGCGTCCACCATGTCGGGCAACGGGCAGCACCCACCGGTGGGGCCGCCCGGCGTTGCGCGCGGGCCGCCCTTCTCCCGACGCCGCCCGCTCAGCGAGGTGCTCCGGAGCGACCACCCGGTCGAGCACGGCGACACCGGTTCCCCTCGCCGGCAAGGATCTCGGCCGTTCCGAGCCCGATGCCCCGTGGGAAGAAATCGTTTGCTTGGGCGATCGGCCAGAACAGCGCCAGATAACCCCGAGGAGCAAACCTTGCGCCAGCCTCCCAGCGGCAACGTCGCGGGGAGATAGCATGGTGGCGTCGTGGCGACCACAATCTTCGATGTAGCCCGGAAGTCTGGGGTTTCCACCGCGACAGTGTCGCGGGTCCTGAACGGTAACAAGCAGGTTGACCCTGAGCTCGCTGAGAAAGTGGTGGGGGCGGCCCGCGACTTGAACTACCGCCCCAACCGCGTGGCCCGCAGCCTCCGGCTCCGGCACAACCGAGTCTTAGCGCTCGTTATCTCGGACATCCGGACCGGGCCTTTCTTCGCCGACATGGTCCGGGGCGTCGAAGATGGTGCACACGAGGCGGGCTACCCGATGTTCCTCTGCAACGCGGACGAGGACCCCGAAAAAGAAGCTGACTACCTCCACCTCGCCGTCGCCGAGAACGTGGCTGGGCTGATCCTGACTCCCTCCGGCCCAGGCACGGACCTGCGCCCCTTACTTGACGCCGGTATCCAGGTGGTCCTCGCCGACAGAAAACTGCCTGGCAACCAAGCCGACACCGTCGTCGGCGACAACCTCACAGGAGCGATCGAGGCGGTCAGCCATCTCATTGCCAACGGGTACCGTCGTATCGCTTGCATCACAGGCCCGTTGGCCGCTACAACCAGCGCCGAGCGCCTCTTGGGCTATCACACGGCCCTGCAGCAGGCGGGGCTAGTGCTGGACGACTCCTTGGTCCGTGTCGCCGACTTTCGCGAAGCCGGAGGGCAACAGGCCATGCAGGAGCTGCTCAGGCAAAAAAGGCCCCCTGAGGCGGTTTTCATTGCCAACAACAGGATGGCCGCGGGAGCGCTCCAAGCCATAGAAGAGGCCAAAAAGACCATCCCCGAAGAAATAGCCGTCATCGGCTTCGATGAGATCTGACCGGGCCCTCTCCTCCGCACCGCCCTGACGACCGTAAGCCAACCCGCCTACGACCTCGGCTATGAGAGTGTCCGCCTGCTCCTAAACCGTCTCAACGGGTACTCGGGCTCGGTGAGGACCGTAGTACTGCCCACGCACCTGAACATTAGGGCCAGCTCGGCCCCAAAACCGGCTCAGTACCAGGTCCCGGGCCGGTCCCCGAGGCCGGGCGGCCGCTTAGACGACCGGCCCGGACCGCTCGCAAACGATCGTGACTGGCGCAACGTATACGCGCAAGGCTCAGGCGAGGCAGGACGGCTCAAGCGCTCGGAAGTACTTGTAGCCCAACTGGAACTCTTGGTGCCCGAGCGCTTCGGAGCGTGTCGCCTGGCCGGCGGCCGTGGCTAATACAAGGTTGAAGATCTCGAGGCCCACATCGTCCAGCGACGCTTCGCCCAGCAACACTCGCCCTGCGTCCACGTCCATGTCGTCGGCCATCCGACGATAGGTCTCAGGGTTGGCGCACACCTTTATGACGGGCGATATGGCGGATCCCACGACGGACCCACGCCCTGTGGTGAAAAGGATTACGTGAGATCCGCAAGCGATCAGCTCGACGACCTCGACGGTGTCGTTGATGTTGGGGTAGCCGAACTGGGGTGAACCATCAGGGACGACATCGAGTAGGTAAAGGCCACCCTCCAAGGGAAAGTCACCCGGCTCGATGACTCCGCTGATTGCCGAGCTACCGCTCTTGGCGTAAGCGCCTATCGACTTTTCTTCGATCGTGGTGAGCCCGCCGGCTAGGTTGCCCGGGGCAATACTGGCATGGCCCATTTCCTCGTAGTAGAGAGCAGCTTTTGTGATCCGGCCAGCCAGTTCAGCGCCTAGCTCCGGCGTCGACGCCCTTTCCCGGAGGTGCTCCTCGCAGCCGATGAGCTCGCCCGTCTCCTCGAAAATGCAACGCGCGCCAGCGGCGACAAGCCGGTCAAAGGCCCGTCCCACTCCCGGGTTAGCGGTAAGGGTGCTGGTGCTGTCGGACCCGCCGCAGATCGTGCCGACAACCAATTCGGACACGGCCATCGGGGTACGCTCGACCTCGGCGATCTCCTCCAGGCCCCTCTCCACCAGGTCCCGACCGCGTGCCACCGTGCGGACGGTGCCGCCCTCTCGCTGGATGACGAGGCTTTCCACCCACCTACCGCTTGAACGCACCGCCTTGCTAAGCGCCTGGCGGTCGAAGCTCTCGCAGCCGAGCGATACAAGCAGGCAGCCGCCCACGTTTGGATGGGTGCAGAGTGCGGTCAAGACTCGTTGGGCGTAGTCATTGGGATAACACCCGGGGAACCCCACCACCTGGACCGTGGTGCCTTCCCTGGCCGCAACGTGGGGGCCGCTAGCGATTTCCCGGGCCACATGATGGGCACATTCGACGAGGTATACGACCAGCAGGTGGTTCCTGATGCCCTTGCGGCCATCGCTTCGCAGGTAACCGGTGAACGGTGCCGCCTCGAAAGCCGCTTGGCTGCCCTGTGAGCCAGCGGTCCTGTCCGCGACGATCACGTGCGCCACGCCCGGGCGGGGCGACGAGCCGGAGCCGTTCGTCGGCGCTTGTCCGGTGCCGACAGACGGGGCCCGGACCCCGACGGGCGCCACGCGTGCTCGCCTGCATCGGCCCCGCCCACTAGGTGAGCAGGCAGGTAGTCGCTGCGAAGATTGTGAAGGTGCAGGTGCTCGCCGGCGGTCACGTCGACGGTGGTCCGGCCGATGATGGCCCCGCATTTGCGCACCGGTCGACCAGCGGCCAAAGCGTGCGCGGCGACCTTGTGCCCGACCGGCAAGTCCGCCCCTAGCTCGACGAGTGTGCCCTCGACTTCAACGGCTTCCCCGGCCCGCAGCGATACGGCGGCTACCAGGCAGTCGTCGTCGGGATGGAGGCGAAGGAGACGGCGCTCCGTAGGTTGTTGGGTTGGCTGGGCCATGGTCGAAAACCTAGAACTTCCCGTATCTTAGGTAAGCGGTCTCGGGGTCGACACCATCCAGTATCGCTGTGCGGACCTTGTTCTCGACCGCCGCGGCCTCTTCCGCAGCCTCGATCACCTCAACCGCCCGCGCACCCGGGATAACAACAATACCGTCCTGGTCAGCCAACAGGTAGTCGCCTGTAAAAACGTTTACGGCACCGATCGTCACGGACCCCCCGAGCTCGTCCGTGAGCCAACGGCCGACGATGTCGCGCGGCGTCGTGAACCGGCAATAAACAGGGAAACCCAACCGCTGGATGAACGCAGTGTCCCGGCACCCACCGTCGACGACATAGCCACGTATGCCGCGGCTCTTCAACGCCTCCGACGAGAGCTCACCCATCAGTGCGATCTCATGGTTCTCCGGTTGGGTGACGACAACGCACCCAGCAGGGGCGCTCGACAGCAACCTGGTCCAGTCCAGCAGCGTCTCGTGGTTGTCGGCCCCATCCACCAGTCTTCCGTGGACAGTCCAGACTGGCCCCGCCAATCTCAAGCTCGGGTCCAGGCCTGTTATACCGGGCGGCAACACGGCGGCAGGAAGGCCCAGGGCGCGCATAACGTCAAAAATGACCCCCGTGTACAACCGCTCCAGGCGGTCGGCCAGGACAGTCCCCTCCGGCAGCCACCCAAGCTCGCTCATAGACGGGTCATCGACGGGGGGAACTCAAGGCCGTAGACCGCTGCAGCCGTATTTCCGAGCACCGCTTCGCGTTCTCCAGGGCCGAGCTCATCGAAAATCGAAAAAAGTGCCCTCGCGACCACTTCGTAACCGCCAGCCACTTCGCAAATTGGCCAATCGCTGCCGAACATAAGTCGCCCCGCTCCGAACATCTCCAGAGCAGCGTATACAACCGGGCGTAAGTCCTCAACCGTCCAGGGGTCGCGGTCGTTGCTCGACGGGTAAAGGCCGGAAACCTTCGCGTAGACGTTGGGGTACCGCGCCGCACGGGCGATCAAAGTCCTCCACGGCTCGCTCTCGTTCGCCGCGACCGGGGGTTTGGACAAATGGTCAATAACGATGGTGAGCTCAGGGTGGCTCTCGCAAATGGCCGGGACGTGTTCGAGGTGGCGGGGCAGCACCGAGACGAGATCGAACGGGACATGCGCCGCCGCCAGTGCACCAAGACTTGCGCTCACGTCGTCGCGGAGGATCCAATCCGGGTCGGGGCGAGTATGTATGAGGTTCCTGACACCGACTAAATGGCCGTGTGCCGACATCTGCTCGAGCGAGGCGGCCATCCGGTCTGGCTCGTCAAGAGGCAGCCAAGCCACGATCCCAGCTATCTCGGTGTGTTCGTCGGCGATCTCCCACATGGCCTCGTTATCTTCTGCGCTGTCCGCCGACTGCACGAGCACTGTGGCGTCAACCCCATTCGCCTTCAGGTGTGGTGCCAGGTCGTCAAAGCCGATCCGCCGGTCAAGTTCGGGGTAGTAGGGCGCTAGCCACGGGTAGGAAACCCGTTCAGGGTCCCAGAAATGCTGATGGGCATCGACAACGACCACCCTCTACCTCCGTTTTGGGAAATGGGCCGGAACAATGCAGCTTCCAGCCGCATAATAGGGCCAGCGATGAGCTTGCTCAGTCCAAGTGGAAAAGTTCGTCCATTTGCACCCACCAGTCTTGCTCCGGCGAGGAACGCATCGTCCGCTGCATCGGCATCACGACCGCCCACCAACGCTTGGTGGAGGGGTCGGCGGCTATTCGCGCCATGTCGGCTTCGAAGTCCGAGCCGCGGTACTCCATGTAACTGAAGAGCAAGTCAGCATGCCGAAAAATGGTGTAATTAGTAACATTCGCCTGGCGCAGCATCTCAAGGACATCCGGCCACACGGCTGAGTGAAGCCGCGCGTACTCCTCGGCAGTCTCGGCGACGAGGCCGATGAGCGAACCAATTCGTCGGACCGTTGCACCGGTCGACTGACCTGTGGCCATCGTTGGCACCTCCCATCTGCCAGGCCCGCGAACGGGTCGACGAACACAGGATGATATAACGTTTACTGGCTGCCCGTGGGCAGCGCCAACAATGGGCCGGACGATCGTCCAGCCCCGGAAGGCTACTTCGCCACAACAGACCGGCAACACGGGCCGGTTGGTGGTGGCGGCGAAGGGAGAAGCATGATCGACCTGTTCCGGCCGATAGCCGAAGCGTGTTCGATCCAGGTAGAGGCGGGCCATCGCCGGCGCATCGCCCTCGTCGGTGCCGGGGTCATCGCCGACGTGGCCCATCTGCCGGCCTACCGACGCGGCGGCCTGGAGGTCGTCGGCATCACCGACCTAGATCTCGACCGGGCCCGGGAGGTCGCTGACCGTCATGGCATCGAGCGCGTGTACGACGACCTCGACGCCCTTCTGGCCGACGACGCCGTCGAGGTCGTGGACGTAGCAGTCACCGCCAGCGCTCAGCCGGCCATCGCTCGGCGCGTCCTAGCCTCCGGGCGTCACATGCTTGGCCAAAAGCCATTTGCCCCGAGCTCTGCGATCGCCAGAGAGCTCGCCGACCTGGCTGACGCTAAGGGAACGGTCCTCGCAGTCAACCAACAGATGCGCTACGACGAGGGCATGGCGGCGGCCCATCGCATGATGGAGCTCGGCTGGTTGGGGGAGATAACCAGCTTGACTATTAAAGTAGACGTTTGGACCGATTGGTCGGCCTGGCCGTGGATCTGCGAGCTAGACGAGGTCGAGCTCTGGGTTCATTCGATCCACTACCACGACCTGGTCCGCTTCTTCCTCGGGGAGCCCGAGAGCGTGTACGGCGTCGCCGGCCGCACCCCGGGGCAACTACCCCGAGGTGAGACGAGGACGATCACCACTTACAGCTTCGCCGGCGGAGCGCGCGCCCTCGTAACGGCCAACCATGAGAACTCTTGGGGCGACGACTCGGCCACCTTCCGCCTCGAGGGCGACCATGGCGCGGTCCGTGGCACGCTAGGGATCCTCTACGATTACCCCTCTGGGCGCCCGGACACGCTAGAAGTCGTGAGCGACCGACTGCCTACCGACGGTTGGGTACCTTACCCGGTGACAACTCGCTGGGTCCCCGACGCCTTCCTCGGCCCGATGGCATCCCTGCTCGCCGCCGTCGGCGGGGGCCCACCGCCGCTCACGTCCGCCCGGGACAACGTCTCGACGCTTGCCTTGGTCGAAGCCATTTACCGGTCGGTCCGAAGTGGACGGGCCGAGGTACCTTCGCCGGCGGCTCAGCCTGCACCGGAGTGACCCCCGCGGTGCGCCTGCATGAGGCCTGCTGAAGGTGTCTGCCAGGATAGAAAACGTTTACTTGATTTCCAGCCCAAGGCGGGCTACCTTAAACGGCACCATGGGTCCCACTACGGGCACCACTGGTTTTCAGAGTGGAGGGGCATGACTTCAAAGACAAAGAAATTGACTCGAGACCGCCGACCGAAGGTTCTCGCACTTACCGCACTCGCAGCCGGCGCACTCGTCGTCGCCAATACTGCGCCGGCTTTGGCCTCGCAAGCGAAGCCAAATGCTCACCTAATTGCTATGGATACAGTTTCCAAATCGAACCCGCTGCTGCTCTGGGTCGACCCGCCGCGTATCCCGGCCGTCAAGGCCTTCGAAAAGGCCTACCCGAACATCCCGGTCAGCTACTCGACACTCAACTCGAGCGCCAGCAACGCGGGCCTCGAGGAGAAGTTCGTGCTGTTCAACCGGGTCGGCAGTGGTTGGCCCGATGCCATCTTCTGGCCAGGTAACTCGGCCATGGCATGGGCTACCAGCCCTCAGATCAACTATGCCGCCAACCTGACCAATATCATTTCCAAGAAAGTCCAGGCCGGCTACAACTCCGTGGTTGCCGCACAGTGCATGCTCAACGGGGGGCTCTACTGCCTCCGCAACGACGACGCACCCGATGTCCTGTGGTACAACGCCACCCTGATGAAGCAGTGGGGCTACACCGTCCCCAAGACGTGGCCGCAGTACGAAGCGCTTGGTATCGAGATCGGCAAGCAGCACCCGGGTTATTACGTGGGTGAGCTCGGCGACACTTACGCCGTCGAACGCTATCTCTGGGGCAGCGGCTGCCCGACCAACGACCTAACCGGGCCGAACAAGGTCTATATCAACCTCAGCGACCCCACCTGCACCCGGGCCGAGAAGATGATCGACGCTCTGCAGACCGCCAAGGTCCTCTCGCCGGCCGGCATCTTCGACAGTGCAGGGGCTATTGCAGGCGCCAAGCTCGTGATGAGCCCCGGCGCCGCATGGTGGGGCGTTTACCTGTTCGAGGATACCTTCAAGGTGCCCAAGGGAGAGATCACTGCAACCAACCCGCTCCAGTGGCCGGGATCCCCGCCAGGGACCGGCGACGAAGGCGGTGGCCTGTGGTCGATGTCGAGCCACATCGGTGGTCAGCGCCAGGCCGATACGGCGCTGTTCCTGCAGTTCATGGCCACAGCCCCAGCCTGGCAAGTTGACCTGAGCACCGGGCTACCGGCTTACGCTCCTGACCAGAACGCCTGGATAACGAAGAACATCGTCCAGTCCGGCTACTTTGCCGACCCCATGCAGATCGGGCCGGCCATGAAGTACGCCGGGACGATCGTCCGTCCCAAGCACGGCTACCTGCTGTACGACGAGGGGGCTCTTTGGACGCAGGTGATAACGCCCGTGCTTGCCGAGGGCAAGCTCATCAGCACCGCCTGGGCCGCGTACCAAAGTGCGCTTGTTAACAACGCGAAGGTGAACGGCTACTCGGTAACGACTTAATTGATATCCGGGCCCGGCCCCGCACAAGGACCTCGCCCGGACGCGAACCTCGAGGCACCACCCGCCTGAACATCTCAGGCCGGGTGGTGCCTCTTCGATGAGCCGTGCCTCGCGCGAAAACGGTATATTGTCCAGCCCGGGGGGAACAACCCGTTGTCAAGGGAGAACACTTTGGCGCACAAGTCGTGGCATTAGCCCAGAAAAGGCGACGCCCGGGGCGACGGGCCGTGTCTGGCCTCCAGGGCCGCAGCGGCCTGCTTCTGGTGGCGCCCTATGTCGTGCTGCTCCTCGTTGTTGGGGTGGTCCCAGCCGGCTACGCCATCTACCAAAGCTTCCTGGCTCGTACTGGTCACGGGTTCGGCGGTACCAGCGGTTACAAAGATGCGGTCACCGAGTTCCAGTTCGGGAGTTCCTTCGCCCACATAGGCCTCGTCCTGATCGTGTGGCTGCCGTTCATGATCATTGGCGTGATCGGGTTGTCTTTGTTGCTGCATGGTCGTCGCAGCCGGTTGGTCGGGGGGCTCAGGTTCATCTACTACCTCCCCGGCGCTCTCGCCGGCATGGGCAACTTTGTCCTATGGCTGTTCATCCTTGACCCGACCGACAGCCCGGTAAAGTTCCTTCTGTCCTGGCTTGGTTACTCGTCCCTCGAGCAGGTCGCGGAGCCGGCCCACCTGCCAGTGATCATCGCACTGATGCTGTTCTTCCAGGGAGCAGGTACCTGGATCCTCGTCATATACGGAGGGCTCAACGGGATCCCTCAAGACGTCAGCGAAGCGGCGATCATTGACGGGTGCTCCCCCTGGCAGGAAACGCGGCGCATCAAGCTCCCCCTGATCCGCCCGTGGATCGCCTACTTCATCCTCATAAATATCGCCTATGCCTCTCAGCTTTTCCTCGAGCCTGAAGTCCTCGGCCTAGCCACCGAAGGGGCCGTCTCGCCGCAGTGGACGCCGAACCAGTTGAGCTATACGTTCGCCTTCCAGCTCTTCGACGTGCCGGCGGCAGCAGCGTTGTCTGTGATGTTGCTCCTCATTAGCCTTTTCATAGGGGTCATAATTACGACACGCACCGGCCTGTTCCGGAACGTTGAGTAGGGGAGAAATTGTCTGTTCCCGATGTCTTAGAGCGAACGGTCGCAAGTGGGCGGGGTGCCGCGGGCAACGAGGTCGCGCGCAGGCAACCCAGGTTCCGCCTCAGGGAGATCACACCCATGGGCTTCCTTCTGCTCGTTGCGGCCGTGTACTTGTTCATCATGGTGACCTTCGTCCTCGCTACCCTTCGGACAGAGTCGAGCCTGATCCACCAGGGAGCCTTCGGGTCGATGAAACTGAGCCGGCTCGGTTACGACTGGGACCAGCTCAGCGGCTTTAGCAGCGGAGCGTATTGGACTTGGCTGGAGAACTCTGCCATCGTCTCGTTCGGAGGAGCCGCCCTCGCCGTCCTGGTCGCGGTGCCGGCGGGGTACTGCCTCGCCATGCTGCGGTTCCGGGGCCGCCGGGTGATCTTGTTCCTCACGATCCTGACCATGGTCATGCCGAACACCGTGCTCGTGATCCCCCTTTTCCTCGAAGTCTCGGCCGTGCACCAGGTGGACAAACTTTGGCCAGTAGCGGTCATGTTCGGTTTCTTCCCCTTCGGAACGTACCTGTCGTTCGTCCACTACCGCACGAGCCTTCCTGTGGAGATGTTGGAGGCAGGCAGGATAGACGGGGCTTCTGAGGTGGGCCTGTTCGGCAGAGTGGCGGTGCCGATCGCCAAGCAAGCGGTGGCGCTCGTGTTCTTCTTCGCGTTCGTAGCCGACTGGACGAACTATTTTCTTCCTCTGGTCATGCTCCCGTCCACCAATGCCCAAACGGTCTCGGTCGGGCTCCAATTGCTGATCACCTCGAGCCAGCTGTTCAACCCCAGCGCCGGCGGGCTCAACGTCCAGCTCTACATGCCGGAGCTCGCGATGGCCGCCGTGCTGCAAATGCTCCCCGTCCTGGTCGTGTTCATTGGCGCCCAGCGCTACCTGCAACGCGGGGCGCTGCTCGGGGCGGTTAAGGGCTGATTGCTTTGAGAACACCAATTGCGCAAAACGTCGTCCCGAGTGCCGGCGAGGAGCCTGGCATAAACGCGGTCCCGGCGCCACTGGGCGGCATCACGGTGCTCGATTTCAGCCAGTTCCTGGCCGGGCCTGTGGCCGCGTTGCGGCTGGCCGACCTCGGGGCCCGAGTGATAAAGATCGAACGCCCGCCGGCCGGGGACATCGGGCGCCAGCTCGCTTTTGCGGGAGCCTCCAAGGACGGCGACACCATCTCGTTCCACGCTATGAACCGCAACAAGGAAAGCCTCGCCGCGGATCTCAAGGACGACGAGGACCTCTCCATCGTCCGGCGCATGATCTCGTCGGCCGACGTGATGATCGAGAACTTCCGGCCAGGGGTAATGAAGAGGCTCGGCCTCGACTACGAGTCGGTCCGCAAGCTCAACCCCCGGATCATCTACGGCAGCATCAGCGGCTACGGGCCAGATGGTCCCTGGGCTGGTAAGCCCGGGCAGGACCTTCTCGCCCAAGCCGTCTCAGGTCTTCCGTGGGCGAACGGGAGCGCCAGCGGTCCCCCGGTGGCGGTCGGGCTCTCGATCGCCGACCACCTGGCATCTTGTCAACTGGCTCTTGGCATCGCTGCGCTTCTAGTCAGAAGAGAACGCACCGGCGAGGGCGGGATCGTCGAGACGAGCCTCCTCGAGGGTGTCCTCGACTTCCAGTTCGAGCTGCTGACGGCTTTTTTCACCATCCCGGGCTTTCTAACGCGCCGGGGCGGTGCATATGCTGCGAACGCCTATCTTGGAGCGCCGTACGGCGTCTACCCGACTTCCGATGGCTACCTCGCACTCGCCATGGGCTCGGTGCCGAATATCGGTACCCTTATTGGTCTCGAGGAATTGGCGGGGTTCTCCGACCCGCAGTCCTGGACGCTGGAGCGGGAAACGATCGCTGGGCTGCTGGGGAGCCACCTCTCCCATGAGAGCACCCAGCACTGGCTCGACTTGCTCGAGCCGGCCGACGTTTGGTGCGCGCCCGTGCTGACGCTCAACGCCCTAGCCGAGTCAGAAGCGTTCGCATCTCTTTCCATGACCCAAGAGGTGTCCCGACCTCCTGCAGATGGGAACGGGCCTCCGGTTACCGTACGGACGGTTCGCAGCCCAGTGCGCGTCGACGGCGTCGTACTGACTGCTCCGGCGGGCGCTCCTCGGATTGGTGAGCACAGCGCCGCGCTCCGGGCCGAGTTCGCTGGCGCGGGCCCCTGACGATGGCTACCGGACAGAATTGACGTCCTCTCCAAAAACGCTCAAGGGGTTGACGTGGGACCACCCGCGTGGGCTCGCCCCCCTCGTCGCCCTCAGCAGGCAAGGCGGGGGCCCCGACGGTACGAATGTGGAATGGTCGGCGCGCTCGCTGCAGGCGTTCGCCGACCACCCGCTAGAAGATCTCGTAGAGAACTTCGACTTGCTGGTCATCGACCACCCGCACATCCCGCTGGTCGCCGGCGATGACTTGTTGGTCTGTTTGGAAGAGTGCGGCCACGACGAAGAACTGGCCCTCCTGGCCGAACAATCCCTCGGCAGCTGTCACGCGAGCTACCGCCATGCGGGCCACCAGTACGGCCTGGCCATCGATGCGGCAGCTCAGGTATCGCTACACCGGCCCGATCTGATCGGGGATCCGCCCAAGAACTGGTCAGAAGTGCTCGACCTGGCAGGACACGGCAAGGTCCTGTGGCCATGCAAGCCGGTGGACGCGATGTCGAGCTTCCTGACACTTTCCGCTCAGATGGGAGAGGAAGTCTGTTCGCTTGAGGGCCTCTTTGTGAGTAACGAAACCGGCCTGGCGGTGCTCGACCTCCTGCACCGGCTCGCTGACCGGGTCGGTCCGCAGTGCCTGGCCTACAACCCGATCGACGTGGCCGAAAAGCTGTCGACGACGGACGAGCACTGTTACGTGCCGTTGGCATTCGGCTACGTAAACTACAGCCGGGCGGGGTTCCGGCCACAGCGACTGGCCTACCGGGATATACCGATCGGCCACAAGGGGACCGCCGGGTCATGCTTGGGGGGCGCCGGGATAGCGGTGTCTGCAAGGCGCCCAGACCAGCAGGCGGCCGTCGCCTACGCCTTTTGGCTGGCAAGTGCCGCGGTCCAACGTGGCGGTTACTATTGGCACGGCGGCCAGCCGGCCAATGCGCTCGCGTGGCAGGACCCGGCCATAAACGACGACTCACTATCGTTTTTCGCATCGACTCGGTCAACCCTGGAGGGCGCCTCGGTCCGGCCCCGGCAGCCCGGCTGGGTCACTCTCCAGCGCAGCGTGGGTGACCTTGTGCATGCCGCGTTGTCGCGGACTATGAGCGATGAGGCCTGCCTCAAGGCACTCGCCTCGGAAAGGGGACGACTCATGGGCGGGACGGTTTGAAATGACGACCATTAATGAGCTGTTTTTCGAGGACTATGTTCTTGGCACTTCGCGTGGGAGTACCGGCAGGACCGTCACCGAGGCGGACATCGTACTTCATGCCGGCCAAACTGGCGACTTCTATCCCCACCACATGGACCGGGAGTGGTGCGCCACACAGCCCTTTGGGCGAAGGATCGCGCATGGCACACTGGTGTTGTCGATCGCTGTTGGCCTGACTTCTGGCTCTGTGAACCCGCGGGCGATGAGCTACGGCTATGACAGGATCCGTTTTGTCCGTCCCGTGTTCATCGACGACACGCTCACTGTCAAGGCGGAGATCACGACGATGCTCGACCACGAGCGCTCCCCCACCCGTTATGGGCGCGTGGAAGAACTCGTGACTGCGGTCAACCAGCACGGCGAGGTTGTGCTTTCTCTCGTCCATATCTACCTCGTGGAGAAGCGCAGCTACGAGGCCAAACCACCGTCCCTCTGAGTACGCACGGGCAACCGCGTGCCAGCCGTCACCAATGGTCAGAGCTGGAAGTCGAGCAATCGTTTACCATACAGGGGTTGCCCGCGCGGCAAAGCCAGACCCCAGCCCCCTTAGCCTTGCTTCCTGCCCATTGGGAAAGCACTACTTGGGGTAGCGGTACAAGCTAGTAATCGTTTACCATGGCAGTATTGCATGCCGGAGTAGAGCCATGGTCCCGATCGGGCGAACCAGCCGAGCCAAGCTCGCCATAACCACAGACGTCGCGGCGGTCAGAAGTGACGAAATGCGCTGCTCGTCGCTGCCGCACCCCCATCTGGCCACATTGGGCCAACCCGGTACCAAAACGACGCGCCACTGCCTGGCCCCGCCGAGGGCGCAGTGGCGCGGGCAACCGGGCGCGATCGACAAGGAGGCTACGCAATGTTGAAGAACATCAACCCGCTTTTGACGCCGGAACTTCTCTATGTGATGGCGGCGATGGGCCATGGCGACGAGCTTGCAGTCGTCGATGCCAACTTCCCTGCTTACAGCGTTGCACGCGGCACCATCAATGCCCGGGTGGTCCCCATGGCCGGCGTGCCCATGCCCGAGGCGGTGAGGGCCATACTGTCGCTGCTGCCTCTTGACGAGTTCGTCGATAGCCCGGTGCGCGCCATGGCCGGCGGCAGCGCTCCTGGCCAGCTTCCCGAGGTGCAGCAGGAGGTACAGGCTGTCATCGACGCCGCTGCTGGGCGACATTGGCCGATCGGCGAATTGGAACGTTTTGCATTTTACGAAGCGGCCCGTACCTCGTACGCCGTTGTCCTGACCGGCGAAGGCCGCTTTTACGGGAACGTGCTCATCAAGAAAGGGGCGTTGGCGCCGACGGACTGAAGAGGGCAACGGACTAGCTGTCGCAAGTGCAATGACGTTGCTGTATGTGGGCCACCCCGGGGACCTTCGCAGATAGAGAGGCTGGAGGTAAACAATGAAAGTTGACCCTGCTGCCGTCCCGCAGCGCCGCCTCATGAGCGGCGCGCTCATGCCGGCCATTGGGCTGGGCACTTTCGGTTCGGACCACGTCGGAGCCGACGAGGTCGCTCGGGCAGTGAAGGGCGCGTACGAAGTCGGCTACCGACATTTTGACTGTGCCGCGGTGTACGGCAATGAGGCCCGCATAGGTGAAGTTCTTCATGACCTCCCTCGTGGAGATCTCTGGGTCACGTCCAAGCTCTGGAACGACAAACATGCCTCTGATGACGTCGTCCCTGCCTGCCAAAAGTCGATAGCCGACCTGCGGGCGGGCTACTTGGACATGTACCTGGTGCACTGGCCCTTCCCTAACGTGCACCCGCCTGGCGCAGATGTGAGTTCTCGGAGCCCGGACGCCCGGCCCTACCTCCATGACGAGTTCATGGAGACCTGGGGGCAGATGGAGAGGCTGGTCGAAATGGGCCTCGTACGTCATATCGGCACGTCCAACATGACGGTCCCCAAGCTGGAGCTGCTCCTGCGCGACGCTCGCATCCCCCCGTCGGTCAACGAGATGGAACTTCACCCACATTTCCAACAACCGGAGCTGTTCGCCTATGTGCGCAGCCGGGGCATCGAGCCCATCGGCTTTTGCCCCATCGGGTCGCCTGCTCGGCCCGTCCGCGATCGCGCGCCCGGTGACAGCGTTGACATCGAAGACCCAGTGCTGGTAGCCATTGCAGAGCACCACGCGGTGCACCCCGCGGTCGTCTGTGTGAAGTGGGCCGTCCAGCGAGGCCAATCCCCGGTGCCGTTTTCGACCAAGCCCAGCCACTATGAGGCCAACCTCGAGGGCGCAGTGAGCGACCCGTTGACAGATGAGGAGATGCAGGCCATTGCCGGCATAGACAAGGGCACTCGTTTGATCAAGGGCCACGTGTTCCTATGGAGGGACGGCCAGTCCTGGGAAGACCTGTGGGATGTCGACGGGAAGATCTGTGAATGACAGGCGTAGCAGGCCCCCCAAAGGCCTGGCGGGGGCGAAGCTCAAGCCAGGCGCTCAGAGAGAGCTAAGGAATTGGTCAAGGTCGTAACCATCGGTGAGATCCTGGTGGAGGTCATGGCGCAGGAACGCGGCCACGGTTTTCGTGAGCCTGTGCGTCTGGTCGGGCCGTTCCCTAGCGGCGCACCAGCGATCTTCATAGACCAGGTCGCCAAACTCGGCCAACCGTGCGGGATCATCAGCTGCGTGGGCGACGACGACTTTGGGCGGTTGAACATGCAGCGGCTCGCACGACGACGGCGTCGACGTCAACGCGATCGAGGTCGTCGCGGGGTACGCGACCGGTAGCGCATTCGTCCGTTACCGCGACGACGGGGGCCGAGACTTTGTGTTCAACATAAAGAACAGCGCGTGTGGCCAAGTGCGCTGGAGCGACGCAGCTTCGCAGATGCTGGCGGGGTGCGGGCATTTGCATGTGTCCGGCCCGTCGCTGTTCTCGGCTTCCATCATCGAGATGACGACAAAGGCAGCTGAGTTGGTAAAGAGCAACGGAGGAACCGTCTCCTTCGACCCGAACCTTCGAAGGGAGGTGATGGACGACCCCATGGTGCGCGCAGCCCTTTTGGCAATACTGGCCCGCTGCGACATCTTCTTGCCGAGCGGTGAGGAGCTCTTGTTACTTACTGAGGCCACGACTCCCGAGGCGGCGGTCAGCGAGAATCCTTGGGCGTGGGGTCGACGCCATAGTGGTGAAGAACGGCGCGGCCGGGGCTACTTACTACGGCGCCAGTGGTACCGTAGTCGGTCCTGGTTATCCCGTTGACGAACTGGACCCGACCGGGGCTGGCGACTGCTTCGATGCGACCTTCGTGACATGCCGACTTCAGGGCCTCAGCGTCGAGGAGAGCCTCGCTTATGCGAATGCCAGCGGTGCCCGCGCGGTCACCATAGGAGGCCCGATGGAGGGTACATCGAGCTTCGCCGAGCTGGACGCCGTGCGGGCCGGGTCCGGTGCCACCCGGCTGACGGCCCTAATCCCCCGCTACGGCGTTGGAATTGACCGCTTCAGCGACGGGCGCGCCCGCGCTGACCGCGGCCGCGGCGGTGTCACTTCGGTGTGCTCGGCGCACCCGCTGGTGATCGAGGCTGCCATGCTTGAGGCCGCCGCCGCCGGCACGGCGGTGCTCATCGAGGCAACCTGCAACCAGGTCAACCATCAGGGGGGCTACAGCGGCCTGACCCCAGCGGGTTTCCGGGATGCGGTGCAGCGCATCGCCGACCAAGTAGGGTTCCCCCGCGACGATATCGTCCTCGGTGGGGACCACCTCGGGCCGAACCCGTGGCGGCACCTGCCTAGTGAAGTGGCGTTGGCAGAAGCAGAGGCGATGGTCGCCGCCTACGTGGCCGCCGGGTACGTGAAGATCCATCTCGATACGACCATGGGCTGTCAGGGTGAGCCAGCCCACTTAGCCGGCCCGCTGTCGGCCGAGCGCGCTGCCCGCCTCGCCCGTGTCGCTGAAAATGTAGCTGCAGGGGCTGTCCCCCAGGTCCACTACGTCATTGGGACCGAAGTGCCGGTCCCTGGCGGCGCTATGGAGGAGATCGAAGAGCTCGATGTAACCCGGCCAGAAGCGGCCTTTGAGACCCTCGAAGAACACGAACGAGCCTTTGGTGCCGCTGGCGTCCGAGGCGCATTCGAGAGGGTTGTCGCATTGGTCGTACAGCCCGGGGTCGAGTTTGATGATCGGAGGGTGATCGTTTACCAGCCTGATCGCGCCCGTGCGCTCGTAGCGGCGCTGGCCGGGATGCCCGGCTTGGTGTTCGAAGCCCATTCCACCGATTACCAGCCCCAGGAGAGCCTCGCCAGTCTCGTCGCCGATGGCTTTGCGGTGCTCAAGGTCGGGCCGGGCCTCACCTTCGCCCTGCGCGAGGCTCTCTACGGGCTCGACCAGATCGCGACCGCGTTGTCCCCGAGCTGGCACGAGCACTGCCTGGTGGACGCGATGGAAAACGAGATGCTCGCCGACCCGGCGTACTGGCAGGGCTACTACCAGGGCGAAGAAAACGACCGCAGGTTGCTCCGCCATTTCAGCTACAGCGACCGTATCCGTTACTACTGGGCGTCACCTGGGCCGCAACAGGCGGTGCAACGGCTAATCGGTTATTTGAGTGAGACCGTAATACCGGAGCCTTTGATAAGTCAGTTCCTGCCTAGCCTTTATCGCCGAGTGGCCGACGGCATAGTTCCCGCAGCTCCAAGGGAACTTGTGCTTGAGGCAGTCCGCGACGTGCTGCGTGCCTATGCGGCGGCGTGCCGGCCCGCGGGTGGACGAGCAAGGCTGGGAGCGGTCGGCACCAGTCGATGATCGTCAGCGGTCGATGATCGTCACCGCCAGCAGAGGGTCAGGTCCAGCCATGAACGAGCAAGCAGTTAGCGCTCGCTCACATGCCACAAAGGACTCACATGCCACAAAGGAGATGTAATGAAAGAGCAATTGCAAAGGCGCCGCGTCGTTGTGAGCGCCCCCGACGTCATCGAGGTGGTCACTGAGGCGGTCCCGCCCCTCGAGCCCGGAGAGGTCCTCGTCGAAATGTCGGTGTCGGGGGTGTGCGGCTCGGACAAGGCCGGCGCTCACGGTGAGCACGCCTTCATGAAACCCCCTTACTACCCGGGCCACGAAGTGGTGGGTGTGGTGGTCGCCCTCAGCGACGGAGTGCGCGATGTCGTGGTCGGCGACAGGGTTACGGTGGAGCCGACGTTAGTGTGCGGCCACTGCAAGCCGTGCCGGAACGGAGCCGAGAACCTATGTGAGAACCTGGAGTTCTTCGGTTGTGGCTACCGAGAAGGTGGGATGGCGGATGTCTTTTCAGTGCCCGCCCGACGGCTCCACAAGGTGCCGCAGGCATTCACGGACCACCAAGCGGCGCTCATCGAACCCTTAGCCACGCCCGTACATGCCGTGCGCTTAGCGGGGGACCTCTCCGGCAGGACTGTCGTCATCCTGGGTGCCGGTACGATCGGGCTCTTGGCCTTGGCTGCTGCCCGCCATGCCGGGGCGGCAAGGATCGTGAGCACAGACCCCGTGGCTACCAAACGAGACCTCGCACTCAAAATGGGGGCCGACGTAGCTGTCGACGCACGCGTCGACGACCTGGCCGAGGTGGTGCGAGCCGAGCTGGGCGAAAGTGCCGATGTCGTCTTTGACTGCGTGGCCTATCAGGGCACAGTCGAAGCGGCGGTCAAGATGGCAATAAAGGGTGGCACGGTCGTGGTGGTCGGAGGCGCACGAAAGCCGGTGACCATCGACCTCCCGGTGGTCCAGGAGTACCAGATCCGTCTGCAAGGATCGGCCACCTACCTCTCGGAAGACTTTGACGAAGCCATCGAGATCATTGGAAGCGACACGTTTGATGCAGATCGGTTCATAACGGCTACGTACCCCCTCACTGAAGCGGCGGGGGCCTTTGCTGCGATCGCCTCTGGGAACGAGGTCAAGATCCTCGTCCTTGGGGCTCGTTAGCAAAGTTGTTGCACCAGGGAGATAAGGAGCCGGCCGCGCCTGGGCCGGCGATGGGGGGGCACGCCAGGCGTCGCCTCGGCAAGTCCGACGTCTCGGTGCCCCGGTTCGTGCTGGGATTGGCGCCCATCGGTGGGTTGTACGCGCCCCTGAGCGACGGCGAGGCAAGAGCCGCTCTGGGTGCGGCATGGGACCATGGCATCCGTGCCTTCGATACGGCCCCCCACTACGGGGCGGGCCTCTCCGAGTCGCGTTTGGGCTCGTTCATCTCGGCCCATCCACGGAGCGAGATGGTCGTCTCCTCCAAAGTCGGGCGCCTGCTGGTCCCAACGGAGTCAGATGTAGAAGGAGCACATGGGTTCTATGGCACCCCCCGGCTAAGCCGTGTATTCGACTTCAGCGGCGCCGGGGTGAAACGCTCGGTGGCCGAGAGCTGTGCACGCCTGGGCGTCGACCGGCTCGATATCGCCCTTGTCCACGACCCCGACGCGCACTTCGGCGAAGCGCTCGGGCAATCGTTGCCGGCGTTGGCCGAACTACGCGACGAGGGCGTGGTCGGCGCCATCGGCGTGGCCATGAACGATGCCAGCATGCTTGCCCGGTTTGTGCGCGAAGCCGACATCGACTGCATCATGGTCGCCGGTCGGTGGAGCCTTCTTGACCGCAGCGCAGCAGCGGAGCTGCTACCTCTCTGCGCGGAGCACGAGGTGGGGGTCCTCGTGGCCGCGGTGTTCAACTCCGGCATCCTCGCTATGCCGGGACCGGACGCCACCTTCAACTACGAGCCCGCGCCGCCAGAGGTGCTGGCTCGAGCGCGCCGAATGCAAAACGCCTGCATGGCGCGCGGAGTCCCGTTGCGGGCAGCCGCGCTCCAGTTCCCCTTCCGCCACCCCGCCGTCAGTGCTGTCGTCTTCGGTGCCCGCACGGATGCAGAGGTCATCGAAGACCTCGCCGACCTCGACTGGGAAATTACGGCCGACCTCTGGGACGAGCTCGACGCCACCTGAACTGGAGTGCTAGGGCCGCTGCCGCACGCTCAACGCTGGGGCCGGAGGCGCAGGTTCGCCATCCCGCCGTCGACGAAGAGCCACATGCCCGTTGTCGAAGAAGCCGTCGGTGAGGCCAGGTAGGCGATGGCGTCTGCAACCTCGGCTACCGAGACGAGCCTCCCGTGCGGTTGCCTGGCGTTCAGCGCTACTCGCTCTGCGGCCGGGTCCTGCGCGCGGTCCAAAAGCCTCCCGACCCAGGGCGTATCGGTAGTGCCCGGGCTCACCGCGTTGACACGGATGCCGTCGCGCACCAAGTCGGCCGCCATTCCCAAGGTGAGCGAGAGCACAGCACCCTTCGTGGCGCCGTATAGGGCGCGCTCGGGCAGGCCGGTCAGTGCTGCGATAGAAGCGACGTTGACTATGGCTGCCGGAGCGGACGCCCGCAGCGCCGGCAGGCATGCCCGGCTCACGCGCACCATGCCGACGACGTTGACATCGAACACGTGGTGCCACTCCGCGTCGTCGTTGTCCTCGACGCGGCCCTGCGCCCCGATACCGGCGCAGTTGACGAGGACCTCGAGGCCGCCCAGCGCCTCGAGCGCGCCCGCGACCGCCTCCTGCACGGCAGCGTCGTCGGTTACGTCAGCGGCAAAATACTCCAAACCGTCCGACGTCGCCGAAGGCACCTCCCGGTCGAGCACGGCGACCCGGGCGCCCTCTGAGGCTAAGAGCTGGGCAGTGCCGAGCCCGATACCTGAAGCGCCCCCGGTAACCAAGGCCCGTTTCCCGTCGAAGCGACCCACGTCAGTTCCTCCCTCTCTCGTTGGCAGCCTCGGACAGGTTCTGCCAAACGGGCCCACCAGGGAACCCGAATTCTCTTACCGACTCCGGCTTCAGCTCGGCGCTGGCTCCCGGCCTCAGCGGCGCGAGGTACCGAGCGTTCACGACCTGCACCGGGTCGACGAAATGCTCATGCAGATGGTCGACAAACTCGATCCAGCGTTCATCGGTGCTCCCGCTGACCGCCACAAAGTCGAACATAGACAAGTGTTGCACTATCTCACACAAGCCCACTCCCCCGGCGTGAGGGCAGACCCGCACCCCGAATTTCGCGGCCAGGAGGAGGATGGCCAGGTTCTCGTTGACCCCGGCGACCCTGCAGGCATCGATCTGGCAAACGTCGATCGCCCTGCTCGCCAGCAGCTGCTTGAACATCACCCGGTTGGCGACGTGCTCACCGGTCGCTACCTGGACCGGTGCCACCGCACGCGAGATCGCAACGTGACCAAGGATGTCGTCTGGGCTGGTGGGTTCTTCGACCCAGTTCAGGCCGAACTGGGACAAGCGGCCAACGTTGGCGATGGCGTCGGCGACATCCCAGCGTTGGTTTGCGTCCACCGACAGCTTGATGTCCGGGCCGACAGCGTCACGCACAAGCTTGAGCCGCCTCACGTCGTCGTCGATGTCGGCGCCCACCTTCAGCTTGATATGGGTGAAACCGTCGGCAAGCGCCTCCCGCACAAGAGCGAGGACCTTGTCGTCTGAGTACCCGAGCCAGCCAGCAGAGGTCGTGTAGGCCGGGTAGCCCTCGCTCAGAAGCCGTTGTTCGCGTTCGTGTTTCCCGCGCGACGCTCGCGTCAGCAGGTCGAGGGCTTCTTCTGCCGTGAGCACATCGGTGAGGTGACGGAATTCGATCAGCCCGACGATCTCGGCAGGAGTGAGGTCCGCGAGGACCTTCCAAAGTGGCTTGCCCTGCCTCTTTGCGTAAAGGTCCCACGCGGCGTTGACAACTGCGCCGATGCCCATGTGCATGACGCCTTTTTCCGGCCCGAGCCACCGCAACTGGCTGTCGTGCGTGAGGCGACGCCAGAACCCGCCCATATCGGAAAAGACTTCCTCGACGTCCAACCCGAAGACAAGGTGCTCGACGGCGCGGATCGCCGCCACAGCCACCTCGTTGCCTCGCCCGATCGTGAAGACGAAGCCGTACCCGGATTCCCCCGTTGAGGTGCGCAGGGCCACGTAGGCAGCCGAATAGTCCGGATCGGGGTTCATCGCATCCGATCCGTCCAGCGTCTGCGAGGTCGGGAACCGAACGTCGCTCACCTCGAAATGGTCGAACCTTTCAGTCATGGCCCAGCTCGGTCATTGTCTCCCAATCATCCGATGTCTACGCAGTTTTGCGCCCAGGCCAACCCGTGTCAAGTACCCCACGCGTGGCGGGCCATGAGTTCCGACGGCTCCTTTTCCGGGGGTCTTGTGACATACTCGCTTCGGGACTAGTCATCCGACGATTGCACGTGCAGGGAGGGGAGCCCATGGTGGCGGTAACCGACAAAGCCATCGAAAAGCTCAAGGTCATGATCAGTTCGGGCGAGCTGCGCCCTGGCCAGCGGCTCCCGCGTGAGCCCGACCTGGCCGCCAGCCTCGGGTTGTCGCGCAGCTCGCTCAGAGAGGCGGTGCGCGCCCTTTCGCTGGTGCGGATCCTCGACGTACGCCAGGGCGACGGCACCTATGTTTCGGACCTGTCTGCGGAGTCGCTCGTCGACACCCTCAGCTTCATCGTCGAGTTCCAACACGACTCGTCGGTGCTCGAACTGCTCGAGGTACGCAGGATCCTCGAACCAGCTGCATGCGCACGCGCCGCCAGAGAGATCACTAAAGATGCGTTGGCCGAGCTCGAAAAAATTCTCGGGCTCGTGACGATCCAATCTCCGATCGTGGAGCTGGTTGCGGCGGACGTGCAATTTCACGCCGCGATCGCGTCCGCCTCGGGCAACTCGGTGCTCGCTTCGTTGATCGACAGCCTCTCCGGCTCGACCCAGCGGGCCCGGGAGTGGCGGGGCATCACCCAGGAGGGCTCGGGCGCCAGGACCCTTTACGAGCACCAGGCGATATTCGAGGCGATCCGCTCCGGCGACGCCCAACTGGCGAGCATGTGGTCAACGATCCATATCGCCGGGGTCGAGGACTGGCTGCGCCGCACGCTCGACACCAGGTAGCGTTCGTTGGGTTATGGGCAGGCTGGACCAGGTTGACCTCACGCTCAAGCTGTCGCGGGTAGAGAGCGAAAAGCGGCTGCTCGCTCTGCAGCACCGGCTCCTTCACCTTCGCCTCATCGCCGGCGGGCTGATCGGCGACGGCCGGCTCGGCCCGGCGTTGGCTGTCGTGTTCGAGGGGTGGGACGCCGCAGGCAAAGGGGGGGCGATCAAGCGCCTCGTGTCCGGGCTCGACCCCCGTCACGTCCGCGTCGAGTCCTACGCGGCCCCGACCCCTCGCGAAAAACGCCACCATTTCCTCTGGCGCTTCACCCCTAACCTGCCCGGCAACGGGGGCATGGCCGTCTTCGACCGCTCCTGGTATGGCCGGGTGCTCGTCGAGCGCGTCGAGGGCTTCGCCACCAAGACCGAATGGAAGCGTGCGTACGGCGAGATCTCGGGTTTCGAAAAGAGCCTCGTTGCTGAAGGCATGACCCTGGTCAAATTCTGGCTCCACATCTCCGACAGCGAACAGCTGGCGCGCTTTGAACGACGGCGTGACGACCCGCTCCGGAGCTGGAAGCTGACCGACGAGGACTGGCGCAACCGGGACAAGCGCCCGGCTTATGTCCAGGCGGTGGAGGAAATGCTCGAGCGCACCGATCAGGCCACAGCCCCCTGGGAACTGGTGCCGGCCGAGAACAAGAACTATGCCCGCGTGAGGGTCCTCGAGGTGGTGATAAAGCGCCTCGAGAAGGGCCTCACCCGCTTCGGCATCGAGGTGCCACCGTCTACGGGCGCCGACTTTGGAGCGGACTGACCCTCCGCTCTATCTCTTACGCTCGGCGGACCGCCACAGGTACCAGCTCGCCACGGACCGGTAGGGCGCCCAAATCCTGCCGTGCTCCAACAGTTCCTGCGGGCTAGGTAGCTCCGCCAGTCCGAAGGCGAGCTGAAACCCCCGCCGGAGGCCCTGGTCCCCACCTGAGAGCACGTCTGCGCGGCCCAGGCTGAAGATCAGGAACATCTCGGCCGTCCAGCGCCCGACCCCACGCACCTGGCCCAACGCCGCGATGACGGCCTCGTCGTCCATCGCTGCCAGGTCCGCCATGGGCGGCAGCGTGCCGTTCAATACACGCTCTGCCATATCCCTAAGCGAGCGCTCTTTGGCAGCCGACATACCGACCGCCCGGAGCGCCCCCACTGGGCTGGCAAGGACCACCTCCGGCGCCGGGCATTGCACGTCGCCTGCGCCAGCTACGGGGGTCGCGCTGGAGAGTGAGCCGAGCGCGCAGAAACGGGCAAATATTGCCGCAGCTGCTTTGCCACTGAGCTGCTGGTAAATGACCGCGCGTGCCAAGGCGGCGAAGGCATCGTCGCCAAGGCGGAGCTCCAGGGTGCAGGGCCGACGGCGGCGATCAGTTCGCCGAGAACGGGGTCGGCGGTACGCAGGTAGCGCACCGCAGCATCGAGACGTGGCTCGGCGCCGCTATGTTTTGCGGCGCCGGCCACCGTTACTGCCAGCCCTCGATGGCCAGCAGTCGCTCCTTGGTCGAGAGCCCCCCGTGCGCCGAGAAACCGCCGAGCCTGCCGCCGGACGCGAGCACCCTGTGGCATGGGACGACAACGGGGAACGGGTTGCGCCCGAGGGCCTGGCCAACGGCACGAGCCGCCCGCGGCGCCCCCATACGCCGGGCGACCTCGCCATAGCTGAGCGTGCCGCCAGCTGGGATGGCCCGGGCAACCTCGTAGACCCTCTGGTGAAATTGGGGCAGGCCTTCCATGTCAAGGCGTACCCAGCCAAGGTCAAGCTCCTCGCCGCTCAGCTGGCCGACGACAGCTTCGATGACGCGCCGGACCTCTGGCGGCGGCACTGTCTCGCTCGCGCCTTGGGCACGCAAGCGCACCCGCTCACGCGTCTCGTCCGCCGTTTCCTCCGGTAGCCCGAGCGCCCGGATGCCTCCGGGCCCCAGGCGATAGCGCAACAGCCGATCGGGGTGCCGAAGAGCGCGAAGCCCTCCTCGTTTGCGCTAACCATCTACGTCCCCTCCGCTGCTTCTGCAAGGAGAAGGCCGACGGACCGCCGCCTCAACTGGAGAGCCTCGTCGTCATCTTCGTCGTCATCTCCATCGTTATCTCCTTCGGAGTGCCTGACGGCGGCCTCGATGTCGGCGACCTCACGCCATCCGGTGCCAGCGAGGAGCTCGATCGCCTCGGCGAGTTCCAGAGTCAACCGGGCGGGCTCCCCGACTGCGGCGACGGATTCCCGGAACCTGGAGCGCGCCTCGACGTCGTGGGCCTCGCTGTCAATTGACATGCTGATCGCCAGGCGGCTGCCGGGGCCAGCGGCCTGACGGAACTCGCGCAGGGCCCGTTCCAGAGTTTCGCGCTCTAGGTAAACCGCGATCCCCTCCAGCAAGAACAGGCATGGGCTGGACGGGCTCAAGCCTGCGGTGAGCAAACGTGCCGTAACGGGGTCGGAGGCAAAATCTGCTTCGACAAAGCGAACATTGCCCGTAGCGATCTGCAGCCGGCGCAGTCGGGCAACCTTGTCCTGCTGAGTCGACGCAAGGTCAACTTCGAACCAGGTGACACCCGGTTTTGCGTACCTGAGCGCCCGGCCGTCATAACCAGCGGCCCCGATCACCACTTGGGTGAAACCTTGCTCGAGCGCGCCGACGACGACGCGGTCAAAAAACGCCGTGCGCCCGCGAAGGTAGTCGTGCATCCTCCCCGCGGACATGCCGTGCTGAGGCCAACCGGCCACATCTGTGGCGAGGGCCATGTCGGCGGCGGCGTCGCCGTAGCCCGTCGCTACGCGCTCGAAAGCAAGGCGGTGGGCGGCGACCCTTTGTGCCGTCTCGGACGGCCTGCCCTCGATCATGGCGCGCTCAAGCTTGCGGTCGTCATAACGGGCGCGTGCGGCTCGCTCGGCCCAAGCTTGCTCGTAAAAGTAACGCCGCAGATGATCCCGTAAAGGTACCCAGGGTCAAAACCTGTCACACGGGAGATGAACACGCACATCGCGGCTATCAGCAGCACGAAGCAGGCCGGTCCCAAGGCGCATTGCGGGCGCGGGCCCACCAACCTGCTCCTCCCCGCAGCGCTCCTTGATCTTCGAGCCGTTCCAGCGCAACCACCACCGCCGTGACGGGCAAGCCGCTGCGCTCCACGATCTCGTCGAGGCAGAGCGGGCGACCGGTAACCGCCGCGAGGACTTTGGCGTCGAGGGGGCTCGTAGGCTCAGCGCTGCGCGTTACCCGGTTGGGGGCTGCCCGTCACCGGGACGCCCGCAAGCCCCGTACCTCCTGCGTGAGCCGTCGCCGCACCACCTGTCCCGCTCCCATGAGCCTTCCGGCGCGGTGGTGCCTGGCTATCGAAGATGCCGAGGGCGTCAAGGACGTCCTGGGCACCGCGGACCGGCACAGCGCCCTCGTGCAACAACGTATTGGTACCGACGGAGGCTGGGCTCTGCACCGAACCGGGTACCGCGCCGACCTCTGTCCCACGCCGGACGGCAGCCTCCACCGTGTGCCAGGAACCCCCGCTCGCGTGGCACTCCACAACCACCACCATCTGCGCCAACCCGGCAATTACCCGGTTGCGGGACGGGAACCGCCACGCCTGGGCCGGCGACCGGGATGAGCGAAACGGCCGAGGCGCTGTGGTGAGGCGACCTGAACGGAGGGCGCAGTGAGAGCCCGCCGGCAGCAAGCTCGATGCCTGCCGCCGAGTGGACCTTGGCAACCTCCAGCGCCTCATCGGGCGAAAGCGCCGGCAGCAACCCGGGCAGGCGGGTCGCAAGCATCGTCTTGCCGGAGCCGGCGGCCAACCATAAGGAGGTGGTGCCCGCCCGCTGCGGCAACCTCGAGCGCCTGGCGCCCGAAGGCCTGACCGCGGACTTCGGCGAGGTCGGGTGAGCGTGGCTCCTCGAACGCTGTGACGGGCGGTGGCAACTCGGGCCACCCCCTCCCAGTCCTCAGCACCTCCACGAGGGCCTTCAGGCTGGCTACCGTGCGGACCGTGGCCCGCCTCACCAGACAGGCTTCGCGTGCGCACGCCGGCGGCACGACGATGTACGGCTCGGCAATGGCGGCCGCCAGCGGGAGGATGCCCGGGACGCGGCGCAAAGACCCGTCGAGGCCAAGCTCGCCGACGAAGGCCGAGCCTTCCAAGGCCCTTGGCGAGATCTGCCCGTCAGCGGCCAAAACGCCGAGCGCCATTGCCAGGTCCAGGCCTGAGCCGACCTTTCGCACCCCTGATGGAGCCAGGTTGACGGTCACCCGCTGCTGCGGCCACCTCAACCCGCTCGAAAGAACGGCCGCACCGCACCCGGTCCCGCGACTCCCGGCATGAGGCGTCGGGAAGCCCGACGACGCGGAAACCTGGCAACCCGTTGCTCGAGTGCACCTCTACCGAGACGGGATGGCCGTCGACGCCTACGAGCGTTACTGAAGAGACCGTGGCCAACATTTGGCACCCCCTGGAAGGCGTGGGACCGCACTTGCGGGAGAGGCCGGCTGCCGGCCACGAACAAACCCGCAAGCTAACAGCCGCCAGTGACACTTATCTTTGGCTCGGGGCACCGGCTCGGCCCGCTGGCTCGGCCCGCCGCCTCGGCCGGGACCTGGATCAGGACCGGAGCGGGAGCCCCTCGTAGTGGGTAACTTGTCGGCATGGCTCGCCCTGCCCCCAGACGCCGAGGGCGCCGCCAAAAGCCCGAGCGTTCACCGCTCAAGTTGGAACAGCTCCAAGAGATCGCCGACCTGGCGGCCACGGGCGAGGCGCTCGGCCTCGACGTCCGGCGGATCCATCCCACTCAGGCGCGCAAGGCTTACGTCTGCCCGGGCTGCCAGCAGGTCGTTGCCATAGGCACCGGCCACGTCGTGGTGGTGCCCCGCGACGCCCCTGACATGCGCCGCCACTGGCACACCTCCTGCTGGCTGATGAGGCAGCGTCGCCGACCGGGCAACTAGCACCAAGCGGGCAACCGGCGATCAATCAGGCTAAAAAGCGCCCTCGATGACCGTCACCTCGCCGCCAAGCACGCTCACGACATCGAAACGTACGGGCCCACCCGGCCGCGAGCGCTGACCAGCACCACCAGCACGAGAGAGCTCGGCGAACCACGAGTGCGGCGAGCCGGCGGGCCCGGGCCTGCTTGCGCGGCCCGACGGCCTCTGCCGGCAGCCCGAACGCGCTCGAGGAACGAGCCTTCACCTCGCAGGACACGTGGAGACGGCCGAGCCGCAGGACGATGTCCAGCTCGCCGTCGCGCCACGACCAATTGCGTGCCAGGACTTCGTACCCGTGAGCCTCGTACCAGGCCACCGCGAGGCCCTCGCCCGTGTTACCAAGGGCCTTCCTTACAGATCCGCGAGCTTTGCCCGCAGCTTTCTCGCCAGCTTGGCCCGCAACAGTGCTCGTCACGGCGCCCATGGTCTCAGGGGCCTGTGACGGCAACGTCGACGGCCTGTGACGCAACCGTCGACGGCCTCCGTCGGCGGCGGCTTAGATCTCTTTGTCCGGGAGCTCCTCGACGTTCACGTCTTTAAAAGTGACGACACGAACGCTCGAAACGAAGCGCGCCGGGCGGTACATGTCCCAAACCCAGGCATCGGCGAGCTTTACTTCGAAGTACGTGCGGGGAGCCTCGCCGTGCGCCTCCATCTGGACATCGTTCGCCAGGTAAAAGCGCCGCTCTGTCTCTACGACATAGCGGAACATGGGCAGGACTGCCCTGTACTCCTGAAAGAGCGCCAGCTCGATCTCGGTCTCATAACGCTCGAGGTCCTCAGCGCTCATGAAAACTCCTCCCTGGCACTCGCCAAAAACACCCTCATATCAGCATGGTACGGCCTGTTCGGCCCTCAGTTAATGCACCTTGCTATGAGCCGAGCCAGGTCGTCAGGGCTCTTCGGTTGGTGCTGCAACTACTTCGGCCGGAGCAGCTACCGCGGCGGGAGAGTGGGCGCTTGGGCTGGCGTTACGCCCGTAAGAGCCGCGCTTCTCTTTGATCTTCGCCGCTTTGCCGATCCGGTCACGCAGGTAGTAGAGCTTGGCCCTGCGGACGTCGCCCAAGGTGACAACTTCGACTCGGGCGATCGAAGGCGAGTGGACCGGCCAGGTCCGCTCGACACCCACGCCTGAGCTCACCTTGCGGACCGTGAAGGTCTCCCGGACCCCTGAGCCCTTGCGAGCTATCACGGCACCCTGGAACGCCTGTACGCGCTCGCGTGTGCCTTCCACCACTCGTACGTGCACCCTTATCGTGTCACCGGGGGAAAAGTCGGGGACATCGTCGCGCAGATTTTCACGGTCGATCAGATCGGTCGGGACCATAACTAAGAGAGATTAGAGCATCGAAGCCCCACTGCGCGAGCAGTGCTTCCTCTTCTGAAGAAATTCCGCCCCGTGCGGCTATCAAATCTGGCCGGCGCTCTAGCGTCCTGGCGAGCGCAGAGGCTCTTCTCCACTCAGCCACACGTAAGTGGTGACCGGACAAAAGCACCTCGGGGACCGCCCAACCGCGGAACTCGGCCGGCCGAGTGTACTGGGGGTACTCGAGGAGCCCTTCAGTGAAGCTCTCCTCGTCGGTCGAGGCCAGATTGCCCATCACGCCCGGCACCAAACGGGCCACCGCCTCGACCACCACAGCCGCAGCCGCTTCCCCACCGGACAGCACGTAGTCGCCAATGGACAGCTCGCCGTCGACGAGGTGTTCGGCCACCCGCTCGTCGACGCCCTCGTAACGGCCGCAAAGCAGCGAGAAGCCAGGGCCGGCAGCCAGCTCGCGGGCCATCGCCTGGTCGAAGCGCAGGCCACCCGGGCCGAGCAGGTACAGGGGCCTCACCGGCTGGGACGCCTCCACCGCCGCAAAGAGCGGCTCGGGGGCCAGGACCATACCCGCCCCCCCACCGAAGGGGCTGTCGTCGACGCTGCGGCGCGGGTCGTTGGCGCCAGCGCGCAGGTCGTGGACCACTATGTCGATCGCCCCGCTGCGCCAGGCCTTACCGATCAGGCTGGCCCCTGCCCAGGTGCTCACGAGCTCGGGGAAGATCGTGAAAATCTCCGCCCTCATAAGTCGAACAGGCCGTCCGGGACGTCAACTGTGAGCTTGCCGGCCTCCGACCCGATAACGAAGCGCAACGGGACCAGCGCCCCGCTGTCCAGCACCAGCAGGTCGCTGGCCGGGTTCGCCTCGACCGCGGTTACCATGCCGTGGCTCTCACCGTCGGTACCGACCACCTCGGCACCGATCAATTCGTGGACCCATAGGGCATCGGCATCAGCCCCAGCCTGCGCCAACGGCTCAGCGCGCAAGGTGGCGCCGGCAAGCGATTCGGCGTCCTCACGCGTGGCGACACCTGCGAAGCACACCAACCATTGCCCGCCCCGGGGCCCACTTTGCCGGGCAAGGGCTGCGAGCGTTGGACAACGAGTTCGCGGCCCTGGCACTCGAACGTGCTCCCCGGTGCCAGCCGGCCCTCCACCGAGGTGACTAGCCCTACTACGACTTCGCCCTTGAGACCGTGGGGCCGGGCGACGCGACCTATTTCGAGCAGCACTGAAGCCCGCTCAGTCCACGATGTCTACGAAGACCTCTTCACCGTCCCTGGCAGCCGCGGCCCGCGTTACAGCGCGCATCGCCTGCGCCGTACGACCTCGCCGCCCGATCACCCTGCCGACGTCACCGGGGCCGACCTTCAAGCTCAGCCTCACAGGCTGCCCACCGGGACCGCCTCCGGTTTCGACCTCGACAGCGTCGGGCTCGTCGACTAGGTGGCGCGCCAGATATTCGAGGACGGCCCTCGCCGTCCCCCCCGGTACGCGGTTGAAGGGGTCGCTCACTTGGCCTTTTTGGCCGGAGCTGCGCCAGCGCCGACCGGGGCTTCGCGCACCGGGACGCCTTCGATGATCCCGGCGCCTACCAGCAGCCGCCTGACCCTGTCGGTGGGCTGTGCACCCTCGCCGAGCCAATGAGCCACCCGCTCAGCCTTCAGGACGACCTTGTTCTCCTCTTGACGGGGCGCGTAGCTTCCGACAATCTCGATGAAACGCCCATCTCGGGGCGACCGGCTGTCTGCCGCGACCACCCGGTAGGTCGGTTGCTTCGTCTTGCCCATCCGCATCAGGCGGAGCTTTACCATATTCTCTGCTTTCGTTCCTTGTTGGACCTGGTAAGTGTAGGCGCGATGGACCGGCCTTAGCAGCCCAGCCCCTGCCGTCCGGAGCTCGGCCGCCGCCGCTCGGGGCTCAACGGCGCTTCTTTTTCTTGGCGGAGGCCTTTTTCCCGGCGGCTTTGCGCTGGAGCGCGCCCAGCCCGGGTACCTGGCGCATGTAGGCCTGCACCTGCTTGAAACGCTCCAAGAGCTCGTTCACTTCCTGGACGCTCGTGCCCGAGCCATTGGCGATCCGGGTACGCCGGGACCCGTTGATCAGGGAAGGATCGGCCCGTTCGTCGGGGGTCATCGACCGGATGACAGCTTCTACCGGTTTCAGCATCGCGTCGTCGAGCTGCATGTTGCGGACTTCCTTGGGGACGGGGAGCATCCCCATCAGGCCGGACAAAGGCCCCATTTTCTTGACCGCCTGAAGCTGCTCCAAGAAATCGTCGAGGCTAAAGCGCCCAGCGGCGATTTTTGCGACGGCCTTTTCGGTGTCCTCACGGTTCAACGCCTGTTCGGCCCGGTCGATGAGCGTAAGCACGTCGCCCATGCCGAGGATCCGCCCGGCCATGCGGTCGGGGTGAAAAAGCTCGAAATCTTCTAGCTTTTCGCCCGTGGACGAAAATGCGATGGGCTTGCCGACCACTTCTTTTACCGACAGCGCCGCACCGCCCCTTGCGTCACCGTCGACCTTGGTCAATATGACCCCGTCGAGCTCTAGCGTTTTATGGAACGCCTCGGCGGTCGTCACCGCGTCCTGGCCCGTCATCGCGTCGATAACGAGGAACGTGTAACGCGGTTGCACCGTCGCCGAGATTTGACGGACCTGCTCCATCAGCTCGGTGTCAATGGACAACCGGCCGGCGGTATCGACGATCAAGACATCACGCCCGACGCGGACAGCTTCGGCCAAGCCCTTTTTGGCGACGGTAACCGGGTCGGACGCCTCTGAGAACACCGGGACGTTGACCTGGCGGCCCAACACCCGCAGCTGCTCGACCGCAGCGGGCCGCTGCAGGTCGGCCCCAACTAGGAGCGGGTTGCGACCCTGTTGCTTGAACCAGCGCGCGAGCTTGGCGGCCGTCGTCGTCTTGCCGGCACCCTGCAGGCCCGCCAGGAGCACCACTGTCGGGGGCCGCGAGGCGTAGGTGATCTTGAGCGCCGTGCCGCCGAGGATCCGCACCAGCTCGTTGTTGACGGCCTTGATGACCATCTGGCCCGGCGACAGGCTCCTCGAGAGCTCGGCTCCTACCAGCTCCTCGCGTAGGCGACCGACGACGTCACGCACTACCAGCAGGTTTACGTCCGCCTGCAGCAGCGCCATACGGATCTCCCGCAGCGCCTCGTCCACGTCCTCCTGGTTGAGCCGCCCGCGGCCGCGCAGGCGCGTGAAAATCCCTTCGAACCGGTCGGAAAGTGCCTCGAACATTTAGCGGGCCATGCTACAGGGCGTTTTCGGTGACTGATCGGGGCATCGCGTGTTCCCGTTTGCGGTTTTCGGCGTAGGCCGCCTCCATTTCACCCTGCGGCACCCCGCTACGTCCCCGCTACATCCTCGGCTGACCCCGCCTGACCCCGCCTCGGCCCCCAGGCCGCCTCGCGGCTTGGCCGGGAACAGCCCGGCTGACGTAACCTGCCCGCATGAGCCCGGCCGTGGTGGGACCCGAGGAACTGCAAGCCAAGCTCGGCAGCCACCTCGGTTTCAGTGGCTGGCACACGCTGCGCCAGGAACAGGTTGACCTGTTCGCCGAGGCCACCGGCGACCGGCAGTGGATCCATGTCGACCCTGAGCTTGCCAAGTCGGGGCCTTTCGGGACCACGGTGGCGCACGGTTACCTCACGCTCGCGCTCCTGCCCGCGCTCCTGGAAGAGATCGTCGAAGTCAAGGGGCCCGGTTCTTCGTCAACTACGGGCTCAACCGCGTCCGGTTCCCTTCGCCGGTACCGGTCGGCTCGAGGCTCCGGCTGGGCGCCACCCTCGGCTCGCTCGAAGCCTTCGACGGGGGCCATCAGGTCACGTTGAACTGCGTGTTCGAAGTAGAAGGCTCGTCCAAACCATCCTGCGTAGCTGATGTCATCTTCCGCTACTACGACTGACCCGCCGGCGGGGAGCGCCTCGCCGGGCGGGACGGGCCAACTGCCGACCGGCGCCGCAAAGGTCAAGGCCGTTCGCCAGATGTTCGATGCCATCGCCGGCCGCTACGAGCTGGTCAACGGGATCGTCTCGCTCGGGATGGACCGGGGCTGGCGCCACCGCTGTATCGAGGCTCTCGAGCTTCCTGTCGGCTCGCTGGTCTTGGACGTCGCTTGCGGTACCGGGGACCTCTGCCGTGAGCTCGACCGCCGCCTGATGCGCCCGGTCGGCGTGGACCTCTCCTCCGGCATGCTCGCCCACGCCCGCTCCCCCGGCCCCTTGGCCCATGCCGACGCTCTTTTCAGCCCGTTCCGCGCGGCCGCCTTCGACGGCGCCGTGAGCGGCTTTGCGCTGCGCAATGTGACCGACCTAGGCCTCCTTTTCGTCGAACTGGCTCGCGTCACCCGTCCGGGTGGGCGCATCTGCCTCCTCGACCTTGCCGAACCCGAGGCTCACCTCTTGCGCCTCGGCCACCGACTTTGGACGAACTACGCGGTGCCGCTCGTCGGATCTGCGCTTTCCGACTCGGCCGCCTACCGTTACCTGCCCCGCAGCTTCGCCTACCTGCCCCCGGCCCCCCGTGTTGTGGAGCTGCTCGAGCAAGCCGGCTTTGGCGCCGTCCAGCACGAGCTTCTCTCGGGCGGGATAAGCCAGCTCTACATTGCGACCCGCGGCCACGACGCCGCCACGTCATGACTTCCCACATCATGACTTCCCACATCATGACTGCCACCTCGTGACCACTGCGAGCGGCGACCGAGGCGGCGGTCCGGCTCGGCGTACCCGGGCGCTCCAAACAGCCGGGCGCCTCGTCGCTACGACGATCGAGGTCGACGCAAAGCTGATGCCAGGGGCTGTCCGGGGGGCAGGCTACGACGGGCGGCGCCTGTGGAGCCGCGCCGGTTCCAGCCTGCTCGCGTTGGGCGAAGCTCTCCGCCTTGCGCTCCCCGCCAGCTGGGCAGCCCCAGATCGCACGTCGCTCGTCCATGAGGTCCTGTCTGGCATCGCGTCTCACGACGAGCTGGGCCTTCCCGGCTGCGGTCCGGTCGCGATCGGGGCACTCCCCTATGACCCGGCCGCGGGAGGGCACCTGGTGGTCCCCCGCCTCATGCTCGGCCGGCATGGCGATCGGAGCTGGGCGACGCTCATCGGGCCGCCCGGAGCGACAACGGCCGAGGTCCGGGGCGCCATTGACGACGAGCTTGCCGAGCTACGCCACGAGCCTCCTGCCGAGGCGCTCCCAGACGGCTTCGAGCTCACGGCCTGCATCCCCCACGACGAGTGGAAGCAGCTCGTGGCCAAGGCCGTCGGGGAAATGGCAGGCGGATCTCTTGCCAAGGTCGTGCTGGCCCGCCAGGTCGAGGTGCTGGCGAACCGACCGTTCGTCCTGCCCGAGACGCTGGCCCGGCTCGCCTCGCTGTACCCGTCCTGCACGGTCTTCCACGTCGAAGGCTTCATTGGCGCCAGCCCAGAGGTACTGGTGCGGCGCCTGGGCGCGGAGATCCTGAGCCACCCGCTCGCAGGCACGGTCGCTCGCAGCGGCGACCCGGCAACAGACGAGGCTCTCCTCGCTGCGCTCATGGGCTCGCGCAAGGACCGCCACGAACATCAGCTGGTCGTAGATGCCATAGCGGCGAAACTGAGCCCTTTGTGTGCTTCCCTCGAAGTCCCCAAAGCCCCCACGGTGCTCCCGCTTCGCAATGTCTCCCACCTCGGGACCGAAATCCGCGGGGCTCTGTCGCCTAGCAGCACACCGTTGCCGACCAGTCTCGAGCTCGCCGCCCTCCTGCAGCCGACGCCGGCCGTCGGCGGGTTGCCGGTCGATGCTGCACTGCGCTGGCAACGCGACCACGAGGGCTTCGACCGGGGCTGCTACGCGGGCCCTGTCGGCTGGACCGATAGCCGCGGGGACGGTGAGTGGGCCCTCGGGTTGCGCAGTGCGACCGTCTCGGGCCGCCGAGCCGTGCTCTACGCGGGCAACGGCATCGTCGCCGGTTCGGACCCCGACGCCGAGCTGGCAGAGACCCAGCTCAAGCTGCAAGCGTTGCTGGCCGCCCTCGTCCGTCCCTAACGGGCCGGCCGGGCCGTCTGCACCTTCAGGCTTACCCGACGCAGGCTGACCGCGAGGTCAGAGCGGTCCGGCGATTTCCGCCAACGCAGCCTCAACGGCCGCATGAAGGCGCCGGTGGACGGCTACGTTGCCGGCGCGGTCGGTCTTTGCGACAAACACGCGCAGGCCCTCGCCTTCGCCACCGCCGGCCGCGACTTGGCCTAGGCGCGCCAGGTCGGTGACCTCCTCCACCGCGACGCCGTACCCCTTCGCGATACCCACGAGGTCGGCCCCGTGCGGCGTGCCCCATAGGCGCTCGAAGCGTTCCGGGGGCTGGGCGCCGGCCTGAGGTAGGAAATTGAAAATCCCACCGCCGTCGTTGTCGACGACGACCACGTCGAGGTCCACAACTGAGCCGGCAACGCCCAAGAGCGCCCCGACGTCATAAAGGAAAGCAAGGTCCCCGATCAATGCAGTCACACGGCCCGCTTGCTCCGACGTTGCAAAACCAAGTGCCGTGGAAAGCACGCCGTCGATGCCGTTGACGCCCCGGTTCGATACGACGTCAACGCCGTCGCGCGGCCGGCCCCACCACTCAACGTCCCGGATAGGCATCGATGACGCGACCACCAAGGTCGCGCCCGCAGGCATTGCCTCGAGCAATGTCCGGGCGATAGCCGGTTCCGTGACGCCGACCTCGCTGGCAAGCGCAGCGTCTATCGCGTCCTGGGCAGCCGACTCGGCGAGCGACCACCGGCTCGCCCAGTCGCTCGCCGGGCCTTCGGCTCCCCCCTGCGGCCCTCCGGCGCCCTCCTCGACGGCGTCGGCGACCGCCCGGCACAGCGCCAGCGGGCTCGTAACTACGATCTCGCCGGGGACGTGGTCGGGTGCCGCCCAGATACCCCAGGGGTCGACGAGCACCTGCGTGCAGGAGAGCCCTGCCAACCATTCGTTGACCACGCGAGACGCCCAAGGAGCGCCGAGGCGTACGACGACATCGGGTTGCCAGCCCTGGACCAGCGGTGAACGCAGCAAAGCGTCGGCCGACCCGATCGACCCCGGCAGGCGGCAGCCGCTGAGCGGTGAAGCGATGACCGGCCACCCGGTGGCTGCTGAGAGGCGCGCTACCGCCTCGGGGCTGACCCTGCCCCGGCCCGGGCCGCCACCGCCGGCCACGACCAGGCCGCGCTCTCCTGCGCCGGCCAGCAGATGGACGATGTCGAAAGGCGCCTGTTCCTGGCCCCCGGCTCGTAGCTGGTGCCAGGGAGCGCCCCCTGACCGGCCGTCGCGTACGGCGGCGAGCCCGTCTCCTTCGGCGTGGGGGCCGAGCACGAGGTCTGACGAGCCGAGCAACGGCTCGCGAAAGGCGAGGTTCAGGTGCACCGGGCCGGGCCGGCGCGGCCCACCCCTGGCTTCGAGCACCGAGCGCGACGCGAGCGAGCGCCATGAACCTGCAGCCGCCAGCTCAGCCACGCCGGGACTGGCCTCCCAACGCACTGCATCGCCGAAAAGGCCAGGTTGCTGAACGGTCTGGGGAGCGCCAGAGTCCTGCAGTTCCGGCGGGCGGTCGGCGGTCACCGCGACCATGGGCACCCCGGAATGATGTGCTTCGAGCACTGCTGGGTGGAGCTCCGCCGAAGCGGTGCCGCTCGTCGTAACGACAACCGCTGGCAGGCCAAACGGCGACGCTAGAGCGAGGCCGAGCGCGAAGAACCCCGCCGAGCGCTCGTCGAGAAGCACGTGGAGCCGGATCGCTCCCCGCTCTGAGGCCTCGGCCAAGGCGACGAGCAGCGGCGTCGAGCGAGAGCCCGGGCACGCCACCGCGTCGGTGACCCCGGCCCGGGCCCACTCGTCCACCAGGACGCGGGCAAAGGCGGCCTGGACGTCGTTGGCCGCAAAGGACGTCATTGGGGCAAGATAACCGAGTGGACCAGGTGCCGGGGGCCCGGCCGCTCGTTCTGCTGCACGGCTTCACCCAGACCGGGGCATCGTGGGCGCCGGTTGTCGCAGAGCTGCAGGGTCGTCGCCCCATAATCCTGCCTGACGCCCCTGGCCACGGTGCCTCGTCGCAGGTGAGAACCGACCTGTGGGGTACCGCTGACCGGCTGGTCGCTACCGTCGGCAGGCCGGCGGTGTGGGTGGGTTATTCGATGGGCGGGCGCACAGCCCTTCACGTCGCCCTTGCCCACCCCGACCAGGTCGAGGGGCTCGTGCTCATCAGCGCCACAGCGGGCATCGACGCTGCGGTCGAGCGCGCGGCCCGCCGGGCAGCCGACGATGCGCTGGCGGCGCGGATCGAGGCCGACGGCACCGAGGCCTTCCTGGATTTTTGGTTGTCGCAACCTCTTTTCAGCACACTGCCGCCCGCCAGCGCCGGGCGCGAGGCCCGCCTCGCGAACACGCCCGAAGGACTGGCTTCGAGCTTGCGCCTTGCGGGCACCGGTTCACAGGAACCCCTTTGGGACCGCCTCGTCGAGCTGCGCGAGCGGGCCCTGCCGGTGCTGGCCGTGGCCGGTGAGCTCGACAAGAAATACAGCGAGCAGGCGGCCCGCGTCGCCGCCGCCATTGGCCCGAGCGCCCGCCTCCTGATCGTGCCCGGCGCCGGTCACGCATGCCATCTCGAGCAGCCCGAGATCGTCTCGGCAGCGATCAGCGCACTGCTGGACGAGGTCGGCTCAGAGGGCGAGGCCGATGGCGAGCAGCAGCCCGAGCGCTAGCTGGGCGCGCCCGGTCGCCCCGAGCACGGGGATGAGCGCCGGCCCTTCCGCTCCTCCTGCGACCGCCCTCAGCGGGACTGCGGCCAGAGGGAGTGCCACCAGGCCCAGCAAGGCCCAGGGCCTAATGAACGCGATCGGGACAAGCGCCACGAAGGCTCCCAGGGCACAGGCTTCATAGAACCGCCGGGTCGCGGCAGGCCCCAGCCGCACGGCGAGCGTCCGCTTGCCTGCCGCGCTGTCGCCCGGGATGTCGCGCAGGTTGTTCACGACCAGCAACGACACAGCCAGTAAGCCGACCGGAAGCGCCGTGAGCACCTCGAGGCCCGTCACTTTCTCCGTCTGGACGTAGGCCGTGCCCACAGTCGCCACGACGCCAAAGAAGGCGAACACCGAAACCTCGCCGAGCCCCACATAGCCGTACGGGCGCGGCCCCCCCGTGTAGAGCCATGCCGCCGCCACGCAGGCGACGCCAACCGCCACGAGCCACCAACCCGCCACGGCCGCCAGCACCAAACCGGCCACGCCCGCGACGGCGAACGCGAGCAGTGCTGCCCTCTTCACGGCCCCGGGCGAAGCAGTGCCGGAGGCGACGAGGCGGAGCGGGCCGACGCGGACGGCGTCGGTGCCGCGGACCCCGTCGCTGTAGTCGTTGGCGTAGTTGACGCCCACCTGCAGCGAGACGGCCACGGCGCCGGCAAGCAGTGCACGCCACCAGAGGGCGTGCCCGTAGGCGGCCGCAGCGCCGGTACCGACAAGGACCGGGACTGCCGATGCCGGCAAGGTCCGCGGGCGGGCGCCGACGAACCAGGGGTGCCGCACAGGGCTCTTGTCGATCATCTCTCGATCACCTTGCGGGCCTTCCTCGTCAGCGTCGCAAACCCAGCTCGCTCTCAGCAGAGCTCTCGCGGCAAACTAGCCAATGTGGCCGACCTCGTCGCAATAGACCTGCCAGGCGGCCCACAGTTCGTCGAGCAGCTGCGCGCTGCCTGGGACGCCGGCAATGCGGTTGCACCGCTCGACCAGCGCCTTGCCCCTGCAGCCAAGCAGCGCCTCCTGGAGATGCTCCGCCCCGCCTGGGTCGTAACGCCCACGGGGCGGCTGCCAGTGCCCGGCGCGATCGCTCTCGAGGACGGGGACGCCCTCGTCGTGCCGACCGGCGGCAGCACCGGCGAGGCGAAGGCCGCTGTGCTGACCCACGCCGCCGTTGCCGCCTCCGCGACTGCCACTTCGGAACGGCTCGAAGTCGACCCGGCCCGCCACCGCTGGCTCGCCTGCCTCCCCCTCAGCCATATCGGCGGCCTCTCGGTCGTCACGCGGTCACTTCTCACGGGGACCTCGCTCAGCGTGCTCCCCGGCTTCGACGCCGCAACGGTTCGCGCAGCGGCCGGCCCCGAGGTCTTGGTGTCGCTCGTGCCGACCGCCCTCGCTCGCGTCGACCCCGGGCTTTTTTACAGGGTCCTCCTCGGGGGCTCCGAAGCACCCCCGTCGCTGGCGCGCAACGTTGTGACGACCTATGGGATGACCGAAACCGGCAGCGGGGTCGTCTACGACGGCGCCCCTCTGCGGGGGGTCGAAGTATCGATATCGCCTTCGGGCGAAGTGGCCCTACGTTGCCCGATGCTCTTGCGTGCCTACCGCGACGGGACGGTCCCGCTGGACGGCGACGGCTGGTTCCGTACCGGCGACGTCGGCGAGCTCGACGGGGACGGCCGCCTCCGGATCCACGGGCGGCTGTCAGAGATGATCATTACGGGCGGGGAAAATGTATGGCCCGTTGCGGTAGAGCGCATCCTGCGCCAGCACCCCGGCGTCGGAGAGGTGGCAGTGTCCAGCAGGCCCGACCCGCAGTGGGGTGAGCGGGTCGTTGCCTACGTCGTGCCGGCGGCCGCTGCGGCCCCCCCTTCGCTCGAACAGCTGCGGGCGCTTGTCCGGGCGGAGCTGGCCGCTTACGCCGCGCCGAAGGAACTTGTGCTGCTGGCTTCCCTGCCAAAGACGTCGATAGGCAAAGTGCGCCGGAGCGCTCTTCGCGAGCTTTCCTGGGCGCCCGCGGACAGCTAGCCGGCGGGAGGGCCCGCGCCCGGCTCCTGGGCGACGCCGAGGCTGGCCGCGAACACGTCGGCGGCTTTCCCATTGCCCTTGCGCACGATCTCCAGGATCGACGTCGCCTGCGCGGCGAGACCGGCCACGAGGTCGCCGAGGCCCGCTGAGCCGTTCAAAATTGTCACGTTCGCCTGGCGGAGCTCTCCGGCGGCGGCCCCGAGGATCTCCGGCATTTTCTCGACGAGCATGCGCTCGAGCACCACGCCGCCGGAGGAGGCGGTCGCTTCGGCCTGCAAGCGGATCGCGTCGGCGTTGGCCTTTGCCAGGGTCCGTACCTTTTCTGCCTCGGCCTCAGCGGGCCGCACGACCTCGGCCACGAGCTGCTGGCGGCGGAGCTCGGCTTGCGCCTGGGCAACCTTGGCCTGCTCAGACAGCACGTCCTGCTGGGCTTTCGCCTGGGCGAGCGGGCCCGCCTGCGCAGCCGTCTGTTGCGCCCGGTCGATCTGGGCCTGGTACTCCGCCTTGGCGACCGCCGTCTGTTGCTGGTAATCGGCCTGGTTGCGGTCCGACTCCTGGCGGACCTTCGACGAGGCCTGGTCCGCCTGCGCCTGGGCGATATTGGCGTTCTGGTTGACCGCCGCTATGTGGGGTTGCGATAGTGCCTTTATATAGCCGGCTTGGCCGTCGTCGATCGACTCGATCTGGAAAGCGTCGACGACAAAGCCCAATTTCGCCATTTCCGGCTTGGACGCATCAAGGACCTCGGCGGCCAGCTTCTGGCGCTCACGGATAATGTCCTCCACGGTCATCGAGCCCACCACTGAGCGCAGGTGGCCCGCAAAAATCCGGCCAACTAGCTCGGGCATGGAGTCCTGGTCGTCAAGGAAGCGGCGGCCCGCATTTGCGATCGACTCGTTGTCGTCACCTACCTTGAACGCGATAACGGCCCGAACCTGCAGGGTTATGCCTTGCTGGGTCACGCACGGCTCGGCGACTTCGGCCTCTTGCATTGCGAGCGTGAGGAAATAGGTCTTGTTGCGTATGGGCACGGCAAATGCGCCGTGGCCAACGATTATGCGGAAGGGGGCGTCGCCATGGCGCCGGCCGCCGGAAATAAGCATCGCTTCGTTGGGGGAGGGGACATGCCAGGCAAACATACGGGTGCTCTTTCTACTGGGGTACTAGTGGTTGTTTCACAACGGCTCGACGAACAACGTACGCGCTCCCCGGTCGGCCACCACGACGACTTGCGCACCTATTTCGACCGGTTGGTCGGCAAAGGCGATATACGACTCTGTCCCTCCGCTTACACGGATGATCACTTCACCCGCCTTGGTCCCCCCGGGGATGGCTACGGTGACGTAAGCCGACCTGCCGATGACGGTCGCCGGCTCCGGGTAATAGCTCATCAATACGACCTTACGGCATCGCAGGCCATGCATGATTTCCGCCTCGGCGCGCCGGCACAGCCGGGCACGGTCAGCAAGCACAGCCGGGCTCGGCCAGCTAGCGCAGCCGGGCTCGGCCGGCGAGCACCGCCCGGGGGCTTTGCCCCTTCGGTCCCGCCCTGATCGGCGCACCGGTAAATTGGGTCCGTGGCGCCCAACCGCTTGGCCCAAGAGCCGAGCCCCTACCTGCGCCAGCACGCCGAAAACCCCGTCGACTGGTGGCCCTGGTCCGACGGGGCATTCGCCGAAGCGCGCCAGCGCGACGTGCCCTTGCTCATATCCGTCGGCTATTCGGCGTGCCATTGGTGCCACGTGATGGCCCATGAGAGCTTCGAGGACGCCGAGGTGGCCGAGGTCCTCAACGCCGGCTTCGTCGCCGTCAAGGTGGACCGGGAAGAACGTCCCGACGTCGACGCGGTCTACATGGACGCAGTGCAGCTTGCGGGAGCCGGCGGCGGCTGGCCCATGACGGTCATCGCCCTGCCGGACGGGCGGCCCTTTTGGACCGGCACCTACCTTCCAAAACGGCGCTTCGTCGGGCTGCTGCGACGCGTGGGAGAGCTGTGGGGGTCGCAGCGCGCAGACCTCGAAGCCGATGCGGGACGTTTGGCCGATGCTGTCCGCCAGGGGGCCGAGTTCCCGGGCCGCTCAACGAGCCCCGATGAGGCCGAAGACGAGCTGCTAGCGGGAGCAGATGCCCTGGCTCGAACCTGCGAGGCGCTCCTCGAGCGCTACGACCCGCAGTGGGGCGGTTTCGGCGGCGCACCCAAGTTCCCCCAGCCCACGACTCTCGAAGTTTTGGCGGAAAACTGGTGGCGCAGCGGCGGCACCGCCTCGCTCGGCGCCCTTTGCCGCACCCTCGACGCAATGAGCTCGGGGGGTATTTACGATCACCTGGCGGGGGGTTTCGCCCGCTACAGCACCGACCGGCACTGGCTCGTGCCGCATTTCGAAAAGATGCTCTACGACAACGCGCTGCTCGTCCTGGTCTACACGCACGCCTGGCAGCTGACGGGCTCGCCGCGCTACCGCCAAGTGGTCGAAGAAACGGTCGGCTACCTCCTCAGCCCTCCTCTGCGTATGGCGGAGGGCGCCTGGGCGGCGGCCGAGGATGCCGACAGCGAGGGCGAAGAGGGCCGCTTTTACACCTGGGACTTTGCAGAACTGACAGACGTTGCGGGCCCGGCCGCCTCCGAGTGGTACGGCGCGTCCGCCGAGGGCAATTGGGAAGGCAAGAACATCCTGTGGCGCGCCGGCATCGGCGAGATCGCCAGGCCACCCGACATAGAGCTTGCGAGGCTCTCCCTGCTGGAGCGCCGCTCGAAGCGGCCCCGTCCGGGCCTGGACGTCAAGGTCCTGACCGAATGGAACGCAATGGCGATCTCCGCCCTCGCCTACGCCGGATCCGGCGTTCGGCCGACCGAAATGGGTAGCGGCCGGTGTGACGACCGCCGAGGTGCTGTTGGCGCAGCTGCGCCGACCCGATGGCCGCTGGCTGCGCTCGTGGCGTCCTGGCACGCAGGGTGGCGCGGGAGGGCGGCACCTGGCGTGCGCGGGAGACTACGCCTGGCTCGTCGAGGCCTTTACCCGCCTTGGAGAGGCGACGGGCCAGGCCAAATGGGCCATTGCTGCCCGGGGAACGGCCGAGCGCCTGCTCGAACTGTTCTGGGACGGGCAAAACGGCGGGTTCTTCACCTCTGGCAGCGACGGCGAGCCACTAATCGCCCGGATAAAGGACATCTATGACGGCGCGGCCCCCTCTGCCAACACGACAGCCGTGCTGGCTCTCGCCCGCCTCGGCGAGCTCACCGGGGAGCCTCGTTTCACTGAAGTGGCTCGCCAGACCATCGGCGCCCTGGCACCGGCCATGTCACGTAGCCCCATCGCCTTTCCCGGGATGGCTCTCGCCGCCGGTTACCTCACGTCGCCCAAGCGCCAAGTCGTGGTCGCGAGCTCAGACCCGCGGCTGGTGAGCCCGGTGTGGGAGCGCTACCTGCCCGATACGGTGCTCGCCTGGGCAGAGCCGTACCCGTCCCCGCTCTGGGAGGGCCGTGATGGGCCGGACGCGTTTGGGCGGGCCTTTGTCTGCGAGGGCTACGCCTGCAAGCTGCCGGTGAGCGAGCCGGGTGAGCTCGCAATGCTGCTCGGCAAGGGGCCAACGGAAGGGCTGTAAGCCCTGCCGGGAAACGACCATCCACCCATCGCGGCCCCCCACCGGCCATTATTGGCCGTGGTGCTCCTAAGTCCGACAATCAAGATGCCTGTCAAGTCGATGCGGCGGCTCCACGACTCGCCAGGTACGACCCTCGAGCTACTGGTCGTCGCAACCGGCGAGAGGCATTGCGCCGGCATCGACCTCGCCTCCGGTGCTCTTGTCCGAGGCTGGTCACCGATCGAAGTCGACCAACGGCTGCGACCTTATGACGTCGTCCAGGTCACCGTCGTGGACAACCCCGACGTGCTCCCGGACCCGGCGGAGCCTGACGCCATCGTGATAGACGGCTCTCCTCGCCTCACGGGCCACATGGCGGGCAGCGCCGCGCGCCGCCTGATCCGGCCGCTGCTGCACCCCGACAATGTCCCCTTGTTGGGCTTCCATGGGCCGACGGTGCCGTTTTGGGAGCGGCGGCCCGACCATCCATCGGTCGCCCTCGCAGAACCACCAGCCCCGCTTGTCGTCACCGCCGAGGCCGGCCCCGTGTGGTGCCACTTCGCGTGGGGGGGCCGTCCCCAGGTGTTGCCCTGCGAGGACCCCCGTTTAGCCGCCTCGCTCGAAAGGAGCGGTCGCCGCTACGCCGAGCTGCGCCCCGGCACGCGGATCGTCGTGGCTCTCGAGCCGCCGGTGAGCGGGTATTGCCACAAGGTCGTCGAGGCGGTCGTCCCCCGGCGCTAGTTGCCGGCATTCTTGCCGCCGGCATTCTTGCCGCCGGCACTGTCCCCCGTGCCCGGGCCTTGGGCCTACGACTTGAAGCCGGAGGCCAGCTCCTCTGACATCGCCCAGCCGAACGCGATGAGCACGTCCCGGCGCTCGCCGTCCATAGCCGCCATCAGCCCGGCCACCTCTTCGTCGATCTCTGTCAGGTCCTCCGGCTCGTAGTCGAAAACCGGGCACGGCGACCCGTCACCGCGCACGACGAAGCTGCGGTCATCGACACGCCCTTCAGCCCCGAAGCGCTTCGCAAGGCGCCGGGACCAGGCGCGCTCCTCGCCGGAGACCTTGTACCCGGGGCGGGGGCAGATGTCCTCGAGCTGGGAGAGGGCGCTGAAACCGCCCGGCTCGCGGAGCCTGGTCGCGACCAGGACATCTTCGTCCGGGAAGGCGAGCACGGCCTTGCGGAACTGATCGGCCCGCAGGGCGTCCAGGATGGCTTCGCGCTCTTCGCAACGCTTCACCGATACGAGGCCCCAAAGGATGCACGGAGTCCCCCCGATGCGCTCCAGGGTGCAGAAAGAGAAGCCCATAAGGTGGCCGGCGACACGAACCTGGGTAATGAGTACCCACTCGTCTCGCTGCTTCGAAAGCACCCCGATATCCAACCCCGCAGGGCCATCGGCGACGATGTCGGCCATGTCGGCCAGCTCGCCATCCGAAAGCGCCGTGCAGTCCTTGGTCTCGACATCGAACGTCATGTCGGCGATCACTCCTCACTAGCTGGGGACCGCGTTTAAGTTTAGCCGGTTGCGGCGGCACCGTTCCATAAACAGGCAGGTCCGAGCAGTACACGTAACTCAGCCAAAAGGCCGGGGCTGCGGGCCACGTTGAGCTCGACCGGCAGACGCACCACTTTTGACCCCACATGCAGGTAAACCGGTGATGGCCCAGGGTGCTCCTGGAGCAGTTCGCGCAGCCGTTGGACCCGCGTGTCGTCCAGGGCGTTGACAGGCAGGACCACCTTCAACGGCTCTTCTCCGTCCAGGGTGAGCTGAGGCTTCTTGAGCTCCGAGCAGACCAGCTTGGGGACCTCGTCCCGCAGGTCAAGCCTCCCTTTGACGCATATGACGGCGTCGTCGGCGAGGAGGTAGCCCACCTCGGTCATCGTGCGAGGGAAGACAAAAACCTCGATCGAAGACTCCAGGTCCTCCAGGAAGAAGGTGGCCATCAGCTCGCCCTTCCTCGTGTACTTGCGGGCCAGCCCGGTGACTACACCGCCTACCCACCGGTCGGCGACCCGGCCGCCGTAACCACCACTGCCGCCGTAACCACCATTGCCGCCGTAACCACCGTTGCCGCCGTAACCACCATTGCCGCCGTAGCCGCTGGCAGAGCCCGTGGCGCCGTTCCCGTTCCCGTTTGCGGTCCCATTGGTGGTGCCCTCGCCATTAGCAGCGGCGGCGGCGGCATCCCGGCCCGTTAGGTCCTCGCGCAAGTCCAGGATCGTGCAGTCGACGTGGCGGCGAAGGGCCGCTTCAGCGCCCACGAGCGGGTGGTCGCTCACGTAGAGCCCCAGCATCTCCTTCTCAAAAGCCAGCTTGCTGTGCTTTTCGAACTCCTGGTCCGGGATAGGCACTCTCGTGTCGTCAAAGACCTGGCCTCCGAGGCCAGGGTCGCCGAAAAGGCTCAGGACTCCCTGGTCGGCCTCCTTGCGCCTGGCCAGCGTTGCGTCCACGACCTGTTCGAAGACCAGGCATAAGCCCTGGCGGGGGTGGCCCAGCGAATCGAAGGCACCGGCCTTGATGAGCGACTCGACCGTGCGCTTGTTGAGGACGACAGGGTCGACCCTGTTGGCGAAGTCGTAGAAGTCCTTGAACGGGCCGGCAGCCTCACGTTCGCTCACTATCCGCTCGACCAGGCCTTCACCCACGTTGCGGATCGCCGAGAGACCGAACGGGATCACCCCCGTCCCCTTGATGTCCACCTTGCCCCCGCCGTCCTGGCCCGGCCGGACGGCGGTGAAATCCGAAGCCGCCAGGTTGATGTCCGGCACCAGGACCTCGATGCCCATCGACCTGCACTCGGCCAGGTAGACGGCCATCTTGTCCTTGTCGTCCTTCACGCTCGTGAGCAAGCAGGCGAGGTACTCGACTGGGTGGTTGGCCTTCAGCCAGGCGGTCCAATAGGCGACCAACCCGTAGCCGTACGCGTGGCTTTTGCCGAACGCATAGTCGGCAAAAGGCTCGATTATGTCGAACAGAGCAGTACCTATTGCCGTCCCGTACCCGGTGCTCTCGCAACCGGCCACGAACTTTTCCCGCTCTTTGGCCATTATCTCGCGGACCTTTTTGCCCGCCGCCTTACGCAAGGTCTCGGCCTCGACCAGGCTATAGCCGGCAAATCGCTGCGCAACCCGGAGCATCGACTCCTGGTAGATCATCAGCCCGTACGTGTCGCCGAGCACTTCCGCCAGATCGGGGTGCAAATAGGTGATCGGTTTACGGCCATTTTTTCGGTCGGCGTAATCGTTGTGCATGTTCGCCGCCATCGGCCCCGGCCGGTAGAGGGCGACGAGAGCTGCCACGTCCCCGAGCGTTGTCGGTAACAAAGACCGGACCAATGTCCGAAGGTTGGAGCCTTCCAGCTGGAAAACACCGACGGTGTCCCCTCGCTGTAGCAGACCGAACGTCGCCGGGTCGTCGAGGTCGACGTTGTCTATGTCGGGCCGGTCGCCCGTGTTCAGCTCGACCATGTCGAGGGTCCGCTCGATCACGCTCAAGTTGCGCAACCCGAGGAAGTCCATCTTGAGCAGGCCCAGTTCGTCGACGGCATGCATTTCGTACTGGGTCACGATAGGGGCGTCTTCGGGACGGCCGCCCGGCTCCGGTTTGCGCTGCACAGGCAAGTGCTCAGTCAGCGGGTCGCTCGAGATAACGACGGCAGCCGCATGGATCCCGTCCTGTCGGCGGAGCCCTTCGAGGCCCTTGGCGACGTCGACAACACGCTTGACGTCGGGGTCAGCCGCGTACATCTCGCGTAGTTCGGTCGCGACCTTGTAACCGTCCGCATGCTTCGAGTCCTCTTGGAAACACGCCCAAAGAGGTGTGTCGCGGCCCATGACCAACGGCGGCATTGCCTTGGCTATACGGTCGCCGACGCCGTAGGGGTAACCGAGCACGCGGGCTGCATCGCGCACAGCGGCTCGCGCTTTTATGGTCGAGAACGTAACGATCTGAGCGACATGGTCCGAACCCCAACGCTCGGAGGCGTAGCGGATCATCTCTCCGCGGTAACGCTCGTCGAAGTCCATGTCGATATCGGGCATCTGCTTGCGCCCTGGGTTCAAGAAACGCTCGAACAACAAGTCGTATCGGATCGGGTCGACGTCAACTATCCGCAAGCAGTAGGCGACGCAGCACCCTGCCGCGCTCCCCCGTCCCGGCCCGACCCGTATTTTTTGCTCACGGGCGTGGCGGATCAGGTCCCAGCACACGAGGAAATAATCCGAGAACCCCATCGAAGCGATCACACCGAGCTCGAAGTCAAGGCGCTCGACGACATGGGCCGGCACAGGCGACCCGTAGCGCACTTCTGCTTGCCCGAAGCTGAGGAAGCGAAGGTACTCGTCGGAGCTGGCGAAGCCCTCCGGGAGCGGGAAAGCCGGCAACTTGGGCTTGCCCAGCTCGATAGTCACGTCCGCCCGCTCGGCTATCCATAGCGTGTTGTCGCACGCTTCAGGCAGCTCGTAGAAAAGTGCCCGCATTTCGGCGGACGTCTTCATGTAATGCTCCGAGCCCTCGAAGCGGAACCGCTTAGGGTCGTCCATCGCCGAACCGGTCTGAACGCACAACAGGGCGTCATGGGCTAGGTGGTCGTCGCGGGTGGTGTAGTGGCTGTCGTTGGTCGCTACCAAAGGCGCGCCGATCGCCTTGGCGATCTCTACGAGCTGCGGGTTGGTCTTGCGCTGTTTTTCCAGCCCGTGGTCCTGAAGTTCGACGAAAAGGTTGTCCCGCCCGAATATGTCCTGCAGCTTGGCAGCGTGAGCGGTGGCTTGTTCGACGTCGCCGCGCAGCAGCGCCTGGTTGACTAGCCCGCCGAGGCATCCAGTGGTGGCGATTACGCCCTCGTGGTATTTGTCGAGCAAGTCCCAGTCGCAGCGAGGTTTGTACCAGTACCCCGACAGGTAAGCCTCTGACGACAGCTTGAGCAGGTTCTTGTACCCCCTGTCGCTCTCAGCCAGGAGCGTCAGGTGATAGTAAAGCTTGTCGCCCTCTTCGGCGTCCCCGCCGGTGTCGTCGAGGCGCCCCCGACGGAGCGGGCGCTCGAGCCGGCTACCGCCCGCCATGTACGCCTCGATCCCGATGACCGGTTTAACGCCGGCGGAACGTGCCGCCTTATAGAAGTCCAGGACCCCGTACATGTTGCCGTGGTCGGTGATCGCGATCGCCGGCTGGCCATCTTCGGCTGCACGTTTCACGACCTGTTCAACGCGTGCTGCCCCGTCGAGCATCGAGAACTCGGTGTGGAGGTGCAGGTGTGCAAACGACTTGCTCACATGCCATCACCTCCTTCTGCTCGTACGCGTGCTGGTACCGATTTGCGCCGTCAACAGGGCTCTGTGGGTATCCTGTGGACGAGATTACAGCCGTGTTGTTCTGTCAAAGTTAGCGGGCCCGGGTGACGACCATCAGCCCCATGCCACTGACCAGCCTGCGCACCGGCCGGTAGCCCGGCAAGCTGCAAGCACTAGTGCACCCGACCGCTACTGCCGCCTTATGGCAGCGCCTCCAGCCATCCGATAAGGCCGCGGAAGTACGTCTCCTGGTCGTCGTACATGGCCATGTGCCCGCCGTTCGGGCAATGCAGGTAGGTCCCTTGCGGTAAGCGGGCCGCGACTTGTCGCATGTGGGCCGGGTCCATCGTGTCGTGGGCGGCACCGATCACCAGTGCCGGCACGTCGATGCGCCCCAGGTCTTCGAAACGGGACCACCCTGCGAGCGTGGCCGAGGGGGAGATGCCGAGCTCGCTCGGGCCTTGCATCTTCACGTAGATGGCGGAATTTATGTGGTCGAAACCGCGCCGGGCCGGGTCTGGCCATTCGCTTACCGGCATCCGCAGCACGTGGTCGACGTAGTAGTGCTCCATCAGCAGCTCCAAGAACCTCGGGGCCTCGTAGTCGCCGGAAGCCTCGAGCGCCTGGATCTCCGCCAGCGCTTGCGGGTCCATGGCCGGCATCAGGACGTCGTGGGCGTACGCGTTGTAGGCCGGGACGTCCATCATCATGTTGGAGATCACGAGCCCTTTCAGGTGCTCACCGTGTGCCAGCGCGTACTCAGCAGCCAGAATCCCTCCCCATGAGTGCCCCAGAAGTACGAAATTGTCGCGATTTAGCCCCAATGCGGTCCGCACCTGCTCGACCTCGTCGACGAACCGGTCGAGGTCCCACAACGACTCGTCGTTGGGTACATCGCTGCGCCCTGAGCCCAACTGGTCGTAGTAGTAGTACTCCACACCGGCCGGGGGGAGCCAGGTGTCTGCCGCCTCGAAGTACTCGTGGGTGGAGCCGGGGCCGCCATGTAGGAAAAGCAGCCGGAGGGAGGGGTTATTGCCGGTCCGTTTGGTCCAGACCTCGAAGCGGCCGGACGGGGTGCCGATGGGGATCCGCCGCGACCCGCCACTGAGCCGGTCGTCCCGTGAGGAGGAGTCCAGGTAAGAGGGGCTCATTTTCGCTCCCTAGAGGTAGTTCCCCGGCATCGGCACTTCCCCCCGCTCGAGCTGCCCCGGCGGCAGCCCACGGCGGCGAGCCTCTTCGAGCTGCGCCCGCTGTGCCATTTGCTGAGCGAAAAGCGTCGCCTGGAGCCCATGGAATACGCCTTCGAGCCAACCGACGAGCTGCGCCTGTGCGATCCTTAGCTCAGCGTCGGTCGGGACTTTTTCGGGGTGGAACGGCGGTGCCATGCGCGCCAGTTCGGCCCTCAGGTCTGGCGAGAGCCCTCCTTGCAGCTCCTCCAAAGACGCGTCGTAGATCTCCCGGAGACGAACCCGGCTTGCCTCGTCGAGGGGGGCTTGGCGCACCTCCTCGAGCAGTTGGCGGATCATCGAACCGATCCGCATGACCTTGCCCGGCTTCTCCAGCGTCTCGCCGACTGCTTCGCCGACCAGCAAGCCGTCCTCGCCGGCCTCGGATGGTGATGGCTCCGACTGGACCACAATCAGTTGGGGTTTGTCATCACCATGGCTGTTCGTCATGTTCGTCACAGTGCCATCTTGGCCCATCGGTAGAGTTGAGAGCACAGCCGGGCCGGGAGGCACCGTGGGACAGCGCCAGGCAATGGAAGGCCTGACAATTGAGGAGCGCTTCCCTACCAGGGAGGTCTTGTACGATCGGCGGCCGCGCGCCGCCGTCGCAGCCCTCGTCGCGCTCGGGGCGGGGGCGTTCTGCTTCGTAACCACCGAAAACCTGCCTGTCGGCCTCTTGTCGGTCATATCGGCGGACCTCCACGTATCGGTCTCGGCCGTGGGGCTCCTCGTGACCGCCTACGCCGCAATGGTCGTAATTGCCTCGGCTCCTCTTACTCACCTGACCAAACATGTCCCCCGCAGGCTCCTGTTATGCGCCTTATTGACGGCTCTTATTTTGACGAACCTGGCCTCGGCTGCCGCCACCAGCTACTGGTGGCTGCTCGGGGCCCGGATAGGCACAGCGGTGGCCCAGGCCGTCTTCTGGTCGATCGTGTCGGTGACGGCGGTCGGCCTCTTCCCGCCCCGGGTCAGGGCCAAGGTAGTGGCGGCGGTGGTGGGCAACGCTTCTCTTGCCGTGGTCATAGGCGTCCCCTTTGGGACCTGGCTCGGCCAGCAAGGCGGCTGGCGGTTGCCCTTCGTGGTGATGAGCGGTGTCGGCTTTGTCTGCCTCCTCGCGGTTGGCCTCCTGCTCCCCACGGCGGACCCCGCCGAAAGCCACGCAGCCGTCGGGTCCGCCCCCGACCGGCGGCGCTACCGGTTGCTGGTGGTCTCAACTGTCCTGCTCGTGACGGGCTATTTCAGCTCATATACCTACATCAGCGCCTTCCTCACAAGAGTGAGCGGGCTCCACTCGGGCGCAGTAGCCCCGGTACTGCTCCTTGCGGGCGGCCTCGGGGCTGTCGGGGTCTCCATCACGGGTGCCCTGTTCGACAAGCACCCACGCCTCGCGACTGTCATACCGGTGGCTCTTTTAGCCTGCACCCTGGCCTGTCTTTACGTCTTCGCCGCCGTCTGGCCCGTCGCCGTCGCATGCGAGGCCTTCGCGAGCCTTGCCCTCGGCGGCATCGTGATCTCCAACCAAAACCGCGTGCTCATCGTGGCGCCCGGCAACACCGACGTGGCGTCGGCCTGGGCCTCAGCGTTCTTCAACGCCGGGATCGCCGGAGGATCGCTGGCAGGTGGGGTCGTGCTGGCGTCGTTCGGGGTCCGGGGGACGGCGCTGACTGGCGCTCTGTTCGTTGCGGCGGCACTCGTCGTCGTGCTGAGCGACCATCTCGGCTCCGCCCCCATAATGAGCCCGGGGACCGTGCACATACGCGAGGCAGTCGGCTCGAGCGCAGGCCGCTAGCTGGTCGGCTCCAGCCGCCGGGCCTCCCACGAACCGAGGTGGCCAGGCGCCAAAGCAAAGCTGACTGGCGAACCCACGGCAATATCGCGCGAGCCGTCGACGATCTCGGTGCAGTGGAACGGGTAAAGCCGGTCGTCTTGTCCGCGCACCTCCCCCAGCCCCGCCTCCTTGTCAAAACTGTCGACAGACCCAAGTCGATGAAACATGCCCACTACCGGGCTCAGGGGACGATCTTGCTGATCGGCAGCTCGATTATGTCGGTCGCGCCGGCATCTTTCAGCTCCGGTATCAATTTGTTTATCGTGTCTTTGGGCACCACGGTTTCTACCGCATAGCTACCGCCACCGAAGAGCTCGGAAACCGTTGGGCTGCGCATCGCGGGCAACAGCTTGATGACACGGTCGAGGTCGTAAGCCTCTACGTTGAGCTTTACGAGGACACGGCCACGCGCTTTGAGGGCCCCTTGCAACAAGGTATTGATGTCCTCCATGGCTTTGCGGCGTTCGGGATCCTGGGCCGATGCGGGGTTCGCGATGAGCTCGGTGTAAGAAACCAGGACCGTCTCGATTATCCGAAGTCCCGCCGCTTTGAGGGCCCTGCCGGTCTCGGTGATCTCTACTACCGCATCTGCGATCTCGGGCACCTTGGCCTCGGTGGCACCGTAGGAGAGCACCACGTCTGCTTTCACGCCGCTTTCGGCGAAAAAACGCTCCGTCAGCAACGGGTACTCGGTCGAGACCTTGACGCCGTCAGGCATTTCCCTGGCCGACATCCAAGGAGAGTCGCCTGCGACGGCGAGCACCACCTGGATCGGGTTGGAGGTTGCCTTGGAGTACGCCAGTTCTCCCAGGGACACCACGCTCGCGCCGGTCTCTTCTACCCAGTCACGCCCTGTGATCCCAATGTCGAACAGGCCGTCGGCCACGTAACGGGGAATTTCCTGGGGGCGCAGCACCCGGACCTCTGAGATCCGGTGGTCCTTGATGGTCGCCCTATAGTCCACGTCCGAACTGCGGGTCACGGACAGGTCCGCGGCCTCGAACAGTTCTATCGTGGCGCGCTCCAGAGATCCTTTTGGCAGTACGAGGCGTAGCACCGCCCCGACGCTAGTTCCCCGGGCGCGTTAGCACCTGTGCGAGGCCGCAGCGGGCCCGAGCCCCTAGTGCGCCTGCTCCCCCGCAAGCACGCTGATGGCGTGTGGAAGCAGGTCGATTATCGCCGCGAGGCACTCGAGGGCGCCTTTGGGGGATCCCGGCAAATTGATGACCAGGGCGTGCCCCCGCACACCGGCAATGCCTCGTGACAATGGCGCGATCTCGCTCGAGCGGCGCATCGCCTCCCCGAAGCCCGGGGCGTGCCGGTCCAGGACTTCCGCGGTCCCTTCCGGGGTCAGGTCCCTCGGCCCGAAGCCCGTCCCTCCGGTCGTAACGAGCAGGCCGGTGAAACCCGAAGCCATACGGGTCAGGTCACCAGCCACCGATGCAGCGCCGTCGGGCACGCTGGACTGCTCGACTACCGCGAAACCAGCGTCCTGAAGTGCACGGGCCACCGCGGGGCCGCTCTCGTCCTGTCGTTCACCCCTCATCACCGAGTCCGAGACAGTTAGGACTTTGGCTTCATAGCTCATTAGCGCGTTCCCTCGATTGGCGACCAGCCCTGAAGGGGCCCGGTCCCCCCGGGGGCGCAGCCCCAAGGGCTGCCTGCCCAGCTTGGCGGATGCGGCGGGCGGCAACCACCGGGTCGGGTTGGGCGAATATCGCATTGCCCGCCACGAGCAGCCTTGCGCCGGCCTGAGTAACGATGGGGGCCGTCCCCACGTCTATCCCGCCGTCCACTTCCAGCTCGACGGCGAGCCCAGCTTCGTCGATCAGCTGGCGCGCCCGGGCGATCTTGGGGACTATCTCGCTCATGAAGCTCTGCCCCCCGAAGCCAGGGTGCACGGTCATCACCAGCAGCAAGTCAAGCTGGTCCAGCCAGGGCTCGCATTGTTCGAACGGCGTCTCGGGGTTGACCGCGAGGCCGACGTGAAGGCCCAGGGCGCGCATCTGGGCGATCAGCTCTGCGGTGCTGCCTATCTCGACATGGACCGTGCACCCGTTGGCCCCAGCGTCGCGGAACGCCTCAAGGAACCTGCCAGGGTTGTCCATCATCAGATGGCAATCGAGGTAGAGGTCGGAGTGCCGTCGGATCCAGGTCACCACGGGCGGCCCGATAGTCAGGTTGGGCACGAAATGGCCGTCCATGACGTCGACGTGCAACACGTCTGCCTCAGGGCGGACGCGGCTTATCTCGTCGCCCAGCTCAGCGAAGTCGGCAGAAAGGATCGACGGGGCAATGCGGACCGACGGCTGCGCCCTTTGAGCGGCACCCAAGGATCCGTCGTCTGCCATCGGCGCCGAACCTAGTACGCGTCGGCGCTGTAGGGGACCACAAGCGCTCCGGGCGAACGCTCCGGCCAAGGGCTCCGGCGTGGCACCACCGCCTAAGCAGCCCGGCGTCGGTACGCAGACAGGTACATGCCGTCGGTCCCAGCGGCCTGGGGGAGCAGGAGCGCTCCTCGCCCGTGAGGCTCCCATGGCGCACCGGGCGGCCCCAAGACGTCCCATCCGGATCTCAGCTCGTCGGACAACCAGTCGTCGACGTCGACGGTCTCGGCGCGTGTGAGCGTGCAGACGCTGTAGACGAGCACGCCCCCGGGCGCCACGAGCGCCGCGGCGGGCCGCAAGAGCCTGCGTTGCAGGGCCGCCAACCGCCCGACGTCTTCGGGCCTAATACGCCAGCGGGCGTCTGGCCGGCGGCGCAGCGCGCCCAGCCCACTGCACGGCGCGTCGACGAGGACACCGGCGAACCTCCCCGCCCGGAAGGGCGGCGCGGTCCCGTCCGCGACCACGACGGGTAGGTTGCTAAGCCCGAGCCGCTCCGCGTTGTCGGCGACCTGCCTCGCCCTTGCCGGTGCCACGTCCGCGCCTACAACGAACGTGGAGTTTTCGGCGAGCAACGTGGCCTTGCCTCCTGGGGCGGCGCACAGGTCAAGGACCGCCCCGGGCTGAGAGCCCATCAGCTGGGCCATGTGCCGGGCGACGGCCTGGCTGCCAGGGTCTTGCGTGTAGCCGTCGGCGCGCACGGTCTGCGAGGCGGCAATGTTCATCTGGTCGAGCGCCCCCATGGCTCGTCCCGGGCCCAGGTCCTCGCCGAGACGCCTTATCACCCAGTCCGGGTAGCTCAGCCTGGTACCGAGGTCGGGCCAGGCGAGCGGGCCGGCCTCGACGAGAGCGGCAACCCTGCGCAGCACAGCGTTGAGCAGCGACCGCGCCCGCGGAGGAGCCTCTGAGACCGTCGCCGAAACGGCCGCGTAGGCTGGGACGCGCATGAAGGCCAGCTGATAAGCGCCGGCCCTGGCAGCGGCCCGGACCACGGGTTCGAGCTCCCCTCGGGCGAACTGGCCGACCAGCCAGTCGCATGCCCGGCACATCCGCAGCGTGCCATAGGCGAGCTCGGTTACGAAGCCTCGGTCCCGCTCATCGAGCCCGGACGCCGAGAGCAGGCGCGGCACGACGAGGTTGGCTCGAGCCCCTTCCTCGGCCGCCACCAGAGCGGTAATGGCTACGCCACGCGCTGTGACCTTGGGAGGTTTCACTCGCCCAGGCGCTCGCCGGCGGTCGGACGCGCTCCCCTCGCCCACGCCGCCCCGTCCATGGCCGGCTTGCCCTCGGGTTGCACGACGAGAAGTTCGAGCGCTCCGCGCGCGGTGCCAACTATGTCCCCCTGTACCTGCCCCGGAGCAAGTTCCTGGCGCTCGCCGAGCACCCGTGCTCTGTGGACGATCAGGCGCTTTGCTCGCCACGTCGTCCACGCCCTGCCCACACGTACCACCCGGTTACAGACTTCGGCCTCTCGGTCGAAGTCGAGGCGCAGCTCGTCTACGGTGACCTTGGAGGCGTAAGTCGGCTCGCCTACCTGCGGCTCCGGCTCGCCGAGCCCCACGGACAGGTTCTTCAGGAGCATTTCGGTACCCAGTTCGCCGAGGCGGTGGCGGAGCTCGTCGGCGGTTTCGTCCGGGCCGATCGGGGTGACGGTGCGCGCATAGACCGGGCCGGTGTCGAGGCCCTCTTCCAGTTCCATCAGGCAAACACCCGTTTCGGGGTCTCCTGCCAGCACCGCACGTTCGACCGGCGCGGCTCCCCGCCAGCGCGGCAGCAGAGAAAAATGGACGTTCACCATCGGGACGGCGGCCAGTACGTCAGGCTTGACGAGCCTTCCGTAAGCGACGACTACCCCAAGGGCAGCGCCTGACGACACCACGTCGGCCGGCTTGTGCGTGACCTGCAAGCCCAGCTGCAGCGCCGCTTGCTTGACAGGGCTCGGGCTCATGTCGGTCCCCCGTCCTCGCCGGGCGTCAGGGCGTGTCACCACGAGACGGACGTCATAGCCTGCCGAAACCAGCGCCCGAAGAGTACCGGCCGCCACCTCGGGGGTACCGAGGAAGGCGAGCCTCACAACTGCGCCGTGGCCCGCTGACCTCCGTTTGTCTCGGACCGCTGGCGAAGCTCACGCATCGCAGCCTTGCGCTGGTCATCGTCCAGCAGCTCCAGCAACAGGCGCCCGTCCAGATGGTCGAGCTCGTGCTGGTAGAGCCTCGCCTCCAGGTCGACCGCCTCGATCGAGACCTCCCGGCCGTCCAGGTCAAGGCCTGTGATGTGCACGTGCTTGGGACGGGTAATCCGGAAATAGAGGCCCGGGACAGACAGGCATCCTTCTTCGTACTCCCACTCGCCGTCGAAATCGCTGACAACCGGGTTCACGATCGTCCGGGGACCACTGTCGCCTATCTCGTAGACGAACAGGCGGCGCCCGACGCCAACCTGGGGGGCCGCCAACCCCAAGCCGTTCGCCACTTTCAGGGTGGCGTGCATGTCCTCGGCGAGGCGGGCGATCCGACCATCGATATCGGTGATCTCCTCGGCGCGCCGCTTCAGCACGGGGTCGCCAAAGGTCCTGATCCTGTAGGGGGCGGTGTCAGCCATGTTGTTACATTCTATGAATACCAGGGCCGTTGCCGCAGGTAACCTCGTGGCGCAGTGCCTGACCACTACTTCACCGCCGAGCCGTCGGCGGCCTCGCGTCCCGAGGCAGTCGAGCTGTCCCTGCCCGACATGCAGCTCACGCTCACGGCGGACCGGGGCGTCTTCTCTGGCGGGAGAGTGGACCCAGGGACCCTCGCGCTCTTGAAGGAGTCCCCCCACCCCCCACCGGCGGGTGACCTGCTCGACCTCGGCTGCGGCTATGGCCCGATCGCCTGCGCGCTCGCCCGGCGCTCCCCTGCGGCGACGGTTTGGGCCGTCGATGTCAACTCGCGTGCCCTCGAGCTCACGACGGAGAACGCGGCATCCCTGGGGCTGGCCAACGTGAAGACGGCCGGCCCTGACGGCGTCCCGCCCGGCGTGGTCTTTAGGGGCATCTGGTCCAACCCGCCCATCCGGGTCGGCAAGGAGGCCCTCCACGAACTGCTCTCGACCTGGCTTGCCCGGTTGGACGCCGCGTCGAGTGCCTGGCTCGTCGTGCACCGCCATCTCGGGTCGGATTCTCTTGCGCAGTGGCTGGGCGGCAACGGGTGGACGGTGCGGCGGGCGGCCTCCAAATCCGGGTACCGGGTGCTCGAGGTGGCCCGATGAAACAGCTTGGGCCGACCGACCTGAAGAGGCTGCACCGCGACTGGGGTAAGCGGACGACTGGGCGGATCTCATTGCTTTTGGACGGGGTCAGCTCGCCTTTCAACGTGGGCACTATCGTGCGCACGGCTGCTGCGTTGCGCGTCGAGCACCTTTACCTCGCCGGCGGCGCAACTTCCCCGGCGTCTGCCAAGGCCGGCAAAACGGCAATGGGCACCGAACGGTTCCTATCGTGGTCCGCCTTCGACCGGGGCCCGATGCCGCGGATGCTGCCCGGGAGGACGGCTTCAGCGTCGTCGGCCTCGAGCTCGCCGACCATGCTGTCCCCCTTTTCCAGCTGTCGGTAGGCCCTAACGTGTGCATTGCGATCGGCCACGAGGAACACGGCCTTACGGTGGGCACCCTTGCTGCGTGTGACGCTGTCGCTTTTATCCCCCAGCTCGGGCGCGTGGGCAGCCTTAACGTCGCGACCGCTGCGGCCATCGCTATTTACGAACTTCGCCGGCGCGACTGGTCGGGCGGCTCCTGAGCCGAGCCGGATAGTCGGACGGGGCGTCGCATAGGACGGCGCAATTCCAGTACAGGGCCGGTCACCCACCCGATCGATCTGGTAGAAACAGCTTCCGCCTACCTAATTGGGAGAGTGCACAACCGCACAAGGGGTGAACGATGGTGAAGTGGAGATCGCTCGTCGCTGAGGCGCTAGGCACGGCGCTGCTCGTGTTTATTGCTGTTGGTACTGCCACGCTGACTTTTGGTTTCAAAGTGACCGGCACAAGCCAGTCCGCAGGTGTCGTAATGACAGCGCTCGCTTTCGGGCTGGTGTTGCTCGTGCTCGTCTACGCAATCGGGCCGATCTCGGGGTGCCACATAAATCCGGCCGTAACGATTGGGTTTTTGGTGGCCCGGCGGATAACGCTGACTGATGCAGCCGGCTACTGGGCGGCACAGGTTGTGGGTGGTATCGCTGGCGCGGCGGCATTGTTCGGCATCTTCCACACCACGCCGAGTTACCACACCGGGACGACCGGGCTTGGCACAGACGGCTACGGGGCTCATTCGATTATCCACGCCAATGCTGGCGGCGCCTTTGTGGCCGAAGTCGTCCTCACATTCCTGTTCGTGTTCGTGATCCTTGCGGTCACGAGACGCGCAAGCAACGCCCTCGTGGCGGGCCTCGTCATCGGGTTGGCTCTCACGCTCGTCCACCTCATCGGGATCCCGATCGACGGGACCTCTGTCAACCCGGCCCGCAGCATCGGGCCGGCTCTGTTCGTCGGAGGTGACGCCCTGCGTCAGCTATGGGTCTTCATCGTCGCCCCCCTCGTCGGTGGGACGGTCGCTGCACTTGTTTACGGCGTCCTGTACCCAGAAGGTGAGAAGGAGGCGTCGGTGGCGCCTGCGCCGGAGGAACAGGCTGCCTAAAGTCGGCGCAATGAAATCCGAGCGAGGCGGTCGAGGCGTCGCCACCCGGCTCGTGGCCCTGACGGCTGCGCTCATCTCGAGCCTGCTCTTCTGGCCTCCTGCTAGGAGCTTTGCGGCAACCCCTGCCGCGGCGGGTGTCAGCGTGCTCGGGTGGAGCCTCGAAGGCCCTGCGGCCATGGTCGTCGCCGGCCCGGACCTTTTCGTCGCCAACGTCCACGACAGCACAGTGCTCGAGCTCGACATCGCGACAGGGGCCCTTGTCAGGCAGCTGTTCGGGCCGCAGTACGGCTTCAACGGGCCCTCAGCGATGGTCGTCACCGGCCCTGACCTCTTCGTGGCCAACTCCGATGCCCCAACCATCGTGGAGGTCGCCATTGCGACCGGCTCGTTGGTCCGCGTGATCTCTGGAGCCGAGTACCACCTCAACCCGCCCGGGCCAATGGCGGTGGCCGGGCCAGATCTTTTCGTGGTCAACAACGGGGGCAACTCCGTGAGCGAGGTTTCCGTCGCCACAGGAGCGCTTGTCAGAGTGATCTCGAGCTCGCGCTACGGCTTCAACAACCCGGGCGCGCTGGCGGCCGACGGGCAGGACCTGTTCGTGGCGAACGAGGGTGTCCCCCTATCGCCTCCCAACAGCGCCACCCATCTCGGGTCGGTTACCGAGCTCGATACTGTCACCGGCGCACTGGTCCGGGTCATCCCCGCCTCGCTTACGGGGATCGACCAACCGGACGCCGTTTACGCGGCCGGGCCAGACGTGTTCGTGGCGAACTACGGCGGCTCCGGGGGGCTCGGCTCGGTAACTCAGCTCGAGGCATCTTCGGGGATCGTGCTGAGCCAATTGTCCGAGCCGGTGTCGACGATTATCCGACCAGATGCCATGGCCGTCGGCGGCGGCGACCTGTTCGTGGCGAACAGGACCGATCGGTCGGTCTCTGAGCTCGATGCCCGTTCTGCAACCATGGGGAAAGTTTTTTCCTCCCCTCATTACAAGTTCGTACAACCGTCTGTACTGGCGGTGGCCGGGGCCGACCTTTTCGTGGCGAGCGCGGCCACCGGTGGCGGACGCGGGTCTATTAGCGAAGTCAATATCACGACGGGAGATCTCGTGAGCGTGATCTCCGGTTCGACTTACAAGTTTGACGGGCCGGGGCAGATGGCATCGGCTGGGCAGGACCTGTTCACTATCAACAACTTTGGGCAGTCTGTGACAGAACTCAATGCGTCAACGGGAACTCTTGTGGGGGTCCTGTCGGGTTCGCAGTACCAGTTCGGCCAGCCCGCAGCCCTGGCGGTGGCCGCGCCCGACCTTTTCGTGGCGAGCGGTGACGGCGGGCCTCTGGTCGAGATCGACATCGGCACGGGCAAGATCGTGAAGACCTTCGCCAGTCCCGAGTACCAATTTGGCGGCCCTGCGGCGATGTTGGCCGATGGGGCCGACCTATTTGTGACTAACCCGGGCGAAGACGGTACCGGCGGTACGGTCGTCGAGCTGGACAGCGCGACCGGGGCCGTCGTGAGGGTGCTCTCCGCAGCGAGCTACCAGTTCGACGAGCCGGTCGCCTTGGCAGTGGCAGGCCCCGACCTCTTCGTGGTCAATTACGACGGCAGTTCATTGACCGAGGTCGACGCCGCCACCGGCGCTCTCGTGCGTGTCTTGTCGGCACGGAAGTACAACTTCGTCAGCCCCGACGCTCTGGCCGTCGCCGGCGGCGACCTTTTCGTAACTGACAGTGGCGACAATTCGGTTGTCGAAGTGGATATCGCTACAGGCGGTCTCATACGGGCCTTCGGGGCGTCCGCCGACAATTCCACCGAGCCGCAAGCCGTGGCCGCAGCTGGGCCCGACCTGTTCGTAGCCAACGCCGACCTGGCGCTCGAAGGTTCGGGGACCGCCTACCAGGGCAGTTCGGTCACCGAGTTCAACGCCTCGACCGGTGCCGTGCTAAACGTGCTTTCGTCCCCGCAGTACATGTTCGACGAACCGGACGCCATGGCGGTAGCCGGCGCCAACCTGTTCGTCGCGAACCTCTCGGACGGCTCTGTAACCGAGGTCTCTACCTAGGCGTCTTGGACTTAGACGTTGTGGACGCCGGGCTCGGCACGCACGACTGGTGACAGGCCTGCCTGAGGGAACGGCCCGCCCTTCAGCCGTACGCCCGTCCGACGGATCGCGGCGGTCAATTCCGTCACTGTGACGTAACCCCACCACCATGGCTGGCAGGGTCTCGCCAAGCTCGATCAACACGCTCGCATGGCTGTACCGGACGTTGTAGGTGCCGGGAGGACCTAGCTGGCAGTTCTATCGTTGCGCTCCATGGACGACGACCAACAAGAGATCCTCCAAAAGACGTTCCCAGAAGCTCGCTCGCTTGTCGTGCGTATGATCTCCGCGGCTCTGGCCGCCCAGGTGGATGGGGACGAGGCCTTATTCGCCGAAGTGTTTACTGAGCTCGGCAAGGCGCAGAGGGTAACGGTACGGGCCGTGCTGATGACTCAAACGTGGACGCTCGTCAATGCCGTTATGGCGATGGCCGAGGTCGCCGACAAGGATCCCCGGCAGTACTGGGAGCAAGTTGGCCTGAAGCTGACGGCTTTCCAAGACAAGGGGGACCGCGAAGGCCGGGGCGACTAAATTGCCGCCTGTTTGCGTCCTCCAGCGACCTGAGCCGACTGCGGCTCAGGTCAGAGGCATTAATACGTCAGTGGGCGCGGAGGTGTCTGGTTCCACAAGATACCGGACACCTGTCGCGGGACATAGCGGACACCAGAATGAAGGGGTGTGCGCATGGAGCTCGCTGGTTACGTCGTCAATGCCGTGGTGCTGGAGGGCCGTCCGGTAAGGGAAGTGGCCCGGGCCCACGGGGTGTCCAAGACCTGGCTCTACGAGTTACTGGCTCGGCACCAAGAACTGGGCGAGCAAGGGTTGGTGCCCCGCTCTAAAGGTCCCCGGTCTTCCCCGAGCCGGGTGAGCACGGCGCTTGAAGATGAGATCGTCGAACTGCGCAAGTCCCTGGCCGAAGAGGGCCTCGACGCCGGGCCCCACAGCATCCAGTACCACTTGCAGTGCCGCCACCGCCGGAAGAAGTCGGTCGTGCCTTCGGTGTCGAGCATATGGAGGGTGCTAAAGCGGAGAGGATTTGTAACCCCTCAGCCGCAAAAGCGGCCGAAGTGCTCTTATGTCCGCTTCGCGGCGGAACTGCCCAATGAGTGCTGGCAGGCTGGCACGACCCACTGGTCGCTCGCCGATGGCACCGACGTCGAGGTGCTCAACTTCTTGGACGACCACTCCCGGCTGTTAGTGGCTTCGGTGGCGTTCATGACCACCAAGGCAACCGACGTAGTGGCCGTTTTCCAGGCAAGTGCCGAGCACTTTGGGCTACCGGCGTCGGTGCTCACCGACAACGGTGGGATCTTCACCGCTGAAAGCCGGGGCGGCCGCTGCGCCATGGAGACCCTGCTCGGGGCTCTCGGCGTCACCTACAAGCACAGCAGGCCCTACCACCCACAGACCCAAGGCAAAGTCGAGCGCTTTCACCAGACGCTGAAAAAGCACCTGGCCAAACAGCGCCGCCCGGGCGACCTGGCCGAGCTGCAGGCCCAGCTCGACCGCTTCAGGGCTTACTACAACCAAGTCCGTCCACACCGGGCCATCGGCCGGCGCACCCCAGCGCAGGCCTATGGCGCACGCACCAAGGCCGTCGCCAAGCCCCCGTTGTTGCCGAACGGCCACTACCGGCTGCGCCACGACCGCCTCGACAAGGCAGGAAAGGTCACGCTGCGCTACCAGGGCCGGCTACGCCACATCGGCGTCGGTCGCGCCCACGCCGGCATCAGGGTCTACCTCCTGGTGGCCGATCGCGACGTGCACGTCCTCACCGAGGACGGCGAGCTCCTAGGCCGGCTCACCATCGACCCGGACAAGGGTTACCAGCCCATGGAGCGCCCGCTAGTGTCCGGGATGTCTTGAGACAGCCGTCCGGGATGTCTCGCGACACAACACAGGTGGGCGCGGAGGGACTTGAACCCTCACGGCCTCGCGGCCAATGGATTTTGAGTCCACCGTGTCTGCCATTCCACCACGCGCCCTTGCGCTGCTGAACTGCTTGTTTGTCGAATCCTTCTCCGCGTGTCGCTCTTTGTACTACTCCTGAACTACAACCGTGGCGCCGAAGACCGTCGCAGCGTCGACCAGGACCGGCAACGCGCACCTTGACGGCCACGATCAAAGAGCGTAGCCCAGCTGTCTGGTGGCTCCGGGCCTGCGCAAGGCGCAGTGGCCTCGCCCGCGTTCTCAGCAGCACGCCCGGGTACACCAGTGGTTGCGGTAGCTGTCCTCCTCCTTCGCGGGGGGACCAGCAACTTGATGTTATTGCTGGCCTCCGACATCATGTCGATCATGGACGCGGCCGAGGCGGAGGAGCTGGCCGAGCTCGCGGAGGCAAGCCGGGCCGCGGCGCGAACACACCAGCCCGACGCAGAAAAGCCCGTCGAGGAGCGCTACGCCGACGTCCTGGCCGCCCTGCAGTGGCAGGTCGACCGGGGCGATGTGGCTGAGGGCTTCCGCCTCGCGAACGCGCTGGTCACGTTCTGGTTGGGGACAAACCGGATCTCCGATGGCGACGAGTGGTTCGCCCGGCTGCTCGCCGTGCCGGGCGAGCCCGATGCCACCCGAGCCCTCGCCCTGCACGAACACGGCTACCTCGTGTTCTGGGCCGGCAAGCACGACCGGGCAGCTGCGCGCTTCCGCGAGTCGCTTGACCTGGCAGCCTCGCTGGACGACGCATCGCTCCAAGCCCTCGCGCTGGCGGGGCTCGCTCGTGTCGCCCTTTACACCGACTCCTCCGAAGCGGTGCGCTTGCTGCGTGATGCGCTCGACCTCACCCGGGACCTCCCCGACGACGACCCCGGAAAGTCGAGCGCGGTGCACGTTCTCGGGCCCGCCCTCCAGATGTCCGGCGACCTCGAGGGCGCCCGCGAGGTCATCGCGCAACGACTAGCGACAGCGCAGCGCCAGGGCGTCGCGTTCGTCGTATGGAGCGAGTCGGCGAACCTGAGCATGGTGGAACGCCAACTCGGCAACCTCGACCGAGCCGAAGAGCTCTCACGCCAAGCGGTCGGTACAAGTACCGCCCGAGAGCACGACCTCTACCTCGCATGGACGCTCAACGGGCTCGCGGCCGTGACGACTGCGAAGGGCCAGTGGGTGCGGGGTGCGACCATCCTGGGGGCGGCCGCGTCACTGCTGCAGCGCGGCGGCGGCGAGTGGCCCCCTGACGAGCTCGAACAGTACCAGGAAACCGACACCGTGCTCGGACAAGCCCTTCCAGCGGGCGAGCTCGACCACGCCCGCGCCCAGGGGGCGGCGATGTCGCGCGAGGAGGCCGTCGAATACGCCTTGTCATTGGTGCAGCCATTAGCAATGCTCCGTGAGCGAAAGGTCTGACATGCCAAGGCAGATCATTGGCACCCCCGACGCGCCGAGCTCGCCTCTGTACAGCCAGGGAGTCAAGGCCGGATCACAGGTTTTGATCTCGGGGACGACGGGCACAGACCCAAACACCGGCGATCTGGCGGGCAATACCATCCAACTCCAGACGCGCCAGGCGTTGGCCAATTGCGAGGCCATTTTGCACACGGGCGGCGCCAGCCTCGATGACGTGGTCGAAGTGGGCATACTGCTGGCCGATCCCGGCGACTTCGCAGGTATGAACGAGGAGTACGCTCGCTGGTTCCCCGTTGGGCCGCCGGCTCGCTATGTGGCGAAGCTCGGGGTTCAGGTACCGGGACTGCTGGTCTCGATCCGCATGACTGCATTTCTCAGCTAACCGGTCCCTGCGACAGCACCCGGCGTTGCCGGGTACGTGTTTTTAGGCCGGCGCAGCTGGACGGCGCACCCAAAACGACTTCTTTTGTCACCGGACGGGGCCCGGTGGTCGTCCCGGCTCGGATTTTGGATAAGTGACCCGGGCCCAATTCGGGCCATCACGATTGGGCGAGGGTGCTTGGCGGGCCTTATCATGCGCCATGATCGACCGGCGCCGCCCCCCTGGTCCCGTGCCGGCGGGCGGTGCGGACGACCTGGAGGTCGCCCTGCTCGATGACGTCCGGCGGTTGCTCGACCGATGGCGGACCGAGTTCGCCGGCCGCCCGGAGTTGGAGCGCCGGAGGTTGGTCCTCCTCAGCCTGGAGCGCGAACAAGTCGTGGCCGTTGCCTATCGGGAAGAGGCTGTCGTCGGTCGCGTGGCCGCTCTTGACATCGACGAGGACGCGCGCGCGGTGATCAGGCAGGCGCTGGTCTGGATCTGGAAAGACGAGCAGATGCATGCCGACTATGTCCGGGGCTGGCTCCTCAGATCGCCCGGGATCGCCGCGAGGGTCGTCGTCTATGGCCGTCAGTTGCAGGGTGCCCTGTCGGGATGGACGTCCGCGACCTCCAATCACCGAGACCCCCGTACTGCTCCGTTCCGAGCCGGCGCGGCCGGTCTATTGGTAGCGCTCGGAGCGGCCACCGGACAGGTCCCACCCGTCCTCAGGCGCGAGTTGCGGTACCAGACGTTCCGGCATTATTGCCGGCTCAATGCCGCACTTGAGGCCAGCGCCGAGCTTGGCTACGAACGCTTAGCTGAGATATGTGACGACCCGGAGGAACACGCGACTTTCGAACGGATCCGCAACGACGAAAGTCGCCACGGCGAAGCTTTCCGGGCAATTGCCAATGCTCTCACCGATGACGACCGGTTGTCGGGACCAAGTGGTGCCGACCTCGCTGCTCGCCTCGCCGCAATCAGTGCCTGGTTCGTCCCGGCGCGACTTCGTCCAACCTCAGGCCCCCTCGCCCTGGCCCGGTCGCGTTCCAGTGCCACCGCCCCGGTCCCGGGCAGCTTGCCGGCGGGGTTCGGCTCGCGCCGGCCCGTCGTGGTCCGTCACGGGATGTACGGAGCGACCAAAAAGGCCGTGCTCGAAGAATGCCTGGACAGGGCGGGGCTGGGAGAAATGGCCGCCCGAGCAGGGGTCGCCGCAGTGCGGGTGTCCTTCATGTTGGGATACGACCGCCAGGACCGGTCCAATGTGACCAGCCCGGACATGGTCGAGCTCCTGGCCCTGTACCTTCGCCGTCACGGGGTCGCGGACGTCGCTGTCCTCGAAGCGCCCACCGTCTACGGGAACAACTACGCGCACCGCTCGGTGGCCGAGGTGGCTTCGTACTTCGGCTTTACCTCGCCGTCCTACCGGGTCGTAGACATCAGCCAGGACATGCGCCCCTTTACCTACGAGCGAGGCTTCGTCGAGCACTCCATCAGCGCGATCTGGCACGACGCCGATCTCCGAGTGGTCATGCCCAAACTGCGGACCGCCCCCACCGACTTTGCCCATCTCAGCATCTGCACGTTGGAGGGCATGACCGGCCGGATCGACGCCACTGTGTACGCCGGTCGCCAGGTCGACTACCGGTCGGCAACGATGATGTTGCTCGACGTGGCACCCCCGGACTTCTCCGTTATCGATGGTTGGGAGCCTGTCGCCGATGGGCCGTTCGGGGTGATGGCTTGTCACCACCCAGCACTCGTCCGCCACGTATACGCCGGTGCCGACGCCCTGTCCGTGGACGAGGTCGTCCTTGCCGACATGGGGATCACCGAGCCGCGCCAAGCCCCCGTCTTGCGCCGGGTTTACCAGTGGTCCGGGCTGGCGCCAGCAACCGTCGCGGTCGATGGCAACCGGCCGGACCTACATGCCGAGCTCAGAGGCGCCCACGCGTCACGGGCCTGGCGGGCGGTGGGTGCCCTGTCGGGCTTCGTGTACGAGTACCTGAGCGACGGTGGGAAGATCTTCGTCCCCGCCATCGACGAGGTTTCCTTCCCGCCGTTGACGCCGATCGGGCCCATCGTGCGGGCTTTGCAGTGGGCGACACAACGAGCGTTCGGGTTACGGGCGCCTGCCGCCTCCGGATAGTACTCGGGGCGATCGTCGAGCGGGGAAGCCCTACAGCCTGCGACCCGTAAGGTCCCATTCCACCGGGGAACTCACGGTGGCTAGCTGGTCATCTCGGGGCTAGGACCTCTTCCAGTCGATTAGATTCACCACCCGCAGCGGTAAATTCCGGTGCTGCGGTGCGGCTGCGAAGGGCAAGCCTTCATTCGAAGCCAGCTGCCTAACACGTCCATGAAAGTCCGCGCGGCCGAGGTCTGAAGGACCCGCCCTTTGCAACTCAACCCGATTTTTGGGAGGTCTAGTTCTCCGCGCAGTCCGTGAAGGCGAGCGGCCAGCACGGGCCGAGCCGGCGAAGCTCCTAACCCAGCATCAAGGATTGTGGTCCGCGGGCGCCGGAAGCAGCTGGTTGTAGCCATCGACCCGGCGCTCTATGAGCGCGTCGATACCGTCGCCTGACATTGGACGGGCAAAGTAGTAACCCTGACATGAGTCGGCACCAAGGTCTACCAACGCTCGGTATTGCTCCACGTTCTCGACACCTTCGGCGACGACGGTGAGCCCGAGGCCGTGTGCCAGCTGCACAATGGCGGAAACGATGGACTGGTTCGCCCCGTCGTGCCCCAGCCCGGCCACGAAGATCTGGTCGATCTTGACGATGTCGACGGGGAATTGGAGCAGATAGCTGAGCGACGAGTACCCGGTCCCGAAGTCATCGAGGGCGAGCTTGACCCCCAAGGCTTTCAGGTCATTGAGCACCATTAGGGCACGTTGGCTGTCACTGACAAACACGCTCTCGGTTATTTCCAAAATGAGCTGGTCGTTGGCACCCAGGGTGTGCTCGAGCGCTGCTGCGACGGTCTGGACGAAGCCCGCCGACATGAGCTGATGGGGCGACACGTTCACCGAGACGGCCAGGTCGCTGACCCGGTAATCACTTTTCCAGCGACCCTGCTCCGCGGCCGCAGTTTCGAGAGCCCACTGCCCGATCTGCGAGATCATCCCCGCTCTCTCGGCGAGCGGGACCAGGACGGCAGGCGGCACCAGGCCGCGGTTTGGGTGGGCCCACCGCAAGAGGGCCTCGACACCCCTTATGTGCCCGTCGCAGGTTGCCACAATGGGCTGATAGTCGAGCCGTAGCTCGCGTCGTTCCACCACGCCGTGCATATCGCGTTCGAGGTCTGCTTGGTAGACGGCCATACGGCGGTCGCTCAGGTCGAAGATCTGGTGACGATCGCCGCCCGCCCGTTTCGCCCCGTACATCGCTAGGTCGGCGGCCTGAAGCAGATCTTCGGCAGAGTCTGTGCCCTGGGTGGCCCTGGCGATACCCACACTCGCGCTCACTGACATTTCGATACCTCCCGCAACGAAAGGCTGGTCGAAGGCAGCGTCAAGGCGGTGGACGATGCTATCGGCCGCGCCTGTCCCGTCCACGTCCTCGCAGAGGATGACAAATTCGTCACCCGAGATGCGCGCCAAGGTGTCGCCCGGTCGCAGCACCGTGCTCATGCGTTCGGCCACGGCAACCAGCATCTCATCGCCGACTCGGTGACCGAATGTGTCGTTGATTGCCTTGAACCTGTCGAGGTCGACGAAAAACAACGCCACCGGCAAACCCGAACGTTGACCGCGGTGCAAGGCGTGGTCGATGCGCTCAAGCAGCAGGAGCCGGTTCGGGAGCCCCGTCAGGGGATCATGGAGGGCGAGTTGCCGGGAACGGAACGAGGCTTCTCTCAAGTCGGCCCTCCCCTCCGCGTTCACGATGTAAGCGGTCGCGACGTCGGCAAGCGTCTGGGCCGCCGCCATCGCGTCCCGGCTGAGCCGGCCGGGGCTATCGCGGTAAAGGTCGAGTGCACCTATCTTGCGTGCTCCATGGGTGAGAGGGAAGGTGAAGACAGCGGCGAGCCCGGCCTCCGTCGCCCCGGTGACGAACCGAGCGAAGCGCTTGTCTTTTCTCAAATCGGGGACCACGACCGCCCTACCGCTCCTATAGGCGACCAGACATGGGCCCTCGTTGAGCTCACCCTGCAGCCTTTCGAATTCCAGCGCGGCTGTGTTCGACGCAGCTACGTAGCGAGGTTCGACGCCAGGCGAGATCAACGTCACCCCGGCAGCCGTGATCGGCATAACCTCGACGATCCGCTTCACGAGCTGATCGAGAATGCCCTGGATGGGGAAGTCTGTGACCACCGTCCGAGCGAACTCGCGTAGGACGTCCGATAACTGGGTCTTGGTGGGCACTGGCCCTCTCCGGCTCGTCAATATGACAGCCACAGGGTCCAGGTAGCTACAAGTAGTTATACCAAGCTCGGGGGCTGCTAAACGCGACCAGTTGTACGACCGCTGCTTGGGAGCAAGGGTTGCTTTCTTCGTCCCAGGTCGGCGCAGTAGTGGCAAATGTCTCTGCCGAGCATGCCGGCCTTTACGCCGCCCTTGAGGACGAGTTGAGGCCGGCTCCCGCCGCCTTGTCGGTGGTCGGCACCGCCGCGGCGATGAGGCTCTGGCGGCTCCGCGCTGAGGCGACCGATGAGCGGCCCGAAGCGCCTTGGCATCCTTCGGAGCTCCGCCTCTGCGAGACCATGGACGGGCGCCGGGAGCTCTCCGGGCACTTCTGCCCCGAAGGTGCCTCGGTAGTCGAAGCAGCTATCGTGGCCGCCACCCCCAAGTTCGACCCGATCGAAGAACCGCTGCTCACCGGCGCCGAGCGCCGAGCGCCGTGCCGCCGCCCTGGTGGCGATGTGCCGGTGGTTCTTGGACAACTCGAGCGCCCCGTCTCCCGCCACCCGCACGAGCCCGCATGTTTCTGTCGTGGTCGGGCTGAAGGAACTGGCTTCTGGTGGCCCCGGGCAGTTGGCCGATGGGACGCCGGTGCCCGCCGAGGCATCGAGTGGCTCTCGTGCGGCTCGGAGCTGCACCGCCTCGTGACGTCAGGGCGCTCTACGGTTCTTGACTACGGGCCTCTCTGTCAGGACCGTAGGCCCAGCGATTTGGGCAGCCCTGGTCGTGCGCGACCAGCACTCCCGCCCCCAGGGTGCGACCGCCCTCCAAGTTGGTGTGGGGCGCACCATGTGGTGAACGTCTCCAAGGGCGGCCCAACGCGTCTCGACAACCTCGTGCTCGCCTGTAGCCGCCATCACCATCTCTGGCATGACCAGAGTTGGCAACTGAACTTGGCCCGCGACGGCACTCTTAGGTTGGTGCCAACCCGCGGGCTCGCGCTTGCGAGCTCACCGGCTGGGAATACCTTGGTCAGTTCGAGCCTGTTCTGAGGGCCACCGTGGCGGTCCCCCGCCTGCGGCGCATTTGGCGGGCAAGCGACCTTGCAGATAGCACCAGAGGGACGCAGGCGACAACAAGCACGAACAGCAGAGGTACGGTCCAGGCCGAACTACCGACGATTGGGAACCCAGGGAACTCGGAATAGGCCGGGTCCTTTGGGTCGACGAGGACTTCCACGACCCGTCCGGCTCCAACCAAGTTGTTGCCCACTGCGAACGAACTGCCGGGGTTTTCCGATCTGCTTCGATAGTGCAATGTGGTCGACCGGCGGCCAACGACCGGGGAGCTAAGTTCCACCAAAGATTCCGAAGTCGAATAGAGGTAATTCGGGTAGCGGATAACGCTCCGACCGAACTGGCCGATATAGACGATCTTCACTATCGTCCCGTCGCGGCGGGCACCGCCGTGCTGGGTGTCGGAGGAGTGCTCAGAATCGTGGTAGCCCGAAACTACGCCAGGCACCATTAGGCCGATAAAAGCGAGATATACCGCCAGTCCAAGCGCTGTGCTGGTTGGGCCATGCCGTTCGCGCCGCCGCCCTCGGGTCAGGCCCTGCGCGGTTGTAGGGCGCCTCGCTGCTAAGTGGGGGTGACGAAGGAGGTGCTCACATCGCACGCCCCACCACCCGCTCGTGACCGTGAGCAGGATCCCCGCAGCGCCGGCGACGACGTTGCCTGCCACGTCGAGACCAGTCGAAATGATGTGGGTGTGAGCCACGTCACTAACGGCGACCACGCTCAGGACGCCCCCGCAGAGCGCAAATACGCCCGCCGCGGCGGCCCCTGCCCAAAGCGTCCATGTGTTCGTGCTGGCGCGTGCGCACGTCCTACATATTTCTCTATGGTCGCTCGCTTTGACCAGTAGCAGCAACGACTGAGGGCGTCCTCCGCTCTCAGGTGGCCCGGACGCGAGCTACTCGTCAGGGATCCGACGCAAGATAGCGGTGAGATCTATCCCCTGGCGTTGGCGTGCCCAGCGGGCGACGACGTAGACGAGGTAGGCAAGCACATAGAGCGAGCCCATGAATATGAGCGAGGTTGGTGCGTTCACCCCGTAGGCACTGCTCGAAAGCCACTCGTAGAGGTTGAATGCGAGAAGGGCCATGGTTACCAGCCCGGCTACAGGTACGACGGGTACCCCGAGGAACCTGACCCGGCTGGCAGGCGAAGTGCGCCAGAGCTCGGGGCTGCGCCATGGCAGGACAACGGCCACGAGCGAGCTGAAGAAGTAGGTCACTGCGACCACTAGGACGGCGTCGAGCGTGAACGTACCGAAGCTCCCCCAGTAGGCGTAAAGGGCCGAAACCCCGATGGCGGGCACGAGCATGAGGACCAGTGCGACGGCCGGCAAGTGGCGCCGCTCGGTAACCTTGGCTACCACGTCAGGGAGCACCTTGTCGTAGGCCGCGGCAAAAATCACCCGTGTGGACGACAGAAAAAGCGTCCCTACCCACCCCAGGAACCACAGGCTCATGGCAACTATGAGCGCCAATTGGAAGGCCTGGTTGTGTACGAGCCATCCCGCCAGCAGCGCAGGGTAGGGAAAGATCCCGAAGATGCCTTTGCCATGGGCCCACGCCGCGTTGGCATCGTTGTAGAAGCTCCAGCCAAAGGTTTTGTCCGCCAGAAGCAAGAAGACAACAGACAAGGCAACGGTCACCCAAAGGCCCGAGAGCATGCCGGTCAGCACCCGCCGGAACTCGCTCGCACCCTTTACCTCGCCGTAGAGCGAAGAGCCCGTGTTCGGCCACAACAGGTAAAACATCATCATCGGCACTAGACGCAGGCTCGGCCCTAAGGGCGTCAAACCGAAGCCTGACGACGCGCCGAGACCGGACCGTGGGCCGAGACCCGACAAGGGGCCACCGGCCGCGACACTGGCCTTGTACGCGTGACCGACGTGCAACAACTGCGCGCCGTAGTGGTCCACTGACGACTCGAACCGGCCCTGCCCGAACACGATGAGCAACGCGACCATCAGCAAGAAACCGGCCATCCCGCCTGCGAGGCACCACAACTGGACGCGGGCGTACCCCGCCATCCCGACCGCCACGACAAGCCCTGCCAATCCGATCGTGACCAGGCTCGCGAAGAAGCGCCCATTGCTGGAAGCAAACCAATGCGCAGCACCGATCTGGCCCAGGTCTACCGCCGCCGGCTGGAAGAGCTCTTCAGAAAGGATCGTCCCGTAGATGGGTGCCCAAAGCCACAGGATGAACCATAAGCCGGTGCTGGACACCACAAACCCGAGGGCCCCGCTCAACAAACGGCTCTGCCAGATGTAGTCGCCGCCGGCACGGGGCATCGTCACGATAAGGCCGGCATAGGTGACGACGAGGAACGAGACCCACAGCCCTGAGATGAGCACCGACGTCAGGAGCTGGCCACGCGGGATGAACGAGCTCTCGGCGAATTCCACCATGCCGAGGGTGACGAAGTTTGTCGATAAAACGGCGTAGATCGCGCCGTCGCGAACCGCCCAGCTCCGGACCAGGCCGGTCGCGGTCACCCGAGCAGGAAGGGGGCCGGGAGCCGCAGCGCGATGTTCCGGTCGCCGGGCCTTCCCGGCGCCGAGTGCCGCCCTGCCGCGAACGGGTCGTTCGCGGCAAGCTCCCGGTGGAGCGCGGCCAGCCGCTGCGCGCCCTCAGCTTGATCGGGGTCCGCGGGCACGCCGGCGTCGAGCATTGTGCACAGGATGCTGATCTCCCTATCGGAGGCGCTGACAAGTTCCACCAGGCGCGACTGACATGGCCAGTCCGCGATGGAGCCGGTCGAGACCTCCCAGAAGCCACCAGTGCGACCGCTCGGGTCTGGGCGCGGCTGCACGTCATTGCGGTGCCGGTGCCCGTTGAGCCAGAGCACTACGTTGCCGAAGCGGTGCAGGACGGCTTCCAGGGCTCCGGCTGTTATGCGGGGATGGTCCTGCTCGAGCCCGTTGGGGCTCTGCCGGTCGTTGACCATGGTCGCCAAGCCGTGGTGAGACGCAAGGACAACGAGCCGGTCGGTAGCTCCCGTGGTGACCACACGTCCCTCGATGTCGATGTGACGTGAGTGGACTTCTCTCAGACGAGCTTCCAACCACCTCAGCTGCGAAGCACCGATGCTCCCCTCGAAGTAGCCGTCCATGTTGGTGGTGTCGAGCAGGACGACGCGGACCGGGATTTGGCCGTCCAGATCGTGTATCCCGTACGCGGTCTCGCTTTCTACGTTCCAGCGCCCAAAACCGTGCCCCAGAGGGTACCCGCCGGCCTGGAGGTGGGCTTCCACGAAGTCCCGCCTGCCCACGCTGCGCCGGTCGGGGTCGGCGACGACGTCGCGGGCCGGTCCGGACAACAGTTGCTCGGGCTCCTCGGTGAAAGCGTTGACCCTTGAGAGCGGGTCCGCTCCCGGGGGCAACCCAGTGGGCTTGCGCCCCCCTAGTAGCACCCGCTCGTAGGAGGGTGTGGGGAGGGCCGTGCCCAGGACGAGGCCGTCGTGGTTGCCGAAGCATGACAGCCACGGCATTGCCAGGCCCGGGGAACGGAACGCCTCCAGTGCCTGAGCCAGCAAACCGGGGTGAACGGGGAAGCCAAAGCGTTCCTTGAAGGGGTCCGGCGCGGCGTCCGGCCTCCAGTAAAGGGCGGGTTCCCAGTCAGCCGACTGCACGCCTTGATAGGTAGGTCCGCCCGAGTTCGGCACCACGGTCCCGCCGCCGAGCAGGGATAAAAACCATTGCAGTTCGTTGAGCTGGGCGTTGTCGAGGCTGTCCCCCGTCGACACGCACAGCCCAAGGTTGGCCCCGGTCTCGGGGCTGGTGGCTGCACGGTTGATCGTCTCCACCATCGCCGCCACCGCGTGGGTGACCAGGGCGTCCTGCGGGCGGCAAGCGGGGACGAACGCCTCGGCACCCTGGCGACCCCTCAGCTGCTCGAAGAACTCGAAGCGGGCCGGCGACTGGACGTCCGCGATCTGCATATCGGTGATGTGGCCAATGGCGAGCAACGAAACCAGCTCGCGGCTCGTAGCACGGCTCTCGCCGGCCAGGTCGTCGCGCACCAACCTGGGTTCGCCGGGACCGTAAACGAGCCGCCGGTACTCGCCGTCGCGGCCCCTGCTGCGGGCGGGGCCGGGTTGGAGGGTCCGTTGAAGCGTGGTCGCCGCCGCGTCCAGATCGTGCTCAGCCCGATGGTGCTCAGCCCGATGGTGCTCGGCATGGTTCGTCATGACTGACTAGCTGCTTAGTTGGAGCCGCACGCTGCCGTCAATCGCCTCCTGCAACAGCAAGTTCACCGGATTGTTACCTTCGCGGGCCCAACTAGGTCAGAATGTTGGAAGACCGAAGGAGGGCCGCGGCTTGCCGGCATTCGTTTTCCCTGGACAAGGGTCGCAAAGACCGGGCATGGGGCAGCCGTGGCGCGACCATCCCTCCTGGGAACTTGTCCAAGATGCCAGCAGCATTGCCGGACGTGACGTGGAGCACCTGCTGCTCGACGCCGGCGTGGAGGAGCTCACCGAGACGCGCAACGCCCAGTTGGCCACCTTCGTCATAGGCCTTGTCGTGTTGGACGCCGTCGAACGTCTCGGCATCGAGCCCACCGCCTGCGCCGGGCACAGCCTGGGCGAGTACACGGCTCTGGTCGCAGCCGGCGGTGTCGGCTTCGAGGACGCCGTGAGGCTTGTCGCTGAGCGGGGCGAAGCGATGCAGGAGGCATCGGAGGACAACGTCGGGATCATGTTGGCGATATCGGGGATCGACGACGAACGGGTGCGCATCGCCTGCCGGCGCGCAGACGGTGACGTATGGCTCGCTAACTCCAATGCCCCCGGCGACTGCGTGATCGCGGGCCGTCCGCCTGAGACTTACCGGGCCGCCGAGGTTGCAAAGGAACTGGGCGCAACCCAGGTCAGGGAGGTTGCCGTCGGAGGCGCCTTTCACACGGCGCTCATGGCTGCCGCCCAGCCTCGGCTGCGCAAGGCCCTAGAAAGCACCACTTTTTATGACCTGGCCGTCCCCGTGGTCGCCAATGTGGACGCTCTTCCCCACGAGGGCGCCGGTGAGTGGGCAGCGCTACTTTCTGCTCAGCTGCGCAGCCCGGTCCGCTGGCGCCAAAGCGTCCTCGCCCTGGCTGCGGTGATGCGCACCGACGAATGGGACGGCGACAACCTGTTCTGCGAGCTCGGCCCGCGTGGCCCGCTCTCGGCTTTCGTGAGGGCGACGCTGCCCGAGGCCGCAACGGTCCCTATTACAGGGCCCGACGACCTGGACACCCTGGTCGCCAACCTGACCGGCGACACAGCGCTGCAGGGCATCGCCGAGGGCCACCAAGGCGAGCGCCTCTACGTGTCCGAGCGCCTCGTGATCAGCCCGTGCGCGGGGATCTTCGAGCTACCGCCGTCGGCGCCCGCCCCCGCCGCCGCCAGCCCCAGCGCGGGGACCGAGGGTACGCCCGTTGAGATAGGCGACCTGCTCGGTACGGTCTCGGGCACCGAGGTGCGGAGCCCTTTTGCCGGCGCGCTGATGGGTGTGCTCGCCCATCCCGGCGAACGGGTCCAGGCCGGCCAGCCCGTTGCATGGCTGCGGGCTCGCTAGCGTGGCGACGATGTCCGGCACAGGCTGCGCGATAACCGGCTGGGCGAGCGCCCTTCCCCCGACGGTGGTCACCAACCAAGACATCATGACGCTGTTCGATACGAGCGACCAGTGGATCGTCGAGCGGACAGGGATCAGGGAGCGCCGTGCTGCTGACGGCCCCTTCGTGCACCCCAAGCCGCCGCTGAGCCCGCCGGACGGGATGGGGACTACGGCGCAACTTGCCGCCGAAGCGGGGCGTGCCGCGCTCGAGATGGCAGGCCTCGACGGCGCCGATATCGACCTATTGGTGCTTTGCACGACCAGCCCCGACCAGATGGTGCCGGCGACCTCCTCGCCGCTCGCCCATGCGCTTTCCATAAAGGGCGGCGGTATGGACATAAATGCCGCCTGCGCTGGTTTTACGTACGGGCTTGTGACAGCCGCGGGTTTCATTACAACCGGGGCAGAACGCGTCCTTCTCATAGGAGCCGAGACCCTTACGCGGATAACGGACTGGACGGACCGCTCGAACGCGTTCCTTTTCGGCGACGGCGCGGGCGCCGTTGTAATCGAAGCTGTGGCTGGCGAACCCGCCTTACTGGGTTGGGATATCGGTGTCGACGGGTCGCTACAGCCGCTTTTCTACGCGGATTTCGGTGCCGGGATGAAGATGCGCGGCCAAGAGGTTTTTCGAAAGGCCGTGCGCGTGACAGTGGACTCGGCTACCAAGAGCCTCGAGCACGCAAAACTCAGCGCGAGCGACGTCGCCCTATTTGTGCCTCATCAAGCCAATATCCGGATTATGGACGCCGTTGCCGAACGCCTCGGGATCCCGTCGGACCGCATCGCCTCGGTAATCGAGCACGCGGGTAATACCTCTTCGGCGTCTATCCCGATCGCGCTGACCGAGGCAGCCAACGCCGGGAGGCTGAGAGACGGCGACATAGTGTTATTTGCCGGTTTTGGTGCCGGCATGACGTGGGCGTCGGCCGTTTGGCGCTGGGGAACAGACCCCGCACGTTGAGCAGCCGGCAAAGGCCGAGCAGGCTGAGCTCAGGCACTAGATTGTGACAGTTCCGCTTCGCGAGCACATGGAGGAAGCATGGGAGGACAAATGGGCCCCGAAGAGTCTTACGACCTTTTCAAACAATGCGCTGTCGAGGTCCTGCAGGTCGAGCCGTCCAAGATCGTCCCGGAGGCTCGCTTCGCCGACGACCTCGACGCCGACAGCCTCGACCTGGTTGAGCTCGTGATGGCCCTCGAAGAGCGGTTCGGGATCGATGTCCCCGAGTCGGAGCTTGAGGGCGTGCAGACCGTAGGCCAGGCCTACGAGCTGGTGGCTTCCAAACTCTGATGCTTGCTGTCTTGGGCGCGCCCGACGGCACGGGGCCCGTCGCCGGACGACGCGTGGTTATCACGGGCCTCGGGGTCGCGACCTCGTGCGGGATCGGGGTCGAGCGGTTCTGGCAAGGGTTGCTCAGCCCCGCGCCGGTCGGCAGGGTGCGACCCGTCGAGGGCCTCGATGTAAGCCACCTGTTCGGCCCGAAAGAAGTGCGCCGGGCGGACCGCTTTGTCCAATTGGCCGCCGTCGCCGCCGACGAGGCGGTCAACGATGCCGGCGGGATTGAGGCGGTGCGCGGCGACCCTGACCGGGCCGGCACCTTGGTCGGCACAGGTGTTGGCGGCCTTGACACGCTCTGCGAGCAGGACAGGGTGTTGACGACAAAAGGCGTGGACAGGGTGAGCCCCTTCCTAGTCCCGATGATGATGTGCAACCGTTCGGCGGCGGACATTTCCATGCGCTACGGGCTTCGCGGGCCCTGCGAGACCACGGTCACCGCCTGCGCTGCGGGCACCCAGAGCATCGCGAACGCCGGGCGGCTGATCGCGATGGGCCGCTGCGACGTGATGGTGGCGGGCGGCACCGAAGCCCCTCTGGCGGACCTCGGGGTAGCGGGCTTCGCCAACATGACGGCGCTTTCCCGCTCCGGAGTGTCGATGCCTTTCGACGTACATCGCGACGGCTTCGTCATCGGTGAAGGGGCTGGGGTCGTCGTTTTGGAGGAACGTGGCCGGGCGATAGCTAGAGGGGCGCACATCTACGCCGAGCTCGCCGGTGCCGCCAGCACCGCCGATGCTCACCACATCACAGCTCCCTCGCCGGACGGGAGCGGGGCCGCCCGCTGCATGGAGCTCGCGATGGCCGACGCGCAACTGTCTGCTTCGGACGTGACCCACGTCAACAGCCATGGCACTTCGACGCCGCCCGGCGACGCCGCCGAGGCGGAGGCGATCTACAAGGTTTTCGGTTCGCCCGGGCCGGCCGTTACTTCGATCAAGGGAGTGATCGGCCACACCCTGGCGGCCGCCGGGGCGATCGAGGCTGTCGCTGTCGCGCTCGAGCTTTGCGCACCGCCAGATCCCCCCTACCACGGGGACGACCGAGGTGGACCCCGCCTTCCAGCTCGACGTTGTCACCGCAGGCCCGAGGGACTGGCGACCCGGGCCGGTAGTTTCAAACTCGTTCGGCTTCGGGGGCCACAACGGCTCCCTCGTGCTCGTCCCCGCTTAGACCCGTCCCCGCTCGACCAGGGCTACTTGGCGAGAGCTTTGAGCAGGTTTTCTGCGGTAGCCGCGGGCGCGACCTTGTACCAGACGTTTTCGAGCACCCCGTCTTCGCCGACGAGGAAGGCCGACCGCTGGATCCCCATGTAGGTGCGCCCGTACATGCTCCGCTCAACCCATACCCCGTAGGACTCGGCGACGGTGTGCGACACATCGGACAGAAGAGGGAAGCCGAGCGAGAACTTGCTGTCGAAGGCAGCTTGCCGCTTGGGCGGGTCCGGGCTGATGCCGAGCACGGCTGTGCTACCTACCTTGCCGAGCACGTCGCGCAGCGCGCACGCCTGGGTGGTGCAACCTGGCGTGTCGGCCTTGGGGTAAAAGTAAACAAGCACCTTGCGGCCGAGAAAGCTGGACAGGGACACGTCGTGACCGGACTGGTCGGGAAGGTTGAAAGCCGGCGCGGGCTCGCCGGGCTTCAGGCGCTCGCTCATCGCGCGAGCATAAGCGGGGCCAAGAGGCTTGGTCCAGGAGCCCCGCCCTGAGGTTCTTCCGGCAACATCCCGCCGGCCTACTAGGGTCAGCAGGGATTCCCTGATGACTGCAGCTGGCGAACCTGCTCGTCCCTCCGGGCTCGGCGCGCCCGCCGGCGCCGACGCCGTAGCACCCCGCGAGCTCGGTGGCGTCCCCGATGGCCCACCCCACGGCCCGCCCGACCTGGCCATGGGGGCCTTCAGCGAGAACCCGCCCTGGGACCTCACCGGGAAGGAACTGCTGTGGCGCGCCGACGTCAAAAGCCTCCGTGCAGCAACGGCGGCCCAGGTCCCCGAGCTGTTGCGGCGGCGCCGCGTCCCGCCGGGCTGGAGAGTGCTCGTCACCGGGGTCAGGCTCGGTTGGGCGATCCTCATGTGGCGCCTGGTCGAAAAGCGCCGTGCCAACAAGTTGGGGCGGCGCGAGATTTCCCGGGCCGGCCTATCCCACCGGCTCCGCAAAGCCTTCGAGCGGCTCGGGCCGACCTACATAAAGCTCGGCCAGATCCTGTCATCCGGCGAGGGCGTCTTCCCGCCCGAGCTCGTCGGTGAGTTCCGGCTGCTGCGCGACCACGTGCCGCCCGAATCGTTCCAGGATGTCCGGGCGGTCGTAGAGGCGGATTTTGGCCGCCCGCTGGACGAGGTCTTCGAGCATTTCGACACGGCCCCGATCGCCGCTGCGTCCATCGCGCAAGTCCACGCGGCACGGCTGCTCACCGGCGAAGACGTCGTGGTGAAGGTGCAACGCCCGAAGGTCGCGGTCCTCGTCGAGCGTGACATCGCAGCCATGAGCTGGCTCGCCCCTCACCTGATCGGCCGGATCCCGGTCGCAACGCTCGCCAACCCGCCAGCGCTTGTCGAGCTGTTCGCCGAAACGATCGTCGAAGAGCTCGACTTCCGCCTCGAGGCGGACAACATGATGGACATCGCGAGCGTGATCGCTCAAACAAACCAGCGCTCCGTTGTCGTACCCCGGCCCCATCCCGAGCTCGTGACCCGCCGGGTGCTCGTCATGGAACGCCTCGACGGCTTTGCCTGGGACGACGTCGAGGGCATGAAGCGGGCCGGGATCGACACCTCCGCAGTTGTCAGGCCCTGCTGATCGCGTTCTTGGAGGGGGCCACCCTGTTTGGGGTCTTCCATGGCGATCTCCATGGCGGCAACCTGTTCGTGCAGGCCGACGGGAGGGTCGCCTTGCTCGACTACGGCATTACGGGCCGCCTCGACGAGGTGCGCAGGCTGGCTTTCCTGCGCCTGCTCATGGGTGGGTCCCTCAACGACCCCCGGCTCCAGCTCTCTGCGCTTCGCGACATGGGCGCAGTCCCGCCGGACACAGACCTAGATGCCCTTGTGAGCGACCTTGGCCTCGACAAACCCCTGGTAGACCCAACCACGCTGGCGCCCGAAGAACTCCTCAACCAGGTCCGCGACCTGACGAGGCGGCTGCTCGAGTACGGGGCCAAGTTCCCGAAGATCCTCATGCTGTTCGTGAAGGACCTCCTTTTTGTCGACGGTTCGCTGGCGACGTTGGCGCCCGACGTCGACTTGTTCACCGAGGTGACCGAGATAGCGACCTACTTCGCGAACCGCTACGGCGACCGGATCGCCCACGACATCGGCATCGACCCCCGGGAACGCCCGCTGGAGATCGCCGGCGTGCGGGCCGCCGTCGGCGTGAGCGAAGACGTGGACAGCCTCACCTACCGCGACCTGCAGGCCCGTCGCGAGCTGATCCGCCGGCGAATGGAGGAGCACCACCGGCGCGCCGAGCAGCCCAAGAGGCTGCGGCGGTGGCGCCACCAGGCATAATCCGACCATGAGCCCGACATGTCGGTGCCAGCCGGTACCCTAGTGTCGAGCCTTGGTGTGCGCCCGCCCGCCGGCTCCCCCTGAAATGGCACCTGAACTTACACTGACGCGACACGCTGACATACGCAACGTGGCGATAATCGCCCACGTTGACCACGGCAAGACGACACTCGTAGACGGGATGCTCCGCCAGTCGGGGGTTTTCCGCGTCAACGAAGAGGTCGCCGAGCGCGTGATGGACTCGACTGACCTGGAACGCGAGAAGGGGATCACGATCCTCGCCAAGAACACGGCGGTCCATTACGGCGAGCTCACGATCAATATCGTCGATACTCCCGGCCATGCCGACTTCGGAGGGGAGGTGGAGCGTGCCCTCACGATGGTGGACGGGGTGCTCCTTCTTGTGGACGCCAGCGAAGGGCCTCTTCCCCAGACCCGCTTCGTGCTGCGCAAGGCGCTCGAGGCGCAGCTGCCCGTCGTGCTCGTCGTCAACAAAGTCGACCGTCCCGACGCCCGGCCCGCCGAGGTACTGGACGATGTGTACGACCTGTTCATCGACCTCGGAGCAGACGACGAGCACATCGCTTTCCCGGTCGTTTACTGCAACGCTCGCAACGGCCAAGCCGCGCTGACCCCTGAAGAGGTCGCTGACGCACCTGACCTCAAGATCCTCTTTGAGCTGCTCGTGGAGTACATCCCGGCGCCTGCGTACATTGAGGGCCACCCGTTCCAGGCGTTGGTGTGCAACCTCGACGCATCGCCGTACGTGGGCCGCCTTGCGATCTGCCGGGTCCACCAGGGCTGGGTGAAAAAAGGTGAATCGGTGGCCTGGGTGCGACAGGGCGACGAGGGCGCGCCCCAGCGCGTGCGCGTAGCCGAGCTTTACATGACCGACGGGCTCCAGCGCGTCGACGCCGGGCCGAGGGGCGCCGGCCCCGGCGACATCATCGCAATCGCGGGGATCCCCGAGATCATGATCGGCGACACCCTTGCCGACGCCAGCGACCCGCGTCCCCTTCCCGGTGTGACGGTCGACGAGCCGGCCATCTCCATGACGATCGGCATCAATACCAGTCCTCTTGCCGGCAAGGAGGGCAGCAAGCTCACCGCACGGCTCCTGAAGGGCCGCCTCGACAGCGAGCTAGTCGGCAACGTCTCCATCCGGGTACTGCCGACGGCGCGTCCCGACACCTGGGAAGTGCAAGGGCGCGGCGAGCTCGCTCTGGCCGTGCTCGTCGAGCTGATGCGCCGGGAGGGCTTCGAGCTCACCGCCGGCAAGCCCCAGGTGCTCACAAAGATGATCGACGGCAAGGTCTACGAGCCCGTGGAGCGGGTTTCGCTCGACATCCCCGAGGAGCTGCTGGGCACCGTGATGCAGCTGTTAGCGGGGCGAAAAGGCCGCATGCAGCACGTGACATCGCACGGCAGCGGCTGGGCACGCACGGACTGGCTCGTCCCGTCACGGGCGCTGATCGGCCTGCGATCGCAGCTGTTGACCGAAACCAAGGGCACCGCCCAGCTCCACCACGTCCTGGACGGTTGGGAGCCGTGGTTCGGCGAAATCCGTACTCGGCAAAACGGCTCGCTCGTTGCGGACCGCCAGGGCAAGACGGCCCAGTACGCCCTTATGAACCTGCAAGAGCGTGGGACGTTGTTCGTCGGGCCGGGTGTCGAGGTCTACGAGGGGATGATCGTCGGCGAAAATTCCCGCCGCGAGGACATGGACGTCAACCCGACCAAGGAACGCAAGCTCACGAACATGCGCTCGTCCGTGTCCGAGGAGCTGGTCCGGCTCACCCCGGCGCTCGACCTGTCGCTGGAGCAAGCGATCGAGTTCCTCCGAGAAGACGAGTGCGCCGAGGTGACCCCGGTCGGGGTGCGCCTGCGCAAGGTCGTCCTGGCTGCAGCGGACCGTGGGCGCCAACGCGGACGCTCCCGCGACCAGGAACCCCCTCCCCCGCCGCCGAGCTAGTAGCTGACTCGCTGCGCTAGTTGAGCGACGGGTCCGGGGGGGACGCCGCGGCGATCGCGAGGACCCCGCCCTGGCGGCGCAATACCCGTTTCCAGAGCTCTTCGGGGTCGGGGCTGAAGACGTCGCCCGGCTCGGCTTCGACGGCCCACCAGGCGCCGAGCTCCATCTCCTCCTCGAGCTGGCCAGGCCCCCAACCCGCGTAGCCGGCGAAGATGCGCAACTGCTCGATCCAGGGCGCCACGAACACCGGGTCGGTCTCGAGGTCGACGGTGCCAAGGTCACCCTGGAGCGCCAAGTACCCCGAACCAGGGACCGAGACCTCCGACTTGACCCTGGCCAGGCAAATCGTGCCTTCGCTCACGGGGCCGCCCACGAAGATGACCGCCGGTGCCGAAGCGACCTCGGTCCACTCCGGCAGGGGCGACGAAAGCGAGGTCTCGGTCGGCCGGTTCAGCACCAAGCCGAGAGCTCCGTGCTCACCGTGCGCGAGCAGGAAGACCACCGTGCGGGCGAAGTTGGGGTCGAGCAGGCTGGGCCCAGCGACGAGCAACTTGCCCTGGAGGGGCCCGGGATGTCAGCCATGGCTTACATCATTCCTCGTGTACGGTTCTACCATGCGCGCCGTTACCGTCATCCCACTAAAGGCGAACACCCTCGAGTTGAGCGACCTCCCCGAGCCGCCCCTCGAGGACGGCCCGGTCCTCGTCAAGACACGGGCGATCGGGGTCTGTGGCACCGATATAGAGATCATTTCCGGCGAGTACGGCTGGGCGCCACCCGGTGAGGAGCGCCTCGCGCTCGGCCATGAATCTCTTGGTGAAGTCCTGGAAGCCCCGGAGGGGTCAGGCTTCGCGCCCGGCGACCTCGTAGTCGGGATAGTGCGCCGGCCAGATCCATTACCGTGCATCAACTGCGCGATAGGTGAATGGGACATGTGCCGCAACGGGAATTACACCGAATGGGGCATCAAGTCGCACCATGGCTACGCCCGTGAGCGCTACCGGATAACTCCCGATTTCTTGGTGAAAATTTCCCCGTCTCTTGGCGACCTCGGCGTCCTGTTGGAGCCGACGACTGTCGTGGCAAAAGCATGGGACCACATTGGCCGGATCGGCGCGCGAGCCCGGTGGGAGCCGCGCATCGTGCTGGTCACAGGTGCCGGCCCGATCGGCCTGCTGGCCGCCTTGCTGGGCGTACAGCGCGGCCTAGAGGTACACGTACTGGACCAGGTGACTTCGGGGCTCAAACCCGACCTTGTTGCATCGATAGGTGCTACCTACCACCACGGCGACATAGCTTCTACGGGCCTCACTCCCGACATCGTGCTCGAGTGCACCGGCGTGGCGCAGCTCGTGTTCGACGCGATGGACGACATCGGGCCCAACGGCATCCTTTGCCTGACAGGGGTCTCGTCGAAGGGCCGCTCGCTCGGCATCGACGCCGGAGAGATCAACCGGCACATGGTGCTAGCGAACGACGTAGTTTTTGGCTCGGTAAATGCCAATCGGAGCCATTACCAAGCGGGGGCCGACGCACTCGCAAAGGCCGACCCGGCGTGGCTCGGCCGCGTCGTGTCGAGGCGCGTTACCCTCGACAACTGGCAGGCCGCCTACCAACGCCAACCCGACGACGTCAAGGTCGTGCTGCAATTTAGTTAGTCAGTACCCCTGAAATTGAGCATCACGGGCTTGGCAAGATCGAGCGCTTTGCTGAAATCCTGCGTGGAAGCCTCGAGGTACACCAAGTACAGGCTCGGGCCGTCGTTGGCGTAGATGTAGAAATCACTGCTGCCGGCACCGAAGCCGTCGGCTTTTGCCCACTCCACAGCGGGAGAGCCATTGCTCAGTACGGTGACGTCGGCATCATCGCCGTCCGATTGCAACCCCTGGGCCAGGTTGAGAAAATATTGCCTTGCCGTCTCACCCGCCGGTACTCGACGGTTGATCTTAATGACTGCCATATAGGGCCCGCCCTTGAAGTCCGCTCCCTGGACCTGCCAAGTTTCCACAATCGTGCCGCCGGTGAAATCCAACCCTGTGGCGTTGACGGTGGGCCACCCAGCCACTCCGCCGTTAAACCAAGCAGTCCCTGACGACACGGCCTTGACGCTGAGGAATGTCGGGATCGCGACCGCCAACAGGACCGCCGCCATGAAAAGCACCCCGACGCCGGCTCCCACGATCAAAAGGGCCCTCTTGGCACCGCTCGCGGGTGGCGCCGGAGCCGGGTAGTACGCCGGCGAATAGGACGGGTACACCGGCGCACCGTAAGCCGGCGCGGTGTGATCAGGCCCGGCGTACCCGGGAGCGGTGTAATCAGGAGCGGTGTAATGAGGAGCGGTGTAATCAGGAGCGGTGTTATCAGGCGCGGTGTACCCGGGCCGGGGTAATCAGGTGTGCCGCCCTGGGCCGGTGGGGCAAGGGTTTGCTGCTCGCCCTCGGGCCTGGCGACTGTCGCACCTGCGGTCTCGGGGGTCGAGGGGTCGTGCATGGTGTTAATAACGGCGCCAGCCGGCCGGGCTGTAGCGAAAGGGCTGTTGCCCGGCTACGGGGCGTAGGTGTAATGGTCAGCCGGGGACACGGGGCTCCGCCTGATCTGGCCGCTCACCACGACGTCAACGGTGCCCGGGGCATGCACCGGCGAAAGTGCCCTCACCTCGTCAGGCGAGACCACCTCGACCCGCGGCGCCAGCACGTTGCCAAAATGCACCTCTGTGACCCCACCAAGGCCCTTGCCGGTGACGACTACCCACGTACCGCCGGTAGCAGGACCGCTGCGTGGCTGCAACGCGCCGACGCCGGGCGCGACGACGACAGGCTGGCTACCAGCCCGGGCGGCTTTCAAGCCGGAGGGAGTGTGCTGGGTGGTTATCGCCCCAGTCCCACCGCTGCGGGCAAAGCTCGGGACCGTGGCCCGCACGGCTGCTCGCGGTACCGCCGAGGGGTGTTGTGCCGGAAGGGCCACATTGTTGACAGGGGTGCTGGGGGACTTATGGACCAGTCCAGGGACCACGAGCGCTGCCACTACGACGATGGCTGCGGCCGCCGCCAGGCCAGGTGCCATAACGGTCCACTTCCTACGGGGCCCCTGAGGGCGCAGGGTGCTCTCCAACCTCCCCCGGACCTCGGGCGACAGCGGCCTGGAGCGCTGGTCGGTGAGGGCCTCCTCGAGGCGTGCGCGCAAGGCAAGCGGCAGTTGCCGTGGCCTGTCGGCTCCCACGAGGAGGTCCTCGGGGTAGCGGTAACTGTTGTCCTGGTTAGGCACCTTGTGCTCCCAACTGCCGGCGCAAGCCCTCTCTGCCCCGCTGGAGCAGCGACTGGACCTGTACCCGGCTACGGCTCACCTGGCCGGCGATGTCCTCTACCGACATCTCCTCCAGGTACTTGAGTACGAGGACCTGGCGCTGCAACGCAGGCAGGCGGCCCAAAGCCCTCACAACTTCGTCCTGGCGCTCTACGAGGTCGGCGCCCAACCCAGCCGCCACATGCGTGTCGACGAGGCGCAACGACCCACGCGCCACTTCGAGCGCGCCTCTCCGTCTCGTAGTAGCGGGCCAGCCGGCGCCTTGCTATCGCGCATAGCCAGGTGGAAACGGTCGACTCACCGCGGAAGGCCGCCGCGCCGCGGACCGCTTCGAGCAGGGTCTCCTGCAATAGGTCCTCGGCTGTGGCCTCGTCGCCTCCGACGCGGGCAAACAGGAACCCGTACACGATCGGTGCTACATCGTCTAGCAGCCATCGCAATGCCTCATGCTCGCCGGCTGCAGCCGCCGCCAGGAGATGGGCCTCGCTCACCCGGGCACGGGCTTCGCTCGCCTCCTGCGGGTCGTCGAGCTCCTCAGCCACGCCGGGCTGCCCAGCCTCGACCCCGGCCCTGCGCCACTTCGTGGGCCACTTGCGGGCGCCGGCCGGCCTCGGGTTCACGACGATGCGTTCTGGTAGGGCAACCAGGAGAGCTGATCGAGCGAGCTCATGTCGTTGACCATCAGGCCTTGCTCGGAGAGGGTGTAGATGTCGTTACCGACGATCACAGCGCGTTCGATCTCGGGGTAGCCGCTCCCGCTGCTGCCTGGTTGAGCAAGCGTTCCCACCTGGTCCAGAGTGCCAGACGGGCTCACGGTCCAGACGTCGGCTGCGCTCGAGGGCCCCGAGCCGGAATAGTCGTTGACCGGCATCACGAGCAGGTTGGACTGCGGCCACCACAGCAGAGCGTGCGGGTCGTACTCGGCCGCCGAGCTGGCCCCGTTGCCAAGCTGGAGTTGCGAGACCAAAGATGGGCTAGCGGGATTGGACACGTCGAAGACCTCGACCTGGAGCCCTTGCGTGGCCAAGGTCTGGTCGACCGCCTGGCCGACACCGAGGAGGAGCCCCGCGGTGAGCGGCTGGAGGAACGAGGAGTAGCCCGACAGGGACACCTGGCCGGCGAGGACAGGCTGGCGAGGGTTGCTCAGGTTGACCACATAGAGCGGGTCGACCTGGTTGAACGTGACCACATAGCCAAGGTCGCCCTCGAAGCGGACGGAATAGATCTTTTCCCCCGACCCGAGCCCATCGAGTGTCCCAACGCTGACCAGGGAGCCATTATCGGGCTGCAGCACGCTAACGACGTTGTCGGACAGCTGAGCGGGCGCAGTGCCACCGTCGACGGGAGCCGGTGTCGGTTCGCCAACTGTCGTGGCCACCCGGAGGTAGCCGTCGTACTCGGACATCGCGTACTGCCCGATCAGCGTGCCGCGGACGGTCCCTGACCCGATGTACTGCGGGCTGGAAGGCTGAGAGATGTCGAAGCCGTAGAATCTCTGTCGAGACAGAGCCGTCAGCGCGGTAGGCAGGCACGTCCGCCGGCTCCATCGGGCAGGCTGCGAACGGGCTCGGGGGGCACGCCCACCCGCTCTGGAAGCGCCAGTCGGTCGTTGCCACATAAAGCCGAGTGGCACTGGCGTAGACGTTCTCGGCATTGCCGAGGACGGTCACTTCGCTGCCCGGTGCGTCAGCGGTCGGGTCGAGCGACACGACCGAGACCGTGCCAAGGCCCGAGCTGAGCGCCGTGTGGTAGGTGCCGTTGCACGATGCTGCCCTGGTGAGGGTCTTAGCAGCCTTGCCGCGCCCGGTCGTCACCGTTGTGGACGGGAGCCAATCTGAAGCCTTGGAGGACTCGATGACGGCCCGGTTTGCAGCCGTTGCCGCCTTCTGGGCTGCCGGGGCGGTGCCGCTCGGGTAGACCCAGCGCAAGCGCGGCTGGTTCGTAAGCGCCAGGACAACCTGGCCATTGATGAGCCGGGCGGCCTGTTCTTGTCCTTGGAAGGAGAACGTGCTCACGACGAGCGGGACCTGAGGGTCGGCGAGGCTCACGACGACGACATCGGTGGACGAGGGGGTGCCACCAACCGGCAGCACGAGCGAGCGCGCCACGCCTGAGGCGGGGATCATCGGCCCGCCGGGGTTGACCTGTGCTCCAGTTGAGTACGGCAAGGAGACCGGCGCTGGCGTCGATGGATAGCTAACCGGTCCAGACGGGCTGGTTACGCTGCCGATCACAACGGCGTCCTGGCCAACCAGGAACATCCCGTCCACCTCGGAGAACTGGGGAAAGGCCAAGAAACCGTCGAGTACCGGTGCGAGCCCGCTTAGGTCAACCACCTGGAGACCTTGCGGCTGCTGGCGCAGTACCACCATCAGCTGGCCGTTCGTCTTGACCGTGTCCGGCTCGTCGACACCGGCCTCCTGGTCGTTGGTCGTCGAGTAGTCCTGGCCCGACGAACCGCTGGGCGTAGCAGCGCCATTGGGTGCACCGGCCGTACCGGCCGCCGCCGCGGCCGGGACGGCCAGCCCCGCCGCCATGGGGAGCTCGGCCCTGATGACAGGCCCAGGCCCGAATTCGGGGCCGTGGAAAACCTCGCCGTAAGGAACGCCGTAAGGGGCTGCACCGTTGGTAGCCGCGAGGCCGTAGGGGCCGACCTCGTTCAAAGCTTGGGCCTTCACCTGCTGGAGCATCTGCGAGCAGCTGGTGTAAGACACCAACGCCGCCCCAGCCAGCTTGACGGCGGGCTTGACCGCCGACTTGGCGGTAGAGGCCGGGGGCTTGCCCGCCGCGGTAGCCTCCACTGCGATGCCCACCAGGCACAGCGCGGCAAGTAGGCCAATTGCGGCGGGCTGTAGCTTCGGCTGCTTGATCATCGGCTCCTCCTCACCTCTCGCAGCATTAGTGGCGCCGGGCGGTACAGATCAACCGCCCCTCGGAGCTTTCCTGGCGAAATTCGTCCGGGCGCCCCGCGGCGAGCGCGTCAGCTGTACTGCTGGAGGAATTTGGCCACGTCGACTGTGACCCAACCGGTGCGGACATAGCCGTTGGCGAAGAAGGGACAGCCCGTTGGGACAACCCAGATATCCACGTCAGGGCTGCTGCGGTAAGAAAACGCCAGTATCGCGGCCGTGCCCATCCCGGCAGGGCAAGCGGTCGTCGCGCCGTCGACGTGGCTCAGCGCCAACGCATTGACTGCGGAGGCTAAGCGGCCTGCTGCAAGCGTCCCGAGCCGGGCTTGGTGTGCCAGTTTCATCGCAGCCGACAGCTGCGGCGACTCGCTCGCCGGCCCGTTGTAGCCGTTGTAGCTGCACACGAGCGCGGCAGTCGGCTCGCCTTCGGGCAACAAATGCGTCTTCAGGTCGGCCCCGGGGTTGCTGACGCCGACCAGCTTCGCGTCACTTGCCGGGCAGCCAGCCGAGACCGCGACGTGGACGCGCGGGCCGGCGGCATTGTCCGGCCATGGGCGCGGGTCGAGCCAGAGCACCTGCGCCTCCAGGCAGACCGCCGTCGTCGAGGGAGACAAATAAGCCGCGCCCACCCCCAGTTGAGCCGACTGCCACTGCGCGCTCGCATGGTCGCTGTAGCCCCAAGGCCCGCCGCCGTCGCGAGCCGAGCCCATCCAGGTCGTCAATTGCAACCCGGCAGGCCGGTGGGTGTACAACCACGACGCGATGGTCGCCAGCGAGCCGTGCACGTGCCATGCCCGCTGCGCCTCGACGAGGCTTGTCCCGGCCGGCGTACCCAGGTCCCCGTCCACCGTCTTACACGCCGTCGCGCCGCTCATCGGCGTTGCGCCTGCCGGGGCTCGCCCCAGCGAGACAAGGTGTTGAGCCTCGCGCTGCGCCGCCAATTTGTTCCCCTGGACAGTCGCGGCTGCCTGGGTACTCGCGGCCGCCTGGACAGGCGGGGCTGCCTGGGCGCTCGCGGCCCCTGCCACGCCTATGCCTACGACTATTGCCGCAGTTAAAAGACTACGAACCTGCACCGTGACCTCCTCTCGCCACGTTTGTGGCGGTCCTGAGCCGCGATCAACCGGTGATGGCCAAAAATCTCCCGCAAATGGGCATCGCTAGGCCTTCACGATATGGAACTGGCGCCCCGGAGCGTAGGGGGTGCCGCTTGGGGTATAGGCGAACCCGATCCCAAGCCAAGCGCTGGAGGACTCGTCGGTGATATTGAAACCGCAGTCCCCGTTCCAGTTCTCGATAGAGATGTTCTCACCGTAGAAAGTCGCGTTCGGGGCGTCGATGTGGATCGCATGCTGGCCGGACTGGGCCACGCGTACGTTGCTGGCCTGGATCTTGGCGTAAGCCGCGGTGTCCCTGACCCAGATGCCGTGACCTGGCGGCGCGCCGGGCGCCCCGGAAGCCTGAATGGTCACATTTGTCATTTGAATGCTCGCGAGGTTGCCCGACTGGCCTGGCGAATCGACGTAGATCCCCGTTACGCACCCGTCGAAATCAGCGTTCACGAGGCGGACTTTATGGGGGATATTGCCCGGCCCCGGGCTCGAGGACAGGGCGAGGCCGATGTTGTACCCGAGAGCAAAAACATTGCTCATATGCGGGTTGTCGCAGCGAAGGAGCACTATCGCAGCCCCATTAGCAAGCTGGTAGGCACCGACTGTGCTCCCCATCGGTTGCCAATAGGGCCAGAAATGAACGCTGTCAATATAATTGCTGTCCTGCGACTGGTCGATCATGATCCCGTAGCGGAGCGGTTGGCCGAAGACCCTTCGCAGGACCGCCTGCGCAGCAGTGTTGTTTATGTAGATCCCCGCGTAAGGGTTGTACAGGCAGACGTCTTCGACCAACGCATTGTTGGCTCCCCTACCGCTGATCAGGATCATCGGTTCGGCACTTGGTGGCTGCCGCGTAGCGTTCTGGTCGAAAACGTTGAAGCCCAAGTTGCGGACAGCACCACCATTCCCGGCGATCGCGACCGGGCTGAAGGAGGCGCCCGCCTCAACGAAGATCCAGCTACCGAGGAACGGGTGGCCCGCTCCGGGAGTGTTCCACCCACAGCCCTGGAGCGTCACGGCCGCGGGGACCGTCAAGGTCGAGCGGACAAGATAATTCCCCGCCGGCAGGAACACCGTATTGCCCGAGGGGCTCGACGACGATGGCGCGGCAGCCGCTATTGCCGAGCGAATTGCGTCGGCGTCGTCGGTTGACCCATCCCCCTTGGCGCCGAAGGGAGGGTCAGTAACGCTAATGAACGGGCTTGCAGCCGGCACCGAGAGCTCCTTTTGGCCAGCAAACGCTGCGCCAAGCGCTGCCTCCCGGGTGCCTGAGCTCCCCGGGAGGCAGCGGACTACTCATCAGCCGGAGCGTTTACCAACTCGTCCTACGCGCTCCAGGTGTAGGTCTGCTTGATGGTGAAACTGTCCGACGTGTAATTGAAGCTAAGCGAGTCCCATTGGGTGTTGGCCGTGAGGTCGAACCACAGGTTGCCCGTGTCGCAGAGACCGGCGGCGAGAGTAGAGAAGTTCCCGAACGCGGTCGAGACCGTCGCGCTGCTGCTGACGGGGTCGAGCGACGCCGTTGCACCACTTGCAGCCTCGAGGGAGAAGTCAGTGATTGCTTTCGGTACCCCCACCACACCGCTCGCGCCGGCGCACATCGTTATGTTCACCTGATCGATCTGCTGGGCGGCTGTGGCGGCGCAGCCACCGTTCTGCGCGTTGGGGCACGGCACTCCCTGCGTAATGCTGTTGAACTCGACGGACGTGAAGTCGTTGTAGTCCGCTGTCGGGAATGTGAACGTGCATGGGCCAACGCATGAGGTTGCTGTATTGGCGCTCGTTGTGGGAGGAGCCGGCGGCGCCGTGGTCGGAGGAGTAACGACGGCTGCGGCCTCGGTTACCCTGACGGTGTGCTTAGCAGTGCCTCCCGCACCTTTCGCCACTAAGGTCAGGGCGAGCGTCTTCGCCTTCGCTGACGTATTGGCAGCGATCTTGTCCTTCACCTTCGCCGAGCCGCTGCTGCAGCTCACCGAAACAGTGCCATGCCCGCCAAAAGTGCAGGTAGTGGCACCATGGACCTTGGCAGTGAGCACGACGGTGCCGCCCGCCGCGCTGAGATGAGCCGGTGCGGCTTTGAACGAGACAATGGTGGGCTTCGACAGGGCCGGAGTCAGTGACGCACTCGCGACCGCCGGCCCGCTAACCGCCAGTAGGCCAACGAGGGCGGCGACAAAGCCCAGTCTCTTGAGAGCCAGTCGTCCCGTCGTTGGAGAGTTCACGACCTTCACTTCGTTTCCTCCTGATATTTGAGTTCCCCGCGAAACTCTAGCTTGACAGAGTTGTCGCTTCGGTGGCGGCTCAACCCTGCGCCGGAAGGCGCGCGGAATATATCGAATAGCCGTCGACATAGCGGCTCACGGCAGTCGCGATCGCTGTAGCCGCGATCATCGGGACCATTAGGGCAAAGCCGCTCCGCGTCAGTTCGAGAACAAGTGCCAGGCCAGCGAGAGGGGCTTGCATCGCGGCCCCGATCATCGCGGCGGCTCCAACCATTGCATAGGCGCCCACGGGAGAGCCCGGCCACAAGTGCGACCATGCCAGGCCGACGAACGCACCGAAGGCGGCGCCCGTACTGAGAGTAGGGGTAAAAACGCCGCCGGCGGCACCACTTTCGAGGCACAGTGCAGTTACCAAGGGTTTGAGGGTGAACAGCGCCAGTAGCCCGAGCAATGTGCCCTGGCCGATCAGGGCGTCGTTCGCCATGTCTTTGCCGTTGCCAAAAAGCTGCGGGTATGCGAACCCGATCACGGCGAGCAGCCCGAAGGCTGCCAACATTGCCGGGATCATCGGCAGGCCGGAGACGCGGTGGTACGAGACCCAACCGATGAGGCGGATGTACCCCGATGAGAGCAGGCCTATCACGGGCCCCATCACGAGGGCGCACACCATGATCGGCGCGCTGAAGTGATAGGCGGGGACATCTACATAGGTCGCATGTGTCGGCAGGTACGCCCACGCCGTCAACGTCGCGATAAACGAGCACGTGACCGCGGGCAGGACCGCCGGCAATACCGTGGACCCGAGCAACACCTCGACCGTGAACAGTGCCCCCCCGAGAGGCACGTTGTACACGGCGGCCAACCCTGCCCCCGCCCCGCACGCCACGAGCACTTTGCGTTGGCCGGATGTGAGCCCGAACCAGCCCGACACGACGCTGCCCGAAGCCGCGCCCATCAGTTTGGGCGCTTGTTCGCGCCCAAGTGACGCCCCCAGGCCTGTGACGATGTCCGCAATGACGCCTGTGCCCAAGCACCGGCGGAACGAAAGGCGGCCGTCCCCCCTCCAGATCGAGTCGTCCACCTCCGATTTTTCGCCCTTGGTGTAACGGCGCAACAGGTACCAGGCGGGGCCACCGACGGCTCCCGCGATCAGGAGCACGATCAGGCGGCGGGCATCGCTCGATCTCTTGACAGCTTGTTCAAATGACCCCGAGCTGTAATCGAAAGCGAGGTGTTGCACCTTGAAGAGCAGGAACAGTGCCAGGGCGCCGAACAGGCCGGCTGCAATACCGGTGGTCACGAGCGCCAACCAAAAACGGGCGTTGAGTGCGGCTGCCCCGTCCCCTATCGCGTTCGGCTGTTCCGTAGCTCCCCGCCCCGATGCCACCCGTCGCTTCAGCAGCGGGGTGGGTACCCGGGTGCGCTCTTTGTCAGGCAGGGCCGGGCCCTCGGGGATCTCGGGCATCTAAGCTCGCTAACCTACTCCGGGCCTGGTTAGCTCCAGGTGACGTGGCAGTGAGCGCTCCAGCTAGCAAGCAGGTCGCGTCGGCCAACCAGCTCGAGGCGCTGGGGGGCGTCACCGTCGGGCTGGAGCCGGTTCCAAAGCAACAGGTACAGGTCGCTGGCGCTGCCCCGGACGGCCAAGTCGCTTTCGGCCGCCCCCTTTGTTGTCTGGATCCCCTCGGGAGCGACCCGAACGGTCCACGCCGAACCCGCATCGGTCGCCTCAATGCCTATCGTCCCCGGGCTCACGTCCAAGGCCCTGCGCCGCGGACGGGCAAAGAACCCAAGCAGCACCTCGTTGGTCCCGTCAACTGCGAAGGCAGGGTCGAACGGGGTGGCAGGTGCGCCAGCCGCCAGTTCGGCGTCCACGCGGTGCACCGCTGTCTCGTGAGCTTGGCGGCGTGCCCAAAACGCCAGTGGCGAGGGAGCAGGGAGGAACGTCCAGCACTGCACATCGGGTGGCGCCGACGAGAGCGCCTCGACGAGCCGAGCATGCCCGTCGGCGACCCAGGACGCGAGCTCCTCGTCGGGTGGCGCCGCTGAGAGAACGGCCTTTTCGTCAGGCTCTTCGACCATCTCAGTTGCGGCCTCGGCGACATAACGAGCCGCCCATCTGTGGACGAAACCGATGTGGGCGAGAAGATCCCGGACCGCCCAGCCGGGGCAACTCGGCACCGGGGCACCGAGACCGGCTGAGCTCGCCGCACCCACCAGCAACTGGCCTTCCCGGTCGAGTGCGCTTATGTAGTCGGCGGTCCTCATTGCGCCAGCAGTGTAATAACAGTCCTCGGTGATCGGCGCGGCAATTAGCCGGGACGGCGGCCCGAGCACGCCGCACCCGCCAGGCCTAGGCTCGACGAGCGATGGTCACCGGGACAGCTGGCACCGCCTCCCAGCCGAACAGCTTTGCCCGCCAGCTTTTCGACGGCCTTCCTGCCCGCTACGACCGTCTCGCCGAGTTGCTTTCCTTCGGCCAGAACCGCCGCTGGCGCAAAGCCATGGTCGGCGCCGTGGTCGAATGCTCCCCCGCTTCGGTGCTCGACGTCGCAACCGGGCCGGCCGGGGTTGCCCTCGAGATCGCGGCACGCACAGGCGCGCGAGTGACTGGTGTCGACTTGACTCCCCAGATGCTGAAAGCCGCTGCGGTGAACGTAGCGAGCAGCCCTCAGGCCGGCCAAGTCCACCTTGCGGTCGCCCGTGCCGAGGATCTCCCCTTCCCCGACGCCACCTTTGACGCTCTCACCTTCACCTACCTGCTCCGCTATGTCGCCGACCCGGCCTCAACGCTCCGAGAGCTGGCCAGGGTCGTGAAGCCTGGTGGCGTCATCGCCAACCTCGAGTTCCACACCCCGACCGGGCCCGCCTCGCACCCGCTGTGGGTGCTGTACACGCGAGTTGGTCTGCCGGCCGCCGGGTTCGTGCTGGGCGGGCGCGAATGGTACAGAGTGGGAAGGTTCCTCGGGCCGTCGATCTCGGGGCACTATCGCCACTACCCCGTTGCCTGGCACCTCGAGGCCTGGGCGAGCGCCGGCATCGACGACGTCAAGGTGAACCTCATGAGCTTGGGCGGAGGGCTAGTGATGTGGGGACGCAAGGCGCCGCGCTCACCCGAGGCACGGGACGCCCGTCCCCAAGACCGAGCGGACGCGTCGGCCACCAGTGGCTAAAGCACGCGACCGCAACGGCCAAAGCCCGGGTAGCGCCCCGGCCCCATCAGCCCGGCGCCCGGCTTGGTACGCGCCGTCGTCGGGGAAATGGCGTGACTGGCTCACCGTGCTCCACCCGCCCTACACGGCATGGCACCTCAGCTATGTCCTCATCGGGGCGGCGATAGCACCGCGCTTCCACCTCGACCGCCTGCTGGCGACATTGCTCGCCTTCGGCCTCGCAGTCGGCGTCGGGGCCCATGGCCTGGACGAACTTCGTGGCCGCCCGCTCGGGACGAGAATTTCCTCACCGGTCCTGGCAGGTGTTTCAGTCGCCGCCATCTGCGGCGCGGTCGCGCTCGGGGTGCTCGGCATCGGCAAAGTCGGATGGGGCCTGTCGGTTTTCATCGGGATTGGCGTCTTCCTGGTCATTGCCTACAACCTGGAGCTGTGGCACAAGCGCTTCCACAACGACGCGACATTCGCCCTGGCGTGGGGCTCGTTCCCGGTGCTTACCGCCTACTACGCCCAGGCCGAAACGGTGAGGCCGGCAGTAGTCGCGGCAGCGGCGTTCGCGTTCGGCCTTTCGCGCGCCCAGCGGGTGCTCAGCTCCGAGGCCCGCGACATCCGGCGTAGGGTGGCGTCGGTCCAAGGCGAGCGGATCTACGCCGACGGATTTCGCCGTGCCATCTCGCCCGAGTCGATGTTGCGCCCGCTCGAGCGCGCGCTGGTGGCGCTTTCCTGGTCCACCTGCGCGCTCGGCGTCGGCCTCGTTGTCGCACGTACGGGCCACTGAGGGATCATGACTTCGTGGGTGAGGGTGCAAGCCCCGGTCCGAGTGCTCGACGTTGGCGGATGGTCCGACACTTGGTTCGCAGGTCACGGGCAGGTGTGCCAGCTCGGGGTAGGCCCGGGCACTCAGGTCGAGGCACGCCTGACCGAGCTGGGCCATATTGGTGCGTCGTCCGTGCAGCTCCACCTCCCGGACTTCGAGGACCACTACAGCTTTTCCATCTACCGGCCGCCAGGCCGGCATCCCATGTTGGAGGCCGCCCTTCGCCGCTGGGCGCCCGCCGCCGCCCGGCTGGAGATCACGGTGACGTCCCCCGTTCCCACGGGCTCGGGGCTCGGCACCTCGGCTTCGGTCCTCGTCGCTCTCATCGCCGCGCTGCAGGAGCTCGACGGCTCGTTGCAAAGCCCTGACGACCTCGCAAGCGCCGCCCACAACGTAGAAACCGTAGATCTCGCCCGCCAAAGCGGTGTCCAGGACCAAGTTGCAGCTGCGCGCGGTGGGGCAAATTTCATCAAGATCGCTCCATATCCCCACTACGAGGTGCAACCGCTCCAACTTGCGCCGGCGACATGGGAAGCGCTCACGCAGCGTGTTTCGACTGTCTACCTCGGGGCACGCCACGACTCCAGCGCCGTCCACGACGCCGTGATCAGCCACATCGCCGGTGATAGCACCGAACGGTTTATGGCACCGCTGCGAGCGGCGGCTGATGCCGCGGCGGAGGCACTGGTCACGGGCGACCTCGCACGTTACGGGGACGCAATGACCGCCAGCAACGAGGCTCAATCGGCCCTCCACCGAAGCGTGGTGAGCCCATTGGCCTGGGAGGCGATCGACATAGCCCGGCGCAAGGGGGCTCTCGGCTGGAAAGTCAACGGGGCCGGAGGAGACGGGGGGACCGTTAGCTTCCTTGGCCCCGAGGACCCGAGCGAGATGCTGGCTGCGCTGGACGGCCTCGGCTTGCTCACGATCTTGGACCTTCAACCGGCGCAGCGGGGAGCGCACGTCGTCGACAAAACTTGACCGACGGCGGGCCGCCGAGCGCCTAGGTCGGCACCGCCTGGCGAGGGCGCGACGGCCGAAGTTCGAACACCACCCGGAAAAGGGTGCAGTCCCTACGCTCGAACATCGCTCGTGATATCCGCAGGTACCGCAGGTACCGGCGGTACGTTTCGTGGCCGACGATCTCATGGGCCTGCACCTTGTTGGCTTCAAGGCGCTGTTGCCAGATCCTGAGGGTTTGCGCGTATTGCCCGGCGTCGCTGCGGAAGGCGATGACCCGGAACTTTGCCTCGGATGCTTCGATTATGTCGCTGAGTTGCGGCAAAGCAGAATCGGGGAATATCTCGTCCTTGAAGAACGAAGTACCCTCCTCCTTGCCGGGGTCGAAATCCTCCCAGCCGATCGTCTGCAGCGAAAAACGCCCGCCCGCGTTCAGCCATCCCGCACAACGGTCGAAAAAGCTACGGTAAATCGCGCGCCGTTCGGGCCGGGGAAGATCGGGACGGCTGAAATGCTCGAACGCCCCGATCGAAACGATTGCGTCGTACGGGCTCGTCGGTTCGTGGTCGCGCCAATCCTCGAGCCTCACTTCTACCCTGTCCGAGGTCGGCGTGGCACTTGCCTGGTCCGAGCTCAAGGTGAGCCCGGTGACGTGGCCAACGTGGCATTGCCCGCTCAAGTAAGCGATCATGGCCCCCCAACCGCACCCGATATCGAGGGCTCGCGCCACGCCGTCGGCCCCGGCACCAGTCGCGTGCCATTCGAGCTTTGCCGTCTGAGCGGCTTCCAGATCCTCGTCCAGATCACCGGGCCACAGCGCGCACGAGTACACGAGCCGTTCGCCGAGCCATAGCCGGTAGAAGTCGCGCCCGACGTCATAGTGGTACTCGATCGCCGGTTGCGCGGCTCCCCCGGTTGATGCCGACATGTCGCTGTCGACGGTCAGGACTTCGCTGTGAGCTCGACGACCGGGATCACGCGCTTGGTCTTTTCCTGGTACTCGGCGAACTGCGGGTACTGGCGTGCCTGTTCCGCATAGATGCGCGCCCGCTCCGGCTCCGGCAGCGAGGTCGCGGTGGCTTGGTACGTCTCGGTCCCGACCTCCAAGGTCACGTCGGGGTTGGCCGTCAAATTGTAGAACCAGTCCGGAGTTGTGTCAGCCCCGGCTTTCGAGGCGAACACGTAGCGGTGGCCGTCAAGGTCCAGGTACATGAGAGGGTTTACATGTTCTTTGCCGGACCGCGCCCCACAGTATGCAGGAGCAGCAGCGGCTTACCGTCGAACATGCCACCCACCACGCCCTTGTTACCTCTGAACTCCTCGATTATCTGGTGGTTCCAGTCGCTCACGGTTTGAGCCTCCTTTGTCTCCGGAGCACTCTATTGCGGTCGAGCAACCAGACGTGCCCAGGTTCCCCGGATCGGCTAGGTTCCCGTGCTCGGAGGGACGCACTTGGCTCGTCACGACCCGGTCAAACCGGTCACCGGCAGTGGTTTTCGGCAATGGGCCGTTGGGACCGTGGCCGGCGTCATTGCGCTGGTGGCGCTCGTAGTCGGGTCAGAGTTCGGCAGCGTCACTCACGGGGCTGCGCTCCACCTGAGGGTCATCGCCTGGGCGAGCGCCGTCGTGCTGTTGGTCTCGGGCATTCTCGCCACGCACAGGATTTCGTCAGTGTTCGGCCGCCTCGTCGAGCGACGCGCGGCCCCGGGCGCAGGAGGCGCCGTACGGGTCCTGTCGACTGTCGTTGGCTACGTGTTCATCGTGTTAGCGGTGCTCGCAGTGCTCGAAGTGCAGTCGAACACGCTCGTGGGCGCCGGCGTAGCGGGCGTCGTGCTCGGCATCGCCGCGCAGCAGAGCCTCGGCAACGTCTTCGCCGGGCTGGTCCTGCTGGTGGCGAGGCCCTTCGTGATAGGCGACCACATCCGCATCCGCTCGGGAGCCCTCGGGGGGATCTTCGAGGCTTCTGTGAGCGAGATGAGCCTTACCTACGTCACCCTGCGCACCGACGACGGGGTGCTCAAAATCCCCAATTCAGCCATGCTCGCCGCCGGCGTCGGGCATCCCTCCCCCAGCGCAACGAGCCTGAGCGCAGCACCGAGCAGTGGGCCCGCGGCGCCAACGACGGGCAGCGCTTCACCCTCAGTGGCACAGGGTGGGGCGCCATCGGGCGAGCAACCCGGGCCCTAAGGCACGTCCTCCCCTTCTCCCCCGCTCGCCGCGAGCATTTTGCCCGAGCCGCCGCGGTGCTCAGGAGGTCGTGCTAGTCGGGGGGTGAGTGGTCGTCGTTGGCGCCGGGTGAGTGGTTGTGGTGACAGGAACCGTCGTGGTGACCGGCGACGTTGTGGTGACGGGCGCCGTCGTGGTGGTTACCGCCGTAGTGGTGGTGGGCGGGTGAGTAGTTGTAGTGACGGGGGAAGTAGTAGTCGTAGTAGCGCGGGTGGTAGTGGTCGAAGCGCGAGTCGTAGTGGTCGTCGGGTGAGTGGTCGTGGTGGCCGGGTGAGCCGTCGTGGTCGTAGTCGCAGCGGTCGTCGACGTGGTGGCATTGGTGGTCGGGAGTGTCGGAGGCGGACCGCCCCGGTAGGGCGGCAGCGTTGACGAGGTGGTGGTCGCCGGGACTGTTGAGGTAGTCGCCGCCGGCAGTGTCGTAACGACCGGCACAGTTGTCGCGGGGTGGCCGGTTGTGGCCGGCGATGCGGTCGAGGTGGCGGGGACGGTAGTGGTGGTCGCGTGCCGCTCCGGCGAGGAGCTGCGCCTCCTTCGGTGCACCCGTCTCTTCGGCCTGGGCGTCGTGGTGCTAGCCGTGCTAGCCCCGCCGGATGATCTGGGCGGGCTGGTCGAAGGAGGTCCCGTCGTTGTCGTCGCGGCGGACGCCTCCCGGACCGGTGCAGGCTGCGTCGTTGTCGTCCGGGCCGAGCTCCGCCGGTCTGACTTATTGCGGTCGCTGCCTGTCCTTGTTGTAGTGGTTTTCCCCAAACTTGTCGTCGGCGCCCCCGTTGCCGACGTGCCCGCCCGGTACCCGCGGCGCGTTGACCCGTGCCTGTGCCGGGTACGCGATCTCGCGGGTATGTGGCCTTTCGTAGGTGAGTGCGAGCGAGTGGATCTGGCCGGCCCGTGTGACCCAGCCGGCCTGTGTGACCCAGCCGGCCCGCGCGCGACCCGGTGGACTTGTCGTGCCCGGTGGACTTGTCGTGCCCAGCCGACTTGTGAGGCCCCGTCGATGCGCCCAAGGTTGTCGGCACCTCTGTCGTGGGCATTGCCTGCGTCGTTGACGGCCCATCCTGGTTGGCAACGACATTGCCACTTGGCCCGTTCTGCTTAGCCGGCTGGGCCGACGTCGGCGTACGACCTACAACGATGGGAACGGTCGTCGGACGCGCGGCCGTGGTGGCTGTGACAACGATAGTTGGAGCGCGATGCTCTCGGGCCGGGCGTGGGGGCACCTTGGTCCCTAGCGCAGCAGCAAGCGCTCCGAGCATCTTGCTCATGGCCTCCTGCTCGCTCACTGCGACCCGCCGCGATGCCACGTCGCCGGCAAAAGTCGCGGCGAAGGTGGCGAACTGCGCCCGTTGCAACCCGACGCTCTCGGGCCGCGCCGATCCGAGCAGCGGCCTGAGCTCGGCCTCGAGCAGGCGCCCGGACTGCACGGTGAAGTCGCCGTGACGGACATCAGTGACGACCGCCCACGCCAGGGCCCGTGCGTGTTTTTCCGCCGGGGAAAGCCCCTGGGCCGGGCTAATCAGGACGTCGTCTGAGAACGCTGCGGCTGCCTGTCCCCGGCTCGTGCCCGAGCTCGCGATCGCCCCGGACAGTGCGAAACCGAGGAAAACTGCGACGAGGGCAAACGCCGACGCAGTCCCGACCAGGGCGCCTCGACCGGCGGGGAGCTTCACCTGCCGACCCACCGGCCAGGCCCCTCGGCGTGAGCGATTTCCCAGGCCATGACGGCGCGAACGGGCCCGGACGGGGGGCGCTCATGTTCCACCGTGCAACCCGCTCCTGCGTAGGCCTCCCGTAGCACCCTGCTACTGGTCACTTGCCATCGTCGGCACGGCGCCCGGCAACTTGAGAAGGCTGCCGGGCCCACTTGTGACCAACGGTTTGACTAGGCAACCCTTGCCGTAACGAACGAAGTCTGCCGGAGATGTTCGAAAATGCTCCAGCCCCGTTCCGCACTGATCGAGGGGTAGTCGAACACGCTGGCGAACTGGGCGACGGCTTCTTCTGGCAACCAACAAGCTGGGAAGCCCGCTACGGCGAGGTACTCCGATCGCGAGGTAAGCGGGTGGACAAGCGGGCCGCCGTCCACGATCACGCGGGCGAGGTCTATCCGGAAGCCGTCGGCTTCCAGCCAAGAGTGGGGCTCCGTCCCGAAGTAACCGTTGACCGCCGTGGCGGCAACCCCGAACTCAGACAGGACGGATGCGACGATTGCGGAAACACCCAGGTAGGCGTCGGGCAGGCCGGGCGCGATCTGTTCTACGAGCGAGACGGCTGTCCTGGCGATCGCCGCCAGTTCATGGTACGTCTGTGAGCGCTCGGTCGGTCCGGTCATCGTAATGAACAATCGGCGCCGGGCCCGGGGTCATTAGGTCTTCGACCGACAGCGGGAGAACCGGCGCTACTGCGAGAAGATCGCAGCCGATGGTGTAGTTTTGGGGCGAGCCAACCATGCACTACGAAGATAACCAGGCCGAGATCCACCGTCTCGTGGTCGGCCCAATGGACAATAACGTGTTCGTCCTGCGATGCAAGCAGACTGGCGAGTCCGTGTTGATCGATGCTGCCAATGAGCACGGCAAGTTGCTCGATCTGTGCAAGCGCCTCGATGTGCGCCAGGTGCTCGAAACCCACGGGCACTGGGACCATATCCAAGCAGTACCTGCAATACGCGACGCCGGCTACGAGGTCGGGGTCACCGGTGCCGACGCGCACATGCTGGCGTCTTATGACTTCACGATCGACGATGGCGAGGTGATCAACGTCGGTCGGCTCCGCCTGATGGCTATCGCTACGCCTGGCCATACGCCCGGGTCGGTGTGCTTCCGGGTTGACGGGTCTCCCGTGCTGTTCAGCGGCGACACCTTGTTCCCGGGCGGCCCTGGCGCGACCAGCTCCCCAGGAGCCGACTTCGCCACGATCATAAGGTCAATCGACGAGCGGCTTTTCTCGCCGCTGCCAGCGGGGACTCTCGTGATGCCCGGCCACGGCGCTGACACAACAATCGGCGCCGAGCGCCCTCACCTGCAGGAGTGGGCCGACCGGGGCTGGTAACCCAATAACCGGCGGCGGGCCTAGCGCGGGTTAGCCTTGGGCCGACGTCAGCGTGCTACGCGCCCACCGAAAACGGAGCGTGGCACGCCCTAACGCTCATGGGAGGGAACGTGCCTAACGGGTCGAGGTCTTGGTTGGTACCCGGCCGCACCGGCAATGACGGCGCTTGGCGTCGCGGCCGAGCTCGCACAGTAAGCCTTTTGATGGTGTTAGCAACTCTGGTCACCAGCCTCAGTGCTCCCGGGGTAGCGGCGAGCGCTTTGCCCTTGCCAGGCGTGCCAAGCAAGGCCCTCTCGGTGGACGTCCGCTCGGGCGACGCGGCGGGGACGCACCTTACCCTCACCTCCAAGACGATCGAGGTGCCGGCGTCGGCCGTTAAGTCCGTCAGCGCAAGTGGCTCCAGCTACACGTTTTCGGACAGCAAGGCTTTGGCCGCTTTGGGGGTCGGCAAAGTAGTCCTCATCGAGGGCCAGGACGCCATCATCGTGACCAGCGTCAAGCACAGCGGCAACCTCGTCATCGTCGGGGCTGCCCCGGCATCCATCGGCGATGTCGTCGAATCCGGGCAAATACAGGTTAAAGGGTCGCCGAACATGGCCCAAGCCGTGGGCGTCTCTGGCGTCGCCGGCTCAGGGCTTGCGCCGGCGTTGCTGCCAGCCGCCACCGGGACCAGGCGTACCAACGCGCTCCCAAGCTATTCCTACAAAGGTAAAAGTGGCTCTTTCACCTACGCGATCGCATTCGCTGGTGCGCCCAATGGCGTCCACCTAACCGGCAGCATCTGTTGGGGCTGTACGACCGCTCTCAACATTAATGCCAAGCTGGACGGCACTTTTACTTGGGCAGACCAGGATCTCGACCTGGGAATGGCCGGCGGCAAGGCGACGAGCGGGTCGTTTTCCATCTCCGGCATGTCCAGTGACCTCTACCTCACCTACACCGTGTTGCGGGGTGAGGAGCCCGGCGTAGGCGCCAAGCCTCCGGTTTTCAGGTTGCCGGTCTCATTCGAGGCCCCGCTGTGCATCTGTGGTGGCATCCCGATCTATTCCAAATTTGAGGTGGCACTACTGATAACCCTTGGTATTGGCGCCAAGAACTCGAGCGTCGAGGGCGGTGCCCATGTGACGATAACGGGCTCAGGCGCGGTCACGGGAACAGGTACCGGTGGCCCCGGCGGGTCATGGAGCGGCCATCTGAAAGGGAACTTCATAACCGGGAGCGCCCTAACCCCGGCTGCAGCGGGCATCTTGGTCGCGCTGCAGGCGAAGTTCGGGGTGGGGCTAGGGGTGAAAGACGTCAACGGCCTGTATTACATTTCCGCCATCTTCTCTGTGGGCGAGACAACAGGAGCGGCCGTCGCGGGCCTTTCCTGCATGGCCTTCGATGGGTCCTTTAGCGTTACCGGCAACTTCGAAGTCCAATTGCTCGGCCTCAAAATAACTGCCCCGGCGACCACGCTGTGGAACAAGACTGCCTCTTATAAACAGCCGCCCTGTTGAGGCTCTCGCCGACAGCAGGGCTTTGCCTATTCCGACGAGTTATGGAAGTAGTTCTTTTCGAGGTCATCGATGAGCGCGGGGTGCGTCGGCTCCCAACCGAGCATCTCGCGGGTCAGCGCGCTGGACGCCGGGCTGTCGAGCCCTAGGAACCGGGCCAGCCAAGTGAAATGCTCGGCCGCGTCCTCAGGGGAGATCGAGACCACGGGGACCTCGAGATGGCGGCCGATCACCTCGGCGATCTCGCGCACTGCAACTCCCTCGTCCGCCACACCGTGCAACGTCGACCCTGCAGGGGCGCTCTCCACGGCCAACCGGAAGAGCTCGCCGGCATCCAGGCGGTGCACGGCGGGCCAGCGGTTGGCCCCATCGCCGATGTAGCCCGAGACGCCTTTGTCGCGGGCGATGGCGATCAGGCTGGCGACGAAACCGTGCTCGCCTTCGCCGTGCACGGTCGGGGAAAGTCGTACGACCGATGACCGTACGCCACGCGATGCGAGCGCGAGGGTCATTTCTGCAGTGGCCCAGCGGGTCTGTGGGCCACCCGAGGCGTGGGCCATAGGCGACTCGGGACCGTGGCCGTCCCGCTCGTCCGAGAGGCGACCCGGCGCGATCCCCAAGACCCCGGAGGCGATGACAAGTGGTCGGTCCGAACCCGCAAGGACCTCGCCGAAGGCCTCCACCGCGCGGCGGTCGGCATCGGCAGCTTCCTGGAACCCTCCCGAAAATGCGATGTCATGTTTGAACGCGAGATGGATGACGCCGTCGGAGGCGGCCGCTGCTGCGCGCAGCGTGGCCACGTCGTCGATGGTGCCACGTTCCACCCCTGCCCCGGCTGCGGCAAGTTCAGCCGCTGAGCCGTCCGAGCGGGCAAGCCCGACGACTTCGTGGCCGGCGCCAATGAGGTCGCTAACGGTAGCGGAGCCGATCCAGCCGGACGCACCGGTGACGAATACACGCATGAGACAAACCTCCAGTTAGAAAGACCGTCCCCGGAGGTCACTACCGGGCGAGGACGACCTGATGTCAGTTACTGCCATCACTCTAACATAGATGTCAGCCGCTGTCATCAAACTACTACGATAAGTACGGTGCGTTGGGAACCGGATAGTCGTGGCAGGCTCGAAAAGGCCGCGCTCGAGCTGTACGGCGAGCACGGCTTCGAAAACACCACGGTTGCCGAGATCGCTGCGCGGGCAGGTTTGACCGAGCGGACTTTCTTCCGGCACTACGCCGACAAGCGTGAGGTCCTCTTCTGGGGCGCTGGCGCACTGCAGGAGCTACTCGTAAACACTGTCGCCGAGGCGCCGGCCGCCACCGCCCCCATGGACGCGGTCGCCACAGCCCTCGAGAAGGCCGGTGCCAGGCTTCAAGAGAGGCGCGAGCACGCCCGCCGGCGCCAGGCGGTAATTGCCGCCAATACCGAACTGCGCGAGCGCGAGCTGATCAAGCTCGCAACACTTGCCGCGGCAATTGCGGCTACCTTGCGCCAGCGCGGCGTCAAGGAACCAGCTGCGAGCTTGACCGCGGAGGCCGGGATCGCTGTGTTCAAAGTGGCGTTTGAACGCTGGGTAAACGAGACCGAAGGGCGCGACCTGCCCGAGCTCATCCGCGGCTCGCTCGAAGAACTGAAGACCGTTGCCGCTGGCTAGGCCGGCGTCGCTGTGGCCATAAACGCGTTCAGATATATGCATAAAACGTGAAAACCAAAATCGTCATCGATTCGTCGCTCGGCGAGGACAAGGTGTAGGCTTGCCGACTGGGGGCGGCTCGCTACGACAAAGGGAAGGACCAAACCGATGACAGCTGATCCGAAGAAAGTGGCCGAGATCATCGAGCAGGACCGGCATACGATCCGGACGACCACGATCCGCCAGGACTACGAGGACAGTGTTAGGGCCAGCTTTGACGGCGCCTGGGCCATTGCGAACGACGACCCGTGGGTGGCGGTGTCCATGTACTTCGACAAAGGCGAGCACGGCCCGGAGATGCACCGGGCGCTCGGGCTGGCGCTCCAATGGCGAGCAGCGTTGGAAGCGTCACTAGCAGAGGCCCGCCGCACCGCCGATGAGCTGCAAGCAGCGGTGGACGAAACAAGAAGGCATACCCACGAAGCCGGCGAGTTCGGCGCCTGAGCGCTAGGTCGGGCCTTACCCGCCGTGCAACATTGCCGCGGGGCAGCACCCACGTGTGAAACTCAGCTGCGAGCGTAGACCTCGATCTCCGAGGCTCCGGTGTTGCCACCGCTCGAGGTGACTACATCGAAGCGAAGCCGCCGCCCCGTAAAGGACACGCGCGCTATGCGTGGGTTGGCGAGGTTGCCCGCGGGGAAAGGCCCGTACCGCCTCCCACCGTCTACCACGACGGCGAACGTGCGCGTAATGGACGTACCGTCGGACATCTCGCGCGTGATGAAAGAAACGCCGCCGATCTCGCGCTCGCGTCCGAGGTCGATGGTGACGAAAGCCCGGTTGCCGTCCCCGGCCGAAGCCCACTGCGTCGTGAGGTTGCCGTCGAACGCATTTGCGGCCTTGAAGGCGCTGCTCCACTGCGAACTGACCGCAACAACCTTGGCACCGACAGCAATGTCAGCGCCGACAGCATTACCAGAGCCTGAGGCACCCACGTTGCGCGGTGTCGTGAACGTGCCGAGTTGTTTGGTCTGGAAGACAATCCCTTGGGCGTCTGTGGCGGTGAGCCGGAAGCGGTAGGTGGTACCCGGCGCCAGCCCACTCAGGACGACTGTGTGATGGGTGATCGCAGTGCCGCCCATGTCGGGATCGTCAGCGATCGACCCAAGCGACGCCGTCGTGCCGTAGGCGATCGCGCACACCGTCGGCGGGCTGGTCTCCAGCTGCAGTACCGCTGTCCTGCCGTCGGCAGCAACTTGGACGCGGGTCTTGCCGACCTCGACCAGCCCAAAAGATCGGATGCTCGCTCCGGGGCCCGCCACGCCATTAGCACCACAGGCGGCCATGCCGACGCACAGAGCAGCGACGCTGAACAAGGCGCGGGCACCTCGCCACACCATGCCCGGTGACCTTCCCTGATGTCGGCCCACGCCAGCACCAGGCTACATCGGCGCGGGTCAAGCAAACCATCAGGCCGGCACCGCTCAGAGGCTGGCACCGCCTGTGGCGAAGAGAGCCACCGCGGCGACTGCCATGATGGCGGCCGTGAGCCACCCGATGAACTTGGCGGTCTTGCCGATCACGTAGTCGCCCATAAGGCGCCGGTCGCTCGACACCGACATGACCACCACGAGGAACGGGGCAGCCGCCACACCGTTAATAACCGCCACAAATACCAACAATTTGATCGGGTTCACGTGAAGGAGGCTGAGGGCGGTGCCGCCGATCGTGCCCAGGGCAACAAGAGCGTAAAAGACGGGGGCTCTGCGCAGCGATCGTGAAAATCCCCACTGCTTGCCGAGCAACCCGGCCAGGCCAACCGAACCGGAGCCGGCCAGCACCGGGATGGCCAACAACCCGCTGCCGATGAAGCCGAGCGCGAAAAGTGCGCTGGCGAAGTGCCCGGCAAAGGGCTTGAGAGCCTTGGCCGCCTGGGCGGCGCTGTCGATGTTGGTGATGTGGTGGCCGTGCAAGGTCTCTGCGGTAGCCACGATTATCGCGAACATGACGAGGTTGGAGAAGGTCATGCCGACGAACACGTCGAGCCTGCTCGTACGCTCCTTGCGTCGCGCGCGAGCTGGGCTCTGTTTAGCAAGTGCCTGCGCCTCGGAGCCTCCTTCGGGTTCGTCGCGCATCTCTTCGAGGCGGTGAGCGCTCTGCCAGAAGAACAAGTACGGCGAGATGGTCGTGCCGAGCACGGCGACCAGGAGCTGTAGGTAGGACTTGTCCAGTTCGATATGGGGGACGACGAAGTGGCTGAGCACGCTCCCCCACTGGCGGGTCACCATGACGGCCACGACCAGATAAGCCAGTAGGGCGGCGCAAAGCAGCTTGAACACGAACGCTATCCGGGCGAAGGAGCCGATCACCAGCGTTGCCGTGATCAGCCCGCCGGCTACGAGCGCCCAGAGCCAACTGGCTCCTGCGTTGAGGAGTGCCATGCCCGAACCGACTGCCAACAGGTCGGCGGCAATATTGAGGGAGTTGGCGACAACGAGCGCGACGAGCAGGACGATAAGCACGTCTCGACCGGTCCTGTCGAACCGCTTGACGGCCAGTTCGCCGAGGCCCTTGCCGGTGGCCAGCGCCGTCCGGTCGCATATCTCCTGGACAGCGATCATCAGCGGCCACGTCAACAGGGCAGTCCACAGCAAAGACAGCCCGTACTGAGCCCCGGCCTGTGAGTACGTGGCGATCCCGGACGGGTCGTCGTCCGAGGCTCCAGTAACGAGGCCCGGCCCCAGCGCTCCTAGGTACTGGCGCCAAAGCGGACCCCACCGCCCCTTGGTTATGCATGTGGTTATTCCCCGTGGCGGCCCCGTTCAATCGAAGAACCCCCCGGGTATAAGGGTTCACGCTTAGGGAACGTCCCATTTTTCGCATATCCAAGGAGGACCAGACATGGCTACATCCGACAAGGCAAAAAACACCGCCCAGCAGACCAAGGGAAAGCTGAAGGAGGCCGCCGGCGCGCTCAGCGGTAACAACAAGCTCAGGGCCGAGGGTAAAGCCGACCAAACGAAGGGCAACCTGAAGCAGGCGGGCGAGAAGGTGAAGGACGCCCTTGGTAAGTAACCGCCTGCCAGCCACAGGTGGGCCGCGTGACGTTTGTGTGACGCTCCCGTGCTATTACTTGGCACTGCCGGGACGAATGACGACCACCCGGGAGCGTTGAGAGGAGAACGCGTACATGCTGCCTACACCCAGGCCTGCCCGCCCCGTACCCACCCCGTCGCAGCCTCGAGCCCGTCGGCTTGCACGGCATTTTGTTTGCGCTGCAATGTCCTGCCTAGGTCTCGTCCCGGCGGCGGGGGCGCTCGTGGTCTTGGCGTCGCCAGGCACGGCGGGTGCAATTACCGCCCCCTGCCAACCTCACATCGCCCACGTCGGCAAGTTCTCTCCTGGCAAGGTGCCTGATGTGACGATCACGGGCAGTTGCTTTGGGACTGGTGGAGCTTTCAACGGCGACAGCGACCACTTCCGCATCACCGACCTTGGGGCGCACGGGACTATTCCCGAGCTGGAGAACGCCGGCAAGGTCGCGCAGACCTGGTGGAATGCGTGCGCCGGTTCGACAGACGCCATTAATGGCTACTCGCCCAATGTGGTCACCTGCGACGTCCCGTCGTGGAGCAACACCTCAATTACCTTGCATTCGTTCGGGACTTACTACGGCGAAGACGGATGGGTGGTCGCCGCCGGGGACAAGATCGTCGTGCAGGTCTGGCACTCCAGCTCACCGACCGACGCCTCGTGGTGCCTGGTTGACGTCGTGGCAGCAAGCGCGCCGGCCGGTGGCACATCCTGCTCGTCGGTGGTCGTCGTCGGTGACCCCGTGATCGGAGGCGGGTCCAAGGACCTCAGCGCCGGCCCCGACCATTTCAGCGCTAACCACAAGCTCCTTCCCGCCCCTCTCGGCTACGGGCAATGCCAGTACCAAGAGTTCATCGACGACTCGTACCAGGCTCAGATTTCGGTTTTCGAAGCCAATTGCACACAGGCAGACGCTGTAGGGATAGGGGCTTTCCAGGCGAGAGGGGCCGCCTTTCACAGCGACGGCTTTGCCTGCACGGCCAGCGCGGCCGGGGCCGGGTCGCAGTGGGCTGCAACCTGGGTCGGCACTTACTACGTTTATGACTGCCAAGCAGGGGCGGCACAAGTCGCGTTCAACTGGGGCCCGCATTACGACACCAGTGGCCCAACCACTAGCAGCAGTGGCGGCAGCGGGAGCGGCACCGTGATCGCGGGGGGCGGCGGAGGCAGCGCCAGCGGGGGCACGGACCATTTCGGCCCCAACAACACCCTTCTCCCGGCCCCTCTCGGCGCGGGCCAGTGCGAGTACCAGGAGTTCAGCGACAAGTCCTACCAAGCTCAAATTGCCGTCGAGAAAGCCAACTGCACCCAGGCCGACGCTGTCGGGACCGGCGCTGACAAATCAAAGGGGGCGGCGTACTCAGCCGACGGGTTCGCTTGTAAAGCCACGCCGCAAGGCGCAGGTTCGCAATGGGCCGCAGCATGGACCGGTACCTACTACGCATATGACTGCAAGTCCGGTGCCGAACAGGTCGCCTTCAACTGGGGCGCGGACTACTCGTATTGATATACCTGTACAAACCGGGCCGGAGCGGCCCTCGACCTCAGGAGCGACGATGACCTCTCCTACGCAGGGGATCAAGACCGTGCTGCACCCCGTGACCGACGTGGAGGCAGCCAAAGCGATGTACACCGCACTGATCGGCATCCCACCCCAGGCCGACGCTCCCTACTATGTGGGCTTCGATGCCGAAGGGCAGCACATTGGGCTGGTCCCAGGTGGCGGGGGCATGACCTCTCCGGTGGCCTATTGGCACGTGAGCGACATAGAGGCGAAGCTGGCCGAAGTGACCGCTGCGGGTGCCAAAGTCAAAGAGGCCCCTCGCGATGTGGGAGGCGGCCGGCTGGTCGCAACGTTCACCGACCCCGATGGCAACGTCCTGGGGCTGCTCCAGGACCCGTGAGCGCGCCCGGGCCCGGGTTCAGATGTCCACGCCCACGATCTCCAGCCTGGCGAGTGTGGCGGCGTCGGTCATTATTTCGACCTCCACGATGCGATCGTTTTCCACGCTGAAGCCGAAGACAGCCCACGGCTTCCCGCCGACGCTGAACACGCCGCCGTAGCCGCCGTCGACCAGGGCCAGCTTGGTGAGGCGTGCCCGGCCCGAAAATGTAGCCGCGACCAAATTTGCCCCGCGGGCCTCACGGGTCAGTTCCGGTGCACCCCGGGCCCGGTTGGCGGCGGCCCCTTCCACCGCGGCAGCGTCGGCGTGCAGCACAACCTCGGGATCGAGGAGGTCGATCAAGCCCTGCAGGTCGCCGTCTCGCGATGCCGCCAGGAAAGCTGTAACAATTTCGCGCTCGCGAGCCTTCCCGCCCTCGGCAGCGCTACCTCCTCGCAGCCTGCGCCGGGCCCGACTGGCCAACTGGCGCGCTGCCACTGGGGAACGCCCGATCATGACGCCGATCTCGTCGAAAGGAACGGCAAACAGGTCGTGCAGCACGAAAGCGAGGCGCTCGGCCGGAGAAAGGCTGTCTAACACGACGAGCAACGCCGGCCCCAGTGAATCGGCCAGGAGCAGCTCGGGTTCGGGCTCGTTGTCGCGCGACCGGCCCTGGCGGGCCTCGTCCCAGTCGTCAGCCAACGGCTCGGAGGGCCGGGCGCGGCGGCTGCGCAGCACGTCCAAGGAAAGGCGTGCCACGACCGTGGTCAGCCAGCCGGTCAGGTTGACGACTCCTTCAGTCCCCGACCGGCTGAGCCGGAGCCAAGCCTCCTGGACCACGTCGTCTGCCTCCGGCCCCGGCCCGAGCATCCGCGACGCCACCGCCCGGAGCTGGGCACGGTCGTCCTGGAACCTTTGAGCCAGCCAGTCGTTGTCAACCATTTGTCACACTCCTAGCAACCCGTTCGTCATATCACTGACGAGCGGGGCACAACAGATGTGACCGCTCCGGTACCCGAAAAGGAGCACACCATGAACCAAGGAGCCAAGACCATCATCTGCCCGGTGTCCGACGTGGCCCAAGCCAAGCGGCTCTACGGTGCCCTGCTGGGAGTGGGCCCGTACGTGGACACGCCTTACTATGTCGGCTTCAAGGTAGGCGACCAGGAGGTCGGCCTGGACCCACATGGGCACCGGGGCGCCGGCGCGGTCGCGTACTACGAGGTCGCCGACATCAAGGAATCCCTGCAGCAGCTGCTCGACGCCGGGGCTGAGCCGATGGAGGACGTCAAAGACGTCGGAGGTGGCAAGCTGGTTGCCTCGGTGAAAGATACCGACGGCAATGCCATTGGGCTGATGCAGAACCCATAACGTCAGCCCCCGCAGAGCCACGACGGGAGACAGGATGAGCAAGGCCACGACGACGCGCACGGAGGCGACTGCGCGCGAGCCCGGCGACCGGCACGATTTGATCCGAGTGCACGGCGCGCGGGAAAACAACCTAAAGGACATCAGTGTCGAGATCCCCAAGCGCCGGCTGACAGTGTTCACCGGCGTTTCGGGCTCGGGTAAGAGCTCGTTGGTGTTCGACACGATCGCCGCGGAATCGCAGAGGCTGATCAACGAGACCTACAGCGCCTTCGTGCAAGGCTTCATGCCGGCACTGGCGCGCCCCGATGTCGACGTGCTCGAGGGCCTGACGACAGCGATCGTGGTCGACCAGGAGCGCATGGGAGCCAATTCCCGGTCCACGGTTGGCACCGCCACCGATGCCAACGCGATGCTTCGGATCCTGTTCAGCCGCCTCGGCAAACCCCACATCGGCTCCCCAAATGCGTTTTCCTTCAACGTCCCCTCGGTGCGGGCGAGCGGCGCGATCACGGTCGAACGCGGCGCCAGCAAGACTGTGAGGAAAACCTTCACCCGTGCCGGCGGGATGTGCCCGCGCTGCGAGGGCTTGGGCAGGGTCTCCGATATCGACCTGGCTCAGCTCTTCGACGGTTCGAAGTCGCTCGCCGAAGGCGCGATCACCATCCCCGGCTACACCGTGGACGGCTTTTGGACGGTTCGTCCCTACATCGAGTCCGGGTTGTTGGACCCGGACAAGCCGCTGCGCAAGTACACCAAAAAAGAGATGCAGGACTTCCTGTACCACGAGCCGACCAAGGTCAAGGTCAATGGGGTCAACGTCACCTACGAGGGGCTGATCCCCAAGATCGAGAAGTCGTTCCTCTCAAAAGACCGCGAGGCGCTACAGCCGCACATCCGTGCGTTCGTCGACCGCGCCGTCACCTTCACGACCTGTCCTGAGTGCGGCGGTACCCGGCTAAGTGAGGCGGCCCGCTCGTCACGGATCGGCAAGGTCAACATCGCCGACGCGTGCGCGATGCAGATCAGCGACCTCGCACAGTGGGCCGCCGGCCTCCACGAGCCATCGGTGGCGCCGCTGCTCACCAGCCTGCTGCGCGCTCTTGGTTCGTTCGTCGACGTTGGCCTCGGCTACCTCTCGCTCGACCGGCCGTCGGGCACGCTGTCAGGTGGTGAAGCGCAGCGCGTCAAGATCCTCCACCTCGGCTCGTCGCTCACCGACGTCACCTACGTCTTCGACGAGCCCACAACGGGCTTGCACCCCCACGACATCAAGCGGATGAACGACATGCTGCTGGCGCTGCGGGACAGGGGCAACACCGTGCTCGTCGTTGAGCACGAGCCGGAAACGATCGCCATCGCCGACCACGTCGTCGACCTCGGCCCGGGTGCCGGTCCCGACGGCGGCACGGTCTGCTTCGAAGGCACCGTTGCAGGGCTCCGGGCCAGCGGCACCCTCACCGGCCGCCACCTCGACGACCGGCCCCCTCAAAACCTCCGTGCGCGCTCCGACCGGCAAGCTGGAGATCCGCGGCGCCACGACCCACAACCTTCGCGAGGTCGACGTAGATATCCCGCTCGGAGTGCTCGTCGTAGTGACCGGCGTCGCAGGATCCGGTAAGAGCTCGCTCGTGCATGGGTCCATACCCGCCGGAGCCGGCGTGATCTCGGTCGACCAAGGCGCCATCAGGGGCTCGCGCCGGAGCAACCCGGCGACCTACACGGGGCTGCTCGACCCGGTCCGCAAGGCATTCGCAAAGGCCAACGGCGTGGATGCCGCCCTGTTCAGCGCTAACTCAGAAGGAGCGTGCCCCACCTGCAACGGCAGCGGGGTCATCTACACGGACCTGGCGATGATGGCTGGCGTTGCCAGCGTCTGCGAGGAGTGCGAAGGCAAGCGGTACCAGCCATCGGTGCTCGAGTACCTCCTGGGCGGCCGCGATATCAGTGAGGTGCTGGCCATGTCCGTCAGCGACGGCACGGGAGTTCTTCGCCTCGGGAGAGGCGCGTATCCCGGCGGCACACGCCATAGCCGAGCGGCTCGTCGACGTCGGGCTCGGGTACCTCAGCCTCGGCCAGCCGTTCACTACCCTGTCCGGCGGTGAACGGCAACGGCTCAAGCTGGCCACCCACATGGGGGACAAGGGCGGCATCTACGTCCTTGACGAACCGACCAGCGGCCTCCACCTCGCCGACGTCGAGCACCTGCTCGGATTGCTCGACCGTCTCGTCAGCTCAGGCAAATCGGTCATCGTAATCGAGCACCACCAGGCCGTGATGGCGCACGCCGACTGGGTCATCGACCTCGGCCCCGGCGCCGGCCACGAGGGTGGCCGGGTCGTCTTCGAGGGCACCCCCGCCGACCTCGTCGCCGCCCGCTCCACTGTCACCGGCGAGCACCTTGCACGCTACGTCGGGGCCGGCCGGAGCGCCGCGCGGGCACGCCTCGGCTAAGTTCGTAGTTGTGTGGCAGGAGCCATCCAAGAAGGGACCCATGACAACCAGCACCCATCCGAGCCGGCCTGCTCGCGCTGCCTACCGGTGCGCCGGGGCCACCGCCGTACTGGTGGGCATCGTCACCACAGCGAGCCTCGCCGGCGCAGCGGTCGCCGGCGCATCGACAGCTCCAAAGCCTTCCGAGGGGATCTGCGCCAAAATAAGCACGGCATCGGTATCGTCGATCGTCGGCTACACCTTGCCCGCACCTAGCTTCGACACGCTCAAATTGCCCGCCACGAAGAAAAACGATGAGATCTCCTCAGTGGTTACGTCGTGCACCTACGGGTCACAAACGTCGCTCGCTGCCCTCCCCAAGGACATCATCCTTGACTACACCGTCACCTCAAGGGCTCTGACCTCAGCCGAAATAAAGAAGGGGCTGGCACAGGAACAGCAGCTCAAGATGACGTTCGTTCCCTACAGGGGCCTTGGCGTGAAGGCCTACTACTACTCCTTCGCCGACTCGGGGATCACGGTGCAAGGGATGGCTGCGTTTGAAGGCTCGAGGGACTACGGGGCCGATACCTATTCCAAACTCACTTCCAAGTCGCAGCTCGCTTCCTTGGTCCGCTTGGCGGAGAAACTCTAGCCCTAGGCGAAAACGGCTTGACAGGTGGTCCCCTCCGCGTCGGTGCTGATCGGCCCGACAAAGATTCTCGAGGTCGCCCATGTCGGAGTGCTCGAGACGGAAGACAACCTGGGCCAACACCGGGTATCTGGGCCTTCGGAACGCAATATGAACGTGCGGCGGTAACCGGGACGCTCGTCAAGCTCGATCACTTGGACGAGCCGGAAATCTAATGCGCCGAGCCCGGGGCGCGCCTCGCACCCAACGCGGTCAGGACCACGGGGGCAAGCCAGCCCCATAACAACATCCCGCCGCTACCTGGTCATCAACTTCATAATTTCTTTTTTCGGTACCTCCCCGAGCCAGAGTTATTTTTGTGGCGCCCCCACTTCAAGAGGTGATAAAGCCATGGCCACGCCGTACCTTGGGGGAGCTACGAATTTTCGGGCTCAGCTCGCTCCCAGGGGCTGGGCTACCTGCAACGGCCAGCTTCTGCCGATAACCAAAACCAAGCTCTGTTTTCTGTCCTCGGCACAACTTTTGGCCGCAATGGCACCACCACTTTCGCCTTGCCCGACTTGCAGGGAAGGATACAGGTGCACTCGGCGAGGGCCTACGCCCTAGGCGAAGCCGGCGGGGAAGATTCCCACCAGCTCACCACGGCTGAGCTCCCGGGCCACACGCACCAGGTTAACGCGTCGACGGCACGAGCCACCACCCACACGATCATCGGGGACGTGTGGGCGACTACCTCGTCGGGCCAATATGCCACGGCGTGCCAACTACCACGCTGGGCCCGGGCACTATCGCCAATACCGGGCCGGGTAGGGCTCACGAGGACCGGCCCCCCGACGCTCGGCGTGAACATTTGCATTCCTATAGCCGGCATTTTCCCGTCGAGATCATAGGGGCACAGCCTTGGCATCTGCCTTCGTGACCGAGGTTCGCATGTTTTGCGGCAACTTCGCCCCTATCGGTTCGGCCTTGTGCAATGGGCAGGTGCTGCCGGTATCACAGGACACGGCCCTGTTCTCGTTGCTCGGCACCACCTATGGGGGTGACGGCAAGACCACCTTCGCGTTGCCCAACCTCCAGGGGATGAGCCCCATGGGACAAGGCGACGGGGCCGGCCTTACGCCGAACGTTCTCGGCCAAGTCGGCGGGGCTGCCACCGTCACCCTGACCACGGCGCAAATCCCTTCGCATTCACACGTGCCCCAGGTGTTGCCGCCGCCGGCTCCACCCCGTCACCCTCGGGGGCCACTTGGGCCAAAGACAGCCACGAGCTGCACGCGCCAGCAAGCGGCGCCCTGGCGGCCATGAACGTCGACGCCTTGGCGTCTCAAGGCGGCGGCCAGCCAGCCACATAACAACCTGCCCCCCTACTTGGTAGTCAATTTCATCATCGCCCTCCAAGGCATCTTCCTGCCGCGCTCGTGAAAGTCGCGAAGGAACAATGGCCCGCCAACATATTCAGGTTTTGCCGTATTCACCGGAGGCGGCCATGAGCGGAGGCGGTAGTGGCACGGGCTCGCTGAGCCGGAGAAGGTTCCTCGGCATTAGCTTTGCGGGAGCCCTGGCGGCATCCGCGGGTGGACGTCTGGTCTCTCCCACGTCGTCGGAGGCACGCCGGAGAGACGACCCCTACGATTTCTCCACCTGGGAAGCCTTGGCCGCGCGGCACCTTACACTGCGGGACGCTTCGGGTGAGCGGACCATCACGGCCTACCGCCCTGTAAGAGGCCTGGGCCGCGCCTACACGGTGGTGCTGCGCCACGACGGGACCGGTCGCTACGTCGCCACCTTCAATAGCTGAGCGACGCGGCGGGGCCTGCAGCCCCTGAAGTCGCCCGTTCAGAGTGGGGAGCACCGATGTACGGTGGCAGTAGTGAGCGATTGGCGTGGAAAGGCCGGCGAGCCCTCACCGGCAGCGCCGCTCGCACCGGCAGCGCCGCTCTCACCGGCAGCGCCGCTCTCGTCAACCCGCCGCCGACTGGTCAGCGTTGTCGCACTGGCCCTGGTGTTCGTCCTGGCCGTTTTCGTAGCGCTCTACGCCACCAACCTCCGCATTTCCCGGCGACCGTCCCTGTCTACGAACGACATCAACGCGATCGTCAACCAAAAGGTCAGCACGGCGGTATCGCAATTGGAGTCCCAGCCACCAGCTGCCGTCACAGCGTACGACGCGGTAAGGGCCGGGCTCGTGGTCATAGTGGCCCAGCGCAAGGGCTCCCCTGGCACCGAAGACCTCGGCACCGGGGTGATCGTCGATACCCAGGGCGACATCTTGACAGCCCTCCACGTCGTCCAGGGGGCCTCCGAGATCAAGGTCACGTTCGCCGACGGCACAGCTTCGACCGCGTCCATCGCGACCTCTGACCCCGCCCACGACATTGCCGTGCTGACGGCAGGGAAGCTACCGGCAGTGATCGTGCCGGCCGTCCTCGGGCCTGGCCCGCAGGTCGGTGACCAGACATTTGCAGTCGGCAACCCGCTCGGCCTCGTCGGTTCTCTCTCCGCCGGAGTGATCTCGGGGCTCGACCGCACTTTCAAACTGGGGAACGGTCGAACGCTCTCGGGGATGATCCAATTCGATGCCGCAGTGAACCCGGGCAGCTCCGGCGGCCCGTTGCTCAACACAAAAGGTCAGGTGATCGGTATCGTGACAGGCCTCGTCAACCCGGCAGGCACCGACAACTTTGCCGGGATCGGTTTTGCCGTGCCCATCGCCACGGCCGGAAAAGCAGCGGGAGCCCCTGCCAAATGAGCATCTCAGCGGGCGGGTCGACCGAGAGGTCCGAGGTGTCTATCGAGGACGTGCTTTACCACGTAAAGCGGGTGATCGTCGGCCAGGACGCGCTGTTGGAGAAGATGGTCGTGGCGCTCGTGGCGAGGGGGCACCTCCTCGTCGAGGGGGTCCCCGGACTGGCGAAGACCCTGGCCGTAAAGACCTTCGCTGACGCGCTCGGCGTCGAGTTCCAGCGGGTCCAGTTCACGCCCGACCTCGTGCCCGCCGACATCGTCGGGTACGCGGATCTACAACCAGAAGAACGGCGAGTTCGAGGTGTCGCTCGGCCCGGTATTCGCCAACCTGGTCCTCGCCGACGAGATCAACCGGGCCCCGGCCAAGGTGCAAAGCGCACTGCTCGAAGCAATGCAGGAGCGCCAGGTCACTATCGGCCGGGAGACCTACCCCCTGCCCGACCCGTTCCTCGTCATGGCGACACAAAACCCGATCGAGTCGGACGGGACCTATCCGCTTCCTGAAGCGCAGGTTGACAGGTTCATGCTGAAGGTGCTCGTCGACTACCCGAGCGCCACGGAGGAGTTCGTCATCGTCGAGCGGATGATCGCAGGCCTCGAGCACGTCGGCGAGGTCATGGGCGTAGAACGCCTTCGGAGCTTGCAAAAGGCAGTCAAGACGGTCTTCGTCGACCCGGCGCTCATCGAGTACGCCGTCCGCGTTGCCTCGGCCACGCGGGCGCCCGGCGTCGGCCGGCCTCCAGGACATGGCCCGGTACATCACCTACGGGGTGAGCCCACGGGCATCGATCTACATGGTCTTGGCGGCCCAGGCGCTGGCGCTGGTCCGGGGCCGCCAGTACGTGCTGCCCGAAGACATCCGCACGATCGCGCCGGATGTGCTGCGCCACCGACTTGTCCTTTCCTACGAGGCGCTCGGCGACGACGTGGGCGTGGCGCAGATAGTCGACGCCATCTTGAGGAAGGTCCCGGTCCCAGACGTCGTGCTGCGGGACGTGAGCCGCTAGTGCCCCACCCGCGGTTGCGCCTGCGTTAGGACGATCGAGCGAGCGTGGACGCGACCCCTCTCCTGACCCCTGAGCGGGTCCTGCGACGGCTCCAGTGGCATGTTGTCCGCCGCCTCGACGGGCGCCTGCAGGGCGACTACCGGACACTGCTTCGTGGGAACGGCACCGACTTCCTCAACCTGCGCAGCTACGAGTGGGGCGACGATGTCCGTCACATCGACTGGAACGTCACCGCTCGAATGGACGAGCTCTTCGTCAGGGACTTCATGGAAGATCGCGAGCTCACCGCCTGGCTCCTGCTCGACCGCTCGCGCTCGATGGCTTTCGGCGCCGCCGACCGGACCAAGGAACACGTCCTGTGCGAGCTGGCGGCGACATTCGCCCAGCTGGTCGTGCGGGGCGGCAACCGCGTCGGCGCCATCGATCTACGACGGCAACGCTGTACTGACCATCCCGCCCCGGCAAGGGCGGGACCAGGTGCTGACCTTGCTGCGAGAGCTCTTACGCCCGGTGCACGGCGGGCCTGTGACGGACCTCGCCACGCTGCTTGGCACCGCCGCGCGAGGCGTGCCTCGCCGGTCGCTCGTCGTGTTGGTCTCCGACTTCATCAGCGAGCCCGGATGGGAGCGCCCCCTGTTGCGCCTCACCGAACGCCACGAGGTGGTCACGATCCGCCTTGTGGACCCTCGCGAGTACGAGCTCCCTGATGCCGGGCTGTTGTTCGTGCAGGACGCCGAGACGGGCGAGCAGATGCTCGTCGATTCGAGCGACCCCGAGCTGCGCCGCCGCCTCCTGGCCGTGACAGAGGCGCAGGACGCGGCGGTCCGCCAGGGGGTCGCCCAAGCACGCGCCGTGCTCCACCTCGTATCGACCGAGGACGATCTCGTGAGCGCTTTCGTGCGGATGGCCGGGAGCGGCCGGAGGCTGCGGCGATGACCTTCGCTTCGCCGGGCTGGCTCCTCGGGTTGGCGCTGCTCCCTGTTGTCGTCGTGGGCTATGTGCTGTCTCGCCGCAAGCGACGGCGGACGGGCCGCAGCCCTTGCCGCAGAGGGCCTCGTCACGACGGGTATTGCACAGCGGCGGAACTGGCGCCTGCACATGCCTTTCGCGCTGTTCCTGGTTGCTCTCGCCCTCCTGGTCGTAGCCTCTGCCCGACCGATGACGACGGTCAAGACGCCGCGGCGCGAGGCAACGGTCGTCCTCGCCATCGACGTTTCCAACAGCATGGCGGCCGCCGACATCAAGCCGTCCCGATTCGCTGCAGCGAAGGTCGCTGCGCGCGATTTTGTTCGCGAGCAGCCGGCCGGGGTCAAGATCGGGGTAGTGGCGTTCGGGCCGAGCGCCGTGATCGTGCAACCGCCCACCTTCGTCCACGCTGTCGTCTTGCAGGCCATCGACCACCTTTCGCTGGGCGGTGGCACGTCTATGGCCGCAGGCATCCTCACTTCGCTCGATGCCATCGCAGGCAAGACGCTGGTCGTCAACGAGGCCGCGCTCAACCAGGACAATTCGGGAAATGTCAACATCGGCTATTACGGAGGGGCGACGATCGTGCTGATCTCCGACGGCGAGGACACGACCCAAGCAGGCCCGGTCACAATGGCGCGATTGGCCTCGACCGCCGGTGTGCGGGTCCAGACGATCGGGGTCGGCACGGTATCGGGGACCACGGTGCGGATCGACGGGTTCAGTGTGGCGACCGCGATGAACCCGCAAAACCTGCGAGCAGTGGCGTCAGTCACCAACGGCTCCTTCTACCAGGCCGACGACGAGGCCGCTCTAAAAGCCATTTCGAAGACGATCAACCTACATTTCGCGGTGGTGACCAGTTACACCGAGGTCTCGGCGCTTTTTGCGGCGGCTGGGGCGCTCTTGCTCGTGGCGGGGGCGCTCGTATCGGTGATGTGGTTCGGGCGGGTCGTCTGAAGTGAGCTTCACTTGGCCGGCCGCCCTACTTCTCGCCCTCGCGGTGCCGTTGGTGCTCGGCGCCTACCTCATGGCTACAAGGCGTCGCCGGCGCCATGCGGTCACCTATTCGAGCCTTGCTCTTTTACGCAAAGCGCTCCCCCGTCGCTCCCGCTGGCGGCGGTACGTCCCGGTAGCCCTGATGCTCACAAGCCTGGCCGTACTGGCAGTAGCCGCGGCGCGGCCCCAATTGACTTCGGACGTGCCGGTCGCAAAGACCACGATCATCCTCGCCCTCGACGAGTCGGGTTCGATGTGCCTAACCGACGTGCAGCCGAACCGCTTGACCGTGGCCCAGCACGCCGCACGCGAGTTCGTCGACGCGCAGCCAAAAGGGACGCAAATGGGCCTCGTGCTCTTCGCGGGTTACGCCGAGCTGGCAGTCGCGCCGACGAGCGACCGCAGCACGCTCGACCACGCTCTCGAGAACCTGAGCACCAGCCCGGGCACCGCCATCGGAGCGGCCATCTTGAAATCGCTCGACGCGATCTCCGAGGTGGACCCCGCGGTCCAACCCGTCGGCAACGCCGTCTCCAGCGCCGCGCTCGCCCCGTCGGCCTCGCCCGCCTCACCGGGCAGCGCGGGAGAGGCCGCCGATCGTGGGGCGGGGGCTCCGGCTAAGCCCCCCAAGAACGGCTACGTACCGGACATTGTCGTCCTGCTCACAGACGGCGCCAACAACCGCGGTATCACCCCGCTCCAGGCCGTCCCTTACGCAGTGGCGCGCCGGGTCCGCATTTACACGATCGGCTTTGGGACCACCCATGTCGCGCCGTTCAAATGCACGCCACAGCAACAGGGGGGCTTTGCCTCCAATGGCGGTTTCGGGCCCGGCGGAGGCTTCGGGGGCGGCGGTTACGGGGGCGGCCCGTACGGCGGTGGAGGCTTCGGGATCCCCGGCGGGCGCTCGCCGCTCGTGGCGGACCTGCCCCCGCTCCGGCAGGTATCCCAGCTCACCGGCGGCACCAGCTACTCGGCGAAGGACGCCCCCGAACTAAGCAAGGTCTTCGCCAACTTGCCCAAGCAGGTCGCAATCCAAAAGGAGCGCCACGAAGTCACGTGGGCCTTCGCCCTTATCGGCGGCCTTCTAGCACTCGCCGCGCTGGGAGCATCGGTCCGCTGGGGCCCGTACCCGTAGACGTGCTGACCCACTTCGAGCGCGACGCCGTGCCTCCTTTGGCCTCCTAAGCGCGGGTTGCGAAGCTCTGGTCGCCCAAAGCACGTGCCACTGCCTGGCTCCGGTTGGTAACCCCAAGTTTGCGAAAGACCGCTTTCAGATGGGTACGGACGGTGTTCTCGCTTACGAACATCGCATCGGCGATGGCGCGGTTCGGCATCCCTGTAGCGACCAACGCCAGCGTCTCGCTTTCCCTGGCCGTAAGACCCCAGTTCGAGCCGGGCCACTGGCCCATACCCTGGCCTCGAAATCCCCCGGTCTCAAAGAACTGACCGCCCGCGACGGCGCGCAGAGCGGTGACGAGTTGGCCCGCTCCGGCGCTCTTGGCGATCAGGCCACGGGCGCCGGCGCCGAGCGCCGCCTCGCGGCTGCCCTGGGTGATGCTCCAGGTATAAACCGCTACCGACCCGACCCTGTCGTCGGCCGCTAATGACCGGATGCGGTTCAGGCCAAGCCCGGGTTGCCCATAGCTGTCGAACAATGCGACGTCCACTTTGTGGTCGGGGTTCTTCCGCACGTCGAGCTCGACGACGTTCACCCGGTACTGCTCGGGCGCGAGCATTGCCATAACGCCCGCCACGATAACCTCGTAGTCGTTGACAATCGCGACCCGTAGCGGCGCGAGGTCGTGGTCTGACCGGGACATCTCGTACCGATACCCGCTCGGTGCAAATTGACACCAAGATCCCGGGCCAGTGCTATGGACCACTCAAACGGGTGAGGAACCCAAGCTTCTATGTAGCGCTCCCACCACGCTCTGCGCCGATGACCTAAACGAGGCGGGGACGGTAGCAATGTTCGAATGTGGGTATAACGAAAGTATGTTAATACTATTGCTGCTCCTACTGGTCCTAATATTCGCTGGCGTCGGGATCGCGGTACATTTCCTTTGGATATTGGCTGTGATCTTCTTCGTGTTCTGGTTGGCTGGTGTTGCACTCGGCCGGGGCGAAAGCGCCGGGCATCATCGGTTTTACCGCTGGTAAACCGAGTGCTGTAGCCCAACGACAGTGCCCCCCGTGCTCACCATAACTGGTAAGCACGGGGGGCATTTGTATTTTGCACGAGCCGCCTTTTAGCGCATGTTCTGGCGCGGGAACGCCACTTCCTCCAGGAGCAACTGGATGGTGGCGGCAACCGGTATAGCAACGAGGGCCCCGATGAGGCCGAGAAGTGTCCCCCCGACCAGCGTGGCGATTATTGTCAAGCCCGGGCTCACCTTTACCGTGTGCTTCATTACACGGGGGTTCAACAAGTAGTCCTCGGCGAAGCGGTAGACGATGTAGAAAATACCTGTAGCGATACCGATAGGGACACCCTTGGTAAGTGCCACTACCGTGACTACCAGCCCGGCGACGGTTGAACCAACCATCGGGATCAAGTCGAACAACGCGACAAACAGAGCCAGCAGCAATGGATATGGCACGCCGAACACGGCGAGCCAAATAAATGTGCCGACACCGGCCACCAGCGAGGTGAGCAAGTTCCCGAGCATGAACCCGCCAACCCGGTCGAACACCTCATTGGTCAGGAGGCCTACCCTTTCCCTCCGGCTGAGCGGGATCAGCAAGAGCCAGAGCCTCTTCACCCCCGGCAACGCTATGAGGAAATACAGCGTCATAACCACCACGCTGATGGTCGCGACGCCGAGGGTCAGTACAGTCTTGCCGACACCGAGCACCCCGCCAGACACAGACAGTTTCAGTTGTGATTTTCCCGTGAAGTAGCTGGTCAAGTGGAGCTTGCGCACCAACTGGCCGGACCAGCCCTTGCCGGTCGCGAGGTCGGCGCGGTATCGGGGGTAGTTATTGACCAGGTTTTGCACCTGGTGCGCCATTGGGGCAACGGCGGCAAGGACGAAGCCGACTATCACCACTAGGAAGCCGACGGTCACAATACCGACGGCAACCCCACGAGAAAGACCACGGTGGACCAGTGCCACGACGATCGGGTTCAGCCCTATCGCAATGAACAGGGCCAACCCGATCAGTGTCAGGACACTGGCGATATCACCGATACCGACGGCAATCGCATAGGCGACGGCTACACCGAAAGCTCCTGTTAGGCCGACGAAAAAGGGCGCACGTCGGTCGAAGGGCCGCCCCATCACCCCGAGTGGGTTCTCCCCATCGACTTGCGCAATTACCGGGAGGACGAGGGCGTCAGCGGCAGCTTCGTCGACCACCGCCACCGCTGAAACCTCCGCCGCGCCATCGGTTGCCATGGTCAATCTCAGGTCAAGTCGCCGCGCGCTTGCTTGGCCCGAGCCGCACCGATAGCCGTCTCCACGTGCTTTTGTTCCTCGGGCGGAGGCAGGACAGCCTTCATGCCCAACGATTCGATCCAAAGCTCTCGGCCCCACCCGGCGCTGTGGTACAGGTGCTCGTCCTCATCACCCTCAACTTCCTCAAAGGCCGTATGCAACACCTTGGCACGGTCGCCTTTTATGTTTTCGGCCACCTCACCGATGAGCTCCCAGTTCATGTGGTCCTTGGTCTCGGCCAGTGTGACGCATTCCGCCGCGACAAGCTGAGCTGCTTCAGGGGGGCCACTTGCCAAGGCCATTTCCATGGCCGCAACGAGCGAGCTACCTATATGGCGCACTACGTCACGACCCGGCGAGGTGGCTTCGGGGTCAAGGCCTAGGTCGGCAAAAAGGCCTCGTACGACTTCCACATGATGGGTCGTTTGCGCGAGGTACTTCGTCAACTCCTCTTGGAGATCTTCGTTGACAACGCATTTCAGCGCAGTCTTGTAGACCTTCACCCCTCCCAGCTCGGTTTCCAGTGCTTGGAGGAGTAATTCGTTCACCTGAGCGTCTTTCACATATTCCTTTCAGGCCCTGTGGGTGGGCGCAACATCATCGCTAGCTACCCTGCGCGCTCTTGCAGCAAACCCGATCGCGCTCCCTACGAGGCAACGAAGCGACTACGCGCGTCGCGCGCCCCCATGGCCTCGCTCGGTGGTCCCATGCTGGCAGTAAGTGCCATTTCCGCCCGACAAATCCGGTACCGCCTAATCGGTGACGGCAGAAGGGCCCTGAGGCCTCCGGAGCGACCCGGCAACTGCGAACGCAACGATAAAGAGGGCGACGATGAGCCACAAGGCGTGGAGGAGGCCTACCGCCGCGGCGAGCAAACCGATTGCCGGCGGCCCGGCGAGGTTGGCGAAGTAGCCGATGGAGGCGACGACACTGACGCGTGCCGCCCGGTCCGGCCCGCTCGCAGCAGCGGCAGACATCCCGAGAGGGAACCCCATCGATACCCCGACGGCCCAACAGAGCACACCGACCAGGACGGTCCACAGGTTGTCGCCGAGGATAAAGAGCACCACTCCCAGCACACCGAGGACGGTGGTGCAGCGGATGGTGTTGACTGCCCCGAGCCTATCGACGACGGGGCCACCGAAGATCCGCGCAAAAGCCTCCCCGCTCGCGAACGCCGCGAAAAATAGTGCGGCGATCGCGGCCGTCTGGCCATGGTCGTCGCGCACAGCGAGGGTAAGCCAGTTGTTGGCCGATCCTTCACCAAGCTCAACGCCGAGCATGACAACGCCGATCAGCAGCAGACGCCAGTCCGCCCAGCCGCTCAGCCATTGCCTCACCTTGGCGGCGCGCGTCTTGGTGGGCCGTGCGCCCCGTGCGCGCTCGCCAGTAGGGATGGCCGGGGCCATGACGAGGGCAACCACCCCGATCACAACCGCTTCGCCGATGAACTGCTCCGAAGGAGTGACCGCGAGCGCCGCGCACGCGGCGCCGATCCCCGACCCCACCGCTGCTCCGATCGACCACGCCCCGTGCATGAGTGGCATTAGGGTGCGGCCGGCACGGCGTTCGATTGCCGATCCCTCAACATTGATGAGCACATCGAGCGTGCCGATACCGAGCCCCACGAGCAGGAAGTCCACGCTCACCAGAGGGACAGACCGCGCGCTGAGCGCCACGCCCATGACGGCCATGGCGGCTGCCATGATTAGCAGAGAGGCAGTTACGCCGCCGCGGCTGCCGAGCCAATGGAGCACTGGTGTCGAGGCGACAAGCCCGGCGATGGCCCCAATCGTCACCCCGGCGAGGAGTAGGCCGATGGTAGCGGTGCCTATCCCAAGCTCGGCTTTGACGGCTGGGAGCCGAGGGCCCCATGCAGCAACGGTGATCCCCCCGAGACCGAAAGCAGCCATGATGGCGCTCCGCCACCGCAACACGGCGGCTTTGTCCAAGGCCTCGGTTGTCCCGGTCATCGGCTCGCGAGGGAACTCGGGAAGCCGAAGAAAGGGAGCACGCTGCTGTCAAAACGGGCCATCGCGCAGACGCGGTCACCGGCCAAGGTGAGAACGTAAACGCCCACCCCGCGACCGAGCCCGCCTGGGGCGCGCACGTAGGCGGCGAATGCCGGCTGACCGTTCGCCCGGGTGGGGACGAGGTCAAAGCTTCGCCGGGCGTCGAGCAGGACGGCACAGAAGCGGGCGGCGGCCTCTCGGCCTATGTACTCGAAGGGCATTGGTGGCATCGAAATAAACACGTCGTCGGTCAAAAGGTCAACGAGCGCCCCGAGATCGGCGGATTCCCACGCGCGTGCAAATTTCTCCGCGACCGCGTTCTCGGCCGGCGACTTCGCCTGAGGGGGCGCTTGTCGGTCGGCGGTTTGCGAAAAATGGTCCCGCAGGGTAGCCCGTGCCCTTTTCAATGCGCTGCTGACCGAGCCGGCACTGGAACTGAGCATCTGGGCGACCTCGTCGGTACGGAACCCGAGGACGTCGCCCAGGACCACGACTGCGAGCTGGCGCGGTGGCAACAGCTGGAGGGCGGTCACGAACGCCAACGAGATCGATTCGGACTGCGCATAGCGCGCTTCGGGGCCGAGCGGCACGCCGGCGGCTCCCTCGAGCAAGGCGTCCGGGTACGGCTCGAGCCACACGACTTCGCCGAGGCGCGTCGGCTCGGGCCGCTCGACCCCGGGCACGTCCCACGCCTTAGGAGGTCGTCGGCTGGCAGAACGACGCGCATCGAGGCATCGGTTGGTGGCGACCCGGTAGAGCCACGTGCGCAGCGACGAGCGGTCCTCGTAGCGTGCAAAGCCGCGCCACGCACCAAGCAGTGTCTCCTGGAAGGCGTCCTCGGCATCTTGGAGAGACCCCAGCATCCGGTAACAGTGCACCTGGAGCTCCCGGCGGTACGGGTCGGTCAGCTCTCGGAACGCGTCGGCGTCCCCGGCCTTTGCTCTCGAGACCAGGTCGGCCGACACCTGGCGCATGGTAGCGCCTCCTTCGTTGGCCCTTCGCCCTCCCATCCCTATCTAGACGCCGGGCCGGGAGGCAACAGGGCGGTCGCCGGCCGCCCAATTTGGCGGTGTCGCGGCGTCTACACAGGCGACGGCAGAACGCCAACGAAAGGGGCCCGATATGGGAACACTTGTCATCAGCACGAACATTTCGCTCGATGGGGTCAGCCAAGACCCGACCGGTGAGGAGGACGTCGGCCTAGAAGGCTGGTTTTACCGCTTTGGAGGCAAGGACCTCGAGCCCTGGGCCAAGGTCTCGACCGAGGAGGCGCTGGGCGCCAAGGCTTTGCTGCTCGGGCGCAGGAGCGACGAGTGGTTCGCGACCCGGTGGCTGGGAAGGACAGGCGAATGGGCGGACAAGTTGAACAGCCTTCCCAAGTACGTCGTGTCCTCCACGCTGAAGGAACCCAGGTGGTCAAACGCCACCGTGCTCAGAGGTGAGGTGGTCAAAGAAGTCTCCAAGCTCAAGGCGGAGGTCGACGGTGAAATTCTCGTCTACGCCAGCTATCACCTCGTTCCTACGCTGATCGAGCACGACCTCGTCGACGAGATCCGCCTCGTCATCTTCCCCGTGGTGCTCGGGGGCGGCGACCGTCTCTTCGGGGCAATTGGTAAAAACACACCGCTACGGCTGGTGCGTACCGAGACCATCGGGGAGGGCCTCCTCTTGGTCACCTACGAGGTTGTCCGAGCCACCTAGTAACGGGACAAATCGGAGGCACGCGGAATCCGCTGAGCTCATTTATCCGTACCCTGTACTAGCACCTGGGGTGCGTGGGGCAACCCAAGAGGGACGCGGAGCAACAACGATGACAGGTAGCGCCCAGAAGGCCAGCGCGGCCCGTGGTTGAGCTCCTCGCGATCGCGTTCCTGGGCGGGCTGGTCACCGCTATTTCCCCGTGCATCGTCCCCGTACTGCCGGCAGTCGTGGCCGGCGGCACGGCGGGGGCGCGCCGGGGGCGGCCTTACCTCATAGTTGCCGGCCTGGTCGTGAGCTTCACCCTGGCCACGCTCCTGGGGAGCACGCTTCTGAGCGCGCTGGGGCTTCCCCAGGATTTCCTCCGCTGGTCCGGGATAGCCGTGCTGCTGGTTTTGGCTCTTGGCCTCCTCGTCCCAACGATCGGTTATTGGACCGAGCGGCCCTTCAGCCGCCTCGGGGCATCGCGCAGGGCCAGTTCGGGCGGAGGGTTTGTCCTCGGCCTCAGCCTGGGGCTGGTCTTCGTGCCCTGCGCCGGCCCCGTGCTGTCGGCTATCGCCGTGGCTGGCGCCAACCACCGCGTCGAGCGCGTCGTCGCTACTGGTCGCCCTGTTCTACTCGGCCGGAGCGGCCCTGCCGCTACTGGTCCTCTCGATTGCCGCGCAGCGAGCAGCCACCGGGTGGCAACGGCTCAGGAAGCGCCTGCCTGCGGTCCGTCGCCTGGCCGGTGCCGTGCTGGCGCTGACCACGCTCGCCATCGCCTTCGGGTTCTTCGACCCGCTGCAGCGCGCCGTCCCCGGCTACACCTCCGCCCTGCAAGACCAACTGGAGAAGGGCGCGTCGGTCAGCACTCAGCTCCAAAAGCTGAGTGGCGAGGGTGCCAACACTTACGCCCAAAAGCAAGCGGCGGCGGCCGGCCACAAGGCCCCGGTGAAAGGGAAGGAATTCCCGTCCCCCGCGAGCGTGCGCTTGCCCGAACTTGGCCGGGCGGCGAACTTCACCGGCATCGTGGCGTGGCTCAACACGCCCGGCGACCGGCCGTTGAGCCTTGCACAACTGAGGGGCAAGGTGGTCTTGGTCGACTTTTGGACCTACTCCTGCATCAACTGCCAGAGGTCGCTGCCCCATGTCGAAGCCTGGTACAACACCTACAAGGACGACGGCTTCGTGGTGGTCGGAGTTCACACGCCCGAGTTCGCCTTTGAACACGTCGTCGCCAACGTGGCCAGCGCGGTGCACAGCCTGGGCGTCGATTATCCCGTTGCGATCGACAGCAACTACGCCACATGGGATGCCTATAACAATGAGTACTGGCCCGCTGACTACCTGGTCGACCCCACCGGGCATGTGCGCGTCTACGACTACGGCGAGGGTGGCTACTCCACCATGGAGACTGATATCAGGGAGCTCCTCACGGCTAACGGTGCCGCTCATCTGCCGCCGAGGACAGATGTGCCTGATAAGTCACCGCAGCAGCCTCTGACTCAGGAGAGCTACCTGGGTTACAACGAAGAGGAACTCGTCGCCGGCGAGACCATTACGCCGAACAAGACTGTCGTTTATCGCGGCCCATCGAACGTCCCGAACGATTCGTTTGCGTTCAACGGGACTTGGACGGACCATAGCGAGGAGGCAACGGCGGGCCCGAACGCAGAGATCACCTTGCACTTCTACGCGAACGACGTGTACCTCGTCATGGGGGGTTCCGGTGCGGTCGAAGCCTCCTTGGACGGCCATCACGTCACCAGCGTCGACGTCAAGGGGGTCCCCCGCCTTTACACACTGTTCTCAGGCGAGTCGATAGCGACCGGAGACCTGGAGGTCAACTTCGCGCCGGGCGTTCAGGCCTACGACTTCACCTTCGGCTGACGCAGCGATAGCGCCGAGAATCCCGCCGCTATCCCGTAGCTGGGGCTGTAGTGGTGGTTAGCGCAGGCGCTGACGTTGTGGTAGCGGCAGCGACCGACGTGGTAGTTGGAGCGGGAGCAGTCGTGGTCGTAACGGCCCCCGGGACAGATGTCGTAGTTGTTGCAACCGAGCCGGAAGTCGTGGTGATCGCGCGAAGCGTGTACACCTGGCTGAGCAGATCCCAAGTCATTACGGAGCCTTTGACCGACGTGGCGTTGTCTGAAACGATCTGGCCCGGTAATTGGAAGGAAACGTCGATCTCCATCCCGATCTGCGCCATGTCGGCTCGGGTGATCCCCCTTGGCTCGCTCTTTTTTGTCTTACCGGTCGCGGTATTGATCAGAGCGGTGATCCCGGCCACGTCCACTTTCGCGGCCAGCGCCCACTGGGCCCCGGTTTGGGTTATCGAAAAGGACGAGAACAAGCCCAGGCTGTCGCCGGCCGAGCCCTCCTCTGCCGCATCCAGTGCGGCCAACGAGTGAAGGGTGCACTTGACCTGTACCCCCTTCCAACCTTCGGGATCGGTATATACCTTCACAGAATCCTGTCCCGGAAGAGGGGACTTCGACTCTTCTTCGACGAGCTTTGCCGGTGTAATGTCGCCGAAGACGCCCGCCTCGTCATAGATCACCGGGGAAAGGGTCTCGGTCACCACCATTTGAGCGGTGGCGTTGCTTGCCACGACGGTGCTCAGGCTTTCGTGCACGCAACCTGACACCAAAGCGCTAAAGGCGACGGCGGCTGCGACCGCCGAAGCTCGACCGAACCTGTTCATTGGCCCTCCAACCTTGTGCCCATCTCGATGATGGCGACAGCATCACCGGGTACAACTAGCTTCGCACCATCCAACCCGGCACCGGGCTCGGAAGCGGCCAGCACGGCCGAGCCGCGCTGGACGCTGAAGCTGGCCGGCCCAGCACCCAGGTTCACCAGGATGTCGATAACGCCGCGGTGGACCACCAGTGTCCCGGCCGCCTCGTCCACGTCCACCTCGACGCTGGACAGTCGGGGGTCACCCAGAGCTGGTAGGCGCCGGCGCAAAGCGATCAATTGCTGGTACCACGCAAGCATCCCGTCGTGGGGAGCGGTGGCGGCCTCGTCCCAGCGCAGCTTGGACGCCTCGAAAGTGGTTATGGCCTGCGGGTCGGGCACCTGGCTGGGCTCCCAGCCAAAAGCGACGAACTCGTTGCGGCGCCCGTGGCTGACCGCCCGGCCAAGCTCGGGGTCTTGGTGATCGGTGAAATACAGGAACGGCGACGTGGCGCCCCACTCCTCCCCCTGGAACAGCATCGGGGTGAACGGGCCGGTCAGCAACAAGGCGGCCGCGACACGCAGGCGCCCCTCGCTCATGAGGGCGCTGCTGCGTTCACCGATGGCGCGGTTGCCGACCTGGTCGTGGTTCTGGGTAAACACGACGAACTGATGGCCGCGCAAGCCGACGGGGCGGCGGCCGTGTATGCGCTGGCGATGTGGTGACCACTGGCCGTCGTACACCCAAGCTTGGCGGAGAGCCTTGGCGAGCAACTCGAGCGGCCCGAAGTCCTCGTAGTAACCAGAGCGCTCGCCGCTAAGCGCGGCGTGCATTGCGTGGTGCCACTCGTCGGCCCAGGATGCGTCCATCGCGAGGCCGCCGGCCTCGCGTGGGCGTACGAAGCGCGGGTCGTTGAGGTCGCTTTCCGCCACTAGGAGCAAGGGCCGCCCTACCGCTGCCGCCAGGACGTCGACCTCGTCGGCGAGTTCCTCGAGGATGTGGAGCGCTGAGCCATCGACGATGGCGTGCACCGCGTCGAGGCGCAGCCCGTCGCAGTGGTAATCGCGTAGCCACATCAGCGCGTTGTCAATCACGAAGCGGCGGACCTCGACGCTCCCCCGGCCGTCGAAATTGACAGCCGGGCCCCAGTTGGTCTGATGGCGCTCAGAAAAATATGGCCCGTACTCGGCGAGATAGTTCCCGGCCGGCCCCAGGTGGTTGTAGACGACGTCCAGCACGACACCGAGGCCAGCACGGTGGCAGGCATCGACGAAGGCTTTGAACCCCTCAGGGCCGCCGTAGGCGTGGTGTGGGGCGAAGAGGTCGGCGCCGTCGTAACCCCACCCTCGCTCACCTGAGAACTCGGGGACCGGCATCACCTCGACGGCGTCGGCACCGAGGTCCACCAAATGCTCGAGCCGCTCGATGGCCGACCGGAAGGTGCCCTCGGGCGTGAAGGTCCCCACATGTATCTCGTAGAGGACGGCCCCCGACAACGGCACCCCTCGCCACCTACGGTCACCCCACCGGTAGGCGTCCTGGTCGACGAGCTCGGAGAGGCCGTCGACCCCGTCAGGTTGGGACAGCGAGCGAGGGTCCGGCCTCGTCGGGCCGCCGTCGAGCGAGAACCCGTAGCGGCTGCCGGGACCGGCATCGTCGATGACAGCGTGCCACCACCCTCCCCCGAAGGGCTCATGGCAAGGCGACGGTCCCCGACAACCACCTCGACCCGGTTTGGCCTTGGGGCCCACACCGAGAAGCGATGGCTCATCAAAGGGCCCGGGAGACAACGCAGACGGGCAGCTCGGCAAGGAGCTCAGCCAACGGCCGCCTACCGCCTTCGACAGTTTGGCCGGTAACGACGTCGCGGCCCCCGCCCGCCGGTAGCTCGACAGTGGTACCACTCCAGTCGTCGTCGCCGCGGCGGGGCACCACAACCAACAAACCTCCCCGGCTGAAGCCGACGACATCGTCTGCTCGCGGGCCTTTCGCCACCAGGGGCTCATAGCTCGAAGCTTCGTAACAGCCAGGGTCGGCCTTGCGGTGCGCCAATAACCGGTGCACGACTAGCAGCTTGGAGGTGCCCCGCTCGTCCGGGCCGGTACCGCTGAGCCCTGCGGCACCTAGGCCGGCCAGCAGCCGGCGCCGCTCGTCGTAGTCGACAGGCCGGCGGTTGTCGGGGTCCACCAAGCTGAGGTCCCACAGCTCGCTGCCTTGGTAGAGATCGGGCGACCCAGGGCACGTCAGCAAAAGCACCGTTTGGGCGAGAGAGTTCCTACGCCCCCGCTCGACGACCCGGTGCTCAGCCAGCCAGGAAACGAGAGCGCCCGTGAAGGCGGCGTCGGCGAGCACGCCCCGCACATACGCCTCCACGGCTTCGTCGTAAGCCAGCACCGGGTCCGTCCACGACGTGTGGACCTTCGCCTCCTTGGTGGCCTTGGCCATGAACGCGACCACCCGCTCTGGCTCTATCGGCCACGCCCCCACCAGTGCCTGGAACAGCAGGTAGACGGCGTTGCGGTCGGGCAGACCGTCGGGCCGGTAAGGCTGGGTCATCTCCATCCACCGCTGCGCCCCCGCCCGCCATTGGTGGGGTAGCTCCGAGATCACGTTGAGCCGGGCCCGCACGTCCGCGCTGCGTTTGGTGTCATGGGTCGAAAGGGTCAACATCGCCTCGGGCCACTGCTGCGCCGCAGCGGCCGTCTCGGCGTGGAACTCGGCGGCGGGACGCCCGAACACGCCCGGGTCGCCACCCACCTCGTTGAGCGAAACCAGCCTGTTGTACCGGTAAAACGCGGTGTCCTCGACGCCCTTTGCCATCACCGGGGCCGTCAGCTGGGCCAGACGTTGTGAGAACTCCGTCTCGCCGGCACCAGGGTGCTCACCCAGCGCCAGCTCACCGAGAAAGCTAAGCAGTTCACTGTCCAAATCGGGGCGGGCGGCACGAGCAGCGTCCACTGCAACCCGGACCTGGCGACGGTCCTCGTCGCTCACCGGCCGGTCGGGGCTGACATACGTGCGGTACACCTCGAAACGAGCGACAAACTCTCGCAGCGCGTCGCGCAGCTCCCGGCGGGTGTGGTCGCGGTGACGGCGGTAGCCGTCGGAGAGGTCGGCCACGACCCCTACGAGACGCTCGACCTCAGCCGCCAGTTCACTAGCCATCACCTGTTGTTTCGAGGCCTGCACAACCTCCTCGTAACTCGATGTCTCCCCGGCGACGGCCTCGTACGCCGCCGTCATATCGGCCTCATTGCGGCCGTCGACGAAAAGGTTGTTGACGCGTATGAGAAAGTCGTAGCCCGACGTGCCGGCGACCGGCCACGACGGTCTTAGCGGCTCGCCCCGTTCAAGGATTTTTTCCACCACCGTGTACGCGCCGCCTGTCGCCGCGGCCAAGTCGCGCAGGTACTTCTCGGGGTCCCTCAGGCCGTCCACATGATCGACCCGGAGCCCATCTACAGTCCCCTCTTTCACCAACTCGATGATCAGTCGGTGCGTCCGAGCGAAAACCTCCGGGTCTTCTACCCGCACGCCGATCAACGACTCGATGTTGAAGAACCGGCGGTAGTCGAGCTCCTCGCTCGCCGTTCGCCAATGAGCCAACCGGTAGTTCTGGCGACGAAGTAACACGTCCAGACGCTCGGGGTCGGCATTGAGGGCGCCGATCTCGTCATCCAACGCAGCAGTGACCGCCTCGTCGGCCCTGAGCAACTCCTCGAGTTGTCCTTGCAATGCCAAATGTTGCTCGTGGCGCTCACTGACGGCGGCTTCGTCGGTCAATCGCGAGGTCGGCAGCGCCCCGTAGCCCTCGGCCAGCCGGCCGAGCGCCTCTGAGCCCGCCCGGCGCGCCGCCGCTGCGAGCAGTTCGTCGAGGCTGCGGGGGGACACAGGTAGCTCGATGTCGTGATAGCGCACCGTCACCTGTGCGCCGCTGCGCGCCAGGACCAGCTCTCCGGCCTCGATCACGCGGCCGTAGTGGTCACCCAAAACAGGGACCAACACCGTGTGCACGGCGGAGCGGTCGCCGCCCTCCCAGTCGATATCGAACACCGCCGCATAGCGGCTCGCCGGCCCGTTCTCCAGCGCGTCCCACCACCAACGGTTTGTGGCGTCGGTGGCCATATGGTTCGGGACGATGTCGAGCACTTGTCCCAACCCCGCTTCGCGCAAGGCGCCCACCATCCCTGCGTAGCCGGGCCCCCGCCCAGCTCTTCGTTCAGCCGTTCAGGGTCGACGACGTCATAGCCGTGGGTGCTACCAGGGGCCGCCTGCAGGTACGGCGAGCAGTAGAGATGGCTCACTCCCAGCTCAGCCAGGTAGCCGGCGATACCGGCCGCGTCAGCGAACCCGAAGTCTCTCCACATCTGCACCCGGTACGTCGATCGCAAAACCACGAACCACCCCTACCCCGCCCGAGAGCTCTCGCACACCCTAGCGAGCGCCGAGGTGGGACCGAGGGGCACCAGCTACTGGGTCAAGACCTCATGGCAAGCCCGTCGGGGTGCAGAGCCTCCTCCAGCTTTGGGGCCGCGGCCGCCGCGCCAAAGACCCGGAACGTCTCAGTACCAGCCTCTGTTTCGACGGCCAGCCATATCCGCCCTCGGGCCCGCACCGCGGTCACGTCGCGCGCCCTGCACTCCCAGTGAGTGCCGGGCCACCGACGCTCCAGTCGGTTAGGCGCGAATCGCAGGGCCCCGTTCCCGGCAATCAGGCGCCCGCCGGCGAGGCGCCACCGGTAACGGCGGGCGGCACGGACGGAGACCACACCAAGGTCATCGGTAATTGCGGCCTGGCGCTGTAAAACGACGAAGGAGCCGAAGGCCGCCACACAGAGCACCGGCGGGTGCCTAAGCCCGCCGGTCGACCAGCCAGTGAGCAGGCGGCTCACCATAAGGTGGGCCCGGGCACTCTGGGAAGGGACGCCATGGCCACCGAGGTATTGACCAACAAGAGCAGTGCCCCGTCGGGGATCTCGCGCGGGCTCGTGCTCCTGCTCGCGGTCGCATGCGGCACCTCGGTCGCCAACCTCTACTACGCCCAGCCGCTGCTGCACACGATCGCAGTGACCTTCCGCAGCGGTTCGGGGACAACGGGCCTCATCGTGACCGGGTGCCAGATCGGTTATGCCATCGGGCTGGCCCTGCTCGTACCCCTCGGGGACTTGGTAGCCCGCAAACACCTCGTGCCGGCCGTCCTCGGGGTCTCGGTCCTCGGGCTGGTGCTATCTGCTTGCGCCGGCGGGGTGAGCCAGCTGATAGCCGTCGCGCTCATTGTTGGGGTGGGGTCGGTCGGCGCCCAGATGCTCGTCCCTCTTGCAGCGTCACTGGCAAATGAGCAGTCGCGGGGGCGCGTCGTGGGCTCGGTGATGAGCGGGCTTTTGCTCGGGATCCTGCTCGCGCGGACGCTCTCAGGGCTCGTGGCAGGGCTCGCCGGCTGGCGGACCGTGTACTGGGTCGCCGCCGCATTGGTGCTACTGCTCGCTGCCGCGCTCGCCAGGAAGCTGCCCAAGGAACCGGTCCGCCCCGACGTGACATACGGCGAGCTTCTCGCGTCGGTGCTCAGTTTCTTTGCAAATTCGCGAACGCTTCGCCAACGTGGGCTTTACGGGGCCCTCGGCTTCGCCGCCTTCAGCGTCTTTTGGACCACGATGGCCTTCGTCCTGTCGGAACCGCCCTTCCGCTATAGCGAGACCGTCATCGGCCTGTTCGGCCTCGTCGGTGCAGCCGGCGCGATCTGCGCGAACGTGGCCGGGCGCGTGGCCGACCGCGGCAAAGCGCGCCATCTGACGCTCCTTTTCGCTCTGTTGGTGCTGGCAAGCTTCGGGTTCCTTTATTTGGGGCGCAACTCGCTGGCGTGGATGATCGTCGGCATCGTGGTGCTCGACCTCGGGGTACAAGGGCTCCAGGTGACCAACCAACACGTCATCTATGGCCTCGCGCCTGAAGCACGCAGCCGCGTGAACGCGGCGTACATGGTTTGCTACTTCGCGGGCGGGGCGCTCGGCTCCGCGGTCGCAGGCATCGTGTACGACCACTGGCATTGGGCGGGCGTCTGCGTCCTCGGCGCCGCCACCGGAGCCCTGGTGCTCATCGCGGCGGCCCTGTTCACCCCCGGTGAACGGGCCAGGGCAACCGCAGCGAGTTCTTAGGGTGCCCCACCGTCGCCCGGCCCGAGCGGCAAGCTGGGATGCTCAGGCGGGGCGTTGTCGTGCAGCGACCGGGGCCCAACGTTGACCACCTTCCAGCGGCCGGGGCGGACTGTCTGTACCCGCCGGGCCAGGCGGTGGCCGGCCATGCGGATAACCAAGTGCCGCACCGGGGCGACCATGAGCAGCAGGCCGAGGGCATCGGAGATAAACCCGGGCACGCAGATCATCGCCCCGGCTATGAGGACGACCAGCCCGTCTAGGAGCTCCCGGGTGGGCAGCTCCCCACGCCCCAACCTCTCTTGAGTGTGCGCCAGGACGCCCAAGCCGACCCGTCGCACGATAAATGGCCCGAGGGCACTGACAACGATTAGGACCAGCAACGCCCACAGGAAGCCGATCTGGTGGGCGACGGCGACGAACGCGACGATCTCAGCGGCAAAAAACAGGAGTGCACCGAGAAAGATCACACTTAAGGCTAACGGCTGGCGAGGCTGGTCCGTGAGCACGTCGTCATAGCTCGCGAAAGCGCCCTCGGGGCCGGAGGGACGCGACGCCCCTCCGGCGAAATCGAAAGCGGCCACCGGCTACGTCCCCGCGATCGCCGCGATGGGTAGGTTGCCGGCGATCCCCGTGGGAGCCGGGAAGGAGGCGGCGTCGCCGAAGGAATAGACGGGCCCGTTGGCGCCGGCCATGTAGTACCCGTTGTCGTCCGCGGTCAGGGCGATCCCGACTATGTTGTCGACGCTGATCCCTCTCCCCGGCAATGAGCCTTCAAACTGGGCGCCGGTCCCGAACACGAAGGCCCCTCCGTCCGTGCCGACGAGCACGTAGCCGCCACCGGTGGCCGAAGGGATTATGGCCCGGATATCAGCCACATGGATCCCAAGCCCCGGCAGCGACCCGTCGAACTTGGCCGACCCGAACGTAAAAACGCCACCGTCGGCGCCAACTATCGAGTACCCGCCGCCGCCAGGAGAAGCGGCCATGCCAACGACGTCGCTCACGTGCAAGCCGAGCGCAGGCACCGAGCCGTAAAATTTGGCGTCGCCGAAGGCAAACAGCCCGCCGTCCTTACCGACGAGCCAGTAGCCGTTGCCATCGGCCGTCGGCGCTATCGCGACAATGTCAGAAGCCGTCACGTGGTCGGCGGGTAGGTCCCCGTACGACCGGGCGTCACCGAAGGCGCTGACGGTGCCATCAGCGGTCAGCACCCAGTAGCCATTGCCATCAGGTGTCCCGGCTATTCCCACGACCGGTCCAGTCGATGCCGAGGTTGTCACGTTCCCAAGCGAGGTCGCACCCCCGACGCCATAGACGGCGCCGTTCTTGGTTACCAACCAGTAGCCCCCCGACGCCGTGGGCAACGTGGTGGCACTCGCGGAGGTAGCGGCCTCGATGTTCCCCAACACCGAGATGGTGTAGTTACCGGCAGGCGGGTTGACGACCCCGCTGGCGAAAATGTCGATGAGGTCTCCGGGCGAGACATTGGCCCCAAGGGTGAGGACAACGTCGTCGGTGCCGCCGCCCGCAACCGCGCTCGGCTCTACGGTCACCGGGCCGTTGGAGAGGTCGATGACGTCATAGTCGGCAGCAGTGGCCGGGAAAACCGTCCCGGAAGGCGCAATGAGCTCCAATGTCGCGCTGCCTCCGGCGAGTGCCGCGGCGGCTTCAAGCCCTCCGATGCTGTAGACGGCAGCCGTAGAAGGCGACGGGGAGCTCAGCTCGACCGTGGCCTCGCCTGTGCTGCCAGGTGCCGGGTTGCCATCGGCCGCTGCGCTGATCGGATAGCCGAGTGAGCTCAGCGGGACCGGGCTCTCAGACGTCGAGAGATCTAGGCTGTAGTTCCCCCCGTTCGTTGGGTTAGTGACGCCAATAATGTAAACCGTCAAGGAGTCGCCTGCTGACGCCGGTCCTGATAGGCCGAGCGTCACGCTGCTAGCACCGTTGGTCAAGTCGACGCTGGAGACCGCCTCTGGCGCAGCGGAGCCGGTGCTATCGGCGACGAGGTAATCGGCTGGCGAACTTGGAAAGATCGTGGACCCGGTCGGGTCGGTCAATGTGATCGTGCCGACCCCTCCGATGAGGGCCGTTGGCGTCGTAAAACTGATCGTATAATTGGAAGAAGCACCTGTCGTAGCATTTTGGGGTACCACCACAGGGCCGGTCGTAGCCACGCTCGCCACAGTGTAGACCTGAGTCGTCGCAGCGCCTTCGGCCATCGCTGGCGCGGTCCCAAGCGTAACCATCGGTAATGCCGCGACCAAAGTAACTGCAGCCAATGTCGCAGGCTTACGAGCCGGGAATTTCCTTGCCTTTATCATTTCGTCCTCCTAGTTCGTCGGCCCAGCGCGTGCCGCGTAAAGGACCTCGTCCAACAGTTACCCAGCTGCGGCAAGGAGTATTTAGAACACGGGTAAAGGTTGTATAAAGGTTCCCGGCTCTTAGAGATCGCTTATATAACCGTAAGAACTCGCCAGGTCGAGTTGACTTGCCGGGGGAAGAGCAAAGCACGAGACTATGCCTGTCCCGCGATTTGGGGAGGCCGTGATCAACGACAAAACTGGCGGTAAACGGGCCTTGCGGCCCGCGGCATCCCTAAGCTTCGCGGCGGTCCTCGCGGTGTTCGCGCCAGCTTGCGGCGCCGGCAGCTCACCGTCCTCCGCCAGTAAAACGGTTGCTGCGCCGCCTGGCTCGTCCGGCCTGGCTGACTGCCTGAGCTCGTCCCGATGTTATGCCCCGCGTCAGTTCCGGGTGGCCTACGGCATCCAGTCGCTGCTGGACGACGGGACCGACGGGCGGGGCGAGACCGTGGTATTGCCGGAGTTCGCCGCCACGGCGCCCACATCGCCGCCAGAAGTCACAGACATCCGCCGGGACATGGCGGATTTCGACCGTCGGTTTGCGCTGCCCGCGGCACGGCTTCAGGTGATCACGAAGTTGGCAGGACCGGCCGCTTCGCGCTGGCTTGCCGGCATCGAGGAGGTGGTGGACACCGAAATGGTGCACACAGTCGCCCCGGACGCCACAATTGTCGAGCTTCTCGTCGCCCGGGCGGATGTGAGCACTCCGGCGAAGGAGGCAGCCACTTTCGCCGAGCAGGTGCGGCTCGCCGCGGCCCACGCAGATGTGATCTCGCTGAGCGGCAGTTTCGGCGAGCACTTCGCCACCCCCACGGAGGTGACGACGATCAACTCGGCGCTGGAGTACTGCGCCGCCCGCCACGTCACGTTCGTAGCCTCCTCAGGCGACGGTGGCGTGATAAGTGACCTAGGGACGTTCGGCTCGTCCTCGCCGGTCAAGGAGGTCAGCCTGCCCGCCTCCGACCCGCTGGTGCTGGCGGTGGGGGGCGCCACCCTGAGGGCGGGCCGGTTCACAGGTAGCTATGTCGGCGGGACCGCGTTGAACACCCTTCCCGAGCTGGTCGACGGGCATTCACAGGGGTCGGGCGGCGGGTTCAGCCACTTGTTCGCCAAGCCCGCTTACCAGGATGAGGTGCCCGGGCTCGCTGCTACGCGAGGCGTGCCCGACGTGGCGGGGGACGGCTCGTCCTCCAGCGGCTTGGCGTTCGTGTTTGCCGCGCCCGGCGGCGCCTATGCGTTGTTAGGGGAGGGCGGCACCAGTGCCGCGGCGCCGTTCTGGGCCGGGCTGATCGCCCTGGCGGACCAAGAGGCCGGCCACCCCCTCGGCTTCGTCAACCCCGCCATCTACCGGGTCGCCCGGGGCCCGGAATACGACAAGGCTTTCCATGACATCACTACCGGCAACAACACTGCGGTCGTCAACGGCACCACGATCATCGGTTACCAGGCCGGGCCCGGCTGGGACCCGGTCACCGGCTGGGGCGTCCCCGACGCGCAGGTCCTCATCCCCCTGCTCGCCCGCTGACGGCGGGATTGGGCCACGAGACGATCGCTGAACCACGGGCAGCGGTGCGCTAACGTGCGCGAAAGCTACTGAGTCGGTAGGAGGTCCCATGAGCGAAGACGAAGGTCCTGCAGCACCCGGGTACCCGCCCCCACCTGCGAGCCCGGCCGGCTCCACCCCCGGCGCCCCGTTCGGAGGCCCGGCACCCTCAGGGCCGGGGCCGCGTCGGGGCCGACAACTCCCCCACCGGCGTTCAGCGTCCAACTGCCACCAATCGATGTCCAGGCATTGTCCAAGACACCTTGGGTGCTTGGAGCCGCGGGCATCCTGATCGGGCTGGTCCTTTACTGGGCCGGGTCGGTCCTTTCGGCGTTCCAACACGACGCCGGCTATGACGCCCGCCAGCGGCTAATCCATTTGCTGGGGGCGGGCGATGTCGATTGGGCGGCTTTCATCCTCTTAGGGGTCGCACTGGTGGTGCTCGGCAGCTCGGGACAGGCGAAGCCGCCGCTAGCCAACTTCTTGTACCAGCTCTTCCTCGTCGCCGCCGCGCTCATCACGGTGGCTTCGGTCATCAACGCCGTTATCGACCTCACATATATCGGCGACAGCTTCGATGCGGCGATCTATGGCTTCCTCGAGTACCTGGCCGCGGCGCCCATCGCCGGAGCTGCTGCTCTGTGGGCTTGGCGTTCCAACCCGACTGCACTGCCCGGGCAGAAGTCCAAGGCGTCATAGCCCCAAACGCGGCAGCTGCAAAGTTTGTGGCGTCCCTGTCACCTGGCGGTGGCTCGCGCCGGTCATGAACTGAGGAAGCCACCCGATTGGTGCTCCCACAGCCGCCGGTAGGTCCCGGCACTGCCGGCCAGCAGGAGCTCGCGATGAGTCCCCGTCTCGACCACGCGGCCTCCGTCGATGACGATGATGCGGTCGAGCTGGGCAATGGTAGACAAGCGGTGGGCGACCACCAGTGCTGTCGAGGCGGCCATCAGCCGCCACAACGCCTCCTGCACGTAACGCTCCGACTCGGAGTCGAGCGAGCTGGTCGCTTCGTCGAGGATCAACACCGGGGCGCCCTTCAGCATCGCTTGGGCGATCGCCACGCGCTGGCGCTGGCCACCCGAGAGCTTGAGGCCACGCTCTCCGACAACCGTCTCGTAGCCTTCGGGCAGCTCCTGGACGAACTCGTCGACGTGGGCCGCGACCGCGACCCGGCGGACCAGGTCGGTGTCAGCAGGGCCAGCCCGCCCGTACCAGATGTTGTCGGCAATGGTCCGGTGGAGCATTTGAGGGTCCTGCGGCACATAGGAAATAGCGCGGCGCAGGCTCTTCTGGGTACAAGTGGCGATGTCCTGGCCATCGACCACGATCCGTCCGGCGTCGACGTCCATAAGGCGCAGGACGAGGCGGGTGATCGTCGACTTGCCACCGCCCGAGGGGCCCACAATGCCGACGTGCTCGCCGGGCCGGAGCTCGAGGTTGAAGTTAGTAAGCAGAGGTTGCGTGCGACGGTAGGAAAAACTGACGGCCTCAAAACATAAGGCCCCGGCGGTGACGGCAAGCTCGCTGGCACCTGGAGTGTCCACGACCTCGGGAGGGGTGCTGACCAGTGCCACGAGCTTGGAGGCCCGGCCAAGGCCTCTTGACAGGTTGCGTACCTGCATGAAGCTCTCGATGAGCTGGGCCGAGACCTGCGAGGCGTAGAACAGCACCAGGTAGACGACGCCGGCATGGATGTCGCCGCGGACCGCGAGCACCACCCCGACGAACAGGGAGGCCCACGTCATGAGGCCGACCGTCCCGCTCATCCAGACGCGGGTGACCATGAACACGCGCCGGCCACGCAGGTCAGCGCGTACGGAGGAGTCCAGGAGGTCGTGGAGCCTGGCCGACTCGGCTTCCTCACCCGCTCCCACGAGGACCGTGGGGACATTGCGGATCACGTCGGAAGCGGTGCCCTCGGCCCGTGAATGCGCCTTGGAAAACCTTCGAGATGCCTCGGTGACCGGTCCCGACCGTTTGACCACGACCAGCACGAAAACAACCGTGAGGACGACGAGCACCATCGCTACGGGCCAGGCGTAGACAGCCAGGACCGCAATGGCGCACAGGACCACGACGACGATGCGCAGTATGCCCCAGTGGAGGTTGTCGAGGCCGTCTACAAATGCCCATGAGAACGAGCTGAGCGACGACGCCACCTCGCCCGAGGAGTGGTCGATGTGCCAGCGGTAGCCAAGCGCCAAGAGCCGTTCAAAACTGCGCTGGATCCCGTTGGCGAAGCTGCGCAAGGAACCCTCCCATTGCAGCCAGCCACTAAAGCGGAAAAGGGCCTGGCCGATAACGATCAAGACGCCATAAGCAACAATGAGGGAGCCGAAGCGCGGCCATAGGCGAGTGTGCGGGCTGAGGACAGCAATTCGGTCGAGCACTTCGGCGAAGACCAAAGGGGTGGCCACGTCGGTGACGATCACGCCCAGCACGAGGAACCCCGCACCGCTCAACAGGAAACGGCTGTAGGGCCGGGCCAGCCGGACGCAATAACGGAGGGTGTCGCCGGTCGACGCCGACTCGCCCTCGAACTCGTCCATCGCGCTCCTCCACTCCCGAAGGCCCTCGCGGCCCGAAACCAGGCAGGGCACTCAACCGGGAGCGGGGCGCCTCTGCCGGACCAGTCTGCCCCTTCTTGTCCTGCGCGGCCAGCGATTTAGGCGTAGCTCGGGTTGCGGCTATTTGGCGGGGCCAGCGGGACCACCACCAGACGCGGCGAGCCCCCGCGCCGGTGGGACGCTCAGCCTGTAACTTTGGCCAACGGGATGATGGACCCAGCGGGCGGGGCGCTCACGAGGACATGCTCGCCCCACTTGGACAGGGCCACCGTCTCCTTGCCCCCTCCTGAAGCCGTCGTTGTCTCCAGGACAGGCAGTGTGTCGCCGACGGCCGACAGTGTGAGCGTATTGGCCAAAGCCGGCACCGAGCTGGTGGCGGCAGTGTCCCATTTGAGGGTGTAGAGCTTCTTGGCCACCGGCGTTGGGCTGGCCAGCTGCGTGCCCTTAGCGGGCGGGAGGATGCTCACGACTGAAGCTACGGTGATCGAAGCTGCCAGGTTCTTGTACTGGCTCGTGCCGGCCTTCACAGACACCGAGTCCGTGCCGACCTTCTTGGCTTCAGCCGAGGTCAGCCCGAGGATCTTGGTCAGCCCGGACGAATTGCCCGATAGGTACGCGTAGGTCGGGGTCACCCGGATCAGGACCGTCTCGGTGCCTTCCGATATGCTCTCGGCTCCGCTCGTCTTGCCCAGGTCAGCCTTTAGTTTTTCCTGTACCGAAGTCGAACCGGCGCTGGACGTGACCTCCAGGTGGACGCTGGTCTGCCTACCAATGGCGCTCTTGGCGGCCGTGAGCACCGAGGAAGCTGTAGCCCGCCCAGCAACGGCCGCGTCAGCGGTGGCTGACAACAGGGCGAGGGTGGGCAGTACAACTAGAGGGGCCAGGAGCAACCGGGCGGGACGACTGAGCACCGACATTTTCATCGCCGCAGCCTACTTGCCGTGCCCGGGCTACCGAGGAGGCCGCCACTGACCGCCCATGGCCCACCACTCGCCCTCCGTCGCCTGCTACCCGACCTCACGGCGTCTGAACGAGCTCATTGGGGGCCATCTCCCCGCGAGCCAGCCACAACCGGTGCCCGAGGTTCATCTCCGGGAACACCTCTACATCGGCCGACAGGTAACGCATCGTGTAGCCCAAGCGCCTACGGCTGCTCGTGTTGGCGGCGGCCCCGTGCCTGATCCTGCCATCGTGCAACGAGCATTGGCCGCGCCGTAGCTCGAAGGCGACAGCATTGCTTACGTCGACCTCGGCGATCTCGGTCCCGAACGTGTTCACCGATTCGTCGACGCCCTTATAGGACGAAAAGCCGCCTTCCAAATGCGACCCTGGGATGACCTGCATGCAGCCGTTCTCCCGGTCCACGTCGTCCAACGCCAGCCAGACTGTCACGATCTTGTCGTAGCGGCTGAGGCGCCCCATCCAATACGACGAATCTTCGTGCCACGGTGTTGCGCGGCCGATCAACGGGTCCTTGCAGATGAAGTGGCTCGACCACAGCACGATATTGGGGCCGACGATGCATTCCACGAGGTCGAGGAGTGCTGGGGCGAGCAAGAACCCCAACAGCCGCTTGTCGCCGAAGTGGGGGGTGTCGAACTCGTCCCCCCGCTTGTCGCTGTCGGTCTTTCGATGCTCCTCGAAAATCGAACCGAGCTCGGCAAGGTCGCTTGCATCGAAAACCTGGTCCCTGTAGAGGAAATACCCATGCTTACGGAAAAAATCTACGTCATCACCGCTTAGCGGTTCATGCCCCACTGAAGTGCCCATTTGTCCTCCCTGTCCGCGCTCCCCCGGGACAGCCTAGGCGGCCAAGGCGGTGCCAGCACCCCTTGACTTGGTGGGGCGCGCACGCTGGCCGCCAGCCCCGTCGGCCTATAGCCTTTCTCAGATGGGCTCTTTGGCGGCGCCGGCGATGTGGGCTCGCGCGGACACCAGGCGACGGTGGCGGTCTGTTGTGCTCCTCGGCTTGTTAGCCGGGGTGACTGCCGCTTTCGCGACAGCCTCGTTCGCCGGTGCTCGGCGTACCGACACCGCCTTGACCCGCCTCGACAAGGCAACGAATGCGGCCGACGCGTTCGTGTTCCCCAGTCAGATCGGCGACTTGCACCCGCATTGGGCACGCCTTGCGGCACGTCCCGAGGTCGCGCAGCTAGCGGTTTGGGACCTGATTTTTTGCTACCTCAACGGCCAGCCGAACGGCGTGTTGTTCGCCTCTGACGGTGACGGAGAGTTCACCACGATGGACAAGCCAGTCGTTTTGGCGGGCCGGATGTTCAACCCCAAGGCGGACGACGAGGCCGTTGTGAACGAGCAGGTAGCGACCATCGCGCATATCGGCCTCGGGGACGTGATGCACGTCCACACATACGCACCAGACCAGTTGGACGGGGGCGCCCCTCGCGGGCCGGACATCGCCGTGCGGGTGGTGGGCATCGTAAGGACTACTGAGGAGTTTTTGGTAACCCCCAACGCTCTTGTTTCGCCTGGAGTTGTCGCTCACTACCGGCACCAGGCACTTTTTGTACCAAACGCGGTTGTGCGAGTTCGCGGGGGCAAGGCCGGGATGGCAGCGCTCGAGCGCGACGTGAACTCGCAGCTGGCCCCGGGCGTACCTGTGCTCGACCTGAGCGACGCAAGCCGCCGTGTCACGACCAGCTTGGCCGTGGAAAGTTTCGCCCTTTATATGATCGCGCTGGCCGTGTTATTGGCGGGCGGTCTTCTTGTCGCCCAAGTCCTCTCCAGATCCGCGTCTTTCATCGGCCAAGACGCCCCCGCCGTACGGGCGATCGGCATGACTCGCCGGGATATCGCCGCCGCAGCGTTAATGAGCGTGGCGCTGGCGATTAGCGTCGCAATTGTCGTCGGGCTGGCGACGGCGCTGGCGCTGTCGCCGTTGTTCCCTCTCGGCATGGGCCGCCAGATCGACCCCGATGTTGGTGTCCATGCGGACTGGGTGGCTCTTGGGGTCGGTACCGCCCTCATGACGATCTCGTTGGCGGCCGGCGCTGTCCTGTTTGCCCTAAGTGCTTCACGTCGTGAAACTAGGCAGACCGAGGGCCGGCCCTCGGCAATTTTGTCGTGGGTGGCCAGCGTGGCCCCAGTGCCGGTTGGGGTCGGGGTGCGTATGGCCCTACGGCACGGCGCAGGAGCGCGCAGCGTGCCGGTCCGCCCTGCCCTTGTGGCCACGGTCGCCGGTGTCCTCGGCGTCGTCAGCGCCCTGACCATCAACACCGGCATTAGGCACGCCTTGGCCAACCCACAGCTCGCCGGCGTCACCTTCAGCGTGTCGATCACCCCGCCTCCGGCGGACGTAACACCAACGGGTGTTTCCCATCGCCTTGTGGCAGAGGTCCGGCGGGCCGCCCCCAACGCTTCGCTGGCGGTGGTCCGCAGGGATCTCATTGACGTGAACGGGGTGGGAGTACCGGCTTTCAGCGTGCGAGCGGTCCCAAGCGCCGGGCCGCCCATCGCCCTCGCCATGGTCGCCGGCCGTTCCCCCTCAGCTCGGGACGAGGCGGCCATAGGCCCGGGGACGGCCAAGTCGCTCCGGGTACGGGTTGGCCAGTGGGTCGCGGTCGCCCACGGAGGGCGCGTCCACGTAGTAGGCGAGGCGCTGTTCCCTTCCGACGTGCACTCTGAGTTCGACGAAGGGCTGTGGCTCACCGTCGCCAAGTTCGACACCGTGGTACCACCATCCAACGCTGGGTCAGAAGACGGCGTACTGGCGGTCCGCTTCCCGAGCGCTGGCAACGAGGAGCACCGCGCTCTCGTCGATGCCGAGGCTGACCTGCAGGGCACCCCGATCACCACGGGCCCGATCGGGCGCTTGACTATGAAGCTGGGAGGGCCGAACTCCGCCCTGGGCTCCAGCGTGGAACCAGCAGCCGTACCGCTGGAACTAGCCAACCTGGAGGATCTCGCCGAGCTGCCCACGGTCCTCGGGGCCTTCCTTGCCCTTTTGGCGTTGGTCGCTCTCAGCTACATACTTTTCACGTCGGGCCGAGTACGCAAAGTTGAGCTCGCCGTATTGAAAACCTTGGGGCTCGATGAGAAGTCGTCGCGCATGATCGTCTTCTCGCAAGCAACTGCCATTTCGCTGATCGGCTTGCTTGCCGGGGTACCTCTTGGTTTGGCCGCTGCGCGCTGGGGCTGGGCTGCAGTGGCCTCCCGGGTCCCTCTTGTCGATGTGCCACCCGTATCCGTTCTCGTCGTGGTCTTGACGGGCCCTGTTGTCCTGGTCGCCGGGAATGCTGTCGCTGTCTGGCCGGCCAGAAAAGCGGCACACCGGAACCCGTCGGAAGACCTCAGGTCGGAGTAGGTGTGACTGGGAATGATGTCGCTCGGCTACTCCACACGTAGAAGTGTCGCCGGTCGGGTCCGAGAAGCCACGATGGCAGGGCCCGCTGCCAACACATTGGCGACGACCAGCGTCCCGAGCGCTATGGCCCCGATCTCCCAGAACGTGACCGCCGGGACCGCGGCCACGCCGAGATAATCAGCGAAGGCGCGCCACGCCAGTCGGCCGACCGCCACGCCAAGAGGGATACCGGCGACGACCCCGACCAGGGCCACGGCGGTGGTCTGCCAAAGCACGGTGGAAGCGACCTGGCGACGAAGGAACCCGAGGGACTTGAGCAGGCCAAGTTCTTGGCGCCGGCGGGTGACACTGACCACCAGCACGTGCAGCAGCGTGGCCACACCGAAGACGATTAGGACCGACCCCAGGATCAGAGGGAAGTTCACGGTCTGGCCGAAATTGACAAGATTTGTCGGCGGCAGCGGGAGCGAGGCGTCGTCCTCGTAACTGGCGACCAGCCTTTTGAGTGCCGACCGTCCCGCGACGCTCGGTGCGGTGTGCACAAGGACCACGCCGGCATCGGTGTAGGTCTCGTCGATGGCACAACGGCTGGGCTCGGCCGCCGTCGCACATCGGGCACCCAACCCGGCAAAGTCGAAGACGGCGCCGGTGCCAAGTGCGCCGGCCCCGAAATCGGGTGGGAACGCCGTGGTTCCCACCACCCGGTACAGCGAGGTGCGCGCCCCACCGTTGGCAGAAGGGACCGAAACCCGTACGAGGGAGCCGACGTGGGCTCCCACTTGGCGTAGCGTCGCCTCCCCCAACGTGACCTCGTGGGGTGCGCCGGGGAGCCGCCCGGTGATCGTCGTCAGGAGCAGAGGCCCTCGGATCGATTGGCCCGCCAGCGCGGCCACCGTGTGGCCGTTGATGCTTACCTCGCCAGAGATGCCGGCCGTGATGGCCGTGACGGCCCGTTCCCTCTCGATGTCGTGGACCAGCTGTTCGGCCTGAGCCGGGGTACCTGAGCTGTTGACGCTGATGTCGAGGTCGAAAGGCTGCCCGTAGAGGGAGGGAGTCGTGATCAGGTGGGTCAAGCTGGACCCAAAGACCGCGGTAGCACACAGTGCGGTCACGGCTAGGACCGAACCCACGAGGGCGGAGCCGATCGGGACGGTGGAACGCCCGCCGTCGCGTTGGATTGCACGGCGAACACCGATGAACGTGCTGGGGGATACGCCCAACCCGGCCAGAAAGCCGACGGTCCGAGAGGGACGTTGACTGCGGTACCGTCCGCCGGTCCGCGCCGCCCTTGCGACTGTGACGGCCGGCCAGGTGCCTAGAGCGAGGAAGGCTGCCAACAACACTGGAGCTCCGGCCAAAAGGGCCCATGCATCGAAGGCAAGCCCGTTCGTCGGTTCGGCGAGCCGCGCCTCACCTACCGGGGCGAGGCTCGACGAGCCATAAGCCAGTAACACACCCCCCACGACGCCGACGACGCCGATCGCTGCCGTCCTGGCCATTGCTGCCAGGAAGAGCTGCCGGCCAGTGACCCCCAACGTGTGCAGAGTGCCGTAGGCGTCCTCCTCGATCGACGCCTGACGGCTCTGGCCCTGGGCCAACGCGATCAGCCCCACCAGTGCAGTCAGCCCGGCAAGGATCCACCACCCCACCGCCTGAGGTCGGATGGACGAAGTGACGGCGCCCGCATTGGTGTCGAGATCGGTCAAGCCCAGGGCGCCGAACTGGCGGACCTCCGCCTGGAAGCGGGGAAGGTCGGCGGCTCCGTCGCGAAGGCGCACGAAGTCGGCGTAGAAGAAGGTCACCCTGTCGTTTGTCGAGCGGATGAACGCCCTAGTCGTATACAGGCTGTACTGCGAGCCGCTGGTGGCCGGGAACCCGTTCTCGGAAGCCTCGAACCCCACCACCCGGAAGTCGTAGCGGGGCCCCTGGGCCCTGATCTTCGCGCCACTGAGGACTTCACCCCGCTGTCGCGCCGAGGCGAACCGGATCCGGATGTGGGAGCCGAGGTGGGTACCCAGGTCGCGCTGCATCGTGAACGAGGCAAGGACCTCTTGCGGCTTCGACTGGTCGGGCATGCGGCCCGACAGCAACTTCACCTGACCTGCGAGATCCCGCGGGGCGAGCCCCACGACCCCGAAGTCCTGGTTGGCCAGGAGCCGGCAGCCGCTGCAGACGGGGGGACCGTTTGCCGGGATGAGGGCCGACGTCGACTCCTCGACATCGGGAAGGGAGGCGACCTTGGGGACCGGCTTGAAACTGAACACCTCCGCATCGGAGCCGTAGGCCGCAACGTAGCGGGGGAAAGCGGACGCTGTTCGCCTCCCGGCGGCCACCCCTGCTAACACCAGCCCGCTGACCAAGGTCAAGAGGAGGGCCAGGTACAACCATGAGCGCCAGCGATGGCAGAACTCCGCTCGGAAAACCATTCTCACGACCGCCAACCGGACCTCCTGGGCCGAGTCTGACCCCCGTCAGCCCCTACCGACAAGGGGGCAGCCTGCCCCAAAACATGTCGTACTACCACCCCGACCGGGCGGCGCCAATTTCCCCCGGTTCCGCCACTGCCCGCCAGCGGTAAGTCACTCCGCGTGTTATCGCAGCTTGCGAGGGGTGCGGGGCCTGGATTCGAGCGCTCCGTTCGGTTAGCTTGCTGGGCGTGCCCGCCTGGCAGTGGAGCGGGCTGTGCTTGTGCAGGGTTGCTTGTGCAGGGTTGCTTGTTGCAGGGTTGCTTGTTGCAGGGTTGCTTGTTGCAGGGTTGCTTATTGCACGGTTGCTTGTTGCACGGTTGCTTGTTGCAAGGTCGTCAACGGATAGCACGCCGCCGTACAAAGTCGCCGGGGCTGCGGCCCCGGGGGAAGTGGAGGGCCATCATGCTCGGAAGGATCAGCCCGGCCAAGCCCGGCAGGGCCACCCGAGGCCGTGGCGGGTGGCGGTCGCTAGCGAGCGTGACCGCCCTTGGGGCGACAGCCCTGGCACTAACCCTCTCATTCAGCACCATTTCTGCCGGGGCGGTAACCGCCTGGCAATCGACGCCCGCCGCCACCTTCACGGGCAGCGCAGGGTCGGGGCTCGGCCCGGTGGCGCTGGCGGCCAACGGTCACACCGCACTTGTGGGCGCACCGAACGCCGGCTTGGGTGGCGGCGCCGCCTACATCTACACAGAGAGTGGGAGTACGTGGTCGGCCACCCCGACCGTCACCTTCACCGGCGCCACAGGCGGGGAGCTCGGCTCTTCGGTGGCCCTGTCGGCTAACGGCCAGACCGCGCTCGTGAGCGCCCCGGGCGCGGGCTCAGGCGACGGCGCGGTCTACGTCTACGCCCAGGTTGGGGGCACCTGGTCGACGGCTCCCGTGGCGACCTTCAAGGGCGGGAGCTCGAGCGAGTCGTTCGGCTACTCGGTGGCCCTTTCCGGCGACGGCCAGACGGCCATAGTTGGCGCCCCGGCCGCCTTCTCGGCCGTCGGCCCGGCCTACGGCGCGGCCTACGTCTACAGCGAGGGCGGGGGCAGCTGGTCAACGACCCCGACCGCCACCTTCACTGTCAGTTCGCAACAGGAGTTCGGATCCTCGTTGGCCCTCTCCGCCAATGGCCAGACCGCCCTTGTGGGCGCCCCGGGCGCCAACTCGGACGGCGGCGCCGTCTACGTCTACGACGAGGTGGGAGGCACCTGGTCGACCATCCCGGCCGCTACGTTCTCCGGCACATTGGACGAAAACCTCGGCGGGTCAGTCGCCCTGTCCACCGACGGTCAAAACGCCCTCGTGGGCGCCCCGGCCGCTCTCAGGGGCAACGGCGCCGCCTACGTCTACAACGAGACAGGCGGCAGCTGGTCGGCCACCCCGGCGGCCAGCTTCTCCGGCACCGGGGACCAGAACCTCGGCGGATCAGTGGCTCTGTCGGGAGCGGGCCAGAGCGCCCTGGTGGGAGCCCCGGGTGCCGGTTCGCAGGACGGTGCCGCATACGTCTACGACGAGGCCGCGGGTACCTGGTCCACCACCGCCGTCGCCACCTTTACCGGAAGCTCAGGCGAGTTGCTCGGCCACTCGGTGGCCCTCTCCGGCGACGACCAGACCGCTCTCCTCGGCGCCCCTTATGCCGGCTCGCACGCCGGCGCCGCATACGTCTACGACCAGGCTGCCACCACAACGCCCACCGTCACGTCCGCCGTCAAAGACGCCACCACCGGGACCGGGTGGGCCGGGACCGAGGTTACGGGGGCGACCGCTTACGACACCGCCACGGTGACCGGCTCGACCGGCACCCCCGGCGGCACGGTCACCTATGGCTTCTTTGGCAATAACGGCTGTAGCGGCACGGCCTTGACGACCCAGACCGTTACCCTCAGCGCGGGCATCGTGCCCAGCTCGAACGCCACACCAGCACTCGCTGCAGGCAGCTATTCATTCGAGGTCAGCTATAGCTCGAACTCCTCGGACGACTCCAGTACGCCGAGCGCATGCGAACCATTCAGCGTGGCCCCGGCAGGATCCTCGGTGGCGACGATGGCGCGTGACTCTCGAGGCGGCTGGCGCTGGAACTGGGCAGAGACAACCGGGTCATCGGTCTACGACACCGCGACCGTAAGCGAGGTCCCGGACTTCACGCCGACGGGCACGCTCACCTACAGCTTCTTCACGAACGGTTCCTGCACCGGCAGGCCATCGACGAGCCAGACCGTGACCCTGAACGGAACCAGGACACCGGGTTCGAAGGCGACGAGGCCGCTCGACACAGGGGCCTACAGCTTCCAAGCCAACTATTCAGGGGATCCCAACTACCTACCGTCCACCAGCGACTGCGAACCTTTCACCGTGGCAAAGGCGCCGACCAATATGCGCACGGTGGTCTACGACGCCAGGACCGGCAGGGCCTGGTACGGGACTGAGGTAACGGGGGCGTCGGCCTACGACAGCGCAGAGCTGTCCGCCGTCCCCGGCTTTGCCCCGACAGGAACGGTCACCTACAGCTTCTTCAAGGACGGAGACTGCGCCGGTAATGGGGCCAGCACGAGCCAGGTGGACTTGAGCTCGGGCAACGTGCCCAGCTCGGCCACCACCGCCGCCCTCTCGGACGGGCGGTACAGCTTCGAGGCCGCGTATTCGGGGGATCTGAACTACCTCGCCTCCACGAGCTACTGCGAGACTTTCGACGTGGCAAGGGCCCGGTTCTGGCCCCATCCGAGGGGTGGGGACGGGCACCACCAGTAAGCCGGGCCTTGCACGCGCAATCGGGCGGTGCCCCGTCGCCCGCCATGTCCGAGGTCGTGAGGTAAGACACCACTTCCCCCGATCTCCGGCCCGAAATCGCAACGATTGCCGGGTGATCAGAGATACCTGTGAGGGCCTTACAGGCGTTTGTCAGCGCCCCGAGGCGGAGGAACGGCCCGAGATGTCGGGCATCCAACGACGTCGTTCCCCAGGACAGAGCATGGATATCTGAAAGCAAGATGTTCCCGGCGCGTCGATCAACCGGCCATAACCCGGGAAGCCCAAGGCTCCTGCTTCACAATTCTCCATTGTTGCCGGCCCAATTCCGCCGGTTGAGCGCTAGTGCGCGAACTTGCCGCGCTTCAAGCGGGCCCGAGTTGGTGGGCACTACTTGCGGTCTTACCCCGGCGTGCTGGTGCCATCGGGTATCAAGTTTGTGACGGAAACGTTACATTTTGAGGGCCTAATCACAGCGGTCTAGTGCGCTTAGGTACGTATTTCGTGACAAAAACGTTACATTTTCTCCTCGATCCTCGTGGGGCTCAGGTGCTATCGTGCTCGCACCAACGGCGCGAGGCGCGCGCCAACCCACGTGCAAGGAAAGGGAAACACCGATGAGGCGTATTCGCAGTTCGATGCACTACGGCAGCGTGGCGGGCACGCTTGCGCTGTTCCTGGCCATCGGCGGAGGCGGCGCTGCGGTCGCGGCCACGTCAGGCAACCACGCGAAACCGGCGACTGCCAACCTCAGCCGCGGCCCGCGTGGGCCACAAGGACCACGCGGCCCACAGGGACCGCGGGGACCAAAGGGGGCGACTGGAGCGAAGGGTGCGACCGGGCCCAAGGGCGCGACTGGCGCGACCGGACCTGCCGGGCCGGCTGGGCCGAAGGGCGACACGGGCCCGGCCGGAGCGCCGAACCCGGACGCTCTTGACTCCAAAGCGCTGGGCGGCGTCCCAGCCGCCGGCTACACGCAGACGAGCTGCAGCTCGCAAAGCGGGGCGATCAAGGACTGGGCGATCATCCCGGCAGGTACTGGGTTCTCGAGCACGTTCACCCCGGTCAACGGCTATAACTGCTCCGGCGGGGGGATTGAGGCCAAGCGGATCTCCGCGGGCGACTACGTGGTCCAGTTCGACGGCAGCCCGGTCACCCTGGCCGCCGGCAATGTCAACACATCGGGCAGCCTGACCGACGCAAAGGTCGGGATCGTCAGCTTCATCGATGAGGGCCCGGGTCTGTTCGAGGTCACGACCTACGACCCGTTCAACACGACGGTCCAGACGCATTTCGACGACGAGCCTTTCCTTATCCTTTCGCCCTAGTCGGTAGTCACCTCCTCGGCGTCTTACGCTCGGGAGGATGTTCACTGTGCCCCAAAGGGCCGAGCTGCGGGATTGGCTCGTTGATCTTGCTCGCGCCGACGACCGCGTCAGTGCCGCGGCTGTCGTGGGGTCGGGGGCGGACGGAAGCGAAGACGGCTGGTCTGATATCGACCTTGCCTTACGGTTAGCTCCCGGTCAGGACCCAATGGTCATAGCCGGCTCCTGGGCGCAACGCCTTGACGAGCGGGTGCAGCCCGTGGGCCGGTTGGACATATGGTCAACGGGGGCTCTGTACAGGGTCTTCATACTCCCCGACACTTTGCAGGTAGATATGTCGTTCTGGCCCGACGAGCGGTTCGCAGCCTATGGCCCGAAGTTCCGCCTTGTCTTCGGGGAAGCCAATGCGGCGGTCAGCACGCCGGTCAGACCGGCAGCCCAGGTGCTCGGGATGGCGTGGTTGTACGCCTTGCATGTCCGTTCCAGCATCGCCCACGGCAGCGTGTGGCAGTCGGTCTACATGATCAACGGCGTCCGGGACCATGTGGTCGAGCTGGCTTGCCTTCGGTACGGCCTTCCCTCAGCGCAGGGCCGAGGGGCCGACGACCTTCCCTTTGACTTGAGATCATTGCTCAAATTGACGCTGCCCCAAACCACCGAAGCGGTGGAGCTACGCCGCTGCTTCGGTGCGCTGGTGCCGTTGCTCGTCTCAGAAGCACACCATGTCGACCCACAAGGTGCCCAGGCGCTTGCCGACGTGCTAGCCGAACTCGTTCGAACCTCAGGTTCCTCCGGGGCGCTCTGAGCCGAGCGCCAACAATCGAATACGCACCTGCGGAGCGTCCCATCTCGGCATGATTGTGGTAGGGACCTAAGCAGAACGGCTTCCGCAGCCTCGGTCCGCGAAAACTGGTCGGGAGATGTGGACCATGTGCCGACCTAGGTTGGTGAAGCCGGCCCGGGCGTAGATGCGCTCAGCATGGTCGTGTTCAGGCGTGAGCCACAAGTACCCGACGCCGTTGTCGCGGGCGCACCCGACCAGGTGCGAAGTTACGGGCGTCGTCACACGACGACCGCGGCACTGTTCCTGGGCACCGACTGCCGCAACTTCGCTCACGCCCGCTCGGGCTGGCGGAAACAACCCTCAACCGACCGGGGCGCCCGTGGCACGTTCGATCGACTGGGTCTCTGTTGGCCGCCATACCATGAGCGGGAGGCGCGCTTCGACCACGATACCCGCAGCCACAAGCAGCTCCTCGAGGACCGGCGCGGCGTGGGCGTCGTACTCGAGCCTCGGCTTGAGGTCGCCCGGCTCGAAGAGGACTACCAGCGCTCTGAGCCCCGGACCGAAGGACTGGTGCCGTCGTGCGGCACGGCGTAATTGAGCATCGGATGCTGTCCCCACTCACTGGTCCCAGTTTGAAACCTGGCGAGAAAGGGGCCGACCCGTTGCAATTGGATATTCGCCCCAGACAGCGCGAAGCTATGCATGAATATTTGAGGTGCTCACATCTGGCTCCGTTGCTGGTTTCTCGCACTAAGACGGACCAAAGCCGGCTGCGAGACCGCAGAGCCCACGAGTCGGCAGCCTGACGAAGCTCCTCGGGGCACGGACGCATGGCGCTTGGTTGCGACATGGCCTCACCTCCGGGAGCATCTGGGGGCCGTTCCTCGTCCCAAGACCATATATGGCGCCTCGGTTTCAAGACAGGTCGAATTGGCGCCTGGGATGCTCTGTGCGCCACGGACCGGTCAACTCGATGAAGTGGTACGTGAACCGCAATTACGGGCGAACCCGATAAGAACTGTCGTCGGCGAGGCGAGCAAGAAGGGTTGCTATGTGTTCGGAGCGAATCCCTTGAACTGGTCATTCGGGCTTCACCGCCTCGATTAGAAATCGCTCGGCGTGCGCCTCGAAGGGCCCATCTCGTACGATTTGATCGTGGAGAGCGTGTAGACGGTCACGGTACTTCTCGACGGTGAAGCCGGGGACGGTCCAGAGGACTTTTCGCAGGAAGTGCACCACAGCGCCGATATCGTTGAAGACCGTCAATAAGGATTCTTGGCGCAGGTCCACGACAATAAGCCCAGCTTCCTGTGCGCTGCGAGCCGCCCGGTGCGTGCTCCGGGCTTCGCTGGGCGGTTGCGGGCCCATGAGGAACTCGTAGAGCTCGCGGTTGGAGCCTGCGCCCACCTGCTGGGATATGTACGTGCCGCCGGGGCAGAGCACGCGCGCAACCTCCGGCCAGACTGTCAGGACCGGGTGCCTGCTCGCAACGAGGTCGAACGACCCCTCCTCGAACGGCAACGGGTTATCGTCAATGACCTCTATCACCTCAGCTCGGAACCGGTTTAGGTTGCGCTGGGCCACTTCAACGTTTGGTGGCCATGACTCTGTCGCGGCGAGCCTTCCAGGAAGGCGCTCCGCCCGCTCCAGCACGGCAGCGAACACCTCACCGCCCCCAGTTTGAACGTCGAGGGCCGCGTGGCTACGGTCGACTCGCTCCGCGAGCAGCCTTGAGTACTCCCACGTGGGCCGCTGCTCGGTCGCCCTCCCCTCGAACCACGAGAAGTCCCAGCCCTCTACGGGCACCGAGGACCCTTCGTCGACCAGTTCCTCGAACGTGCTTGCGTGCGCCACGCCTTGCATCCTTGGCGGGCAGCGTCGGGCCCGCAAGCTGATTTCGTTTGTGCCTTTCCGGGTCACCCGGGCCCCCGGCCTAGTAATCAGCTAGCTGGTCGACGCTCGCCTGCAAGGACGACCCCGCCGGGCTGCACCACAGATGAACGCGGCAATCGTTCAGGCCGCAATGGGCGTACGATTGGTCCATGTCCCGACCAGGCCGAACGGTGGCCGCTTTAGGTCTGGCGTTCGCGGAAATGATCGGTCCCGCTGTCACGGCTAGCGCCTCGACAATCGAGCCTCCGAGCGTGGCTGCGATCACCAAGGAGTTCTTGGCCGACGTTGCACCAGTTAACACGGCTGTCGTGACCTAGACGAATAGGATGAAAGCACTTCCGTCCGGTACCACTTGGGCCCAACTGGACAAAATTGGTCATCCGCTGGCCAATGCTCTCGGTAAGTTCGACGGGCAGGCGGAGCGGTTCGGGGCAACTGGCAACATGGAGACGGCTATCACGCAGTTCGTCCGGGCCGACAAGAATTTCATTGTCGATCTGACCACCGCTGTTGGTCACACTCTCTTCGTTGGTGGGACTTTCCGGGAGACAGTAACAATCAAAGATGGGGCGGCACTTGGTCGCGGCGAGGCCGCTGTCCGCAAGGCACTCGCCGTCTTCACCAAGTTCCAGGCCTGATCGACTGAGCCGTCCACACGAGGATGGCGTGAACCTTGGGCGCGGTCGCGTCGAGCACCGCGCTCGTAAGTCGCCCGGCCGGCCTCGCGGGTACCGATCCTTCCGGGATCGCCCGACGGGCCTCTATGCCTTGGGTAGCGCGGTCAACGATATGCTGCAATAACTCTCAACTAATTAGATAACTTCAGCTGTGGCGACCCCGGCAGGGTCTTCAGCCCGCCGACAGAGATGTGAACCGTCGAGCAAATCCGCGCAGCAAGAACACTGTGAGGACGAGCACCGGCGCGATGAGGACCAGGGTCCCCGCCGCCAGCAGGCTCGCCGAAGAGGTGTCCAGGCTGGTGTAGGTTTCGATCGCCACCGGGGCGGTCTGAGTCGACGTGGTCGTGAGGATAGAGGCGGCAAAATACTCACCCCAAGAGCTGACAGCCACGAGCATCGTCGCTATGGCTAGGCCCGGTCGCACGATGGGCAGCACGACGCGTCGGAACGCTTGCCACCTTGAACAGCCGTCCACCCGGGCCGCGTCATCGACCTCCTTCGGTACGTCGGCGAAGTAGCTTCGCATGAGGAAAATGGTCAACGGCAATTCGAATGTCTCGTAGAACAGCACGACGCTCGGGTACGTGAAGATGATGTGCAGCCGCGTGAAAATGAAGTAAAGCGGGATGAGGTAGAGGATGGCTGGCGTGACGTACATCACTACAAGCCCGGTGGTGACGGCCCTGTTCCCGCGGCGGGCGAGTGCATAGCCTGCCGGGACTCCTAGCCCGAGGGCGACCGCTGTACTCGATGCGAGGACCAAAGCCGAATGGCCCAAGTCATCGAGAAAAGGGACGAAAACACCGGACTGGCCTCCGAAAAGGGCCGAGAAGTTGGCCAACGTTGGGCGGAAGACGAATACCGGCGGCATCTGGAAGGCGTCCTGCAGCGGCTGGAAGGCCGTCACCACAATCCAGGCGACCGGCAAGAGCATGAACAGTGCCCCGACAACGAGCGCGAGCGTGGTGAGTGCGCTGCCGGCACGGCGCCGGCTAACGGCCGTGAACCGGAGCCGGTCGAACCTTTGCGACCAGCCGCGGGGAGCGGGCCAGCACCGCAGCCGCGCGCGCAGTACCCTGAACCGCCCGCGCTTCATAAGAGGGCGCTCATAGGCTCGGTCCCGTCGCAAGGCGAACACCCGCGCCCGGTCGCGTCTCGGTGACGCCAGCAGGAACAGCAAGAGGACCGGCACCGCCATCATGAGGACAAAGGTGACCGCCAGTGCGCTGGAAGAACCCGGCTCACCGATCCCGGAATAGAGCAGCCCGCTTAACGTGCTCGTTGCAAAAACAGGCCCGCCGCCGGTCATGACTTGGAACAGCACGAACTGCTGGAACAGTTCGAGCATCCGGAAGAGCACCGCGAAAGCGAGGACCGGCCGCAATGCCGGCAGGGTGACGTAGCGGAACCTCTGCAGGACGGTGGCACCGTCCACGAGCGCGGCCTCGACGGGGTCCCGCGGAAGGCTCAGGAGACCCGCGAGGACGATGAAGCCGACAACCGGGATACCCGTCCAGGCATCGGCGATGACCACCGAGAGCATCGCTGTGTGGGAGTCACCCAGCCATACCGGCTGGCCCAGCCCGAGTAGGCCGAGGAAGTAGTCGACCCAGCCGCTGGTGCGATTAAGCAGTTCGCTCCAAGTGACCGCCGAGCCAACCGTTGCCACCAGCAACGGCATGGCGTAGATGACACGAAAAGCCCCAGCTCCTCGCATGCGTCGCGCTAGCAAAACCGCCAGCGCGACGCCCCCCACAGTCTCTACCGCAAGGCCGAGGCCAACGAAGATATAGGTGTTCTTGACGATGAGGCTCAGGCTGGTGGGGCCGGAGGACTCGAATATCGAGCTGAAAATGCCCCGGTAGTACACGAGGCCCACCCATCGAACCGAAAATGTCCCCGGCACTATGAATGTAAAGCTGAGGGTCACGGCGATAACCAAGGGCACGCCGGTGACAGCAACGAGCAGGATGAAACCCGGGGCGGCGGCGAGCCCGAAGAACCTCTTGTCGAGCCAGGCCCGAAGAGCCCCCTTCACCGGTGCCGCCACCAGGGTCGAGCATTGGACCGCGCCTTCAGCCCCAATGGCACACTCAAGCATATTCGCCACCTGTTCGGCGACGGGCCAGCGAGCTTTAGGCCGGCCCCTGGAACGCTGCGGGCCGCGGCCATCGCTCCTTTACGACGCCGACGGCAAGCCCGACACTGTCCGCTCCCACCGTTGCCTCGGGCTGCTCACGCCAGAGTCCGGGCTCTCTTGGTTGCGCCAGCTGTAGCGTGGACCTCCATGAGGTCCGGTCCCCAAGCGGGTGCCCGGGAAGATGCCATCGAGACCTGCGCGGTATCAGGCAAGGCATCGGCGCTCGGTCGGGCTATTTACGCGAGGATCTCGAAGGCGTCAGCGTGACCGGGCCGTTCCACGGTGAAGTCTCAGTGGTTCAAAGTCGCGACTGTCGCGACGTTCAGGCTCTCGGCGACGGTGACCACGCTGGCGTCGACGAGGCCGAGCCGCAAGCTGGCATAAGCTCGACGAGCTCGGCGCAACGTCCGTAATCAGCGACCGTTAGTCGATCACTTCGATCTGGCCGGTAGTGATGAGCCGAAGGAACTGGGCTTCGGCCAATGGTCCGAGGTTGCGCTCGACCTGCCATGCCGTCTCTGTTATGACCGGGCCGGGGACCTCTAGCTGGCCCCGATCGCGCGCAAGAGCGCTGCGCATGTGGCATGGTCGGCGTCATCGGCATCGGCCGCTGCCGGAAGTACTCCGGTGTCGACAATGATCATGGCCTAGCCCTTCTGGGTACTCAGGCCTGCTCAGAGTCCTCGGCGGCTAGGTGCTCGGCAAGGATCTCATGGTGCCGCCGGCCGAGGTCGCCCCGCCCCGAGCGTCCTGAGCCGATGAAGGCCTCCAAGGGATCGTCAGACCGCAAACTCGCTGCCAAAAGTTGTGCCGACAGCTCGTCAACACTGAGGCCCCGTCGAGACGCCTCGGCAACAAGCCGGCTTCCTAAGGTCTCAGGCACGTGCACGGTCATTTTCATGGTCACCAGTTTGCCAGGGGGACGTCCCTGGCCGGCGGACGAGGCACCACAAGGGCGACGAGCCTTGCGGGCAAGCTTGCCACGGACCTTGCCAAGCCCTTGGCGACAACAGTGACGGCGCCGGTCTAAGCGGTCACAAAACGCAGCTAAAGGCGTTGTTCTGTCGCCTTGTCAAGGTTGCTGTCAAGTCCTGCAGGCAGACCACACACTTCGCGCACGCAGCGCGCACGGCGAAAGCGGCCGGTCGCTTTGTCGACCGCCTAACCGCCTCTGAACTGCCCTTTCGCAGCAGAAAGTAAGTGGGCGCTGGGGTGTCTGGTTCCACAAGATACCGGACACCTGTCGCGGGACATAGCGGACACCAGAATGAAGGGGTGTGCGCATGGAGCTCGCTGGTTACGTCGTCAATGCCGTGGTGCTGGAGGGCCGTCCGGTAAGGGAAGTGGCCGGGCCCACGGGGTGTCCAAGACCTGGCTCTACGAGTTACTGGCTCGGCACCAAGAACTGGGCGAGCAAGGGTTGGTGCCCCGCTCTAAACGTCCCCGGTCTTCCCCGAGCCGGGTGAGCACGGCGCTTGAAGATGAGATCGTCGAACTGCGCAAGTCCCTGGCCGAAGAGGGCCTCGACGCCGGGCCCCACAGCATCCAGTACCACTTGCAGTGCCGCCACCGCCGGAAGAAGTCGGTCGTGCCTTCGGTGTCGAGCATATGGAGGGTGCTAAAGCGGAGAGGATTTGTAACCCCTCAGCCGCAAAAGCGGCCGAAGTGCTCTTATGTCCGCTTCGCGGCGGAACTGCCCAATGAGTGCTGGCAGGCTGACACGACCCACTGGTCGCTCGCCGATGGCACCGACGTCGAGGTGCTCAACTTCTTGGACGACCACTCCCGGCTGTTAGTGGCTTCGGTGGCCTTCATGACCACCAAGGCAACCGACGTAGTGGCCGTTTTCCAGGCAAGTGCCGAGCACTTTGGGCTACCGGCGTCGGTGCTCACCGACAACGGTGGGATCTTCACCGCTGAAAGCCGGGGCGGCCGCTGCGCCATGGAGACCCTGCTCGGGGCTCTCGGCGTCACCTACAAGCACAGCAGGCCCTACCACCCACAGACCCAAGGCAAAGTCGAGCGCTTTCACCAGACGCTGAAAAAGCACCTGGCCAAACAGCGCCGCCCGGGCGACCTGGCCGAGCTGCAGGCCCAGCTCGACCGCTTCAGGGCTTACTACAACCAAGTCCGTCCACACCGGGCCATCGGCCGGCGCACCCCAGCGCAGGCCTATGGCGCACGCACCAAGGCCGTCGCCAAGCCCCCGTTGTTGCCGAACGGCCACTACCGGCTGCGCCACGACCGCCTCGACAAGGCAGGAAAGGTCACGCTGCGCTACCAGGGCCGGCTACGCCACATCGGCGTCGGTCGCGCCCACGCCGGCATCAGGGTCTACCTCCTGGTGGCCGATCGCGACGTGCACGTCCTCACCGAGGACGGCGAGCTCCTAGGCCGGCTCACCATCGACCCGGACAAGGATTACCAGCCCATGGAGCGCCCGCTAGTGTCCGGGATGTCTTGAGACAGCCGTCCGGGATGTCTCGCGACACAACATAAGTGGGCGCTGGGGGACTCGAACCCTCGACCTCAGCCGTGTGAAGGCTGCGCTCTAACCACCTGAGCCAAGCGCCCTAGTTTTTTACCGCTGACCTGCTCATTTGCCGCTCGTGTGCCTACAAAACCCGCGTCGCACTAGGGCCTGTACAGCCTATAACCCTTCGAGCTGGTCCTCAGCCAGGTTCGGTGTTGACAATGAGCACGCTACAGGGGCAGCGGTGGGACACTTTGTTTGGGACACTTCCGAGCACGAAGCGTGACACCCCGCTCATTCCACGGTTCCCCACCACGACGAGGTCTGCATCGACTTCCTCGGCGATCTTAAGGAGCGCTTCTGCCGCGTCATTGCTGCCAGGAGTGTGGAACTGAACCGGAACACCCAGGCGCTCGCCCTCAGCGACAGTCTGTTCCTGGAGCCCTACGATTTCCTTTCGCAACGCCTCGACTTCGATCTGGTTCGAGAAGGCGTCATGGAAACCGGCAGCGACGGCCGGGTGAACGGCGTGAACCGCGTGCAGCGTGGCACCAGCCATCGCCGCCAACGTAAACGCCTCGTTGACCGCCACCGTTGCGCGGCTCGAACCATCCGTCCCGACGACAATCGCCTTGTAGGGCACTGCGACCCCTCCCTCGAGCCAACACACTCGTCCCTTCAGCAATGTACCTACCTCCACAGGCCGCCGCAATGGAGAACTTCAACCGGGTGAATGGAACTCCGGCCGCTGGTCAGCGAGCTCCCATTGGGAGGGCGGCCTCAAGGGTGGCGGGGACATGGTTGGCTGTCATGCTGAGAAGCGGCCACGCGGGTGACTGTCCTGTCGGGCCGAGCGACGAAGGTGGACCGGTCGGACTGCGCTAGCATGCGCGCCGGCGAAGGGAGGATAGCGCTATGCCCGGCATGGGCACCGGCCTAAGCACAAACAGCCCCGCCGTAGTGTCAGCGTTCCAGACGGCGCTGCTGCACCAGGGACTAGTAGTCCTCCTGATTATGTCACTGGTTGCCATCGCCCGGAACCTGCAGCGTCCTGCGCAGGTCCGACGGGCCAGGGCGACGGCGCTTGGCGAGCAGAACCCATTGCCGGCATATCCTCCGGAGCCAGCGGCGCGCCGCTTGCTGGGGATCGCGTTCGGGCTGATCTGGGTCTTCGACTCGCTCGGGTCACCAACTGGAGCTACCTCAGCGGCTCGCTCGCCGAGCTGCGGCAGGTCTGGGCTTCCTACGATATTGAGGTCGTCAGCCTTGCCGGCGGCTCCATGGTCGGGCACAGCGAGTTCGCCTGTGTCATCGACGCCACCGGCCACACCCGCTACGTCTTGGGCACGGGCCCGGGGCCGGGGCCGGAGGCGACAGGGTCGTCGTTTGGCGTGGTGCTCGCCGGTACCATCAATGGCGTCATCGGTCCACGCTGACCATGGCGGCTATCGTGAGTAGTTACCCTTAATACCTTTGCTGAAGCGTTGGTTTTCCCCACGAGCACTGCTGTTGCACCTAGCGGTGGTCATTGTGGCCCCCGCATGCGCGCTGGCCGGCTGGTGGCAAGCCACCAGGGCCCTGGCTGGCAACGGCCTCAGTTGGGTCTATTCCGTCGAATGGCCCATCTTTGCCCTTATCGCCATCGCCGGCTGGTGGCAGCTGGTCCACGAGGACCCGGAGGCCTACAAAGAGCGCAAGAGCCGCCCTCCCGGTGGAGCCGACCCGCTAGTCGGCAACCCACCCCAGGCGGCCGACTTGTCGCAGCCCCGGGCGGACATCACCGTTGAGCGGGCCACCGCACAGCTGGCGACGATATTTGCCGTCCTCGTCGGGTCCGAGTTCGTCCTAGGGATCATGACGTTGTTCTCGGTACCCGTGAGCCGTCCGAGCGGCGGGGTACCCGCCAAAGGTGAAATCGTGTTCCTGGTCCACGCCATCTTCGGTTTAATGCTCGGGTTGGCATCCACATTGCTGGTCATCCGACTGAGAGCGGCCTCCCGGGCTGCACGAATAGCCGCCTGGATGGGGCTGAGCGGCGTGGCCATCGCCGGCTTGGGCGGGCTGCTCACCGACGCCCGGTCGCTTGTCAGGTTCACGGGCATGGCGCTGATGTTCGTGGGCGCGGTGCTCGCCGGCTTCGGTTACCTTGTCCCGCTACTGCTCGGCTCCCTCCGTACGGTGCCGTCTCCTCAGGCGGGCGACCTGCCGGGCTCGGTCCCCCTCAGCGGTAGCGGATAAGCACGTCGGCCGTGATAGCGACGAACAACAGCGTTAGGTAAACAATCGAGAAGCGGAAAAGCACCATCGCCGCGCCAGCCGACTTTTCACGCCAAAAGCGCACGGCGTGGCTTATGAAAACCCCGCCCAGCAATATTGCACTCGCGATGTAAAAGGCACCCATATGCCCGACGAAGGCGAAGGAAACGGAGGCCGCGAACAGCGCCACGCTGTACCAGAGGATCTGGTGGGCCGTTTCGGTCAACGTGGTGACCGCCGGCAGCATCGGCACGTTAACGGTCCGGTAATCCTCCCGGTACCGCACGGCCAACGCCCAGAAGTGCGGAGGCGTCCACAGGAAAATAATGGCGAACAGCATGAGGGCCGGCCACCCTACCTTCCCAGTCACCGCGGCCCAACCGACGAGCACCGGGACCGCGCCGGCGGCGCCCCCAATCACGATGTTCTGCTTAGAGTTGCGTTTCAACCACAATGTGTAAACGAAGACGTAAAAAACCGTGGCCGACAGTGCCAGCACGGCGGACAACAGGTTTACCGTGCCCCACAGCTCACTAAAGCCGGCTAGTTCGAGCACGAGCGCAAAAACGGTTGCCGCACCGGGAGAAACCTCTCCGGTGACGAGGGGACGGTGGCGAGTGCGATGCATCAACCGGTCGATGTCGCGGTCGGCGACCATGTTCAAGGCATTGGCGCCACCGGCCACGAGAGCCCCTCCCGCCACGGTGGCGATCATAAGAGTTACCGAAGGGACCCCCCTGCGGGCCGCGAACATGGTCGGCACCGTCGTGATAAGCAGTTGCTCGACGATGCGGGGTTTCGTCAGTGCGAGGTAAGCGCGGGCCCGTCCTGCGCCTCTGTGGAGGAGGCGGGCACTTGAGCGGCCGACGAGAGACGACGGCAGGGCCATGGTGGGGCGAGAGTACTAGTACTCTCGCGGCCTTACAAGGTTGTTTACAGCGCCCGAGTGTGTGTTTGGATAGGGACCGGATGGCACCCGAGCAAGCGGTCCCCCCAGCTTTGAGCCAAGCCGCCGAAGACAGGCCCGGCGACGACCGGGCCAGCGAGGGCGGCAGCGAAGGCAGAAGCCCGTCACAAGGGCGCTCGCGTCCCGGCCGGCGAAAAAGATGGGCCTTGGGCGGCACGGCCGTAGCCGTCTGTGCCCTGGGCGTGGCCGCCGTTGTCATCGACCTGTCCCAGCCAACGACCGGGGTCGTGTACGCCCTTGTTGACCGGACCGATCGGCCGGCGCCAGCGTTTTCCTTGCCGGAAGTGCTGGTGCCCAGCCGCAAGCTGGCCCTCTCGGACTTCAGGGGCAGACCGCTTGTCCTCAACTTCTGGGCCTCGTGGTGCTATCCATGCCAGACCGAGATGCCTCTGCTCGAGTCGGCCAACCGCTCGGCGCGCGGCGCCGTGCAGTTCGTGGGCGTGGACACCGATGACACCCGTAAGGCGGCCACAGCCTTTCTGGCACGGACGCACGTGAGCTACCTATCGCTGTTCATGCCCCGGCAAGGCCCGGTATCGGCCTCGTACCAGCTCGTCGGCTTGCCCATCACGGTGTTCATCTCGGCAGGGGGCCGGGAGCTCGGACGCCACGTGGGCCAGCTCAACGCGGCCACCCTGAAGGCGGCGTTGGACGAGGCCTTCGGGAGGGCGGCCCGGTAGCGGACAGTCTAAGGAGAACGAATATCCGTTTGTCGTACCAGGTGCTTGACGCGGGCGCGGCCACTTCCTAATGTCTTGCGGTACCGGGTAGTGCTGACTAGCCGGCCCCTGCGGTAGCCGTTGCGCAGAGGGAAAGGGGGCGTGAGCATGGGGAAGAGGCTCGCAGTGGTGGCGACGCTGTTCTTCATTGCCGTGGGCCTGGTGGTGTTCACCGCCATGGACTACCTGCGCTCCAACCCCCCAACGATTAGCTTCACCGCCGGTCACAAGCCGGGCCAGACCGTCGACCTGACGCTACAGACGGTCGGCTCGATCGGCTTTGGGACCCACCCAACCTGGGTGTCCTACCTGACCCAGGCGCCTGACGGCAAATGGGTGCACACCACGATGTGGGACGTACCGGCCCACACGCTGGTCCACATCACGATCTACCAGTACGACAGCGGGAGCCCGCTGCGCAACCAGTTCCTCGGCCACGTGTTGGGCACGGTGGGCGGGACAATGACGCTCAACGGCAGGACCATCTCACTCGTCAACTCGAACAGTGGCAACGGAGTTGCACATACGTTCACGATCCCGACACTGGGGATCGACGTCCCATTGTGGGGGGTCTCCTCCAACGCCACGAACGTCTGCAGCGTGGCCCCGTGCACGACCAAGTACGCCCACAACGTGGTCACCTTCTCCTTCATGACCCCGGGAGCCGGCCAGTACCCCTGGCAATGCTTCATACCTTGCGGCCTCGGGTACTTCTACGGCAACGGCGGCCCGATGCAGAGCATCGGGTACATGGACGGGTTTTTGAAGGTTGTGTAGCTAATGGCCAGCGCCGTCACCTCGCCACCGCCCACCCCGGGAGCGGTCCGGTCGCCCGGCGTGCCGGACGGCCACCACCATTTCAGGCGGATGATCGGCATTTGGCTCGTCTTGATGGCTGCCGGGGAACCCATCATTTATTTCGTCGTCGGGCCGCACGTACCCCCTGGGACCATGACATCTGAGGCCCGCGGCGCTCAGTTCGACTTCTACGCGCTGCTAATGACCGCCCTGCCCGTGCTGCTGGGCGTGTGGATCTACCTGGGGTACGCAATTTGGGCGTGGCGGGCATCGCGCGGCGGCCCCGAACCCGTTGTCGGTCCCTATTCCTGGGGGCACGTCGGAATCCAGGTGGGTTGGATCCTGAGCACTACAGCGGTCGTGCTCGGCTTGTTCACCTTCGGGACCTATGAGCTCGCCGACGCGGGCGCCGGCGGGGGCCAGGGCCCCAACCCATTGTTCACGCCGTCGGCGCACAAGATCCTGACGGTCCAGGTGATAGCGCAGCAGTGGCTGTTCACGTACCGGTACCCGACCTTCGGCGGCTTCGAGACGAACCAGCTGGTCATCCCGGCCAACACCGAGATCGCCTTCCACGTCACATCCCTGGACGTCGTCCACGATTTCTGGGCTTACCAACTGGGGGTAAAAGCTGACGCCAACCCCGATTATGACAACATCGCCTACACCCACACCACTAACCAAGTCGGCGATTTCATGGTTCGCTGCGACGAGCTTTGTGGGATCTGGCACGGCGCGATGTACGACACGGGCCAGGTCATGAGCGTCCCCGACTTCGCGAAGTGGGCTGCTTCCAACGAGAAGACATTGGCGGCCGCGACAAAGCTCTTGCCCCCGTTCGCCTGGACGTACACCCCCGACGCCAACGGCGCCGATGGTGGCTTCTACCCCGACAACCTCGACCCGTACAGCAATATCGAACTGTACGGCGCCCAAAAGGTCAAGCTATGAGTACCTCAGGCGCACAGGCCCTCCCGGTAAGGGCCCCGACGGTTAGTGATCGAAAGTTGACGATGCCAAGATGACGATCGATAGCGAGCCCCGCGTCGACCAGCCCAGGGCGGGGGCCCTCAGCCCGACCAAGACCGGGAGCGGTAGGCCTTCCAAACCGGTGGCGCCGAAACTACGGCGGTCCAGGCCGGCGTGGGCTCAGCAGAGCGTGCTGACGGCGGTAGCCGGGGGTGTCATTGGCTACCTTGTCGGCCACTGGCTCGGCAACCTTATAGCGAGCAAATACGCCAACATCCAGGACACCGGACAAAACGACGTCGCCATAAGCCTGGCCCTATCGCTTATGGTAGTGGGCTGGCTCGCGGGCGTGGGCGCCCTCAATTACCCCCTGGCGAAGATCCTCGGCCGGGAACTGCTCCCTGACATCCCCAAGCAGAACTGGACGCGCTACTTCCGCTTCACCCTCGACCACAAGGTTGTGGGCATCCAGTACCTGGTGGCCGTTTTCACCTTCTTGTTCACCGGCGGTTTACTGGCCATGGGGATCCGCACCGAACTTCTCACGCCGGCCAGTCACTTTTTCGGGCCGGGCACCTATATCGACATCGTCGGCGAGCACGGCACCATCATGATGATGATGGCCTCGTCGGTGGTCGTCGGCCCACTCGGCAACTACCTGGTCCCACTCATGATCGGGAGCCGCCGTGCTGCCTTCCCCCGGGTCGAGGCCGCCTCGCTCTGGGTGTTCTGCGCCGGGTATTTCGTGATCCTGACGGCCCTGCCCTTCGGAGGCTTCCCGACGGGTTGGACCGGTTACGCCTCGCTGCAGACCGAGGGCGCTGGCGGGATGGACTCGTACCTTATCGGTTTCGGGGTGATCGGGCTCGGCATGATCCTGGCCGGGTTCAATCTCCTGGCCACCATCATCCATTTCCGGGCACCGGGCATGAGCTGGGGCCGCCTGCCCATTTTCGTGTGGTCCATCCTGGCCACCGCGGCGCTGCTCACCCTGGCCACCCCGACGCTAATAGCCGCCGGGCTGTTCGGCATCCTGGACCGGACCGCCCAGACCGCCTTCTTCGTGAACGAGCATGGCGGCAGCAGCTTCTTGTGGGAAAACCTGTTCTGGTTCTTCGGCCATCCCGAGGTTTACATCATGGCGCTGCCTGGCTTCGGCATCGTAGCGGAGTTGCTGCCTGTGTTCTGCCGCAAGCCCCTGTTCGGGTACCGGGTAGCGGCAGCTGGCATGCTCGGCGTGGCCCTGCTGTCGTTCTTCGTCTGGCAGCACCACTTGTTCCAGAGCGGCATCGACCCAGACATGCGCCCACTTTTCATGCTGACCACCGAGCTGATCTCTATCCCGACCGGGTTCATTTACCTCGTCGGCCTGGGCACGCTGTGGAAAGCCAAGATCCGCCTGGACGTCCCGATGCTGTTTGTGCTCGGCGTGTTCTTTAACTTCCTGATCGGGGGCGTCACGGGGGTGTTCCTGTCCGACGTACCCGTCGACGTCACCGTCCATGGCAGCTTCTTCGTCTTGGCCCACTTCCACTACACGATCATGGGCGGCCTGATCTTCGCCTTCTTTGCGGGGGTCTATTACTGGACGCCCAAGATCACCGGGCGAATGATGGACCAGCGTTGGGGCAAGATCCATTTCTGGGCCATGTTCGTCTTCTTCAACTTGACCTTTTTCCCGTTGTTCATCGTGGGCCTGCTCGGCCAACCCCGAAGGGTGTTCGAGTACGCCAGCAACCTACAGGTCTGGAACGACTTCTCCTCCGTCAATGCCTTCCTACTGGGGGCCTCGTTCCTGATCTTCGTCGGCAACTTCGTCTGGACGATAATCATCAACCCGCGGCCGTCGCCGGCCAACCCATGGCAGTCAAATGGGCTCGAATGGCAGACCCCGAACCCGGTACCGTTCTTCAATTTCGAGCGGATCCCCGTCATCCTCGACAACCCATACCATTACGGCGAGCCCCAGCCGGTAGCGGTGGCCGACATGGGCACCGGCCTTGCTGCGGCCGGGTTTACAGAGGGAACCCCCCAGCCGCCGCTCACCCTCGACCCAAGGCCTCCCCTATGAACGACCGCACCGAGGCCCAACCCATGCCTCGCTTGATCGAGACTCCCGAGGAGGTCGAGTACGAGCTGCGCGGCACCGAAGGTGCGGTATGGACCGGCACACGCCTGCTGATCGGGGCCGTCGGCTTCGCCTTCGCCTCACTCGCTTTTGCGTATTTCTACTTGAGGTCTTCCGACAGCGAGGGCCTCTGGCGCCTGCACGGCGCGAGCGCCCCAGTGGGGCTCGGGACGGCCGTGTTCGCCTTAACGGTGGCCGCCGCCGCATTGTTGTACTTCGGCAACCTGCGGCGTCGTCAAGGCACCAACCTCGACTGGCAGGTGGCGGGATGGACGGTGGTGGTGCTCGGGCTTCTGGCCGTAGCGCTCCAAATTTTCGAACTAACTCGGCTGAGCTTCTATCCCGGGTCGAGCGGATATGCCTCGTGCTTCATCGCCTGGGCAGCCATGAACATAGCGTTGCTGTTGGGCTCCGTCTACTGGATCGAGACCCTCCTGGCTAGGATGACGCGCCTGCGCAGGGCCATGGCTGAAGAGGGGGTTGCCCCCGGAGGCCTCCCCGCAGACCGGATCCACCATGCCAGCGCCGAGGGTTGCGTGGTGTTCTGGGGTTTCAGCGCGTTCGTCGCCGCGCTATTCTGGGTGTTCTTCTACGTTGTCTGAGGAGTGGCTATGCCCGTTGCGGACGCCTATATCGGTGCCCAAGTACTGACGCTGGCAATACCACTGGGCACTTTTTGCGTGGCTCTTGTCTTGGGGTTCTTCGTACGGTACAGACAAGGCTAACAACGCGCGTAGTGCCGGCACCGGCCAGGCAGGTCTCGTGGGCCCTGGGCCTGGTTGCCGGCGTCGTGGTCGTGGTGCCCCCCCTGTCGTCCAGCGCGCACCGCTATGACTGGGCCGAATCGCTCCAGTTCATGGTCCTGGCATTGGTGGCCCCAGGATTGGTCGTTGCCGGCGCTCCTTGGGAACTCCTGGGCCTCGGCCGCGTGGCGGAAAAATTGTCCGTCGCCCGTCGGCGCAACCATAAACGTGGCCGCACTGTGGCCGTAGCCGTACCCGCCCTCGCTTGCATGGTTGCGTGGCGTACGCCGGCCGCCGTCAACGCGTTGAAAACGGGAGCTTGGCTCCTTGCCCTTGAGTCCGTCAGCCTCGCCGTCGCCGGCGCCGCGCTGTGGCTCGAGTGCATCAACTCGGGCGCATTGGTGCCGCGCGGCCCTAGGCCTCAGCGCATCGCCGTCGCCGCCGTAAGTATGTGGACGATCTGGGTGCTCGCCTATTTATTGGCGATGTCCGGTGCTGACTGGTACCGCACTTACCTGCATGTCCCAGGCCACGGGATCAGCCTCGCCGTCGACCAGCAAGCGGCGTCTGGTCTTATGTGGGCCATCGCCACGGCGTGTTTCGTCCCCCTCATCTTTTGGCAACTGGCGCAATGGCTCCATGCCGAAGAGGACGCCGACCACGAGTTGCACCGCCTGGTGCGCGAGGAACGTCGCCGCGCGGTGCCACCAGCGCGGCGACCCGACCGGCTCAGCGGCGGCCTCTTTGGTCGCGTCGCGCAAGGCGAAGCCGGGGGCCGCCTACCCAGGCGAGGCGATGGTGGGCGGCTGGGCCAGGTGGACAGAGGCTAGATGCGTACCCAGCAGTTTGTCGACGGCTTGTAGTTCGGCCAACACCTGGGCGCGGTCGTGGCCCAGTACTCGGATGTCCTGGGCCAGGTTTTGGCGGGCCTTGCGGTCCGACGGCGTCGTTTCAAGGACCTGGATCTCCTCGATGGCGGCCAGTGCGTCCGAAGTTGCCCACAGGGTTACCACGCTCACTATCTGGCCCAGGTCGTTGCCGTAGGCGCCACCAGGCACGTCCATGGTGGAGAGGTTGTAAATGCTGTTGTCCGTAAACGAGCAGGCGCTCTGGTCATCGTTCAGCAGGCTGGGGACCTCGCCACGTTCGGATGGTGTCAGGGAACCGGTTTCGAGGTCGTCGTAGATCGTAAAGGACTCCGACAGGGCAAAACTGCACGGCCCGACGTTTTCGTTGACTTGCGACACCACACTGGCGCCGTTGGAGATCTCGGCAGCGCGGGAATTGGACTGCGGCAGGTCGCTCACGACTATGGCCGCCACGATCACAGCGGTCACGGCAGGCACCAAGAACGACTTGCGCCGGTACCACGGCCCAGACTGGCCTGAGGCGGCTGGGGCCTGGCCCTGGTCGAGCTGGTCGAAAGAGACGGTGGGCTGGTGGGTGGTCGTCAGGGTTCCCCGTCCAGGAGGTAATGCGCCTCGTCGGCGATCCCGGCCGCCCACTTTGTTTCGGTCGGCTTGGCGAGGGTGTACGCACCAGAGCCGGTCTCGTTGGCAAATGGGGTAGCTCGGTCGACGACACGGCCCGAGGCGTCTATGAAATACATGACGTCGTTGTGCGAGACCGTCCTCGTGGATGTCTGGACCTCGACGGCCACGCCGTAAGACCTCCATACTGAGTCCAGGTCCCCGAGCGAGCCAGTGACGAACTGCCATGTCGGGACAGTCCTAAGGCTCCCCTTTTCGACCGCACGGGCCCGTCGCATGCTCAGGGCGAGCGGGTCAGTGTTTACGGTTACGAAGCTTACGCGTGCTGCGTCGGGGCCCAAATCTCTATAAGCACGTGACAATTCGGTCTCCATCACGGGGCAAATGTCATCGCACGCCGAATCAAAAAACGTTAGCACCACGACCCGCCCGCGAAGCCCCGCAAGAGACGTCGGCCTACCCTGCGTGCCCACAAGCGAAAACCCGGGTGCCGGCCTGACAGTTAACTTCTGCAGGCCCATGAGGGCAGACTGGGACGCCGGCAACTGAGACGCTCCCGCGCCCCCGTTTGGGCTATCGCCGCGTCGGTCGGGGCCCACCACAAACGGTGGGGGGTAGTTGCCGATCGTGGTGACAACGTCGGCAGCGGCTGGACTGCCCGCCCCCGGGAAGGCGCGATCGAGCGCGGCGCCTCCCAGGCCCAACAGCGCAACGCAGGCCAGGGCGACCACGATGAAGGCCCGGGGCACCTTGGTCGGGCCAGCGGCGAGAGCGGCAGCCCGGTCGGGCCGCTCTGGCTCCCGCCGGGGGCGGCTTTGACCAGGCACCTCGGAAGGGCCGGCGTCGCCATTCCCGTCGGGAAGGGGCGGAAAGGTGGGTGCCCCTTCACTCACCGGCTGGCCGGCCTACCGTGCCGCTCGCGTGCGCGTGCAACACCCGGTCCACCAGCCGTCCGGCCCCTCCATCGTCGGCCATGGCCCTGCGGATGAGGACTATTAGCGCTGGGTAAGCCCAGAAGTCGCCGCAAACCCACAAGATTGCGGCACCGAGTTGTTGGCTGGCAAAAGGCGACATCTGGATACCGGCAAGGTGGTCGTAGACCGTGTACAGGGAGTGGTCGGTGAACAGGCTCAGGGACATTGCCAGCATGATCATGACGACGTTGGTGCCCAGGATGGCCGCGATCTGCGAACCCGTCGTGAGCTTGGGCTTCACCGGGTACGACGGGATGACCTGCATCCAAAAGAGCAGTCCTGTGAAGAAAAAACTTGAATGCATCAGCCAGATGTGAACGAGCTGGTTCCTTTCGGCGAGGTCGAACAGCGCCGGAACGTGCCATATGACCATCGCCAGGTTGAACAGCACTACGGCCACCCAACCGCCTGTCAGGCCCGGGCCAAGGCCCGTACCGGTGTCGCCCAGCCGCCCAACAGGAAGCTCCTCATGACCCGGCGCCTCAGCCCTACCGGCATGCCGTGGACCAGGGGGAGCCAAGGGGCGCCGGCCACGATGAGGACGGGGGCGAAGAACATGATCAGGATGTGCTCGATCATGTGGACGAAGAAGTAATAGTCGGCCCAATAATCGATGGGAGAGTCGACCGCCAATAACAACACTGCCAACCCGGCATAGAAAAACAGAGAGCGGCGCCGGCGCGCCCGAGCCCGTTCGAGGCGGGAGCGCCGGGCCAAGTTGTGCAGCCCGAGTTCATGGACCAAGACGACCAAGCCCGCCAACAGCAAGAAGGGATCGTACGACCAGTTGCTAGTGACATATGACAAGGCGTGCCCCCCTTAGTCCAGTCTCATGCTCCAACCGGTGAGCCAGTCCCGTGAGTTGACATTACGCCAACGGTCGTCAACTCGCTCAGGACGAGCAGGGGTGGCCCCGGGAGGGGCACAGCCCAGACCGCTCAGCGAAGCGCTAGCGTGGAAGGGTGGCCGAGCAAGACCCTGAAGACATGACGCCCGAAGCCGTTGCGAGCGAGCCGGGCAGCGCCGCTGTGCACGAGGACGAGGTTCTCGTAGAAGACGAGTACTTCGACGACGAGGACGGCGAGGCAGAAGAGTATGTCGACGAACTGGGCCGCCGCCACGTCCGCCGAGCTGCTCCTGAGGGGACCGAAGAGCTCCTGGAGAACGAGGCGCCGAGGCGCACCGGTCTCCCGGACAGCGTCGAGCGCTGGAGGCAGCGCAGTGCTACCGGCGCCGTCCTGACCGCGTTCGCCTTTGGCCTCCAACAGGCCCTGGAAACCGAGAAGAAGGAACCGGCGATCATAATGGTGACCTCCGGCGACCCACCGACGGATCTCCCGGTTGAGGCCCAGCTCGAGCAGCTGGGGCCGCGCCAGAGCTCGGTGAAGGTCCGGACCTGGCTCTTGCCTGGCGCCGACAAGGGCGAGGAGACGGCGAGTGGACCGACCGAGGGCCCGGATGGCGAGGCGGGCGAGGGGTGAGCCTCCTGCGGCGAGGGGCTGCCCCGCCGGCCAGCGACGAAGACGGCGGCGATGAGGACTACGACGACGAAGTCACCACCGTCGAAACAAGGTCCCGCACTCAGCCGGAGGTCAGCTCTGCCACCTCCGCCAAGGAGATAGAGCGCAAGCAAAAAGAACTGGTCCGCAAACAAAAAGCGGCTGACCGCGCGTCTTACCAGGAACTGCGCAGGGAAGCGGCAAAAGCCACGTCTGCTTTGCAGGACCCCGAGCCGCGGAGAGCCCTGTACGTGGCGGCGGTCGTGGTCGGGCTGTCGGCCTTCTCGTACTTCGGGCACGACATTACCCAGAGAGTCACGACGGTTCACGGCAAATCTGTGACTCACTGGGTGCCCATTACCCACCCTGAGCAGACGATCCTCGTCTTCGTGGTCACTTTGGTGGCTGCCGGGAGCATCTACTGGAAACGGCGCTACGTAACCGCCATTTCCTTTTTCGTAGCCGGGGTACTGGCCGTGAACCTGCCGTTCCCCACAGGCTTGACCGATCTCTGGTATCTGATTTTTATCGCCGGGGGCGGATATTTCATCTGGGTGATCATGTTCCGGATGAACAAGCAGAAAAAGGAATGGATATCAGCCCACTCGCCCAAGCCGGCCCGGACCGCTTCGTCCGCGAGCGTGGGTGGTGGGAGCAGCAGGCAGTCTCAGCGCAAGCGGCCGGGGGGCGGGCAGGCCGCGGCTCAAGCGGCGCGTGCTCGCAAAACCAAGGCCGACGCACCGGTCGTCACTGCAACGGGACGGGCCCTGCCCTCCAACAACTCGCGCTACACCCGGCCACAGAGCAAATCGCGCGCCTCCCAGCGCCGCTCTTCGTAACACCACCGGCCGTTGCCAAATGCCATCTGACCAGCCCGGTACCTGATCATCCAGGGCCTACGTGGTAAACACGGAGGATGCTCCGAGAGGCACTTGCGGGCCGGCGGGTCGCGATCACCGGCGCAACAGGGTTCCTCGGCACGGCCCTGACAGAGCGGGTGCTGCGGTGCCTGCCCGGTACAGAGGTCGTCCTACTCGTGCGCCCAGGCAGGCGTGGGGCGAAGGACCGGGTTGAAAGAGATGTCCTGCGCAATGACTGCTTCCAGCGGCTCCGGCGCGAGCTCGGTGACGGTTTTGACGAGGAGACGTCCCGGCGCATCATCCCGATCGCCGGCGACGTCACCGTAGACGGGCTCGGCCTTGACGACGCCGGCCGAGAGGTGCTGTCGAGCTGTTCTACCGTCGTGCATTCTGCTGCCACCGTCAGCTTCGATGCGCCCCTCGACGCCGCAGTGGAGGTCAACCTGCTCGGCCCGTCGCGCCTTGCGGCGGTGTTGCAACAACAGGCGTCCCTCCCCCACCTTGTCGCCGTTTCCACCGCGTACGTAGCCGGGGGTAGGCGTGGGCCGGCTCCCGAAGCCGTGCTTTCCGAGACGCCATTTTCGACAAGGGTCCCCTGGCGGGAAGAGGTCGCGGCGGCCAGACGCGCCCGGTCGGACGCGGAGGCTGCCAGCCGTGACCCCAAACAGCTTGCTCGGCTTCGCTCGTCGGCCCGTGCCGAACTGGGGGCGGCGGGCGTGCCCCTCCTCGCCGAGCGGACCGAGAAACTGCGTGTCGACTGGGCGCAGGACCGCATGGTCGAGCTCGGCAAGGCCCGGGCGCAAGCCCTTGGTTGGCCAGATGCCTACGCGTACTCGAAGGCCCTGGGCGAATGGGCTCTTCTCGAAGGCCGCGGCGACCTGCCGGTCACCGTGGTGCGCCCCTCCATCATCGAGGCTGCACTTTCCGAACCCCATCCGGGCTGGATAAGGGGCTTCCGGATGGCTGACCCCGTAATCATCAGCTATGCCCGGGGCCTGCTCAAGGAGTTCCCCGGCATCCCCGAGGGGATCATCGACGTGATCCCGGTCGACCTGGTGGTGGCGGCCATTCTTGCCGTCGCCGCCCGTGGGCCGCTCGAGAGCCCCGATGTCGTCCATGCCGCCTCCGGCGCCCGCAACCCTCTGCGCTACGGCCAGCTCGTCGACCTGGTGCGCGAATGGTTCTCGGAGCACCCGCTGGCCGACGACAAAGGCCAACCGATAGAGGTGCCGGAGTGGTCGTTCCCGGGGCGGCGCCGGGTACAGAACCAGCTCCGCACAGCCACGCGGGCCTTGCGCGGTGCCGAGCGGGCCTTGCTGACCCTTCCGCTAAGGGGCGGCAAGGCCGACCTGGCTGCCCGGATCGAGGAGCGCCGCGAGGAGGCTGAGCGGGCTCTCGGCTACGTCGAACTGTACGGTTCGTACACCGAGACCGAAGCTGTTTTCCAGGTCGACCGCCTGCTCGCTGTCAACGACCTGCTCCCCGCCAACGAGCAAGACGAGTTTTGCTTCGACCCCGCCGTATTGGAGTGGCCCCGGTATTGCCACGACGTCTACCTGCCCGCGGTCGTGGCGCACGCCCGGGTGCGCCTGGCTGGCCCCGGGCGGCAACGCCAGGGTTCGCGCAGCCTGTCACGTGAAGAACGTGGCAAAAAGGCGGTGCTTTCGCCCGACCGCCAGCTCGCCGTGTTCGACCTGGAGAACACCCTCGTAGCGACCAATGTCGTCGACAGCTACGCCTGGCTCGCCACCAGGCACATGGACCTGCCCGAGCGTGCTCGTTTCACGGTGCGCACCCTTCTCGAGGCGCCCAGGATGCTCTCGCTCGACATGGTCGACAGGGGCGACTTCTTGCGCTGGTTCTACCGCCGCTACCAAAACGCCGACCTCGACGAACTTCGTGGGGAGGCGTCGGAGCTGACGAGCGACCTGCTCCTCGAGAAGTCCTTCCCGGCCGGGGTGCGCCGGGTGCGCCAGCACCGCGAGCTCGGCCACCGCACTCTCCTGATCACCGGAGCGCTTGACTTCGTGCTCGAACCGTTCCGCCCGTTGTTCGACGACGTGGTCTGCGCCCACATGGGCACCGTCGACGGGGAGCTGACCGGCGAGCTCGCCGAGGCACCCCCCACGGGTGAGGCGCGGGCGCTCATCATGGCTGACTATGCCAAACAACACGGTCTTGACCTGGCCGAATGCGTCGCTTATGCCGACTCGACCAGCGATCTGCCCATGTTGGAGGCCGCAGGGTTCCCGGTAGCGGTCAACCCCGAGACCAAGCTCGCGGCGATCGCCCGCAAACGCGGTTGGCACGTCGAGCATTGGCCCCGCGCGCCCGGTTACCGGCGCGCGCTGCTGCCCTTCGGGCCAATAATGAGCCAAAACAAGGCGTCCAGCGGTCTAAGGGAGTCATGAAGGCCCTCCAGGTCGAACGCTCGGTGCCGCGTTTTGCCATGGCGCGCATCGCCTCGGAGTGGAAAGCGGGCGCCGGTGGGCGCTACGGCCCTCTCCGCCTGGTGGACGTACCTCCTCCGGAACTGCCCGGTCCAGGTTGGCACAGGCTCCTGCCGCGGATGTCGGGCATCTGTGGCAGCGACCTGGCGACCGTGGACGGGCGTTCGTCGCGCTGGTTCGAACCGATCGTGAGCTTCCCCTTCGTGCCAGGCCACGAGGTCGTGGCGGACACAGAGGACGGCCAGCGGGTCGTGATAGAGCCGGTCCTTGGTTGCGAGGCGCGGGGTATCAAGCCGCTCTGCCCGGCTTGCGCAGACGACAGGCGGCGCCACTGCGTCAACCTGACAGGTGGCCACATATCGCCCGGGCTGCAAACCGGCTACTGCAAGGAGACCGGCGGCGGATGGTCGCTCGCTTTCGTGGCACACGAGAGCCAGCTGCACCCCGTGCCGGAGAGCCTCCCCGACGAGGCAGCCGTCCTGGTCGAACCGGTAGCCTGCGCCGTCCACGCCGCCCTCAGCCCCCTGCCCGCCGGGACCACACTGGCCGGCGACGTCACGGCCGTGGTGGTGGGCGCCGGCACCCTTGGCCTGTGTGTCATCGCCGCCCTCTCGCGCTTTCGCGAGGACGTCACGCGGGTGATCGCCGTCGCCAAGCACCCCCACCAGCGCGAACTGGCTGCTCGCTTGGGCGCCACCTCGGTTGCCGAACCCGGCGAGCTACGCCGCGCCGTCAGGCGCTCGACGGGGTCCTGGGTGCTCGGCTCCGGCCAGCTCTCAGGCGGCGCCCCGCTCGTGATCGACTGTGTCGGAAGCGCGAGTTCGATCGCCGACTCCCTTGCGGTGACAGCGCCGGGTGGCGCCCTCGTGCTGGCCGGGATGCCGGCGCCGGCCCATATCGACCTCACCCCGCTCTGGCAGCGGGAGGTATCCCTGACCGGCTCCTATACCTACGGCGCCGAGCCGTCCATGGGTGGGCGCCACAGTTTCGACCTAGCATTCGAGCTCGCCGAGGCTGCTCGGCTGGAGCGACTGCTCTCAGCGACCTACACGCTCGATCGCGCAGCCGAAGCGATAGAGCACGCGGCTGCCGCCGGCCGCCGTGGCTCCGTAAAGGTCGCCTTCGACATGCGCCGAGAAAAGAAGAGATCGTTCGAATAATGCCTCGTCCAGGGTTTGTCCTCGAAGTCGACCGCTCCACACCTCCCGTGCTCATCTGGCACGGGGAGGGCTTCAGGCTGGAGCGCCTGCCAGCCGACCGGAGCCGCGTCATCTACGCGCCCGAACCGCTGGCCCCGCTCCCTGACCCAGACGCTGCCATCCGCCAAGCCCTCCTCGAGCCGCTCGGCGACAGCCCCCCGCTGCCGGATCTGCTGCACGGGGGCATGCGCCTCACGATCGCCTTCGATGACCTCTCGCTGCCGCTGCCGCCGATGCGCAGGCCGGACAACCGCCAACGGGTGATCGAAGCAGTCCTCGAAATGGCAGCAGCCGCCGGAGTGGACGACGTGGTCCTGATAGCGGCGCTGGGCCTGCACCGGCGCATGACCGATGCCGAGCTGCGCCATGCGCTGGGAGACCGCATCTTCGACGCCTTCGCACCGCACGGCGCGCTACTCCAGCACGATGCCGAGGACCCGTCCGAACTCGTCATGGTCGGCAAGACCGACAAGGGCGAGGACGTCGAAGTCAACCGCAGGGTTGCGGAATCGGACCTGCTCGTTTACGTGAACATAAACCTCGTCGCGATGGACGGCGGCCACAAGTCGACCTCGACGGGCCTCATGAGCTACCGCAGTGTCCGCCACCACCACAACGTGAAGACGCTCCAGCACAGCCGCTCGCTGATGGACCGTCCCAATTCCGAGCTGCATTCGTCGGCGTGGCGGATCGGGCGCTTCCTCGGCAAGCACGTGAAGGTCTTCCAGATCGAGACCACCCTCAACAACGACGCCTTCCCCTCGCAGATGGCGTTCCTGCAAAAGCGTGAGTGGGAGTGGGACGTGCGCGACAGGGCAACGTTCGTGGCCACCAGCCGCGGCCTCGATGTGCTCTCGCCGGCTACAAAAAGGTCGATATTTCATTCGATCCTGGCACCTCAAGCGATGACGAGCGTCCAGGCCGGCGAAGTAGAGGCGGTCCACGCCTCCACGATCGAAGCCCTCCACCGCCAACAGCTCGTCGACGTCGAAGGCCAGAGCGACGTCGTCATATTCGGGCTGCCGCATGTCGGGCCCTACAACGTCAACTCGATAATGAACCCCCTGCTCGTCATGTGCATGAGCCTCGGGTACTTTTTCAACTTCTACATAGGAAAACCGCTTGTGCGCCCTGGTGGTGTCGTGATCGTCTCGCACCCGACACCGTGGGCTTTCCACCCCGTGCACCACCCGTCGTACATTGACTTCTTCGAAGAGGTCCTGTCGGCCACCACCGACCCCCTCCAGATAGAAAAGATTTACGAAGAGCGCTTTGCCACAGACGAGTGGTACCGCCACCTCTACCGCACTAGCTACGCGTACCACGGGGTCCACCCGTTTTACATGTGGTACTGGGGAGCGCACGCGCTCGAGCACGCGGGTGCCACGATAATCGTCGGTGGCAACCGTAAAGCCGTACGGCGGATGGGTTTCAAGCCCGCAACGACTCTCGCCGACGCACTCGAGATGGCTGAGGACCAGGTTGGGCGGGACCCGACGATCACATATTTCCGCTGCCCCCCGGTCATGCTTGCAAATGTCCATTAAGCCCGATGTCGACTAGGCCCGATGTCCATTAGCGAGGTCCGTGACCGCCTCGGTGCGCTGGGCCGCTTCGGCAAGACCGGTCGGGCTTTCTCCTTGCGGGAGCTCCCTTTCCCGTTCGGCGCTCCTACTCGGCCGACCTCGGTCCCGCTGCCGGCGAAACGTTCCACGCTCGGGACCAACTACGACACCGAGTGGGCGCGGCGGTACCCGGTCCGCCTTGCTCGGGCGGCATGGACGGACCTGCTGACCCGCCCTCTAGTGAACGCCGTTGCGCAACCTTCGGTCGAAGGACTGGACCGCTTTGAAGCCGTGGAGGGCCCTGTCATATTCGCGGCCAACCATTCGAGCCACCTCGATACCCCGCTCGTCCTGTCGGTCCTGCCGGAGCCGTGGCGGCACAAGATCGTTACGCTGGCCGCAGCCGATTATTTCTTCGACACGCGTTTCAAGGCGGCCTACTTTGCCTTTGCGCTCAATGCGGTACCGCTCGAGCGCACGAAGGCGAGCCGTAGTTCTGCCAGCCGAACGGCATCGCTGCTCGCCGACGGCTGGAACCTGTTGATCTTCCCCGAAGGCGGCCGGAGCCCAGACGGCTGGGGCCAGTCCCACAGCGCGGGCACAGCTTGGTTCGCCACGCGCAGCGGCCGACCGATCGTGCCTGTGCACATCAAGGGGACCGGCCGCCTTCTTCCCCGCGGGGCGAGGCGCATTTACACCGGCGAGACCAAGGTAACCTTTGGCACGCCGATAATGCCTGACCTGCCCACCCGGGAACTCGCGAACCATGTGGAACGGGCCATTGCGGCTCTGGGCGATGAGGCGAGCACGGACTGGTGGTCAGCCCAGCGGCGCGCCGCACGTGGCGCCACCCCGTCTCTTACCGGCCCCGACGCCTCGCCATGGCGCAGGGCTTGGGCGCTCGGGCCGTCGCCCAAGGACGGCGCCCGACGACGTTCGCCAGCGGACGAAAAACGCTGGCCCCCCAAGCCCTGACATCTTCACCGCTGTTCAGCGGCTGACAAGCCTTAGTGGTTCTCGTAAAAGTACGGCCCTGTGGCCTCTTCTTGCCTAGACGGGACCGTCCCGACCGGGACCATGCGATTGGTCGCCGTGACCGGCACTCCGGCCGGCACGGCAGCGGTGCCCGAAGCCGTAGCCGAGGGGGCAACCTGGGTGCGGGCTACTACCGGCTCGCGAACTGTGGGCTCGCGCAGGTCGACGTAGGGCTCGGCGGTGTTACGGGGCGCCGCCCCGCCGATCACGCCCCCAATAAGGCCGGCGCCCAAGCCGATGAGCAGGGCCCAAAAGGCGGCCCAGTAGCTCAGGTAATTTATCGAATAGACCTTCCCGCTTACAGTGACCGCGTTGGGGATGTGGCCGATCGCGAAGGTGGGTACGACGATAACAGCCACTGCTATGACGACCAAGCCCCAGGTCGTGAGCCCACTGACGCTACCAGCGCCGAGGCCGCGCGCGCCTGAGCTCACGCCGGCGATGAGACCTGCGAGGAAAATGCAAAAGATCGCAGTACCTGCGATCCACCACGACAAGTTGCTGTACACGACGGACTCGTGGCTACCGAACGATAACGCCAGCCAGAGAGCGTTCAGCAGTGCGAACGTTGCCAACCCGACCACGGTCCCTGCAAACACGCTCCCCCAACGAACAAGCTGAGGGCGTTGCGGGACTACCAGACCTGGTCCAGTGACAGCCAGATGCTTAGACATCTCCTACCTCCTTTGGGCCTCGGCCAGGCCGCCCCCGCCAACGCGCCGTGCCTTCGGCCATGTTGGGCATGTTTGTTGCTCATCCATGGAATTACCCAGCGACGGCCAGCCTCAACCTCGCCGGCCCAGTTGGGCTCCCAACCTCAAGGTTTGCCGGCTACCCGGGATTGACCGCGATACTGGCGTTCGTGGACCTGCGCCAACTAGCCGCCCTCGTGGCGATCGCCGACTATGGCAGCTTCTCGGGTGCGGCTACAGCGCTGCACACCGTACAGTCCAACGTCTCGGGCCATATAAAGCGTCTCGAGCGCGAGCTCGGGGTGGAGCTGGTCGACCGCCAGACAGGCTTGCTCACCGACGAGGGGCGGGCGGTTGAGGCACGCGCACGGGAGGTGCAGGCCGAACTGGACGCCGTTGCGGCAGACCTGGCTTCGCTGCGCCAAGAGGTCGTGGGCAGCGTGCGGCTCGGCATGATCGCGACGACCGGTCGCTGGCTAGTGCTGCCCCTGTTGGACCGCCTCGCGCTCACCCACCCCAGGGTGAGGCTGGTCACGACGGAGGCCACCTCGTCGGCGCTCGGAGTCCTGCTGGCAAGCGGGGGGCTCGACTGCGCAGTCGTGAACCTGCCGCTCGCCAACCCCGACCTCAGGGTCGAGGCCCTCTTCGACGAGGACATCGTCCTGCTCGTAGCCCAAGACCACCCCCTCAGCAGCGCGGCCAAGGTTCATATCAGCGACCTCGAGGGCGTCGAGCTGATACTGCCGGCGCCGCATACCGGTTTCCGTGAGGAGCTGGACGAGGCCGCCCGCCACGCGGGGACGATGCTGTCGTCCAAGGCCGACATAGACGGGCTCCGCTTGCTGGCCGCCCTGACGTTGCGCGGCTACGGGCCGGCACTTGTACCGGCCACGACGGTCCCTGAGCTGCCGGACGGCTACCGTACGGTCAGTGTTGACGGCCTCCCTCTGCGCCATGTCGGTATGGCGCTGCGCAAACGAGGCCGCCCAAGCGCCCCCACGCAGGCTCTAATCGCGGTGGTCCAAGACGTCGTCTCGGCCAACTTGTCCTCGGAGCGCCACCTGTACAAAGCCGGTGCCTGAACCAGTACCGGTCTTGGCGCACGGCGGCACTAGCAGCTCCTGGCGGCCCGCCGTGGCTCAGTGGCCCTGCCGGTCGAGCAGGTGGCGCAGCACGTAGAGCAGGATGCCGCCGTGGCGGAAGTACTCCGCCTCGACTGGGGTATCGAGCCGGAGCACGACATTGAAGGTCTTGCTACCCGCCGTGACGGTCAGCTGCTCCGGGAGAGGGGCGGGTGAGGGGGCGGCTGCTTCCAGGCCGATGATGTCGAACACTTCCTGGCCGGAGAGGCCAAGGGACTCGGCCGACTCGCCCGGCAGGTACTGCAGCGGCAGCACCCCCATGCCGATCAGGTTGGACCGGTGGATGCGTTCGAAGCTTTCGGCCAGCACGGCTCGCACGCCGAGCAGCGTGGTCCCCTTCGCAGCCCAGTCACGCGACGACCCCGACCCGTACTCCTTGCCGGCGAGCACGACAAGGGGCGTGCCCTCCTGCGCATATCGCATGGCAGCGTCGTAGATCGTGGTCACCTCCCCCGTGGGGAAGAACGTCGTGAAGCCGCCCTCGGTCCCGGGCGCCAGCTGGTTGCGGAGCCGGACGTTGGCGAAGGTGCCCCGCATCATCACCTCGTGGTTGCCGCGACGCGACCCATAGGAGTTGAAGTCGACAGGGGCCACGCCATGGTCTACGAGCCAGGAGCCTGCCGGGCCATCTTTCCTGATGTTCCCGGCCGGTGAGATGTGGTCAGTGGTCACGGACCCGCCGAGCTTGGCGAGTGCCCGGGCACCGTGTATGTCGCGAAGCGGCGCCGGCTGGGCGGGCATCCCGTCGAAAAAGGGCGGTTGGCGGACATAGGTGGAAGTGGTCCCCCACTCGTAGCGCTCCCCCAGCGGGACATCGAGCGCTGCCCAACGCTCGTCGCCCGCGAAGACCTCGGCGTAGCTTTTTTCGAACATGTCGGCCGCGATAGCCTCGCTGATCACCTCGGCCACCTCCTGCGTGGTCGGCCAAATGTCACGCAGGTAAACCGGCTGGCCGTTGCTGCCGGTACCGAGAGGCTCCCCCGTGATGTCGAAGTCCATCGAACCAGCAAGCGCGTACGCAACAACAAGAGGTGGGGAAGCCAGGTAGTTCATACGGACGTCGGGGTTTATCCGGCCCTCGAAATTACGGTTGCCTGAGAGCACGGCGGCCACGGCGAGGCCACCCTGGGCAACCGCCTCGGGAACACCTGGCAGCAACGGCCCGCTGTTGCCGATACAAGTCGTGCAGCCGTAGCCGACAAGTTCGAAACCCAGCTTGTCGAGGTACGGCGTCAGCCCGGCACGCTCGTAGTAGTCCATGACTACCTTGGACCCCGGGGCGAGCGATGTCTTGACCCACGGCTTCACTGAAAGCCCATGCTCCACCGCATGTTTTGCGACAAGGCCGGCCGCGATCATCACGTCGGGGTTGGACGTGTTCGTGCAGCTCGTTATGGCAGCGATGACCACATCGCCGTGGCCTAGGTCGAACCCGGTCGGCCCTCCACTGGCCACGGGCACTCGTGCCGGCGCGTCCTCAGGGGTTTCTTTCCCTAGGATTTTCGGCAGCGACTCGCGGAACGCCGCCTTCGAGCGGCGCAGAGGTACCCGGTCCTGCGGCCTGGCCGGGCCCGCCAGGCTCGGTTCCACGGTGGACAGGTCGAGCTCGACACGCTGCGAGTAGACGGGCTCGTTGGTCGGGTCGTGCCACATCCCCTGCTCCTTGGCGTAGGCCTCCACAAGCTGTACTTGCTCCTCGGAGCGGCCCGTAAAGCGTAGGTAGCGCAGCGTTTCTTGGTCTATCGGGAAAATGGCGCAAGTCGACCCGTACTCTGGGCTCATATTGCCGATCGTCGCCCGGTTGTAGAGGGCGACCTTGGGTACCCCGTCGCCGTAAAACTCAACGAACTTGCCGACGACGCCATGCTTTCGCAGCAGCTCGGTAACCGTCAGTACGAGGTCGGTCGCCGTCGAACCCTCGGGCAGTTCGCCGGTCAATTTGAACCCGACCACATCGGGGATCAACATCGTCACAGGCTCGCCGAGCATCGCCGCTTCCGCCTCGATCCCGCCGACCCCCCAGCCAAGGACACCTAGCCCGTTCACCATGGTCGTGTGCGAGTCGGTGCCAAGAAGGGTGTCGGGGTAAGCATCGCCATCCTCCGTACGGAAAACGACCTTTGCGAGGTGCTCCAGGTTGACCTGATGGCATATCCCGGTGTTCGGCGGGACGACTTTGAGCGTGCCGAAGGCCTGCTGTCCCCAACGCAGGAACCTGTAGCGCTCCCCATTGCGCTCGAACTCGAGCTCGGAGTTGCGCGAAAACGCGTCGGCGCGACCCGACACATCTGCGATCACCGAATGGTCGATGACGAGCTCTGCGGGCACCTGGGGCTGTACGGCCCCAGGGTCCCCGCCGAGGGCCACCATTGCATCGCGCATGGCGGCCAGATCTGCCACGACCGGGACGCCTGTGAAATCCTGCATGAGGATCCTGGCCGGCGAGAAGGCTATCTGGGCGCGCTGTGACCCGGGGGCACTGGTGGCCGACGTCGCCCACGACGCAAGCGCCTCGATGCTCTCCGCCGTAACGTTGAGGCCGTCTTCGTGGCGGAGCAGGTTTTCCAGCAGGATCTTCAGCGAGAACGGGAGGCGCCCGATGTCGAAGCGCGCCTCGCCCGCCAAAGTGGCGAGCTTGTACACCGTGACGGCTTGGCCGCCCAGGTCCAGGCGTCCGCGGGCACCGAAGCTGTTGTTTGATGTGGCCATAGCTGCGTCTCCTGTGGTCTGTTTCCCGGCTTGTAAGCCTACGCCGTCACTGGGCTCGGCTCGGACGGGTAACCTCATTGCCGACATGGCCGACATTCCCTCCCTCGAGCCCTTCGCCGCCAACCGCTACCGTTCCACCCGTTGCGGCCAGCTCCGTCCCGGCGACATCGGCAAGCAGGTGCGCCTGGCCGGCTGGGTATCGGCCAAACGCGACCACGGTGGCCTGCTCTTCGTGGACCTGCGCGACCCCGCAGGGCCGCAGGCCGATCTCCCGAGCGAGGGGGGGGCACCCGGCGAGGGGCATGGGTACCTCCGCGGGGACCACCGCGCCCGGGTTGTCCAGGTCGTTTCGCACCCAGCCGATGCCGCCTTCGAGGCCCTCTCCCACCTCCGCCTCGAGAGCTCAGTGAGCGTCACCGGCAAGGTCGTGGCGCGGCCCCCGGCCACGGTCAACCCCAAGCTCGCCACCGGCTCGGTAGAGGTGGAGGTGGCAAGCTGTCGAGGTGCTGTCTTCGTCCGATGTGCTCCCCTTCCCCGTCGAGCGCGACAGCGAGGTGGGCGAGGAAGCCCGCCTTACGTACCGCTACCTGGACATGCGCCGGGGCCCCTCGTCGAGCGGCTCGCCAAAAGGGCCCGCTTCTGCCAGGTTGTGAGGGCTCACCTGACCGAGCGGGGCTTCCTCGAGGTGCAGACCCCCATCCTGACGGTCTCGTCGCCCGAGGGCGCCCGTGACTACCTCGTGCCGAGCCGGCTTTACCCAGGCGAGTTCTATGCGCTCCCCCAGGCGCCCCAACAGTTCAAACAGCTACTGATGGTCGGCGGGGTCGAGCGTTACTTCCAGATCGCACCGTGCTTCAGGGACGAGGCGTCCCGTGCCGACCGCAGCCCGGGCGAGTTTTACCAGATCGACCTCGAGATGGCTTTCGCCACCCAGGAGGACGTCTTCACCGAGGTGGAGCTGCTCTTCGGCAAGCTGGTAGGCTCACTTTCTTCCAAGAGGGCGCCGGCGCCTTTCCCGCGGCTTTCCTACGCCGACGCGCTGGCCCGTTACGGCACGGACAAACCGGACCTCCGCTTCAGCCTCGACATCGTCGACGTCACCGGTGAACTGGGGGGCCAAACGGAGCTGCCGATGTTTGCCGAGGCGCCGTCGCGGGGCAACGTGGTCCGCGCCCTGCTGGCGCCGGGTGCAGCAGACAAGCCCCGGAGCTGGTTCGACGCCTTCGGCGAGGCCGCCAAGGGCCTGGCGACGATAGGAAGCTGGTTACAGCTACCGGCCGACGGGGGCGAGCCCAAGGGGCCACTGTCAAGGAAGCTCACCCCAGAAGAGATGGGCACCCTGGTCGCGGCCACAGCCGCTTCCCCGGGCGACGCCATCCTTACCTCCGTCGGGCCGCCTCCATCGGCCAGCATCGCCCTCGGCCAAGTCCGCGCCGCGCTCGGGCGCGACCTCGGGCTGGCGGACCCCGACCTGCTCGCCTTTTGTTGGATAGTCGACTTCCCGATGTTCGAACGCAGCATTGACACAGGCGAGTGGGAGTTCTCGCACAACCCGTTCTCGATGCCCCAAGGTGGGCTGGAGGCCTTGGAAAGCAACGAGCCGGGCGACATTTTGGCCTTCCAGTACGACGTCGTCTGCAACGGGGTAGAGCTCTCTTCGGGTGCTGTCCGCAACCATCTGCCCGAGGTGATGGAAAAAGCCTTCGCCATCGCGGGCTACTCCCGCGACCGCCTCGAGCACTCGTTCCCGGCGCTATGGAACGCTTTTCGTTACGGGCCACCCCCCCATGCCGGTATCGCGCCAGGCGTAGACAGGTTGCTCATGATGCTCGAAGACCAGCCCAACATCCGAGAAGTCATCGCCTTCCCGCTCAACCAGATGGCCCGTGACCTGCTGATGGGGCCCCCGCCGCAGTCACGCCCGCCCAGCTAGGCGAGCTTCACCTCCAAGTCGTACAGCCCAAAAAGCCCTAGCTGCCCAAACAACCTTGGCTGCCCAAACAACCTTGGCTGCGGGCCGTTTATTTGCCCGGCACCGGGGCAGCCAACCAGTGGGTGACAGACGTGGGACGGGCCGGGTCGGTCAAAGAGCGCGCGTGGTCTATGCGGGCCTGGTCACGCACCGTGATGCGCCCGTGCTGGCGAAGGTGCTCTTCCCAGGACACCACGACGAACTGCTCGAGGATGCGAGACGGGTCCGCGCTGTCCCTCCAAAGCAGCCATGCGCTCGCGCCGGTGCGGCGGCGGCTAAACCTTGTCTCCTCGAGGACCGCCATTAGCTCGTCCTCGTGCCCGCCAAGGGCGAAGTACTCGATAGTCACCTGGACCGGCCCGCCCGGTACGCGCGGCCCGGCCAGGACCGGCTGCGGCCAGTCACCGGTCGGGAGGAGCTCCTCAGGGGCGATCGGGTGGAGCCGGTAACGGAGGCCTGCGAGCGGGCCGATCATGAGACCTCCCGCCGTTATGGCCATAGTCGCCGCCAACCCGGCGTGCTCAGCCAGTAGGCCGGAGAGCGCGCTCCCGGCTGCCGTACCACCCTGGAACACGACTAGGTAAAACGACATCCCACGTGTTTTGACCCACTGTGGCAGCATCAGCTGGTACAGCGAGTTCAGCGTGGAGAGAGCAAGGATCCATGCTGAGCCACCACCCGCGAGTGCCAGGGCCGCTATTGCAGTCACGTGTACAAAACCGAGCAGGAGCGCAACCACCGCGAGGATGGCAGCACCCTCAAGCAGGAGTGCTGTGGGGGAGAAACGCTTGCGGAGCCGCGGCAACAGACTTGCCCCGACAACGGCGCCGACGCCGACGCAGCCCAATAAAAGCCCATAGCCGCCCGAACCGAGGTGGTACGTCTTTTGCGCGATCAGCGGCAGCACTGCCCAAATCGAGCTCGCAAAGAAAGAGAAGAGCCCGCACCGCAGCAGCACTACCCGCAACGCCGGGCTGGCTCTTACGTAACGACCACCCGCGCGAACTGCCTCCCTCACGTGTTCGCGTGGCAAGCCAGAGGGTGCCCGCTTGCTGCGCCACCGAGCGATAACCGCGATAAGCGGCCCGAATGTGGCCGCATTTACTAAGAACAGGGCCCCGGCGCTCGTGGCCGTGAGAACGGCGCCACCGATCGCAGGCCCGACCGCTCGAGCAAGGTTCTGATTGACGGACCCCAGCGAGATCGCTTGAGTTCTTTCGTCCGGATCGACCAGTTCGGGTTGAAGGGTCTGCCACGTCGGCGACGTGAGCGCTTGACCGATCCCCACACCGAATATCAGAGCGAGCAAAGACCACGGCGATATCGCCTTGAGGATCGTCAATACGCCCAGTAGGGCGGCCACTGCGAACATGTACGTCTGCGCAATGATCAGAAAGCGTCGCCTGTCGACAAGATCTCCGATCGTGCCGGCAAGGACGGCGAAAAGGAAGATCGGCACGCTGGCGGCGCTCTGTACCAAAGCCACGTACGCAGCGGAGCCGGTAAGCGTCAGCATCAGCCACTGAGCCCCGACGGTTTGCATCCAGCTGCCGACGTTGCTGACGAAGGCCGCAGCGGACATCGCCGCGAACATCGGGTGATGGAACGGCGCCCAGGCGGAGCCAGCGCCTGGTCTATCTGACGGGGCCCCGGCCGGCTCCTTGGTCCCGCCTACCGGTTCGGGCACCAATGCCTACGGGTGCGAAGGAGCGGGCGGGGCGCCGTCGACATCGAAGGTCAGTTGGTCGGCGTTGCACCACCACCAGTCCTCGTGAGGTTCGTAAGAACGGAGCACGGGATGGTCGCCATGGGCCTTCCAGTGCGCGGTCGCATGCCGGTTCGGCGAAGAGTCACAGCAACCCACATGGCCGCAGTGCATGCACAAGCGAAGGTGCAGCCACCAGTCCCCGGTGCGCAGGCAGTCCTCGCAACCCTCACTCGAAGGCACGACGTTCACGTCGGTTGTCCCCAGGTGTGCGCAGGCTCCCATTGCCGGTCCTTTCAGTGGTAGGCACGCGTTGCTACCACATTGACAGGACAGGCGCGGATGGCCCCGAGGTACGTGAGAGGATATTTTGCGTGGAGGGCCCGTTCGACGTCCTGGTGGGGCGGTCGGCTGAGATCGAGGCTCTGGCCGAGCTGTGCGGACGTCAGGAAGGCGAGCTAAGGGCGGTCGCTGTCGCGGGGCCGCCCGGCATAGGTAAGACCGCGCTTTGGCGGGTGGGGGTACGCATGGCGGGTGAAGCCAAAGTTGTCGTCATGTCCGCGCGACCGAGCTCAGCAGAGGTACCCCTGGCCTTTTCGGGCTTGACTGACCTGTTCTCCGAAGTCGGTCCGCTGTCCCTGGAGGCGTTGCCGCCGGTGCAGCGCCATGCCCTCGACGTTGCCCTTTTGCGCCACGAAGCCGTTCCTGCCGTCGACGCCCGCACCGTGCCGACCGCAGTGCTCTCGGCGCTAAGGCACCTTGCCTCGGAAACGCCCCTCCTCATCGCCATTGACGACGTGCAGTGGCTCGACGGCGCATCCGCAGGCTGCCTCCGCTTCGCCCTCCGACGCCTGGAGGCCAGCCCGGTCACGCTTCTGGTCACCTTGGCGGAGGGGGCCAACCCGACGGCGACTGTGCTCGGCGCCGTAGCGCGCGACAAGCAGCTCGTGATCGACTTGGGCCCGCTGGACGAGCCCACCACCAAGGAGCTCCTAAAGCGTGGCTACGCCGGCCGCTTACCGCCGCGAGAAGTGGCACATGTGGCATTGGCCAGCGGTGGGAACCCGCTTTACGCCATAGAGATCGCACGCGAGGTCCTGAGAGTTGGCCACGGGCATGGCGCTTTACCCCTCCCCAGCGGGTTGCGCGAGCTGATGACCGGGCGCTTCGCTCGCTTGCCTGCGCGCACCCGGGAGGCTCTCGTCGAAATGGCCTGCATGGCGAGCGCGCGTGCGGGCATCATCGACCCGGTACCCCTGGCACGGGCCGAGGCAGCGGGCCTCATCGCAACCGAGGGAGACGGGCGCCTGCGTTTCACCCATCCTCTCTTGGCAGCTTGCATCTACGACTCCGTGCCGCTTGCACGCCGCAGAGCGGTGCACCGCCGGCTTTCGGGTCGTGCGGACGACCCCGAGGAACGTGCCCGCCACCTCGCACTCGCTAGTGAGGGAGCTAACTCTGAGGTTGCTGCACAGCTCGACGCCGCCGCCAAGGCCGCCGCCGCCCGTGGGGCGCCTCAGGTCGCCGCCGAGCTCCTCGAGCTTGCTCTCGAGCTCACCCCAGGCGAGGAGGCCCGAGCTCGCAGCGAGCGCCTGGCGGCCGCGGCCGGAGCACACTTCGAAGCCGGCGAGGTCAGCCGGGCCGATGAGCTCATTGAAGAGGCGCTAAAGGCAACAGGGACGGGACATTTGCGGGCGGCCGCGCTTCGTCTGGCAGCCCAGGTGAAAAGCCGAACGGCGAACTTCGACGAGTCGGTGCAATTGGCTCGCGAGGCGCTCACGGTCGAAGCGGGCGGCGTCGCCCTGATCACCTCGGTCCATCTCGACTTAGTGTTCTACCTGACCAGCCTCGGCGATTTTGGTGGTGCGCTGCCTCATGCCGAAGTCGCATTCGAGAGCGCCGCCTCTTTAGGCCTCGGTGCGCTGGAAGCACAGGCCCTGGCCGTGCGGACGGTTATCCGCTTTCTTGGCGGCCAAGGCGTCTGCGAACCCGACCTGGCCCGCGCGCTCGTGCCGAGGTAAGCGGTCATCCCTGTCCTGTCATCATGCGCCCCACGATGATCGCGAGCCTTCTCATGCTGTGGTCCGGCAGGCCCGACGAGGCCAAGCAAAGCCTCGACAAGCAACGGCTCGAAGCTATCGAGCGTGGCGCCGAGCCAGATGGCGCGCTATTGGTCCTCTACGTCGTTTGGGCTCAGGTGTGGAAAGGCGATATCGCCGGGGCGGTTTCCACCGGTGCGGAGGCCTTGAGGGCGGCCATTGCAGCCGAGGACAAAATAGCCCTGGCCATGGCTTACAGCGCTGACGCGTTGGCCAGTGCCTACTGCGGCGACGAGGTGAGGGCACGAGCAGACGCCGAGCAGGCGGCCGGTCTTTTTTCGGCGATGGGATGGCGATCGGGCGCGATCTGGTCCTCCTGGGCTCTCGGCCTCCTGGAACTGTCGCTCGGCGACAACCAGGCGGTGGACGCCGTGCTCGGGCCGATGGCAAGCGTCGTCGGCAACATGACCGGAGCCGACCCCGTGCTGGCCGTTTTCGTTCCCGACCATGCGGAAGCGTTGATAAGGCTCGGCGAACACGCCCGGGCAGAGGCCTTGGTCGATGCGTTCGAGCGCAAGGCGCACGAACTCGAGCGGACCTGGGCGCTTGCCGCTGCGGCGCGCTGCCGCGGGCTTCTCGCCGGCGCTCGGGGGGACCTCGACAGTGGCGCGGAGTGCTTGGCGCAAGCTCTCGTGCTGCACGAAGCGGCAGGCCTGCCATTTGAAACCGCTCGCTCTTTGCTCGAGCTCGGGTGCCTACGGCGCCGCCAGAAGCAGAGGCGGCTGGCACGCCTGAAGCTAGAGCAGGCTCACGACGCGTTCACCGAGATGGGAGCACGGCTTTGGGCAGGGCGTTGTGAAGTGGAACTCGCCCGTGTGGCGCGCCCGTCACACCCATCGGGCTTGAGCGCCACCGAGGAAACGATCGCCAAACTGGCCGCCGACGGGCTTACGAACCGGGCCATCGCGGCCCGTTCATTTGTGACCGTCAAGACGGTCGAGGCGAACCTGGCCGCGCGCTTACCGCAAGCTTGGGATCTCTTCGAGGGCCCAGCTCGCCCGCGCCCTCGACGGCGCCCGCTCGGTCCAATCGTAGGGTTTTCACCACTTCCCACATCCCGCTCACGCTCTTATCGTTACCCGGTGGGCCGGGAGCGCCATGGGACCGGGGCGCCCGCAGGACACCGAGCAAGCGGAGGCGCGCCATGGGCGAAGGTAGCGACCAGTACGACGCAGCAGCCTCGCTTGCTGCTATCCGGAGAGCTCACTCGCCACGACGGCGCACCCTGCGGCCCCCGGCATTTCCCGGGCGCATCTTGGTCGCAGTAGCGGTCGCCGCCGCGTTGGTGGTTGGCGGCCCGGCCGGTGCAACGGCCATAAGGACAGCGGCCGGCGACGTTGTCACGACGGTCGATTTCGAGGCCTACCCGGTCGGTACGCAAATAACCAACCAATACTCAGGCATTACGTTCGAGTACGCGACATCGGCCGGCTTCAACCTTGGCACGCCCGGGACCGGGGTCGCCTCGTCCGACACGGCGGCCCCCCCGGTGGTCACCCCCTATGGTGCCCACGGCGGTAGCAACGCAGGCCAGCTCATATCCCCGGGGGAGTTCGGCGCCGCAGGTACCTTCGCCGTCCTTTCCAGCCCGGCGGACGCCGTATCTGTCTACGTAGGCGACCTAGGGGGAACAGGAGCCCATTTCGAACTCGACGCGTACGACACCAACAAGGACCTGTTGCCCTCCGAGACGAGCGCGGCCGCCGTCACCGCCAGTGCCGGAGCGCAGACCTTCCTGACCTATTCGACCGGGGGGACGGGAGATATCGCTTACGTGGCGATCTACCGGACCGACCACTCGGGCGGCGACGGGGTGATGGACGACCTCAGCTTTTCGGTCCCGGCCGCGGCCCCCGCAGTGGTCGGGGTGGCCCCCTCCGCCCCCGGCTACGAGCTGGGCCAAGGCGGCACGCGTGCGGTGGTGCTAACGGTGACTCGCTTCAACAACGCCGCAAACCCGGTGACTGTGGCCGTGAGCGGGCTCCCCGGTGGGGTCACGTCGAGCCTGTCCGCAAACCCGGTGAGCCTGCCCGCCACCACGACCTCCCTGACCCTTACAGCCAGTACGAACGTGGCCCCGGGCAATTACACCGTGTCTTTGACCGCCACCGCTTCGGGGGCTACGTCCCAGGCACCGACTACTTTCACGCTCTCGGTCATTGTCCCGGTGGTGGTGGCTGCGCAGACCCAATTGCCCGTCGGGGACTGCTCGTCAAACCACACAGCCATCACCGCCCAGGTCGCCCCGGGCGAGCCTGGACCGGTCAGCTTTACGGTGTCCACCAGCTCTGCCGAGGCCGGGCTCACTGCGTCGCTGAACCCCACCTCGGCGGCGATTTCCAACAGCACGGCCAGTTCCACCCTGACCATCTCCGCGACGGGAGGCAGCGACCCCGCAACGGTGACGGTCACAGCGACCTTGCCTGATGGGGCGAGCGGGGCTGCGGCAATAAACGTGCAACGGGTGGGCCCCGAGGTCCTGAGCGTCAGCGCGATCGAACAGACCGGCTCTGGAGGCACCGTAGCTGGGCTGGCAGTGTCCACACCGCGCGCCGGGAGCCCCGGTAGCACGGTCGAGATCCTCGGCGAGAACTTCTGCACCACAGCGAGTGTCGACTTCGGCAACGCCGAGGCCACCGATAGCCAGGTACCCGTCGGTCATACTCTGGGGGCTCAAGGTCCAGAGGACTACCTTCGGGTGGAGACGCCCAGGTACGCTACGTCCGGTCCCGTCACCGTCACGGCTGGGTCACCGCCGGCCAGTTCGACCTCGACCGCCGCCCTCACGGTGGACAGCTACCGCAATGCGGAAGCCTTCAATTTTCTCAACTTTACCCCTCAGCTGAACTTCCAGGACCTCACCGACGCGTTTGGTTCGCAGCAGACTTACATAAACGTCAACCCCTGCGGGATCTTCACCCTAGGCCTTGCCAACTGCAGCGTGCCCGTGGTCCCCGACCCAGTCGCCCTGGCGTGGCTAGGCATCGCGCAGGCTTCCGCCCAGACTGGTACTTGTTTTGGGATCGCTCTGACCGACCAGCGCTTGCTAAGCGGCGAGATCGCGATCAGCTCGTTGCCCCGCACCGGGCCGCTCATCTTCGACCTCGACGCGCCAAATGTGGGATCCGATGACACCGCACGCGGCAGCGAGCCGTTGCTCGAAGTCCTGAAGGCACAACACTTGCAGCAGTTCAGCACCGAGTTCATGTCTAGCTACCTCGGCCAGTACGAGGCTGACCAATTGAGCTCCCCTGCCCAGGCGGTCGCCGGAATGGTAACGGAGATCCGACACATTTTCGCCGCCGGGCGCTACCCGATGATCGAGCTGCACGACACCAACAGCGGCGGTGGCGGCCACGTGGTCGTGGCCTATGACCTCGTCGTCCACGGCAACGGGGACATCGACATCTACGTCTACGACTCCAATAACCCGTTCCTCAGCAGCGAAGACAGCGACGGCCAGGGTCATGCCAACGCCGTGTCGAGCAGCGTCATTCACCTTTTCCAGGACGGGACTTGGCGTCTCGCCAGTACGACCGAGAGCAACGGGGCTCCCTACCAAGGTGGGGTGGGAACGCTTATTGTGACCGACCCCGCGAGCATCCCATTGCACCCGACATTGGCAACCCTTGGTGGAGCCGCCCCCGGCCTGCTCTTCTCGAGCGCCGAACCTATAGGCGGCAGCGGGCTGAACGGCAGGGCCAGTGCTTCCTTGGCGCAAGTTACCGGCCCGGGCGGGAAAACCCTTTATACAAAGAAGGGCTCGATTAACACGGACCGGTCGACCCGCCTCGACGCTGCCCCGTTTGTGCCGTTCGTTGGGCGCACTGGACCGAGCGGGGATGCGCCGCAACTCACGGTCCTCGGTCCCGACGTCAGGACGATCTCGTTGGCAACCAAAGCAAACAGTCGCGGACGCACGGTAGAAACGTTTGTCAATGGTGGCTTTGTGGGCACCGTCTCCACCGCTCCCCAAAAAGGAGGCACCGGGCAGTTCTCGTTCTCCGCCCCTGACGGGTCGGTCGGCTATAGCGGGGCGTCGACTGCGCCCCTCACGCTCGGAGTGGACCGCGTGAGCGCCGCAGGCTCGGAAAGCGTGGCACTAAGTACCTCAGCAACCAAGGGCGGGAGCGACGCCTTGGAGCTGGGAGCGGGAAGCGGGGCCATTGCCATCTCCCACACCGGGCCACCGGTCACCTTTACCCTTTCGGCAGCCAGCGAACCCCGCAACGGGGCGCCGGCCACATTCGTAAGCGGCCCCATCAGCATCGGCCCAGGCCAAGTGGCCCACATAAGCGGCGTCCGCTGGACGTCCCTGTCGGGAGCTGAGCTTACGGTCAAGGTGGGAGGGCGGACCATCAAGCTGCACAACCGCGCCCCCTCGGTGCGCTTGCTAAACACGGGAACGGTCCGCGTCCTCACCGTCAAGCACAAGATCCACCTAGTGGTCACTGGGAGTGTGAGCAAGGTCGGTAAAGGGAGCAACGTGGCAGTCGTCTGGGTTGTCCGTGACGGCACGCGTGTGGTCGCCCGTCACGAAGTGGCCCTCATAGCTCAGCACGGGCGCTTTAGCGCCACCTGGGCGCCGGCTCTGGCAAAGTCGAAGAAGCTAACGTGCACGGTCGCGGTCATCGCCGTGCGAACGGCCGGCGGCACGGCCAGCAGCTCAGTCACGAAGTCTGTCACCTTCGCAGTCGGTTAGCCGCGGAGGCCGATCGGCCGATTGCCGACCATCACGCAGCCATCAAAACAATGTCATATGTTCCTCACATCGCGGGCTGAACATAAGCACATGAACCTACACCCCAAAACAGCAACTGCAATAGCCCTTATTGCTGCGGCAGCCATGGTCCCCGCCTTCGCCCCTTCGGTACAGGCGCAAACCGTGGCGAGCACCAGCCCCGCCCAGTTCCAGCACGCCCAAGCGGCCCTGGAACACGAGATAATTGCCCGCCAGGTCCAACTGGTCCTGCTCGGCACCGAAGTCGCCAATGCCGCCAACGTCACCACGTCGGACCGCTCCGCAATGGTCACCATAATTTCTAACGAACAGAACTCCCTCACCACCGACGCCGGCAATGCCGCCGCCGCGACCACCGACGCCGAGCTGGCCACAGTGCACAGCGCCGTTGTCGGCGACGAGAGGGTCTACGCCGTAGTCACCGGCCAGATCGGCCTTGTTATAGCAGCCGATAACGAAACTGTGACCGAGGCCGGGTACAGCGCGCTCATCACCGAGCTCACGCCCTTCGTGGCAGAGCTGGGCTCGACGCACGCCACCGCGCTGCTCTCCGACGTCACTTCTCAAGTGACAGCCGCCTCAGCCCTCTCGAGCCCGGTCTCGGCTGAGGCCCTCGCCCTCACCCCGGCCGGCTATCCCGGCAATGCGAGCGAGATCAAGTCGTGGACCGTCAGTACCGCAGGCGCTTCCCACGACCTCGGTATAGCCAGAAAGGACATCAAGGCGATCGAAGGTATCGCCCTCGGCCTGCACAGAATCCCCGTCCTCCACGCGCTCTGAGCGCTCTTGTAGGACAACGCCCCCAGCTCCTCAGGGAACAGTGATGCCCCTCACCGGTCAACGGTTGAGGGGCATCGTCGCGTGCCCGGGAGGAGCCGCGGGCATGGGACGCCGTCACCGCGGGCATCAGCCCCTCGGCGGTGGCGGCGGGTCGTCGAGGCGGGGCCCGGTGAGGAGCAGGGCCAAAGCGGCCAGTGCAAGCGCGCCGACCACCGCGAGCCCGGCGAGCGTAAGCGGCCGGTGACCGCTCGAGCTTGGAGCAAGCAGCAGCAAGGCGAGAGCAGCAAAAACCTGCGCCGGGATCTGGATTACGAGGAAGCGCCGCAGCGGTGCCACGAAGACCCTTAGCTGGGCCCAGCTCCGCCAGGGCAGTTCGAGCGCCAGCATGGCGACAACGTGCAGCAGATGAAGTCCTAACAGAAGGACCAGGAACTGCCAGTTGAGCGCTGCGTGGTGGGCGAGGCGGCCGGCAGCCAGGAAAAGGATGAGCACCCACCCGAGCAGGTATTGCGGCAACCACGCCGCGGCGACGCTGAGCACGATGCCGACGCCAAACCAACCGGTGAGCCCATAGTCAACCAGGCAGAGCACTACACCTAGGACCGTGAAGGCCGCAGGTACGGCGAAGCCGGGGACCCGCGCCCCGGCAAGAGGTACCTCCGGTGGCGGCACTAAACCCGGGAACTTCATCGCTGTCCGCCCATCGGCTCGGGGCGGCGGGCCGGACGGCTCAGCAGCTTCAGGCGAGCCTGGCGAGGCAGGGACGCACCCTCCTCGGGCCAGCGCAGGACCTCGACGCCGTGCGCCTGCAGGGTGCGGGCCCGGTCCTCGCGTTCCATCATGACGATCCGGTACGCGATGCGCTCGTAGCGAGTCGTCCGCGCGAACCGGGGAGCCGGCAAGATATCGACCGCGATCACCCGGTGACCGTTGCCGCGCCATCGCATCGCCATGCGGACCGTGTCGTCATCAAGCAGGCTCGACAGCAGGTAGACAAGCGCCCCCGGTGGCACGATCGGGGGACGCTGGTGGCGGAAGCGCACGGCGGAGGGCTGGGTGACCTCAATTGCGCGGAGCAGCCGCCACAGGTGCCGGCTACCCCCGGCGTGGGCGACCAGCCGGCTACGGCTGGAGAGATCCTGAAAGCCGACCCGGTCACCGGCCTGGATGTAAGCCGCAGCGATCGAGCTGGCCGCTTCACGCGCCACGTCAAGGGCGCTTATACCCTTGGCCGCAGCGGTGTTGCGGCTCCACTCCGCCACCTGCTCACCGACATCGTCGCGGCTGTCGAGCACTATCAGCACGGTGGCATCGGCCAGCGCGGCCGTCCGGCGGACGTACAGGTCGCCGGCGTTCTGGCCGCGGCGCGCGGTGGCCTTCCAGTCGATGCGTCGCAGCCGGTCACCCGGGGCGAAGGGGTGGACATCGCGGAAATCGCCCCCGTCGCCCGCCCGGGCGGACTCATGTGAACCCGTGAGGCCCTGCAGCCGCCGGGGCAGTGGCAGCCAGTTGACCGCAGCGCGGGGTGGCGCAACGACGCGGCTCGCGACGAGCGGGTCTTGCGGCAGGCTTACCGCGGCCGCGTCCGCGCCGAGAAAGCGGTACTCGAGCCTGACGAGCTCCTGCGGGCCGGAGTGCAGTAGCGGCACCCGCCCGCCCAGGTCGCCGGAGCAAGGCCCTGCGACGACGATGTCGCGAGCTTCACCGCCAAGCACGGTGTACCGCACGGCGATCGCCTCCACGCCGGCCGGTGCTGCGATGGAAAAGGTGAAGTCGACCTCGGTCCCACTTGGTTCGGCCAGGCTCAACGTTGCCGCGGCGGCCTGGGCCCGGTCCGGGGCGGCTTCCCACGCCCAAGCAACCGCTGCGACTAGTGGGACCGCTAGCAGCGCCAGATCCACCCGCGACAGGAGGAGCCCCGCGGCAGCGAGGACGACAGCGGTGGCACCGCCGACCGTGAGCCCAGCCGAGCGCGACCAGCTCGGTCGCGACTTGGCGGTAAGCGGGGCCGAATTTTGCGCCGGCTCCTGAGCCGTCTGCCCGGCCGCGTCGGTCACGGTGCCGTAGCTCCCGACCGCCGCCCGACCGCAGGAGGGCCCGCGACCGCAGCGACGATGCTGGACACCACGTCGGCAGAGCGGGTGCCGTCCGCCCAGGCTTGGGTTGTAAGCGAGAGCCGGTGGGCTAGCACTGGGACGGCTACCTGTTTGACGTCCTCGGGGGTGACGAAGTCCCGCCCGTCGATCACGGCCCGGGCACGGCCAAGCAACATCAAGCCCTGCGACCCGCGCGGCGATGCCCCAACCTCGATGGCCCGATGACGGCGTGTCGATGCTGCCAGGTCGACGCAGTAGTTGGCGATATCAGGCTCCACGTAGACGCGTTCGACACCCGCCTGCATCGCTCGCAGCGTGGCGGCATCTACGACCCGCTCGACCGAGGCCACCTCGTGGCGGCGCTCGACACGATTGAGCAGGATTCTGGCGCTCTCCGTCGCGGTCGGGGTAGCCGACGGCCAGGCGGACCATGAACCGGTCGAGCTGCGCCTCGGGCAGCGCGTAGGTCCCCTCGTACTCGATTGGGTTGGAGGTCGCGATCACATGGAAAGGCGACGCCAGCGGGAAGCTCTGCCCCTCGACAGTGACCTGTCCCTCAGCCATGGCCTCGAGCAGCGCCGACTGGGTCTTGGGCGAGGTCCGGTTGATCTCGTCGGCGAGGAACAACCCGGTGAACACCGGGCCCGGACGGAACACGAACTCGGTGGTGGCCGGGGCATACACGAACGCACCAGTGATGTCGGCCGGCAGCAGGTCGGGCGTGCATTGGAGCCGGCGGAAATCCAGGCCCAGCGCCGAAGCAAGGCTGCGCGCCGCCAGTGTCTTGCCCAGGCCCGGCACGTCCTCGAAAAGGACGTGGCCGCCGGCCAGGATGCTCGCAAGCGCGAGCTCGAGGGGTTCGGTCATGCCGACCACCACGGTGGCGACGCGCTCGAGGATCGCCGCGCTCAGCCGCGCTATCTCCTCGACGGGCAGGTGCTCGGGCGGGGCCCCGCCGTAGCGGCAGGCGGGCCCGGGACCTGCGTGGGGTCAACGTTCACTAGTTCTCCTCTGGCGATGCGGTAGGTGGACAGGGGCGCGACGTCGTCGCCTCGACGCTGCGGCCGCACGATGAGCTGGACCTTGCGCGTCCATGCCGTTCAGAGCGTCCAGGGCGTCCAGGGCGTCGAGGCAGTGCAACAGCGAGCGCAGCAATGGCCGGCGCTCGCTGCGAACGAGGACGTTGTAGGCGCTGGGGCCGATCAGCTGCTCGACCGCGCCCCGGTCGGCCGGGTCGTTGAGGTCGAGCTGGTGCAGGGCCAGCCGGTGCCGGGCAAGCTGCCGCACGCGTGACACAGCTCTGTTGTCGACCCGGCCGTAGCTGGTCCGCAACGACCAGGACAGCTCGGCAACTTCGCCTCGCGCCCCCTCGCGGTTGGAGCGTGGGGTGCTCCGCAAGTCGGTGTTGCCAAGTTCCCGGTCGGCAGTTGCGACCAGGATGATCACGCCCACCGTTGTCAGCGCGCAGCCGAGGATGATCGAGTGCCAGACGTCCGCGCCGAAGTACCAACAGGTGGCGGCCACCGCGAAGGCCGCTATGAACGCCCAGATCGTCGCCTTGCGCCGAGGCAGCCGGGCGAGCCCGAGCAGGCTGGGTCTGTGAGCCACGGTCATTTCCGGGGGCCGCATCGTGCCTTCAGCGCTGCACTCTCACGTCAGCGGGCCCCGGCTCCGGCCGCGGCCTCGGGCGCTGGCCACGTCCGAACGAGCTCTTGCAGCGCCTCCCGGACGGTCGCCACGTCCTCGGCAGTCACGGGATGGTCACCAAACCTCGTCCGCAGGTATAGGCGCAGCAGCGTCCGCACAGCCCGGTCGTCGGCAAGGGCGCGGCTCAGGATCCGTGACGTGAACTCAGTCGGTGTCTCCGCCGCCCGGCGCACGACGCCGGACTCCGCGGCCGTCTCCTGCAACCCCAGCCAAGCCCGCACGATCGCGTCAGCAGGTTCGCGTTGCTCGTCGAGCACCTGCAGTGCCAGCTCTATACCGGTGCGCAATGCGGGGGCGTCCGGCTCGGGCTCTGGCTGCACCGGGACCTCGGACGTCACCGGCTCCACCGCCGAGTTTTGGCTTGTCGCCGCACGAGACGGCCTGCCCGCCAACCATCGCCACAGCACCAAAGCGGTCCCGATCACCGCGATCGCGACGATGACCGCGACCACGATGGCGAGCGGGAAACTGCCCGTGATGTGCAGGGAGGAGGTCCGCGGCGGGTGCCCCAGAGATGGGCGAGGCAGCTTCGGCGGCGCCTGGGTCGGCGACGAGAGCTTCCAGTTGGGCACCCAGCGCGGTCCAGTAAAGCTGACTGTGCCCGCGGTCCCGGCGCCCACGGCCACAAGGCCGGCTAAGGCAACGCTCCAGGCCAGCGCGCGGTGCGACCTCATCCGAGCATGGGCCCGTGTAGGACGTCCCGCAGGCCAACGCGCACGCCTCCACCGTAGTGAAGGCAACCCTGCCTACCGGCTCTGGCCGCTCGGTAAGAGATCAGGCGCGTGAAGGACCCCTGGTAGCCTCGCACTACCCCGTCAACCGCTCTAGTTTTGAACGACAGGAGCCGGCGACGTACCCAGGTATTCGAAGGGGGCCGCATGCAAGTACTTGATGTCGAGGAGTACTCGAAGGACACATTCGCTATCCCTGGCCTCAATCACAGGGCAATCGTTTTTTACGGCCCGCCCCTTCCCAAGAGCGGTGAACCGATGTTCGTCGTCACAGCGTGGACGTCAATCGGCCACGACGAATACTGGGAGGTCGTGCCGGCACAAAATCTGAGCGACAACGTCGAGAGCTTGGTGGAGCGCGGCGAAATCGGGCCTCATCGACCAGGTCGCGGCCCGGCTGGGCTCCCCCGGCATAGCCTCAGGTCGACCGGAACGGTCATGACCAGACATTTCGGCTACGCAATCGACAAGCGCTACCTGCCCGTGCTGGTGCCCTTTGGCCTCCGACCTGCAAAAGACGGCGTCACGCTCACCGACGATGGTTCTTTTGTAGCAACCTTCGGCTTTTTCAAGCTCGCGACACCGCTCGCGAATGTCAATGGCGCCCATGTCACCCGGAAATACCGCTGGTGGACAGCGTTCGGCGTGCGCGCGTCAGGCGTTGATGACGGGCTGAGCTTTGGGACGAACCACGACGCAGGTGTGTGCGTGCACTTCGCCGAGAAGGTGCCTTCGAAACTTCGACGAAGCGGTCATTCTGCGCTCACCGTGACCGTAGCCGACCTGGAGGGACTAACGACGGCGTTGGGGGGCGACCATGCCGAACCGCCCGCGGCGACCTAGTCGCCGCGTCGCGTGGCTCCTGGGCAACGCCGGACGGCTCACGAAAGGGAAGGCCCAATGACCTCGAAGAGGGCGATCGTGTCACCCTCCGCTCACACAGCGGACGGAGGTGTGCTCCTGGGTGCTGCGGCGCTCGACAAAAGACTCGTACTGTATGAGGATCCGCAGTGCCCGTACTGCCGGCGGTTCGAGCTTAGGGTCGGCCCGTTCCTTCGAAGTGCGCTAGAAGTAGGCCTATTAGCTATCGAATTCCGGATGCGGTGTTTCTTGGGGCCGGAATCCGTGCGGGCAAACAACGCGCTCGCTCTGGCAGCAGAGGGTGGCCGATTTGACGAGTTACGTAAAGAGTTGTTCGCCGCGCAGCCTCCAGAACAAACGGGTGGTTTCACCACCGCGGACCTACTGGAACTGGGTGAGAGGGCAGGCCTCGTCAGCCGCGCTTACGTGTCAGGGGTCCAAGAGGGCCGCTACGAAGAGTGGGCCCTCGAAGTTGAAAAGAGGTTCGGATCAGAGGATCCGCAAGGGACACCGGCTGGTTGGCTAAACGGCCGACCTGTCGATCCCCGCACGCTCAACGACCCGCGTTCTCTCGAGGAGCTGGTCCGCGCTTGACAGGCTCGCTCAGGCCGATGAGCCATCGGTGGACAACGGCCTGATGGGATCGCTTGATGGGGCTGATTGAAGCTCTTTGCGGATTTGGGGGAGGACTTTGGTGCCGAGCAGTTCGATGCTTTTGAGGAAGGTGGCCTGGGGCATGCCGCCGACGTCCATCTGCAAGATCTGGCGAGTGTGGCCGAGTAGCTGGTAGAGGTTGAGGATGGGTCGGCGATCTCGTTGGGCCCGCCGGCGAAAACCATTCCACCCGCTTCCTAGTCGCGGTCTCGGCCCGATGGGGACGGGCCGCTACGGCCGATCTCGGCCATGGCGCCTCGGAACATGGCCGGTTCGTGGTCGAGGAAGTTGGCTTTGGCCTGGCGGTCGTCGTCGGCGACGAACCCATGGGTGGCGACCGCGATGCGGGCCGCTTCCGCGGGGTGACCGACCTCGGCCCATGCTTGGCGGTAGGCGCGGCCGTACTGGGCCCAGTGTTGCGGGGTACCGCCGAGGATGCCGAGGAACATTGGTAGGCCCAGTTCAACAGCGCGAAGTACCGATCCGGGGCTTCCGCCGGTGCCGGGCCAGATTCGCAGCGGCGGCTCGGGGCGGGGTACGACGGGTATGTCCTCGAGGGGTCGGCGCCGGTGCGGCCCGGCCCAGCTGACACGCGCGTGGCGGTTGAGCTCCAGAAGCAGTTCGAGCTTCGAGCTATAGAGCATGTCGTAGTCGCGCTCGTCCAGGTCGAAGATCGGAAAGGTGATGGCGGACGATCCCCAGCCGGCTACTACGTCGATGCGGCCCGGCGCGTTCGCCGCAGCCGTGGCGAGTTGCTGGAAGACCCTGACCGGTTCGTCGGTGGACAGTACCGTTACGGTCGTCCCAAGCCCGATCCGATGGGTGGACGCGGCGGCGGCGTTGACCAGCGCTGTCGGCGACGACAGCGGCATCGACTGCGTATGGTGCTCCCCGAATCCAAAGAAGTCCAGGCCGACTTCTTCGGCGACGTGCACGGCTTCGAGGACGTCGCGTACGGCCTGCGCAGTCGCGCCATGGCCGACGTCGGCGGTACGGGGTGTGTTGCCGAACGAGTAGTTACCGAGCTCGAAGTTCATGTGATTGTGGTCCTTGGGCAGGGAAAAGAGATTTGTGACGGGTTCTACACCGAAATGCCCGCCCCGTACGATCCACCAGGAAGTCTGGTGAGTGCCGCGCGGACCTGAAATGGGATATTTGATGGTCAGCATGCACCGGACCGAGCAAGGAGCCACATAGGAGCGGATGAGGTCAAACCTACCGATCCGCAGAGGGACGAACCCCAGGCAGACGACTACCTGGACGAGGAGGAAGCCGAGTCATTTCCATCCTCGGATCCGCACTCCGACTGGGCCGGGCCACGCGATGGCCCGCCGGAGCAACAGGATCGTAGTGGGAGCGACAATCGCGAAGCTGGCCCCGGTCCAGCCAAGCGGCTTACCATGGCAACGCCGGAACTAAGGGTTTTGCGCCGCCTGTCGTTGCCATGACGTGCCGTTCCAGTTGACAATGAGGGTGAGGGTCCCTTTCGCCAGGTTCGCATAGCTGCCAACGGCGGTGCAGCTGCTGTTCGAGGTGCACGAAACGGCGTCGGCGAGGCTGAGTACCGAAGACGCCTGAGGGAACACTTTCATTGACCACGCGGTGCCGTTCCAGACGGCTGACATGTTGCCGACCGCCATGCAGAACGTCGAAGACAGGCATGACACACCCCTCAGGTCCGACCCAGTGGGCTTCGGTCCCGTGTTCGGCGTCGGTTTTAGCATGAACGACTTGCCGCTCCAAGACCCGCCGAGGGAGGAGAAGACCAACTTGGGACTGAGGGAACTACCGACGGCCTCACACGCCGTCGCCGACTCGCACGACACACTTGCAAGTACATTCGACGGGTAGACAGGGCTGCTCTGCGACGGGCGGACCTTCCAGGCAGTCCCGTCCCAGGTCTCTGCCAGTGTCGGTTGGTGAGGAGTAGCAATTGTGTAGTCCCCGACGGCAAAGCAGAACGAGGTTGAAGGGCAAGAGACGCCGTACAGCCAAGCTTGTGTCGCCGACGATGGGACGGGCACGGTCTTGAGCGCCCACGAGCTGCCGTCCCAAACCAGACTCTCGGGCTGACCACCTGAGGTGGTCCCGCCGACAAAGTGGCCGGTGGCGACGCAGTAGACAGACGACTTGCACGCCACCGCGTTGAGCTGGTCCAGGCTGGACGCGGGCGCATCGGGCGGATCCAGCAGCTTCCAGCCGGACCAGTCCCAAAGCGCGGCGTAGTTGTGCGAACCCGCAAAGCTGCCCCACTGGCCTACGACCAGGCACACAGCGGAGGGGGCAGCCACACAACTGACCCCGTCGACAGCGGTGATTGTCGAACCGGCGGGCGCCGGCGGGTTGTTGAGCACCCAGGTCGCGCCAGTCCGAATCTCGGCCAAGGCGTTTGTCGTTCCTTTCGCCTTGTCGAACCATTTCCCCACGGCCAAACAGCCCTTCCCCGCTGTGCAGCTGACGCCGAACAGCTCGTCGTCATGGGTCGCAGCACCGAGTTGGCTGGCCCTGGATTGCGCCACCCAAGCTGGCGACGTTGGCATCAGCGTCGTACTGGCATGCGCCAAGTCGGGTACCAGAGGCCCGGCTGTAGCCTGCGATGCTGCCCATCCAGCCATAGCCAAGGACACGCAACACGTAATCACGGCGACGCCAAACCAACCTCTCGTCCCCACCCCGGCCTGCTCGCCTTTGAGAAGGTGCCTGCCCAGCGTCGGCCTCCCCTTTGGATCCCCACCCGGCCGTCAAAAATTGTACAATTAGACCCCGCGCGGTCAAACTTCATGAGGAAGGTTGACGCTCCTCCGCCTAACTCTGGGTGAGGCTGGGCAACAGGTCACCTTCGAGCTGCGCGCAGTGGTCCCCATCGGGGTGACCCAAGGTGACGCGGCTCTCCCCTGGGGTGGAATTCCCCTGCAGCCGCGCTCTTAAGCAGCTGGCGCGATGGCGACGTTGTAGCCGAGCCGTTCGAGCTGGTGCGTCAGGCGCCGGGCTTGCCGTTCGGGATCGCGGTGTTCCAGGAAATACTCACCACCGAGTTCGCGATAGGACTCGCCGGTGGTGAGCATGTTCCAGGCAGACACGTGCATGCTTTGTGCCACGGCGACCGTAGCCTTGTTGGGCCTCGGCGGACGACCAGACGGCGATACTGGGGACACAGATATGTCCCGTCCTTTCTCGCGGCCGACCGGGCTGCTTCGATGAGAACTCGGCCCAGCCATCGGTTCCCCTGAACTGCTTTCACGGGTCGTCTCTTTCCAGCCGACTCGTGCGTGCCCGGGGCCATACCGCCCAGGAGACGAGCTGCCTGGGGGTCGGGAAGACGGTCATATCACCACCGGTTTCGACGATGAACACCTCGGCCGTCCCGCGTCCCCACCCAGGGATCTGGCATAAGAGTTCAATCACCGGCTCAGAAGCGGCACAGCGCTCCGCGACCTCACTGGTGAGCTGGTCGATGGAACTGTCCAGGAAAGCGATGTGGTCCAGGATCCTGCGAGCAACGACGCCGTGGTGAGTGCTGAAGGTCGTCCCAGCAAAGGCCTCCGCTAGCTTCTCCTTCTTGTTCCGCATCACGCCTAAGGACATCTCGGCTAGCCGCTGTGGGTCGCGCTCCCCGTCGATCAAGGCCTCGATCATTGCCTTTGCGGATTTCGACCAAGTACCCGAGGCGACCGAACTCAATTTGATACCAGCATCTTGGAGCACTTTTTCCAGACCCTGGATCTACCTAGGTCTCATATCGACCTGCGTCTTGCGATAGCGGGTCAACTCCCGCAACGCCCGGATCGGAGGCGGAGGAACGAAACTTGGCCGGACCATGCCGTGAGCGGCGACGTCTGCCAGCCACTCCGCATCAGACATGTCCGTCTTCCGTCCCGGGACGCGCTTGACATGAGACGCGTTCACCAGCCACAACTCTTCGATCACGCCCTCGAGGCCGTAGTAGATCGGCTTCCAATACGCGCCGGTCGACTCCATCACTGCGGTCGACACTCCGTTCTCGGTCAGCCACTCCCCAAGGTCTGCGATCCCAGCCGACATGGTCGAAAACGACTGCTTTGTTGTCTTCACACTATGACCCACTACGACCCCGCAGCACCCACCACCCGGTCCCGATGCACATCCAACCCGGCAACCCTGTCGCGGATCGTTTCCAACTGTCCCTCCCTTTACTCAAGATGAAGCTTGTTGGCGCCGTCTCGGCGAGGGACCAGGATGAAACGGATACTGGGGTTCGTGCTCGCGGCAACAATCAACGGTCCCCACGGACCCCGCGCCAAGCTGAATCCGAGCTCCAACACTCACAGAGGGGGCGGCGTCCACACCCGAATACGGCGCTCACCAGCATTCCATGGCCCAAGGATGGTCGCCAGGCCATGCCAGCTGAAATCCGAAGAACCGGTAAAGGAACTGGTCAGAGCCGGTGGGCGTAGAGGGAGTCGAACCCCCGACCTCATGCGCGTCATGCATGCGCTCTAACCAGCTGAGCTATACGCCCTGAGCAGGCGCCTAGATTACCAGGCCGCCGCTACGAGCCGCAGTTAAACCAAAGCGGACCGACGTGGGGGTCAGTCAAGACGCGTTATGTCGAATGCGGGCAAATCTAGGACCTCCTGCTGGGACAGGCTGAGAGGGATGTCGGTTTCAAAGCCGACGACTGCGCTTATCGGGATGGCGACGGTCTTGTGGCCCCACAGGTGCCCAACTTGGAAGAGCAGGGCGGTAACGGCGTAGCTGCCCGCATCAACGAGGAGACCGTGAAGGTGCCCGATCTCGCCGTCGCTAGCGCGAGCGGGTTCGTCCTGCTCCACCTCCTTCTCACCCGGGGGGACTACTTCCCGGACGATTGCCCGCGGGAAGATCGTGCCCCCGCCGTACCCGAAGAAGCTCAGGCCCATGTCGGGTACCAGCCCCACAGCGTCAGCCTGTTCAAGTTTCTCGAACGCTGCGATATTGCATTTGAGCTGCACCTCGGCAGTCGTCGACGCGCCAAGGTCAACAAGGCTGAGGGGGACCAGCCGACCTAACCCGACGCGTCCCGCCGGCTCCACCATCAGGTCGGTGACCTTGCGCGCCCGAGAGTCAATCAGGATGCGGACGAGCTTGCCGACCACCCCATCCGTGCAACTCGCGTCGGACCCGAGAATGAACTGCGATGTAGCCATAATTGCCTCCTGATCGCCTCCGACCATAGCTTGCCGGGTGGTTCGCGCCCTGGCGGCACCTCGCCCGCCACTAGCGTGGCCGGGGCGTGATCGGCTACATCCCAAGCCCATCTTCCAGCAGCCTCAGCATCGGGCCTCTCCAGCTGCACTTTTACGGCCTCATTATCGCCGTAGCGGTACTGCTTGCCGCCTGGGTCATGCAGCGCCGATGGACCAGGTTGGGCGGCTTCGCGGGCACGATCGTACCGATCGGGTTCTGGGCCGTCGTAGCCGGCCTTGTCTGCGCCCGTTTGTACTCCGTGGCCACAAGCTGGCAGCAGGACACGGGGGGCAACTTCGTCCAGATCTTTGAGATCTGGAACGGTGGCCTCAGCATCTGGGGAGGAGTGGCCGGCGGGGTCCTGGGTGGGTGGGCCCGAGCGCGGCGTATGCATATCCCCCTCCCTCCCCTGCTCGATGTTGTGGCACCGGCATTGCCGTTGGCGCAGGCGATCGGCCGTTGGGGTAACTATTTCAACCAGGAGCTGTTCGGGCTCCCCTCGAAGCTGCCCTGGGCGGTGCGGATAACGGACCAGGCGCAGCTCGCCACCCTCCCTCACAAGTACCAGACGCACCTGAACGCTGCCGGCAAGTACCTACCCGGCACCTTCCAGCCCACGTTCCTTTACGAGAGCATCTGGGACCTGGCCGTCTTCGGGCTTCTCGTGCTGATCGAGCGGAAAGTCAAGTTGCGACGTGGGTACCTCTTCGGCGCCTATGCAGCCCTCTACACCTTCGGACGGTTCTGGACCGAGTATCTGCGCATCGACCCGGCACACCGTTACCTCGGCCTCCGCCTCAATGATTGGACCAGCGTCGGCGTGTTCGTCGTCTCCTCGGCCGTGCTTTTGTTCAAAGGGCGGCCAAAGCCGGGTGACGAACTGGTCGGCGACGAATTGCCACCCGAGCTCCTGGCGGGCGAACGAGCCCGCGCCCTGAGGGCCTCCGGGAAAGGAGGCCCAGACCTTAAAGGCGAGCCGACCGAAGACCAAGGAGCGGGGTCGGCGGACGTGGAGGTGACTGCGAATGCACCTGCCGAAGAACCTCGGACGGGGCTGGCCCAGGCAGAGCTGGCCCAGGCTGAGGCGGCAGCGACAGCAGCAACGGCAGATAGCGCGGGCTCGTCGGAGGAGGCTCCAGGGGAGGTCGTCGACGCGGTGGACGCCCTGGACGTGGCGGACGTGGTCGAGGCGGTGGAGGTGGCCGAGCCTGCCGCGGGGGCTCCGGTGGAAGTCGCTCCGGGAGACGAAGTAGGTGATACCAGCGCACAGACGGCGCCGGAGGCCGGGCCCGTGGCACTCACGCCGACTTCGCCGAATGAGGGTGACAAGCCCTAATCCACCTTCTGCCACCCGGGAACTCGAGGGCCTTTTGCCTGTCCGTTGGTGGCAGCAGGGACGGCCGGGGAGGTACTGGCGTACCGCGCAGGTGAGGCAGGCACCCTGGCGGGGGCCGCGGCCTTCGGCCAAAGTCAGACCGATGGGCCTGCAGATATCGCCGGAGGTCAGGTGACGGAGCCGCAGTACCCGCTAGACGAAGCAGTGGGCCTCGGGGGAACGCTCCAATTTGCCCGGTACCGGTTCAAGACGACCTTCGGGCACCGCTGGGGGGATTACGCCGTCTTGGTGCTGCTGATCGGGTTGATCGGCGGCATTGCCATGGGAGCGCTGCAAGCCGGGCGTCGCACCCAGTCCTCGTACCCTGCTTTCCTGGCCAAGACCAACGCTTCGGATCTGACGATGTCGACCTATGGGACGGGGGCCCGGCAGCAACGCGGCGACGGTTTATTCGCCCAGGACGGCGGCCGCGATTGCCCACCTCCCGGGTGTGCAAAAAGTGGAGAGCTGGGTCGGCGTCTTCGCAGTACCCCTGCTGCGCAACGGTGCCCCCAATTTCTCGGGCTCCAATGAGCTCAATTTCGCAGCGAGCAAAGGTCTGTACTTCGACGAGGACCGAGTCACTGCGTTACAAGGTCACGTACCAAACCCAGACCGTGCCAACCAGTTCATGACCACTGCGCTCGGAGCGAAGCTTTTGGGGGCCCACGTGGGCCAGGTCATGCCTATTGGCCTGTACACACTTGCGCAATCCCAACTGCCGGGTTTCGGGACTCCCCGCGTACCGCCGGCGCTGCGTGTCAACATGACCCTCACAGGGATCGTCGAGTTCAACAACGCAGTGATCGAGGATGACACTGACCGTCTACCAACCAACGTCGTCTACACTCCCGCCTTTACCCGACTGGTACCCAATTCCTCGACCCAAGGCACGTGGTACGGCATCAAGCTTGTCCATGGTGACCAGGACATTGCCTCGACCGAACAAGCCCTTTTAGGCCTCCTGCCGCGTGGAGCGGCGGGGAACTTCAACGTCACAGCGATTACCGAAGCCAAGGTCGAGCACGCCGTCAAACCGGAGTCGATAGCGCTCGCAATGTTCGGCCTGATCGCGGCGGGCTCCGCTCTCGGGATCGCCTTGTCCGTTATCGCACGCCAACTTCGCTCTACCGACGACGAACGCCAGGTGCTCCCGCGATGGGCGCCAGCCCGGCAGCAACGCTCGCAGACAGTTTGCTCGGCATCGTTATTTCGATCGCCGCCGGATCGTTGCTGGCCTGCGCCGTCGCGGTCGCCCTCTCGATTTTGTCCCCGCTCGGCCCGGTCCGCGCCGTGTACAACCCGGGCGTCGCCTTCGATTGGACGGTGCTAGGCGGTGGTTTGCTCTGGTTACTTGGAGGCATCGCTCTGGGGGCGACGGTCCTCGGGCTGCGAGGGTCGCCGCAGCGCGTCGCACGGCGAGCCCGGCTGGCGGTTGTTCGGCCCTCCAAGGTTGCCCAGGTCGCCGGGTCCATCGGTCTGCCGCTGCCGGGAATCGTTGGGCTGCAGTTCGCCCTTGAACCTGGCGCGGGGCGCACCACGGTGCCGGCTCGCTGGGTCTTAGCCGGGGCGGTCGTAGCCGTCACCCTGGTTACTGCGACCCTTACCTTCAGTAGCAGCCTGCACGCTCTGGTAACACATCCCAAACTTTACGGTTGGAACTGGGATTACGCCCTCCAGAGCGAAAATGACGTACCCCCGCAGGCAATTGCTGCTCTCGAGCACGACTCCCTCGTCGCCGCGTGGTCGGGATATTCAAACCCCGACCTTCAAATAGACGGCCAAACCGTCCCAGCATTGACGACGCACAACGTCCCAACGGTAGGGCCGCCGATCCTCGCTGGTCACAATCTGCAGCCTGACAAGCCGCAGGTTGTGCTCGGTGCCGCCACGCTCGCACTTCTTCACGTGCACATCGGTGGCTCAGTAACCATCAGCTACGGCTCGCCGAGCACCGCCCCGCTCTACCTGCCCCCAACGCCCGCCGTAGTCGTTGGCACCGCGACCTTTCCGGCAATCGAAGGGTCTAGTACTTTTGCGGAGCACACTTCAATGGGTACCGGGGCGCTCATCGCTGACAACGACCTCCCCGCCTCTTTCATGAAAGCTACACAAGCGCCCGATCCGACCCTCGACGGCCCGGCCTTGTCTTCGTGCGCATGCATGCCGGCGTGAGCCCTTCCGCTGGCCGCAAGGATATGGGCCACATTATCGCCGTCGCGGCCGCGGCCTTCGCGCGTGACCGCAACGCCACCGGCGACAGCGTGATCATCCTGCCCGTCCAGCGACCGGCTGAGATTGTCAACTACCAGTCCACGGGAGGCGCTCCTGTCGTGCTTGCTACGGGTTTGGCCACCGGAGCAGTCATTGCTCTCGCCGTGGCCCTGGTTGCTACCGTTCGAAAGCGGCGGCAGGACCTCGCACTTTTGAAGACCTTGGGCTTCACGCGGCGTCAGTTGGCCGTGACCCTTACATGGCAGGCGACCGTCACCGCCGCCGTCGGCATAATCGTCGGCGTGCCGATCGGGATCGCCGCTGGCCGCCAACTATGGATCATTTTCGCACGGAGCATAGACGCGGTCCCCCAGCCGTCCGTGCCGCTGTCGATCATCCTCGTCGCCGCCGGTGCACTTGTGCTGGCCAACCTCGTGGCGATGGTGCCCGGGCGAGTAGCGGCTTCCACACCAGCTGCAGTCATCCTTCACGGGGACTGAACTGGCCGGCCTCGGCGCGGGTCACGTAAGTTCCCGCGATGCTTAGAGGAGAGATCTCGATCGACGACCCGCGGGCCACAGACGTCCGCGCGTTGCTACAGCACCACCTCGAATTTGCCAGTTTGCATAGCCCGCCCGAAGACGTGCACGCCCTCGATGTAACCGGGCTACTCGACCGTGATATCACGTTTTACAGTTTCCGGGTCGACGGCGAGCTGAAAGCGGTGGGCGCGTTGAAACGCCTAGACGAGGACCACGCGGAGCTCAAGTCGATGCACACCGCCGAGGCGGCGCGAGGGCGCGGGATCGGCCAAGCAATGCTTGACCACATCCTCAGTAGCGCACGTGGCCGAGGCTTTCGCCGGGTGAGCCTCGAGACGGGGTCGATGGCGGCTTTCGCTCCCGCTCGCGCGATGTACGCAAAAGCAGGCTTCACCGAGTGCGCCCCGTTCGGCCATTACGGCCCGAGCCCGAACAGCACATGCATGACACTTTCGCTCGAAGGCGACACCTACGAGGGCCCTTCGGTAACGCCCTTGACCCGGTAACCAACGCTGGGGAGGGTCTCTATCACGGGCGGGTCACCGAGCCTTCGCCGTAGCCGGCTGATGGTTACCCCGACAGTCCTAGTGAACGGGTCCGCATGTTCGTCCCAGACTTGTTCGAGAAGGTCTTCAGCGCTCAAGACCTTCGGGTGAGCCCGCATAAGGGCCTCGAGCACTGCGAACTCTTTGGCGGATAAATCGAGGGGACGCCCGTCTCGTGAGGCGCTGTGGCGTAGCGGGTCGAGCTCTATCCCGCAGGCTCGGAAGACTCGCGCGCTGGCGAGAGGGCGCCTGCGCGCGAGCGCTCGCACCCTCAGTACGAGCTCCGGGAAATGGAACGGCTTGGCGAGGTAGTCGTCCGCACCGAGACTGAGCCCGCTGACACGCTCGCCGGGCGAGCCTGACGCGGTCAGCATCAGCACCATAGGCGACGAAGCTTCGTCGGCGATCATCCGACAGATCGTGTCGCCGTGCAGGCCCGGGAGGTCGCGGTCCAGTACGACCACGTCATAAACACCAACAGCGAGCTTGCTAGCCGCCTGCAACCCGTCGTGGGCGACGTCGACGGCCATTCCTTGGTCACGCAGCCCTTCGGCAACCACTTCGGCGAGCGCTATTGAGTCTTCGACGACCAGCACCTTCATTGACGAGCCTCGACATCGGTCCCGGGAGCATGGGGCAAGGCGACGACAACCCTTAGCCCGCCGCCGCTGCGGGCATAAAGGTCGAGCCTGCCCCCGTGGGCCTCAGCTATGGCTTGGACGATCGAAAGCCCAAGCCCATTGCCGCGTCCCGAACCGGTCCGCTCCGCTCCGAGGCGTTTGAAGGGCCGCCCAAGCTCGTTGACTTCTGCCCGGTCGAGGACTGCCCCGCCGTTCTCGACGGTCAAGCTGACAACTGGCCCATCGACGGCGGACCGTAGTTGCACCCAACCTCCCCGTTCGTTGTGCTTGACCGCATTATCGACCATGTTGTCGACCATCCGCGAAAGCAAAGTCTCGTTGCCACGCACCCATGCGTCGGGGCACGGTTGCCGGCCGACCCGAAGTCCCATGTCCGAGATCGTGACAGAGCGCAGCTCGACAGCACCCGTGGCGAGGTCGTCGAGCGAGACCGTGCCTACCTCCGCCGCCGGCGCCTGCTGGGCTTGGGAAAGGACAAGGAGGCTGGCGAGCAGCCGGTCGACCTCGTCGAGCTCCCGTCGCAGCCGCTCGGCGAGGACCATCGTTTGGGGAGGCACTGGGCCAGGCTTCGCCATTGCAACATCGAGCGACGCGCGCGCATGGTGGCAAGCGGCGTTCGCAGTTCGTGCGAGGCGTTTGCGACAAACCGCCGCTCCGCGTCGAATGACCGTTCCAGACGCTCGAGCAACGCGTCGAAGGTGTCACCGAGCTCCTTGATCTCGTCGTCGGGGCCACTCAACCTGAGGCGCTCGTTCAGGTTGTTGGCCGAGATTTCCCTTGTTGTAGTTGTAATAAGGCGCAAGGGCTGGAGGAAATGGCCAGCAGCCAACCAACCGAACGCAATCGAAAGGACAGCCAGGACCACTAGGGCAGTCCCGGCGGCGAGGAACAGTTGGTGCAGGTCTGCACTGTGTTGGGCAACCTGGGGTTGGGCAACCTGGGGTTGGGCAACTTGGGGCTGGGCAATGGCTCGCGGCCCGGCGCTCCCAGCTCCCGGTCCCGGCGCTCGGGCCGTTGAGGCAGAGATGCTGCTCCCTCCCTGCCACAAAGCAACGGTCGCCACTAACAAGATGAACCCGGAGACAAGAAAAGCGCCGAAATAGAACAGGGCAAGGCGGGCCCGGATTGTCCGCGGCGGGGAGCCCCGCCGCAGTCCGCGACGGTTAGGCACAGGAGCAGTTATCACCCAAGGATGCCGCATTTCGTGCAACAGGGCCGCGACAGGCGCCGTTGCCACCCTGTAGCAGGGTGTGGCTTACAACTCCCCCAGGAGGCCCGTCCCGGGCCCTCGCGAAAGAGGAGCAGCATGAGACGTCCGGCCATATCGCTAGTCGCAATCATCGCCCTGGCCGCAGTCGCGGCGGGATGCTCGAGCGCGCCCAAGTCCGCCGGTGTTGCCGGTGCGGGATCCTCGAAGACCACCAATGCCGCCCCGTCGAGCGGGCCGCGCTCATCGGGAGCTTTAGCAGAGATGATGTCGTACTCGAGGTGCATGCGCAGCCACGGCATCGTGGACTTCCCGGGCCCGACGCCGAACCCGGCAGGGCCGGGAGGGAGTTTCAGCTGGAGCGGCCATGGCGCCAACGACGACCTCGACCCCGATAACCCGAGGTACCTGGCCGCGAATAAAGCCTGCCAAACCTTGCTGCCCGACGGGGGGCAATTACCTCCCGTTTCCGCAAAGCAGCTCGCCGAGGAGGTACAGATGGCAGTCTGCATGCGCAGCCACGGCGTGCCCGCTTTCCCTGACCCTGACAATAGTGACGGGGCGTTCGACCTCAGCAATGTCAACCGGGGCTCGGCGCAGTTCAAAGGTGCCTTCACCAGGTGCGTGTCCTTGACGGGCTTCAAGGGGCCAATGCGGGTCGACATCTCGCACCAGGGACCCTGAACGCCCCCGGTACCAAATGACGAGGGTTCTGTAGGGCGCGCCTACAGCCCCCAGACAGCGACGATGGTGCGGTCGTCCTGGCAGCCCCGCCGGCTGAAGTCAGCCGCATTGGCGAGGGCCAACGGCGTCAGCGCGCCGCTGGGACCTGCGCGCAAGACCTCGGCGAGGGCGGGCGCCACCGTGCCTGGCCCGTCGCGCAATGGGTCGGCAACACCGTCGGTGAGAAGTACCAAAACGGCGCCGGTGGGCAACAGCACAGAAGCGGTCTCGATGTTGTCGCCACCGGCGCGGCTGCCCAACGGCAAGACACCTACCACACTGCCCCGTAACTCCTCGTCGGCCCGGCCTGGGAAAAGCTCGTCCCACTCAGCCCCCGCGAGGACAAAGGCGCTGCTATCGCCGACTCGGGCGAGGCTCACCTCGGTCCCTGCTCCGGACACCGAAACGAGGGCGACCACGAAGGTCGTTGAGAGCTCCGCCGCCGAGGCACCGCCCGCGGCAGACACGGCCTCGCTGGCCGCTCGCAGCGCCGCCAAGCACGCCAGCTCTCCCCGGTCTTCACCTTCTCCCCTGCCCTCGGCGACGAGCAGGTGCTCGCAGGCGGCGTCCACCGCAATGTCAGCCCCCTCGCCCCCTCGCCCTGCGGTGCTCACTCCGTCGGCCACGATCACGGCCAAGCGCCCTGGGCGCGGCAGCGCCCAGCCGTAGGCGTCCTCGCAGCGCCGTCCCGACAAGCGATGAGAGACGCCCGCGACCGAAGCCGCAAGTACCAAGAACTCATCCGACTGCCCGCCGTCCGCCCGGTAGCAGGCCTGGCCGGCAGCTGCCTGCCGGCGCAGAGGTACGGCAGCCTCGGTTGCAGCGGAAGGCTCACCCCACGCGGGGCCGGCCCATCCGGGCCTCATTCCAGCTCGTCCACCGGGATCGGTTGCATGTTGGGCAGCTGGGGCGGGACAAGTTGGGGAGAGCCGGTGTACGCACTGGCAGAAGAGCTGACGATCGACTGGACCAGGCCGGCCATGAGCTCTGGGACCACCGCGGACGGGGCGGCACCTTCCGCCGCGACATAGGCCCGGTTCGGCTTGTTCTCGGCCACCGTCGCCAGGATCTCGGGCACAGCTTCACCGAAGCCGAACGCCAGGATGTTGGGGTGGCGGCGCCAGGCGGGGTCGGTGAGACGGCGGAGCGCCTCGCGCCAACGTTCCTCCGGGTCGGTGGGCCGCCCGTCCGACACGAACAGCACAGCCGGGCGGTACCAGCGCTCCCCCGCCAGCCTCCCCGAATGGTAATCAGCCTCGATGACGCGCCTGAGGTGATCGAACGCCGCTGAGTAGGAGGTCCTGCCCTCGACCTCCAGGGTCGGCATGGACTCGACGAGGGCGAGGTCGACGAGCGGTAGGACCGTCCTCGCGCCCTCCGAGAACGTGATGACTGCGAAACGGATGACTTCGGCGACGGCCGGGTCCTGTCCGACGCTGGAGCGGATCTGCGGGAGCTCGGCGTTGACCTGTGCGATCGGCTCGCCGCTCATCGACTGGGAAACGTCCAGGCAGAGGTAGAAGGGGAAGACGGCGTACCGTTCTTCGGTGCCGAGGTATTGGCTCGCCATGGCCAGCCCGACGCTACCGGAGGCCCTGAGCGAAGACAATACGGTGCTGCTCGGCCGCCGATTCGGCGTTACAGCCCGATCCAGGGGCTGACGAGCATGGCGAAAATGAAAAGCACCACACACGCAGCTGCCAAGTCAACCAGCAGGGCCCCCGCGAGGCGGCGCAAACCGAACGCACGACGGCCGGGAGAACGGGCCCAGCCGATGGCAAGCAGGTGCGCACCTCCCCAAGCCCCCAAGAGCCGCCTCGTTATCTGACGCCAGGTGAGCGGGGCGCCTGTTGCCGCGCCGCGCCCCGCCCACCAGCTCGCAGCGCTTGCGGCGGCGCCTCCCCCGACGACGTCGCCACTAGCTCCGATCGGTGGGCCGGAAGCGTTGACCAGCTGCCAGGTGGAAGGCGCCCTGCGGCGCAGCACGGGCCGAACACTGACATCAGGGACAGCGGCCATCGTCCTCGCCAGCGTCTTGGCGTCTCCGCGGCCGACGCCAGGGGAAGCGGCCGTTGCCGGACGTGGGTCGCCCTGCGCCTCGCGCACGGCTGCACCCAGTGCTGAGGCAGAAAGCACGTCGAGGGCGTGTTCCAACTCGGCGACCCACTCCCCCGGGCTCGGGCGCCCCTCGACATCGGCGAGCGATAAAGAGCGCTCGCAGAGCTCCCACAGCACCGGCAAATCTGGCACCTTGCGCCAGGAGCGGGGCAGCTCGAGATCCACGTTGACGTGCTCCGCGGTGCGCTGGGGGCCCTGCAGGGGAAAGTGAGCCGCGCCCACCACCCTCAAGAACGTAAGGCCGAGCATGTAACGGTCCGACCAGCGGGTCGGGGGGGCACCTGGAGCAAGAGCCGGGTCATCCCAGTTGGGCGTGGTGGCACGCGGTCGCCCGTTGGCACCGTCAAGCAGCTCACGCGCCAGCACCCCGCCCGCAGGCATCTCGGCCGCAGGCATCCCGGCCGCAGTCTCGCCTGGCACCTCGTCCGGGCCGCAATGTACCGAAGCGCCGTCGCAGTCCAAGACGTACACGGCAGGTGCGGGCCGCAGCGACCAGAGCACGTTCTTGGCGGAAAGATCGCCATGCACTACGCGAGGCAGAGGCGGCTCGTTCTGCCAAGCCTCGAGGAGCGCGGGCGAACGCGTAGACGAGGGCGACCCGCTCGGCGGCACCAGGCGCCGGCATCAGCACGCCGTACGCAACCGCGACCCGCTCGGGATCGGTTGCCAAGTAGCTGAGCGTTGCCAGCCGTTTCGTGCCATCTCGGTGACGCAGCCAAAACTGCCCCGGTGCGCGCGCCATCACGGTCCCGAGCGCCAGGTCGAGGTCGTCACCCACGACGCACGACACCGGCCATGCCGAGGAGGACAGAGCCCGCGCTGCCAGCGGCGAGCTCCCGCAAGCAAGCAGGGATGGGAAGGCTACGAGCGAACTGAGCTCGTCAAGCGGCCGGGGGGTGCGCAGCTGTTTGTACACCGAGGTCCCCGCCAGCTCGGGCGGGCCGCTACGACTTCGAAGACCCGGCCCTCACCACCCTCGGCTACCAGTTGGCCGAGGTGCAGCGTCGAGGCCCGGACCTCGTTCAACGTTCGGCCGCAGTCAACGTTCGCCCGCAGTCAACGTACGGCGGCAGTCAATATCCGGCGGCAGTCAATATCCGGCGGCAGCATCGACGGTGCCGACGAGGGGTACACCGGCGACGAAACGTTCGACGTTTTCCTTGATGCGGGCGGCAAGGAATGGTGGGGCCGTCTTCTCGGTGTTGGCAACGTGCGGCGTGATCAAGCAATTCGGCAGCGACCAGAGTGGGTGGCCGTCGGGCAATGGCTCGGGGTCGGTGACATCGAGAGCGGCACCTCCGATACGGCGCTCCGTCAAGTACCTGACAAGGGCACCCGTGTCGACATGGCGGCCCCGGGCCACATTGACGAGCCACGTGTCAGGGCCCATCAGGGCCAGCTCGGCGCCCGAGATGATGCGCTCTGTCTCGGGGGTGAGCGCGAGGGCCACGAAGACGACCAGCGCGCCCGGGAGCACGGAATGCAGCTCCCCCTGACCGACAGTGCGCTCGGCACCTTCGACCGGGCGCGGGGTCTTGCGGACTACGGTCGCATGAACCCTGAAGGGGGCCAGCAGCCGCAACAGCTCCTCGGTTATGCCTCCCCCGCCGAGGACCGTTACGGCCTGGTCATAAAGGGAGATCCCCGCCTGGCCTCCCCAGGTCGTGGCCCGTGCGCGCTGGGGGAGTTCGCGAAGTCCTGCAATGGCGAGGCCGAGGGCCATCTCGGCAACGTGCTGGGAGTAAGTGCCTTTGGCGCACGTCCATACGACGTCGTGCGAGGTTGCGGCTGAGAAAATGCCCAGCTGGACGAAGCCCTCGATGCCCGCCACCGGCAGCTGTACCCAACGTATGCCGGGGTGGTCAGCAATCGTCTCCAGCAGGCCTTTGCTGCTGAAAGCCACCCAGACGAGGGCCTCGACCGCGTCGCCGTACTGCGCGATCTCGCCGCCGCCCTGGCGGACCGCATCGACCGCGAAGGCCGGGCTCTCCGGCGCAACAAGCACCCGAGGCGGTCGGCCGGTTGTTGACCCAGCTGCTGGCCCGGTTGGTTGGTCCGATGGAGGCGTCATTGGTAGTCAGGGGCGCGGTGCTCGACAAGCCCGTTTCCCCATCCCCCTTTCGATCTGTACGTGCGGTTTTCCCGCATACAGCTCACCGACGGTCTTCTTGACATGGTTACGCTGCCTTCGGGTAGCGGATAGTGCCCATCAATTTGTACAGGCCCTGGTCGTGGAACCAGGTGCGGGTCCAGCGGTCCGCTTGGCCGACATGCAGGTTGCGGCCCCGCTTCTTTACGAGCAAGCGATGGAGCCGCCACGCGACGTAGCGGTCGAGCGAGACGAACTTGATGGCCGCGTTGCCGGTGCGGAAGTAATTGCCCCATCCCCGTAGGAACAGGTTGAGCCGCTCGATCACATCTTGCAGCTCCATCCCCACCTGGCTCCGACCGGTCATGGCCTTGACCCTGGCTCGGGCCCGCTTCATCGACCGCAGTGACGGCCAGCGTTGCAGGTAGTAGCGCACGATGTTGCGCTGCTCCCACAGCTTGCCGGACATACGGGCATGGAAGTGGCACCCGAGGAAGTCAAAGCCAGCCCTACCTTCCCGGAGGTCGACCACAGCGGTCTTGCCCGGGTGCAGGCTGAGACCAAGCTCGCCCATCAGCTCAGATGCGAGCCTGTGGGCTTGCTCAGCTTCTTGCCGGGACCCACAGGCGACAACGAAGTCGTCCGCGTAACGGACAAGCTCGCCGACACCACGCTCGGCCCAGGCCCGGTCGAAGGCGTGCAGGTAGATGTTGGCCAGGAGAGGAGAAATGACCCCTCCCTGGGGCGTGCCCGTGACCGTCTCGGAGAGCACCCCGTCTGCCAGCACCCCGGCACCTAACCACTGCCGCAAGAGCTTGAGCACCCGGCGGTCCGATACCCGCTCGGCGACCAAGGAGAGAAGTTTCTCATGGTCGATCGAGCCGAAGAAGTCGGCAATGTCGGCCTCAAAGACAAAGCATTTGCCTGCTATGAAACCGGTCCGGAGCTTCTCCATGGCGTCGGTGGCCGAGCGCTTAGGCCTGAAACCGTAGCTGACAGGCAGGAAATCAGCTTCGAAGATAGGTTCGAGGACGATCTTGGCTGCCTGCTGTGCCACACGGTCTGTGACAGTGGGTATGCCCAAGGGGCGTTTTGACCCGTCGGGCTTTGGTATGTGCACCCGGCGCACAGGGGCCGGGTGGTAATTGCCTGTACGTAAGGCCTCCTGGAGCTCAGTGAGCATGCGCTCCGCCCCATAATCCTCCACCGCCGACAGGGTCATCGCATCGACCCCGGCGGCGCCACGGTTGGCACAAACTCGTCGCCATGCCTCCCACAGGACGTCGCTCCTGTAGGCACGGTCGTAAAGGGCATGGAAACGCCTACCCTCGGACTGCTTGGCCGCAGCCCATAGCCGGTTCTGGAGTTGTCGCACTTTGACGGCAGGCACATGCCCGTCGGGGTAATTAGGCCGGGCGGTCCCAGCCATGCCCTCACGCTTACCTCCACTGCCGGCGTGACCGAAGTCGGGGCCCTTCCCTACCACCGGGTTCCTCCCGGTGGTCATCAGTACTATGGCCCCGTCGGACTCCCGCTGGCCTCCGTCGGATTTCACCATTGGCTTATACCGACGGTCTTTGCTGACGAGGCTGGCCAGACGGGCCTCTCCTGTCCCGAACCATCCCTTGCGTACGTGCCGCCCCCCATACCCCGAGGGGACCCGACCAAGGGCGTCTCCGGAACTAGCCAATAGGTCGGACGTGGACCTTCGCCGTGATGTGAGCGGCTCGGCTCCCCCATTGTGACTGTGACGAGGCTGCAGGGCTCGCACCTGGTGGCACTACGGCCCGCACGCTTGCTCCCTCCTAAGAGGCTTTTGACACCCCGCTCAGCCCGCCGCCTCTCGACGACGGACCGGGGCCTGCTACCGGGCTCTCCGGCGATTACCCGGACGGGACTCTCACCCGCTGGGATGTTCCAGTTTTCAGGACGCAACACCTCGCCAGTCTATGAGGACTGCTACACCCGTTTCGGAGCTCAGGGACGGGCGGGCCGAAGCCGAACGGGCGGTGCGGACCGTCCGCTGGCGGGTTACCGGAGCGGCCCGGCCCCCGCCTCGTGCCCCAGATCTCGTCCACTATCCCGTAGCGCAATGCCTCCTCAGCATCCAGCCAGCGCCCGAGCGACAGGTCTGCTTCGAGGTGCTCGGCCGGCCGGCCCGTAGCTTGCGCCAGTCGCTGCACGAACCGTTCGAGCTCGACGCGGTGGTGCTCGGCCCAAGCCGCCAATTGGCTGGCGTTCCCGCTCACCGACACCTCTGGCTCGCTCAGGTGGAACTGCGCATGCGGCGCGGCCACCCTGCGGGTACCGGCCGCGACCACGCCGACCGCGGCACCTTCCGCCCGGCCCAGGCAGGTCACCTGCACCGGGACCCCGAGCAGGTCCATCGTGTCGATGAGGGACATCGCAGAGTGCACCGGCCCAGCAGTGGAGCCGACATAAAGCTGGACCGCCTCGTCGCCGGTAGCGTCGAGCGCCATCATTTCGGCGCAGGCCTTCGCCACGGTCGCGTCGTCGAGCGGCCCCAGAGCCTGACGACGCGCCTTTCCAGGAGCTCGGCGTCGAGCGGCTGAGGGCTCAGGTACGGCCGCACCTCCTGCTCGCTGCGCTCCCACTGTTGTTGGTCCCCGTCCCCGGGCGCCGGCATCTCTCAGTCCTCCAGGGGCTTCAAGGACAGCTTCCAGTCGAGCCGTTGGCCGAGAGCAGCTGCGTAGCGCTCCAGCGTGGACAGCCGCAGGTCTGCGTCGCCCGACTCCAACCTCGCCACCGCGGATTGGGACGTGCCCATTCGCGCCGCCACCTCTGTCTGAGAAAGGCCCAGCTCGAGCCGCCTCGCCGACAGTGCGGCCGCCAGCGACCTGCGCTCCTGAGCCATCTCCCTGAACCCGGGGAATACCGGTTCGTGCCGACGTTCGTTCATCTCACCCGCACTATATTAGAAAGGGTATCCTATATTCGAGATACCAGATAGCATATACCCGGTCTTTACCAGCCACCCACAAGAGGGCCACTGATCATCTACCCACCTAGCCCACCCGATACGGAGGACCATTTCAATGTCTGTAATACCCACGGTGCTCGACCAGTCAGCCAGGGGCGAGAGGGCCTTCGACATCTATTCGCTGCTGCTGCGTGAGCGGATCGTGTTCCTTGGCCAAGAGGTCGACGACCAGATCGCCAACCTGCTCGTGGCCGAGATCCTGTACCTCGATAGCACCGACCCCGGCAAGGACATCTTCTTGTACATCAACTCGCCCGGCGGCCTGTCCTACGCAGGGATGGCGATCTACGACGTGATGCAGCACGTCAGCTCCGAGGTTTCCACGGTCTGCGTCGGTATGGGCATGTCCGCCGCCGCCATGATCCTTTGCGGTGGGGCACCCGGCAAACGTCTCGCGCTCCCGAACGCAAAGATCATGATCCACCAAGGCACTGCCGGGCCCGCGGGGCGCCCAGGGACATGGAGATCCACCTCCGCGAGGTGCTTGCCACGACCAAGCGGATGGCCCAGATCATCTCCTACCACTCCGGAAAGCCCCTCGAACAGGTCGAGCATGACATCGACCGCGACTATTTCATGACCGCCGAAGAAGCCAAGCAGTACGGCCTCATCGACGAGGTGATCTCCCCGCGCCGGGGGATCTCGGCCGACCTGCTCGCGGCTGCGGACCGTGCCGCCGAGGAAGTCGCCGCCGGGGTCTAGGCCACGCTTGCCTAAACCAGCCTGGCGGCTCTGTCGAGCAGGAGCTGCTGCTCCCGCTCGTTGCGCGTCAACGAGGCTGCCCGCTCGAGGTCGGCACGAGCTTCCTCGAAGCGGCCCAACTTGGCGAGCAGGTCGCCACGAACGCTCGGCAGAAGGTAGTAACCCGCCAGCAACGGGTCGGGCAGGAGGGAGTCGACGACCTCGAGGCCGGCCTCGGGCCCGTAAGCCATAGACAGCGCGACGGCCCTGTTCAGCTCCACCACCGGTGACGGTGCGACCTGCCCGAGCGCCTCGTAGAGAGCACAGATGCGGGCCCAGTCGGTCGCAGCGAGGGTCACGGCCCGCGCATGGCATGCCGCGATCGCCGCCTGGAGGCCGTACGGTCCGAGCCCTCTCCCGTTGCCAGGGACAGTGGCTAGCTCGCTGGCTCTGTCGAGCGCGGCGAGGCCACGGCTCACGAGCAGGAGGTCCCAACGGGAACGGTCCTGGTCTGCCAGGAGCACGGCTTCGCCGCCAGGGCCGACCCTGGCCCGAAGGCGCGAGGCCTGCAGCTCCATCAAGGCGACGAGGCCGTGCACTTCGGGTTCGCCAGGCAACAGTTGGGCGACAATGCGCCCCAAACGAAGGGCCTCGTGGCAGAGCTCGGGCCTCGCCCACAGCTCGCCGGCGGTCGCTGCATAGCCTTCGTTGAACACCAGGTAAACGACTTCCAGGACCGCGTCCAGGCGCTCCTCGAGCTGGCTGGCCGGCGGCAGCTCGAAGGGCACACGGGCCTCGCTGAGCGACCGCTTGGCCCGCACTACCCTCTGTGCCACAGCCGTCTCCTGTACGAGGTAGGCCCGGGCGATCTCCCCGGTCGTCAGGCCGGCGACGAGGCGGAGCGTGAGCGCTACGCGGGCTTCGCGTGACAAGACCGGATGGCAGGCCGTGAAAATGAGCCGGAGCCTGTCGTCGCCAACCTCTTCTTCGACCTCGTCGAAATCGGTACCCGCCAATTGCTGGCGCACCTCGGCTTGGCGGGCCAGGTCCGGCTGCTTGCCCTCGAGCGTGCCCTTTCGTCGCAACGTGTCGAACCAACGTCGCTTACCCACTGTCACCAGCCACGCGCCTGGGCTCTGCGGCACCCCGGAAACGGGCCACTGCTCTAGAGCGGAGACAAAGGCATCCTGAGCGAGGTCCTCGGCCAGCCCGACGTCGCCGGTGCGGCGTGCCAATGCTGCTATGACACGGGCCGACTCGATCCGCCAGACAGCGTCGTACGAGCGGTTAGCGCCGGTGCCGGGCTGGCTCATTTTGGGTTGGGTCATCGTCGCGGCTCTCTTCGTTGCTGCCGGCTGATCGTCCGTCGGGAAGCTATTTCCCCGAGTAGCCCGCGGCCGCCTGCAGGTCGGGCGGGAACTCCGACAACTCGAACACTTGGCGTACCTCGATCTCCGCTGCGCCCTCACCGAGGGGGCAACGCTTGGCCCACTCGACCGCCTCGTCTTGCGACTTGACGTCGATCACCCAGTACCCGCCGATCATCTCCTTGGCCTCGGTGAACGGCCCGTCCTTTACGACCGGGGGTTTGCCGCTCGGGAACTGGACCCGGACCGCCTCAGCGGGCGAGTGCAGCCCGTCGAGCGAAAGAAGGACTCCCGCCTTGGCGAGCTCGTCGTTGTACCTGGTCATCGCGGCGACGGCCTCGGCGGGCGGCATCCAATTGTCCGCCCCTCCCCCGCCGTTGCCCTGCAGCTTCGGGTAAATGAACATCATGAACCTCATTTTGCTACTCCATCCTGTCCTGGCGGGGAGGGCCCGGAGCCGCCCCTCTTAGCCCGCTATGGGTCATGCTCCACCTGTAAGTCGAACGAGCATGCTCCAGTTCGACACGCTCCGGGAATTTTCTCACGCTTGCAGGGCCTAGTTGACATGTGACCTTTTGGTCACATATTATGAAGGCGTGACCGATGACGACGACCGGGTGTTCAAGGCGCTCGCAGACCCCACACGACGCTCCTTGCTCGACCGGCTCTTCGCCGACGACGGCTTGACGCTGACACAGCTCGAGTCCGCCCTCGAAATGACCCGCTTCGGTGTGATGAAGCACCTGCGGGCCCTGGAGGACGCCGGCCTTGTGGTCACCCGCCGCTCGGGCAGGGAAAAGTTGCATTTCCTCAACCCTGTCCCGATCAGGCTCGTCCATGACCGATGGATAGACAAGTACACCGAGCGGCGTGTGTCAGCCCTCGTAGACCTCAAGTCGCAGCTCGAAAAGGAGACAGGAGCATGAGCACCATGGCATCGACAGGTACCAAGACGACCCAAGTGTTCCGGGTTTACATCAAAGCAACTCCCCAAGCGGTATGGGACGCAATAACCAAAAGGGAATGGACCGAACGATATGGCTACGGGGGCGGCCCGGACCACGACCTCAACCGGACCGGGCCGTACCGGTTGCTCACCTCGGACAAGATGAAGGCGGACAGCGTCGCGATGGGCCACACACCGCCCGAGGTTGCTGTGGACGGCGAAGTCCTCGAAGCCGACGAGCCCCACAAGCTCGTGCTTACCTGGCGGATGCTCATGGACGACAACCTCGCCTCTGAAGGCTTTACGCGGCTCACCTACGAGATCGACGTCATCGCCAACGGTGTGACCAAATTGACGGTCGTGCACGAACTGGAGGGCGCACCGCAGCTTGCCCTACTGGTCGCTGGGGAATGGGAAGCCAAGGGCGCCGGTGGTGGCTGGAGCTGGGTACTGAGCGGGCTCAAGACCCTGCTCGAAACGGGCACCGAAATGACCCACGGCTATTGATGCTTGAACATCGCATCGTCGGCTAGTTGTTTGCGAGGCCCGCCAGGTAGGCGTCCCGGCGCTGATCGGGCGGGGTGAGGCTGCAGTCGCCGCAACGGGTGCCTTTCGGCAACCGGTCGTTAAGGCAACAGTTGCGGCGTTCCCAGTACCAGCCCGACCTGCCGGCATGCTCGAGCGACAAGAAATTGCCCTGTCCTTGTAAGTCGCTCGGGGCAAATTCAAAAAAGCGCTCCCCGATAGGCTTAACCCACTCCCCCAGCGTCGCCTCCATCGTGCGGAAGGCGACCGCCGACGACGCCGCCACATTGCCCCAAAGCAGGCGCCGGCCGACCCGGGCCCGCGAGCAGACCGCATCGACCAGGAGCCGCAGGTGGCCCTCGATCGCGTCGCCAAGGATGAAAACGAGCGCCTCGTCTACGAGCTCGCGGTCCGCAAAGGTGGCCGGCCCGGGGGTGCGCCCCTTTGCCAGTACGAGCGCTCGCGGCTCGCGGTAGGCGACCAACGATGGGCGCCCTGTGGACATCGCTACTGCCAAGGCGCTCGGATCTGAGCTCGGGACAACGCCGCCCATGAGCATGCAGGACACAGCGAGCGTCACGGCCCGGTACGAGTAGCCAAGGACGAACAGCGACGACGCCACCGCAACGGACCCGGTGCCCAGGCGAGCACCCGAACTGCGCACCGTTGCCTCCAACCAGTCCGGGTCGGCGAGCAGGTCGTCGCATTTCATCCACTGGCCATCCGGTGCTACAGCGCCCGCCCGCGCCGGGCCCACCAGGGGACCGGTGGAAGCACGCAGGTAGGAGAGGGCGCCGCCAACGCGCTCGAGCGCCCCGACGATGGCCCTCTCGGCCTCCGGGCCGTCAAGGGCCACCCAGCGTTCCAACCCGGTCCTCCCACGGTTGCCCAAGTAAAGCTTCTTGCCCCAATGGCCCTCTCGGGCCTAGAGTTCGCTTAGCAACCTACTGGTCAGCGAAGTCCGGTGAGAGACCGGCGCTGTCCCGCAACTGTAGTCCCGTCGCACGTTTGGCGAAGGGCTAGCCAGGTCGCCTGGCCAGTGGGGAGTGACCAAGCACGTCGAGGCAACGAGCTGGTCGCAGGGTAGCCCCGGGCCCCGGCACAACCCTCGACCTCAAGGAGGAGTGTGCTATGAACAGACCCCGGGCGACAATCGTTTTTGTCGTTGTATGTTCGCTATTTCTGAGCTGCGGCGTGAGCTCTGCCTCGCCGGCACGGCCAGCCGCCGCGCAAAACCCTGCGGCGACAAGCTCGGGCTTTCCCGTTTCGGTGAAAAGTGGGGACGGTACGGTGCGGATCCCCGCCCGCCCCGAGCGGATCCTCTCCCTGTCGCCGAGCGCCACGCAGATGCTCTACGAAGTCGGGGCGGGGAGCCAAGTTGTCGGCGTCGACGAGTACTCCACGTGGCCGGCAAACGCGCCGAGGACCAAGTTCACCGGCGACGAATCGAGCGCCGAGGACTACCTTTACCTAAGGCCCGACCTCGTGATTTTCGCGTTCCCGAGCGGGACGCTCGTGCAGCAATTGCAAAAACTGCACATACCGGTGCTCGTACTGCCTCCCGCCACGACGATAGCCAACGTCGACAGCCAGCTTGGCGAGCTCGGCACGGCCACAGGCCACCAAAGCGGGGCCAAGAACCTTGAGTCTTCCTTTGCGGCCGACATCGCTTCGGCCGTGCGCGACGCCGGAGGCAAAGGCCGCGGAGCGACGTACTACATCGAGCTCGACCCGACCAATTACTACACCGCAACCTCAGGCACCTTTATCGGCGCTGAGTTTTCGCTCTTCGGGATGCGCGATATCGCCGACGCCGCCGGCCATGGCTCGCAGTACCCGCAAATTTCGCCTGAGTACATCTTGAAGGAAAACCCCGACTATGTGTTCCTCGCGGACACCATCTGTTGCGGCATCAACTCGTCCAACTTCGCCCGCCGGCCCGGCTTCAGCGTGCTGGCCGCAGTGCGGCTCCATCATGTCGTCGGGTTGGACGATTCGGTTGCCTCGCAGTGGGGCCCCCACACCATGGAAGCTTTCGTGAACCTATTGTCACGGGTGCTCCGCGAAGGCGCAGCGGCCTCATGACGCTCGCCCCTGCCAGGCCTTCCAGTGAAGTGGCCCCTCCCCGCCTGTTCGACACCGCGCCGCCAGCGCCGGCAACGATCTACCCGACCCGGCTCCGGCCGGCCCACATCCTCATCGGGGTCGCCTTCCTGCTCGCGGCGGCGACAGCGAGCATCCTCATCGGCCCGGCCGACCTCCCCGCCGGCGCAGTCCTCGAAAACGTCTTGAGCAAACTGCCCTTCGTACACCTCCATTCGGGCCTTTCGGCGACGGGGTCCATCGTCGTGTGGCAATTGCGGATGCCGCGTATGGTCCTCGGCGGCATGGTCGGGGCGATGTTGGCGGTGGCAGGAGCCTCCTACCAGGGTGTGTTTTCCAACCCGCTCGCCGACCCCTACCTGCTCGGCATCGCCTCGGGGGCCGGGGCAGGTGCGACCATCGTGATCGTCGAGGGGCCGGCCCTCGGCCACCTCCCTTCGGGCGCTCTTCCTCCGGCTGCGTTCCTCGGCGGCGTCGTGGCTGTCGTGGCGACTTTTGCGCTCGGGCGCCCCCGCGCGGCAGAACGCTCAGCCGCCTCGATGTTGCTCGCCGGAGTGGCCGTCTCGGCCTTTTTCGTTGCGGTCCAGACATTCCTCATGCAGCGGAGCAGCCCCGGTGACCTCACCTTGGTCTACGGCTGGATCCTCGGCGGGCTCTCAACGGCCGGGTGGGGACAGGTCGAGCTTGTCCTGCCTTATTTAGCCGTCGCCGTGGCCGTGCTCCTTGCCTGCAGGCGGCTTCTCGACGTGCTGACAATCGGTGACGAGGAGGCGACGAGTGTCGGGGTGAGGGCGTCGCGGGTGCGTCTCATCGTGATCATCGCGGCGACTCTTGGCACAGCAGCTGCTGTCTCGGTGAGCGGTCTCATCGGCTTCGTCGGGATCATCGTGCCACATACGATCCGCCTCATCGCCGGCCCGAGCTACCGCCGGATCATCCCGCTTTCGCTGCTGTTCGGTGCGGGTTTCCTAATACTGGCGGACATCCTTGCCCGCACCGTCCTATCGCCAGGAGAGGTGCCGCTCGGGGTCGTGACGGCCTTCCTGGGCGCCCCGTTCTTCCTCGTCGTGCTCCGCCAAGCGCGGCAGGCTCGGCTGAATGCTCGACATAGAGCGGGTCAGCGTTGTGCTCGGCGGCGCAACGGTGCTGTCGAGCGTGTCGGCCCGCGTCGAGCGGGGCGGCTGGCTCGGCGTCATCGGCCCCAACGGGGCCGGGAAGTCCACGCTCGTCCGTGCCGTTACGGGCCTGCTCGCCTATGACGGCGAGATCCGCATCGCAGGTGAGGCGTTCGCCAAATCCGACCAGCGGCGCCGCGCCCGCTCGGTCGCCTATGTACCGCAGCGGCCGGTACTGCCCCGGTCCATGAACGTCACCGACTACGTGCTCCTGGGCCGCTCGGCGCACCATCCTTACCTCGGCGCCGAGACCGCCCGCGACCGGCGGGTCACCGCGACGGTGCTCGAGCGGCTCCAGCTCGGCGAGTTTTCCAAGCGGTTGCTCGGGGAACTTTCAGGTGGCGAGTCGCAGCGCGTCGTGCTCGCCCGTGCCCTCGTGCAGGAAGCGCCCGTGCTCGTCATGGACGAGCCGACGACATCGCTTGACCTAGGCCACAGCCAGCTCGTGCTCGAGCTCGCCGACGAGCTTCGCCGGGAAAAGGGGCTCTGCGTGCTCTGCGCGATCCACGACCTTACGCTGGCGGCGCAGTACTCCGAGCGCCTGCTCGTGCTCACCCACGGCCGCGCAGTGCTGTCGGGCCCCCCTGCCGACGTGCTGACCGAGGCCAACATCAGGCGGTTTTTCGAGGCCGAGGTTGAGGTTTTGGACGGCACTTGCGGGCCGGCGGTCTCACCGGTGCGGCGCCAGGCCGTCGTGCCAAACTACGAAAGCAAAGTGAGGGCCTAACAATGGCAACGCCATCGCCTAAGGAGGCGCCGCCTACCACGGCGCCGCCCAGAGCCAACAAGCGCGCCAATTCGATCGTGCTCGTTGCGACCGGTGACGGCAAAGGCAAGACAACCGCGGCCATGGGGACGGCCTTGCGCGCGCTGGCACGGGGTTGGGCTGTGTTCGTCGTCCAGTTCGTGAAGTCAGGCAAATGGGGCTCGGGCGAGATCCGCCTGCTGAGCGACCTCGGCGCGCAGTGCCATACGATGGGCGACGGCTTCACCTGGGACAGTGACGACCTCGAGCGGTCGGCCGAAATAGCCCGTGCTGCTTGGGAACTTGCAAGGGAGGCAATCGCGTCAGGGCGCTACGAGCTCGTCGTCCTCGACGAGGTCACCTACCCGGTCAACTGGGGTTGGGTCGACGGCGACGAGATCGTCTCGGCCATATCGGCACGGCCGGAAAAGGTGAACGTTTTCGTAACGGGTAGGGACGCACCTGCGGCCCTCGTCGAGATTGCCGATACCGTCACCGACATGCGCAACGTAAAGCACGCTTACGAGGCGGGGATATTGGCCGCAAAAGGGATCGACTTCTGATGCTGACCTTGCTCCTCGGAGGCGCAAGGAGCGGGAAGTCCGCTTTGGCGTTGGAGTTGGCATCCACCAGCGCGGCACCCGTCACCTTCCTTGCAACAGGCGAGGCGTCAGACGATGAAATGGCAGAGCGGATCGCGCTGCACCGTTCGCAGCGCCCGGCGTTTTGGGGCACGGTGGAAGAGCCCATAGAGCTCGAAAAAGCCTTGCGCGATATCGCAGACCGCTCGACCATCGTCGTTGATTGCCTGACGCTGTGGGTCGCCAACCTGCTCGCGGCTGGCTACCACGACGAGGCAGCCGTCGCAGCCGCCCGTGCCGTGACGGCACTGTGCGCCGAACGGCCAGGCAAAGCCATCGTCGTGTCGAACGAGGTCGGCTCCGGCATCGTCCCGACGGACAACTTCCTCTCCCGGCGCTACCGCGACCTGCTCGGGCGAGTGAACATTGCCTTCGCGCAGCGTGCCGACGACGCCTTTCTCGTCGTGGCCGGGCGCGTCCTTGCCCTGATGCCTACGAAGGGCGTCATCCAGTGAGCCCGCCAGTGCAGGCACGCTCCGTCCCGAGCGAGTTCGGCGCCGCCGTCGCGTTCCTGACACCTTTCGGCAACCGGCGAGGGCCTCAGCCCGGGCCTACGACGATGGCCTACTTTCCCGCCGTCGGTGCCGCGATCGGCGCAGTGATAGGCCTGTCGTGGGCCGCGACCCGTAGGCGCCTCCCACCGCTGCCTGCAGCGGCCATCGTGGTTGGGTTGGACGCACTGGTGACAGGAGGCCTGCACCTCGACGGGCTGGCCGACACCGCTGACGGGCTGTGCGCCCACGTCCCGGCAAAGAGCCGGCTCGAGATCATGTCTGAGCCGCAGGTCGGGACCTTCGCTGTGGTGGCCCTGGGGGCCGCGCTCATCACCCGGACAGCGGCGCTCGCGGCGCTCGAACCGTCACCGGCCCTGCTTGCCTGCCTGTACTGCTCTTCTCGCTCGGTAATGGTCGTAGCGAGCCGAACGATGACGTACGCGCGCCAGGAGGGGCTTGCAACCGCCTTCCTGCCCGCCCCCGCCGGTAGCGACGGCGCACTCGTGGCCGGCGTCGCCGGGGCCGGCGCGGCGCTGTTGCTCGCCGCCCTGGTGGCTGGGCGGCGCGGCGCCCGAGCCGTGGTCGCCGGCTGGCTCTCCGGGGCGCTCGTCCTCGTGCTCGCCCAGCGAAGGATCGGCGGGTTCACGGGCGACGTCCTCGGCGCCGCCGGTGTCGTATGCGAGACATCGGGCCTCGTCGTGGCTGCTGCCAAATGACAGTCTGGGCGCGGCCGGTACCTCTCGTCGGCGACAAGACTTCTGCGGCCCAACGCGCAGACGACCCGGCAGCGTGGCAGTTCGACGAGGAGGGCAAGCGAGCTGTCTACGACGTGATCGCCAGCCGGCGCGACATCCGGCGATTTCGCCCCGACCAGCTCGACCCCGCTCTTGTGCGCCGGGTGCTCGGGGCGGCTCATGCGGCGCCATCGGTGGGCCACTGCCAGCCGTGGAGGTTTGTCCTTGTAAGCGACCCAGGCGTTCGCGAGCGCGCTGGCCTGATCGCGCAGCGTGAACGCCAGCGCCAGGCAAGCCTCCTCGACGAGGATGCAAGACGGCGGATGCTCGACCTTCAACTGGACGGCATCGCCGAAGCACCGCTCGGGATCGTCGTCTGCTGCGACCGCCGAGCGGCGCCGGCAGGAGTCCTTGGGCGCGCCACTTTCACCGACACCGATATGTGGTCGTGTGCCTGCGCTATCGAGAACCTCTGGCTGGCCGCGCGGGCCGAGGGCCTCGGAGTCGGCTGGGTGACGCTCTTTCCTCCCGAGGAGCTTGCCAGCCTGGTGGGGCTGCCCCCGGGAGTCGAGACGCTCGGTTGGCTTTGCATCGGCTGGCCCGACGAGCGGCCGCCCAGCCCCGGGCTCGAAAGGGCCGGCTGGTCGCGCCGCACGCCGCTCGAGGGAGCAGTGGTCCACGAGCGATGGGACGGCCCGGGCCCAGCGGCGCCTTCCTCAGCCTTGCGGGCCCCCGACCAACTAGCGGTAGTGAAGGCGCACGACCAGGCGGACCGGCTCCTCACCCCGCCCGGCTCGCTCGGGGTTTTGGACAAGGCGCTCGACCGGCTGGCCGCGCTCGGCACCCGAGCGATAGAAAAAGCCAGCCTGGTGCTAGTGGCCGCTGACCACCCGGTCACAAGGTACGCGGTTTCGACCTACCCCTCCTCTGTCACCCGGGAGGTCCTTCAGGCGACGATCGCCGGGGAATCGCTCGGGGCCGCGGCGGCGCTCTCGGCTGGGCTGGGCGTGGTCGCTGTGGACGCCGGGACCGGCGGCGCGGCGGTGCCCGGTGCGGTCGACCTCCGAACGCTCGGCCCACGCGGTGACCTCGTGGAGACCGATGCGCTCTCGCCCGAGGACGTGACGCGGCTCTTCGAAGGGGGACGACGGCTCGGCGTGTCCATGCAGGACCAGCTTGTTGCCCTTGGCGAGGTCGGCGTGGGCAACACGACCGTTGCCGCCGCCCTCAGCGCAGCTTTGCTAGGCCTTGGCTCCTCCGATGCGGTCGGCCTTGGCGCCGGAGGCGACAGCGAGACTCTCGAGAAAAAGCGCTGGGTGGTCGAGGCCGCCCTCGCCCGCGCCCTTGCCCGTCCGGGAGGCCTCCGCGGCCCGTTCGACGTCCTGGCCGTGCTCGGCGGGCCCGAGTTCGTTGTCCTAGCGGGCCTCGTCCTCGGGGTAGCCGAGCGCGGTGGCGCCATCGTGCTGGACGGGCTCGCAACATCGGTGGCGGCGCTTTGCGCCGTGCGAGCCGAACCGGGCGCTGCCGCCCACCTCGTGGCCGGCCAACGCAGCCGCGAGAAGGCCCACTCCGCGGTATTGGAAGAGCTCGGGCTCGAACCGCTCCTCGACCTGAGGATGCGCGCCGGCGAAGGCGTAGGGGCCGTGCTGGCTACGCAAATGCTCTCCAGCGGCCTGCGGGTGCGGGCCCTGACCGGGAAGGTCGGCCCGTAAGACGGCCGCTCCACGGGGAGCTAAGACGGCACAACCTGAAGCTTGTAGCCGTCACCGTGGCGGGCATGTTCGAGCACTTCAGCATAATCCTTGAACGGGTACTGGCCGCTCACTAGCGACAGGAGACCGAGGTCGACCTCGGTGGTCAGGTCGCAGGCTCGGTCGTAGCTTTTCAACACCGCCATCGACCCGACCACTGTGATCTCCTCGTTATAGATCTTGAAGGGCGAGACCTTGGCAATCGCATCGTTGGCAGCGACACCGAACTGCAGGAACGTGCCGCCTGGCCTGACCCGCCGCAAACCGTCCTCGATCGCCGCGATCACGCCCGTGGCATCCATCACCACATCGAACCGCCGGGCCCGTCAAGCTGCTCCGCACTTGCCAATGCCTCGCTCGCCCCAAGTTCAGCCGCCTTGTTGCGCCTGGCCTCGTTCGGCTCTACGACGGTCACCGAAGCAGCGCCTGCTCTCTCGGCCAGCAGCAGCAGCATCAGGCCCATCGTCCCAGCCCCGTAGATGATGAAACGGTCACCCAACTTGGTCTTTATGAGGTCATAGCCATGTACGGCGCACGAGAGCGGTTCGATGAGCGCCCCGAGCGACATGTCGAACCCAGGAGGTAATCGGTGGGCGTTCCAGGCAGGCACCGCCACCAGCTCGGCGCATCCACCCCCCACGGTAACCCCGATCGCTCCCCAGCGCTCGCACAGGTTTTCGTGGCCCATCCGGCAGGGCCGGCACCGGCCGCAGAACAGGGTGGGGTCGACGGCCACGAGATCGCCGGGGCGGAGCTGCTGTTCCTCGCTCTCGGGTGCCAGGCCTCTCACGGTCGGCACGGGGCCACCAACGGCAACGACTTCGCCGGCGAACTCGTGGCCAGGCACGAGCGGGTACTTGGCGCTGGCAAGGTCACCATCAGCGATATGGATGTCTGTACCGCATATACCGCAAGCCCGCACCGCGACCACTATTTCCCCGGGCCCTGGGGCCGGGTCGGGCAGTTCGCCGACGCTGACGTCCCCAGGGCCCTCTATCACCACGGCCTGCATCTGCTCTCCTTCCAAGTCACTTCAATGCGCCGAACGACAACCCACGCACTAGTTGTTTCTGCGCGATCCACCCGGCCAGTATTACCGGCAAGCTTGCCACCGTTGACGCCGCAGCCAAGTGGGCCCAGTAGAGCCCCTCGCTCTGGATGGACGATACAAGGAACACCGACATGGTGGGGTTCGTGGTCGTAAGGCTCTGAGCAAAGAAAAACTCGTTCCACGCAAAGATGGAGCAGATGAGCGCGGTGGCCGCAATACCTGGAAGGGTGATGGGCATGATCACGCGTGTGATCTCGACCCAAAGGCCGGCGCCATCGATCCTCGCAGCCTCCAGGAGGCCGTTGGGCACCTCGACCAGGAACGACCTGATCATCCAAATAGCTATGGGCAGGTTCATTGAGGTGTAGAGGATGACCAAAGACCATTCGTTGTTGAGCAGGTGCAGGTCCCTCGCCACGATAAAGATGGGGATGACTGCGGCAACGTACGGCAGCATCTTGGTCGTCAGGAAGAAAAACAGGACGTCGCGCCATTTTTTGATGGGGCGGATGGCGAGGCTATAAGCCGCCGGGATACCGAGGGCCAACACCAGCGCCGTGGAGACCAAGGTCACGAACAATGAGTGCTCGAACGGTTTGGTGAAGCTCTGCGCTCCCGAGAACACCGCATTGTACTCCGAAAGCGTTGGATGGAAGAAGAACCGGGGAGGGTAGGTGTAAGCAGCACCTTCTGTCTTGAATGACGTAAGGACCATCCAGAACACCGGGAAGAACAGAAAGATCGCAACTATCCAGGCAACGAACGACCAAAAGTAACCCCACGCGTTCTGGCGTTTCCAGCGCCGAGGCGCCTTCGCCACCGGCACTGCGATGGTGGTGGCAGCCATATCAGGCGGCCGCAATCGAGGCCCGAAGCAGCCCGGCGAGCAAGCGCAGGGCAAACGACGCCACGATCTCGGTCAGGATAAGGACGATGATCCCCGCCGCGGCGCCGACTCCAACCGTGAAGTTGTTGAAGACCTGTTCGTACAGGTAGTAAGGCAAGTTGGTCGTCGCCGTGCCAGGGCCGCCGGCCGTCATGGTGAAGACCTCACCGAAAGTCTGCACGATGTATATGGACCCGAGCAAAACGCCCAGCTCCATATAACGCTTGATGTTGGGAAAGGTTATGTAGACAAAGGTTTTGATGGTGCTCGCCCCGTCTACGTGGGCGGCTTCAAGGGCTTGCAGGTCCTCACCCTGAAGGCCTGCCAGGACTATGAGCATCATGAACGGGCCCACTCCCAAACCAGCACGACGACAATCGAACCGACGGCATGAGTGCCGAGCCAGTTGACCTGTCCCACCCCTAACGGCTTCAGCACGTAGTCCGCGAAGCCAAAGACGGGGTCGTAGATAGTGGTCTTGAACATCAAGTCGGTGGCTACCGGCATGATCAGGAAGGGTGTTATCAAAAGGGTGCGGACAACGCCACGCCCGAAGAACTTGCGGTTGACGAGCAACGCCATCCCCGTGCCCACGAGCATCGCCAAGATCACAGCCGACGCTGTCATCTCTACCGTGCGGACGGCGGCCTGACGGAACGCCGGGTCGTCGAAGGCGGCGCGGTACTCCTGCAACCCAGCGAACTTGTTCGACCCTGGGATGAGCAGGTTCCACCGGCGGAAGCTGTACCAAAGAGTCACAGCGAACGGGGCCTGCGTCACGATGATGACGTAAATAAGCGCAGGCATCAAAGGCAGCCGTCGCTTCCACGCCTCTGCCCGGGTGGTCAGGGCGCGAGGTGGTGCTTGCCCGTTGACCGAGCCGACAGCTCGGTCAACGGGCAGTTGCTGCAGGGAGGGCGGTGCGGTAGTCATCGTTCCCCGGACAGCATTGATATTCCTCGGTCGTCTCTACTCGCCGTTGCCCGAAGCGATGTCTTCGGCATCCTGCTGGCTGTTGGCCAAAGCGGATTTCACCGATTCCGTCCCAGCGATGGCGGCCGATATCTGGTCGGACACGATGGTGCCGAGGTCGATGAACCACGGGACATCGACAAACTGGATGCCCACGTAAGGGACAGGGTTCTTGGTTGGGTGGTCAGGGTTGGCGGCGTCGATCGAGTCGAGCGTGATCCCGGAGAAGGCACCCGCTGCCTTGAGGTAGTTCGGGTTCTTGTACAACGACGTGCGGGTACCCGGGTTGACGCCGGCCCAGCCGTACTTGGCCGCCTGCTCAGGGATGATCTGTGGGCCCGTCGCCCACGACAGGTACTTCCAGGCCGCGGCCTGGTCAGGCGTGCCGGAGGGTATGGAAAGCGACCACGTGTACAGCCAGCCTGAGGCAATCCCGGCCGGCCCGGTCGGGGCGTAGGCGTAGCCGGTGTTAGCAAAGGTCTTCGGCGCGTTGGTGGAAATGAGGCCTGCAGCCACCGTTGCGTCGTACCACATGGCGGCCTTGCCTGCATCGAAGTCGTTCAGGCATTCCGTGAACCCGTCGTTGGAGGCTCCCGGCTCCCCGTACTTGCGCACCAGGTTGACGTAGAAGTTGGTGGCTGCCACGTCCGGGGCAGATGTGAGCTGAGGCACCCATTTATCGTTGAACCAAGAACCACCGTAGGTGTTGATCACCGTGTCGAGGGCGGCTAGGTTTTCGCCCCAGCCTGGTTCGCCACGCAAACATATACCGGCAACTCCCTTGGCTGGGTTGTTAAGCTTCGCGGCGTAGGAGGCGACCTGGGCCCACGTCGGGTGCTCGGGCATCGTCAGGCCGGCGGCCTTGAACAGATCGGAGCGGTAATAGACCATCGACGACTCCGCATAGAACGGCACCGAGAACAGCTTGCCACCGACTGAGAGAGCCGACCGTAGCGGGGGCAAGAGGTCGCTGACGTTATAGCCCGGGTCTTTAGCGGTGAAATTGGACAGGTTGACGAGCCACCCGTTTTTTGACCAGATCGGAGTCTCGTAGTTCGAGATCATCACAACGTTGAACTCGTTGGCATGGGTGGTGACATCCGTCTCGACCAACTGACGCTCGCTGTTCTCGGGGAGCGTGTCGTACTCGATGTTGATTCCCGGGTTTGCCTTTTCAAATATGGGTGTGAGGGCCTCGAGCTCTTCCATGTTGCCGTTTGACACAACGGCGACCTTGATCGTGACGCTCGACCCGTTCGGGTGCAGGTTAGTTGCCGAGGCGTTTGTCGTGATCCCGATGGTAGCGATCATCCCTAGGGTCGTCGCCGCTGCACCCAGTTTGGTTGCGGGACGGCGCCCGCGCCGTCTTGTAGGTACTGTCATTGTCATTGTTTGTGTCTCCCCTCCTCATTTCTTGTTTAGCGAGTTACTTCGGGCACGCGCGCCAACCCGCCCGCAGCACGACATTGTTGGCAAAGCACGGCACTTATTCCCGGTACGAGGCGCTTATCACCTCATAGGGCACATTGTCAGAACGCCTGCGATATGTGCGGCGGAATACAGCTCCTTTCGTTATTTCTCCCTGGGACGCAGTTTAAGTACGCTCCAAGAGCGAAGGCAACGGGCCGCAAGGTTGAGTTTGTGCCCGGTTTTGTGGGATTGGGCCACCAACACAACCTGCCCGAGCTGGGCGTTCCTTGGCGGGGTTGCCCGAACGGGGTACCAGAGGTGCCCGGTCGGAGACCGGGCTATTTCAGCCGGCGAAGGGCCCTAGCAGCGCACCACTTCGGGCCCGACAGCGGAGTACTGTCGCGCCATCCCGGCCGAGAACCGGGAGTCAGTGATAATCATCTCGAGATCGCTCACGTGCGCAAACCGGCAAAAACTCGATGTCCCGAACTTGTCGCAAGTCCCGATGAATATCTTGCGACGAGCCGACCGCACCACGGCCGCCTTGACCTCGGCGACGCGTGGGTCGGGCGTGGTCAAACCGTCTGCCAAGGAGATCCCGTTCGCGCCCACGTAAGCCAGGTCGATCACAAACTCAGCCAGCATCCGTGTGACCCAGTGCTCGACCGTGGCCAACGTGCGCCCCCGGACCAGACCTCCGAGCAATAGCACCGTGTAATTGGGCCGCGGAGCCAATAGCGCGGCAACCGGGAGCGATGCGGTCACCACGGTGAGGCTCCGATCGGGCGGCAACGACTGCGCCAACAACTGCGGGAGGTACCCCTCGTCGACGAACACGGCCTCCGCCTCGTCCAGGTGCCTTGCTGCTTCCTCGGCGATGCGTTGTTTTTCGACGTGGTGGTTGGTCTCTCGGCTGGCCAGATCAGTCTCGAAAACCGACCGCACGACCGGGTAGGCGCTACCGTAACTGCGGCGGATAAGGCCGTTGCGTTCCAATGTCTTCATGTCGCGGCGTATCGTCTCCGCTGCTACCCCAAAGCGGTCCGCGGCAGAAGTCACGTCGACACGGCCACTTTCCCGGGCGACCGACAAGATCTCCCTCTGCCGCTCGCGGGCCCCAAGTACTTCGTTCATGGCTGACCGCCCCCTTGTGCCTCCCATGGCATTATGGCAGCGCGCCGCAGCCTCGTGTACGCGAAGCTTCGCACGGCCCACGCGTGGGTAAAACTGGGGGCATGAACGCAGCTCAGGAGAACCATCTCGCTAATGGCGCCTTCGCGTTCCCGAAGGAACGCAAGGAGCCACTGAACGACGCCGCCCACGTACGCAACGCCATCGCACGTTTCGACCAAGTGGAAGGCGTGACCGACGACGAGCGCGACCAGGCCTGGAAGAGGATCCTCGCGGCGGCCAAGAAGTTCGGCGTCGAGGTTTCCGAGGACGATTGGCGCGATCTGGCCAGAGGTGGCAAGGCCAAAAAGCGCTGAAGCCAGCGATCGCCTGAGGCGGCAGTTGGCTTGCAGGTAGGTCCTGCCTCAAGGACGACGTGGACAGGGCCGATGAGAGCCTTGTGGGGGTATCATCCGATCGGCCTAGGGCGCTCGGGCGGACACTTGCCGCTTACGCCGCTCTCGCCCTCGTGCCCGTCCTCGTGCTGGGCGTAGTGACCTCGGCCGACTACCGTAACGCGGCGCGCGAGCGAGGAGTTGCCGAGGGGCGCTCGGAAGCCCTCCTCGTGGCACAGACCGCCGTCGAGCCGGTACTCAACGGCCGGCCCCTCAGCCTGGGCCTGAGCCCTGACGAGCGGGCCGACATGCGCCGCCTTGTGGCGACGGCTGTTGCGGAGCACAACGTCCTCCGCCTCCGCCTACGCGACCTCGCCGGCAACGTCGTGTTCTCAGACGACGGGTCCGGCTTCAGGGATAAGCCAGAGGACGAAGCCCTCGACGCCGCTCAGGGTGAGATCGTGGCACGCCTCACCCGGCTGAACTCGGACTCGAACGACACCGGCGAAGCCGGCCCAGAGTCGGTGGAGGTCTACATCCCGCTTACCGCCGGGGCCCTTCTCATAGGGTCGGCGTGCTCGAGATCTACCTCCCGTACGCTCCGATAAATGCAGATGTGTCAGCCGAGCTCGGCCGGCTCTACGTCGACCTCGCAGTGGGCTTGGCCGCCTTGTACCTGGTGCTTTCGGTCATCACTTTCTCGATGAGCCGTGGGTTGCGGCGCCAGGCAAAGTGGAACGCGTTCCTAGCCGAACATGACACCCTCACAGAGCTCCCGAACCGGGCCCTGTTCCACCACCGCACCACCATCGCCCTGGCCGCCGGCACCCCGATCGCGGTCGCAATCATCGACCTCGACCGGTTCAAAGAGGTCAACGACACGCTCGGGCACCACAACGGCGACGAGCTGCTGACCGAACTGGGACGCCGCTTGCACGCAGAGATGCGGCCCGGGGACACTGTCGCCCGGTTGGGCGGGGACGAGTTCGGGGTCATCCTCACCGGCCCCGTGGACGCCGAGGGCGCCCTGCGCCAGCTCAGAGCTGTGATCGAGCTCGAAACCTCGATCAGTGGCCTGCCGCTTTCGGTGGAAGCCAGCGTCGGCTACGTGGTTGCCCCCGAGGACGGCACTGACGTCGACGAGTTGCTGCAGCGCGCTCGACATCGCCATGTACGTAGCCAAGGCTCACCACGCCGGTGTGCTGCGCTACGACCCGTCCCAGAACAGCTACGACGCCGGCAACATCGGCCTCATCGCTGAGCTGCGCCGGGCCATCGCCGCAAACGAGCTCGTCCTGCACTATCAACCGAAAACGAACCTGGACGACGACCGAGTCGAGGCAATCGAGGCCCTCGTGCGCTGGGAGCACCCCACCCAGGGACTGCTCCCACCAGGGCGCTTCGTACCACTTGCCGAACAGACCGACATCATCTTCGACCTCACCACCTGGGTGCTCAACCGCGCCCTCGACGACCTGGACCGCCTCCCCGATGACGTTGCCGTGGCCGTCAATGTTTCGGCTCGGAGCCTGAGCCGTCCGGACTTCGCCGACAGCGTCGTGGAGGCACTCGAACGCCACCGGGTGCCCGCCCGCCGGCTGGTCGTCGAGGTGACCGAAACGGCGCTGCTAACCGACCCCGAACGGGCCGCGACCATCTTGGGAGCCCTCTCTGCGCACGGTGTGCGGATCAGCATCGACGACTTCGGCTCGGGCCAGACCTCGCTCGGCTACCTGTCGACCCTGCCCGTCGATGAGCTCAAGATCGACCGCAGCTTTGTCTCCGACATGCTCGAAAGCCCCGCCCACAAAGCCATCGTGCGCTCCATCGTGGACCTTGGCCACAACTTGTCCCTCCGAGTCGTAGGCGAGGGCGTCGAGACCTCGAGCGTGCTTAGCAGCCTGCGCAGCGTCGGGTGCGACGAAGCGCAGGGCTACTTGCTGGCACGGCCGATGCCGCTCGCCAAGCTGGTGGAGTGGCTCGACCGGGCTCCATCTGCGGTGCCGCCCCTAGTGAGAGCGGCCCCTAATGAGAGATAGTCACTTCGTACCATAGGCCGCCATTCAGGTTGACCTGGTTGCCGGAAGCCTGGCCCGGTGACGAGTCACCAATGTAGGTGTAGAGCGGATGTCCGTCGTAGGTCGCCTGCGAGGATCCGTCCGCCCGTTTGATGCTGCCGAGCTTGCCGGTGACACCCGGACCGGCCCTCGGTGCCCCGGTGACCGGCGGCCAGTAGACCGCGCAAGTCGCGTAGCAGCGCGACTGCGACGCGCTGTCCGGGGCGAACCAGTAGAGGGTGAAGCCGGCGGGATTGGTGAGCACGGCCTTACCGGCTATATGTCTTACTTGCAGCTCGGGCCTGGCGCCCGCGGCACCGGGCGTGGCGGCGGCAGGCCCGGGCCCAGTTGCGAGGGCAACCACGAGCACGGCGGCGGCAACCAACCCCACCGCAGCTACGAGCGCCTCGAGACGCCCTGCGCGAGCGCGCTCGCGGTCAGGCGAGGGGCCGGGCTGGGTACAAGGACCTGGCCCCAGGCTTTCCAGACGGTGCCACGGCGAGCAAGCCCAGGACGGCGAACGCACTTACCTCGGTCAACCCGGCGAAGGTACCTGCCGTAGTTGGCACCTCCTTGAAGCCGAACAGGCCAACCCAAATAGAAAGCACATACCCGCCGAGGGTCGAGAGGGCGAACCCTGCTCCCGCGGCTGAAACCAGGCGGCTACTGGTCGCCAGTACCAGCGCACCGAGGCCGAAGGAGGCAATGACCTGGAGCGCGAACAGCCAACCGATCGTCGGGACCGTACGGTAGCCGGTGAGGTAGAGGTCGAGATGGATCCCTCCTGTGGCGAACACAAGCCCCGCTCCCGAAAGCCTCGCAGGAAGCTGCCAATGAAACCGCGTCGGGCGTGCGTATTGCATAATGACGTGTTGTACGTCGGAACCCCCGGAATGGATCACCGCAGGCCCCGGGAGATCCTTTCGTCGGGCTCGCCCGTAAACCCCTGACACAAAGGCACGCCAGCACTAGGAGACCAAGTACATGGAGCAGTCCAAGCAATACGGCACTACGCCCTCCCGAGCAGTACTAGGACGGGCGGCGGCAGCGGTCCTCGCCCTCGGCGGGCTATCCGCATCGCTCTTGCCGGCTAGCACAGCCGCGGCGTCGACTGTCCAGCCTGCGACTGTCCACCCGGCGATCAGCGCCGCCAAGACCGTCGTCATCTCGGCCCTCAAGACCGCGAAAGACGGGACGGTCCTCGTAGACGGGAACACGCTCTACAGCCTGAAACCAGGCAAGACCGGCTGCGGGACCGCGTGCCACAAGATCTGGCCGCAGGTCCTCCTGCCCAAGGGCGTAACCAAGGCGAAGGCGGGGGCCGGCGTGAACGCGGCCAAGCTCGGCACCGTAAAGGTGGCCGGCGGGGCGCTCCAGGTGACCTACTCCGGTCTGGCCCTCTACTGGTTCGTTGGGGACAAGGCGCGCGGACAGGTCAACGGCAACGTCACCGACACCTGGGGCAAGTGGTCCGACGTGGCAACGGTAAAGCCCGCCACCCCGCCAAGTACCGGAGGCGTTTCGTTCTAGCTCCCGAGCTGCGGATCGAGAGGTCGCTATGTCTGTCATAACCAGGCCCGTCCGTCCTACTGCTCTCGCCCCATTGGAGCGTACGAGTGGCAGGACGGACGGCCTTAGGGCCGCAGTCTCCTCGCGCGTCTATTTGCCAGCGTGCTCGGTAGTGGTAGTAGCGGCTGTCCTAGTCGCGATCGGTTGGGCCAACCAATGGGGTGGCGCCGACTTCGCTGGCGCGATGGCAAGTCTGCGTGTGGTCGTTATCGGCCCGATCACCCTTGTGGTCCTCGGCGTTCTTCTCATTGTGGAGCGGGTGCACCCGGCCCAGCGCCGGCCGCTCTTCGCTCGCGGTTACCGCCAGGATCTCCTCTACACCTTGATGAACGCAACTCTCACGGTGCCCCTAGTCACAGCGCTAACCCTCTCGTTCGCCGACGTCGTCGACAGAGACCTGCCCTGGCTTGTCCTGGCCAGGATTGGCACCGTACCCAGCTGGGGCGCGATCGCGGTGATATTCGTCGCGATGGACGGGTGCAATTGGTTCGCGCACCTGGCGAACCACCGTGTGCGGATGCTCTGGCGTTTCCACGAGGTGCACCACTCACAAGAGGACATGAACGTACTTACGGTTTTCCGTACTCACCCGTTCATTCATGTTTCCTACCTCATTGCGCTCGTCCCGGGGATAGTCCTCGTCGCCAACGGGGCGTTGCCGACCGCTCTGCTTGTCGCCTATGGGGGCATCGTGGCGTTCGCCCACTCGAACACCAACCTGGGGTTCGGGCCGCTCGAGCGGGTCTTCGTCAGCCCGAACTTCCATCGCATCCACCACCAATTGGACGGTCCTCAAGACGTTAACCTTGGTTTCGCCCTGACGATTTGGGACCAGATGTTCAAGCGAGCCGTGTTCCCGACACCCGAGACTGTCCGGGCGGATACCGGGCTGCCGGGGCGGCCGCTCATTGTCGAGCAGGCAGGGCAACGACCGCGCCACCTCTCGGTGTTTGCAGCTCAGCTCGTCGCGCCGTTCCGGCCCATCGGAAGCTCGCGAAGGCCTAGCGTGGGGCGAAGTGAACGAGACGGTACCGAGGCTGCCGCGGTGACCGAGTGACGGCATCGCTGGCGACCTACCGGCGCCAGAGCCGGGAAATGCTGGCGACAGTGCTTGGCGCCCGGACAGCCCCTCTGCCTGCTGACTTCGCCCTCATCGCGGCACGTACCGCGCTTGCCTGGATCTTCATCTACCACGGTTCCGGCAAGCTCTTCGGGTGGTTCAACGGGCCGGGGCTCCACCGTACGGCGGTCTATTTCTCCAACACGGCACACCTGCACCCAGGTGAGTTCTTCGCAGTCCTCGGTGGCGCGATCGAGTTCGGCGGCGGGATTGCCCTCGCCCTCGGCTTCGCCTCGCGCCTTGCCGGGTTCTCTCTGTTCGGCGACATGGTGATGGCGATGATCACTGTCAGTTGGGCGAACGGGATCAACTCCGAGACGCCGACTCCCGGCTACGAGCTGAACATGGCCCTTGGGGTCCTAGCGCTCGTCGTGGCGTTCTTTGGCGCCGGCCGGTTCAGTCTTGACGCTCTCATCACACGGCAGGTAGCCGCGAGCGGCCCATCGCTCGCGGCTGACGACGGTGGGCACTTGGCGACCTAGCTCCGCCCGTTCTCGTTGGGCTGTCCCAGACCGGCCGAGATAAAGCCCCGCAAGCTCTCCTTGATGTAGAAGTTCCACGCGTTTGAACAGCTGTCGAAGCACTCAGAGCCGGGTACGAGACCGCGGTGGGTGAAGCGGACCTCTGTCCCGTGGCCGTCCGGTAGGAGGTCGAACGCGATATCCGTGCCGGTCCAGTCGGCCTTGTCTTCAGTGAAGCTCAAGAAGCTGTCCAATACATGCCAGACGACTCGTTGATTAGGGACGAGCTGGGTGACCTCCTGCTTGGAACGGTGGATGTCCTTGTACCGATAGGTCCAAACGTCGCCCAGCTTGTCGGTGTTGCCTTCGATGTCCCCTGACCACCACCCCCGGACATTGTTGATGGCGGCGAACACTTCCTCAGGGGCTTGGTCGACGGTGAAGGTTGCAAGGAAATCGTTCATAATCCTCTCCAGTTTGAGTAGTTGTAAGTTCTTACAGTGCGACGGGCTCTGGCCTGACCAGGGCCGCATATTCGTGTTCGAACGCCTTGGCCGGGCCACTCCGCCAGCTTTCAGACAGCGACGCCGACAAAAGATCTGGGAAGATGTCTTCTTCGCCGTGCTCCACGCCGTCGAATATGGCTCGTGCAACCGACTCGCGCGACGCCTTGGGAATGTCGAAGGCCCGGGTCATATCCGTGTCCGTGGGCCCTGTCAGCACGGCGTGGACGGTAACGCCCCGGGCGGCCAATAGGGAACGAAGCGATTGCGTGAAATTGAAAGTCGCCGCCTTGGAGATCGCATAGGCCGGGGTGAACGGTAAAGGGGCGAAGGCCATCATCGACACGTTGTTGACGATCGTCCCACGCGACCGGACCAGTAACGGCAAAAATGCCTGGGTCACGCTGTAGGTGCCGAACAGGTTAACTGCGAGGTGCCGCTCAAGAACGGACCTGTCGCTCAAGTCGTCATTCAGGGCGATGCCGGCGTTGTTGACCAGGTAGTCGAGCGAACCGATACTCTCGACAGCCGCTTCGATCTGCGCCGCGTCGGTCACATCGAGGGCAACGGGAGCAACACGTCGGTCCGAGTGGGCCAGCGGTACGCGGGTGCCGGCATAGACGCGCTTCGCGCCTCGCCTCAGAGCTTCGTCGACCAGCGCTTGCCCGATGCCGCGATTGGCCCCGGTCACTAGAACTGTCTTGTCCGCGATCGTCATCACACTCTCCTGTCTCGTAGTGGCACTGAGCCTCGACGCTCGGACTGTCCGAACCGTCATTGGTGCAGACACCGCTGCGACGCGAAAGTGGGCGCGTACCGACCGCCCAGTTCGCGGCTCGGTCGGTGTCAATACTGGACGACAACAACATGGCCGAAGAACATGAGCACTGGAGCGGTGACAGTGGACCTGATCGATAAAGCACAAGCCGGCGACGGCGACGCTTTCCGGGAGCTGACCGAGCCCTACCGGCGAGAGCTCCACGTGCACTGCTACCGGATGCTCGGATCCTTCCAGGACGCCGAAGACGCCCTTCAGGACACCTTGTTGGCCGCCTGGCAGGGCATCGGGGGGTACGCCGGTCGCGCATCGCTACGCACCTGGCTATACCGCATCGCCACGAACCGTTGCCTCAACACACTTCGCTCAGCCAAGAGACGTCCGGCCAGGGAGTGGGCAATGCCCGAGGTTGAACCTCCTGAGCCGACCCGCCTCGGCGAGGTCATGTGGCTCGAGCCGTACCCCGACTCCCTGCTCGCCGGTGCGTTCGATGCCCCGCTCAGCCCGGAGGCACGCTACGAACAAACCGAAGCGATCTCCTTGACTTTCGTGACCGCGCTGCAAGCGTTGTCCCCTCGCCAGCTCGCTGTTCTCGTGCTGCGCGACGTGCTCGGCTACCACGCAGACGAGGTCGGCGACATGCTTGACTCGACCGTCGGTTCGGTCAACAGCGCCCTGAAGCGTGCTCGCGCCAGCCTTCGGGACCTAATGCCTCAGGCGGCTGAGGGGGCGCCTATCCCCGGCTCCCCCACCGAGCGCACCCTCGTGGAAAGGTTCGTCGCCTCGTACGAGTCCGGCGATGTCGAAGCGTTGGTCGCGTTGTTCACTGACGACGTCTTGATCTCGATGCCACCGGTCCCCTTGGAGTTCCAAGGTCGCGCAGTCGCGGCCCGGTTCTTTGCCAGCATCTTCGGCGAGGGCCGGTATACATATGACCTGATGCCGGCGACGCGGGCAAACGGTCAGCTGGCATTCGGGTCTTACCTTCGCACCGCGACCGGCATCCCTCAGGCCACTAGCCTCCTCGTCCTCACGCTCGCCGGCAACCGGGTCAGCGCCATCACGGGGTTCGAAACCGAGGTGTTCCCGTTGTTCGGGCTGCCCGCACCGCTCCCTCACGTGCCCTGACGACGGTAATGGCGCAGTTTGAGCCCAAGGCACAAAATGCTTCAGTCGCCTGCTATTTGGCCGGGAGGCAGCGGAGAGAACTGCTGCAACTTCCCGGAGTGCAAGCGAGGCAGGTTCGCCACCTCTGTCACCGTGACCCGAGGATCCACTAAACCTGAGCTCGCAAGCACGCGAACGAACTCAGATCGCAAACCCTCCAGGTCATGGGGCTGCCGCATGACTACACGGAGGTCGGCGCCGGTCGGGGTCTGTTGGACCTGGTACTCCGCTACCCACTCGGTGGTTAGCATTATGGCTAACATCCCCAGCCAATGGACCGCAGTACCGTCGCCGTAAACGAAGAAACTCGTGGACCTACCAACCATATTGGCTATTCGCCGGTGAGCGCAGCCACAGCTGCAAGGCTCGCTAAGCAAAGTCATCGCGTCGCCCACTTCGTACCGGATAAGCGGCTGAGTCTTGTTGTACAACACCGTCAGGAGCGCCTTGGCCCCTTGCTCTCCCGGGCCTACCGGCTTGTTGTTAGCGTCGACGACCTCGAGGATCACGAGGTCGTCGGGCAGGTGCATGGCCCGGCCGGCGCTGCAGGGGAAAGCGAAGACACCTTCGGTCAGGCCCCAGTAGTCGCGGATTTCCACACCCCACGTCCGCCGCACCAAGTCTCGAAGCTCCTCGGAGCACTGTTCGCCCGTAGTGCTGACACTGGACGGTCCCAAGTGCAAGCGGCCGGCTTCTGCCTCCAGGGCAAGAAGGTGGACGATGCTGGCGTACCCATTCAGCACATTGGGTTGAGCTGCGTTAAGCCGGGCCACTATCTCAGGGAGAGGCAACGATGCGGGCAAGTGCAGGTAATCAGGCGATTGCCCGAGGCCCCCGTAGCCGTCCCAGAACGCCTTGAACGCACCCGAGACGTGCCTGGGGCCGGACGCAAAGAGCGAGGCGCTCGTGCTGCCCCCCGCTCCGCCACCCTGCTGATCGCCGTTCCAACGGCTAGCCAAGGCTGCGAAGTCACACCACTCGTCCCAGCCGTAGAGGAAAAGAGCACGAAGCCCGGTGCTGCCACTCGTTGCCACGACGCGGTAACGGTCGAGCAGGTAAGCGTCTGTTTTGAATTTGTCTACGTGCTTGTTGACCCGGTCCAAGGTCAAGGCAAGGTCGGTTACGAGCTGGTCGAAGCTACCCATGACGTCTTCTTTGGTCATGGTGGGTAACGAAGTCAGGTCGGCCTCGGTGAACCGCTCCACGTCGAGGCCACTAAGTCGCTCGCGGTGAAACGCAGAGCGCTCTACTGACCAGCTCAGCAGCTCCTTCAGGCGCCTTTGCCTCTCGGCCGCCAGACGGTCTGCGGACCAGCGCAGTTGTCGGAAACCGCGCAACAACGCACCGCCAAAGTCCTGTCTCTGACGAGCCAGAAGGTCCTCGTACGACTCGCTAGCCACCAGGTCGTCCATATCCGCGCACTCCTGGTCGCTCGGCACTTAGCTCGCCGTCCTTGAGGCATTGGCTGTTCGCAGCTATACCCACCCTTCGCCACGCCAACCGCTAGCCACCCTGCAGCCCATCTTCGGCGGTTGAGACCACCCTCATGTCCAGTATGCCCGTCCGCTCCGCCGCGGACGATCATGTCTGCGCGAGGAGGTGCTCGTAGAGGGCCCGGGACGCGGGCCCGGGCGAGACGCCGAGCTCTTCACGCAGGCACTCGCAGAGCTGCCCGTAGACACGGAGCGCCTCGGCCAGGTTGCCCTGGTCGGCCAATGCTTGCATAAGAGTGCGGTAGCCGCTCTCTCGCAGCGGGGCCAGCTCGATGAGCTCGCGGCTGGATCTAATGGCGCCCGCGAGCTCCAGGCCCCCGATCCCGAGCTCAGTAGCTGCGTAGGCTTCTAGAGCGCGGAGGTGGAGGACGCTCAGCTGGTGGCGCGTGTCGCCGACCCAACCCGCATCCTCGCCCGGAAGAAAGCCCCGTTCGGCCACGAAGAGCGCGACCTGCACCGGGCCCCAGGCGCGGAGCCACTCTTGCTGGGCAACCGCGGACTCGGCGCGATGGATCGCTTCCGAGGCCGCTTCGAGGTCTACCCAGGTCGGCTCGGGCAGGTAGAGCCGGAGGGCTCCCCGCCCTTCGAGGGAGCTGGCGCCGAAGACCCGGCGCAGCTTGGATAGGAGCGGATTGAGGCGAGCATCAACCGCGGCGGGATCGGGCTCCCGCCAGAGAGCCTCCGCAATTTCGTCGCGCTGGACCAGACGGTGTCGGTTAAGGACGAGATATGTGAACAACAACCGGCCCTGATGTCCCGGGAGGTCACTCTCACATCGTTGGCCGTTGCGCTCGACGGCAAGAGCGCCGCAGATTTGGATCCGAGTCGCTGCTTGGGACCACCCCTGCGCCACGCCAACATCTTTGCAGTACCATTGGCCCGCAACCAAGACCTGGAGGTGTGCCATGGCAAAGATGATCCGCTGCGAGTGCGGGTTCGTGGCCCGTGGGGACACTGACGACCAAGTAGTCGGGGTCATCAGAGGGCATATGTCTACCGACCACCCTGCACTGCTCGGCACAGTCAGCCAAGACGACCTGATCAGCTGGATCAAGCTCGAGTAAACGCCTCAGCCCGATTGGCTGGGCCGCCGAGCTGGTAGCAGCGAGCACCGAGGCGGGGGCGAACACCTGGTTTTGCGCGGCCGGGCACGAGTGAGCGGCATCGGTGCGACCGGGTGCCAAGCTTCCGCCAAGGTTTCGACAACGCCCGTGCCGTAGAACAAGGAGCAACACCGAACCGCACGGAGGTTGCGATGAGGATGCTCCTGTGACCGAAGCAAAGGGCCTGGCCGTAAAAAGGCATGAGGACTTGCTTGTTACCCCCGGGTGGCTGGCCGGGCACCTGTACGACCCCGGTCTCCGGGTGGTCGAGGTGGAAGTCGGCCGAGCCGCATACGACGATTGGCATATCGACGGTGCGGTGCAGTGGGACGCCTACAAAGACCTGAGAGACGACGAGTACAGGCTCATCGACAAGGCCCAGGTGCAGCGGCTGCTTGAACGGTCTGGTATCAGACCGGATGCGACCGTGGTCTTCTACGGGTACGCGCCGGCGCTGGGTGTATGGCTCCTGACGCTCTGGGGGCATCCCCTAACCCGCGTGCTGGACTGCTCACGGGACCACTGGCGAGCCGTGGGCCACCCCTGGACCAATCAGCGTGCGCAGCCGGCAACGTGCGTGTACGACCTGGGCGACGAGCACCCGTACATTTGCGCCGACCGCTCCGCGGTGCAAGCGGCAATCGGCCAACCGGGCACGGCCGTGCTTGACGTACGCTCCGCGGCTGAGTACAGGGGGGAATGCTTCTGGCCCTCCGGTGGCATGACATCAGGCGGGCGCCCCGGCCACGTGCCCTCGGCGCTGCACCAGCCCCTTGCCGGGCTCTACAACGACGACGGGTCGTTCCGACCCCTTGAAGATCTGCGCGCCATCTTCGCGTCCAGCGGTCTCGGGAAAGACACGACGATCATCACCTACTCCACCATCGGCGGGCGCGCCGCCACGGCATGGTTCGTGCTCAGCCACTTGCTTGGTTACGGCAATGTCAAGGTCTACGCCGGCTCTTGGGCGGAATGGGGCCGCCTTTCCGGCACGCAAATCGAAGTTCCCTGAAACCCAACCAAACACTACAAACCACGGAGGTTCTGAAAATGCACCCGGCTCAAACTCGACCGGCCCACACCCAGGAGGAGACAATTATGAGGAAGGACAAATCGATGAGGAAATTCAAGGCATCAAAGCGCTACGCGAGGCGCTCGGCTCAGGCAGGCGCCCTCGCCCTTATCGTCGCCGCGGCTGCGACAAATCTCCCGGACGCGCTAGCAGCTACCCCGCCCCTGACTTGGACGGCGCAACCGCCGATCCCAACCGCTCGCGGGGCCTTGGCCAGCGCCGTCCTGGACGGGAGCATCTACGTCTTGGGCGGGGCCACAAGCAGCGACCCGTCCAGCAAGACATTATGGCGTAAGCACGTCAGCATGCTCGACACCTTGGAGTCCTACAACCCCCAGACCAAGCACTGGAGCACGCTCCCCCCGTTGCCGACCCCTACCGGCTTCCTCGCTGCAGCGAGCCTGAACGGCCAGATCTACGCCATCGGCGGCGAGGACACCGCCGGCGACAACCTGGCAACAGTGGAGTCTTACTCCCCGGGCTCGGGCAGCTGGAAAACCGATGCGCCCCTCCCGGCAGCCAAGGCCGGCGATCATGCTGCGGTCGGCGGCGGCGGCCGGGTGTATGCCCTGGACGCCAAGGGGGGCCTAGAGATCTACAACCCCACGACCAACCGCTGGACGCTTGGCCCCGCCATGCCGACACCGGCCGACTTGCCCGGGCTGGCATGGTCCGGCAACCGTCTCTACGCGATCGGGGGCCTCAACGCAAAAAAGGCCCCCCTCGACAATGTCCAGGTCTATGACCCGGCCACGAACACTTGGCAGGAGAAAGCCCCGGTCCCAACTCGACGTGGCCACCCCGCTGTGGGCACGCTCGCCGACGGGCAGATCATCGTCGCCGGCGGAGGCCCGCCGTTTAAGATCACCGGCGACGTGGAGTTGTACACCCCGTCGTCCAACACCTGGCAGCAGCTGACAGCCCTGCCGATGGCTATGGACCCTACCGGGGCGATCGTGGGTAACAAGTTCTACGTGATCAGTGGTTTTGTCAACGGGGCGTTCGTCACCACGTCCGTTTGGGCGGCTGCCGTCCAGTAACACCCGCCGAACCGAGAGCCTCTTCGGCGAGGCGAACCCGGTTCGCAGCAATCCGCCGCAGCGATCACGACCGCGAAGAGGCCGACCCGGGCCCTTTGCCGTCCACGTTCCGGTACTCGCATGCAGTTCAACCTCTATTAAACCCATGTCCAAAAGGAGAAAATGATGAGACAATTGATGGCCTCGAAGGTCCACGCGAGGCGCTCGGCGCAGATCAGCGCCCTTGCGCTCACAATCGCCGCGGTTGGGGCAAGCGCCCCGAACGCGGTCGGCGCACCCCCGCCCAGCGCGCTGGCCTGGGCCGCGCGACCGCCAATCCCAACCGCGCGCGGTTGTTTGGCGAGCGCCGTCTTAGACGGCAACATTTACGTTGTCGGTGGGTATACAGGAGGCGAGGCGAGCGCGCTCAATACGGTTGAGGCATACGGTCCCTCGACCAATCACTGGACGACTCTTACCCCGATGCCGGCTACTCGGAGCTGCCTAGCCGCCGCCAGCTCTGGCGGCAGGATATACGCGATCGGAGGACTAGACGGAGCGGGCAACCCAACGGCAACGGTTCTTTCCTACACGCCCGGCTCCGCTAGATGGCAAAGCGTTGCCCCCCTGCTCGACTCCACCGACGGCGATGCTGCGATCGCCAACGGCGGCCACATTTATGTTGTGGGTGGGGAAAACGAGGTCGGCGTAGTCGGCACTTTGGAGATCTACTCCCCGCAGACTAACCGCTGGGCCCGGGGCCGCCCAATGCCGACGGCACGCTGGGGCCCCGGGGTGACCTGGTCGGGCAACCATCTCTATGCGATCGGGGGATTGGACGACAACGACAACGCCCTCAGTACCGTTGAAGCCTACGACCCGGCTACTAACTCGTGGCAGGAGAAAGCTCCCATGCCAAGCCAAGGTTCCCACCCAGCAGTCGGAACTCTCGCCGACGGTCGGATCATCGTTGCGGGTGGAGGCCCCCGCCAGTTGAGACCGCCGACGCGGAGCTTTACACACCATGGTCGAACACCTGGCAGCAGCTGACGCCGTTGCCCGTGGCTACGATCCCCACCGGCGCAGTCGTGGGTAATATATTTTATGTCGTCAGCGGTTTTGTGGGGGGCACGTCGAAGGATGTAACTACCTCCGTTTGGGCGGCTGCCGTCTAGTAGCCACCCACGTCCAAGCTACGCAAGGTCAGAGCTAGTGCCCCTGCCTACAACGTTTGCCCGCGTACCCGCAGAAATCCCCAGGGACCGGATGACACCGCTCCCGTGCGCAAGCGGGCAAACGCTCGTGGGTACATTGAACCTCCTGCAGTACCGGCGCGGGTAGGGGCAAAAGACGCGGGCACGTGATCAAACGAGGACGCTCGCATTAGTACGATGTCGTCTGTGACCGACGGGACATCGCGGGGCTCGCCAGTGCGCCTGCAAGAACCGCAGGCCGTACTTAGCCAGCTGACCGCGTCCGCGCTGTTCCTGGTCGCGACGATCGATGGCGGCGCGGAGGAGACCGTGCACGACCTCCTCACAGAATCTTTCCGGGCTCGTGCGGACGGTCGGGACCCGGGCACCGTCCGCTCAGCTAGCCCTCGTCACTGGGATCGGTTCGGACGCCTGGGACCGCCTCTTTGCCGGGCCGCGCCCCACGGAGCTCCACCCCTTCAAGGAGCTCCACGGAGAACGGCACCGGGCAGTTTCGACACCGGGAGATTTGCTGTTCCATATCCGCTCGGCCCAGACAGACGTTTGCTTCGAGCTCGCTGCCCTGATCATGGACCGCCTTGCCGGGTCGGTGACGGTCGTGGACGAGGTCCACGGCTTCAAGTACTTCGACGACCGCGACTTGCTCGGTTTTGTCGACGGCACCGAGAACCCGACGGGACCTGCCGCGACGGCTGCAGTCGTCATTGGAGACGAGTACCGAGAGTTCGCTGGCTCGAGCTATGTGATCGTCCAGAAATACCTACACGACATGGTCTCGTGGAACCGCCTTAGCGTCGAAGCGCAGGAGGCAGTGATCGGGCGCAGGAAGCTCTCCAATGTCGAGTTGTCCGACGACGAGAAGCCGACCAACTCGCACGTCGCATTGAACACGATCGTCGAGGCCGATGGGACCCAGCGTCAAATCCTCCGCGACAATATGGCGTTCGGGAAGATCGGCCAGCAAGAGTTCGGCACCTACTTCATCGGCTACGCGGCGACGCCGAGCGTGACGGAGCGGATGCTCGAGAATATGTTCATCGGCAACCCTCCGGGAAACCACGACCGGGTCCTCGACTTCTCCACGGCGGTTACCGGAACTCTTTTCTTCGTGCCGACTGCCGACTTCCTCGATAGCCCCCCGCCGCTGCCTGGCGTACCGGCCCAGTGAGGAATGCCTCGGTTGGAGAACTTGATGAGCTGGTCCGTTTGCTGAACCCATGGACCGCCTTGGCTACAGGAGGCAGGCACCATCTGCGGTCCGGCGCTCTCACGCTTGCGGGGAACCGGCACGGTCAATTAGTAACGGGTGAGGGGCGCTCCTAGGGGTTCTGGCTCACTGCCCAAGGGGGCCCTCCGCCGGTTCCATGGGCCACACCCCACGTACTACCGCTGTCATGGCTGAAATAGATCACGCCGCCCCTCGTGCCTTTGCCGACCGCGACACACAAACCACCGTCGCCGCAGGTAAGGGCAAGGATTGCTGAGCTCCCGGCAAGCTGAGCGAGGCTGAGCGCGGAGCGGTCGACTGCCCAGTGCCTGCCCTGGTCCGTGCTCGTCAGGACGGGTGAGCGCGATGGTGAGCCCTCGAACGCGGGTTGGCCATAGGAAACGCATCGCGTCGACGAGCATGCCACCATAGGCAGGCCGTCGTACTGCGGATGCTGCCCATCGGGGAGCTTCGGAAACCTCGACCTCGCCCAGGTCCGGCCGCCGTCAGAAGTCACGAAGCCTTCGATCTTGGCCTGGTTGTTGCCGGTCTTGGACAGCACGGGGACCGACAGCGCGAACAACACACAGGTGTTGCTGCCGGTACATGCGACGTACGACGGAAACGGTAAAAACGGCTCAGGGGCGGGAAGCTGGTGCCACGACATGCCTCCGTTGGCGCTTGAGAGTATTGCGCCTGTCTCGCTCGTCTCGGTGGAGCCGACACCTGTACATTGCGTTCCGTTACAGCCCACGCTCGTCACCTGGGCGATGCCCGCTGGAACCTCAGCGCTTGCCCAGTGCTCTCCCCCGTCTTTCGTCACGAGTACCGCTGCCGCGGCCCCGCGTTTTACGTTCCGCATACCTAGGATGAGACAGCGCAGTGTCGACGGGCAATAGCCCGCCGTCTCGAGGACGCTTTGGGGATCCGGCGGTAGCCCTCGGACTTCCGACCAGTGCAAGCCGCCGTCGCTCGTCTGTACCGCCGGCGTCAAGCCGACGGCGAGACAGTGAGAACTGTCCCAGCACGAGAAGTTGTTATACGAGTTGAACGTCCCGCTGTCGGACCACGAGTAAGCCATGTGGGCACTGGCAGTTCGCCAAGATACTCCCCCGTCGGTGCTCACGCTCCAGACCGACCCCTCAAAAGGAGGGAAGCCCAACGCGATGCAGTAGCGGGCGGTACGGCACGAGACTGCCCGGTAGGACTCAACGGCGTCGGGCACCGCGCGGGGGGCTGCCGTCCAGAACCCTGACTCGGCCCAAGTGCCGCCAGCTCCTGTCGAAGACAACGGCTGAGACCAGAACCCGCCGTTTGATACAAGGTACGCCTGCGCCCCGGCCGAGGTGTGGTCGGCCAGCGTGGCCGTCAGAGGCAGCAGCACCACGGCGGCGAGCGCCGCACAAGCGATCCCGTTGCTTTTCCAGCGAGGTTGTCTCATCAGGGTTATTCCAGCGGTCGCGACGATTAGACCGAGCAGGACAAGCCACGCCCGGGCCAGCCACGCCCACGGACCACCGGGAATAAGGGCCACTGCGGCGATGGTGCCGACACCGGCCAGAACGACAAATTGCGACCCGAACTGCACGACAAAAAGGATGCGTGCGCTCACGGTGGTCACTGCTCTTCGGCTATTGGTGGCTAGGAAGAAAACACCCGAACCGAGCAACGTGCCACCCACGGCCAAAGTGCCGAGGAACAGAATGGCACGCCCTAAGTCGAAGTTCATGTTGGCATCGACCAGACCGCCAAAGCCGGCTCCTCCGGTGTACCGGCCTGGCCAGGTGACAACTTCGAACACCGTGTACGCGAACAGTCCGGCCACTGACAGGGAACCCAGGCCCAGTACGTAAACGACCAGGCGGCGCACCGTCGAGGACCAGGCTCCCGAGCCGCCCACCAAACGGGCCAAGTGGGGGTTCTCGAACCATCTGTCAGGGAGCGCACCTTCGAACCCGCCACGTTCGACCGCCTGATCAGGTTCGGTCATTGACTACTTGTATCGGCAGCGCGGACGAGTGAATTGAAGGACAGCCCTTTTGCGACTGCGCTACTTCGCAAGCGGGAGGCCTCGACGGGTCAAGTCGCAATGGGCAAAATTCGCAACTGCGAAATTCGCAACACGCCCCGCCAGAGGTGCCTTATTTGTCCCGGGATGCGTAACACTCCTGACGCGTCAAAGAACTTCCTCCTGGACGGACGCCCGAACGCGCTGGCTCTTCTAGAGGCTGCCCCTCGAGCCTGTCAAATTGCCCGAGCCCAGGACGGTAGAGGTGATGAAACGCGTATCGCATGGGTCGACCTCGATGCCGCCAGCAGCTTCCAGGCGTGGAGATATCCTCGGCGCCCCGCCCGTATCAGCGACCCCCTTTTTCAAGCGTTTGGCAACGATGTTCCCGAGCCTTTTACATCGATCTATTGCGCGTCGCCCCGTCCACGTGACCGGCCTCACCAATGGCGACAGTTATACCTTCTCGGTTACCGCCACGAACTCGGCCGGCAAACCCGGTGTGCTCACCGAATGTCGCCGCGGCGCCGTCGGTGGCTGTCGACCACCGCGAGTGCTCCGTCCAGGGCGGCCCGCAGGGCAGTGGGGTCCCGACGGGCCTGGGCGAGGACAAGCCCACCCTGTAGCGATGCCAGCACGCAGGTCGCTAGCCACCCAACGTCGGCGTCGTGGTGCAACTCGCCACCGTCGCGCTGGGTTTGAAGCCCCGAGCGGATGGCTGCCTCCCAACGGTCGAACCCACTGGCCAGCACCGCTCGGGCACCTTCGTCACGCTCGCCTAGTTGGGCAACCAGCGAGGCTATTGGGCAGCCACCTGCGCCGTTGCGGGACTCGTTGAGCTGTACGAGAGCGTCGGCCCATGCCCGCATCCCTGCTGCAGTGCCTAACCCGGCGAACAGCTCGGCTTGAGAGCCCAACACGGCATTGTTGGTCGCCTCCGCCACGGCCCTCAGCAGGTCATCGCGGTCCTGGAAGTAGTGGTAGAGCTGGCTCTTGCTGGTGCCAGCCCGGGCCCCGACCTCGTCCAGGCTGGCGGCATTCGCGCCACGCTCGGCAACCACCCCGACGGCGGTATCGATGATGCGACGGCGGGTACGTCGTCCCCGCTCTGTGATCGGTGTGTCGGCCACGACCACCAGTCTGCCGGATTTCTGGACTGGAGGGTCCACTAGGGGACGTGATCATGGTAGAAAGTGGACTACGCAGTCCACTTTCGCCGATAGGAGAAGCCGTGCCCACCCTCAACGATGAACTCGCCGCTACCAAGGCCGCCGCCGCTGATCACCTCCCTGGCGAGGTCGCCGCCACCTTCACCGCGCAGCAAACCGCTCTTACCGGCTCCGAAATCCCCACCGTCGCCCCTGGGACCCAGATCCCCGACACCGCTTTGCTCAGCGCGAGCGGCAGCCCCACCACCTTGGGCGAGGTGCTCGCCGGCTCCCCCGCCGTCCTGGTGTTCTACCGGGGCGGGTGGTGCCCGTACTGCAATGTCGCCCTGCGCAGGTACCAAGCAGAGCTCGTGCCTCAGCTCGAAGGCCTCGGTTGGAAGATGGTCGCGATCAGCCCGCAGCGGCCCGACCAATCACTGACCACCCTGGAGAAGGCGCAGCTGACCTTCGCCGTTGTTTCGGACCCCCACAACGCCGTCGCGGACGTCCTAGGCATCGTCGACGACGGTAGCGAGGAAGTGCGGGCCGCTCAGGCGGCGCTCGGCTTGGATCTGGCCCAGGTCAATCAGGGCGGCGATGTCCGCCTCCCGATGCCGGCCGTCATCGTGCTAGACGCCGACCGCCGAGTCCTATGGGCCGATGTCCACCCCGACTACACGACGCGTACCGAGCCCGCCGCCATCCTCGACGCGGTCAAATCGGTGTGAGCTTGGGGTCGGCCAGACGAGCACGACGCAGATCCGGGAGTTCGGCACGGGGGCTGAACTCTCGGGCACAACCCTGGAAAGGGCCGTCGAACACGGAGGCGGCGTGCGGGACCGAACCGCTGTAAGGGCTTCGCAGTCTCTTTTGACGGCCTTCTACGGGCGTACATGGACGTGTTTTCGCAGGTAGAAGAGTTGTGTGGACGCCCATAAACGGCTGCGTATTCCGGGAGCTGTGCCATCGTTGTGCCATCGGAAAAATATGCACCGTGAAATAGGGCCCCCGACTTGGCCATGCGATAGCTATGCAAGCTGCGGCATGGAATTGCAAGACTGGCTTACGCGGAGGAAGAGCGCCCTTGGCGTCCGTCCAGTTCTGGTCTGCTGAGGAAGCCCACCAGGTCAGCGTGGGCTCTTGCGACGCGAGAGCGGATCGTCCCCGGCGGGCATTCACAGACTCGGGCCGCCTCGTCGTACGAGAGGCCGAGCACTTGCGTGAGCGCGAACGCCGCCCGCCGGTCGGGATCCAGGCGGCCTATGAGGTCGCTCACGGTCGCATTGCCGCTCGCGTCCGCGTCTAAGGGCTCCTCGGCGCTTCCGAGGGCGGCGTCCCGCCGCCGCCGGCGGGCGCGCCCCCGGAGCTCGTCGAGACAGACGTGACGCGCAATGGCCAGAAGCCACGTCCGGGCCGACGACTCGCCGCGAAATTGTGGGAGGGAGCCGACGGCACGGACGAAGGTCTCTTGCGAGGCGTCGTCGGCTTCCTGGGTACCCACCAGCGTGGCGCAAAGCCGCCACACTTGCTCGTAGCCCGTCTCCACGAACGCACCAAGGGCGTCCGCATCGCCAGACCGAGCCTGGAGGGCGAGCCGGGTGAGCGGGTCCACGGCGGACACCATAGCCGGGGTTGCCTTATGGCCCAATTTCGCGATTCGGCTAGCCAAAAGTCCCGGGAACTCAAATGCGGGCTCGTACGACTACCTATATATGAACTCGGCCCGCCATCTTTCAACTGGTATAGGTGCCATCCAGACCGGTATTACCAAACCAGGACCGTAGTCATTCCGACCGTGGTCGGCGAGTTGAAGCCAACGAACCAGCACCCCCACAGGAGACCTGAGCGCTATGCCCGGTATGAACACCGGTCTCAGTACCAACAACCCGGCCATCGTCTCCGCGTTCCAAACTGCCCTTCTTCATCAGGGACTAGTAGTCCTTTTGATCATCGCCCTTATCTCAATGGCGTGGAACGTCCAGCGCTCCGCAATGTTGGCTCGGGCGAGGGCAGAGGCAACGGGCACTTCGAACTCCACAATTTCTCGTCCCGAGCCCGTTGCACGACGCCTGTTGCGCGTCTCGTTCGGTCTCATCTGGGTTTTCGATGGCATCCTCCAGGGCCAGGCCTCAATGCCGCTCGGCATGGTGCCCCAGGTGGTGCAGCCAACGACTTCCGCCTCACCGACATGGGTGCAACATCTGGTGAACGTGGCGGCAACGGTCTGGAGCTATCACCCGGTCACTGCAGCTGCCGCAGCAGTGTGGATCCAGATCGGCATCGGTGCCTGGCTGCTCGCGGCGCCAAGAGGCGATTGGTCACGACTTGGGGGGGTCGCCAGCGTCGTGTGGGGGCTGACCGTGTGGATCTTCGGTGAGACCTTCGGTGGGATCTTTGCCCCCGGCCTCAGCTGGCTGTTCGGTGCACCGGGCGCGGTGCTGTTCTACTGCTTCGCCGGGGCCTAGTTGCCCTGCCCGAAAAAGCGTGGACCGGGCCGCGCCTTGGCAAGTTGGTGCTCCGCACGATGGGCGCCTTCTTTGCCGGCATGGCGCTACTCCAGGCGTGGCCCGGCCGGGGCTTCTGGCAAGGTCAGGTTCGGCCCGCGGCCACAGCAGGCACGTTGACGGCGATGGTCCAGCAAATGGCGCAGACGCCCCAACCGAGCCTGCTCTCGTCTTGGGTCGCTGCGTTCGGGCGCTTCGACGCCGCCCATGGCTGGGCGGTGAACTTCTTCGTCGTCATCGCCTTGGCGACGATCGGCGCTGCCTTCATATCCGCTCGGCCCCGCTTGGTGCGCGTTGTCGTGATCGCTGGAACCGTCCTGTGCCTCGCCACCTGGGTGCTCGTCCAGGACCTCGGCTTCGTGGGAGGCGTCGGGACCGACCCCAACAGCATGGTGCCTATGACGCTTGTTTTCGTGGCCGGTTACCTAGCGCTCACGAGAGCCCCGGCCGTCGTCGAGGCCACAACGGTGGTGCCCCTGACGGCGTCGGTTGGCGGCACGTCGTTCTGGGGCCGCTTTGTGGCGGAGCCCACTTACACGTTCCGCTCCGTCGCAGCGCTCGGGGCCATCGGGATCGTCCTTGTCGGGGCCATCCCCATGGCGGCAGCAGCGACAAGCCCGCACGCCGACCTCATATTGGCCCAAGCCGTCGACGGCACCCCGGAGGCAATCGACAAAGCTGCGTCGGGCTTCAACCTTGTCGACCAGTACGACAAGCCGGTGTCTCTCGCCAGCCTGCGGGGAAAGACGGTCGCTCTCACGTTCCTAGACGACACCTGCACGACTGATTGCCCGGTCATCGCCCAGGAGTTCCGCAGTGCTGACGCCGCCCTGGGCTCAGCGGCCCGCCGAGTCGAGATGGTCGCCATCAATGCCAACCCCCAGTTCATTACGCCGGACTACCTGGCGGCCTTTGACCACCAAGAAGGGCTCGAGGATGTCGCCAACTGGCAGTACCTCACCGGCTCGCTCCCCGAGCTAAGGGACGTATGGGCGTCTTATGGCGAAGAGGTCATTTACCTGCCCGCGGGAGCGATGATCAGCCACGGCGAGTTCGCGTACGTGATAGATGCCACCGGCCACATCCGCTACGTCTTGGACACCGACCCAGGGCCGGCAACGGCAGCAACGAGCTCGTCGTTTTCGGTGATGCTCGCCAGCACGATCAAGAGCGTGCTCAGTGAGCGATGACTGAAAGGGCGTTCCGCAACCACCAGTTTTTGCATCGGGCGGCCAACCTGGGGGCCCTTGGGCTCGCCGCCATTGCCCTGGTCGCCTGCTCGACGAGCAGTGCCCCATCTGTTAGTTCTCCGGCGGGGGCCCCGTCGCTCCCAACCCCGCTGGCAACATCCGTCCAAACGCCTGCAGGGACTTGGGCGACCGTCCCAATGGGCAACCTCCATCAGCCCCTCAACACCTTTTGGCAGCTGTTCTTCCGACCCCCGGGGACGGCCTCGTGGTCCAACAAAGTGGAGGTCGCGGCAACTGCTACGAACGGCGGCCTGGTGCTCGCCTCGGCCGAGGGCCACTCGGTGATAGTCGGGATCCGGCCCTCAGCACGCCTCACTTACTCGCCCCTGGTCACAACTTCGGACGCAGGACGCACGTGGTCGGACGGGCTTGTTACCGACGGGCTTGCGGCGCGGCCTGATGCCCTGGCCGCGGATGCCTCCGGCGACGCCCTGGCCCTGGTAGATGATCGTCACGTCACCGAGGTGCTGTCCAGCGCCGGCGACCTTTCCAATTGGCGGGCGGTCGTGAGCCAAAACGCTCTTAGCGAGGCGGGAGGACCGGGCCGGTCCTGCGGGCTCGGGTCGCTCAGCGCAGTCGGTTACCTCGCTGGCCAACCCCTCGTAGGGGGGAGCTGCAGCCGTCCTGGGGTTGTCGGGCTCTTCGGTCGGAGCTCCGGGGCTTGGCGCCTCGTCGGCCCCGCCCTTCCCCGTCCGCTTGAAGGTGGTCGGGTGGAGGTCCTCGCTTTGGGAGCCGCACAGGCGAGCACCTCGGCCCTCCTTGCCGTCAGCAGTGGCAATCGGACGGATTCTCGTCGCGGCCTGGTCAGGAAGCCGAGGCCGGTGGAGCACCTCACCCTCTTTGCCGCTGAGCCCCGACGAACAAATGACGTCCTTCGGACCTGCGGACGGGAGCGGCCTTTTCGTCCTGCTTAGGACGGCATCCGGCGCGGAACGGTTATTCGTAGCGGAAGGCTCGACGAGCGGGTGGCGGGAGTTGCCCTCCCCGCCCCCGGGGACGACCACGGTCGCGTTCGGCGCCGGGGCACCCACTGCTGCTCTGGTCGCCGGCGCCACCGTTGCTACCGTTTGGTCCCTCGGCTCGATGTCGAGCACCTGGGCCAAGACCCAGGTTATCGACGTCCCCATCCAGTACGGATCCTCGTCGTGATCCCCAGAGGCGCCAGGCCGAGGCGCGTCCGTCTCCGAATAAAAAGGGCGATCGTCGGTTGCGAAGAGGCACGCGAGGCGATATCGGCCCGCCTTGATGGTGAACAGTCGCCGTTCCCCGTAGGGCCCCTCGACGCTCACGTTGTCCTATGCGAGGCGTGCCGTGACTTCGAAGCGGCCGCTTTGGCTATCGGGCGGAGGCTGAGTTTGCGAGCAAGCAGACCGGTACCCGACGACCTTGTCGAGACCCTGGTCGCGCTCATGGGCCCGCCTCAGCGTCCTATTTTGGTACCCCTCGGGCGGCGCCGGCCGGGTACGGGCTCGGGCTTCGGTTACGGTCCCACCGTCCGGTGGGCAGCAGCCATGCTCCCGGCGGTCGTGGCGGCTGCGGCCTTTTCCTTTGGAGTGGGGTCGCACCCACGCCTGGTCCCCACGCGTCCACCCTCTCCCTGCACGATCGGCCTTATCGCTCGACATATACCCCCCGCTGGCTGAAAAGGCCGGTCGAGGACCGCGGCTGACGCGTGTACCTAGCGGCCGGTCAGTTGCCGTCCGAGGACGCACCATAACCGGCACCGGTGACCCGAGCGCACAGCGCGTCGATCGACCACGCAGGCGGGTCGAAAGTCATGGCGGCTGCGCCCCGCTCGAGGTCGACGGTCGCCGCCGCTACGCCCGACTGGTCGATAGCCACCTCCTCGATGAACGCGGCGCACGACCAGCGGTGCGTCCCGCTGGGCGCGAGCCGGGCCCTGACTGGTCCCGTGGGAGAAAGAGGCGACGTCGTTCAGCACTACCGCTTGCAGTGATGAAGTTCGCGGTCACTGCAACGTTGCGCGAGTTCTACCCGGCAGCCCTAGCCGCTTTCGAGGACCTGAGCGGCGGTGATGCCCTGGAGGTGCTGCGGGTTGCGCCGACGCCGGAACTAGGGCCGTGGTCTGTCTGTCTCAAGGATCGCCGCCGCGTTGCGCCGTGGTGGCCGACAACGCCGGGTCGCTGAACGCGCCAGCGAGATCCAAGCCGTCCTGCGGGCACCCCAGCTGGGCGCGCCGGCCGCCATCTCGACTGCGATGGGTGCTTCGGTTTCGGCCAGCGTGGCGGTGATCGCCGCCATGGCCGCTCAGATCGCCGTGCTTGCCGAGGAGCTCGAAGAGGGTTTTGATCAGCACCCGGACGCCGAGGTGGTCCGTTCCCTGCCAGGACCAGGGACCGTCCTCGGAGCAGCGTCAGTCGCTGAGTTGCTGGATCCGTTCGCCAAGCATGAACCGATGACCGTCGGGCGACCGCAAACCCATCTCTCGCCGTCCCCAGGGCTCGTCCGTCGGTGCCTTCAGGACTTCGGCTCGCTCTGCAATCGCGCGCGCGTGGTAGTCGTCCACGTTCTCGACGGTCAGGTACGCCACGTAATTGTGATCCCCGAGGTCGGACGCGGGGACGACATCAGGGCAACGACCCAGCATGAACGTCACGGTCCCCGCGCTGCAGAACGTCCAGTTGCCCGGTTCGGGGTCTCTTCGTTCACAGCCGAGCACGCGAGTGAACCAAGCAGAGCTTATATCCAGGTCGTGGACGGCAAGAACAGGGTCCGAGCTGACGATCTTCATTGCATCAGTTTGCCACCCGAGGAGTCCTGAGCCCCCGTGGTGCCGCCGATCCGCCGGGTGGCCTAGGCGCCCACTCGGCTTGGCCGTGAGGGGCCACCCCGATGAAGTCTGGACGGGGGCAGGGATTCATTGCAAGCGTTCTGACTGGCCGACGTGCCTGACCCCGCTGATTTCCGAAGAGCCTATATAGGGCCATTGGGTTCTGACGGGGGCCCCAACCTTGGGCTGAATGTCAGGAAATTCCGTCCAGGACTGCAGACAACCATGGGACAGCATTTCGGGCAGCGGACAGCGCATCGGTTTCTGTCTCAAACTCCCTGGTCGAGTAATAGGCGACAGGAGTCCACGCTCCCATGTCCTCCGGGTCTCTCCGGAACTCCTCGAACCCGAACGTCCCGTCGGGCCGCACGAAGATATCGACGCAGCGATCGACAGCAGCGGTCGAGGGACTGGCCAGGACCGACCAGGACGGATCCAAGCGTGCCGACACCGCAACCAAGATAACTGTGCCGCTGCTGGGCTCTGCAACGTCTCGAGCGGATCAGAGCCTTGCGCTAGGCGGGCAAGCCGAACTGGCGAGTGCTCGGCTCGATCGTCGTCCGATGACGGCTACACCCCGCCAGATTCCGATGAGCCGCCAGATTCCGATGAGCCACTGAATGTGGACTGAATGCCTGTTCCGGCTCTCGGGCAGAAGTGCCCCTCTGAACAGGGAGGCGGCGAGCGGAATCGAACCGCTGTAGAGGGCTTTGCAGGCCCTTGCCTGGACCACTCGGCCACGCCGCCCGGGCTATGCCGGAAACTCACTGTACAACGTGGCGTCGGGCATCGCTGTAACGTCGGCGCAGGTCGACGACATGCCCAGCACTACCGACGCCCTTGGGTCCTCGCAGCGCCTGGCAGTCGCCGGCGCCGGCATCTTCACGGCCGCTTCCGGGTTGACGGCCGTTGCAAGCGCCCCTGACGTCGCCCGTTTCATCGTCTCAGCCTGTGCTCTGGCGTTCCTGGCTGCCGTCGTCGGGGCGTCGATCGAGCAGATCGGCGAGCGCCTAGGCCCGGGCCCGACAGGTCTGCTCCAGTCGAGCATCGGCAACCTGCCTGAGCTCTTGGTGGCCATATTCGCGCTCCGCTCCGGCCTCACGACCGTGGTCCAAGCCGCCCTAGTGGGCTCGGTGCTTGGGACCCTTCTTCTGGTGCTCGGTGCGGCCTTCCTGAGCGGAGGGGCGCGTCACGGTGACCAGCTCTTCCAGCCCCAGGCCCCCCGCATGCTCGTGACCTTGCTCACGCTCGCCGTCGGCGCCGCTCTCGTGCCGACCCTGGCGGCCCGCTTGGACACCCCTGCCATCCACCACGTGGCCGCGCTCTCCGACGTCACAGCCGTTGTGCTGCTGCTCGTCTACGCCGCCAGCATCCCGTTTTGGCTGCGCGGCGGCCCGAACAGTTCAACGCGGGTGCGAAGAAGAGCGCAGCGCCGAGCGACGCGGGCCAAGACACGGCAGCTGCCGCGCGACCGCTCGCCGGTCCCCTTACTGGGCCGACGGCGGGGTGTTGGCCGCTCCGCACGGCCATCACCCTGCTTGCCGTGGCCGGGCTCGCGTCGGGCTTTGTCTCGGATTGGTTCGTTTCGTCCCTGGTCCCTGCCACCCACTCCCTTGGCATCTCGCCCGTGTTCACCGGCCTGGTGATCGTGGCGATCGCCTCGAACGCCGTCGAGAACGCGGCCGGTATCCGCTTCGCCTGGAAGGCCAGACCGGATCTCGCAATAAGCACGATCCTTACCAGCCCGCTCCAGATAACGCTTTTCCTGGTACCAGTGCTCGTGCTGGTGAGCCCCGTCATCGGGCCGGCACACCTGACCCTTGTTTTCCCACCGTTGCTCGTGGCCGCCTTGGCCGTCGCAGTCGTCGTCGTGGGCGTGGTTGTTTACGACGGCGAGTACACGTGGTTGGAGGGCGTCGCTCTCATCGCGCTCTACGTGATCGTGGCAACGGCGTTCTGGTGGGGATGATTTTGCGAGCAGCGCCCCGGTTGGCTCAGGACACGCGACCCTGCGTGGTGGCCAACCCGCAGAACTCCGCGGCGCTCCCGGCCGCCAACTGGAGCACCAGGTCGTCGCCTCCGGCGGAGTCGTTGACCCATACCTTCCACCCGGGCCCCAATACGAACGGTTGACCGTCCAGCGCAACCGGCCCTGGCAATCCCTCGGTCCCCCACGGTGCGCCAAGCGATGTGAGAAACCTGCCTCCGGCGGCGCCCAGAGACAACCAAAGCGAGCCCGACGAGGACCCGGGCGCGAGAGCGAAGCGCAGTGAGGACGGGAAGCCATGATCAAGGATGCTCACGGTGGTAATGGCCCACTCGCACGCCCCGGGGCCCTTGGGCCAACCGATCGCGCCCTTAGCGCCCAAGCCCTGGCCCTCGAAGCCCTCGCCCTCAAAGCCCCGGCCATCGAGGCTGGGACCGTCGTAGTCGAGGCCCCCGAAGTCGTGGCCCGCGAGGCCGCTGCCCAGCACCGATGGCGGCGGCACGGTCGACCATTTCACCCCGAAGGTGCTCAGCAAGTGGAAGGCGCCACCGAACAGGTGGCGCTTATCGGTGATGTCCAGCCAGGTCTCGTCGTTGAGGATCTCTGTAGGTGTCATCAACGCCCGGGCGGGCCTCGGCAATAGCCGGTTACGGTAAAGGTCCGCGAGCGTCCCGGGGCTCAGGTACCCGGAGGCGAAACCGCTTGCCCAGATTGGGTAATTATCGACTGCCTTGGCCATCTGGGCCGAGCTCTGCAGGAGCGCTGCGCTGGTGATGATCTGGTTTTCCAAGCCGCGCACGTACACGGTGCGGCTCCGGGCGAACTTGATACCCGCGACCGTGTTGCTAAAGGTCGCGAGGAGCACCGCGGCGACCACGACAAGCCGAAAGTACGGCCAGAGCCGGCCAATCCCGGCGCCCCCTCGAGCGTCCCCGGCACGAGCCCGCTCCCGCCGCCGGCCGGCGAGGTTGCGCAGCGAGGTCAGGACCAAGGCGAAGGTGGGCAACATGAAAGCGATCCCGACGTAGGCATAACGCGAGGGCGCCTCCGTTGCGCTGATACGGTCGCGCCCGAGAGCTGCCAGCGTGTAGAACACGACCGCAGCGACGGCGCCGCCAAGCACTGCCGGGTGCTTCCTGAAAAGCCCTTCTGCTCCCCATGAGCGCCAAAGCACCCAGGCCAGCACGGCGATCGCCAGCACAGTCCCGCCCCTGACCCAACCGGTGGCGTTGCCAATGTCGGCGGCCAGGTTGGACCCGACGAACCTTGGGACCTTGTTGACCACGGACACGCCGAGATAGTCCCCGGTCGCCTTCAGCCCTGAGTGGCCGGCGAGCGCGAACCAGGTCAAGAACACAGCTGCCGGCATGGCTAGGGCCCGCAAGGCACGTTGCCAGCCGAAGCGGCCCAAAAGGAGTACCCCGAGGGCCACGCCAGCCGCGACCCCGACCATCGAGCACATGAGGGCGGCCAATACCAGGAGGCTGGCGGCTACGTCTCGCCAAGCCACCGGGCCATGGAACGTGGCGAGCACAAAAGGGGCTTCCCCCGGTGCAGGTGGTCCCTCGGCCACTTCCATGGAGAGAAGGCCGAAAAGCACTGAGGAAACGAAACCGATCTGGAAGGCCCAAGCCAGGTCCTCTGCGCCGGCGCCGAGCAGGGCGAACAGCAGAGCCAGCGCAGTTGCAACCCACGGGTCGGCCCCTTCACGCAGGCACCGTCGCCAAAGCAGGTGCACCACCAGGACATGGGCCAATAAAAGGGGGACCAAATAAGGCCAGTAACTCGAAAGGTGCTCCGCCGAATAGATTCCCCGCCACAGCAAGATCGGGAGCACCGACCAGTGCTCGTTGTGCGGCGCCCAGATACTGAAATACGCACCGTGCAAACCCCGTCTCGTCAGGAAATCCCATTCGTCGCCAAAAAACCATAAATTGCGGTCCAGGTAAGCCCAAGCTCCAAAGGCGGCCGCCAGGGTAAGCGCGTGAACCACGACAATGGGACGGGCCAACCGAGGAGCCGCAGCCGAGGGCTGCACCTCCAGCTCGAAGTCCGCCAGGCGCGTACCGTCCGCGGGCCTCAGCCGGGAGAGGGTGCCTGCCACGGCGCCAAGCTTAACAACCGGCGGTACATGTAGCCTGACCCCTCATGCCGAGCGCCATAACTCCGGGCGAACCGTACCCGCTGGGTGCCTCATGGGACGGCGCCGGGACGAACTTCGCCGTGTTTTCGCAGAGCGCTGACTCGGTCGACCTTTGCCTTTTCGACGAGGCCGGCAATGAGACCGTCTATGAGCTGCCCGAGGTCGATGCCTACGTCTGGCACGGCTACCTGGAGGAAGCCGAACCTGGGCAGCTCTACGGCTACAGAGTGCGTGGGACGTATGACCCTGGGCGCGGCCTGTTGGCGAACCATGCCAAGCTCCTGCTCGACCCTTATGCCAAGGCCGTTTCGGGCGAGGTCGTCTGGGGGCCGGCTGTGTACGGCTACAAGTACCCAAACGCGGACAACCCGACGATGGACGAGACGGACTCGGCGAGCTTCATGCCGAAGTCGGTTGTCGTAGACACCGCTTTCGAATGGTCAGACGACCACAGGCCGCGTACACCTTGGCACGACACGGTCATATACGAGACCCATGTGCGCGGCCTGACAATGCGCCACCCCGACGTCCCGCCGGCACATCGAGGCACTTATTCCGGGCTCGCACACCCGGCGGTCATCGAACATCTCCAGCGGCTCGGCATCACCGCAGTCGAGCTGATGCCTGTCCACCAGTTCGTCCACGACCACGCTCTGGCGAAACGGGGTTTGCGGAATTACTGGGGTTACAACTCAATTGGTTTTTTCGCCCCCCATAACGGTTATGCGTTCCGCGCGGGCCAGCGCGTCGTAAACGAGTTCAAGACCATGGTGCGCGCGCTGCATGCGGCCGGTATGGAGGTCATCCTCGATGTTGTCTATAACCACACTGCCGAGGGGGACCACACGGGGCCCACACTTTCGTTCCGTGGTCTCGACAACCCGACCTACTACCGCCTCGACCCCAACAACGCGCGCCTTTATTCCGACACCACGGGCACCGGTAACAGCCTCAATGTCAGCAGCGCCAACGTTTTGCAGCTTCTCATGGACTCGCTTCGCTACTGGGTCCTGGAAATGCACGTCGACGGTTTCCGTTTCGACCTCGCGGCCAGCTTGGCCAGGCAGTTCCATGACGTCGACAGGCTTTCCGCTTTCTTCGACCTGATCCACCAGGACCCTGTGATCAGCCAGATCAAGCTGATCGCGGAACCGTGGGACCTTGGCTCGGGTGGTTACCAGGTCGGGAACTTCCCCGTGCTTTGGTCTGAGTGGAACGGGCGGTACCGCGACTCCGTCAGGGACTACTGGCGCCAGCAGGGCAAGTCCATCGAGGAGCTCGCCCACCGCCTGACCGGTAGTCCCGACCTCTACGAGGCAACCGGCCGGCGCCCCTGGGCAAGCGTCAACTTCGTGACCGCCCACGACGGCTTCACTATGGCCGACATGGTCAGCTACAACGACAAGCACAACGAGGCGAACGGCGAGGCCAACCGCGACGGCACTGACGACAACCGCAGTTGGAACTGCGGTGTCGAAGGCCACAGCGATGACCCGGCCATCGTCGAACTGCGCAAGCGCCAAGTCCGCAACCTGCTGACAACTTTGGTCTTATCACTCGGGGTGCCAATGCTCCTCGGCGGTGACGAGATCGGTCGCACCCAGCTCGGAAACAACAATGCCTACTGTCAGGACAACGAGGTCTCCTGGTACGACTGGGACAACGTCGGCACGGACGTCCTGGCGTGGGCGCGGGCACTGGTCCAGTTGCGGCGTCGGCACCCAGTGTTCCGTCGCCGGAGGTTCTTCCAAGACAGGCCCCTGCGCCAGGTCGGCGCCACGCCCGCTGAGGCCGAGATCGGCTGGTTCCGCCCTGACGGCCGCCCGATGACCGAAGCAGACTGGGCTGCCGGGTACGCGCAGTCACTGGCGATGCTGCTGAACGGCTCGTCACCCTCCGAACCTGACATTCATGGCCGCCTCGTCCCCGACGCGTCGTTCTACCTGGCCCTCAATGCCTGGGAACAGCCGCTCGGCTTCCGGCTGCCGGACCAGAGCTGGGGCGGGCCATGGCATGTGGTCCTCGACACAAGCGACGAGAAGCCGTCTTTCAAACCCGAGATCATCGAGGCCAGCAGCACTGTACCCCTGGTGGGGCACCATTTTGTCCTGCTGCAGCAGACCACCGAGGTCTAGTCGCCCCGCTGCGAAAGGTCCCCGCCACCCGGTTGCTGCGCCCGAAGTGAGCGGCCGGGAAAACCGCGAACGTCAAAGGGCAGGCCAGGATGACTATCACTACTTTGCGTAGCGACTTTTGGCTACTCTTCGTGTTGACACCTATACGCTCCCACGGGAGGGCCGCAACCAGAAGATGGAAGACAAACGATGAGCATCACGGAGGAGATGACCCCCGCCTACGCACGTCACGTCGGCGAACGGCTCCGCAACATACGCCGCCAGCAAGGGCTGTCACTCCAAGCTGTCGAAGAGCAGTCCGATCGCGAGTTCAAGGCCTCGGTGCTCGGGGCCTACGAGCGCGGAGAAAGGATCATCTCGGTCCTTCGCCTGCAACGCCTTGCCCGCCTCTACGCCGTCCCCGTTGACCAGCTCCTTCCCAAGCTGTCCAGTGACCCGGACTTCGGTCTGGAAAGCCGTGCACCAGCTGCTCCCGGAGGGGGCCCGATAACGATAGACCTTTCCCGCCTCGAGCGCTTGGACGCTCCTGAGCGCGAGGTCCTGCGCCGGTATATCGGGATGATCCAGATCCAGCGGGGCGACTTCAACGGCCGCCTCATAACCATCCGTTCCGAAGACGTGCGAGCGCTCGCACGGGTATTCGAGCGCGACGAACATGCGATGCGCAGCCGCATCGACGAGCTCGGCATCAGGACCTGATCGCTGCTGGAACAGTGCGCCCAGGCATATGGACCAAGGGGGGCGACCCTCGGTCCAGCTTGTGCAGTGTTCCTACTGTTGCCCCAAACACCACTTCGCGTGGCTGTCCATTGACTCAGCGAGCATATTTGATTGCCTGGCGGGCAAATTTTTATGACCGTGCCTGAACACCTTCGGGGGACCTTCTCAACCGGCTTGACGCGCCCACTGGAGTGGCGCCGCGAACAGCTAAGCGCCCTTGTCCGGCTCCTTCGCGACGAGGCCGGCGCCCTCACTGATGCGATGGCAGCCGACCTGGGCAAACCGGAGCTCGAAGGCTGGCTGACAGACGTCGCCGCAGTGCGCCACGACATCGAAGGGGCACTCCGCCACGTGGGCACGTGGGCGAGCCCGCGGCGAGTGCGAGTGCCTTGGAGGCTCTGGCCCGGACGAGCCGAGATCGTGCCCGAACCGCTCGGCGCGGTCCTCGTCATCGGGCCTTGGAACTACCCCGTCCGTTGTTTAGTCCTGCCACTCGCCTTCGCACTGGCAGCGGGCAACACCGCCGCCGTAAAGCCGTCCGAACTGGCGCCCGCTACGTCGGCAGCGCTCGCACGGCTCATCCCCGAGTACCTCGACGAACGAGCCGTGTCTGTAGTCGAAGGTGGCCCCCATGTTTCCGAGGGCCTCCTGGCGCAACGTTGGGACCATATTTTCTTTACTGGCGGCGCCAAAGTCGGCCGCCTAGTGATGGCCGCAGCCGCCCGCTACCTCACCCCCGTAACTCTCGAGCTCGGAGGCAAGAACCCGGCGATAGTCGACCACGGTGTGGACCTGGAGGTTGCGGCCCGTCGTATCGTGTGGGCGAAGTTCTTGAACGCAGGCCAGACATGTGTAGCGCCGGACTACGTGCTCGTCGACGCCCGCGCGTACGAGCCGCTCCTGGAAGCGATGGCGAAAACCCTGAGGAAGTTTTATGGCGCTGACCCCCGGCAAAGCGGGGCGTTCGGTCGTGTAGTCAACGACGCCCACATGGGACGGCTGCTCAAAATGCTCCAGTCGAGCAAGGCTCGCGTCGTCACGGGAGGAGGCTCCGCCGCGAGCGACCGTTACCTCGCCCCGACGCTGCTTGCGGACCTCGGATGGGACGACGCCGTCATGGAGGAAGAGATATTCGGCCCAGTCCTGCCGGTGATCAGCTACGACAAGCTGGACGAGGCGGTCGCGGCGCTAAACCAGCGAGAAAAGCCGCTGGCGTTGTACGTCTACTCCGTCGACGCTGAACTGATTGAGCGAGTCATATCGCACACTTCGTCAGGGTCGGTCTGCGTCAACCACAGCGCCGTCCAACTCGCGGTGCCGGGCTTACCTTTCGGGGGAGTAGGCGCGAGCGGCATGGGCGTTTACCACGGCCGGGCAGGCTTCGATACGTTCAGTCACGCCAAGGCAGTGCTGCGCAAGCCCCAGCGCGGCGAGCTGCCGCTGATGTACCCGCCCTACACGCGCGTGAAGCGCTGGGTGCTGCGCAAGTTCGTGTAGTTAAAATCGGACCAGGACATGACCACCCGGGGGCCGCTGCAAATGCCTCGAGGACGACAACCAAGCGGCGGGCACGCACCGGAGCTGACACTTCGCGCGCTGGTGTCGCTCTCAGGTGTCCCAGCGAGCACAGTTCACCACTACCGCCGCCTCGGCCTGCTGCCGGCGCCCGCCGCACCGCGCCCGGGTCGCTTCGCCTACTCGGAGAGGCACCTGCGTGCGCTGCAGCTCATCCGGGAGCTCCGAGAGGAGCGGGCGATGCCCCTGTGCCAGATCAGGGACGTCCTGCCAGCTCTCCTCGAGGGCAAGGGGCCAGTGCCCCCCGCTCTGCTCGACAGCGCAGGTGAACCCCAGCAACGCTTGATCGACGCAGCGTTCAAGTTGTTCTCGGAACCGAAGGGGTACGCCGCTGTAACCGTCAGCGAGATCGCGGCGGCCGCCGGCGTCGCCAAAGGCACCGTGTACCGCCACTTTCCCTCGAAGGAGGCCCTCTTCACGGCGGTGGTCGAGAGCCTTTGCCAGGACACCGCAGACCGCTTCGCGCAGGCCGTAGCCGACCTCGGCGGTGCCGAGGGCCTCGCCAGCAACCCCGCCAAGACCGCTTCGGTGTTTGGCCGCCTGATCGCAAGGGCAATGCCGATCCTCCTGGAGCTCGGGGCGCGAGCTGCGCGGGGCGACTTCGCGAGCCAGATCCTCGCAGCCCGCGTGCTCCGGACCCTTGCCGAGGCGGCCGGCAGACCGCTGTCCGACAACCCGGTCCCTGCCGGCCTTCAGGTCATCGAAACGGCCTTTGCCACCGTCTTGCAGTGGGCCGTCGCGCCGGATTGGGGCCTCCAGCAAAAGCCCGCCCGAACCGGCTGACCCGCCGTCGAGCCTCCACACGCTCCGCTCGCCGCGTCGAGGCGACCGCAAAACCAGGGTTAACCACTTGCGCTATCCCTCCTCTTGGTGTCTAAAATGACCAGCGGGTCAGGTAGTTTGCACCACGATCCCAGCTCGTAGTTGGGCCCCAGCAGCAGAGGGGACTTTGCAATGACGGCAGCGGCAACGCGGGCACCGTCCCTTGGGGGCGGGGCAAAAATCGATTTGCCTCCTGACTACCTCGTACTCGGGCGGGCGGGTAGCGAGAACTTCCCCGTCGCGTCCCGGCTGCTCCCAGCGGCGCTGCGGTCCGACCTGATGGCGCTCTATGGATGGGCGCGCCTCGTAGACCAGTTGGGCGACGATTACGCCGGCGACCGTCTCGCTGCACTCAACGAGGTGGAACGCCAGCTCCGCCTGGAGCTCAGCGCTCACGGTCCGAGCGCCGACGAGGAGATCCACCCGCTCGTGGGCGCCATCGCCGAGACCGTCCGCAGGCTCAACCTAAACCCTGAGCCCTTGTTCGACCTGGTCCAGGCGAACCGCCAGGACCAGAGCATCTCCCGCTACGAGACCTTTGCCGACCTCGTCGGCTATTGCAAGCTGTCGGCCAACCCGGTCGGGCGGATGGTGCTCGCCATTTTCGGGTTCGTTACACCCGAGCGGGTTGCCTGGTCGGACAGCATTTGCACTGCGCTCCAGCTCGTGGAGCACTGGCAGGACGTGGCCGAGGACGCCATAGTCGGCCGGGTCTACCTCCCTATGGAGGACATGAGGCGTTTCGGGGTGAGCGCTGAGGAGCTCGTCCCCCCACCTGCCGATTACGTTGACCGGGGACGTCGGGGAGCTCCCGGTGGGGCTTCCGCGCCGTCACGGGCGTTGCTCGCCTTCGAGGCTGCCCGCGCCCGCAGGATGCTCGACGAGGGTTCCCCGCTGGTCGCCAGCCTTGAAGGTCGCCTAAGGTTCGCCGTCGCAAGCTTTGTGGCGGGCGGCAACGCAGCCCTTGACGCCTTGGCGGCGCTCGATTTCGATGTCTACGCCGACCCGGGCCGGCCTGCGCCTGCCCGCGTCGCTTCCCATCTCGTTCGGCTGCTCAGCCGCGCCTATCTGGGGGCCACCAGTTGAACGAAGCAGCCGTTGCCCTCGCCTATAAGCACTGCGAGACGATCACCCGTTCGCGGGCGCGCAACTTCTATTACGGGATCCGGCTGCTACCCCCCCGCAAACGCTCCGCGATGTGCGCCCTCTACGCCATGGCACGCCGGATCGACGACGTGGGCGACGGCGTCGCCGGGCCGTCGACTGGCGGTCCCCCCGACGACAAGCTCGCCTCCTTGGAAGCGGTCAGGGCTTCTATTTCGCTCCTGTCAGGTGCGCCCAGCGGCCTGCCCGCGGCGTCGGTGCCACCTGGCGACCCGGTGCTGATCGCGCTCGCCGACGCCTCCCGCGAGTTCGCCCTGCCGGTCGAGGCCCTGCAGGAGCTGGTCGAGGGCTGTGAATGGGACATCGCCGGCCGGCGCTACGACACCTTCGACGAACTCGTCGAGTATTGCCGCCGGGTCGCAGGCAGCGTCGGGCGCCTCTCCCTGGCCATCTATGGCAGCAGCGACCCCGCAGCCGCAGCGCCCTTGGCAGATGCGCTCGGGATCGCTCTGCAGTTGACAAATATCCTGCGTGACCTCCTAGAAGACCGCGACGTCATGGGACGGCTTTACATTCCCAGCGAAGATCTGGAGCGTTTCTGCGTAAGCCCTGAGCTAGAAGGCGAGCCGGACGACCTGATGGCGCTGATCTGCTTTGAGACCGGCCGTGCGAGCACCTGGTACGAGCAGGGCCTGCGACTGCTGCCGCTGCTCGACAACCGCAGCCGCGCCTGCACCGCCGCAATGGCAGGCATCTACCAACGCTTGCTCGACAAGATCCGCCTCGACCCGCAAAGCGTGATGCGGGGAAGGGTCCACCTTTCGGCTGGGCAGAAGGCAACCGTGGCAGCGATGGCCCTAGCGAGGAACGTGGCATGAGCGACGGTGCGCACGCCCCTGAGATTGCCGTCATCGGCGGCGGCCTCGCCGGGATCTCGGCCGCTTTGGCGTGTGCCGATGCGGGCGCGGCGGTGACGCTCTATGAGAAGCGCAAGCACCTCGGCGGCCTCACATGGTCGTTTTCCCATGATGGGCTGTCAATGGACAACGGCCAGCACGTCTTCTTGCGGTGCTGCACGGCGTACCTCGACTTCCTGGGCCGGATCGGTTCGGCCGGCGATGTCGAGCTTCAGGACCGGCTGGACGTAACGGTCCTGCGGCCGGGCGCCGGGCCGGGGCCGGGTACTGGGGTGAGGCCCGGCGTGGCCCAAGCATCGCTGCGCCGTGACAGGGTTCGCGCGCCGCTACATCTCGCACGTTCCCTCCTTGGCTACGGCGTCATCCCCTTCAGTGCGCGGGCCCGATTTGGCCCCGCCGCTCTCGCTCTTTCACGTCTCGACCTGGACGACCCTGCCCTCGATGAGGAGACCTTTGAAGCCTGGCTGCACAGGCACGGCCAAGGGCCGGAGGCTATTTCGGGGCTCTGGGACCTGATCTGCTTGCCAACCGTGAACCTGCCGGCGAGCCAAGCGTCCTTGGCTATGGCGGCGAAAGTGTTCCAAACCGGCCTCCTCACGCAGAGCGATGCCGGCGACATCGGCTGGAGCCGGGTCCCTCTCGGCCTGCTCCACGGCGAGCGAGCCACAACCGCGCTCCGCAAAGCCGGCGTTGCGGTGCGCCTCGAGGAGGTTGTCGAGCAGGTTTGGCGGGACGATAGTTCGTTCACCGTGCGAAGCGCCGGTGGCCACGCTCAGGCGGACGGCGTCGTGGTGGCCCTCCCCCACTACAGCACCGAAAGCGTGCTGCCTCCCGGGACATTGCCCGGCCATGTCCGGCCGTCGGCACTGGCGAGCTCACCGATAGTCAATGTCCACGTCCACTTCGACCGCCGCGTCACCTGGTTGCCCTTCGCAGCCGGGATCGGGACGGCCGCACAATGGGTATTCGACCGGACGAGCTCTTCGGGTGCCGCCACCGGTCAATACCTTGCAGTATCGATATCAGCAGCAGACGACTTCGTGGGGGCTCGCCCGGCCGACCTGGGAGCCCAGATTACCCAGGCACTTAGGGATCTTTTCCCGCGTGCCAAAGACGCGAAGGTGCTCAGCACGTTCGTTACCAAAGAGCTCCATGCCACGTTCCGCGCATCGCCGGGCTCCTCAGCGGACCGGGCGTCCACGAGGACTCTGACGCCTGGGCTCGTCCTGGCGGGGGCATGGACGGCGACGGGTTGGCCGCCCACGATGGAAAGTGCGGTGCGAAGTGGGCTGAGCGCGGCGCGCGCCGTGCTCGTGGCAGCCGGGCAACGCTCCGGCCTGCCGCCGCTCAGGTCGGGCCGTTTGGAGCCGGGGAAACTTCAGGAGGTTATGTGACGCCCACCAACTCGGTCGCCGAAGTGCTCGAACGGGCACGCGCGTTGACCACACCGCCCATGCGCGACGCTGTCGACCGTCTCGCTCCCGGGATCCGCGAAGTCGTCAGCTACCACCTCGGTTGGACTGATGCCGACGGGGGCCCAGCCGTGGTGAAAGGCGGCAAGGGGATCCGTGCTGCCCTACCCGTCCTGTCAGCGGAGGCGGCCTGGGCTGACGCCGAAGTGGGTGCCGTAGGCGGCGTCGCGGTCGAACTGGTGCACAATTTTTCCCTCATCCATGACGATCTCATGGACGGGGACCTCGAGCGCCGGCACCGGCCCACGGTTTGGGCACTCTGGGGCCCGGCGGTCGCCCTCATCGCGGGCGACGCTCTTTCGACCCTCGCCACAGAAGTCTTGCTCGGTTGCGCCAACCCTGCGGGCCCGGCTGGCGCCCGGTTGCTCGGGGAGGCCACGGCTGAGATGATCGCAGGGCAGGCCATGGACCTTGCCTTCGAAAAGCGCCAATCGGTCAGCGTCGAAGAGTGCATGGCCATGTCTGCAGCAAAGACGGGCGCTCTCCTCGGGTGCGCCGCGTCGATCGGAGCGGTCCTTGCGGGAGCGCCACAGACGACGGTGCAAGCCCTGCGCGATTTCGGACGGCACCTCGGTGTGGCGTTCCAGGCGGTCGACGACCTGCTCGGGATATGGGGGGACCCAGCCACCACAGGCAAGCCGGCCGGGAACGATATTCGCCAGCGCAAGAAATCCATGCCGATAGTGGCGGCGCTCGCCGCCGGTGACGACGAAGCGAACGAACTGAGAGCGCTGCTTTTCGAGCAGAGCCCAACGGAGGCCAACGTGGCGCTCCACGGGCCTGCGGTGGGGCTGCCCGACTGGGCCCCCCCGCCGGCCAGGGCCCTCACCGCAGAGGAGGTCGCGCGGGCCACCTGGCTCGTGGAGGCCAGCGGGGGCCGGGAATGGACGGCCGCCAGAGCGAAGTCTCACCTCGACGCCGGTCTCGGCTCGCTAGAACGTGCCCGCCTTTCCGCAGTACCGCGCCGGGAGCTCGCCGACCTCGCGGTTTACGCAGTGGAGCGTGAGTCATGACCTTGCTTGCGGACGACCCAGAGATAGCCGGCCGATCGACCACGGCGGTAGCCGCCAAGCGCGACGTCGAGGTCACCGATCCCGGCCCGGAGATCATTGAACGCGATGTCGCCGAGGCCTTGCGGCTGGCATGCGAGCACCTCAAGGCGCGCCAGGAGCCCGAGGGCTGGTGGAAAGGCGAGCTCGAGACCAACGTCACGATGGACGCTGAGGACATCTTGCTGCGCCACTTCCTTGGCATCTTGGACCAAAAGACGCTGAGCGGTGCAGCGGCCCGGATCCGTTCGCAACAGCGGCCCGACGGGCCCTGGGCGACTTTCCACGAGGGCCCGGGGGAACTTTCCGCGACCGTGGAGGCCTACGTCGCCCTTCGCTTGGCCGGCGACGGTCCCGGCGAAGCGCATATGTCTGCCGCCTCGGCATGGGTACGCGAGCACGGCGGGGTCGAGTCGACCCGGGTGTTCACACACGTTTGGCTGGCAATGGTGGGCCGATGGGAGTGGGACAAACTCCCCGCCGTGCCGCCTGAGCTGATCTTCCTGCCGCCCAAGTGGCCGCTTTCTATATGGTCTTTCGCCTGCTGGGCGCGCCAGACGATCGTGGCGCTCTCGGTCATAACCGCGCACCGCCCGTCGCGCCCGTTGCCCTTTGAGATCGACGAGCTTCGCTCCGGTAAGCAGCCGCGCCGGCGCCACCTGAGCCCCCTCGGCTGGGCGCTCGTCGCCCTCGACAGAGCGCTCCACCGCTACGAGCAGGTGGCCCCCGGGTCGTGGCCGAAGCGAATAGTGCGGGGGGCGGCGCTGCGCGAGGCCGAACGATGGATCGTCGCCCGCCAGGAAGCCGACGGCAGTTGGGGCGGGATCCAACCGCCCATGGTCTACTCGACGATCGCCCTCGTGCTGCAGGGCTACCCTCTTGACCACCCCGTCCTCGCAGCAGCCATCGCCGGCCTGGACGCCTTCGCCCTCGAAGACGAACGCGGGCGTCGGATCGAGGCATGCCAGTCGCCCGTCTGGGACACGGCCCTGGCCGCCATTGCGTTGGTCGATGCGGGCACCGCGCTCGACGACCCATCGATAGAGGCCGCACGCGACTGGCTTCTCGAACAAGAGGTGACAGTCGTCGGCGACTGGGCGGTCCGCCGGCCCAACCTTGCGCCGGGAGGCTGGGCTTTCGAGTTCCAAAACGTCCACTACCCCGACATTGACGACACCGCGGAGGTAGTCCTCGCCCTTCGCCACGCCGCCGGCACCCCGGCAAGCGGCGCAGCATGCGACCGGGCGCTCGATTGGCTCGTCGGCATGCAGTCCTCCGATGGCGGTTGGGGGGCGTTCGACGCTGACAACACCTCGAGTTTGCCGACACAGCTTCCCTTTTTCGATTTCGGGGCTGTCACCGACCCGCCGAGCGCCGACGTCACGGCGCACGTCGTCGAAATGCTGGCGTGCGAGCCCCGCCCGCTCACCCCGGCTCGCCGCGACGCTCTACAGCGGGGGCTCGACTGGCTCGCTGCCCACCAGGAGCGTGACGGGTCCTACTGGGGCCGCTGGGGCGTCAACTACGTCTACGGGACCGGAGCTGTGCTGCCCGCCCTTATCGCCGCAGGGGTCCCCGCCAAGGACCCGACGGTCGCCGACGGCGTCCGCTGGCTCCTGGAGCACCAGAACCGCGACGGCGGCTGGGGTGAGGACCTGCGCTCGTACGTCGAACCCGGCTGGGCCGGGCGGGGAGCTTCTACAGCCTCGCAAACAGCGTGGGCGCTGATCGGCCTGCTCGCCGCCGGCGAGAAGGACAACCCCGCGGCCGCACGCGGGATCGATTGGCTGGTCCGGGCACAGACAGAAGACGGCACCTGGGACGAGCCATATTTCACCGGTACCGGGTTCCCCTGGGACTTCTCGTTGAACTACCACCTCTACAGGCATGTCTTCCCCCTCACGGCCCTCGGTAGGTACCTGCTCGGGACCGGGCCGCAGGCGAAGGCGTCCCGGCCGAAAAAGCCGGAGCAGGACGCGTAAAGCCATGCAAGGCCCCCGGCTGCTCGTCCTCGCACCTCTGCGCGTCGAGGCCATGGCGCTCGGGCCGGCGACGACCTCTCGCGTCGGCGCGGTGACGATCGCTGTCGAGCGCATCGGGATGGGCCTCGCCAAGGCAAATGCCGCCGCCGCCCGTCTTAGGACGGCCAGTGCGAGCCCTGCCGGTCCTGGGTTCGCAGCTGTCGCAGTCGCAGGTCTCGGCGGAGGGCTGGGCGACGACCTCGTCCCCGGCGACCTCGTTGTAGCCGACCGGCTGATCGACGCTGCGGGGACAGAGATCGCCCGGCTCGCCTCGGCACCTTTGCTCGTGGCAGAACTGCGCCGCCTCGGCTTGCGAGCCAGGACGGGCACTGTCGTGAGCACCGACCACATAGTCACCGGGGAGGAGCGGGCGGCATTGGCTGGCCTTGGCGCCACGGCCGTTGACATGGAATCGACTGCGGTGGCCTCGCAAGGCTGGGGGGCCCTCTCGCGGTGCTCCGGGCGATATCCGACACACCCGGCCAGGAGCTCTTCTCCCCTGCCGGCGCACGGGGGGCCTGGGCCGCGCTGAGGGCGCTGCGGGCGGCTCGCCACGCCCTCGTGAATTGGGCTGCGGCGGTCGGCGACAGAGAGATCCTCTTAGCCGAACCTCGTTCTTTCTGCGCCGGAGTGCGGCGCGCGATCGAGACGGTCGAGCGCGCGCTGGAACGCTACGGGACGCCTGTGTACGTCCGCCGCCAGATCGTGCACAACGCCCATGTAGTCTCCCGGCTCGAGGAAGCCGGAGCCGTCTTTGTCGAGGAACTGGCCGAGGTGCCCGATGGTTCCTACGTCGTCTTCTCTGCCCACGGCGTCGGGACGGCCGTCCACGACGAAGCGGCCGCCCGCCAAATGTTCACGATCGACGCGACTTGCCCGCTGGTGAGCAAGGTCCACAATGAAGCTCGCCGTTTTGCTGGCGGCGGGCGCCAACTGGTCCTTATCGGGCACGCTGGTCACGACGAGGTTGAGGGCACTCTCGGCACCGTCGCCGGCACGGCCCTGGTCGCCACGGCGGCCGACGTCAGCGCGATAGACCTCGACCCGAGCAAGCCGACGGCGTTCATAACCCAGACGACTCTGGCCGCCGACGAGGTCGCCGAGGTGGTAACCGCCTTGGGACAACGCTTTGCCGACCTTGCCAAGCCGGCCGCATCGGATATCTGTTACGCCACTCAGAACCGCCAAGAGGCGGTCCGCCAGATGGCGCCGGATTGCGATGTCGTGCTGGTGGTGGGGTCGCCGAACTCCTCCAATTCCAACAGGCTGGTCGAGGTGGCGCAACGCTGCGGCGCGAGCGCCCACCTTGTTGACAGCACGCTCGACCTACGCCTGTCCTGGCTGGTAGGCGCCCAGCGCGTGGGCGTGACCGCAGGCGCCAGCGCCCCCGAAGAACTGGTCCGCGAGGTAGTGGACTGCGTGGCCGCGCTCGGCTGCGCGTCCATCGAGGAACGCTCGACCGGCAATGAACATGTCTCTTTCCCCCTTCCATTGGAGGTCCGTTAAGTGCTGGAGATCAGTTAGATGGGCGTGCCTTTGCGCCAGAGCATCAAGGTCGGTACTTATGTCGCGCGGCAAAAACTCGCCAAGCGGGACAAGTACCCCCTGATAGTCGAGCTTGAACCGCTGTTCAACTGCAACCTGGAATGCCATGGTTGCGGCAAAATCCAATACCCGACCGAGATCCTGCGCAAGAAGCTCTCCGTGGAGCAGGCGGTGGCGGCCATCGAGGAGTGCGGGGCGCCGATGGTCTCGATAGCCGGCGGCGAACCTCTCCTCCACCCCGACATCGACAAGATGACACAAGCATTGTTGGACAGCAAGCGTTTCGTTTACCTGTGCACCAACGCATTGCTGCTCGAGCGAAAGCTCGACAAGTTCAAGCCCCACCCGGCGTTTTCCTGGGTCATCCACATCGACGGCCTGAGGGAGCGCCACGACAAGTCGGTCGACCGGGAAGGTACCTTCGACAAGGCAGTTGCAGCGATTAAGGCTGCAAAGGAGAAGGGTTTTCGCGTCGCCACGAACACTACCTTCTTCAGCACGGACTCCCCGCGGACCGTGCAGGAGGTCCTCGACTTCCTAAATGACGAGCTGGAAGTCGACACCATGATGATCTCGCCCGGTTACGCCTACGAAAAGGCGCCCGACCAAGTCCATTTTCTCGGCGTCAACCAGTCGACCAAGCTCTTCAAGGAGGCTTTCGCCGGTAAACGCAAACATTGGCGGCTCAACCACAGCCCTATGTTCCTGGACTTCCTGGAAGGCAAAGTCGAGTTCGAGTGCACGCCTTGGGGGATCCCGTCGTACTCCGTGTTCGGTTGGCAGCGCCCCTGCTACCTGCTCGCGGACGGCTATACCGAGACGTACAAGGAGCTCATCGAGACGACCGACTGGTCCAAGTACGGGCGGGGCCGCGACCCCCGCTGCCATAACTGCATGGCGCATTGCGGCTTCGAGCCAAGTGCCGTGCTCGCGACCGCAGGCAGCATGCGTGAGTCGCTGCGCGCCCTCGTCAACGCGCGCTGACAGGACGATTGTCAAGCCCTCGGTCCCTCTCGGGGCTGCGCGTGCTCGTAACGGGGGCGTCCAGCGGCATTGGCGCAGCGGTGAGCACCCTCCTGGTGGCCCGCGGCGCTCGTGTCGTCGGCACGGGCCGCTCCCCCGCCGCGCTCAAGCTTCCGCCCGCGGGGGTGTTCGAAGCGGTTGTCGTTAGGGACATAACCGCGCCAGGAGCGCCGGGCGAGGTTGTGTCGGCCGCTGTGTCAGCTCTCGGCGGGCTCGACCTCGTGGTTTCCAACGCGGGCGCCGGATGGTCAGGGCGGTTCGAGACGATGTCGCCGGAGGACATCGATACCGTCGTCGATATAAACCTCCGGGCGCCCCTGCACCTCGCCAATGCGGCGGCGCCTTACTTATTAGCCAGTGAGGCCGGCGGCCAACTTGTCCTCATGAGCTCGATCGTCGGCCTAGTCGGAGTGGCCGAAGAAGTGGTCTACGGCGCGGCAAAATACGGTCTGCGGGGCCTCGCCGACGGGTTGCGCGCGGAGTGGGCGCGCGACGCGGCGGGCCGGCGAGTGACGGTCACCCTGGTAAGCCCCGGCGTTGTCGATACGCCGTTTTTCACGCGCCGCAACCGGGGCTACGAGCGCTCATGGCCCAAGCCGATGCCGGTCGGCCGGGTGGCCCGCTTGGTCGTGCGTTCGATCGAGCAGCGCCGCGAGGACGTCGTAGTGCCGCGGTGGTTGCTCGTGGCGGGACGGCTCAATGGCGGCCTGCCGCGCTTTTACCGCTTGTTGGCTCAGATCCCGGAGCGCACGAAGCGATAACCCTGGGTGGACGGGAAGGTCCGGTCGCCCAAGTTGCCCGAGGCGGGCTCTAGGCTAGCGCTGGTGGAGCGCGACGAACCCGGCGGGCCAAGTGGTACTGCCGACCCGGTCAGCCCGGGCCGAGGCGACGCCGAAGACCCGACGGGTGCCGCCGGGCTAACGGGTCCTGCCCTCGCCACCGGGTCGGTGCTGGTCGTGATGCCGGCGTACAATGCGGCACGCACGCTGCGTGACACCTGGCGCGCCATCCCCGCGGACGTCGTTACCGAGGTCCTCCTGGTCGACGACCACAGCATCGACGCGACCCTGGAAGTGGCCTCGCAACTGGCGATCCGCACCCTCGCCCTGCCCCACAACGTCGGCTATGGGGGCAACCAGAAGGCTTGTTACCTCGAGGCTCTCCGCATCCGGGCCAACATCGTCGTCATGCTCCACCCCGACGGCCAGTACGACCCGAAGATGATCCCGCGTATGATCCAACCGCTCTTGGACGGAGAAGCCGACATGGTGCTCGGGAGCCGGATGCTGAACCCGGGGGCGCACGCCGCGGCAAGATGCCCCTGTACCGCTTTTATGCGAACCATGCCTTGACCTGGGCCGAGAACAAGGTGATGGGCACGTCGTTCAGCGAACTCCACACGGGGTACAGGGCTTACAGCCGGCATTTCCTACAGACGGTGCCGTTCCTGCGTAATTCGAACGACTTCGTGTTCGACACCCAGGTCATTGCGCAAGCGGTCGCTTTCCGCCAGCGCGTCGTGGAGGTGCCAATCGACACGCGCTACCACTCCGATGCCTCTTCGACATCGATGAGGGCAAACATCAACTACGGGCTGGGCACTCTCGCTGTCATGGCCAGCTACGCCCTCCACAAGAGCCACATCTGGCGGTCTAGTCTCTTCGTTCCCTGATCTGTCCTAAGTCCGCCGCTGTGCGGGCCGGTAACTATCCCAGTCGCGAGCAGGCCCTACGGCCAATTGTGGTCGTTCGGTACGCCCGCCTTGACCCGGTGTAGGACCAAGATGCCGTCTTCATCGAAAACCGGCTTGAACTCTGTCTTTTCGAGGTCTTGGTAGAGCACGGTCTGGCTCCCGGTGATAGCTGTGTTGAGGACCAACCAGTCAACTTTGGCGGGATCGGGAGGGTTATCAGTGGCGCCGCAGTGGGTGGAGGTCGGCGTCGCACACTGAAGGGCCCAGTAGGAGATCACCCACGGGTTCGGGTACTCGTAGATCAGCACCCTGTGTGTCATATGGCTGTCGATGTCATATGTTGCCGAAACTGATGCGTTTTTTGGCACCAGAGCGATCGCCTGGTTGACGTAGGGATCCTTGGGCTGGGGGCCGGCCCAGACACCGGAGTGGAACTTGACGCTGATAGGAGAAGGCGACCAGGCCACATTGCTGGCGAGAGCGGCGGCGAAAACGAAGGCGACCATGAGACGCCTTCCGCTCAGCGTGCGCCCTTGGCGGCCGCAAGCCTCCACCGTGGCGAGGAATATCGCCGCCACGATTATCGAGGTGTAGTAGTACTGGATGTTGTTCGTGTAACCCTCGGTGGACAGCGTATTGACGAGCAGTTGTGGTAGCCCGATCAGCAGCACTGCCGGCTCTAGGAGCGCCAGCATCCCCACTGGCCATAACAATTTGGCGTAATAGGTGAAGTTCGTCGCGGACACCAGCGTCGGCACCCATCTGGTTGGGTGGAAGAGCAGTGTGTCGATTATCCCGAAGACCGATGTGCCATAGCTGGCCGGGAACAGGGCGACGTAAAAGGGTTGGCCGCCGCCGTTGGCGAGCGGGATGATCAGCCTCGTGCAGATAAGGAACCAGGCCGCGCCCGCTACCGTGGTGATCAAGCCCATTGCCCGCTGGCGCATTTTTATCCACAGCACGATGCCGAGCGCCAGCACCGCCAATCCGGCGTCCTCCTTGCATGAAAGAGCAAGTGCAGTGGCAAACCAGAACCATCCCCATCGTCGCCTCGTCGCCAACCAGTAGGCGAACATCAAAGGGGTGATGATCAACGCGTCGGGATGGAACATCCACTCGTTGACCCATTCCACCGAGGGGTAGAGCAGGTAGGCCGCCGAAAGCCCGAGGGGGATCCACGCGTTGTGGAGCTTGTCCCTACCGAGCAACCATATTGGGATAGCGCCCGCCGCCATCCAAACGGTCTCGATCGCGAAAAGGAAATGCGGGCCGGCGCCGAACCAATAGGCGGGGACGAACAACAGGGTCACGATGTTGACGTGCTGGCCGAAATAGTTGAGCCCACGGATCGTGTCGAAGGGGGTTTTGAAGTGGGCAAGCAGCCATATCGCTTGGTCGTAGATCCCCATGTCGAACCCGAAGGTCCCGTAGTTGGACTGTTGCTTGTAGGTGAGGTCGCCGAACACGCCGATGTAGACGGCGATCATCAGCACGAGCACCGTCACCGGGCCAGCGACAGGTCTGCGCCAGAAGGAGACCCAGGCGTTGTCGGCAGGGACGCCCGGGAGGGCCTGGTCGAACTCCTCGACGAACCCCTCGGCCGGGTCGTCCCAGGACCGGATCTCGCTACGTAAGTCCGCCCACTTGCCCACTGGCCAGACGACCACGGTCCCAACGCCTCGGAGCAGCCAGAGCACCGGCGCTTCGGCGGACGCCAGAGCGTTGTCGAGTGCCCCTACGAAACAATGAAGCCGCCCACCGCCACCAGCACGGGGGACCTCGGGCAAAGGCCCGGCCGGCAGATCCTCGGTTTGTACGGCCGTCCCGAAAGCGGGCTCCGCACCCTCAGCTGATCCCTCTGGCGTCCCGTCCTGGCCGTCAACCATTCCACGGCATGGTAACAACCGCGGCCTGGTAACAAAGGGCAAGCACCTCGCCGCGTTAGGGCGCAGCGCAGCTAGCTCTTTTCGATGGGCTCCAGGAGGTCCTTCGCGCGAAGGTCTACGGCATCTTTGTCGACCAACGCAGGCCCCTCGGGCCGATCAGGGCGAGCAGGCTGGTTGCTGCGGCTCGCGCTCACAAGCCTGCCGAGATGACGGAGGAAAACGAGCCCCTCGTGCAGGCTCGCCTTCGACTTGCCAGCGTGCCGCTGCCCAAAATTGAACCCGACGTTGCCCACAGTCGCCGGCCTTGCCCGCACCGTCACCTCGAGCAGGATCTTGTAGCCCGCCGGCTGCAGCTCAACACCATCGAGCAGGGAGCGGCGCAAGGCGAACAGGCCGCTCAAGGGGTCCTGCAAGGGCCTTGCCTCCGGGACCAGCAGGTGCACGAGCCACCGGCAACCCCCCGAAACAAGGTGCCTCCACGGGCTGGACAACCCTGCGTCGGCGCCCGCCCAACCGTACCGGCTGCCTGCTACGAGGTCCGCTTTGCCCGACAGCACGGGTGCAATGAGCGCAGGAATGACCTCCGGTGGGTGCTGCAAGTCGGCGTCCATGACCGCGACCACCCGGCCCCTGGAGATCGCGAAACCGTCGCGTACGGCGCCTCCCAAGCCGCCTGCGCGCAAGCCATTCGCCCGGTGCAACAACCGCACAGGGCTCCCCGCGCCGATCTCGTCAGCCAGGCGCCCGACCTCCTCGGGGGTCGTGTCGTCGGAGTCGTCAACGAATATCAGCTCCCAACCGCCCTCAGTCCCGGACAGGGCCGCCTGGAGGCGCGCCGCCAAGGGGCCGACGTTGAGAGCCTCGTTGCGAGTGGGGACTACGACCGACAAGGTGCACGGCCGCGCGCCAGTGCCCCCCAAACCGGCACCATTGTTGTCGTGTCCCTTCACGGTGTCGCGTGGACCTCCTACGGGGCCTCGCAGAGGCCCTACGCCCCTCAGTAGATACGCACCAATCGGAGCGTATCCGTGACGGGCTCAGGGTCACCCAATGAACCAGCCAGAACTACGACTACGTCGCCTGGCTTCGCGTAACCGCCTCGGCGCACTGCTTCGACCGCCTGGGTCACCGCCTCGTCGGTGGTCTTGGCCTCCGGTACCAGCACCGTGTCGACCCCCCAGCTCGTTGTGAGCTGGCGCGCCGTGAACGCGAACGGCGTCGCCGCCACGATCGGCGCAGCAGGCCTCCAACGGGCGATCGCGCGAGCGGTGGCACCCGTATTGGTACAAGCGATGATCACTGCTGCGTTCTCCTCAACCGACGCACGCCACGCTGCCGCGCCTATGGCGGCGGTGATGCGGGCGCCCGTCGGGCCCTCCGAGGCGAAGTTCTGGGCCGGGAGGTTGCGCCCCCAGCCGTAACTGTCGAACTCGAGGTCGGCACGGCGCGCGATGCGGGCCATCGTCGCTACCGCGTTGACGGGGTCGATGCCGACCGCAGACTCGCCCGAGAGCATGACCGCGCTCGTCCCGTCGAAAACCGCGTTGGCAACGTCGGTGACCTCCGCCCGCGTGGGCACGGGCGAGTTGATCATGGACTCGAGCATCTGGGTAGCGGTTATCACCGGGCGGCCCCACGCCACAGAGGACCGGATCAGTTTCTTTTGAATGTGCGGCACTTCCTCGAGGGCCACGCGCACACCGAGGTCTCCCCGGGCAACCATGAGCGAATCGGCTGACTGCAAGATGTTGTCTATGTCCTCGAGCGCCTCGGGGGTCTCCATCTTGGCGCAGACCATGATGCCCCTGCCCGTGAGCGCCCTCACCTCTACAAGGTCCGAAGCTGTCCGCACGAACGAGACAGCCACGCTCTCGATGCCTTCTTCCAGGAGCACCTCGAGGCGCTCCAGGTCTTCAGGCGTGGGCGTCTTGAGCGCCAGCCTTGACGCCGGGGCCGTAACGCCGGGGCGGCCCTGCACCTTGCCGCCGGCCAGGACCCGGGTTTTCATCGACTGGCCTTGGCGTTTTTCAGCGAGGAGAGAGACCCCGCCATCGCCGAGGGCGATCTTGTCGCCCTCCTGCAAAGACTCCACCAGTTCGGGGACCGATACGCCGATGTTGGTCGCGCTGCTGTTAGGTGTGACGTCGTTGGGGCTCAGGACAACTTCGCTGCCTGTCGCCAGCAGCACACCGCCTTCAGGGAACGGGGTCGTGCGGATCTTGGGGCCGGGTAGGTCCACCAGGATCCCTACATCTGGCGCCGCCTCGCGGACTCGGCGCAGCCTCGCTACCGCTTCGTCGATCGTCCCGTGCGCGAGGGGGAGGCGGGCGACATCCATCCCGGCGTCCTGCATGGCCGCCAGCGTTGCCAGTGAGTCCGACGCTGGCCCGATGGTGGCAACGACTCGAGTGCGACGTTTCTCGTCGCCCAGGCAATGACGTGTCGGGCCGGCTTTGCGTCCCGCTTGGTTTGGGGCTGGTTCAGCGTGGGTCACCCCACCAGCATTGCCGATCCGGGGGCCCAAGCACACTGCAGGGCCGGGCCACCCTCGGCGATCAGCCGACAGGCAGCTCAGCGGCCAGGAAGTTGCCCAGCGCGGTGCGGGCCTCGGGCTCGAGGTCTTCGCCCGAAGCGAGCCACTCAGGCAGCTGGTTGACAGCTCCTAACCACAGGCCGTCGAGGGTCATGCCCTCGAGCATCAAGGGGGGTTTCTGCATCGTGCCCATGAGAGGTGCTGAACATGCTGCGGCGAACACCGCGACGTGGCCCCAAGGAGTCTCGGCCAGCCAGGAATGCAGAGCGTTGCCGCGGCGCAGGATGTCGCGTACAAGACCGGTGCGCCGGTCCCCGGGCGCTGCGAGCGCGGGACGGGCCAGCGCCTCGAGGACCTCCCTGCCTTGCCCCCTGGTCTGCCCCGGCCCGCCGCGCTGGCTGGGGCCTCCCCGTAAGGACTGGCCAAGGTCCGAACCGACTACGACGAGGCCCCTCGGCACGATGGCGAGGTGGTCCAGAGCTAACGCCTTGTTGGGCACCCGACGGCCATGCATCACGACCGACCCCGCCGGGCAAATCTCGTCAAGCAGGCGCCCGAAGCCTGGGCCGCGGTCAAAGGACGCGACCGGGTATTGGGAGGGGATGTCGCCGAGGGACGCAAGCAGGTGGCTGAGACGGGCTCGTACGACTCCCTCGCGGCCGGGTATCGCCTCGGCGTGCGGCTCCGGAGCTGCGGACCTACCATCTCCTGCCAGCGAAGACAACGAACGAACGTCGCCATCCCGCATTATTTTCGTCACTCGCTTGTTGCTGTCCACCGGCATCTCAGGGGCATCGGCACCCGGCGACATGAGCCTGAGCAAGCCCCCTTAAAAGCCACCGATTTCGTCGCAGTTAAGCACCGGGTACCGAGGTTTCTTTAATTTCCACCACGCTGCGCCCCATAAGCGTCGGCAACTGCAGGGTGGGTGACCTCGTGGTCTCGCACGTTGACCCCCTTCGCAAAACCGGGATCTTTTTCGCAGAACCCGTCCAGGCCGAGGTCGGCAAGGCGGTGCAAGTAGGGCAGCGTCGCGTTTGTGAGCGCCCGGGTCGAGGTCACCGGGACGGCGCCGGGCATGTTGGTGACGCAGTAGTGCAAGACGTCGTCCACGACGTAGGTCGGGGCTTCGTGGGTGGTCGGGCGAGAGGTCTCGGTGCAGCCCCCCTGGTCGATCGCGACGTCCACTATCACCGCGCGCCTGGGCATCTTGGACAGCATCGCCCTCGAGACGAGCCTGGGCGCAGCCGCCCCGTGAACGAGCACAGCGCCTATCACGGCGTCGTTCAGCGCGAGCTGCTCGATGATGCTGTGCGCGTCCGACATCAAACAGCGCACCGACCCCTCGAAGCGGTCGTCCAGGTAACGCAACCGGTCGTCGGAGCGCTCCAGGACCGTGACATCGGCGCCGAGGCCCTTGGCCACGCGTGCGGCGTAGACACCGACCACCCCACCGCCCAGGACCAGCACCTTCGCCGGCGCCACGCCAGGGGCCCCACCTGCCAGGACGCCCCTACCGCCCAGGGGCGACTGCAGGTAATGGGCCACGACCTGCCCGGCGAGCCGACCGGCGATCTCGCTCATGGGCGCGAGAAGGGGCAAGCGGCCCGAAGCGTCCTCGACGGTCTCGTAGGCGACCGCTGTCGCGCCGGATGCCACGAGGGCGGCGGTGAGCTCCGGGGCCGCCGCCAGGTGCAGGTAGGTGAAAATGAGCAGTCCCTCGCGGAAGTACCCGAGCTCCGGCCCGACGGGCTCTTTCACCTTGACGAGCAGTTCCACCTCTGACCAGGTCTTTTCGGCCCCACTGACCAGGACGGCGCCAGCGCTTTTGTAGGCGTCGTCAGCGAAGCCCGACCCCTCCCCCGCGCCTTGCTGCACAAGGACCGTATGGCCTGCCGCCACAAGCTCTTCGGTACCGGCCGGGGTAAGGGCCACTCGGCGCTCGTCAGACTTGGTCTCGGTTACTACCCCGATACGCACTTCAGCTCACTCCTGGCGCTATCACCATAAGTAGGTCACCTCCATCGACCGACGCCACCTTAGGCACGGCGAGACGCTGCACCGTGCCGCCGAGCGATGTTGTGATCGGGGCCTCCATTTTCATCGCCTCGATCGTCGCCACCGTCTGGCCGGCTTCGACCCTGTCACCAACCCCGACCGTGAGCGAAACCGCACCTGCAAAAGGCGCCGCAACATGAGCGGGGTTGTCGCTTTGCGCCCGTTCTCCTCTGGGCCGCGTGTCTTTTACGGACCGGTCGCGCACAGTCACGACGCGGGGCTGGCCGTTGAGGCGGCAAAACACCGAGCGGAAGCCGCTTTCGTCCGCTTCGCCAATTGCGTCGAGGGCCAGGTACAAAGAAACACCCGCCTCGAGGGCCACCTCGACCTCGTCGCCGGGCACGAGCCCATTGAAAAACGCAGAGGTGGGAAGCACGGACAGGTCCCCGTACTGGCGGACCGCCTCCTCGAAGTCACGGGCCGGCCCGGGGAACAGCAGCGAGTCCAACACCTGGCGCAGCCTCTGCGGGCTGACCTCGGGGCTCACGAGCACTGCTTCGGTCTCAGCGGGCAGGTCCACGTTGCGCGACGGCAGTTTTTTGCCGGCCAGCGCTTTCGTGCGGAAAGGTTCGGGCCATCCAGCAGGTGGCACGCCCAGCTCACCGGACAGGAAACCTATGACGCTGTCGGGTAGGTCGAAGCTTGCCGGGTCCCGCTCGAACTCATTTATGTCAGCGTTGGCGCCGCAAAGGTAGAGCGCCAAATCGCCGACAACCTTCGAGCTCGGCGTCACCTTTACGATATTCCCGAGCACCCGGTTCGCCTCGGCATAAAGATCCTCGACCATCTCGTAGCGGTCGCCGAGACCGAGAGCGATCGCTTGCTGGCGCAAGTTGGATATCTGGCCGCCGGGCATCTCGTGGCGGTAGACGCGCGTCGTCGGCGCGCCGAAGCCGATATCGAAGGCACGGTAGAGGCCCCTGACCGCCTCCCAGTAGGGCTCGAAGGCTTCTATCGCGTCCAGAGAAAGCCCCGTTTCCCGCTCGGTGTTGTCGGTGGCAGCAACGATTGCCCCGAGTGAGGGCTGGCTGGTGGTGCCGGCCAACGGCCCCATGGCACCGTCGATGGCGTCGACCCCCGCCTCGATGGCAGCCAAATAGGTCGCAAGTTGGCCGCCGGCGGTGTCGTGGGTATGCAGGTGGACGGGTAAGGCAAAGTTGTCCCTGAGGGCACCGACGAGCGTCCGCGCGGCAGGAGCGCGTAGCAAGCCCGCCATATCTTTTATGCAAAGTATGTGCACACCGGCCGCCACGAGCTGTTCGGCTTTGCGTAGGTAATAATCAAGGGTGTACAGGTGCTCCGCCGGGCTGGCGAGGTTCCCGGTGTAGCAGACGGCCCCTTCGGCAATTTTGCCCGTCTCCAAGACCGCTTTGATGGCCGGGACCATCTGGTCGACGTCGTTGAGAGCATCGAAGATCCGGAATATATCGACGCCCGTGCGCGCCGCTTCCTTGACGAAGGCGACCGCCACCTCGTCGGGGTACGGCGTGTAACCGACTGTGTTCCGGCCCCGTACCAGCATTTGCAGGCAAATATTGGGGACGGCCTCGCTGAGGGCGGCGAGGCGTTCCCAGGGATCCTCTTTCAAAAAGCGTAAAGACACGTCGAACGTTGCACCGCCCCATGCCTCCAGTGACAACAGGCCCGGCAGCATCCGCGAGAAATACGGGGCCCCGTGGAGCATGTCCGTCGTACGGAGCCTGGTAGCCAGCAACGACTGGTGTGCATCGCGCAGCGTCGTGTCCGTTACCGCGACCGGGACTTGGTCTCGGAGCCATTTGGCGAAACCTTCCGCGCCGAGCCGGTCCAGCACCTGCCGGCTACCCGCTGGCGCACTGCCCGCTGGCGTGCTGCCCAGGGCTGCGTTGCCCGCCCCGTGAGGCCCTTTGCGTGCCGATGCGGCTATAGGAGGGAGCTTTTCTCTCGGGTCGGGGGCGCCAGGGGTGGCACCCGGCGGGCGGTTGACAGTGACGTCCGCCAGGTAGTTGAGCAGGCGGGTACCCCGGTCCGCACCGCTTCGACGGCTCAACAGGCCGGGCCGGTCATCGATGAACGATGTAGTCAGGTTGCCTGCCATGAAATCGGGCTCGTCCAGCAGGCCCTGCAGGAAAGGGATATTCGTCGCCACACCGCGGATCCTGAACTCCGCCACCGCTCGTCTCGCCCTGGCGACCGCCTCCGGAAAGGTCCTGCCCCGGCACGTCAGCTTTACGAGGAGCGAATCGAAATGAGGGGACACGTCCGCGCCGACGTAGGCGCAGCCGTCGAGGCGGACGCCGTGGCCGCCCGGGGAGCGGTAAGCCGTGATTTGCCCCGTGTCAGGTCGGAAACCATGTGCGGGGTCCTCTGTCGTGATCCTGCACTGAAGGGCCGTGCCGTTCACGGAGATCGAGCCCTGCGATATACCGAGGTCGGCGAGCGTGGCGCCATCGGCGACCCGCAGCTGCGACTGGACAAGGTCGATAGAGGTGACCTCCTCGGTCACGGTGTGCTCGACCTGTATGCGGGGGTTCATTTCTATGAACACGTAGCGACCGTCGGGGCCGACCAGGAACTCAACGGTACCGGCGTTGAGGTAGCCGACCGCTCGCGCAAAGCTGACAGCGTCGGCCAACAAATGCGCCCGGATTCTCAGGGCCAAGGTTGGGAGCAGGAGCGATCTCCACTACCTTTTGGTGCCGGCGCTGCACCGAGCAGTCCCGTTCGTACAGGTGCACGACATCGCCGGTCCCGTCGGCTAGCACCTGGACCTCGACGTGGCGGGCGCGCTGGACCGCCTCTTCCAGGAACACGGTCGGGTCGCCGAACGCCGTCTCGGCCTCGCGCACTGCCGCTTCAGCGGCAGACCTCAGCTCCTCGGGACGCTCCACCCGCCGCAGGCCCCGACCGCCTCCGCCGGCCGCCGCCTTTACGAACAACGGGAACCCGACCTGATCGGCGGCGCCTACGAGTTCTTCCACGCTGGCCCAGGGACCGGCGCTGCGGAGCACCGGGATCCCGGCCGCCGCAGCCTCCTCCTTAGCCCTCACCTTGTTGCCGGCCAGGGCTAGGACCTCGGCTGGTGGGCCTACAAAGGTGATCCCGGCCTCCTGGCACGCTCTGGCCAGTTCGGGGTTCTCGGACAGGAAACCGTAGCCGGGGTAAATTGCGTCCGCCCCTGAGTTCTGGGCGACCTCTATCAACCCGGCGATATCGAGGTAGGCCCGCAGCGGGTGGCCTCGCTCGCCTATCTCGTAGCTCTCGTCAGCTTTCTGGCGGTGCAGCGAATAGCGGTCCTCGTAAGGGAAGACGGCCACCGAGGTGTACCCGAGCTCGTTGATCGCCCGGAAAGCCCTGATGGCGATCTCGCCTCGGTTCGCAACCAGTACCTTGCGCACAGGCGTTGAGCGTAGCGTGCCCGGCAGATCGGCCCGTTTAGTCAGGCGGCGGCTATCTGGCGCAGGTCCTCCACAACCCACTCGACGCTCTGCTTGGTGGCAAGCCCGGGATCGCTCCGGCAGTCGGGCTGCGGGACGCGCCGGCCTTCCCGGGCGACGGCCTCCCAGGTGCCGTAAAACTCGGTCTCGAGGCCGACGAGCCCGCCGCCCAAGTCCACGGCGCGCCGCCATGAGCCCAGCAACGGCCACCCGACTTCAGCCAGGACCGCTTTCTCAACTGCCTGCTGCGCCGGCGACCCGAGGGACGCGCAGCCCCGATAACGGGACAGCACCGAGCCCGGCGGGCCTTCGGCGTCCGACGACCTGAGAAAGTAGTGCGGCATCCGACCAAGCCCACAAGGTGGCGGAAGGAAGGGCGATCGCAGTTGGGGCGAAGCGATGACCTCCAGTGTGGCTCGTCCGCCACAACCGGACGCCCGGTTGGCCAAAAGTGGGGGCGCCGGCCAATGTGCCGAGGAGCTCCATCCCACGACCGCCGCAGCACACGTCCCGCCGCCCGTGGGTACAAACAAGCACGTCAGCCATGGCATCGGCGGCCCCGGCCGCAGGGGTGGGAGCCGCCTGTTCGACCATGGCCTGCACCGCCTCGACGAGTGACGCGGGCTCCACGAGCCGCTCGCAGCGAGCCATTGGGCCTGCCCACCCTGGCCGCGTGGACCAGTAACAGGTGACCATGCGAAGCGGCCCGTCCGCCTCCCGCCGCGTGGCTTGGGCCACAGCCTGGAGGCGCAGCCGCGCTCGATGGGCCACCTTGGCTACCTCGACCAGTTCGGGCATCTCCGAAACGTCGCCCGGCCAGGGCAAAGGTTGTTCGACGAGCAAAAAGCCTTCGTAATAACCCGCACTGCCGATGGGGTCCAGGTTCTGGCTCTTAGACCAGTCGGTGCAGGCAGGGGGCCACGAAATGTCCGGCATGCAACACGAGACTACGGCCAGCCAGTTATAAGCCTTACGGAACGGCGAACCCATAGATGGGCATCCCGTTCGCGAAGTACGACTGCGAAGGTAGGTACGGGCCGTTCACGAGCACCGACGTCCAGCCATCGGGGCCAGGACCTGCGTCTCCTTCGACCGTGTCGATCTCGCCGTCGGGCCAGACCTGCGCCACAATGCCGATATGGGGCGAGCTATCCCCGTTCTGCGGCCCTGTCCCGTAGAGGACCAGGTCACCGGCGACAGGCCTGGCGGTGGCCGCGAGCACCCTGGTGTGCCTCTTGGCCCAGTAGTACACGCTCCCGACGAACGGGTAACGCGGGATGGCTATGCCTGCGTCCTCCCACACCCACGTCGCGAAGAGGGCACACCATTCCTCACACGGGCCGTAGGGGTTGCAGTAGTTCCCGCCGCCCCGGCTAGGGCCAAGCTGGCTCACGGCGATCTTGATGATGTCGCCATGGGCGCCGGGACCGGGGTGGTCGAGGCTGACCGGGAACGCCTCCGCATCGAGCAGCCAGTAACCCGGGCCCGCCGGGTCGGGGACTATGGCCGAAATTGGGGGGCGAGGCACGGCCAAATCGTTGCCGCCGAAATTCTGTGCGTCGCCAAAGGCGTCTACTTCACCGTTGTCGCAAACCAGCCAGTAACCGAGGCCGTCGGCGGTGACGGCGATCCCCGCCACTGGAGGATGACCGCGCATCCCGCCGAGGCGCGGGGCGTCGCCGTACGGGACCACCTCTCCCCCGCCCTGCACGAGCCAGTACCCCAGGCCGTCGTGCGACGCAGCGATCGCTACCACCGGCAGGTTGTGCAGGTTCGTCGCACCGAGCGAGCCGTAGTACTTGGCGTCGCCGAACGCGTAGACCTCGCCGTGGCTGCCTGCGAGCCAGTAACCGTCCCCGTCAGGCGTTGGCGTAAAGCCGACGACCGGTTCGGGGACGTGCGAGGGCCGGCCGTAATAGTGGGCGTCGCCAAAGGTAAAAACGCCACCATCAGCCCCAACGAGCCAGTAACCGCCTCCGTCGGGGGTGGCGGCCATGGCAACTATCGGCGCGTAGAGACCACGCCCCCCGGCGCTGCCGAAGTACCTCGCGTCGCCGAAGGTCAGTACCCCACCGTCCGCCCCGACGAGCCAGTAACCGCCTCCGTCGGGGGTGGCCGCCATTGCGACAACGGGTGCAGCGAGGTGCACCTGCGTAGGGCTGCCAAAGAACTGTGCCGCACCGTAACGCAGCACGCCGCCATCTTTGAAGAGCCCGGTCGTCGCCGCGACCCCCTCGCCGGGCTGGGCGACCGTTGCCGGTGCTCTTTGCGAGCCCCGCGCTTGCGCCGTTGCGGGTTGGGCAAGCGTCAAAACCATCGAGACCACCGCAACGAGGCTCAAGCACGTACATCTCGCCACGCGGCCCGCCGCACTGGCCCGCATAACCCCTGTTTACCATGGGGGACCAGCCACCTGAGGGACCCGGCTCGGCAGGGCGCCGCGGAGCCTCTCCGATCTGGGTAGCGTTGCCTGCCGTGCCCCAGGACAGCTCGTCGGAACCGTGCCCATGATCGATCACGAGGTCAGGGCCCACAAGAGCACCGAAGCGCTCCCGCGCGAGGAGCAACTGGCATGGAAGCTCGCCGCGGTGGCGACCGACCCCGTGCCCGTCGAGGCGGCGGTTGCCGAAATGGTCGTCAACCGGCTCATCGACGATGCCGGCGTCGCTGCCGCCGCGCTCAGGCGCCGCCCGGTCGCCAACGCTCGCGCCCAGGCCCTTCGCCACGCTCTCCCGTCCGGCGGGGACGCCGCGGTCAGGGCGATCGGGGCGGTGCGGCCGGGGGGAGCTACTGTCTTCGGCTGCCCTTCGGGCATGCACGTACAACCCGAGTGGGCTGCTTGGGCCAACGGCGTCGCCGTGCGCGAGCTCGATTTCCACGATACGTTCCTCGCTGCTGAGTACTCCCACCCCGGCGACAACATCCCACCTCTGCTGGCCGTCGCCCAGCACACCGGCTGCAGCGGCCACGACCTCGTGAGGGCGATCGCAACCTCCTACGAGGTCCAGGTCGACCTCTGCCGGGGCATCTCCCTGCACGCTCACCGGATCGACCATGTCGCCCACCTCGGGCCATCGGTAGCAGCGGGGACGGGGGCCCTGCTTGGGCTGCCGACCGAGGTGGTCTACCAGGCGATCGGCCAAGCACTCCACACGACGACGGCTACTCGCCAGTCCCGCAAGGGGGCAATCTCCAGCTGGAAGGCATACGCACCTGCCTTTGCCGGCAAGGTCGCCATCGAGGCGGTCGACCGGGCCATGCGCGGGGAGACCTCTCCTTCGCCTATTTACGAGGGTGAAGACGGCGTCATAGCCTGGCTCCTGGACGGGCCCGACGCCGACCTACCGGGTGCCTCTTCCGGCGCCGGGAGAGCCCAAGCGTGCGATCTTGCGCACCTACACGAAGGAGTACTCGGCGGAGTACCAGGCGCAGGCGTTCATCGACCTTGCGAAGCGGATGCGCGAGGACGGGCGTTTGAAGGACCTGGAGGCGGTGACCTCGGTCCGCATATTTACGAGCCACCACACTCACAACGTCATAGGGACGGGCTCCGGCGACCCGGAGAAGTTCGACCCCGACGCTTCCCGTGAGACGCTCGACCATTCTCTGCCTTACATCTTCGCAGTGGCGCTCCAAGACGGGACCTGGCACCACGAGACTTCCTACTCGTCCGAGCGCGCGCATAGGCCGAGCACCGTCGCGCTTTGGCGAAAGATCAGCACGCAGGAGAGCCCCGAGTGGACCAAGCGCTACCTGTCCGGAGAGGCGTTCGGAGGGCTGGCCGTTGTCCAACTGGCCGACGGCAGTACCGTCGAAGCCGAGATCGTGGTCGCCGACGCTCACCCCCTCGGGGCAAGGCCCTTCGGGCGTGCCGACTACGTGGACAAGTTCCGCCGGCTCTCCTACGGGACGATCCCCGAAGCTGAGCAGGACCGCTTCCTCTCCCTCGCGGAACGGCTTCTCGAGCTCGGCCCCGGGCAGGTCCGCCTACTGAGCCTGATCGCGCCCGGACTGGAAAATGACACGCCCAAAGGTGGCCTCTTCTGATGTTCCACACAAAAGCCCCCGCCGGCGCGCGGCGCCAAGCGCTCCGGGACGGGCTTTCCTCGGGGCGTTTGCTCAGGTTCCCGGGCGCCTTCAACCCGCTGTCGGCGCTGGCCGTCGAACGTCTTGGGTTCGAAGGGGTGTACGTATCGGGAGCTGTTCTTTCAGCCTCGCTGGCACTACCCGACGTTGGCCTAACGACGCTTGGCGAAGTGGCCTCTCGAAGCTACGAGATCGCACGCACGACCGCGCTGCCCACCCTGGTGGATGCCGACACCGGCTTCGGGGAGCCACTCAACATTGCCCGGACGGTCAACGTCCTCGAGGACCTCGGCCTGGCCGGTTGCCACATCGAGGACCAGGTCAACCCGAAGCGCTGCGGGCACCTTGACGGCAAGGAAATAGTGACCGCGGCGGAGATGCGCCGGCGCATCAGGGCAGCGGTGCGAGCGCGGCGCGACCCAGGCTTTGTCATCTGTGCACGCACGGACGCGCGGGCGGTAGAGGGGCTCTCCGGGGCGGTCGAGCGGGCCAAGTCGTACCTCGACGAAGGAGCGGACGTCGTCTTCCCTGACGCCCTGGAAGGTGCCAGCGAGCTGGAGAAGTTCAAAAAGGCGGTCGACGCCCCCGTGCTTGCCAACATGACCGAGTTCGGGAAGACTGAGCTGCTCGACGTGGGCACGCTTGCCTCCATCGGGGTGAACATCGTCATCTACCCGGTTACGCTGTTGCGCTTGGCAATGGGTGCAGCTGAGCGCGGCTTGCGGGCGCTCGCGTCCGAGGGTACGCAAAAGGGGTTGTTGGGACAGATGCAAACTCGAGGCGAGTTGTACGACCTTTTGGGTTACGACGACTACACGGCGTTCGACACGTCGTTGGGAGAGATATGAGCGAAGGAACGAACGAGGTCAAGCGCGGCCTCGCCGGGGTAATAGCCGATACGACCGCAGTCTCGGTCATAGACGAGGGGACCGGGACGCTCCTTTACCGCGGTTACCCGGTGCCGGACCTGGCCACCTCTTGCAGCTTCGAGGAAGTCTCCTATCTCATCTGGTACGGAGAGCTCCCCAGCACGGCACAGCTCCAGGCTTTCTCGGCCGCAGAGCGGTCGCACCGCGAAATCGGCAACGACGTGCTCGGCCTGCTTTCCAGTCTCCCCACGACGTGCCACCCGATGGACGTCCTGCGCACAGCGGTGAGCTACCTCGGCGCCTGCGACCCCAGCGAAGACGATCTCTCCCCCGGGCCCGAGCTCGAAAAATCCCTGGACCTATGGGCAAAGCTGCCCACAATTGTCGCCGCCGAACAACGGCGCCGGCGTGGCCTTGCCGCGATCCCACCCGACCCGGGCCTGTCGTACTCCGAGAACTTCTTCCATATGTGCTCGGGCAGCGTCCCCGACGAGGACGTGGTCCGCAGCTTCGAGATCTCTCTTATCCTCTACGCCGAGCACGGTTTTAATGCCTCCACGTTCACAGCCCGTGTCATCACCTCGACCCTTTCTGACCTGTACTCGGCTATCACAGGTGCGATCGGGGCGCTCAAGGGGCCCTTGCACGGTGGGGCCAACGAGGCGGTTATGGGACTGTTCACCGAGGTCAAGAACCCGGCCGAGGTGGACGCCTGGCTTTCCAACACGCTCGGTTCGGGCCAAAAGGTCATGGGTTTCGGGCACCGCGTGTATAAGCACGGCGATAGCCGGGTCCCGACAATGCGAGTTTCCCTGGAGCGTTTGGCCGAGCGGACCGAAGAGGGCCGCCAATTGATGGCTGTGTACGCCCACCTCGAGCGGGCCATGAAAGACACCAAGGGCCTCTACCCGAACCTCGATTACGCGACGGGCCCCGCCTACTACCTGATGGGCTTCGACATACCTACCTTCACCCCTATCTTCGTGATGAGCAGGGTCACGGGCTGGACGGCCCACGTGATAGAGCAAAGAGCCCAAAATGCACTGATAAGGCCCCTGTCGTCCTATGTCGGCGAGGCTCTGCGAGCCCTGCCGGAGACGCGGTAGAAAGGCCTTGAGCACCGAGCCGCACGCGCCCGTAACGGGAGAGGTGCCTCTAGTTCCCGTGACGGGTGAGGTGCCCCCGGCTCACATGAAACAAAGCGTTGGCGACGAAACAGCTGCCGCCCCCGACGCCGAGCCGGGTGGAGCTGGCTCACACCATCCCGCCCACTCCAGTCCCGCCCACTCCAGTCCCGCCCACTCCAGTCCCGCCCATTCCAGTCCCGCCGGTCCCAGCCCCGATAATCCCACTGCGCTACCACCACAACGAGGCCGGGCCGCCCGACGCGAGCTGCTCGTCGTCATACCCCTCTCGTTCGTCCTGGCGGCGGCGTTGTGGCACAACGCCTGGGTTAATCCTTTCAGCACTCAGCTGGGGGGCCTAGGCGACGCCGACGAGTACTCCTGGTTCCTCGCCTGGATGCCGTACGCGCTCGGCCACGGCTTAGACCCGCTCATCAGCCACTACGCCAACTTCCCGAGCGGCGTCAACTTGATGTGGAACACGTCGGTGGTCTTGCCGAGCTTCATCATGTCGCCGGTGACGGTCATTTTCGGGGCAGCGTTCTCTTACAACATCTTGATGACCGCCGCGCCGGCCCTCAGCGTGACGTTTGGTTACGTAGCTTTCCGGCGCTGGGCGGGACCGCTCCCCTCGGCCACCGGTGCGCTCATTTTCGGTTTTTCGCCCTATGTGATCTCGCAATCCTTCGGCCACGTGGCTCAGACACTTATCCTCAGTGCCCCACTGATGCTGATCGTGCTGGACCGCCTGCTTGTGCTGCAGAAGACGCCAACCTGGAAGGACGGCCTCCTTCTCGGCCTGCTCGCCTGGGCCCAGCTGCTGACCGGGGAGGAAGTCCTGGCAATGGAGGCAGTCACGGGCGCCATCGCCGTGGTCGTGCTGTGCGCGCTCAACTGGTCGGCTGTGGTTAGCCATGTGAGGAACGCGCTAGGAGGCCTCGTAACGGCGGCCGTGTCGTTCGCCGTGCTTTCGGCACCCTTCATAGGCGTCCAGTACCTCGGCCCTGACAGGGTCCAAAATCCCCATCCTTACGACGTTTATGTGAGCGACCTCTTCAATTTTTTCGTCCCGACCAACATCACCAAGCTTGCCCCCCCGTCCGCGTTGGCGGTTAGCTCCCATTTCACAGGCAACGGCTCTGAGCAGAGCGCCTACATAGGAGTCCCACTGCTCGTCTTCATCGCCATCTCGATCTTTTTCGCACGACGCCATGGAGTTACATGGGTGGCACTCGCGGTAGTGCTCGGCGCCGGGGTGCTTTCAATGGGCCCGACCCTGCACGTGGTGGGCGACATCACCTCGTTCCGCATGCCGGGCGACATCCTTCACCATCTTCCGGTCCTGGCAAACCTCCTCCCGGACCGTTTCGCAGGGCTGATGTTCCTTGGCGTTGGCCTCCTTGTCGCGCTTGGCTTGGAGGAGCTGAAACGCCGGGCGGTGCCGTACAAGGTCGTCGGCTGGGCCCTCGCCGGCCTGGGCCTGGCCTCGTTGTTCCCGACCACCAACTTCCCCGCCGCGACGAGCCCCCTGTACAGCGCGTTCGACACCGGCCTTGCCTGCCCGAGCCCCACGCCTGGCACCGGGCACCCGCCCGTGGCGCTGCTCCTGCCTGCGGTGAACGAGTTGAACTTGCGCTGGCAGCCTGAGGCAAAGTTTTGCTTCGTTATGCCGAGCGACACGGGGATGACGGGGACCAACCAAGGCGATGTCGGCGCGCTCGGCCTGTTGCTCAGCCTCTCCCAACCCGGTGCGCTGCTGCCGCCGTTGACCCCCCAAACCCGGGCGGAGGCGGCCAACGAGATCACTTCGCTTGACATCAAAGAGATCGTCATCGGCCCGGAGTCGCCCCAGGTGCCAACCTGGTCACCGGACGGGCAGGCCGAGCTGGTCGTCTGGCTCGAATGGCTCCTCGGCCAAGCCCCGCTCCAGAGCCACGACAATTACATCAGTTACATCTGGAAGGACCTGCCTCCTGCCAGCGACATCGCCACGGGCAAGGTCGGCACAGTGCCAGGGGAGGCATAGTGCCCAAGATCTTTCCGATCTCCCGATGAAATAGTGCCCGCTCCCTCTGGTGAGTTAGTGACGACCAGTGCGACCGAGGCACCGCCCCCGCGAGGCCACGCCGGTCGCCTTGAGCTCGCTGCGGTACTTGTCCTGTCAGTCGCGCTTGCTGTGGCTATGTGGCACGTTGCCTGGCGGCACCCCGGTAGCACGCAGCTGGGCAGCCCCGGGGATTCGGACGAGTACTCGTGGTTCCTGGCCTGGGTCCCGTATTCGATAGGTCACGGGCTCGACCCGCTCATCAGCTCGTATGTCAGTTTTCCCAACGGCGTCAACCTGATGTGGAACACGTCGGTGCTCCTGCCGAGCTTTGTGATGTCGCCGGTGACACTGGCTTTCGGAGCAGCCTTCTCCTACAACTTCTTGATCACGGCCGCGCCGGCGCTCGGCGCGACGTTTACCTACATGGCCTGCCGGCGCTGGGCTTCCCCGCTGCCCTCGCTCGCCGGGGGGCTCATTTTTGGCTTTTCGCCTTACATGGTCTCGCAATCGGTCGGCCATCTTGCCCAGACACTAATGATGAGCGCCCCGTTGATGCTTATCCTGCTCGACCGGCTGCTCGTTGTGCAGTCGAATAAACCGTGGCGTGACGGGTTGCTCCTCGGGCTGCTCGCCTGGGCGCAGTTGCTGACTGCCGAGGAGACCCTGGCCCTGGAAGGCGTCACGGCCGCCGTTGCGGTGGTGGTGCTCTGCGCCCTCAACTGGCCAGCCGTTGCAGCGCACCTGCGCTACGCGGCGAAAGGCTTCGGCGCCGCCGCGATCTTGTTCGTGCCGCTCTCAGCGCCCTTCCTGGGGGTGCAGTACCTCGGCCCGTACAGAGTCCAGGACGTCCACCCCGCCAACGTTTATGTGAGCGACCTTTTCAACTTTTTCGTCCCAACCAACATCACAAAGTTCGCGCCGCATTCCGCTCTCGAAGTCGCTTCGCGTTTCACTGGTAACGGGTCAGAACAGGGCGCCTATATCGGGCTGCCGTTGCTCGTGTTCATCGCCTTGACGCTTTGGTTCGCGCGGCGACGCGGTATCACCTGGGTAGCGCTCGCGATAGGCGCCGGCGCCGGCCTGCTTTCGCTCGGCCCGACCCTGCATGTCCTAGGCCACGTGAGCCGGGTCCCGATGCCCGATGACATCCTCAAGCATTTCCCGACCTTGCACAACCTGCTCCCCGACCGCTTCGCGGGGACTATGTGGCTAGGGGTGGCGGTCCTCGTCGCGATCGGGTTGGAGGAGTTGAAACGCCTGGCGGTCCCCTACAAAATCCTCGGGTGGGCACTAGGAGCTCTGGGCTTGGTGGCTTTGTTCCCTATCACGAATTACCCCGCTGGGGCGAGCCCGCTCTACAGCGCCTACTCCAGCGGGCTTGCCTGCCCGAAGGCGGTCGGCCCGAGCCCTGGTCACCCGCCTGTGGCGTTGCTGCTGCCCCCGGTAAACGAGCTGAACTTGCGCTGGCAGCCGGAGTCCAAGTTTTGCTTCGTGATGCCGACCGATACCGGCATGACCGGGACCAACCAGGGCGACAGGGGTGCGCTTCGACTGATGCTTAGCCTTGACAACCCGGGCACGGCATTGCCGCCACTGACGGCCGGGACGAGGGCGGAAGCGGCCGGCGACATTGCCACCCTCCAGATCAAAGAGATCGTCATCGGGCCCGAGTTCCCCCAGAGCCCCGACTGGAGCCCAAAGAGCCAAGCGAAGCTTGTGGCGTGGGTCGAGTGGCTGCTCGGCCAGGCACCGCTACAGAGCCACGACGCTTTCATCAGTTACGTCTGGAAGGATCTCCCACCGACGATCGACATCGCCTCGGGCCACGTCGGCTCTGTACCCGGGGCTTACTGAGCCTGTCAGGCGGTGCGCTTGGCCGTCAGCGGTGAGATCTCGACGCGGTTCCTGCCCCGCTTCTTCGCAAGGTAGAGAGCGCGGTCGGCGGCAGCGAGGACCGACTGCCACTCCTCCGGCGGCCCGCAAGCCACCCCGATGCTGATCGTCACCTCGAGGAGCGTCTCCAGGCTCTCCCAGGGGTAGGAGCTCACCTTGAGACGGATGCGCTCGGCGAAGTCTCTTGCTGCGTCGAGCTCGACCGAGGGCAAGGCGAAGACGAACTCCTCACCGCCATAGCGCACCACGACCTGGCCGCTACGGGCGTCGGTTGCCAGGATATGGCCGAGGGCACGCAGGACGTGGTCGCCGACTTCGTGGCCGAATGTGTCGTTGATTTCTTTGAAGTGGTCGATGTCGGCCATGAGCAGGGCGATCTGGTCCTGCTCATCGGTCACGTTGCCGAGGACCCTTTCGAGGAGGCGCCGGTTGCCGATCCGTGTGAGCGCATCCTCCTCGGCGGAGGCGATGGCGGCTGCAGTCTGGGCCTCGAGCGCCCTGCGTTGCTGCTCGAGCTCGGCACGGGCCCATACCTGCTCTACCAACTGCGCCGTTTGGCGGCGATGGAGGTCCCACATCTGGCGCTTCAGCTCAAGGGCGTGGGCAAGAGCCGCATCAAGCTCCCCAGCGTCGCGTTCGGCCACGACCAGCTCGTCGAGGATCAGCATCACCTCGTGGTGGTCATCGCTGGGCTCGGCCAGCTCCGCCGCTCTGGTCGCTGCCTCCACGGCCTCCGCCGCCCTCCCGAGGGCACGGAGGCATCTCGCCTCCACCAGCGCCAGGCTGGACCTGCCCGCAGCCCAAACGATCGCCCCCGAATCCCCCGCAGTCTCCCTGATGATGTCGAGCGCTTCGCGCCGGGCGGCCCTGCTCGATCAGCAGCGCGGCCTGGAGCCGTTGTGTCCCGAGCCGGGCCTTCACCTCGGCCGGGCATTCGTCGAGAAGCCGGTTCAGCGCATGTTCGGCTTCTTCAAGCCTGTCCGCCCCGAAACGGTCGTAACGACCGTCCTCCTCGCCCGCCGCTCGCTCCTGGTGGACCGCGAGCAACAAGGCATCGGCGATGTTGTGCAGCTGGCGGTACGTCTTCCAGGCATCGCCGGCGCGTTCGGCAGCAGCGAGGGCCACTTCGAACTGTTCGATGGCCCTGTCGTAGTCGAGGAACGAGTAGCAAAAGATGCCGAGCCGGTTAGCCACCTCGGCGACGACGCTGTCGTCCAGAGAACCCATGCCCGGTATGCACATCGCCGCAAGCTCGGCGGCAAGTGATATCTCTCCCAGCCGGGAAGCAAAGCCGGCACCAAGGCTCGCCGCCTCCAGAGCGCGGCCTGGTTCGCCGGCCTCCTCGAACAGCGACATCGCTGCCAGCGCGTCCTGGAGCACCTCCCTCGTGTGCCACTGGTTGGAACGCACCCGCGTCCGGCACATCAGCAGGCGCGCCCGGTCGCCAGGCTCGTCGACCAGCTCCAAGGCAGCCTCGATGTCCCTCAGGCAGCTGGCACGCTCCTCGGCGGAGGCCGCGGTTTCGGCGCGCCCGTAGAGCGCGTCTAACTTCGCCCGCGTCGCGATGGCACCCACAGGACCCTTATCGGCGCTTTGCCGCAGAGAGGTTGAGCATGTGTTCTTGCCTTTCCATTTCGTTCTCAGGCGATTTTCAGCCTCACGCCTTGGCTCACGCCTTGGCGTCCGCCCAGCTCGCCCCCCACGACAAGTTCACTTCCAAGCCGACGCTCAGCTCTGCTGCACCCTGCATTGCCTCGAGCGTCACCTTCGCCGCTACCTCTGCCTCTTCGGGAGGCACCTCCAACAGGACCTCGTCGTGGACCTGCAAGATAAGGCGGCTGCGAAGGGTTTCTTCACCGAGCATCGCATCGAGGCGTACAAGCGCCACTTTGAAAATGTCGGCTGCAAGACCTTGGATGCCGGCGTTCATTGCCTGGCGCTCCCCCGCCATGCGCTCCTGGTAGCGCGATGAGGACAGCTCCGGGATCATCCTGCGCCTGCCAAAAAGTGTTTCCGTATAACCTTTGTCACGTGCTTCGGCCACCACGCTGTCCATGTACGCGCGCACACGCGGGAAATTGTCGAAATACGCGTTAAGGATTTGCGAAGCCTCTTCCACCTCGATACCGAGGCGCTGGGCGAGGCCATAGGACTCCATGCCGTAGGCCAAACCGTAGGACACCATTTTTGCCTTCGAGCGCATGCCGATCGTCACCTCGCCCGGCTCCACACCGAATATACGAGCCGCCGTCATGCGATGGATGTCCTCACCCGTCCTGAAGGCCTCGACAAGACCCGGGTCTTGGGCGAGGTGGGCGATAACCCGCAGCTCGATCTGGTTGTAATCGGCGACGAGCAGGCGCATACCGTCGGCGGGCACGAAGACGCGCCGCAATTGGCGGCCCTCTTCGGTCCGGATCGGGATGTTGTGGAGGTTCGGCGCGTCCGACGAGAGCCTGCCGGTCCTCGCCACCGTCTGGTTGAAGGTGGCATGGATCCGCCCGTCAGCGCCTACCTCGGCAAGTAGGGCGTCGGTATAGGTTGACCGGAGCTTCTCCACTTCCCTGTAGCGCAGGATGGCGGGGATTATCGGGTGTTCCTCGCGGAGCTTTTCGAGCGTTTGGTTATCGGTCGAGTAGCCGGTCTTCGTCTTTTTCCCTGGCTTCAAGCCGAGCTTGTTGTAGAGGACCTCGCGGACCTGCTGCACGGAGTTGACCAGGAACGGCGCACCTGCGAGCTCGTGGACCTGCCTTTCGAGGCTGCGAGCCTCGTCGGCGAGGAGGCGGCCGAGGCGGGCCAGCTCGGCAGCGTCGACGCGGATGCCAACCAGCTCCATGCGGGCAAGGACGCGCACCAAAGGCCTCTCGACCTCGTCATAGAGCTTCATCAAACCCCTCGACTCGAGAGCGGCCGACAAAGGCCCGACGAGGCGGGCAACGGCGCCGGCGCGCTCAGCTGCCTGCTGCGCCGGCTCGGCGCTCCCGGACAGGTCGAGCTGCCCAGCCGCCGTGGTCCCAGGCGGCGCTAGGGAGATGCCGGCGTAACGGGCAGCGAGCTGTTCGAGCAGGTACTGGTCGCCCGCCGGGTCGACCAGGTAAGCGGCCACAGACGTGTCGAGCTGCAGGTTGGCCAAGTCCACTCCGAGCCCGGCCAGTCCCCTCATGAGCGCCTTGGCGTTGTGGGCCGAAACGGCCACGCCGCCGGGGCCGAGCAAAGACGCCAATGCCCCGTTCACCTCGGGCTCCGAAAGGATCTCCCCAGCGGCCCACCAGGCATGCAGCGGGTGCCCAGCGTCGCCCGCCAGTGCCGGGAGCCCATCGGCAGCGGCCTCGGCACGCTCCCCTCCGGAGGGTGCGACCTCGACAAAGGCCAGACCGGCAAGCCGCGAACGGCCTTCGGGGCCGTCCCAGGACGCTGCTATCGCCAGCTCTGGCCGTTCGTGCTCCCAGTCCCTGAGGCGCTGGGCTGCCTCGGCCGCGCTCGTCAGCGTCCTGACTTCCAGGGCCAGTTGTTCGCCGGGCACCGCGGCTTGCCTCGGCGGCGTCCACTTTTCCGAGGCCGGTGGCGGCGACAAAACGGTCCCAGAGCGCGGGGCCGAACTCGAGGAACGTGAAGATCCGGCGCAGCTCGGCTTCGTCCCATCCTCCCAGGACCGCCGCAGCCGGGTCTATTGAAACATCCAGGTCACGCACGAGCGGGGTGGCCATGGCATTGCTCAGCACGGAGGGCTCGGCATTGAGCAGGGACTCGCGCAGCTTCGGCGTCAGGTCGTCCAGGTGGGCATAGATCGCCGCCAGGTCTCCGTAGGTGTTGATCAGTTTCGCCGCCGTTTTCTCCCCCACGCCCGGCACCCCCGGCAGGTTGTCCGACGGGTCGCCGCGCAACGCCGCGAACTCCGGGTACTGCCTTGGGGTCACGCCGGTGCGCTCGGCTATTTTGGCCTCGTCGTACAGGCGGTAATCCGACACACCGCGCAGCACGTAGAGCACCTTGATGTGGGGGTCTTCGACCAGCTGGTAGGTATCACGGTCGCCTGTGACGACGATCACGTCGTCGTCGCCCGCGGCGGCCTTGGTCGCCAGAGTCGCCAGGACGTCGTCGGCTTCGAAGCCGGGCGCTTCGACGACCGGGATCTGCATCGTGTCGACGAGCTGGCGGACAAGGCCCATCTGCTGGCGCAAGATGTCGGGGGCCTCGGACCGGTTGGCTTTGTAGCTCGGGATCATCTCGTGGCGGAAGGTCGGCTCGGGCCTGTCGAAGGCCACGACCAATTGGTCGGGCTGGTGCTCCTTGATGAGGTTCACGAGCATGGACGTGAAGCCGTAGACGGCGTTCGTCACCTGCCCGGAGGCGGTAGCCATGGTGGTCGGGAGCGCAAAAAAGGCGCGATAAGTAAGGGAGTTCCCGTCAAGCAGCATCAACAACGCCACTGTCTAACCCCCTTGTCGGAGCTCAGCGAGCAATAGCGCACGCCCCCGGCAAGACCACACCTGGAGAGTCTGCCACCACCCGGAGGCAGTCCGACGGGCCAATCGCCGTCGCCGGCGATTTCCACATGGATCTGTTGATGTTCTGTTGATGACCTGTTGATGAACGGGGCGGAAGGGTCACCCGACGTGAGCAGGTGCCTCCACGCTGCGTTAAAGCTCCCGTCCCGTGGCCCCCGGGCGGCAGTACTCTCGCAGTATGCCCAGCAATGCTGCAGCTCCTGGCGTCCACCCTCCCAACGAGCAGTACCTGGAGGCGATCCTGTACCTCGAAGAGGAAGGGAGCCAGGTCATACAGGCCCGTTTGGCAGAGCACGTGGGCCATTCGGCGCCCACGGTGTCCGAAATGGTTCACCGTCTCAAGGAAGCCGGCTACGTCGAGGTCAAGGGACGCTCCATCATCCTGACCGTGTCCGGGCGAAAGCTCGCCACCAGTGTCATCCGCAAGCACCGCTTAGCCGAGCGGCTCCTGACCGACGTGATCGGGCTCCCATGGCACAAGGTCCACGCTGAAGCCGACCGATGGGAGCACGTGATCTCGGACGACGTCGAAGCCCGCCTGGTCGAGATCCTGGGGAACCCTAAGACCTGCCCCCACGGCAGCCCTATCCCCGGCTCGGGGGGCAAACCCGAGCCGGCGACGGTCCTGGCGGACGCGCAACCGGGTGACCGGGTACGCCTGTCACGTGTCACCGAGCTGGTCGAGTTCGACCAGGAAGCATTGATATACCTGGACACGCACGGCTTTATCCCTGGCGCCGAGGCGACCGTGGCCGCCCGCGGCCCCGACGGCACCCTGGTCCTGGAGGTGGGCGAAGGCACCGTGGTGTTGGGTGCGCCGCTGGCCAAGCAGCTTTACATCATGCCCGCCTCAACCTCGCCGGCACCGCCGGCCAAGGGCCGTGCGTCCAAGCTCCAGCTGTTGCGCTGAGCTTTTGCGCTAACGGGCCCTAGGGGCGAAGGCTGCCGTCCAGGACCCTTTGGGCCACGTCGCGCATGGACGTCCGTTCGTCCATAGCCCGTCGCTGGACCCATCGGAAGGCATCATTTTCTTTCATGTCCAGCTCGTCCATCAACTTGCCCTTCGCCCGGTCGACCACCTTGCGGGTCTCCAAGCGATCCTCGAGGTCCTTGTTCTCGTCCTCGAGCGCCTTCATCTCCTCGAAGCGGCCAATGGCAAGCTCCATGGCGGGGACGAGGTCGTTGCGCTGGAAGGGCTTCACCAAGTAGGCCAGTGCGCCCGCTTCACGTGCCCGGTCGATGAGCTCGCGCTGGCTGAAGGCCGTCAGGACAAGGACCGCAGCCAAACGGTCGGCTGTGATCTCGGCAGCGGCGCTGAGGCCGTCGCCACCGGGCATCTTGATGTCGAGGATCGCCAGGTCGGGACGATGCGCGCGCACGAGATCCACCACTTCGTCCCCGCGGCTGGTCTCGGCGACGACCTCGTAACCCTCCTCCTCGAGAGTCTCTCGCAGGTCAAGGCGTATGAGGGCCTCATCCTCGGCTATCACCACTCTTGCGCCCACTCGCCTCTACCTTGTCCCTTCTCCCCGCTGTCGCACGCCTGCGGCCTCTGGCTCCTAGTGACGCCAAAGACTAGTTGGTACTTGTTGGCAGCAACGAAGTGCGCCCGGCGCGCTAACTAGTCAGCGGGACCGGGGACCAGCTTGTCAAGTAGCTCGTCGAGCTCGGCCTCAAGGCGCTTCACCTGTGAAACGAGGCTGTCGCGCGCCCCGCCCATCGCCTCGGCGTGGCGCTGGGCTTCGTGGCTCTCGCGCGCAGCCAGAGGCGTCTCGGACACGAGCGAGCGGATCCGTGCTTCGTCTGCCACTTCGGCGAGGGCGTTGAACTGCTCGTCTGCGACAGCCAGCTCTTCCCGTGCTTTGCGCAGGCGCTTGGAGACGTCCATCAGCTTTCGCTCGACCAGGTACTGCGCCATTGTTACCAAGTTAGCTTGACCCAGCTTCGCCGAGCGTCGCATGAGCCTTGTTCCGATCCTGTGTTCAGCACGTTCTCAGATCCGCGGGGCAAACTGAGAGTATGCGTGTCCTGGTCGTAGACGATGAGCCGGCAGTGCGGCAGGCATTGGAGCGTGCACTGCGATTCGAGGGGTTCACGGCTGAGCTGGCCGAGGACGGTATGGCCGGCCTGGCAGCGCACGCGGAGCGCCCTGCTGATGCGATAGTGCTCGACATCGCAATGCCTCGACTGGACGGGCTGGAGATGTGCCGGCGCCTGCGGGCCGCTGGTGACCGGACGCCGGTGCTGATGCTGACGGCCAAGGCTGCCGTAACAGAGCGGGTGGACGGCCTCGACGCAGGCGCCGACGATTACCTGGTCAAGCCTTTCGCCCTGGAGGAGCTCCTGGCTCGCATGCGTGCCCTGCTGCGCCGGACCGCTCCCAGCGCCGACAACGAAATCCTTCGTTTCGGTGACCTGTCCCTCGACCCTGGCACGCGCGAAGTACGCCGCGGGCATAGGGCGATCGAGTTGACCCGGACCGAGTTCTTGTTGCTCGAGCTGTTCCTTCGCAACCCGAGACAGGTGCTGCCCCGCGAGGTTATTTTCGACCGGGTTTGGGGGTACGACTTCGGCCTCAATTCCAACAGCCTCGAGGTCTATATCGGTTACCTGAGGCGCAAGACCGAGCAGGGTGGCGAGCCGCGGCTCATCCATACGGTTCGCGGAGTCGGCTACGTGATGCGGCTGCCAGCAGAGGCCAGGGGGTGAACGGGGTGCACGTCACCCTTCCATGGAACTGAACTGGGCCCCACAGAGCCCCTGGTCAGACGACGTCGCAGGCGTCGCCACCCCCCAACCTGCCTGGCCTGTCTACCCGCCGGCGGAGCCGGCCCCCTCCGCGCCTGACGTAGTCCCTCTACCGCCGTGGCCGCGCGAGGGCAGTGACGACATTGTGGCCGCGCCCGGCGAGGGCAACGGTGAGCCGGTTGCGGCTCGGCACAGCGACTTCGAGCAGGACGGCGCTGAGCACGACGGCGCCGGGCACGACGGCGCTGGCCAGGACCGTCCCGACGGCGAGCGCAAAGCCAAGGAACCGGCTCTGGCATGGCTGCGCCAGGTCAGTTTTCGTAGCCGCATCAGCATCCTCGTCGGAGCGGCCGTCGGCATCGCGGTCGCAATGGCCGCGCTCGTGTCGTACGTGGCCGTCGGCCGCCAGTTGGAACGTCAGGCGACCACAAACCTTGACAATGCGATCGCCTCAGCAGGTGGTCTCGTGTACCCAGTCCAGGGTCTAAACGGGGCCGTGTCCGCCGAGGTCGTGACGCAGCGGGCGTTCAATTTTCAGAACCAGACGGGCGACTCGGTCCAGGTCATCTCCAACACCGAGGTCATCTCGCTGCAGTCCGGGCAGGCCTCGCACACCCGGTTGTTCCCGATGTCAAGGGGCGCGGCAGAGGTCCTCAAGGCTGGCGCCAGTGGCAGCGCAATAATCGAGACCGTAACTGCGACAAACGGCGCACAGTACCGACTCGCCAGCGTGCCCACCCCTATCCCGGGGGTAGTCGTCCAGATCGGTTACCCCCTCACCGCCGTCGACAATACGCTTGCTTTCCTGCGGCTGATGCTGGTCCTGGTGGCGCTCGGCGGGGTTGCAGTTGCGACCGGGCTTGGCTGGGCGGTCGGTCGCGCGAGCATGCGCCCTGTGGAAGACCTGACCCTGGCAGCCGAACACGTTGCCGCAACTCAGGATCTTTCCGCGACGATCGACGACGAGGGCAACGACGAGCTGGCAAGGCTTGCCCGCAGCTTCAACGCCATGCTCGCCGCCCTGGCGGTCTCGAGGCGCCAACAGACACAGCTCGTTTCGGACGCCGGCCACGAACTGCGCACCCCGCTCACGAGCCTGCGGACCAATATCGAGGTCCTGATGAAGACCAAGGACCTGCCTCCCACGGACCGCGACGAGCTACTAACCGACGTGGATGCCCAGTTGAAGGAACTGACGACCCTCGTAGGCGACCTCGTCGACATGGCGAGAGAAGACGAACGGCCCGACGTGGAGCCCGAGCCGGTCCCCTTCAACGAGATCGTCGAGCGCGCGGTCGAGCGCGCCCATCGCCGCGCCCAGTCCCTGCATTTCGATGTCTCGCTGCAGCCTGGAGAAGTGCGGGCGCAACCCGCTCTATTGGAGCGAGCCGTGATGAACGTCCTCGATAATGCGGCCAAGTGGAGCCCGCCGGGAGGCCACGTCGGGGTCACCCTCGAAGCCAACAGCGCATGGCACCTGACTGTCACTGACCAAGGCCCCGGGATCGCACCGCAAGACCTTCCCCATATTTTTGAACGCTTCTATCGAGCAGACTCTGCCCGCTCGATGCCGGGCTCAGGCCTCGGCCTGGCGATCGTGCGCAACGTGGTGACGTCACACGGCGGCAGTATCGACATCACCTCGTCTCCGCCAGGCGGCGGCACGCGCGTCGACATCGTCTTGCCGTTGGGCGCCCAGGCGCCCGACGACGACGCTGAACTGGACGAGGCTTAGCTCTTCTTACCGAACAGCCCGCCAATAAATGATCGCGTCGCGGCCCGGCGCGATCCCGTCCGGCACCTTGCCTACAATTTGCCAACCGAGATCTTCGTAGAGGGCACGAGCCGGGTTGTCCGCGAAAACGAAGTTGAACTGGATGGCATCGAAACCTGCCAGTGGGGCCCGCGCGATCGAGTCCTTCACGAGCACGCGCCCAAGCCCGAGCCCGCGGTAGCGCCGGTCTACGACATACCCCGCGTTGGCGATGTGCGAGCCCATGCCTGGCAAGTTCGGCTTGAGGTAGTAGGCGCCGAGCAATGTCCCGTTCCGCATCGCCCCGACGACGAGGGTGACCGGCCGCACCCAGACATCTTCGAACACCGAGCGCGTGAGCGGCGGCTGCTGAGGGAACCCTTCGCCTCGAGCGACAATGTCTACGAAGATGGCAAAAAGCTGGCTCATTTCGGGCCCGGCGATCAGGCCGATCTCGACCATGCCGGCATCGGCGGCGTCTACCTGGGATACCTCGTCGGCCATGTCCACCTTGGACATTATTGTCGGGCCACCCAACGCCATGACGCGCTTACCCGTGGGCCCGACGACGCCACCTTTGGCACAGCATGCTCGAACAACTTCTGGCAGCTTCCCCCCATCACCAACAGGTCGCCTGAACCTGGTCGGAAATCGCGTGAGCGGCCGCCGCCTAGCGGCCTTACAAGGAAGGGCCGGGTAGCCCCGAGTGTAACGATCGCCACGATCGTGTTGTCGAGGAAGCGAAGTTCGCGGTCCGAGTGAAAAGCCACGCTATCGCGGCCGTCACGGTAGTAGTTGAGGCCCGGGCCGATGAGCCTGACCTTGTGGAGCTGCGCGAGCTCTTCAGCCAGCATCTCCAACGCCGCGGCAGGCCACATCGTCGCCAGGGCCGTAGCGCTTGCTGAGACGCGGCTCGTCCACGATGCGCTCGTACATGACACGGCGGTTGTGGCGCCACGGTACGGACCCGACCAGCTCGTCGCAGAGCGTGTCGGCGCCGAGGAGCCAACCCCTGCGCACCGCCACCCAGGCCCCGTGCCCGAGGTCGGTAAGTTCGCTCTCCGAGCTCCGGTCAACGGTGGCCTCTCCCACCCCGAAGAAGCCCAGCTGCATCACGGTCACGCGCCGATAATACTCTCGGTCGTACATACGTTCGACCTTTTTCGCGCGTGGCGGCCGGGGCTCGAGGAACAGATCCGGCAAGGCCTCCCCGTCGCAGCGCACCCGCGGCCTGGCTGGTTGCGGCTAGTCTGCGGCAAATGTTCAAAGCGGCCGGCGACCACGCTGCGAGGCATACGCCCGACCGCGCGGGCAAGAAGGCGGTCCTGTGACCCCGTTCTACGTTGCCGGAGCTTGCCTGGTAGTGGCCCAGATCCTCGGCATTTACGCGCTGATCAGCCGGAAGGCGGACTTTACCTTCGTGCTTATCATGGGCGTCCTGGTGCTGGTGGCCCTCGCATCCGGCGCCGACGGCGTCTACCGCCAGCTGCACTGAAGCAGCGCTGCGCCGTAGCCCGCTGCGCCGCGCGCTACTTGAGAGCTCCGATAGCGACGCCCCCGATGCCCGCCAGGGCGATGCCGACCAGGGCGGTCCTGGCTGCGTGGGAGCCCGGCCTGGGCACCTTGAAAACGAAGATACCCACCGAGACGTTGACGAGCAGGCTCAACTGGGCGATCGTAAAACCGACGCCCGTGCCGACGCGCGTGACGAGGGCCAGCAGTGACACGTTGCCGACCCCAAAGAGCAGCCCTGCGCCGAGTTGTACGGCCGTGCCCCGCGCGCTGAGCCTGGCCGGCCCGCCGTTGCTCATCACCAGCGCTGTCCCCGCCGCGACGATCCCGAGCGCGAGCGGGAAGTTGCCGACCTGGGCCGGCACTTTGGCCCACTGCGCCGGCACAAAGTAGCTGCCCCAAAGTAATCCTGCCGCGCACGCGAGCACTAGGCCACGGCGGTGCCCGTAGGACGCCTCCGACGCGGCCGGGAGCGAGGCGACGGTCGAGCTTTCGCGTGTGGGTGCGGCCGCCACCAAGGCGGGGGCCGAGGCCTCCTCCCTGGAACGGACGATGAAGAAGACCCCGACCAGCACGAGGACGAGCCCCGCAGCGAGGACCACAATGCGGGGGGTGCTCAGCCCGTCGAGCTCGCCGAAGAGCAACGCACCCCACACAAACGCGGTGATTATGTTCAACGGCGTCCATGTCCCGCTGGCGCGTGCCAACCCGATGTTCTCCGACGCGCGGAACGCGGTGTAGTTACCGGCGGTCCACACGACGCCGCCCGCAAAGGGCAACCAGAAGGGCTTCCACCCGAACGAGAGATGGCCGCCGCCGACGACCAGCGCGACCGCGGCGAACACCGTGTTGGCGAGCGTCGCGTAGAAGGTCCGAGAGCGCTGAGGGACTCCGGGGACGATCTGGGCGACCGGTATCCATAGCCCCCAAGCGAGCACCGTTGATAGGGCGAGCAGGACGGTCACGGCCGAGGAGCCGCTGGGTAGCTCCGCCGGGCGTCACTGGGCTCGGCCACCGTGCGCCCGGCGATGTCGAGTGTGGTCGGCGCGGGCCCCATAACCTGGCAGCTTGCCATGTCGTCGCCCTTTGTCGAACCCCTGCCAGCGTCTCGGGGCCTATCCGAGCCCCTAGAAGGGCACCCCGCGACCCCTCCCTCGGCCGCTGCTACGACGGCCCCAGGGCTGGCTATCTCGGGCGTTTCGCGGACCTACCAGACCGATGACGGCCCGGTCCGCGCACTTGGCCCCCTCGACTTGCACGTGCCACCGGGCCGCTTCGTGACCCTGATAGGGCCGAGCGGCTGCGGTAAGTCCACCTTGTTACGGGTGCTGGCGGGCATCGAACAACCCGATCGGGGGAGCATTTCGATCTTCGGAGACAGCGTCGAGCAGGCCCGCCGGGCGAAGCTGATCGGCTTTGTCCCCCAGGCGCTGGCTCTGCTGCCGTGGCGCACGGTGCTCGAGAACGCCCGGCTGCCTCTCGAGCTCAACCGCTCCGAGAGTGCGGCCCGCAGGAAGCCGGCCCGGAGCCCGAGCGAGGTACTGCGGGCGCTCGGGCTAGGCGACGTCCTCGACCGACGCCCCGCCGAGTTATCGGGCGGCATGCGACAACGTGTCGCCATCGCGCGCGCCTTCGTGTCGGAGCCAGCCCTTTTGCTCATGGACGAGCCGTTCTCCGCCCTGGACGAACTGACGAGCGAGGTACTGCGCCGCGAGCTCCTCGGGCTCTGGCGTGCGACGCGCACGACCGTGTTGTTCGTCAGCCACTCGGTCTCCGAGGCGGTGTTGCTGTCGGACCACGTTGTCGTCATGACCCCCGCGCCGGGCCAGGTCGCCAACATTATCGATGTCACGTTGGACCGCCCGCGCGGGGATCTCGTGGAGGTGACGGACGCGTTCCGGGACTGCGAGCGCGAGGTCCGCTTAGCCCTGCGAAGCGCGTCTGGCGCCGACGAGCAGGCCCCGTGAAAACACAAGGACCAACATCACGCCCGAGGGCGAGGCGGCGAGCCGCCCGTCTCGTAACCCAAGCACTGCCTGGGGCCGTGCTCCTCGGCCTGCTCGCGCTCACCTGGCAACTGGTCGCGGTCCACAACGCGTACCTCATCCCCCGCATCGGCGCCATCTGGGACCAGCTCGTCGACTACCCCCGCGAGTTCCTGGACGCGGCCGGCAACACCCTCCAAGAGAGCGCGGTCGGCCTCGGGGCAAGCTTCGCCGTGGCGTTCAGCCTCGCAATTGCCATGAGCCACGTCCGGGTCATCGAGCGAGCCGTGATGCCGGTGGCCGTGATCATCAACGTCACCCCTGTCGTAAGCCTCGCTCCTGGCCTAGCCGTCGCGCTCGGCTTCGGGATGTCACCGCGCTACCTCGTAACGGGGATCATCGTTTTTTTCCCGATGCTCATCAACTCGCTGGTCGGCCTGCGGTCGGTCGACCCCGAGGCTCTCCAGTACTTCGCATCGCTCGACGCGTCGAAGCTCGAGGTGCTGCTCCACTTGCGGATCCCGTCGAGCTTGCCCTTCCTTTTCGCCGCAGCCCGTATCTGTTTCCCGCTGTCGATAATTGGCGCCGTGGTGGCGGAGTTTTCAACTGCGGGCACTTCCAATGGGCTCGGCTCGCTAATCGAACTGGCCTCTCAACAGGGGACCTCGAAGGCGCTGCCCCAGGTATATGCGGCCATATTCTGCCTGGCGCTCCTCGGCCTTGCCTTCACCCTCGCCGTCCTGGCCGCAGAGCGGCGCTTGCTTTCCTGGCACCCCACCCGGGCAACGCAGCCTCGGGCCTGAGGGCGAGAGTTCGCGGTGGGCCGTCCGGGCACTAAGCGCCGAGCGGCTAGCGTTTGCAGGGCTGGTACGCAGCGCGCCTAGAGGCCCTGTAGCGCCGCAGAACCATACCCGGCGAACGACGACAAGGAGGCCGAGTCTTGCAGGAGCGTAAGCGTCGGAGATGGCGCACGTTGGCAACGCTGGGCGCCATCGGCCCTGCTTTCTTGGCGTCGGTACCGCCGGCGGCAGCGGCCGCGGCGCCCACGCTCACTGCGCAGGCTGCCCCCGCCGCGCTCGCGCCAGGGTCGCCGGAGTGCCTGGCCAACACCGCCGCGGGGACGGTACGTTTCGCCTCACCGTTCGGCTACGACGCCTCAGCCGGGATCATCGACGTCTACGCGGCCCTGAAGCTCGGGTATTTCGCCGACCTCTGCCTCAAGGTCGATTTCGTCTATGTCCCGTTCACCGAGTCCCCTTCTACGCTCGTATCGGCAGGGACCGCCCAGGTGACCGGGGAGGGTAGCGCGGCCGACGCCATCGTCCAGGAGGCCGAGGGCTCGAACTTCGTGGCCGTCGCGACCTACGGCGACACCTCCGATTACGCCCTTCTGACGCGCTCCGGCATCACCAAGCTCACCCAGCTCGAAGGCAAAGCCCTCGGTTACCACCCGACGTTCCCCGTTGTGCTCCGAGAGATGCTGGTCAAGGCTGGCGTCAACCTGGCGAAGGTCCGCCTGGTGAGTGACCCCACATACAACCCCCTTCTGCTGGTGCAGGGCAGCTTCTCAGCGCTCCAGGCGTACCAGTCGAACGAGCCGCTCACGCTGCGGGCCGACCACAAGACGTTCACCATGTGGACGCCGGCCCAGTTCGGGATCCCCGGCACGTTCAACGTGCAGGTAGTGAACCGTAAGTTCCTCGCCTCGCACCCGACAGCCTCAGCCGACTTTCTCCGAGCAGAGTTCCTGGCGTTCAACTACTGCGTCCATAACCCTGTGACCTGCGTTGACTATCTCGCAAAGGCCCAAGGCCCTACATTCGACGTCGCGCACGGCGAGGCCGAGTGGCAGGTCGAAAGCGCTCTCGCGCTCCATCACCACCTTGCGGGCAAAGGGATCGGGGCACAGACGACCGCGGAATGGGCCCCCGAGGCGGCCGCCGTTGTCCTGTACAAGCTTCTCGACAAGTCCGTCAAGCTCGGGCCGCTCGAAGACACCGCGATCGCGGCCTCGCTCTACCACGGTACGCAGCTCATCTGGCCCTAGGCGGCCCCGCCCCGGCGTAGCCGTCGGGAGCCCGTTGGCACCTCCAGCCGACCACTCTCGGTAGGCGTAGGCAAAGTTGGGCTAGCCATAAGGCGGTCGGAGCGGCTAACGTCTCGGCGTCGTGGCGTGCCACCAGCCCGAAGGGCCAGCTGGGGCGCTGCGGGTAGCCAGGCGCCTCACCGTGGCGCTGGTTGGCCTAGCGGCAGGGTTCGTTAGCGTAGCCGCGCCTGCGGTGCCGTCGTCAGCCGACCCTCTCGGCCCGGCCAGGGCCAACGCCACTGCTCTATCGCGCCTCGTGCTGCAGGAAGCCCAGCTCGTGCACGAGCGGACCGTGCAGTACCAGGCCGAGGCAGCACACGCTGGCCTGCTGCGCGAAGAGCTTTCCGGCAGCCAAGCGACCGCTCAGGCTCTCAGGTTGCGGGCGGCTCAAACCGGGTCACTGGTGCGCCAAGAGGCTCTTCTCTCCTATGCAGACGCTGTGCCCGTTGTCGGCGCGGGCGGGCAGTCCTCGGCCGATCTGGTGGAGGTGACCGACCAGACCACCTACCTGGCCCTCACCGTTGGGGACCTCGCCGGGACCCTGAAATTGCTGGAGAACGAGCAGTCCCAGCTGGCCGGGACGGTCGCCAAGTCCCGGCGGCAGCTGGAAAGCGCCCTCGAGGCAGAGGGCTCGGCCGCTACGGCTCGCCAGGCGGCGCTCCGTGAGGCTGCATCGCTCCAAGTCCTGCTGTCACGGGCGCAGTCCCAAGTGGCGACGCTTACCGCTGCCGAGCGGCCCCGCACCGGGCCACCGGTCGGCGACGGGATCGTAAAAGCGGTGTCCCAGGAACTCGGCGCCGCACCCGGCACGGCCCGCCCCGACGCCACCAAACCGGCGCAAGCGACTATTGCGGGCAAAGACCACAAAGCCGGCCCGGCTCGGGCTGTCGTCGCCGTGGCGAAGCGGGCCACGACGACGCTGCCAACGACGACGACCCCACTAACAACGACGACATCGCAAACAACGACGACATCGCAAACAACTACGGCATTGCAGACAACTACGACAACCGTCCAGCGGCCTACGACGACGCAGCCGACCACTACAACTGGCGAGCACGCCACAACGACTGCTCAGGCGGGCCACGGCAACTCGACGATATCGAAGCCAGTCATTGCGGTCGGGCCCGGGACAAGCACTTCGACGCCGTCTTCCACGCCATCGCCTTCGACAGCGACTTCTTCAGCGACTGCGCCAAGCTCAACGCCGGCAACCTCAACGACCACCACCACCGTCGCTCCCCCGCCAACTACCACGACACCACCGACGACAGTGCCTCCCAGCACACCGCCGCCGACCAGCGCGGCGACTACGACCGACGGGCACCCTCCGCCGGCAGGCGGGCTCTGGCTCGAGCTGCGCGAGTGCGAGTCCGGGGACAACTATCAGGCGGACACGGGCAACGGCTACTACGGGGCGTACCAGTTCTCCTGGCCTACCTGGGTCGACCTTGGCTACCCGGGCCGCCCCGACGAGGAGCCTTACTGGATGCAGGACGAGGCGGCCCAACGGCTGGAAGCGATGGACGGCTGGAGCCAGTGGCCGTCTTGTAGCACCGCCTTGGGGGTCTAGGCGCTCGCGCCAGCCCTCGCTTTGTGCACAGCCTCGAGGCAGGACCGGCCGAGGACGGCCACTTGCTCAGGTGGAAGGGGCCGTGCCAACAGGTACCCCTGGCCCGCGTCGCACCCCAGCGCTGTCAGTTCACCGAGCTGGCGCGTCGTCTCGATGCCCTCGCCGACCACCGACATCCCTAGCGCGTGCGCCATGGCCGTGATGGCTGCGATGATCTCGCGGTCGCGGTCGCTCCCACCTATCTGCTCGACGAAGCTGCGGTCGATCTTCAAGATGTCCACGTTCAGGCGCTGCACATGGGCGAGCGTCGAGTAGCCGGTCCCGAAGTCGTCGAGGGCGATCCTCACGCCCAGCTTCGACAGGTCCGCCAAAGTCGTCGTTGCCTCGCCAAGCTCGCCGATCAGGGCCGTTTCAGTGATCTCGAGGCAAAGCTGGCGCGCGGCCACGCCGTGACTCTTGATCGATGAGGCGACGCGACCGACCAGTTGGGGGTCGCTGAGCTGACGCCCCGATAGGTTCACCGCCATCGTGAAATCGTCGGGCAACGACTCGTCTTTAACCCACAGCGCCAGCTGCCGGCATGCCTCGTCGAACACGAAGGTGTCGATGCTGCCGATCAACCCGCGTTCCTCGGCGAGCGGGATGAAGTCTCCCGGCAGGACGACACCGCGCTCGGGGTGCTTCCAACGCACCAGTGCCTCCGCCCCGCGCAAGGACTGGTCGTCGAGCGAGAAGAGGGGCTGGTAGAGCAGGAACAGCTCCTTCTTGTCGATGGCTTTGCGCAGCGTGGCGTCGAAATCGTGGTTCGCCATTGCACGCACCCGGAGCTTGCTGTCGTAGAGGCGGAAGCCGTCACGGCCGGCGCTCTTTGCCTCGTACATCGCGATGTCTGCTTGTTGCAGCAACGTTCCCGGGTCCGACGATGGGTCGGCGGTCACGATGACGCCGACGCTGGCCGTCACCGTGAGGTCGTCACCCTCTGACGAGAACCTCTTGCCGATCGCCCTTACCGCCCTACTGGCGATCAAACGGACGTCCTCGTCAGCGCGCAGTGCGCACAGCAGCACGAACTCGTCCCCGCCGAAGCGGGCAACGGTGTCGCTGCGACGGCAAATCCGTCCGAGACGGCGGCCGACCTCGACGAGGACCCGGTCGCCGGCCTCGTGGCCAAGCGAGTCGTTTATGGACTTGAAATTGTCGAGGTCGATGAAAAACAGGGCCACCTGGCCATGGGTACGGTCGAGGGAGACAAGGGCCTGCGATAAGCGGTCCATGAGGGCAAGCCGGTTGGCGAGCCCCGTGACGGCGTCGTGAAGAGCCTGGTGGGCGAGGGCCCGCTCCGCCATGACCTGGGCGGTGACGTCGCGCGAGACACCGAAGGTGCCGACGATCCGCCCTTCGCTATCGCGTAGAGGGAGCTTGGTTGTCGACACCCATGCATCGTCACGGTCGTGGAAGGTCTCCCGCTCGATCTTCGCCACCATTGGCTTGCCGCTTTGGATGATCCGCTGCTCGTCTTCGTACGCAGCGACCGCATGCTCGTCGCTGAAGACATCGAAATCGGTCTTCCCGATCAGTTCCTCGACGCTGTAACCGTGGGACTGTTCGCCGGCAAGGCAGTCGCTGACCAGCAGGAACCGGCTCTGGAGATCCTTGAAGAAGAGCCGTTCGCCCGGAGTGGCAAGGAGGTTGCGAAAGCAGAGCAGCTCCAAGTCCTCTCGCGTGAGGGACATGTCTGAGCTGGATCCCTTGCCCGGATTGGCCACGGCACCTCCTTTGATGACCAAAAGGTCTATCGGCGCGGCGGCCAAGGACATTAGAACGAGTGCCCCACCTGGTAGGGGCCGTGTTGACGCCCCTGCGTGACACTTCGCGACGCGGTGGGTAGGTATTTTCGGTGAGCGCTCCGCGGCCGCCGTGGCCTGTCGCAAGTCACGTGGGGGGCACGACCGAGTACCCTGGCCGGCGCTCAGCGCGCCGGGTGACCCTCGTTCTGGCTGGTTCCCTGGTCGCGGTGTGCGTGTTGCTCGCCTTGGGACTCAGTTCCCTGGCGCTCGGTGCCGGCGCTGCATGTGCGGCGATGGCAATCGTTTGCGGCGTGCTGTTCTCCGAGCCTCTCCGTGCCCTTGGCCGGGCGGCCATGCCCGTGGCTACCTTCGGACCGGCGCCGGGAGGTGCCGCCCAGCCCGCGGGGAACTTCGACCAAGGCGACCCGGGCCGCTACCTCGACATCGACGCCGTCGAGGTGGAGGCCGTCTACGTACTGGGCGACGAGGTCTACACGCACCTGACTGGTGGCGTTGGCAGCGTCTTGGACATCCTTAGCGGCGACGAGCGGCACATCGAGACGAGCGACGTCTCCCTTACTTGGCGTTGCCAGGGGCGGCGGTCGGCAGAAAAACTGGCCGAGCGGCTCAACGACTGGGAAGCCAGAGGTGCTCACCTACGCCTAATGGCCGCCCGCGGGCGCTGCGCGCTCCTGATAGAAGACGACGACCACTGGGTCGCCCTCCCTGAGCTACTCCTCGTGGCCTGACTGGAGCTCCGGCGTATTTGACAGCTTGCTAGCTAACTGGCTAAATAGCTAGGTGGCTGCAGAGATGGACGAGGTGGTGGTTGCGCCGGTGTTCAGGGCGCTCGCAGACCCGACGAGGCGCCAGATCCTCCAGGCCCTGCGAAAAGGCGAACTCGCCGCAGGCGACATTGCTTCGCGTTTCCCCATCTCAGGCCCCTCCGTCTCGCGGCACCTCGCAGTCCTAAAAGCGGCCGGGCTCGTCAGCGAACGGCGTGAGGCGAACAGGGTTCTGTACTCCCTCGTCGTCGACCGCTTGGCAACGAGCGTGGGCTCTTTCCTGTCAGCCGTCTTGCCGGGGCAGATGCTGGGCCAACATCAGGGAAAGAAGAAGCCCAAATCTCCCGACAAGGGCTCGGCCAAGTCCGCGGCGCTCCGTAAGCCATCCGAGAAGACCTCGGGCAAGGACAAGCACCGGAGGGGCTCGGCCAAATCGGCCCGGGACAAGCCCGCCCCATACGAGCCCGGCCTAGACCAGCCCGGACCGGACGAGCCCGCTCCATCGCCCGCCAGCGCGGCCACCGACGAGCTCAGCGCCACGGTTTGAGAACAGGGGCCTCGAAGCCACCGACTTGCGAGGCACGCCCGGTGACCCACGCGAGCAGCTCACCCGTGGTCCCCGTGATATCTAGCGAGCTACCGCTGCCGGCCACCCAGTGCTGCCCTGCGTCTGAAGCGGTGAGCACTACTGCGACACCGCTCGGCAAGCGGGCTGGCAGGTCCAGCATCGCCCGCTCCATCTCCTCGATGACCCACGCGAAGGGCCAGTCGTCGGGGCCGTAACCGTAGGCAAGGTCGACATGGTGCACCTCGACTTCGCGCAGCCTGCTCACGACCAGCCCGGCGCCGATGGCCACCTCGCCCGAAATACCGATGGCCGGTAGGTCCCAAACCTTGTCGGGCGCGGCTTCTAGGGCGGACCACAGCTGCTCGCACGAAGCCCTGAGGCGCGCCTGCAGGTCGCGGGCCGGCAGAGCCCGGCCTGCTTCGATCTCACCGTCGCGTGCAACCTTGCCCCCTGGGTAGACCTCTCCGGTCTCACCCCTGGTAGCCGACTCAACAGCGCGCCTGACACCATCGGCGTTAGCCGAGAGATGGACAACCACCATCGACCGGTCCCAATCTGGCAAGAGGCTCGGGCCGGAGGCAGCCTCGTCGTCGAGACGCGAGACGGTCTCGGTCAACTTCATTGTCGCCGCCTCAATGCGAGGGAGGTAGCGGTTGTTCATCGCAGGTAGCTTACGAAGCTCGTTCGGCTACCCGGGGAGCCAGCAAGGCCAATGCCTCGTAGGCATGGGCGAGCGTGATCAGCCTCGAACCGCTTGCCGCTGACCATGCCGCGAACCCGAGCCGCTGGATCTCCAAGGGCAAACCCATGGCCGCCGCGCAAAGCAGCTCCAGCGCCTCCTCCTCGAAGTCAACGCCACGCTCCGCTGCTGGCACTATGAGCGCCTCGCGCGCCTCCCCCTCGTCGAACCATTCGAGACGGGTGGGCCAGACGGACCCGGTGAAGTTCCCTGCTCGCGCAAATCTTTCCGCGAGCCTCTCACCGCCGCTCAGCAGCAGGGCGACCGGCAGTGCATCCCTCGACAGGGCGCGAGCCAGGTGGCCGAGCGACTCGACCTCTCCAACCCCCAGGTGCTCCACGTCATCGATTATTACGAGAAGACCTCGGGAGATACCGCGTGCAAAGAGGCCGGCGAACCTACAGAACTGCCGCAACGTCGCCCACGAGATCTCGCCTTCGCGCCCGATAAAATGGGGTACGAGCACCGAGTTGGAGGGGTGAGACTCGGCACCGGGTGGCAAGTTCGGCGTTGCTTGGTACCCGAATGCCAGGACTTCGCTCGCTAGACGGCCGGCCTGCTCTGGCCAACGGCTCAATATGGCCGACTGGATCTGGGCGGTAAGGGATCCCAGTGCGCGTTCTTTGGGCTGGCAGCTATGAAAGCACACGGCCCAACCGAGGCGCCGGCCCGCCTCCTGACCAATTGCGCGCAGCAGTGCTGTCCTGCCCATGGCGGGTGGGGATGTCACGAGGCGGTGAAAGCGCGGGTCGCACGGGCCGGCTGCGAAGGCTGCGATGCTGCCGGCGACAATGCCGTTGGCACCGATGTCCTCGCCTTCAGCCCGGTCAACAAAATGCGGTGGCTCGGCACCGCGCAGCGGCCTGTAAGGGGGTGGGCAATTAGTCATTTGTCGGCCTTCTTTCTGGGGTTTTCAGTTGACGGGAGACGGGCCGGGGAAGTTCGCCGGGACCGGGAGCGGCCTGGCCGTGTAGGTGTCGTCGGGGAAAAGCTCGCCGCCGGGGAAAACCTCTCCCCGCGAGTGCGGTCGTTTGCTGGCACGGCCGCCAGAGCGGGCGCGGTCGTTGGCGAGCCGAGCCTGTTCCTCCTCTTGGCGGACCTGCTGCCAATCGGCCTGTTCGGAAAGCAAGGGCAAATGGACCAGTACCGGCGGCAACCTGCTCCAAAGCACCAAGGCCATACCGGCCTGGAGAGTACGGATCTGGTCGGCCCGCAACACGGCTTCGCTTTCCCAACTGATGGTCCGTGAATGATCTCGGCCGTTCTTGCCCCCGCTCCCGCGGTGCGTCGAAACCCGGCGCACTCGCCGTTGGCCACAAATCCTCTCCAAGTCTGCAAGGTCGGTCGGGGAAGTGAGCCCCCCGAGCACAGCGGTTATCGACGTCGCGTTGCCCATCGTCTCGGCTCGCTGCGCCCCCCAACGCGTTACTGCCTGGGAAAACGACTGCATTGCATAGACGATCAGAATCCCTCTGCCACGGCCGTCTGCGAGCAGTTCGGGGAGGCTCGGGACCGGGACGATGCTCGGCGCCTCGTCCAGCAAGCCGAGCAGAGGTGGGTCGAGCCGGCGGTTTGGCATTGTTGCGGCCAACCTTTCGGCGCAGTCGAACACCTCGTCGGCAAAAGCGGTGATCAGCGGCGCAACCGCGCCAAGCCTGGATCCCTTCCCGAGTAGGTAGATGGTGCCGTTATCAAGAAGGAACTGTTCGATGTCGAGGGCCTCGCCGGGCCGGGGCAGCAGGCATCGATCACGGCCTCGTGGCTGAAGCACGCGAGCGCCCGTGCGACATACCGCAGGACACCTGACGTCGTCTCGGGCGCCCCGCTGGTATGCAGCCCCACAAGGTCGCCCCAGCCTTCGGCCGCCGACGGCGAAGAAAGCAACACCTCTGCGGGGGCTGGGTCGTCGGGGCGGCGGGACCAATCGAGCACCGCCCTGATGTCGAGCCCCTCCAGGGCAGCCGCATGCAGGTACGCCTTGAGCAGGTCGCGCGCCGAGTCCCGGAAGAAAGCACCGTTTTGGGCATCGTTGTCGTCGCCCGTTGCGGCGACGAGAGCCGCGGCCCGCCGCTCAGCAACCTCGCTTTGTTCGCAGCCCGTAACTGGTGACCAACGAGCAGGTTCGGCAGCTGGAGCCAGAAGGTCCGGGTCGAGAGCGAACACCGGGCCCCGCCGACCACGAGCAACTGCGCTCAGCTCGTAAAGATCGACCTTGGTCGAGGTGGCGATCGCGGGGCCGGGGTGCTGGCGCAGGACGGGCAGCAGCGCCCGGAACGTCTTTCCCTCGCCAGGCGGCGCCACGAGGCGCAGGGACGCCTCCCAGCTCGGCCACAGCGGCATGCCTCCGGGATGAGCCCGCCCCAGTGGGTACCCGATCTCCTCGGGGCGCAGCCGGTACCTGTTGGTGCGCAATGACGGCCGCGTCTGCGCGGTCCGCTTCCTTGCTGCCGCCACCGAGGCCTCCTGGCGAAGTTGGCGCGAGCTGGCGAAACCATGGCGATCGCGACGGTCGACAAGCGGCGACCGTTTGATGAGGTTGCCCGCCTGGAAAAAGCCGCGGCGCGGCGCGCGTTTGCGGGACGGTTGGCGCTTGGGCGGCCGGCGGCGGGTACCGGCCAGCCCGTTCCTAGCCGACCTGCTCGTGTACCGCGGGGCTGGGGCCGGGAAAGGCCTGCCGGCGCCAACCCTGCCCGCGGCCGGGCGCTGTCCTTGGCCCCCGGTCTCTCCAGTAGGCCTCCCTTTCCGGCGCCTCGCCCGTGCTGACGGCTCGCCACGCCCCGCACCCGAGGCCCACGAAGACGACAGCGATCAGCGCGATTACGAAGCCGGCGGTCACGGCACCCCCGGGCTCTCAAAAATCTCCATGACCGAGAGGCTGACGCGCGACCTTCCCCGGAAAGTTCCCCAGTCTGTTCCCCACCGAAAGAATTACCGCGCAGGGAGGGGCAGCGTGCCCGCCTGGCATAGCGGTTCCTGCGGGCTCTCCGCCCTCAGCACCTCGACGTCCATCCAGCAGGTCCAGGAGCCATGAAGTGGCTGGAGCTTGGTAGCTGTACGTGGCCCTGGGCCCTGTCAGCAGGAAGGTCTCCCAAGACTGAGTACCCCAGCCGTGGGTGGCCCCGGGCACCCGGTCGAAGTCTTCCCATCCCCCCTGACGTTCCCTCGGGGGTAGCCGGCGCCGGCTCCAAAGGAGGGTAACGCCAGTGCTGAAGTGGCCCAGGGCAAGGAACCCCAGGCCCAAGCCGCAAGCACATCGCACACCCGGGGCCTTGTAACCGAGGGCACCGAGCTGCCGACAGGCAGCGACCAGGTGTGGCCGACAGGTGGCAGCGTTGGCGGGGTCGTCGCGGGCCGCTGGCCTGCACGGTGGGATGGCCCCAGCTCAGCTCGCCGCCCATGAGCTGTGCGGGTTGCCGGTCGGTTCGACCGAGGAGCCGACGAAGAGAACGGGACCAACGGACAGAGGGCATATTGTCATTAGGGAACGAGCCGATGGCATGCGTGGACTGTTCTAGGCGCCGAAGTCAGCACGGGAGAGATCGAGGCTGAAGGCCCTGGCCTCGGGATAATGACCGTAGAACTCCACCCTGTCGTAACCTCGCGCCGCGTAGAGCGCCTCAGCTTCCGGCTGGCGGGGACCGGTCTCGAGGACCAAGCGGGTATAGCCGCCTTCGCGAGCGGCGTCTTCGAGGGCTTTGAGCACGCGGGCTGCCAGACCGCGGCGCCGGTAATGGGGGTGTGTCCACATCCGCTTCACTTCACACGTCGTTGTGTCGTAGCGACGGAACCCTCCTCCGCCGACCGTGACCGGCCCGTCCATGAGGACGACGAACAACCCCGATGGAGGGTCGAACTCGTCAGCGCTGGCCCTCGTCATCTCGACATTTTCGCCATAACGCGTTTCGTACTCCTCGGTCAAGCCGGCCAACAACGGCTCAACCTCAGCATCGCTAAAGCGGACGCGCCGCATCTCCATGCCACATACTCACGCATCGGCCGCCTTGCCGTCACTGGCGCACCCAGTGCCGTCGTAGGCACCGCACCTGCCGTAGCGCTTGGGTGCGGGGCCCTGCCCGTCCTATGAGCTGAGCACGGGTAAACAGCTCAACCGTTGTCGAGCGCAGCCCGGATCGCCGCCACCTGCTCGCCGAGCTCAGCGGCCGACGCTCCGTCCATCGCAGCCCGCATCAAAGCTGAGGCGACAACGACGCCATCAGAGTGCTCCGCTGCCGCTACGGCCTGGGCCGGGCTGGTGATCCCAAAACCCATGATGACCGGTTTGTCGGTCACCGCCTTGAGCCGCTTGGCGAGGACCGAGGAGCTTGCCGAGAGGCTGTTGCGTTCGCCGGTCACGCCCATCAGGTTGACCCCGTAGACAAACCCGTGCGAGTGCTCGCAAAGGACAGCCAGGCGGTCGTCGGGCGTCACCGGCGCGGCCAAAAGGACCGTCTCGACCCCTTCGGCGGCGGCGTCCGCCTCCCACTGCGCAGATTCCTCGAGGGGGAGGTCGGGCACGATCGCGCCCCTCACCCCGGCGCCGGCAAGTTCGCTCGCAAATCGCTTGGTCCCCGCTCGCAGTACCAAGTTGCAGTAGGTCATAACGACGAGAGGCACGGGCGCTTCGAGGGAGCGCAGTTCGCCCAGGACCGAGGTGGGCGTGGTGCCACGCTTCAGCGCTTCCAGCGACGCCTCCTGGATCGTCGGCCCGTCCATCATCGGGTCAGAGAACGGTAGCCCGACTTCGATCGCGTCGGCGCCCGCGTCAGCCATCGAGGCGAGGATGGCCACCCAGTCGTCGCGCAGGCCCCCGGTCACGTAGGGCACTAAGAGCTTGCGGCCCTTGTCCCGGGCAGCGCGAAGCGCCGGTTCGACCGCGACGCCCTTCACTCGGCCCCGGTTGCCAGCAGTTTCATCACGTGCTCGGCGTCCTTGTCGCCCCGCCCGGACATCGTTAGCAGCACGGTCGACCCGGGCGGCACTTCACCCTCCTTGGTGGCGCGTACCAGCCAAGCGAGAGCGTGAGCGGGCTCCAGGGCCGGGATTATCCCCTCGGTGCGAGCCAGCATTTGGAGCGCGTCCAGGACCTCAGAGTCTTCGGCTGACCCGTAGGACGCCCTGCCGATCTCGCCAAGGTGAGCGTGCTCGGGACCGACCCCGGGGTAATCGAGGCCTGCCGAGATCGATTCGGCCTCGAGGATCTGGCCGAACTCGTCTTGGAGAAGGTTCGACCGCATGCCATGCAGCACGCCCGGGACGCCTCTTGGCCCCATCGCCGCGCCTCCGGCCGCTTCGACACCGACAAGGCGCGCCGGCGTGCCGACAAACCCTGCGAAAGTGCCCGCCGCGTTGCTCCCCCCGCCGACACAGGCGACCACGAAATCAGGGGCGCCGCCCAACAGCTGCTCGCACTGCAGCCGCGCTTCCTCGCCAATTACCGCTTGGAACTCGCGCACCATCCATGGGAAAGGGTGCGGCCCCATCACCGACCCGATGCAATAGTGCGTCGAAGCGACGGTCCCCACCCAATCCCGCAGCGCCTCGTTGACGGCATCTTTCAGGGTGCGGCTGCCGGAGCGGACGCCGCGGACCTCGGCTCCCAGCAGTCGCATCCGGAAGACGTTGAGCTCCTGGCGTTCCATATCAACTTCGCCCATGTACACAACGCATTCCAGGCCGAACAGAGCGGCGGCGGTTGCGGTCGCCACACCGTGTTGGCCGGCACCGGTCTCGGCGACGAGGCGCGTTTTGCCCATTTCGAGGGTGAGGAGGCCCTGGCCGATGACGTTGTTTATCTTGTGGCTACCAGTGTGGTTGAGATCCTCGCGCTTGAGCAGGACGCGGACCCCGAGCCGCTCCGAGAGGTTCGCGCATTCGGTCAGCGCGCTCGGCCGGCCGGCGTAGTCACGCAGCACCGTGTTGTACCGCTCCTTGAAGGCCTCGTTCGACCAGCAGGCGCGAAAATCCCGTTCAAGGTCCTGGCAAGCGGGCACCAGCGCTTCGGGCACGAAGCGGCCGCCAAAATTGCCGAAGCGGCCGGTCGGGTCGGGTTCGCCCATGAGACCCGAAGTCGGCAGGCTCATTCGTCTTCTGCCCAGTCGTAGGGGTCCCCGAAGAGGCTTTCAACGGGCTCGCCTTTAGCCTCCGACAGGGCAGCTTCGGCACGCCTGGCGGCCTCGATGAACGCCTTTACTTTCATCGGGTCCTTCAGCCCGGGTGAGGCCTCGACGCCTGAAGTGGCGTCCACCCCCCACGGCTTCATCGTCGCTATCGCGGTCGCCACATTGTCCGCGTCCAGGCCGCCGGCGACCAGCAGGCGCTGGCCCTCCGGCAGGTCGCTTGCGAGCTCCCAGTCAAAAACCTGCCCGGAGCCTGGGTTTGGCGCGTCCAGCATTATGACGTCGGCGCCGAAATCAGCAGCTCGGCTCACCCGCAGGTCACCCGCAGGGAACGCCTTGATCACCATGGGGACCCTCTCGCGCACCCATTTCACGTCGTCGGGGGACTCTCTGCCGTGTAGCTGGGCCGCCTGCAGGCCGGCCGCGTAGACGACTTCTACAACTCTGCCGCGGGGCGTCGTCGCGGAACACACCGACGGTCAGGATATCTTCACGGGGAAGGCGTTTTACGATGTCGGCCACCCGCTGAGGCGATACCTGGCGCGGTGACGGAGCGAAGATGAACCCGATGGCATTCGCCCCCATCGCGACCGCGAGCAGGGCGTCGTCCTCCGACGTAGTGCCGCAGATCTTTATCAGCACGGTGCGCCCATCCCCACCTAACTGGCCGCCCCGGTCAACGCGGCGAGCGCCGCCCCCGGATCTGGCGCAGTTACGAGCGCCTCGCCCACTAGGACCGCGTCGAAACCAGCCTCGGCCAGTCGCATTACGTCGTCGTGGTTGGAAATGCCGGACTCGGCCACGCGCACAACGGTACCGGGCAAGCTGGCGCTCACGCGCACGGCGCGCTCGGTGTCGACCGAGAAGCTCACGAGGTCGCGCTGGTTAACCCCGATCATTTCCGCCCCGACGGACAAGGCCAGCTCAGCTTCCGCTTCGTCGTGCACCTCGACGAGCGCGTCGAGGCCGAGGTGGCGGGCCAGCTGCACGAGCTCTGCCAGTTCGCCCGGCGAGAGCGCCGCGACGATCAAAAGTACCGCGTCGGCGCCCATCAGCCGGGCGTCGCACACGTCGGCGGAGCAGACCGTGAAGTCCTTGCGCAGTACGGGTAGCTCCACTGCTGCGCGGGCTTCGGCGAGGTCGCTCGCTGAGCCGCCGAAGAACTCTTGGTCTGTCAACACCGAAATGCAGGCAGCCCCCGCCGCGCCATATGACTTGGCGAGCACGCCCGCCACGAGGTCTGGGGCAAGAGGACCTTTTGACGGGCTGCGCCGTTTTATCTCGGCGATGACGGCGGGGGCGCCAGGTCGCGAGCGGGCGGGGCTGGCGGGCGTGCTGTTGCGCAGCGCGGCGGCGAAGCCTCGTGCCGGCGGGCACTTCTCCGCCTTGCCCAACAGGGCCGAGACGTCACGGTTGTCGGCACCCGCCGCCTCGCGGTGGCTCGCGAGGATCTTGTCTAAGTACGTGGACATCTCTGCGTTCAGCGTAGCCCGACAGTGTTGCGGCCCAGGTCCGCAGGGTAAGTCGCACACTCGCCACCCCCGGTAAGGCATGCTTGGCTGGATGGGGACTGACCAAGGGACGATCGTGGTGGTGGAAGACGACACCAACATCTCGGACCTCGTCGACCTGTACTTGCGACGCGAGGGGTTCCGGGTCATCCAAGCCGGCACCGGAGAGGCCGGTCTGGCCGCGATAGAGCGCGAGCACCCCCGGATGGCGATCCTGGACGTCGGCCTGCCCGGGCCGATGGACGGCCTCGAAGTTTGCAGGCCGCGTGCGTGCCAGCCGCTCCTTGCCCGTGCTCATGCTGACCGCGAGGGACAGCGAGGTGGACCGGGTGCTGGGCCTCGAGATGGGTGCCGACGACTACGTCACCAAGCCGTTCTCGCCGCGCGAGCTGGTGGCGAGGGTCAAAGCGATCCTTCGCCGCTCAGACGGCGGGGCGCCCGAGCGCAGCGAGGTGCTCATTGCAGGGCGCGTCGAGGTGGACGTACTGCGACGGGAAGCCAGGGTGGACGGCGTCGTCGTGCAGCTCGCATCCAAGGAGTTCCAGCTACTGCAGTTCCTCGCCGAACGGCCGGGGAGGGCCTTGTCACGACAGCAGCTGCTGGACGGCGTCTGGGGCCAGGGCTGGTTCGGCGACGACAGGACGGTGGACGCACATGTCCGCCAGCTCCGCAAGAAGCTCGGTGACGCCTTGCCGCTCAGCACGGTTTGGGGCATGGGTTACCGGCTCGGGTAAGGAGACGGCCGTATGCGTCGCCGGTTGAGCCTGACCATGGTGGCCATGGTCGTGGCAGCTCTGGTGTTCGCCGGCCTGGCAACTCTCGGCCTGACGGTCCTCAACAGCGTCCATCAGACGCAGGCCGAACTGGTGGTGTTGGCCAAGAAGCTCGCTGCGGGGTTCAACACCGACGTCGCAACCGACAGGCACCACGATTCCTTGGCGGTCCTGCGCGGCGAGCTCAGCCTGCTGAACAACCCGCTCAAGCTGCAGGGGGAGGCGGTCCTTGCCGTCAGGCCCGACGGGTCGTTCGTAAACCTGTTCTCGCCCAGCCCGACGCTGACCTTGCCAAGCGGGCTGTCCGTGAACCTGCTGCAGAACAACGCTCAGCTCATCACCGGCACCCAGCCGGTGAGCGGTCATCTCGGCCGCCTTGCCTGGGCGGCCTACTTGTTCAACCCGCCCGAGCCCGTTGCGGGGATCCAGAACTTCGTAGTGGTCCTGACTCGCGAGTCGCCCGCCGGTGTTGGCACGGCCGCCGAATGGTTTGGCCTTGCATCGCTGCTGACCGTGATCGTGGCGCTCGTCGCTGCCAACCGCTTGGGCCACCGCATCGCCCGCCCGCTCCAGGGGACCGAGGCGGTGACACGGCGGATCGCCACGGGCGACCTGGAGGCAAGGGTCCCGGTCACCGCTCAAGAGTGGCCGGAGCTCGTTTCCCTCGCGAACTCGGTGAACCAGATGGCAGCGAGCCTGGCGCGCGCCCAGGGCACCCAGCGCCAGTTCCTGATGTCGGTGTCGCACGACCTGCGTACCCCGCTGACCTCTATCCGCGGCTTCGCAGAGGCGCTCTCGGACGGCGCCACCACCGACGTCACCTACGCCGCAGGGGTGATCGGGTCCTCGGCTCGCCGCCTGGAACGCCTGGTAACGGATCTCCTCGAACTGGCCAAGCTCGAGTCGGGAGCGTTCAGCCTGCACTCTGGCACGCTCGACCTTTCTGACGTCGTGAGCCAAGCGGCGCAGGCGTTCGAGCCGGCGGCCAGTGGCCTCGGAGTGTCGATCGAGCTGGAAACGGCGGGCGCAGGCGAGGTACTTTGCGTTGCCGACCCGGACCGGGTCGGCCAAGTCGTAGCCAATCTTGTCGAAAACGCTCTCAAGTACGCCACCTCGCGCGTAACTGTGGGCACAAGCCGCTTGGGCCAGGGCTGGCTGGAGGCGTTCGTCGAGGACGACGGCCCCGGCATCCCCTGGGCAGACCTGGAACGGGTCTTCGAACGGCTCTACCAGTCACGCCTCTCGGCGGGTCGCGAGCTTGGTTCGGGCCTAGGGCTGGCGATCGTGGACGAGCTTGTCAAGGCCATGGGGGGCAAGGTCCGTGCAGAATCGCCCACGGGACCGCACGGTGGTACCCGGGTCGTCGTTGTCCTGCCGGCCGCCGCGATCGTCGCTGGCTAACCCCTAAGCGTTGCCGGGCAGGGCGGTCCCAGCCCCACGCCGGCGGATCCCGGGGATCATCGGACGGCTGTGCGGGCGGCGATGGGGTGGCAACGTCTCGGTGGCGGCGCCTTCCACGACAAAGCCGGCGTCGGCGATCATCTCGAGGTCGGCCGAACCCGGCGCGCCCTCATAAGTGAGGTAATCCCCGAGGAAAATCGAGTTCGCAATATGCAGGCCGAGCGGCTGCAGGCTGCGCAGGTGCATCTCGCGCCCACCGGCGATGCGTACCTCGGCGTCCGGGAAGACAAAGCGGACCATCGCAAGTACACGCAGGCACTGCGGCGGGGTCAGCTCGACGTGGCCTGCAAGTGGTGTTCCCTCAAAAGGCACAAGGAAGTTCACCGGGACCGACTCGGGCTGAAGTTCGTGCAACGCGAAAGCCACGTCGACGAGGGCTGTATCGGTCTCGCCCATTCCCACGATCACGCCCGAGCACGGGGAAAGCCCGGCTTGAGCCGCTTCTCGCACGGTGCTCACACGGTCGTCGAAGGTGTGGGTCGTGCAGATCTCCCCATAAAACGAAGCGGCGGTATTGAGGTTGTGGTTGTAGGCGTAGGCGCCCGCCTCCTTGAGCCGGGAAGCCTGCCCGGGCCCAGGAGGCCAAGGCATACGCAGACTTCAAGTTCGGGGTTCCCGGAGTGGATCGCACTGATCGTGTCGGCGACCCGGTCGATGTCACGTTCGCTTGGCCCGCGCCCGCTCGCTACGAGGCAAACCCTCTTGGCGCCGCGGGCGGTGGCGAGCTCGGCTGCAGCCGCAGCGTCGGCCGGCTTGACCCAGTTGTAGGTGAGGACGCCGGTCTCCGATCCCCGCCGCTGCGAACAGTACGAGCAATCCTCGCCGCAGAGCCCGCTCTTCATGTTCACCAGGTAGTTGAGCTTGACACGGTTGCCGAAGAAAGCCCGGCGCACCCGGGCCGCCGCAGCGACCACCTCGATCAGCTCGTCGTCACCCGAACGCAGCACCGCCAAGGCTTGCTCGCACGTCGGGCGTTGCCGGGCCAGTGAGCTCTCGGCGATCTCGTCGAGCCACCCCGGGCCCAGGCCTACCGCTAGGGACGCACTGTCGGGCGCTCTGTCAGAGACGCACTGTCGGACGCACTGTCGTACATGGCAACGACCTTAGGCGCTCGAACTTCGCCGCCGAAACAAGACCAGCTACCGTAAGGGGGGTGAAACCGATATCCGTAGCCGCGCGTTGATGCGCGCTGGTCAGCTTTTCGAGATCAAAAGTGGTGAACGCCAAGCGATAGTGACAGAGCAAGGTGCGACGCTGCACAGGGTCACCTGGGCCGGCACCGAGCTGCTCAACTTCGCGAGCGACGACGGCCACGCCGTCCATGGCGGCTATGGCCAGATGCTGGCTCCTTGGCCCGGGCGCATCCGCAACGCTGCCTACGACTTCGACGGTGAACATTTCGAGCTGGCCATCAACGACCGCAAGGCGGGGGCGGCGATCCACGGCTGGGTGCGCTGGTTCACATGGCAGCTGCAAGAGCAGCTGGCCGACAGGGTCACCTTGGGGTGCCGGGTGTTGGCGCTGCCGGGCTACCCGTTCCCTCTCGAGTTCGAGCAAACCTACGCATGGCAAAGCTACGGGCTCGAAATCGTCACCACCGTGACCAACATCGGCGCTCGTACCGCCCCGTTCGGATGGGGTGTCCACCCCTATTTCATGGCCGGCTCCCCCGGCATCGACGACTGCCTGCTCCAAGTCGGTGCCGGCAAGTACTTCGGCTCCAACGACGATCTCAGCCCGGTCCTGCCGGCGCTGGCCGTGGACGGCACCGAGTTTGACTTCCGCACGCCGCGTGCCATCGGCAAGGCACGCCTCGACGTCACGCTGACCGATCTTGCCCGCGACGACGAAGGCAAAGTTGTAGCCATTTTGCGGGCACCTGACGGCAGCGTTTCGGTCACCTGCAAGTACGACGAGCCAATAAATTACGTCCAGTTGTACACGGGCGACACCCTGGGAGAACACCAGCGAGAAGGCGTCGCGATCGAGCCCTACACCTGCGCTCCTGATGCCTTCAACAACGGGCTCGGCCTGATCCGGCTCGCACCTGGCGCCTCGGTGCGGGTGCGCTGGACGATCAGCGCCGGCTAAAAGCGGCTACCGCGTCCGCGAGCGCGCTGGGGCTCCACCGTCACGGCCATGCCGTCGCGCTCGGCCAACCACTGCAGGTTGCGCTGGTGCAGCTCCTGAGAGCCGTCGAAGCGGTTGAGGTGCACGATCAGCCGCCGCGCCCCGAAGGCCCTTACGGCGAGGCGCACGTCGCTCAGGATGCCGAGGCCGGCGCCGCTCACCAGTAGGACCAGGTCGGGGCGGAGCAGCTCGACGAAGTCGGTGCCGTCCCCATCGGCCGCCAAGGGAGACCCGGGCCCGCCGGCCAGTTCGACGACGCCGACATCGACTCGCGACGGCCAGTGGAGCTCGGAGACCAGGTCAGCCACGGTAAAAGGCACAAGGTCGAAGTGTTCGGCCGCCATCGGCGGGGCCATCGCTACGGGGTACCAGCGGTGGGCCGGGCAGACATCGCTCACACCCTCTCCCGTGGCCGCGGCCAAATGGTCCGCATCGGTAAGGCCGTCTGCGGGGTCAAAGGACTGGACGGGCTTCGCGCGCCGCCACCGCCAGGCCCCTCGCGCGCAGCTCTGCCGCGAGCCGGCAGGCGACCCAGGTTTTGCCGACCTCTGTACCGGTCCCGGCAACGGCGACGAGCAGGTCGGGCCGCTGGGTCATCAAGGCGTGCGTCATCAAGGCGCGGCCGGCGCTGTCGAAGCCCTGAGGGCCGCAGGGGCAGCCACACGCTCCAGCACGAACGAGCCGATGATCAGCAGTACGGCAACAACCATGAGCGCCGGGCCGAACTCGCTAAGGCCAAAGTGCTGGAACACGACCCCGAACACAGCCGAGATCCCCGCAGCGCCAAGTCCTGCTGCCCCTATCTGCCATCCGATCACGTGGCCGGCCATCTCTTCGCCGACCCTTTCAGGGGTCAGCGCGACCAGGGCCGGGAAAACCCCGGCGAGCGCGCCGCCGATGATGACGACCCCAATTAGTGCGACCATCGTGGCGGGCCTCCACCAGACGAGAGCGGCTCCCAGGAGGGCGGCTCCGCACCCCCAGCGCACCACTGACAGCGGCGCAATTCTTCGTTTCGGCACTGCTAGGCCGAAGCGGGCGAGGGTCAGCGCCCCCCAGTAACCAAAGGTCGACAAGCCCGCCGCGCCGGCGCCGAGGTGGAGCGGGCCACGGTCGAAGCTTGCAGTCCATTGCCCGGCCGATGCCTCGAAGCCCGTGTAGACCATGAACACGATCAAGCCCAGCGCGACGACAATGACCAGGCGGGCCCTCGTCATGGGAGGAGGGCCGGTCGGCGCACCCAGGCCTGCAGCGGCGAGCGGGGCGTCGACGAACGTCCCGGTCGGCGTCGGGCCGGGCGGCGGTAGGTCGGCCGGCGGCGGGTCGGCCGACGCCAGAACTTCGTCCGGTGAAGCAGTGCCGCCAATGTTGCGCCCGGCCCACGACCACCCCGCGACGAGGGCGATCTCGGCGACGAACAGGAACCCGTACGCCGGGCGCCAGGAGATGGCAAGCACGGCCGCAGTTACGACCAACGGGCCGATCGTTGTGCCGATCCCGTAAGAGCCGTGCACCATGTTGAGGAGCCGGTTGCGGCCTGCCAGCGCGACTGCTGAATTTATCGAACTGTCGATCAATGCGGCTGCGACCGCGATGGCCGTCCCGGCCAGCACGAATGCCCAAAAAGCTGGTGCTGCGATCAGCCCGAGCGCACCCAGGGCAGCCACGGCTCCCCCGAGCATGACGGTCCGTGCAATGCCGACCCGAGCGATCACTAGCCCCACCACGGACGAGATGGCGACAGCACCGAAGGTGCCCGCGACCAGGACCACCCCGAGATCCTCGAGCGGGACGTGGAAGCTGCGGCGCACCGAGGGCCATGCTGTGCCCAGCATCCCGTCCGGTAGCCCGAGCGCCACGAAGGCGTACATCGCAAGGGCGTCGACGGACCTGCGCCGGTGCGCCGTGGCGAGCTCGACCCGCCTCCTGGCGGGGCTCCCGGTTTGGGCCGCGGCGGCTCCCTCCACTGGCGTGCTGCGGCGCGTCAGCGCCCGCTGAGCGGGCGGAAGGAGCTCCACCCGCGCTTGCACGTCGCCGCCTTGGTCTGCCTCGCTCGTCAGCGCGAGCGTCGCTCCCACCTCGACCGAGCGGCCGACATACCCGAGAGCGACCCATCCAAGCAGCGGAGAACGAGCAACGCTGGTCAGGCGCCCGACCTCTTTGCCGGCGCCCCCGGCCGCACCTGGTCCGACCGAGGCGACGGCGAGGTCAACAAGCCGTGCGCCCGCCTCTGCCGGGCCCGAAAGGAGCAGGCCCCGCAGGCGGCGGGGCACGTTGCTCCCGCGCGAGTCGATCCTGGCCACCAGCTCCTGGCCGGTGTAGCAACCCTTGGTGAAACTGACCGACGCCTCGACGAGCCCAGCTTCGGCGGGGATGGTGCGCTCGTCCAGTTCGGCCCCGTGGCGCGGGAAGCCGGCCTCGACCCGGACCGCCTCGTACGCGCCAGGACCGACTTGCGTGGCCCCGGGCGGCATGGCGACGCTCGGGCCGAGGAGGTCATATCCGACAAGCCCACCCCATTCGAAGGGGACGACCACGCTTGCACCAGCGCTCCCGCCGCTCGGTACCAAACCGCTTTCGCTGAGCGAGCCGGGCTCCGGCCGGGCAGTCCCCCGCACCGCCACAACCTGCCAATCGAGCTGTTCGATGTCCACCTTGGTCCTCAGCTTGAAGCGGCTGAGCCTGGCCACGAGCGGCTCGCCCATGCCGGCGTCGGTGTCCAGGAGGAACTCGTCAGGCCCGCGACGCGAGACTCGGACGAAGGCGTCCAACTTGCCCTGTGGCTGCAACACCAGCGCCCACGCCCAGTCCCCGTCGCCCAACTTGGCGACGTCCTGGCTCGTCTGGCCCTGCAGGTAGCTCTGCGCGTCCGGGCCGGCGACCCTGACTATGTCGCGTTCGGTGCGAAGCGCCCCGAACCCGTCGCGCAATGCCCGGTAACCCTCGTCCAGGCCCACTGAGCCGGCGACCAGTGAGCCGGCTGCCACTGAGCCGGCCGCCTCTGGGCCGGCAAATTGCGGGCCGCTCACTGCCTGGCTCATGGCCGGCTCGCCGAGCGGGCAGCCGCGATGCGGCGCGCCCCGCCTACCGCGGCGAGCAGGGCGGCGGCTTTGTTGCGGCATTCGAGGTCCTCGTCTTGGGCGACGCTGTCGGCGACTATCCCGGCACCGGCCTGCACGCTGGCCCGCCCGTCGGCGCCGACCAGCATCGTGCGGATAGCGATGGCGGTGTCCACGTTGCCCGAGAAGTCGATATACCCGACGACGCCGGCGTACGGCCCCCGCCGGGCAGGCTCCAGCTCGTCGATTATCTGCATGGCTCTCACCTTGGGGGCGCCAGAGACGGTACCGGCAGGCAAGGTTGCCCTGAGCACGTCCACCGGGCCAAGACCCGGTCGAAGACGCCCTGACACCTGCGAGGTGAGGTGCATGACGTGGCTGTAGCGCTCCAGGGTCATCAGTTCGTCGACGGTCTCGGAACCGAACTCGACCACCTTGCCGACGTCGTTGCGGGCGAGGTCGACAAGCATCACGTGTTCGGCTCGCTCTTTGGGGTGCTCGGAGAGCTCGGCGGCCAGGCGCCGGTCGTCGGCCTCGGTGCGGCCCCTGCGGCGTGTCCCGGCGATCGGGCGCGAGATCACTCTGCCGTCGCGGACCCGCACCATCGGCTCGGGCGAGGAGCCGACGATGGCGAGCTCGGGGTACTGCAGGAGGTACATGTACGGGCTCGGGTTGACCTGGCGCAAAGACCGGTAGAGGTCGAGCGGCTCAGCGCCGAGCGCGATGTCAAAGCGCTGTGCAAGCACGACCTGGAAGATGTCGCCGGCGAAAATGTGCTCACGAGCCGCCTCGACGGCCGCCCTGTAGAGCTCCGGCGAGGTCCGTCGTTGGACAGAGGGGACATCGTCGTCGCGCTCGGGGGGGTCGATCACTGGCTCTGCGATCGGCTTGGCGCCCTCGGTCGCGAAGCTTTCGAGGCGCCGCAGCGCCCCGTCGTACAAGTCGTGAGCCTCGGCGGTCGTGGTGCCCGGCGGGACAGGGACAGCCTCGACCAGGGTCACCCGCTGGCGCCAAGCGTCGTAGGCGGCGATCTGGCCGACAACACCGATGATGGCGTCTGGGTAACCGAGCTCGTCGGGTGGCGCATCGGGCAAGCGTTCGACCTCGCGCACGACGTCATAGCCCAAGTAGCCGACGAGGCCTCCGTGCAGCGGCGGCAGCCCGGGCAGCGACGGGGCACGGTAATGAGAAAGCACAGCCTCCATGGCCGCCAGGATGCCCCGGTCCGTTGGGACGCCCTCCGGGAGCGTGCCTTCCACGGCCACCCTGCCGTGGCGCAGTGTCATCGTCGCCGAGGGGCGGCGGCCTATGAACGACCAGCGGCCCCATGTCCCGGCGTGCTCGACCGACTCCAGGACGAACCCCGGTTCGTCCTGGACCAAGCGTGCGTATGCAGCGACCGGCGTCGTCATGTCGGCCAGGAGCTCCCGCCACACCGGCACGATGCTCCAATCGCGCGCCAAAGAGACGAACTCGTCCCTGCTCGGGTGTGCCCCCCCGCTCATTGCCGGCCCACTATTGCCGGCCCACTATTGCCGGCCCACTAATGGTCGCCAGGCTGAGCGCCCTCGTCTGGCCCGAAAGAGCTGTAAAAGCAGCTGCGGGCTCCCGTGTGGCAAGCGCCGGCGCCCTCTTGTTCGACCACGAACAGCAGGGTGTCCCCGTCGCAGTCGTAATATGCGGCGCGCACGAACTGCCGGTCGCCCGATGTGTCACCTTTGCGCCAGCGCGCCTGTCGGCTCCTCGACCAGAAGACCGTGCGGCCTGACTCGAGCGTTTCGCGCAACGTGCCCTCGTTCATCCAGGCCATCATCAACACCTCGCCCGTGCCGTGCTCCTGGACGATCGCGGGCACCAGGCCGTCGGCGTTGTAAGTGACTGCAGCGAGCTGTTCGGGCGTGGGAGCGATAGGGGTGCTTACGGGCATTGGGCCATGCTAACCGCCGGCTATTGCACCGACGACCACGAACACTTCGCCACCGCGGGCTATGGCATCAGGCAACAACGCGTCGGGAGCCTCATTCGATAAATCGGCCTCGCCGGCAAAAAACCTGATGAACGGCCGGCGTTTTGCGGTGGTGCGATCGCGGATCGTGCCGACCAGCACGGGGTACTGCTGCTCCAACGCGCTGAGGACCGAGCGCTGAGAGACCGGGCCGGTGACCTCTACAACGACATCCGCGCCCACCGCGGCCAGGGTGCGCAGCTGCGCCGGTAGACGGACATGGACACGTGAGCTCACGGCAAGGTCTGGGCCTCGACGGACAGGACCGCAGGGAGGTCGCGTACGGCAGCCGCCCAGCTGTCCCCGGCGTCGGCGGAGGCATACACCTGGCCTCCGGTGGTACCGAAATAGACGCCGCAAGGATCGAGAGAGTCGACAGCCATCGCGTCGCGGTAGACGTTCACATAGCAGTTTTCCTGGGGCAGGCCCTTGGTAAGGGGCTCCCACTCGTTGCCTCCGGTGCGGCTGCGGTAAACCCGCAACTTGCCCTCAGGGGGGTAGTGCAACGAATCGCTGGTTATCGGGACGACATAGACGGTCTCGGGCTCGTGGGCGTGCACGTCTATGCAGAAGCCGAAATCGGAGGGAAGCCCCTCGCCCACGTCCTGCCACGAGTTGCCGGCATCGTCGCTGCGCATGACGTCCCAGTGCTTCTGCATGAAAAGGACGTCCGGGCGTGAAGGGTGGAGCGCGATGCGGTGCACACAGTGCCCGACATCTGCGTCCGGGTCTGGCAGGACCCCTTCTGAGCTCAGCCCGTGGTTGGCGGGCCTCCAGGTCTCACCTGCATCCCCGCTGCGGAACACACCTGCGGCGGAGATGGCGACGAACATCCTCGAGGGGTCGTCAGGGCCGATGATGATCGTGTGGAGGCATAGGCCGCCAGCGCCCGGCTGCCACGACGGAGCCGTAGGGTGGCCGCGCAAGCCCACCATTTCCTGCCATGTCTGGCCGCTATCGGTCGAGCGGAAGAGCGCCGCGTCCTGGGCGCCGGCGTAGACGGTGCCAGGGTCGTGCAGGGACGGCTCGAGGTGCCAGATCCGGGTGAACTCCCAGGGCCTCGCTGTCCCGTCGTACCAGGGGTGCGTCCCTACCTCGCCTTGGTAGGCGAAATCATGGCCCACGGGCTCCCAGGTCTTCCCGCCGTCGTCGGAGCGCTGCACGAGCTGGCCGAACCACCCGCTGGACTGGGAAGCGTACAGCCGCTGCGGATCGGCCGGGGACCCTTTCAGGTGGTAGACCTCCCACCCAGCGAAGTGGGCCCCTCCACCTGCCAGCTCCGTCGAGCGCCATCGGAGCTCAGTACGAACGCTCCCTTCCTCGTGCCTACCAACAGCCGCACTCCGCTCATCGCATTACCCCCCGACGAAATCCTCCGAGGTCCTTCCTCAGAGGTAAAGACCGGTGCTGTCCGTTACCCTTTCGGCCGCCACTGCATGGATGTCGCGCTCGCGCAGTATCAGGTAGTTGTCGCCTTGTACCTCCACCTCGAAGCGGTCCTCGGGGTTGAACAAGACGTGGTCACCCGGCTTTATCGCCCGCACGTGAGGGCCCGTCGCGACCACCTCGGCCCAACTGAGCCGCCGGGGTACCTCGGCCGTCGCAGGGATCAAGATCCCTGACTTGCTCCGCCGCTCCCCCTCCGACTTCGGGACCTGAACGAGCACGCGATCGGTGAGCATCTGGATCGCTTGCTTCGCTTCGACTTGCTCGTCGTTGGGGGTCACCTCCGGCAAGCTAGCGCGCTACCGGCCGGACGGTCACGCCGGCAGCTGCGAGCGCGGCCTTGGCGTCGGAAATAGTCGCCTCGCCGAAATGGAATATTGACGCCGCCAGCACGGCGTCGGCGCACCCTATGACCGCGCCGTCCACCAGGTCGGCGAGAGTGCCGACGCCCCCGCTCGCCACAACGGGGATCCCGGTCGCCTCGACCACCCTGCGGGTCAGTTCGAGGTCGTAACCCTGCCGGGTCCCGTCCCGGTCCATCGAGTTGAGCACTAGCTCTCCTGCGCCAAGCTTCTCGCACCTGGCCACCCACTCCATGACGTCGACCCCGGTCGGCACGCGCCCACCGTGGATGTAGACCTCCCAGGCAGGTCCCAAGCCGGGCTTGCGGCGCATGTCCACGCCGACCACAGCGCACTGAGCACCGAACGTGTCGGAGATCTCGCGAACGAGCTCAGGGCGCGCTACGGCGGCGGAATTGACGCTCACTTTGTCGGCGCCGAGACGTAGCAGGCGCCGGGCGTCCTCGAGGGTGCGGACGCCGCCTCCGACAGTCAGAGGTATGAAGACCTGCTCGGCGGTGCGCGAGACGACGTCGAGCATCGTCTCGCGCCGCTCGGCAGAGGCCGTTATGTCGTAGAAGACGATCTCATCGGCACCTTCGGCGTCGTAGCGAGCAGCGAGCTCCACGGGGTCGCCCGCATCGCGCAGCCCCGCGAAGCGCACGCCCTTGACCACCCTGCCGGCGTCCACGTCAAGGCAGGGGACCACGCGCACGGCTCTCATAACCGCCTCGCCCGACGGCTCATCCGGGGCCTCATATCGGGGCCCGCGCGAAGCGGCCACAGCGTCGGGGACACTGAAGCGCCCTTCGTAGATGGCACGGCCCACGATCACCCCGGAAAGGCGCCGGCTCCCAACGTGCAAGCGGGCGAGGCGGCGCAGGTCGTCGAGCGACCCAGTCCCGCCCGAGGCGATCAAGGGTACGTCGCAGGTCCGTAGCAAGGCGCGGTACCCCGCCAGATCGGGCCCGTGCATCAGCCCATCGCGCGAGATCTCGGTGACGATGACGGCGGCGGCTCCCGCGCCTGCAAGCTCACTTATGACATTGGCTACGTCGCGACCAGCACCTTCCGACCAGCCCTTGACCCTCACCTCGCCGTCACGGTGGTCGACGCCCGCAGCCACCCGGCCCGGCCATCGCTCGGCGATCTCGGCCAGGAACCCCACCTGCAGTACAGCTGCCGTGCCGACCACGACCCGGGCAATCCCGCCGTCCAAGAGCTCAGCGGCGTCTGCCAGGCTGCGCACTCCCCCGCCGGCCTGCACCGGGATCTTTACCGCCGCCGCGATCGCCACCACCACCGGGCGGTTGGCGGCCACGCCCGTCCGCGCCGCGTCCAGGTCGACGACATGGAGCCAGCGGCCCCGCTCGCTTCAAAAGCCTGCGCACGCTCGACCGGGTCGGCCCCGTAAACGGTCTCGCGGCCGAAGTCGCCTTCCGCCAGGCGCACGCAGCGCCCAGCCCGCAGGTCTATTGCCGGGTAGAGGTCCATGATCACGAACAGGCGCGCACGAAATTGGCGATTATGCCGAGGCCGACCGTCGAGGATTTCTCCGGGTGGAACTGGGTGGCCCACACGGTGGCGCGTTCCGCGGCAGCCGCGACCGAGCCTCCGTAGTCGCAAGTCGCCACTGTCTCGTCGCCAACGGGGGGTGCGTACGAGTGGACGAAATAGGCCCAGGCGTCGTGTTCGTAGCCTGCAAGAAGCCGGCCCCCTGGTCGCACGTCAAGGAGGTTCCACTGCATCTGCGGGCGCCTCACCCCGTCGCCCAGCAAAGCGACGGTCCCCTCGAAGATGCTCAGGCCCGGGACACCGGGTGATTCCTCCGACCCCTCATAAAGCAGCTGCATACCTACACAAATACCGAGGAACGGCCGTCCCGAAGTGGCGGCGTCAAGGGTTGCCCGCCAGAGCCCGCTGTACGAAAGAGCCTCGCTACAACGGCCGAAATTGCCCACCCCGGGCAGCACGACGCCATCGGCTGCTGCGATCTCAGCCGAGCTGGTGACGAGGCGGGCGTCCGCACCCACCTTGCAAAGAGCCTTTTCAGCCGAACGCAAGTTGCCGATGCCGTAATCGACGACCGCGACGAACGGCTTCACCCAAGAACGCCCTTTGTCGAAGGTACCCCGCCGCCCTCTACCCTGAGCGCGTCGCGCAAGGCCCGAGCAACTGCTTTGAAAGTTGCCTCGAGGATGTGATGGGTATTTCGGCCGCTGCGCATGCGGATATGAAGGGTTATCGCTGCCGAGGTGCAAAAGGCGCGCCAGAACTCCTCGGCGAGCTGCGGGTCAAAAGGCGGGTCGCCGATCGGGTAGGCCTCCCCGCCCGCGCCAGGGTCCACTTCGTAAACGAAAAAGGGGCGGCCCGAAAGGTCAAGCGCCACCTCGATCAATGCCTCGTCGAGGGGCACCGCGATCGACGCGAACCGCCTCACGCCGGCCTTGTCGCCGAGCGCCTCATGGAGGGCCTCACCCAAGACGATGCCGACGTCCTCAACCGTGTGATGAGCGTCGACGGCGAGGTCACCGGTGGCCTTCAACGAAAGGTCGAACCCGCCGTGGCGGCCGAGCTGGGAGATCATGTGGTCGAAAAAGGGCAGCCCCGTGCTGACTTCTACCTGTGCGGGGCCGTCGATGCCGAGGCGCAAAAAGATCTGTGTCTCTTTGGTGGCGCGCTCTTTGGACACGGACCTGCTCATGATCGGAGTACCTCTTCCAGTGCAGTCAAGAACCTGTCGTTTTCTTCTGTCGTACCGACGGTGGTGCGCAGGCAGCCTTCCAAGCCTGGCCAGCTCGAGGTGTCGCGCACCAGGACGGACCGTTTCACCAGGCCGTCCCATACCTCTGCCCCGCTGCGGCTTTCCGGGCGCCACAGCACGAAATTTGCCTGCGAAGGCCACACCCGGACGGGCATCTTGGAGAGCTCACGGGTCATCCTGTCGCGCTCGGCGACTACCGACGCCACGCGGCTTTCCATCTGATCGGAAAATTGCAACGCGAGCCGGCCGGCCGCCTGCTTGAGCGCATCGAGATGGTAAGGCAGGGCCACGCGTTCCAACACCGTTACGACCTCGGAGGGAGCGATCACATAGCCGAGCCGCAGCCCTGCCATCGACCAGGTCTTCGAATATGTGCGCACAACTGCGAGCGGTACAGCCTCGCTCACGAGCTCGAGGGCAGACCACGAAGCGAACTGCCCGTAAGCCTCGTCGACGACCACAAGGGCGCTCGGCACTTCGCTCGACGCCGCCTCGAGGACCGTCGACACTGTGGACGCGTCTTCGGACAACCCGGTCGGGTTGTTGGGAGAGCAGAGGAAAACAATCGACGGGTGCTCGCTCCTGATCAGGTCGATGGCAACATCGGTGTCGAGGGTGAAATCCGGGCGGCGCTGGCCTTGCACCATCGCCGTGCCGGTGAGGTGCGCGATGTGGGAATGAAGCGCGTAAGTCGGCTCGAACATCACCGCTGTTCGCCCGGCGCCCCCGTAGGCCAGGCATATCGACTGGAGCACCTCGTTGGAACCGTTGGCCGCGAAGACCTGGCCCGCCTCGACCCCGTGCAGCTCGGCCAACGCCTCCCGGAGCGCCCACGCCGAGCGGTCCGGGTAACGGTTGTAAGCGATGTCACGAGCTTGCGCGACGAGAGCCTCCATGAACTCCGGCGGCGGCGGGTACGGCGATTCGTTGGTGTTGAGCCGCACCTCCACTGGGACCTGCGGCGAGTGGTAGCCCTCGCGCATTCCCAGGTCGGCGCGCGGCTCGGTCCCCGTGCGCGCCGGGCTGGCTTGCCGGCTCACTCTGTCACCGGGACAAACGGCGCCACCGGGACAAACGGCGCCACCGGGACAAACGGGGCCACCGGGACAAACGGGGCCACCGGGACAAACGGGGCGGGTTCGTCCGCCCGGGACGTTACCGACTCGGCGTGCGCGGCCAGCCCCTCAGCCTGCGCGATCGCGGCAACGTGGGGGGCGACCCGGCGGATGGCCTCGCGGTCGAGCCTTATGACGTGGACCCGCTTCAAGAAATCTTGCGTACCGAGCGCGCTCGAGAACCTCGCACTACGAGCAGTAGGCAGCACATGGCTCGGGCCGGCCACGTAGTCCCCGACACTGGCTGGTGCCCATGGGCCACAGAAGACCGCGCCGGCTGCTTTTACCAACGGGACAAGGGCATCGGGGTCTGCGGTGATCAGCTCGAGGTGTTCGGGGGCCACCACATTGCAGACGTCCATTGCCTGGGAGGGACCGTCTACGAGCACCGACCAACCGCCTTGGGCAAGCGTCGCGGTCACCTCCTTTCGGCGCGGGGACACGGCCACGAACCGCTCCACCGCCTGCTCGACAGCTTCGGCAACCTCTTCTGACCAGCTGACGAGCCAGGCGAGGCCATCCGGGCCGTGTTCTGCCTGCACGACAAGGTCAAGGGCGGCGTAGTCAGCAGGTGCGCTGCCGTCCGCGACCACGACCACCTCGGAGGGGCCGGCGAACGCCGAGGGCACCCCTACCGCGCCTTCCTGTGCGACGAGGCGCTGGGCCGTCGCAACGTACAGGTTGCCGGGGCCCACGATTACGTCGACCGGGCGCAGCGTCGCCGTGCCATAAGCCATCGCCGCGACTGCCTGTGCCCCGCCCACGGCGTACACCTCGTCTACGCCGGCAATGGCCGCCGCAGCCAGCACGGGGGCCGCCACATGCCCATCAGGGCCGGGGGGCGAGCAGACGACCACCTCTGCAACGCCAGCGACCTTGGCTATGAGCGCCGTCATGAGCACGGTCGAAGCGAGCGGCGCCCTCCCACCCGGGACGTAGCAACCCGCCCTGTCGACGGGCACGAGGAGCTCGGTCGTGACGATGCCATCAGGGCCCACGTGTTCGAAACCGTGATGGGCGACGAGCTCTGCCTCGTGGAAATCCCGTATGGAACGGGCCGCTTGCTCGAGGGCGGTGCGTAGCTCGGCGGAGACGTGTTCGGCGGCGGCTGAAATTTCTCCCGGAGGTACGCGCAACGATGCCGGCGCGGCACCGTCGAAGCGCTCCGTCAGTTCTGCCACCGCCTTGTCGCCGCCAGCCCTGACGGCCGCCAGGATCTCTTTGACCACCTGGACGGGCCCCTCGCCTACGGCCTTGGGAGCAGGCAGCATGGCGCGCAGGTCCCCACTGACCCCGCGCAAGTCAAGCCTGCTGAGCAACCGTGCCATTACAACGATGCTAGCGAGGGCGGCGGTAGCGGCCGGGGGCAATTGGCGCGGCCCCCTTAGGGGGCTATCGGCCCTCCGGCAGCCACAACGGTGTAGGAGTACGGCACGGCAGCCACTTCATCGGCGTTCGGCAGCACGTCACCGGTCGGCAGGAAGCTGTCGAGCGTGAAGTCGTCGATGTAGAGCGTCCCCTTCACGACCGTCCCGACCGGTGCAGTCGGCTTGATATCTATCAGGACCGCCACGCTCTGCCCGGGGCCAAGGTAGCGGAAGTGGGAAAAGGTGAGAGCCGTTTGCCACAGGTCGTCGGTGTCGGAGCGGACCGCCGGGTCAAAGGCCTGCGTGACTGCGGAAACGGTAGCCAGGGCTACTGTTTTCGGCGCGCCGGCGGCGGGGTACGGGCCGACCTCTTCGGGGTTGAGGGCCCAGAGCCCCGGGCTTACCTCGGGGGCGCTCAGGCTCAGGCTCTGTGAATTGGCGCCTGTGGCGCTGCTGACACCGGCGGCAGTGACCACCGGGGACACGTCCGGGTCGCCGATGGTGTGGTTGAGGTCGAACGACACCGACCCCGGCCCGGCCAGACGTTGCAGCGTTACGTTCAGCTCGCTCGTGCCCGTGGGGACGAGGAAGAGGGGGTAACTGAGCCCGGCGCCGAGAGGCAGCTCGATGAGGTCGGCGATGTTGCGCGGGTTGAGGTCGGGCAGCGTCATCGTGGTGGTCTTGTCGAGCCTGGGATCTACGAAATAGGCCTCAGGGGCTACCCCGGAGTTCGACACGTCCACCTGGAACAGTGTCGCCTCGCCCTCGGCCAACGTCGCCGATGGGGAGTCCGGCAGGCCCTTGCCGCTCGCGTGCACCTGGTTGAACTGGATACTGCCTGAGAACGGTTCGGCGAGCTCGTTGCCCGTAACGGGGTTCGTCCATTGCAGCACCAGTTCCCATTCGCCGGCTTGCGGCGCGACCGCGTACATCTGCACGTAGGGAGTGGCGCCGGGGACGAGGCTGTAGGCGGCCTTCGGTTCCGCGCTGCTACCCGAAGGCACGACCGTGTAGTTGCCGGAGTAGCCGATCTGCTGGCCATCTGGGGACACCAGGAAACCGATCAGGTGCTCGTTCGGGTCGCTATTCAGCGCAATGGTGGCGTCGAGGTCCGTTTCACCGGGCGGCACCTGGAAAAAGTACGTATTTGTCTCGGCTTCTGCGCCGGCGCGGCCATTGCCGCCGGTGAGCACCCCGTTGAACGTGCCCCCGCCGGCGCCGACGTCGATAGTCGTGCGCACGGTGATAGGCACCGTGGTCGGGCCGCCCGGCGCCGTCACGACGACGGACTCACTGCTGTCGCCGGCCAGGCGGGGGTCGGTTATCGAAACCGATGCAGTTGCGGTCGCTCCGGGAGCGATGGTCAACGAAGAAGGCGTGACCGATGCCGCACTTTCGTACTGCCAGGTGCTCGCGTCCCACTGGACCGTCCCGCTCGTGCCTACGCCCCCCTTCACGGCACCGTCTTGTTCGGTGAAGAACAGCGCTGTCCAGCGACCGGCTTGCGGGTTTGTCACTTCGACTTCCCCGTAGTCGCCGAGGCCCTGGGGGTCGTCGTAGCCGGCATAGGTCCCGTTCGGGCCGTAGAGGGCTACGTGCAGGACCGAGCTCTGACCAGTGTTTTGGTAGTCGGCGTCGAAAACGAGGCGAGAACCGGTCGCCGCCGGGACCTTGAAGGTCTCGGTCTGGTAAACCTCGTCGACCCCGCTCCAGATCGGGAACGTACCCATGTTGGTCGTTGCGGTAGTCGGGTCCAAGGTGAAGTCCCGGGCCCCGGTGTCGTAGACCTTGTGCGACAGCGCCCGGGTCGAGAGCCGAACGGTAACCGCCGCCGCGCCAGTGTTGGTCAGCGACAGCGGCTGGGTGCTCTGTGCCCCCGGTAGGCCCACGACATTTACCTGATTGGGGCTGATGAGCAGGCTGCCGGAGGGAGGCAGGAGCCCGTCCACGTCAGGCCTGCTTGCGTCAGGCCTGCTTGCGTCAGGCCTGCTTGCGTCCGGCCTGCTTGCGTCGAGGCTCGTGCGCAGCGCGGGCGTGGCCGGCGTGGTGGTGGTGCTCGTGGAAGTCGTCGTAGCGACAGTGGTGGTCGTCGTGGCCGCTGGGCCCGTCGGTGTGGTCGTGCTCGTGGTGGTCGTCGGAGGGCTGACGGGTGCCGGCAAGGACTCGGCCAGCTTGACGGCGCCGAGGACGTTGAGCAGGCCCGCCCCCTGTTCGTCAGCAGGGGCGTCGATGTCGGTCGCCGTGCTGCAGAGGATCTCCTTGACGAGCGCCGGTGACGGGTCGGCACCGGCGTGCGTGCTGGAGTAGGCCTGAATGACGTCGGCGGCGGCGGCCGCAGTCAGCGGCGATGCCTCGCTCGTGCCGCCGAAGCTCTGCACCCCGATGTCGGTGCCCTTGAAGTCGTCGGCACAGCCCGTGTAGAGCTTGGCGTTCGTAGAGCACAGTGCCCAGTTGGAGTCGCCCGGGGCGACCAGGTCGATGGTCCCACCGGACTGTGAATAGCCACCCGATGAGAAAGCCGCCACGTTGTTGCTGAGCCAGGTCCCGTTGCCCACGACCGGGTTGTAGAAACCGCCCTCGTCGCTCTGCGCGTAGTCGCGGAAATTGGTGCTGGCGCCCACGCTTATGACGGCCGGGTCGGAAGCAGGCGACCCGATAGTGCTGGTGAGGCCGGCGTCACCAGAGCTAGTTACGACCGTCACGCCGGCGGCAACGGCCGCCTCGTCAGCGTCGCGCACTACGTCGAGGGCGGTGTCGGGGAAGTCTCCCGAGCCGAGGGACTCGTTTATCACTTTGGCCCCGTGCTGCACGGCATATTGGACGGCTTGGACGATGCTCGAGGTCGACGCGCCCTGGGCGTTGCCGATGACTTTCAGGACCAGAAGGGTCGCCCCTGGCGCCACGCCGACGATCTTCACCCAGCAACCGCTCTTCGGGAACGCCGATGACAACTCGGGGTTCACGTACTGGGCCAGGTTGTACTCCTTGTCGCCCTGGGCCACGATCGAGCTGGCGTCGCCGAAGGCCTCGGCCCCGTCGGTGACCGCTGCAGTGCCGTCACCCGAGAAATCGAGGTACTGGGCGATCACCGGCGTGCCTGCCTGGCCATATGCGCCGTTGCGCACGAAGTCAGGGTTCTTCGGGTCGAGGCCGTCCGCGAGGACCGCGACGGTGACCCCCGATCCGTTGATGCCCATGGCACGGGCCTTGTTGGCGTTGATGTCGTTGAGCCCCTCAGGGTCCACCTCGGGAGCTCCGCGCGTGCCACAGAGCTCGCTTGCAGGCACGACGGCGCGAGGGTGGAGCACCGGCTTGGCTCCTGGGCTCGGGCTTGTCGCCGCCGCGGCCGTGTGCGAGGCGGCCGTGTGCGAGGCGGCCGGTTTGGGAACGCTAGGGGCTGTGGGACCAGTCGTCCCGAGCCGGAGCGAGCTGTCCGGGACGACCTGAGCAATCGAATGCGAGCTGGCAAGGGCGCCCGCCAGGGCTGGGCTCACGAGCGCCGTTATCGAGTCCACCAGAGTGCTGGTCGCGAGGACCTTTGCACCGCCCGCCTTAAGCTCGGCCAGGACCGCCGCCTGCGGGGGGCAGGCAACGCCGGCCGTCGTCCTTGCCAGGGCGGGACAGGCTGCCTTCAGGAGCAAGATGACGTTTTCGGAGGCCCGGCCGACTTTTTGGACGACCCGCTTCGCACTGGCTGGGCGTGCCGACGGGCGAGCGGCAGCAGCGACCACGCCGACGGGTTGGGCGACCAAGGTCGCCATGATCAGTGCGGTCCCCGCGGCAAGTCGGGCCGCCCGATAGCTGGAGCGAGTTATGGCTTGCAACGTTCCCGTCCTGTAGTGGTCCTGGTGGCCCGCCAAACCGACCCGATGGAGCGGCACGCTGGCTCGTCATCAAACGTAGGCGAAATCTACCCGCCTGCTGCTTCAACACAGGCCGATTGCGCCAATACCGCTCTGAGGCGGCGCTCTGGCCGCCATTTTGGGCCGCAATATTGCCAGGCGCCTGGCATGCTGGGGCTCCATGAGCGCTGGCGCGGAACTTACTGCTGTTTCGAGCACCCTCGGCGAGCTCACCACTCGGGTCGGCCGCATAATCGCCGAGCTCACCCCGAGCGAGGAGGAACGCTACGGCAACGACCTGCTCGAGGTCGAGCGCACGTTGGGCGTGGCCAACAGGAGGCTGGAGAGGCTCGTAGCCGGGCGGCACTAAGCCTTGGCAACGGCCGCGACCGGTGCGAAGGCGGACGGGCAGAAGTCGGCCAGCACGCACTCGCCGCAGCGGGGCCGGCGGGCGATGCAGACACGCCGGCCGTGCAGGATCAAGCGCAGGCTCATCGGGCCCCATTCACGGCTCGGGAGCATCGCGCACAGGTCGGCCTCGACCTTGACGGGGTCGGTCTGTTCGGTAAGGCGCAGGAGCCGGCTGAGGCGGCCCACATGAGTGTCTACCGGCAACCCGGGCAAGCCGAACCCAACGCTCAGCAAGACGTTCGCCGTCTTGCGCCCCACCCCCGGCAGCGTGACCAGATCTTCCATCGCGGTCGGCACGACGCCGCCGAACCTGGTCGACACGGCGCTCGCGAGGGCGATGATGTTCTTTGCTTTAACACGGAAAAACCCTGTCGGGTGGACGATCACCTCCACACGTTCGGGACTGGCTACGGCCAGGTCCTCAGGGGCTGGGTACTCCTGAAAGAGCAGTGGGGTAACCGAGTTGACCTGTTCGTCGGTGGTCTGGGCAGACAGCACAGTCGCCACCAGTAGCTGCCACGGCGTGGCGAACGTAAGCGCGCAAAGTTCCTTTGCGCTGCCGGGGTACTCGACTGACAAACGTGCCGCTGCAAGCTTTGCGCGGCCGGCGGGAGACCTGGGACGAGCTGTTGGCACGCAACGAGGCTAGCTTCGTGCTGGTGCACGATATCCGGGTCATGCGCCACCTCGACAGCGACGACCTCGCGGCGGTCACCGGGCTGCTGGATGCTGCGAGCGAGGCGGACGCGCACCCCGCCCTCGACGAGCACGCCTGGCTGGACCTCGTCCAAGGGGGCCGCGAGGGTTTTGCCGGCCTGGTCGCTTGGGAACCAGGCCATGCCCACCCGGTGGGCTACGCCCAGCTGAGCCTCGGCCCCGATGGCGACGCTGACCGCCCGAGCTGGGCGCTCGAGGTCGTGGTCGACCCCCACCACCGCACCCCCGGCAACACCGTCGCAATAGACCTCGTACGAAGCGCCATCGACCTGATCTCCAAGGAGGGGGGCGGCCACCTGCACCTCTGGGTGAGCCAGCCGGCCCCCTACCACGAGCGGATGGCAGCCGAAGCGGGCTTGTCGCACGGGCGCTCCCTCTACCAGATGCGCAGGCCGTTGCCCGCCGAAGAGCATTCCACGCTCGTGACAAGGCCGTTCCGGCCGGGACAGGACGAGCAGGCCTGGCTGGAGGTCAACAACCGGGCGTTCAGCTGGCACCCCGAACAGGGCGGCTGGACCCAAGAGACGCTGAAGGCCCGCGAGGCGCAGCCGTGGTTCGACCCCCGTGGCTTCCTTCTCTACGAGCTGGAGGGCCGCCTGGCCGGCTTTTGCTGGACCAAGGTCCATCACGACCATGGCGAGTCGTTCGGGGAGATATACGTGCTGGCGGTGGACCCTGACTATGCAGGCCGAGGCCTCGGACGCGAGCTCACCCTCGCCGGGCTCGACCACCTCGCTGCCGAAGGGACCGCGGAGGCCATGCTCTACGTGGACGCGAGCAACGTGAGGGCGGTCAAGCTCTACGTCGGCCTGGGCTTCACCCTCAACCACATAGACCGCGCCTATACAGGCGACATCGCCGCGCATGCCGGCGAGGCCACACCTGCTGGTCCCGGCTAGTCGGCCTCGGGGCCGCTTTTAGCCTAGAGGTCGGCGCTGTCGGCGTCGGCCAGGACGCTCACCTGCAGGTCGGGTGCGACCTCCATGCCCTTGCGCCAGACCGAGCGGGCCACGATCTTTGATGTGTCAACCCGGTCGCGGTACTTGCTGGCGATGAGGCGGACCTCCTCGAGGAGGCCTTCCGAAAGAGTCGTCGGGTTGAGCCCGAGCGACAGGAAACGCTCGTTTTGTACCACGAGGTCGTTTTCGGCGGCTTCCTTGCGGGGGTTCGGCAGCATGACGACTTCGGCGCCGGTGAGCTTGGAGATCAGTGCCGCCAGGTCCTTCACCTTGTGGACTTCGGTCGTCTGGTTGAACACCGACACTCGCTCGCCGGTGGCGGGAGGGTTGTTGATCGCTATTTCGACGCAGCGGACGGTGTCACGGATGTGGATGAACGCCCTCGTCTGACCGCCCGTGCCGTGCACGGTAAGAGGATGGCCGATGGCGGCCTGCATCAAGAACCGGTTGAGCACGGTCCCGTAGTCGCCGTCGTAGTCGAAGCGGTTGACCAGGCGTTCGTCGAGGCCGGTCTCGTTGGTCTGGGTGCCCCACACGATGCCCTGGTGCAGGTCGGTGATGCGCACGCCGTCGTTCTTGGCATAAAAGGCGAAGAGCAGCTGGTCGAGCGTCTTGGTCATGTGGTACACCGAGCCCGGGTTGGCCGGGTGGAGGATCTCGCGCACCAGCTCACCGTCGGGGGTCGGGACCTTGACGGCCAGGTAGCCCTCGGGTATCGGGGCCGAGCCCGACCACCCGTAGCCGTAGACGCCCATGGTGCCGAGGTGCACCACGGCAGCATCGAGCTCGGCGTCGGTGAGGGCGCAGAGCAGGTTGTGGGTGCCGCGGACGTTGTTGTCGACGGTGTAGCGCTTCGCCTTCGGCGAGCGCATCGAGTACGGCGCGGCCCGTTGCTCGGCGAAGTGCACGATCGCGTCGGGCCGGAACTCCTGGAGCACGCTGAGGAGCTTGCTGTACTGGGTTGCCAGGTCCAAGTTGACGAAGCTGATATCCCGCCCGGTCACAGCCTTCCAAACCCTTAGCCGCTCACCAATGGGCCTGATCGGGGTCAGCGACTCAACTTCGAGCTCGATATCGATGGACCGGCGCGAAAGGTTGTCGACGATGACGATGTCGTGGCCCTTCGCCGAGAGATGGAGCGAGGTGGGCCACCCGCAGAAGCCGTCCCCCCCCAGGATCATGATCTTCATTGGCTACCTACCCTACTTGCCGGCCGTACACGAGGTAAAGCTAAGGTGACGAAGGTTAACAGCTCTTCAGCCTGCCCCACCTCTTCGAATGGGCACCTAGGCTGATGTGCAATGCCCGGGGCCTTCGACGTCAGTAGGGACGAGCTGGCAAACCTGCTTCCTGACCAGCCACGTTACCGCACGGAGCAGGTCTGGAGGGGGCTTTGGGAAAATGGCCTGCGCCCCGGCGACATGACCGACCTGCCCAAGGACCTTCGTGAGCGCCTCGATGGGCTGCTCGTACCGGCGCTGCGCGAGGTCGCACGTTCGTCCTCGTCCGACGGCCAGACGACCAAGTGGCTGTGGGAGCTCGCCGACGGCCGCAGGATAGAGACCGTCCTGATGCTCTACCCCGAGCGCGCCACGGTGTGCGTTTCGAGCCAGGCCGGGTGCGCCATGGGTTGTGGCTTTTGCGCGACCGGGCAGGCCGGCTTCGACCGCCAGCTCTCCGCCGGCGAGATCGTCGAACAGGTGGTGCGGGCGCGCCGCCAAGCGCTCCCCCGCCGTCTGAGCAATGTCGTGTTCATGGGCATGGGCGAACCGTTGGCCAACTATGACCGGACCTGGGCGGCGGTCGGGCTTATCCATTCCAACCTGGGCCTCTCGGCCCGCCACATCACCGTGTCCACAGTGGGAGTCGTCCCCGGCATCCGCCGGCTCGCAAAAGAGGCCCTGCCGGTCAACCTGGCGGTTTCCCTCCACGCCGCCCGCGATGAACTGCGCGACGAGATCGTCCCGCTCAACCGCCGCTACCCCCTCGCGCTGCTCATGGAGGCATGTGGCGAGTACCTGGCAGCCAAAGGGCGCCGGCTTTCGTTTGAGTGGGCAATGATCGACGGGGTCAACGACACTCGTCGCGATGCTTCGGAGCTCGCCGGCCTGGCACTTCCGCTGGGGGCCCATGTCAACCTCATCCCGCTCAACCCCACCCCCGGCTACGCGACCTTGGGGACACCGCCCGACGCGGTAACGGCATTTCGCGACTGGCTGGGAGCCCGCGGCGTAAACGCCACGGTGCGAGCTAACCGGGGCACCGACATCGCCGCCGCCTGCGGCCAGTTGGCAGCGCGCGAGCGGCCCGTGACGCTCGGGCGGCCGACTGCCACACTGAAGCGCCCAACGGGTGCCACACTGAGTAGTAATGGCTAACACCCAATGGCTGGACAGGAGCCATCCTCAGACGCTGCTGTCGGCAAACATGCTGCTGTATTTCTTCGCGGGGCTATGGATCCTCGAGGCCTTGCTCGGGGTGGGCATCCCGTTCTTCGGGCTGCTCGCCATCCCGGCCATCTTCGCCGGGCTCGGCATCGCCAACGAGAAGAAGCTTGGCTACTGGGGCGGAGTGGCCGTCGCGGTGATAGATGTCCTGTTTTGGCTCGTGTTTTTCTCGGCACAGATCGGCGTGATAATCAACCTGATCTTCGCGGGCGCTCTGGTCGCGTTGTTGGTACACCCGATGAGCCGGAGCTATGAACGCATCTGGTTCAAGCCCATGAAGGCACGCGGCCCCAAGCGCCGCCGCTAACTCAAGCAGCCGGCTAACTTAAGCAGCCCGCTAGCTCGTTCAGCAGCTAGTTCAGTCGGCCGGTAGGAGCGCCTCGACGAACTCGCGGGCGTCGAAGGCGACGAGGTCCTCGGCGCCCTCGCCCAGTCCCACGAGCTTGATGGGTATGCCCAGCTCGCTCGTGATCGCGACGGCGATCCCGCCCTTGGCCGTGCCGTCCAGCTTGGTCAGCACGATCCCGGTGACCGCCACCGCCTCGGTGAACGTCCGGGCCTGAACGAGGCCGTTTTGGCCCGTCGTCGCGTCCAGCACGAGCAACACCTCGGTGACAGAGCCGGGTGGACGGTCAGCAACCCGGCGCACCTTTTTCAGCTCCTCCATCAGGTTGACCTTGTTGTGCAACCGTCCGGCGGTGTCGGCCAGCACGAGCGGGATGTGCCGGGCCGTTGCGTGCTGCACGGCGTCAAAGACGACTGCCCCCGGGTCACCTCCCTCGTTGCCGCGCACGAAACCGGCGCCGGCCCGCTCGGCCCAGAGCTCGAGCTGGTCGGCGGCGGCCGCTCGGAACGTGTCGCCCGCCGCGAGGACCACCCGCCTGCCCTCGCTCTCCTCGCGCATGGCAACCTTGCCGATCGTGGTCGTCTTGCCGACCCCGTTGACCCCGACGAACAACCACACAGTCGCCGTCCCGACTTCTGCCCTGTGCAGCTCTCGTTCTCCTTGCAGCCGCTGGACCAGCTCTTCGCGCAAGGCATCGACGAGTTGCTCGGGGGTGCTCAGGCCGTCGCGTCGGGCGCTCTCCTTTAGGCCCTTGAGCAATTCGTCGGTGGTCACGATCCCGACGTCGGCCAGGACCAAGGCCTCCTCGAGCTCGTCCCAGGCCTGCTTGTCGATCTTGCCGCGCTTGCGGACGCCTGCCAGCTGGTCGGCCAGCAACGACCTCGCCTTGCCAAGGCGGTCGCGGAACCGGGGCCGCTCGAGTACCTGGGGCGCCTGTTCGGCAACCGTGGCCTTCTCGAGGGCCAGGTCGGGTTTCACCCTTGGCAGCTCTGCGGTCGACGGGTGGTCGCCCGCCAGATGTTGGCCCGCCGGGTGCTGGCTAGACGGGCGCGGGGCCGGGGTTTGCTTGGCCGGCGGTTGTTTGGCCGGCGGCGCCGAAGGGCGCGACGGGCCGGGAGGTGGCGCCGTTAGAGCGCGGTGCTCGCGCCTGCGGGCGACCATGGTGTATCCGCCCATTCCTGCAAGCGCTACGAAGGCGACGCAGGCGACGATGATGATGACGAGCAGCATGACGGGTCGACACTACTGGTGGTGCGCGCACTGGGCCAAGAGCCGGCCGGCACGTGTGCTAAGCAGTGCGGCGAGGCAAGAGGCGAATTGACGGCACACCGACGCGCAGACGCCCTTGGGCTTGGCTGGCTTGTCCTGGTGCTCGGGGCCTACCTGTCGCCCTCGCTGAAGGACGGTTTTTCCTTCGGCGCCGCCGACATCGGGCGGCAGCTCTCGTACCTCACCTACGTACCGGACCTCATCGTCCACAACTCTGTCAACGGCGACGTCATCACCCAGGAGGTGCCCTGGAACACGCTCGATTGGCTGGCAGTGCACCACGGCCAGCTGCCGCTGTGGAACAACTACTCGGGCAACGGCATGCCTCTCATGTTGAACTTCGAGTCCAAGCCGTTCGCGCTCCCAACACTCTTCGGCTACCTTTTCCCGCTTTCAGCCTCGTTCCTGGCAAGCGTCGCGGCGCTCTTGTTCATCGCCGGTAGCGGGACCTACGTAGCGGCGCGACTGATCGGCGCCGGCCCGCTTGGCGCCGCCCTGGCAGGCACGACGTTCATGCTTTCCGGCTCGCTCAGCGGGTGGGCGGGCTGGGCTGTGAGCGGCCCGCTCGTGTGGGCCGGCTGGCCCTCGCCGGCGCGCTGGCCTGCTGGAGGCCTGGTCGATGGCGTTCGGCCGGTGTCGTACTGGTGGCCCTGTCGAGCGCCTTCGCGGTTTATGGCGGCTTCCCCGAGACCCTTCTCCTGGGCGCGCTCGCAGTCGGCTCAGTCGTGGTCATTTCCGGGGCCTTCGGCGCGTCAAGAGGCAAGGTCGGCGTCGCCGGGCCAGCCCGATTGGCTGCCGGGGTCGCCGCCGGTGCAGCCCTTTCGGCTCCGCTGTGGTTGCCCGGGCTGTCCGTGCTGAGCCAGTCCTCGCGCGCCGGGGAGAACGGGACAGGAGGGCTGCCGGTGCGCGCCTTGTCGCTCCTGTTCGCTCAGGGCTACGACGGTCTGCCCACCAAGGGCAGCGTCTGGTTCGGGCCTCTCGACTACTACGAAGCGACCGCCTACGTCGGGACCGTTGCCATCGTCCTCGCGCTCCTCGCGGTGCTGGTCGGGTGGCGCCGCCCGGTCGTGGCCGGTCTCGTGGGGGCGAGCCTCATAACCCTGGTAGTGGTCTACGACCCGACGGCGCAGCACCTGTTCACCGACCTCGGGGCGGGCTCGGTCGCAACCCAGCGCATGCTCCCGATGCTGGCCTTTGCGCTGGCCCTGCTCGCCGGGCTCGGCCTAGAAGACCTCCGGCGGGGCTGGAAGGGCACGGGCATGCGGGCCAAGCTCGCAGCGAGCACTGGCGCCTGTGCGCTGGTCCTCGGGTACCTTGCCCTCGACGCAGGCAGCGGCGGCGTCTCGGCGGCAGAACTGTCGGTGCGCCGCCACGCGCTCATATGGCCCGCGCTCACGCTCGCGGCCATAGCCGCCGCCCTGCTTGGCGCAACGCTGTGGCACCGGCGCGACGGCCGGGCCGTGCGCGCCACCTTCGTGGCACTGCTCGCGGCCCAGTCGGCCTACCTCGTGTGGGCCGGGACGGGGCTGAACAGCTACTCGTCCAACGCGTTCCCGGTAACGCCTGCCGTCGCCGAACTGCAGAGGCTCGTCGGCAACAACTTGCTCGCCCTGGACGGGCCGAACAGCAAAGACGTGACCATGTGGACCGGCGACGGCATCTACCCCGAGGTCAACATCGGCTACCGGATCCGCGAGCTCGCCGTCCACGACCCCGTCACCCCTCCCGCCTACTTCAATACCTGGCCAGTCCCTGACGCCACTGCGGACGCCGGGCTCGGGAACAACATCTTTGCCCCATCGGTGGGATCGGCGGCAGTGGCACGCTTTTACGGGGCGTCGTACATCCTCGCCACGTACAAGCGGGTCCCCGCGGGCACCACTCTGGTGGCCACGATCGCCGTGCCGATCGGCGGGACGCTCAAGCTTTACCGTGCCCCCGGGGCCGCCCAGTTCAGCTTCGCCCAAGGCAGCGCCGCCCGGGTGGTATCGGCGCGCCAGACCGGCAACGCCACATGGCGGCTCGCTGTAAAGGTCCCGGCCCGCTCCGAGTTGACCTTGCGCCTCACCTACCAGCCCGGCTGGCACATCGACGCCGACGGGCATGCGCTGGCGGTCCATGAGCTCGACGGGCTCTTCTTGAGCGCCACCATCCCAGCGGGCACCCGCAGCGTGGTCGTCAACTACTGGCCCAGCCGCCTGAGCGCGGGCTTCGCCATGGCGCTCGCTGCGATCGCCCTGTTGTCAGCCGTATCGGCTGGCGAGCTTGTCGGCCTACTTCGCAGGCGTCAGGACCTCAAAAATCCGGACCTCAATAATCCGGACCTCGGAAATCCGGACCTCAAAAATCCGGACCTCAAAAATCCGGACCTCAAAAATCAAGGTACGACGGTAACTTCCCGCTCGATCTTCTCGCTCACTACGAGCGAAGAGCCCCCCGGGGGCATGCTCACCCCGTAAAGGCAGTCGGCTGCTTCCATCGTGCGCTTTTGATGGCTCACTATCAGCAGCTGCGCTTCCATGCGGAACTCGTTCAAAAGGTCGAGGAAGCGGTGCAAATTGACGTCATCGAGGGCGGGCTCCACTTCGTCCATCATGTAAAAGGGGGAAGGCCGGCTCCGGAAAACGGCAAACAGGAACGCCAATGCCACGAGGCTGCGCTCGCCTCCTGAAAGTAGTGAGAGCTTACGGATGTTCTTGCCGGCCGGGCGAACTTCGAGGTCGACCCCGGACTCCAAGATGTTGGAGGGGTCAGACAGGAACAAGGTTCCCTGGCCACCCGGGAACAACATTGTCACGAGCTTGGTGAAATTTTCCGCGACGTCGTCGAACGCTGCTTTGAAAACGGTGATTATCTCGGCGTCGACCGCCTTTATGACCTTGCTCAGTTCTCGTCTGGCGCCCGAGACGTCGTGGAGCTGGCCCTCCAGGAACTTGTGACGTTCTTCGAGCGCTGCGTACTCCTCGAGGGCGAGCGGGTTGACAGGGCCCATGAGGCGGAATCTCACGTTCCAGCTCGCGGGCGCGGGTTTGAGCGCTCGAGCCGGCGGGTAGCGGTGGGCACTCTGCACCGTCGAGCGTCTCGGGCTCGCAGTCGAGCTCCCGGCGTACCGTCTCGGTGAGCGCCTCGAGACGCCCCTTCAGCTGGGCCGCCTCCAGCTCGTTGCGAGAAACCTGTTCCCGGGCCGCAGAAAGTTGCCGTTCGACGCCCGAACGTTGCCTCCGCAATGCCTCGAGCTGGTCGGCCGCGGAGCGCAGCGACTCGGCCTCCGCCTGGCGCATCTCGCGCAAAGCGCTGAGGGTGGCCTCCAGCGTGGCCAGCCTGTCGCTGACGACAAGGCTGAGGCGGGCTATGGCGCCGGCCATTGCATCGAGGCGGACGCGCCGCTCGGCGGCTTCTTCTCGCTCGGCGACGTGGCCGGCCAAGCGTTGCTCGACCTCGCCGAGACGTCGACGGAGAAGGGCCCGTCGTTCCTCGACGGCGGTGGCGCGGACCTCGAGGTCCCTGCGCAACGTGGCAACGGCGCTGGTGCGCTCCGCCAGCCGGCTGCGGGCCGCCCGTTCAGCCAGGGCCCGCTGGCTTTGCTCGGCGGCCGCAGCCTCGAGCTCGGGCAGCAGCGCCAGCAGCTCAGCGGCCCGGTCGAGGTCGCGTGCTCGCCGCTCCTCCAGTTGTGACTGCAGGACTGAGAGCGCCTCGGCCTCGGCGGCCACTTCGACGAGATCGGCGCCAGCCCGCCGGAACGCCTCCTGCGCAGCCTGTAGAGCGGCGGCCCGCTGCGCTCCAGAGCGGTGCGCCTCTACAGCGACGGCGCGGGCCTGCGCCAGCGCGCCCTTGCATTGAGCTTCAACTGCTGCCGCCTGCGCAGCCGCCTCCGTGGCGTCGCGCAGCGCTGTCCTGGCCTCCTCCAGCGCGGCCCCGGTGGCTCCGGTCCCGTGGGCGCCCGTCCGCCAGATCCCCCCGGCGCAGCGGTCGCCCGCAAGCGTCACCACCACGAGCTCGGGGTGAGCGACGGCGAGGTCTACCGCAGCCTGCCAACCTCCCTGCACGACCACAGCCCCCGCGAGGAGCCGGTCGAGAAGTTCGCTCACGGCGCTGTGCCGGGAGCGAGCATGCAGGCGGAGCCATGCGCCGCCGTCCCCGGGCGGCGCCGGCGGGCTCGTCGCCAGGGACAGGCCGGCCGACCCGAGCGCGATGACAGCGCCGGCCGCCCCCTGGCCTTCGAGGCTGGCAAGGCCGTCGCGGGCTGCTTGCTCGCCCTCCATGAGCACGGCGGAAAGGGCCTCCCCTGCCGCCGCCTCGAAGGCGCCCTCGTAACCTTCGTCGACGTGGACGAGCTCCACCAGGGCCCCGAGCATGCCGTCGACCGACGAAAGCCGGCGCGCACCAGCGCGTGCGCGCGCCTCGTCGAGTGCCTGGGAGAGGGCCTCCGCCCTAGCCGACCACTTGTGGCGCTCAGCATCGGCGGCCCGGCGCTCTTCTTCGGCGCTCGCCAATGCCCGCTCCGCCAATGCCTGGCGGGCGTCGGCTTGCTCGACCGAAGCAGCAACAGCCATTTCGGCCGCTCCCGCCTCGCGAATCACCGCGTCAGCTTTCGATGCTTCCTCGCCAAGGCGTTCCGTCCGGGCGGCCAGGGCACCTGAGCGCTCGCCGGCTCGCCGGAGCTCGGCTTGCGCCTCCTCGGCCGCCCGCGTGAGGGCGGACAGCTCGGCGCGCACTTCTCCAGCTCGTTGGCCGGCGTCCCCAGCCGGGCCTTCAGGGCCTAGCCCATGCAGGTGGCCGGCCCGGCGGAGGGCAAGGCGAGATGCCCACCCCACTGGGCCTCCACATCGGCCATGTCGCTGTTGAGCGCTTCCTCGGCGACGGTCAGCTCGACCTCGAGCGGCAGCAGCTCCTCACCCTCGCGGGCATTGCTCACGAGCTGGTCTCCCAACGATGCCGCCTCTGCTTCCAGGGAGGACACCACGTCGCTGTCGACCCCGGCCGCCCTCGCCCGCTCGATGCCTCGGGTGCGCTCCGCCAGGAGCGCTACCAGGCCTCCGGCTCGTGCCCTCAATCCTTCTGCTGCGGGCAGGAGCTCTCCGAGATCGGCCACGTCAGCCTCTTGTCGGGCAGCGTCGAGGCCCGCCTCGGCTGTCACGACCGACGCGTCGAGGCGCGCCAGCGAGGACAGTGCGTCTTGCTCGGATCTCGCAAGGTCAGCTCTCGCCGTAGCAACCGCTCCCAAGCGGGACGCGAGCAAGCCCAGCTCACGGCCGTGGAGATAGCGGCGCAACGCCACCAGCTCAGACATAACCTCACCGTGGCGGCGCGCAGCGTCGGCCTGGCGCTCCAGTGGCCGGAGCTGACGGCGCACCTCCTTGAGCAGGTCCTGCGCCCGCAACAGGGCGCCCTCCGTGGCCTCCAGGCGGCGCTCGGCCTTTTCCTTGCGGCGGCGGTGCTTGGAGACTCCGGCCGCCTCCTCGATCACCGAGCGCCTGTCTTCGGGGCGGGCAGCCAGTATCGCGTCGAGCTGGGCCTGCGAAACGATCGTGTGCTGCTGGCGGCCGACGCCGGTGTCCGAAAGGAGCTCCTGGATATCGAGCAGGCGGCAGGGAGCCCCATTTATCTCGTACTCCGACTCGCCGCTGCGCCACAGCGACCTCGTTATACGGACCTCCGAGAGATCGATCGGCAGGAGCCCGGCCGAGTTGTCGATCGTCAGTGAAACCTCGGCCCGGCCAAGGCCCGACCGCTTGGAGGTGCCTGCAAAGATGACGTCTTCCATCTTCGACGAGCGCAAAGTCCGCGGACCTTGCGCGCCGAGCACCCACGCCACCGCGTCGACGATGTTCGACTTGCCCGACCCGTTAGGGCCGACGACAACCGTGACACCAGGCTCGAACTCGAGGGTGGCCGTGTCTGCAAAGGACTTGAAGCCCTTCAGAGTTAGCGACTTGAGGAACACGCTCCGCCAAACCTAGCTGGGATGGGCGACGGGGTCACGCGGGAGAGGGGGCGCCCCCGTGCAAGCGGGTCCAGGGGTACTCGAGCCCGTCGGCGACCACCTCGGCCAGGCTTTCCCCGAAGTACCGCGAGACGAGCCAGAGGCCCAGGTCGATCCCGCTCGTCACTCCGCCGCTTGTCACGACACTGCCCTCGTCGACGACCCGCTCCGCCATTACGACCGCGCCCAGGAGCGCAAGGTCGCTCTGCGCGTCGTGATGGGTAGTCGCCCGCCGAGAGCCGATCACACCTGCGTGGGCGAGAAGCATCGCCCCAGTGCATACACCCGCCATGACCGAGCCGTCCCTGGCGGCGTCTGCCAGCAAGGGAAGCCAGTCACCACGTCTTACCTCGGCCCAGGCGCCGATCTCATCCCTGGCAACCCAGCCGCCTCCGGGCACCACGACCACGTCAGCCGCCCCGGGCACGAAGGTAGCGTCCGGCTTGAAGTTCACGCCGAAGGCCCCGCTGACCCACTCGACTTGCTCTCGGCTGCAAATCCTGACGGCTACCTCTGCCCCGACGGCCGCCGCACGCCTGAAGACCTCGAGCGGGCCTATCACGTCCAGCTCGTCGACGCCATCGAAAACGATCAGATCGACGAGCAAACTGGAGCCTCCCTTTCCGGGGAACGTCGGCCCAGAGCTGTACGCCCCGAGCCGCACGCGCGATACCGTAGCAGCCCGGCGGCCGGATCAGCCGTGATGAGCCTTGATGCGCCGCAGGGGCGGGAGCGTCGGCGGTGGCTGGCGTCGCGGGGGAAGATCCCCGAGCAGCTCGGCCGTCGCTTCTGAGACCTTGCGGACAGCTCGTTCGAAGGCATCTTCGGAGAGCGCCGAAACCGAGGTCACGCCGCTCACCTTGCGGACGAACTGGCGAGCTGCGGCCTCGACCTCTGTAGGGGTGGCAGGGGGCTCGAGGCCCCGCAACGTCGTTATATTGCGGCACATATTGAAGCCCAGGCTACCGCTGGCATGAGCGGCAGAAGTAGGCGCTCTTCGCCCCGAAGTGGGCACGTTCGATGGGGCGCCCGCAAGTGGCACAAGGTTGCCCGAGGCGTCCGTAAACCTTGTGCTCCAACTGGTAGCGGCCCCCTTCGCCGTGCAGGTCGCGGTACTGCTGGTCGGCCAGTGACGAACCTCGGCCGGCTACCGCCGCCTGCAAGATCGACCGTGCCGCTTCCGCCAGCGCTTTGAGCTCGGGCCCTTTCAGCGAACCGCCTGCACGGTCGGGTCGCAGGCGCGCCTGGAAGAGGATCTCGTCTGCGTAGATATTGCCGATCCCGGCCAGGGCGGTTTGGTCTACGAGGAGCGACTTCACCTTGGCTTGGCGGCCCGCGAAGGCCGCCTTGAGCTGAGCCGCCTCGATGTCGAGGGCGTCGGGGCCGAGGTGGTCCAGGACCTCGGGGCCGGCCAGGAAGAACTCGCCGAAGGTCCGCGGGTCCACGAAGCGCAGCTCGCCGGCTCCCTTGAACGACAGCACGGCGTGGGTGTGCGGGACTACCGGGTCCTTTGCCTTGGCAGCGAGCATCTGGCCGCTCATACGCAGGTGGGCGATCATCACCTGGCCGTCGTCCCAGTTGAAAAGGAGGTACTTCCCGCGGCGCCCCACGCTCGTCAGGACATGGCCCTCGAGGGACTTCAGCAGCTCGGGCGGGTGACGCCGCACGGTGCGGCGACCCGTAACGGTGATGTGCCGCAGTTCCCGGCCCACGTACTTGCTGGCGACATCGGCGCGAACGGTTTCAACCTCGGGTAGCTCTGGCATGGCTTGCAGCGGGCTTGGCGGTGAGCGCCTTGGCGCTACTCCTCCGCTTGCTCGGCGAGGCCGGCGGCTGCCGCGGCGGCTCGGGCGGTGCCGGCGGGCTGGGTGGTGCCGGCGGCCTGGGTGGCGCCTGCGGCCTGGTCAGCCTTGATCGTGTACCAGGCGTGCCTGGCAGCCATCTGCTCGGCCTGCTTTTTGGAGCGGCCGTCCCCACTGCCCCGCGAGCGTCCCCCGACGACGACTTGGGCTTCGAAGATCTTGGCGTGGTCCGGCCCGCTGTCGGTGACGCGGTACACGGGGAGCTCGTCGAAGGTCTGGGCACAGAGCTCCTGGAGGCGGGTCTTGTAGTCATCGTCGCCCGGGCCCTTGGCCGCTTCGCGGAGGCGCTCCTCGAGGAGCCGCAGGACGATGGTGTCGGTCGCGCCATAGCCCACGTCGAGGTAGATCGCCCCGATGATGGCTTCCATCGCGTCGGCAAGGATCGATGGCTTCAGCCGGCCGCCCGACGAGTCCTCCCCTTTGCCCAACAGCAGCGCATTGCCGACGCGCAGCTCACGCGCCGTGCCGGCGAGCGAGGCCGAGTTGACGACCGCCGCACGCGCCTTGGCCAGCTCGCCCTCTGGCAGGTCGGGGTAGGAACGGTAGAGATAGTCGGTGACGATCTGGCCGAGCACTGCGTCGCCCAGGAACTCGAGGCGCTCGTTGGGCTCGTGGCGGGGATGTTCTGCGCACCAAGAACGGTGCGCCAGCGCCTGCGCGAAAAGATCCTGGTCGTTGACTTGCCAGCCGAGGCGCTCGGCGAGCCCGGCACGTTCGGCCGCAGGGTCGTCGCGGACCTCAGGCTCTAGCAGCACCGCTGCCTCAGGAAGCGTTCCCCAGCTTGGCGACGACGTAGTCAACGGCGTCGCGCACCGTCTTCAGGTCCTCGAGGTCATCGTCGTCGATCCGGAAGCCGGCATGCTGCTCGCCAAGCTCCTTCTCGAGGGCCTCCACCAGCTCGATGAGCGCGAGCGAGTCTGCGCCCAAGTCCCCGAAGGACGCCCCTTCGGCGATGCGGTCCGGGCTCACCTCGAGGATGTCCGCGAGCGAACCTCGGACTAACTCGAGTACTTGCACGCGGCCGAAATCATTCCCTTGCGTGCTGGCGTCCAAGGGCACGAAAAACCAGGTTAGCACCGGGTCGTCGGATCGCCGGAGCAGCCCCCGCCAGCCTCTGCGCGAGGGGGCCGGTCGGGGGCGCTAGTCCCGGGTCGAGCCGATGACCGACTCGATACGGGCGACGAGCTTGTTCGCCACCGCATGATGGGCCACCTTTACGGCGTTGAGGACCGCTTTGGCCCCTGAGGAACCATGGCTGATAACGCAAACCCCGTTCACTCCCAGTAGGACCGCCCCGCCGTAGGTGTCGGGGTCGAACTCGGTCGCGATCGGCGCGAGAGCCGGCATCACGGCCCTGGCCGCCTGCTTTACTTCCTCGCTGCTCGAAAGTGCCCCGATTACGGCGCCGACGACGGCCGTCACGGCACCTTCCAGGGTCTTCAACACGACGTTGCCGGTAAAGCCGTCCGTCACCACTACGTCGACCCGGTCGCTCATGACGTCGCGACCTTCGACATTGCCGATGAAGCGGACTTCGGGGCCGGCTTTGCCCTCCGCGAGCAGAGCGTGGGCTTCCTTCACCAGGGCATTGCCCTTCGTGGGCTCCTCACCAATCGACAGGATCCCCACACGGGGGTCGGCTATGGCGAAGCGCTCCATTGCCAACGCCCACCCCATCTGGGCGAACTGGACGAGCATCTGGGCGTTGCAGTCGACATTGGCACCCGAGTCGATAAGTACCGTCGGCGTGGAGCCCGGGACAGGGATCACGGCGGCGATGGCTGGCCGTTGCACCCCGCTCAGGCGGCCCATCCTCAACAATGCGCTGGCCATCGTGGCGCCCGTGTTCCCGGCGCTCACCATCGCTGAGGCCCGGCCTTCGCGGACGGCTTCGGCGCAACGCACCAGTGAGGAGTCTCGCTTCACGCGGACCGCCTTGCCCGGGTCCTCGTCCATCTCGATTACTTCCGTAGTGGCCAGGATCTCCACGCCGGGATGAGGCCCGAAGCGCTCGAGGTAGGCCCCGTCGCCCACGAGCAGTACGGGGATGCCGATCTCCTGGGCCGCTTGCAGCGCGCCTGCAACTACCTCGGCGGGCGCACGATCGCCCCCCATAGCATCAACAGCTATGGGCAGACCGTCAAGAACATGCGCCATCAGGTGCCATCAAGGTGGCTGTTTACCGTACTTCTACAGCCTGGCGGCCCTTGTACCAGCCACAGTTCGAACAGACCGTGTGGGGCACCTTGGCCTGGCGGCACTGGGGGCAAATGCTGCGCGCGGGCAGGGCCATCGTCCAGGCGCTGGCTCGCTTGGTGCGGGTGTGGGACTTTGAGGTCTTCTTCTTGGGAACAGCCACGAGTTGGCGATCTTACACGCTCGGCCATACCTGGCGTTCACGCCGGGGGCGCCAAGCGCTTCAGATAGCCCCCCCGGCTAGCCGGCGAGCTCCGGGCCTCCCGGCTCGCTCCCGCCCTCCATACCGCTGACCAGCACTTCTAGGGCCGACCAGCGTGGGTCCAAATGGACCTCCTCACAATCGCACGGGGCCACATTGAGCTCACTGCCGCACCTGGGACAAATCCCGCGGCAGTCCTGTCGGCAAAGGGGCAACAACGGCAACGCCGCGAAAAGTGCGTCGCTGACCATGTCACGGATGTTGACGTGGTCAGCCCCCATCGGGTAGGTGCCCTCGTCTTCCCCGCCCCCGCGGCGGAAAAGCTCCCGCACGTCGGTCACCAGCTCGCCGTCCAGAGGGACCATGCAGCGCCGGCACTCCCCCTCCCAGACCGAAGAAAGTGTGCCCGTCACGGCGACACCCCCGTCGAAGGCCTCGATGACGACATCTGCGTCGACCTCGGCCCCGGCCGGGACACGGCTGTCCACGTCGGCCACAAGGGGCTCATGCAAGGTGCCGCGGCGCACCACGTGGCGTGACCCGCGCAGGTCACGTAAGTCCCCCAGTCCCACATCGAACGGGTCGGTAGCCAAGCGCGCAGCCTCCAAGCTCAGCCCATGAGATCCTGGTCGAAGAACTGCTCATCGCCGCCCGCCTCCGGGCCTTCAGCAGCTCCATGGGAGCTCCCGTTGCTCGCCTGCGGGCTCGCGCCACGCCGGGCCGGGCCGGTCCCGGCACCCGCCGGGCCCGGCGCGACAGGCCCAGAGCTTGAGGGCCGGCGGGCGCCGAGGCCCCCGATCCGCCTCTTGTCGCCGCTTAGCGGGCTGGCCCTCCCGGTGTTCGACACGGCGGCGTTGACATCGAAGGTCCCCGCGCCGTGGATAGTGGTGTCTTCGTCCTTGTCGGGAAGCCCGGACAGCTTCTGGCGCCCTGCCGCCACCGTCTTCAATGTGCGTTCGAGAATTATCTCGAACTGGGCCAGCCTCTGGTCGGCGTAGTCCTCGGCCTCGAGGCGCAGGCGCCGGGCCTCCTCGCGAGCGGTCTCGACCGTCCGGCGAGCCTGGGCCTGCGCCTCTTTCACGATCTCTGTGCGCTGCACCATGCGCTGAGCCTCGGAGCGAGCTGACTCGACGAGCTCTTCGGCCTTGCGCTGGGTCGAAGCCAAGTACTCCTCGCGCTCCTTGAGCATCCAGCGCGCTTGGCGGAGCTCTTCGGGGAGGCGCTCCATGGCCTCCCTGAGCAGCTCGAGCACCTCGTCCTTGTTGTCCAGTTTCACCGAGGAGGAAAGCGGCAATGCCCGGGCGCTGCCGATCATGCCGGCAACGCGCTGGATCAGCGCATCGGTCTCGGGTAAAGAGCCAGGACCAGCCGTGTTGCTCATAGAGCGAACTTCTCCTTCATAACGGCAAACACTGGCGCCGGGACCATGGTGCCCACCCGGTCTGCTGCTCCATAGCTCATGAAGTCACGGAGCCACTTTGAAGCTATGAAGGAATAGGCCGACGAGCAAGGGACAAATATAGTTTCAATGCCGGACACGGCCTTGTTGATCTGGGCCTGCTGAAGTTCCGCCTCAGCGTCCGAAGCCACTCGGAGCCCCTTTACGATAACGTCCGCGCCGACGGCGCGAGCAACGTCCACGACGAGCACCGGCGTATCGGTGACCGGGATTTCGACGTTGTCGAGGTGGGCCACCGACGCAGCGATCATCGAACGGCGCTCCTCGATGCTGAAAAGGGGTGCCGCCTTCTGGCGGTTGCGGACGGGCGCGATCACGATCCGCTCGAACACGCGGCTGGCGGTCTCGACTATCTCCAGGTGCCCGTTGTGGAACGGGTCGAACGTGCCCGGGAACAGGGCTGTCCTCATCGGTCCCTCATAGGTCCTCACTGAACCGTGCCAAGGTAACAACGGTACCGCCGTAGCGCTTGGCCCGCAGCGAGTGCCATCCAGGCGGAAGGACGAGGTCCGCGCCGGTTTCCGCCAGCAGGAGGGGCCGAAGAGGTGCCAGGCGGCCAAGCAGGACGTCCCATCCCTGCCAGGCGTAAGGCGGGTCAGCCATTACAACGTCCACCTGGGCTTGCTCCGGCTGGGCCCAATTGAGCACGTCAACGCCTACGACGGTGGCGCGCTGCGGCCCGTAACCGAGGGCGGCCAAGTTCGCCCGGACGGCCGTAACAGCCGCGCGCGCCTGGTCCACGAAGGTGGCGTGGGCTACCCCGCGTGAGAGCGCTTCGATCCCCATTGCGCCGCTCCCGGCGAAAAGGTCCCACACCACCGATCCCTCCAGGGTGGTCCCGCCGGCTGTAAGCGAGCTCTCGAGCATCGAAAAGGTGGCCTCGCGCACCCGGTCGCTCGTGGGACGCGTCGCCCGGCCCGCCGGAGCGACGAGCCGCCTGCCCCCATGCTCGCCGGCGATCACACGCACGAGAGCCCTTGCCGGCCACCCTGGGGGTGCCCGCCGCGGCCCTCAGTTCTTGAAAAGGTACTCACGGTCATCGTCGTCGACCAGCGCCCGCAGCTCCTGGGCCAAGCCCGGGTGGAGCTCGAGGGCCGGATCCGCGCCGACGATCTCGAAGGCCACCTCCCTGGCCAGCGCCACATACTTGCGATGCCTGCGCAACGAGGCCAGCTTCAGGTCGTTGACGCCTTTTTGGCGGGTCCCGAGTATCGTGCCCTCGCCGCGCAGGTCCAGGTCCACTTCGGCGAGGGCGAAGCCGTCGTTGGTCCGCTCCAGCGCCGCCAGCCTTTCGGTGCCCTCCGGCGTCGGTGATTCGGCGAGCAGGTAACACCACGAGACGGCTGCCCCCCGGCCGACACGCCCGCGCAGCTGGTGCAACTGCGCGATACCGAAGTGGTCGGCGTCCTCGACCACCATCACCGTCGCGTTGGGCACGTCGACGCCCACTTCGATAACCGTCGTCGCCACGAGCACCTGCAGCTCACCGGAACGGAACTCGGCCATAACTGCTTGCTTTTCACGCGCCGGCAGCTGGCCGTGGAGCAGGCCGAGACGGAGCCCGGCAAGCGGGCCCTCAGCAAGGTGCGCCAGTTCCTCGCTGGCCGACTTGGCCTGGACGCGTTCAGACTCTTCGACGAGAGGGCAGACCACATATGCCTGATGGCCTTTCCCAATTTCCTCACGGACCGTCGCCCAGGCGGCCTCGACCTCCATGGGGCCACGCGCCCAAAGCGTCTTGACCGGCGTCCGCCCGGGCGGTAGCTCGTCGAGCACGGTCGTATCGAGGTCCCCGTAGACCGTCATAGCGGCCGTACGGGGTATCGGTGTGGCCGTCATCACCAGCACGTCGGGGACCGGGCCCCCTGATTTTTCCCGCAACGCGGCCCGTTGTTCCACCCCGAAGCGGTGCTGTTCGTCGATGACCACCATACCGAGCCGCGCGAACCGCACCGGCTCGGTAAGAAGCGCATGGGTGCCCACGACAATGTTCACCTCGCCGTTGCCCAGGCCCGCGATCAGCTTTACCCGCTCGCCGGCGGTGGTGCGGTTCGTGAGGAGTTCGACCCTCACTCCCTTCTCACCCCATAGCGAGGCGCTGTCAGGGACCACCAACCCCGACAGCATCGCCGTCAGCGTCATGTAATGCTGCTCGGCGAGAACTTCCGTCGGCGCCATGAGCGCGCCCTGGTAGCCACCCGCAACGGCGGTGAGAAGGGACCAGAGCGCCACAAGCGTCTTGCCTGAACCGACGTCGCCCTGCAAGAGCCGGTGCATGGGGACCGCCTTGGCGAGGTCGGCCTCGATTTCTTCGATCGCTCGTTGCTGCGCTCCTGTAAGAGAAAATGGGAGGCTCTCGCGAAATCGCCCGAGCAGGTCCGACCCGACCATGTGAGCGATGCCCTCGGAACCTCGTTCGACAGCCCGCTTGCGCATCACGAGCACCAACTGCAGCCTTAGCAGCTCGTCGAAACCAAGCCGCCGGCGTGCGACCTCTTTGTCAGCGATGGAGCCCGGCTGGTGGACGTTCCACATCGACCAGCCACGGGCGGCAAAATTATGTTCTTTCAGCGCCGCCGAAGGGACGGGGTCTTCGAGGTCGCCGGCCCACTTGAGGGCCTCGAGGGCGCACGACGCGATCTCCATCGAGGTGATCCCCGCTTTTTCTGACTGCGGGTAGATCGGTACGACCCTTCCTGTCCACTCCCCTTCCACGACCTCGACGGTGGGGTTGGACATCTGGCGCCGGCCGCGAAAGGTCGAGACCTTGCCCGATATCGCCACCTCCATCCCCTCCCGCAAGTAGTTCGCCCGCCAGGGCTGGTTAAAGAACGACAGGCTCAGGTAGCTGCGCTGGTCCCAGACGTCGATCATGACGACCGGCTTGGACCCGCGCCGTCCCGGGACCCGCTTTACCTTCCGGATCGACGCGATAACGGTCGCATCGTCGCCCTCTTTCAGTTCGGAGATCGGGACCTGGGTTGTCCTGTCCAGGTAACGGCGGGGGTAATGGGTGAGCAGGTCGAGGACCGAAAGAACTCCCATTTCTTCGAGAGCTTCGGCGCGGCTGCGTGCTTCGCGTTTGCCCCCCGGGAGCCGGAGCGGGCGCTTGACCGATTGCAGGACGCTGAGCGGCGCACCAGCAAGCTCTACAAAGCTTTTCATCTGCTCGCGCTCATTCAATACTGAAAAGATAAGGGTAAAGCGGCTGGCCCCCATGGTGGACCTCGGCGCTCACGGCGGGGTGGTGCTCCGAGATCCACTCGACGATGCGGCGGGTGTCAGCGGCGCGTGCCCCTTCGCCCTCGATGATCGTCACAATTTCGTGGTCCTCGTCGATCAGGGTACCGAGCAGCGCGACGGCCGCGTCTGCAACCGAGGCGGGCTGCGGTGACACCGCCACTATGGCGCCGCGCGAAAGGCCCAACCAATCGCCCGTTTTCACCGGCCCCGCCTCGCTGATGGCATCACGCGAGGCCTGCACCACCTCCCCGGGCACGACGCGGGCGGCGGCTGCCGCCATGGTCTCTGCGTTTGTGGCGACGTGGGCTTCGGGGTCGTATGCCAGCAGCGCCGCGAAACCTTCCTGGGTGCCGGCTGTGGGGACCACGCGCACTTTTTTCGGCGAATTGGCGGCGGCTTGCTCCGCCACCGCGACCACGTTGGGGTTGTTCGGCAACACGATGACTTCGTCCGCGGGAGCTGCGGCGATCGCATCGAGGATCTCAGCCGTCGAAGGGTTGGCCGACTGCCCTCCCGCGACGATCTGGCGGGCGCCGAGGGAACGGAAGATGCGCTTCACCCCTTCGCCCGCTGCCACTGCCACGACCGCGCAGGTGACAGGCTCGGGCGGCGTCTCTTGCTGGCCCCCTGCTGCCGCCGCGTCGCGCACCCACCGCTCCTCCTCGACCTGGTCGTAAAGGTCGCTGACCCGGATCTGGCGAGGGCGGCCGATCTCGATGGCCGCTTCGATCGCAGCGCCGACGTCGTCGGTGTGGATGTGGCAGTTGTAAAGGCCGTCGCCGCCGACGATCACGATCGAACCGCCCACTCCCTCCCACACGTCTCGGAACGCCGGTAACGCCTCGTCGGGCGCCTCGAGGAAGAACATGACCTCGTAGCGGAGGTCACCGACGTCACCCGAGCCGGCGGGGCCCTCTCCGGTCATGGGCGCCCCGGCGCCGGCGTGCCCCTCACGGTCGGCGGGCAGCACTCCCCGCTGGCCGGCGGGTGCCGGCGGGGCCTCTATCTCACGGCCGTCCACGACCTGGAGAAAACTGTCGAGCAGCAACACCAGGCCCGCCCCTCCGGCGTCGACAACACCGGCGGCCCGCAGTGCCGGCAGCTGGTCGGTCGTGCCGGCGAGCGCTTGGGCGGCGGAGCTGCGGGCGCCTTGCAGGACATCGGTCACCCCGGGGCCCTCGTCCTGGTCGCCAGTCCCATCGCCGCCAAGGGCCTCCTCGGCGCCCCGGGCCGCAGCCCTCGCGACGGTGAGGATCGTGCCTTCCACGGGGTTGCTGACAGCCACGTAAGCGCTGTCGCTCGCCCGAGAAAAAGCGTCGGCCAGGTCACCCGGCCCGATCCGGCCGGCGTCGCCGGGTCGCGAACCCGCGTCTCGCAAGGCGGTCGCCATGCCGCGCAACACCTGGGAGAGGATCACGCCGGAGTTGCCGCGGGCGCCCATGAGAGAGCCGTGGCTCAAGGCCGCCGTGACCTCTTCGATGTCGAGCTCCCGGTCGCCTGCGCCGGCCTGTGCCTCGTCGAGCTCCTTGTTGACAGCCTCCACCGTGAGCGCCATGTTGGTCCCGGTGTCGCCATCGGGCACCGGGTAGACGTTGAGGCGGTTGAGGGCCGGGCGGTGCTGTTTGAGGGCGTCGCCGTAAACGCGCACGACGCGAGCGAGGTCACCCGCCGACAGGCTGCCGTCTGCTCGGATTCGTCGTGCTGCCACGTGCCCCACTCCACGCTCGTTCATCCCTGTCCTGGTCAGAGTACTGGCTCGGCCCCGCCGGAACAGTAGTTACAGAGGCTGCTATCGTGGGCACCTCTATGGCAGCGGTTTGCGAAGTCTGTGGTCGGCACTCGTCGGTCGGCATGAGCATCAGTCACTCACACCGCCGCACGAAGAGGCGTTGGTACCCCAATATCCAGCGGGTGCGCGCCATCGTCGGCGGCAGTACCAGGCGCGTGCACGTATGCACCTCTTGCATCCGCGCTGGCAAGATAACCAAAGCGTCCCGCTAGCGGGCCCTATGCCGACCGTGAGTTGACCGGCCGGCTATACCTCGGAGTGGGCCTTCAGCCCGGGAAGAGCCTCAGAGGCCTTGGGGGCGCCTGAGGGAGTTCGCCTCGAGCAGGGACATGACATCCTCGCTGCGGAAGCGCAGGTGCCCACCGACCGTACGCAGGCACGCCAGCTTGCCGGAGGCGGCCCAGTTGATCACGGTCCGCTCGGTCACATCGAATAGCGCCGCCACTTCGTGGCTGCGCAACAGCGTGTGGCCGTCGGCGGTCTGCTTGACGCCATTGGGGTGCTCGGACGGGGATGCAGGCCCAGCGAGCTGGTCCACTCCCCTGTGCGCGGACAACGCACCGGAAATAAGCCTCCCGATCGCGACCATCGCAGCGCGCTCGCGCCGGGAAAGCTCTCGCGGTTCGGTGTCGAGCACGGCAAAGATCGCGTTCACCTCACCGGTGGGGCCCAGCAGCGGTACTCCCAGGAGCCAGCGGATCCCCAGGTTGGAGCGGGCGAGGCGGCTATGAGCCAGTGCAGGGTTGCTGGCGGGGTCCGTCACTTCGACGGGCTCCCTCCGGCCGGAGATGATGGCAAAGAGCTCGGGATCCTCGAGAGCTTCGCGTTCGGCGCCAAATGACAGCGTGCTCCACGACCCACCCTTCACGACCGTGACAAGGGCGAGCGGGCAGCGTGACGCCGTAGAAGCTACAAGCAACAAGTCGGCAAAGACCTGCCCCGCCTGGCTTACGTTGTTACCGTCATCGCGGCGCGCAGTCGTCGGGTCCTGGCCGCCCAGGTTCACCACGCCAGGTCCCAAGGGCCGGCGCGCGACAGGGAGAGGCGAAGGCCGCGAAAGCGTCCGTTCTCCCCCGCGCTCGACTGGCATGGGGTTGGACTGCAACACAGTATTGCTCGCGTCGCGCACGTTGACCGGTCTCCTCCTTGTTGCCGGGACTCCCCGAAATGGCTCAATCCAAACGTCGGTCAGTCACCTAACCCGCTTGAGGTAAGGACGGAGAAACCGGAAGAACGTTGCCCCCCTCCCAAAGCGCTGCACTTGGCGCTCGTAGGGCCACATCCAGCACTGTCGGTCCTAGGGCACTCTACAACGAGTGTTCCCAGCCCGCCACGCGGAGCGTTTCACCTGCTACACGACGTAGTCGACGGTCGGCAACGCACTCGCCGATCATGTAAGGCGCCGCCACGCCGGCGTCCAAAAAGGCCTTTACCACGTCCGCCGACCCTGGCGTCGTGAAAACGAGGACATAGTCGTCCCCCCCGGCCAGAGCTTCTTCAATTTCGGCACCGTCGGCTACCGGGACGCTCGTCAGCTCGAACCCGACGCCCGACAGGCTCGCCAATTGGTCGAGGTCGGCCGCCAACCCGTCGGACACATCGATCATTGCTGTCGCCCCGGCCAGTCGGGCGACCACCCCCTCGGCCACCGCGGGTCTTGGGCGCGCATGTGCAGAGACGAGCGCATGGTCGGCCGTGCCCCATGCGTGCGGTCCCGGCCCCGCCTGCCGGAGGAGCCGCAGCCCTGCCGCCGCCGCGCCGAGCGGGGCGGTGACCCAGATCCGGTCGCCCGGGCTCGCCCCGCTGCGCAGCACCGGCGCGCCGTCGGCCCACCCGGTCACGGCCACGCTCACGACCAGCTCGCTGCCGGCGCTCAGGTCTCCGCCGACCACGTCGCACCCGAACTCGGCGGCGACCTCAACGATGCCCGCGTAGAGCTCCTCCAGCTCATCTGGCCCCAGCCCCACGACGCTCACGAGCGCGTGGGCGGGCCGGCCTCCCATGGCCGCTATGTCGCTCAGGTTGACGGCAACCGCCTTCCAGCCGAAGTCCGACAGGGTTGTGAGGGAGAGGTCGGCATCGATACCGGCAACGACAGCGTCCGCCGCGAGCAGCAGGAGCGGCACTTGGCCTGGCGAAGGTACGGACGACGGGACGGGCACCCTGACCACGGCGGCGTCGTCGCCGGCCCACACCTCGCCCTCCGGGGGGACGGGCAGGAGCCTGCTCAGGCGGGCCAGCGCCTCGTGCTCCCCCCGCCCGGCACCTTCTACATCGCGCGACAGCAGCTCCGCCTTCTTGGCCGCGAACTCCCGCCGGCTGATGACACCCCTTTTACGGAGGTCGTCCAGCTGGCTCAGCTGGTCCGCAACGCTCGGTTCCCGAGGCCCGCCAGGCGCGTCCGTAGCGGCTACCCCCGCAAAAGGCGGCGAGCTCGGCGAAGCCCCGGGCGCGGATGGGGCGCTGCCGGAGGAACCGCCTGCAAAGGTGGCACCCGGACCGGCCGCGCCGGAGGAGGCGGGAGTGCCCGCGCCCGCGGGGTCCCCGGTGCCGGCGACCCAAGCGCCGGGACGGCGCTGGTTGATCAGGCGGTAGATCTCGTTTTGGATCCTCACCGGGTGGGGCAAGTCAGGGAAAACCTCCTGGCTGTCCCGGCCGGGTGATTCGAGAAGGATGTCGCCACAGCCCAAAATGCGGTCGAAGATGGTCTGGTTGTAGGTGATATCGGTCAAGCGGTCCAAGAGGATCTCACGCACGCTGTGGCGCAGGATCCCCTTGCGAAGGATCAGCCTTTCGTTGGTCACGACGAACGAGGTCGTGACCCAACGGGTGTAGCGGCCGAGCAGCCAAAGCAGGCACACCACCAGCAGTACGGCGAGGGCAAGCTCGGCCCAATGTGGGGCGGCCTCGGCGAGCGCCACCACCGAACCGACGACCACGACCGCGACAGCAAAGATCGGGCCGGCAAGGTACTTCCAGTGTGGACGGACGTCGATCGCGATCTGCTCGCCCGGGTTCAGGGACTTCTCGGGATAACCCATGGTTGCGCCTCTGCTCTTTTTCAGCCGAGCTTATTGGCGATCGAGGCAGCCGAACGCAAAGCCGACCCGTCGGCTCCCATCGAGCTCCACTGGGCGCTCGGGCGCTGTTTCGCCTCGTCGATCAGGCCGGCCAGGAGCGCCGGGAACTCCACGGCAGCCTCGCCCACCCAGAGGTACTTGGCGAGCGACCCCGGGATGGTGTTGACCTCGTTCACCCACCACGGGCCGGTGGCACCGGCTACGAGGAAGTCGATGCGCCACACTCCCCGCGCCCCGGCCAGGGCTGCGACAACGCCGGCCGCCTCGCGAAGTTCCTTCTCCAGGCCGGCATCGAGCTGAGCGGGCAGCTCTCTAGGAGAGCTCACCAGGCCGTCGCCCCCGAGGTACTTGTCGTTGTAGGAGAAGATCTGGCTCTTGCCAGGCGCCCTGAGCGGGCGGTCGAACAGCGACAGAGCGAGCGCCGGGTAGGTCCGGACTGCCACGTTGACGTCGTAGGCGTCGGAGCGGTAGGGCTCTGCGACCAGCCCTCGCGCCGTATGGGCCCGCCTAGCTCGGCGTAGCGGGCAACGTCCGCCCACTCGGTGATCACCTCGATCCCGATCGAGGACCCACCGAAGCGAGGTTTCACGATGTGTGGGCCCTCCCACTGCGGTGCCTCGGCACCCGCGACCACGAGCTTGCGCGGGAGCGAGGGAAGCCCGGCTGCAGCGACGACCGAGCCGAAAGCCAACTTGTCCATGCACAGCGCGGCACCCGAGGCGGACGGGCCGGTGTAGGGGACGCCTGCCAGGTCGAGCGCGCCTTGTAGGGTGCCGTCTTCGCCGGGGCCACCGTGGCAGCACACGACGACGGCGTCGAGCTCGAGGCTGCGCTCCTTGCCCAGCACACCAGCCTTCGCCTCGAAGAAACCGCCCCCGGGTTGGGCGACAAAGCGCAGCTCGCGAGAACCCTTAGGCGCTCCGTCGAGGAACGCTTCGGCTTCAAGTGAGGGGCTCACCGCCACGAACCGCTCGCCCTTGGTCCAATAGATCGCCTCGACCGTGGCGCCCGCCCCGGCGAGCGCCCTTGCAGCCTGCAGGCCGGTCAGGATGCTCACGTCGTGCTCAGGCGAAGGGCCGCCGAACAGGACGCCTACTTTGCCTTGCGTAACCGGGCCAGTGCTCACGTCGCTTAAGGGTAGTGGTCGGGCAGGTCGTTCTCGTAAAGCACGGCATCGCCCGGGCCGAGGTTGGCCGAAACCCATGCGACGGCGGCTGCCCGGTTGCGGACATAGCGGGCCGGCAAGCCGGCTGCCCTCGCTCCGGCGAGAAGAGCTCGCGCGTTGGTGCGGCCCACTACGAGCAGTTGCGTAGCTATCGCCCCTGCGCTGGCTGCAAAATTTGCGTTCTCTCTCGCTTGGACCGGCCCGAGCTCGACCATGCCCGGTGTGACAACGACCTTTTTGCCGCCCGGGGCCGCCGTTGTCCCGAGGAGCCCGAGGGCGGCTTTCGCTCCGGCAGGGTTGGCGTTGTACGTGTCGTCGATCACGCTCGCGCCGTTGGACGCCCGCTGCGGGGTGCGGCGGTGAGGAGCGCCGGGAAGCGAACCGAGCCGTGCGGCGACTACTTGGGGCGGCACCCCGAGAGAAAGGGCGGCCGCCACGGCACAAGCCACGTTGCCGGGGTCGACCGTGGGCGCCGCGGCGATGAGCTGGTCCATTTCGGCACTGAAGTGCTTTGCGCGCACTCGCAAACCGCCGTCCTCGGACGTAACCGTCACGTCAGCGAGCGGGCCGTCCGACGAGCAGCGCCAAACGGTCTTGCCCTCTTCCTCGGCTTTTTGGGCGAGCTGTTCGAGCAGCGGGTAGTCCACGTTTACTATTGCGGCACGGGCCTTTTCGAGGATCTCGGCCTTCGCCTCGGCGATGTTCTCTAGGCTTCCCATCCGCTCCAAATGGACAGGGCCGAGAGCTGTTATAACCGCCACCTCCGGGGGCGCCCACGCGCACATGGACGCGATTTCTCCAGGCCCGTAGGTGCCCATTTCTGCGACGAACACCTGGGTCCCGGTGGCTAAATGGTCGTTTACCGCACGCGCCAGGCCCGCCGTATTGTTGAAGCTCGCCGGGGTGGCCACAACCGACATCGCACCGCCGACGAGATGGGCCACGTAGCCCTTGGTAGTGGTCTTGCCGTACGAGCCGGTGATGGCGACTACCCGTGGCCCGACCGAACGCAGCCGTTGGCTCGCTTTGGTCACAAATGGCGCGAGCAAGCGAGCTTCCGGCCCCCGGGTCACCCAGAGCGCCAAGTCGACTAGAACGGGGGCGCCGAGAGCGGCGAAGGCGGCGGTGCTTGCAGCCCCGTGCAGCCCGGCCACAGCAGCCAGCAGGGCTACCGGGACGGCCGCCGCAACCGCGCCGGCGATGGTGAGGCGGCGCAACCTCCCAGTCCAGACGAGCTTCGAGGTCCTCCCGCGCAGGGTCAAACCAACCGGGCCTACTGCCGCCGCCACGACCGGGGCCAACACTGCCGGCACCCACCAGACCGACACCACGGCGCCGGCGGCCCCGACGACGCCAAGAAGTCTGTTGATGGTGCTACTTCCCCACCAGCGGCGGGCGAAACGAACGGTGGAACCCGCCAGGTAATGTTCCCGCTGAGCCACCCTCAGCCAGCGGACGTAGGCCAGCGCGAGGGAGCAAAGCCCCAGCAGCAGGCCGAGCGCGTCGAGAGCCTGTTTGCTCACAGCCCGGTCCTGCTCACAGCTCGGGCCCGTGGCGCAGGAGCGCGGCCCTCACCTCACTTGCCAGTGGCGGGACGATGAGGTGGCCGGCGCCCGGGACGACCGTCACCCGCATGGAAGGTATCCCGTCGAGGCCTTCGCGCACCGCGGCGAGAGATGCCTCCTTGTCGCTCTCGCCCCAGACCAGCTCGACCGGGTTGCCAGCTCCCGCCCAGGCGCGGAGGGGGGGCATGTAGGCGCTGCTGGCGGTCTCGTTGATGGCCTTCACGAGGACGCCGCGCATCATCGGGCTGGCGTTGCGGTAATCGCTCGAACCGTGCTTGCGGCGCAACCGCTCCATCTGCTCCTCCGTAACGAGCCCGGCTTTGTGAAGAGCCCGCCCGGCCCGGTAGGCAAATGACGGCCCTGAACGGCCCTTGCCCGGCGGCGGCGCAAGCGGGGCCCCGGTCAGCACGAGCGCCCCGATACGCCCTTTCCTGCCAGTTGCCCCCTCGACCGCCGCGGCGAGGTGGACCGCTACCCGGCCGCCGAAACTATGCCCAGCGACGACGACTGGGCCGCTCGCCAGCTCGTCCAGCACGGGTGCCAGCCACTGCGCGTACTCGAGGGTCGACCATGGCCCGGGCGGCTCGGGAGCCACACCGCAGCCCGGCAGGTCCAGGGCGACGGCATCCAGGCCGTTGAGGACCTGGTCGAAATCATGGTGGTCGCGGCCCCAGCCGTGTAGCGCGAGGACCCAGGGACCCCCGGTCCCGTACCTTGCGCCCCACAGGCGCCCACCGGCAAAAGTGCTGAGCGCCATGAGTTCCGGCCGACAGACTACTCGCCGGCTGGTCGCGCCCCCTGATACTGGCAGTGCGCTACCGCGTGCTGTGCGTGCCGGTCGCTCGGGGCGGCCACGCACCCGGCAACGGGGCAGGGCCCGTTGAGCAGCCAAAACTGGGTTAGCGTCCCACCCGCCTTGTAGGGTGAACTACATGGTTGTAACCCTGGCCGAGCCAACAGGCCTGCTGGCCGATCTCACACCTTCGCAGCATCTTGCGGTCACCACCTCGTCGCCGACCGTCTGCGTCCTAGCTTCGGCCGGCGCCGGCAAGACGCGGGTGCTCACTCGCAGGGTGGGCTACAGGGTCGCCACCGGTGCCGCCCGGCCCGAGCACGTGCTGGCGATCACGTTCACCCGCAAGGCAGCGGGCGAGCTGCGCGAGCGCTTGAACGGCCTCGCGCCGGCCAGGGCGGTCACGGCCGGGACCTTCCACTCGCTGGCCCTCAGCCAACTGCGGCGGTGGTGGGCTGACCGGCGTACTCCCGAACCGGCTTTGCTCGAGCGCAAGGGCCGCCTCCTCTCCGAACTGGTGGCCGGGCGGCCCGGGTTGTCCGACGTGAGCATCGTCGAGCTTGCGGGCCAGATCGAGTGGGGCAAGGCCAGGCTTGTGCAGCCCGACGCGTTCGCCGCGGCTGCCACGGCAGCGCGCAGGGAGCTGCCCGCCGACGCCGAGGCGATCGCCGCCCTGTACAGCCGCTACGAGGACGAAAAACGCCGGCGCCGCCTGGTCGACTTCGATGACCTGTTGGCGCGCTACGCCGGCGCGCTCGAGACCGACACCCGCTTTGCGGCCGCCCAGCGCTGGCGCTGGCGCCACGTCTTCGTCGACGAGCTCCAGGACGTCAACCCTCTCCAATGCCGCCTCTTGCTGGCACTCCTCGGCGATAACGAGGACCTGTTCGTCGTCGGCGACCCCAACCAGGCCATATACGGCTGGAACGGTGCCGACCCCGGCTTCCTGGCCAATGTCCCCCGCCGCTGGCCGGGCGCCCAGGTCGTCCACCTCGACGAGAACCACCGTTCGAGCCCCCAGGTAGTGGCCGCTGCGAGCGCCGTCCTGGGCCGCCAAGCTCCTCCCGACACCCGTTCGAGCCAGCCCGATGGCCCGCTCCCACAACTGCGCTCGTTCGCCTCCGAGGAAACCGAGGCGGCCGGAGTCGCCGCCCAGCTGCGAGAGGCATCTTCGAGGGGCATCCCCTGGGAGCAAATGGCGGTGCTCGCGAGGACCAACACCCAGGTCGGAGTGATCTGCCAGGTGCTGCGGCGCGCCGGCGTCCCTTTCCGCTCAGTCGCACCGGCTGACGACAACGAGCTTTCGGACGAAGAGCGTGACCCGGGACCGCACGCAGAGCGTGTGACCGTCTCAAGCTTCCATCGCGGCAAAGGGCCTCCAGTGGCAGGCCGTTTGGGTCTGCGGCTTGGAAGCGGGCCTCGTGCCGATCGCCTACGCCTCCAACAGTGCAGCTCTCGCGGAGGAGCGGCGCCTGCTGTACGTGGCGCTGACTAGGTCCGAACGCGAGCTGTACTGCTCGTGGGCCAGGGAGAGGCGTTACAGCAACGGGCCTCCGCAGCGGCGGGAACCGAGCCCTTGGCTCACGGCCCTTGCCGCCCATTGCGCCGGCACCGGAGCCCAGGACCAGCAAGAAAAAGCCGCCCCAGATGCCGCCTTGCTCGACTTCTTCAGCTCGGCACGCCGCCGGCTATCGCGCACAAGAGCGGCCACGGTCCTGCCGACCGACCCGGCCGGCGACGCTCTGGCCGAGCGTTTGCGAGATTGGCGCCGGCGCCTGGCCCGCGCCTCGGGCGTGCCGCCCTTTGTCCTGCTGCACGACTCCACGGTCCAGGCGATCGCCGCACGCAGACCGGCCAACACCGAGGAGCTGCTGAGCGTCCCGGGCCTCGGCCCCGTCAAGGTGGCCCGCTACGGGCCGGCGATACTCGAGCTGGTCCAGGCCTGCTAGTGGGCGTAGGGCGGCCCGGGCGGGCTCTATTCAGCCACGATGGGTGGTGAAGACGGCGGGATAACCGCGGGAACCGGAAAATTTTGCCTGCTCTCGCTGATTCTGGACTCACTGAGCGTGCTGCTGTACACTAAAAGTCGCAATGTCTGACTGGTATTCAATCGAGGTGTTTGACGGCGCCTCCTCCGCTGGTTTGTGGGCTGAAGCCCATGGCGACCCGATACTTGAGTCAGCTCTCTTGTCGGGCGCTAAGGACTGGTCCTGGCAGCACCACAGTTGGGGAGTCATCCTCGAGGTTGAGTTCGTCGACGCCAAGAGCTGGGACGCTTGGCGGGCGCTCCCCCACGTGCAGGCTGCCCTAGACGCCGTACCGGACCCGATCAGCGGGCTCATCGTCTACCGCGGGCGGGGCGGCAGCGCCGGGACCTCACGTCGACGCCGGCCGCGCCCAATGGCGGGCGGCGGCTCGGCAGCATTGCCGTTGCCTTGGGAGTGGGAAATCGAAGGTCCTGCCCGGCTGCCACAGTGGGGCTTGCGGACCTTGAGCTACCCCCGCGGCTAGCCCTGGGCCGATGTCCTAGGCGGGCAACGCGACGTCGACAAACAACGGGGCGTGGTCCGAGGGCTGTTTTCCCTTACGTGCATTGCGGTCGACCAGGGCCCAGGTGATCTTGCTCGCCAAAGGCCGCGTGGCGAGGATGAGATCGATGCGCATCCCGCGGCCTTCATGGAAGTCACCGGCGCGATAGTCCCAGTATGTAAAGAGCTTTTCTTTGGGCCACAGCTCACGGAAGGTATCGACCAGCCCCCAAGACTCAACCTGGGTGAGAGCCTCGCGCTCTTCGGGCGTCACGTGAGTTGCACCGACGAAAGCTGCGGGATCCCACACATCGATGTCCGCAGGGGCGATGTTGAAGTCGCCACAAACCGCCACTAGATCTTCTGGCTTTGCGATCGCCACGAGGTGCCCGCGCAACCTCCCGAGCCAGTCGAGCTTGTAGGCGTAATGCTCGGAACCGACGGTGCGCCCGTTCGGGATGTACGCACTGCAAACCCGCACCCCGCCGCAAGTCGCTGTTATTAGGCGGGTGTCCTGGTCGGGATCCCCCTCGGCGAAGCCCATGAGAGCATCCTCTATGCCGACCCTGGAGAGAATGGCAACGCCGTTCCATTGGCCTGACCCATGGTGCACGGACTCGTACCCGAGCGCAGCGAACGCAAGATGAGGAAAGGCAGCGTCGGCGAGCTTCGTCTCTTGCAGGCAGAGGACGTCGGGCTGCGCATAGGCGAGCCATTCGGGCACGCGCTCCATCCGGACTTTCAAAGAGTTGACGTTCCAAGTTGCAATGCGCACCGTTTTCGCCTTGCCTAGTCCCGGCGTCGCCCCGGGGCCGCTCAGGCCGAGCCCGAGGGAGGCATCTGCACCACCTGGAACAGCTCCACCAAGCAACCCTCTTCGAGCCCGGCGGCTCGTGCGTTGGCAGAAAGCCAACCGCGCAGCCGCTCTTCCAGGTCCAACCCGTCACCGATCTGGCTTTTATGTTGGCGCAGTGCCGCGATCTTGCGCTCGAAGGTCATGGTGACATCGACCGCTCGGTTGCTATGGGGGGAGGCCATCAACCACAGCTCCTTGACAGAATGTGGCTCGAGGCCCTCCTCCAAGAGCTCCGGATGGGCAAAGGGGTTGCGCGCATCGGGATAGGCAACGCAGGTGGCAGCCTCACCGGCCGCGAGGTGGTCCGGATGGCTGGCGCCGATGCGGTCCCAGTAGCGCTCGGGGGACTGGCAGACGAGGCGGTCGGGACGGAACTGGCGGACGACCCTGCTCATGTCGCGGCGCAACTCGTTGCTCGAACTGAGCCGACCGTCGGGGTAGCCGAGGAACGTGACCGCGCTTACGCCTACTTCGCCGGCCGCCGCCCGCTGCTCCTGCTGGCGCAGCTTGGCCATGTCCTGGCGGGAGATGCTGCGGTCGGAACCGCCTGCATCGCCGTCGGTCACTATGCAGTAAGCAACCTCGACGCCCGCTTTGACCCACGCCGCCGCCGTGCCTGCGGCCCCGAAGTCGACATCATCGGGGTGAGCGGTAACGAAGAGAACGCGCTCGACCCCCGTAGGGTCGTCAAGCGCGTAAAGCGAGCCCTGCTGGATCTCGGTGATGGGCCAACTCTATCGAAGTTGGCCCAAAAGTGCCCGCCCCACGCCCACGCGGGCCGAGCAAACCAAAGGCGCCGGCCCGGTCGTACCGAGGCGGCACGATCGAGCGCGGGCCAGCACGCCACTGGCCCGCTGCTCCTTGCGCCGAGCCCCTCAGCTCGGCAACAGCGCCCCCCTTTAGCCGCCACCTACCGAGCACGCCCGGACGGTAGCGCCTTTCGCTTGTGGCTGACGTTATACCCAAGACATCCGGCGCAACAAGGAAAGTGACCGCCTTTTCTTCGTCATTTGCCGATCATTTGAGACGCCCGGCCGAAAATTCGCACTTAGCGCGGTTATCTTTGCGCTCGATGCATTGGTAGTACGCAAGCCCCGGGCAACGATCGCTCGCCCGATCGCACGTTTCGCATAATACGTTTGCTTTCCTCACTAATTGTAGTCATAGACGCTCTGAGCGTGATGAGGTGCAGGTAGAGCAGGGGGCAGGATCCGCCAGGCCCGGCGACCCCTGGGCTACCATGGTGCCCGCCTGGCCCAGCTGGTCGGCCGCCAAGGGAGGTCTCGTGTTTGCTCGCTGGAAAGCCGCAGTCGTGTCCGCCGCGCTGATAGGGGGAGCCGTTGCCGGTGTTGCTGTACCAGCCGTCGCTGCCGGGGCTGCTTCGGCGGGACCAGTACCGCAAAGCCTGCCCTCCTACGAAAGCTCGGCTTGCGGGGCCCCTGCACCGGGAGCGGTGTCCTGCAATGCGATCGAGCTCGGCTCGCCCAGTCAATACTGGCGCCCTAGCGCCCCATGGAGAGGGGACCGGCCGGGCCGCCCGGCCGGGAGCCACCCGGGCGCGAGCGCGCAAACACCGGCGCCTCCGAGCTCGGGCTATTACCCCGCAGACCTCCTGAGCGCTTACGGGTTGACGCAGGCAGCAGGCAGCATGTCACCGGGCAGCTCGGCGCCCACGGTCGCGATCGTCGACGCATACGACGATCCCAACGCGGCCGCGGACCTGGCCGCCTACCGGGCAAGCATGAGCGGCTCGACCGACCCCAATACCGACCTTGCCGACGGGCCCATCCCGACGTTGTGCAGCGCTACGGTCACCTCGAACTGCGTCACCTTCACGAAAGTAAGCCAGACAGGCGGGACGAAGTACCCCACTGGCAACAGCGGTTGGGCAGAAGAAATATCTCTCGACCTCGATATGGTCTCGGCCATCTGCCCTGACTGCAACATCCTGCTCGTAGAGGCCTCTTCGAGCAGTTTCGCCAACCTTGCCACAGCCGAACAAGAAGCCGAGTCCTACCACCCCGTAGCAGTCGACAACAGCTATGGGGGCAGCGAGTTCAGCACGGAGACCTCTTACAACTCGGTCTACTCGTCGGTCGCTGCCAGCTCGTCCCACCCGGGAACTGCGGTGACCGCCTCGACCGGCGACGACGGTTACGGGACGCTCTTCCCTGCGGTATCACCTTTGGTCACAGCAGTGGGCGGCACGTCGCTCAGCTATACCGGCACCGGGAGCAGCCTCGTGTGGAGCGCCCAGTCGGTATGGTCCGATGCCGGCAGTGGCTGTTCGTCCTACGAGCCGGCGCCCACCTGGCAACAAGACCAGGGCGTATACAGGCTCACATCGGACTGTTCGGGGCGCGCGGTCGCCGATGTCTCTGCTGACGCCAACCCCTCGACGGGCGTGGCCACATACGACAGCTACGGCGAAAGCGGTTGGCTGGTGTTTGGGGGCACCAGCGTGTCAGCCCAGATCATCGGTGCGACATACGGCTTGGCCGCCGGCACGGGCACGCTCAAGCCGAGCCCGCAGACCCTGTACCCCGACTCGGGCGCGACCACCGGCCCAACGCCCGGCCTTGTACCGGTGACCTCCGGCTCCAACACGAGCTGCGGCGACTACCTCTGCAACGCCGCCGACGGTCTCTCGAGCGGCTACAACGGCCCGACCGGCCTCGGGACCCCGAGCGGCCTCAGCGCCTTCTCCTCGACGACGGCTCCCCCACCCCCGCCTTCGGGCTCGCTCAGCTTCAGTCCCACAAGTGAGGACCTCACTGCTGGGCTGGCCTCGGCGGCGATCAGCGTCGACCTCAGCACGCCGGCCCCGAGCCCGGGCCTCAACGTCACTCTGTCCACCAGCTCCACCGGGGGAGGCTTCTCCACCTCCTCGGCAGGGCCCTTCAGCGCGACCCTCGCCCTGCCCTCGATCTCGTCGGGTGCCAGCTCGAGCGCGACGTTCTACTACGAGGACACAGTGGCGGGCAGCCCCACTGTGACGGCATCCGCCTCGGGATGGGGCCCGGCCAGCCTGTCGACGACGGTCTCAGCCGGGCAGCTGAAGACGATCAAGGTTTCACCTGCGACGGTGACGCTCGCCCAGGGAGGGTCGCAGTTGTTCAGCGCATCGGGTGCGGACAGCTATGGGAACCCCGTGAGCATCAGCCCCTCGTGGACCACGACGGTGACAGGCGCCAACATGAGCCCGCCAAGCGGTGCTTCGTCCACTTTGCAAACAACTACAAGCGGGAACGGACTGGTGACCGCTACTCAAGGCAGCGTCTCGGGGAGCGCCAACGTAACCGTCACGGCTCAGTCAACGCTCGCCGTCAAGGTGACGGCCGGGGCGCTCTCGGGGTCGCGCGCCCGCTACGAGGTCCCGTTGGCGGTTACCGCCGACAACGCCACCACCAGTGCCGCTGTGAGCGGGGCGAGCGTCACGCTCCAGGTCTTCGGCAACGCCACCTGCACCGGGACCGCAACGGCATCGGGCAGCGGCACCACCGCAAGCAGCGGGCAGGTGACCTTCAACTTCACGACCCGGACGGCGGGTACCTGGTGCGCCCTAGCCGACGTGACGGCCACAGGCTTCAGTCCGGGCAGCGGGCAAAGCTCTTTCAGCACCTAACCAAAATCGGGCAACCATTGTCGCGGCGCGCTGCGACAATGGTTGCCATGGATGTGGCAAAGACAATCGAGCCCTATTTCCGCGCCGGCCGTCTCACCGTTGTGCCGCGCCGCCGGCCTGCTCGCATGGCTGTACTTGACTTTCTTGCCGGGCAGTTCGAGCCGGGGCGCCAGTACAGCGAGCGCGAGGTCGACGAAATGCTGTTGCGTTTCCACGAGGACTACTGCGCGCTCCGCCGGTACATGGTGGACGAAGAGCTCATGGAACGCCGTGACGGGACGTATTGGCGCGCCGGCGGCACCTTCGAGCTCGAGTGATTTTCGGCGAGTTGGCGGGGTTCCGGCGCTTCCTTCTTAGGAGTTCCAGGCCTGGGTTGTAGGGCCGGGCTGTCCTGGTTGCCCGCCGAAGCGGCGCAAAAAGGGGCCAGACCTATAGTCGCGAGATGTCGTTTGAAGGCCCTGCACGTGACGCCGAAGCGATCGGTTTACAAGTCGTCGTCTACGGCAGTCCGGATAGCGAGGCATCGCAGACGAACGAGGCGGCGCGGAGACGGCGGCTCATCAGACGTCTCCGCTTTAGCGTGCCACTGGCCGGGACCGCCCTCGTCGTCGACGGAGTGGCCGGGGTCGGCCAAGCGACCGGCGTTTGGGTCGTCGTCGCCGCGATCGCGGTTGGGTTTGCGCTCACGCCAGTACCGATGTGGTTGGTCCTGCGAAGCCAGAGCTCACGTTGGCGGAGTATTGATGGAGCCCTCTGGGTCTCGCATAGTGGCACCTTCCTGGGGCCCTACGATGAGGAAACGGGCCTCTCCGGCTCGATGTTCTTTCACCTCGGGCATTTGCGTCCCCCATCTGGCCCGGTGGTGCGTTTAGTGCTGACTTCCGATGACTTCCAGCTCGTAGCGACCGTCGGCGAGGAGGAAACGCTGTCGTGCCGGCTCGGTGACACTGCCGCTGTCGACGTGAGGTACGGGGCGCCAACCGAAAACGGTGTCACCATCAAAACCAAGGACGGCCGCCAAGCCTCGGTTAGTCTCCGCCCCGACCAAGTGTTTGTGGAAACGCTCGTCAAGCTGGGCGCGACGGTGGGCATAGCGTAGGACCGTCCAACTGCCGCGCAATACACACGGCGCCCCCTAACGACAGGATCGCAGAAGGCGGCTGAGCTCCAACGCCATTCAGAGGCATTATTTCTATCGTTTCGGTAGCTGCTCGCCGGCAGCCGCCGCCTGCGCAAGCACCTGTCCCCAGAAATCGGATAATGCCGGCTCTAGCTTGGACAAACCCTCTGCAAGGTCGGCGCACTCGCTACCAGACAGCAGTGATATATCCAACCCTGCCAGCGCAAAAGCGAAGGCCTTACTAGCTTCTAGCACGCGGTCGAACATGGTAACTCCTCGGGTTTCGGATCCCGCCCACGGCAACTGTTTGAGGGGGGCCTTCGATGCCGGCCCTGAGGCTTCACACGATCAAGCTGTCATTTCACGCCGATGACCCAACACCCCGTCGTAGAGGGCTATGCCCTCGTCGAGTTCGGGCACTGGCATCGTCACGGCGTCGACGTACATCAACAACGGCTCCGGGAGCAGATCCTGCCTTAGGTCAGTGACACTTATGGATGTGGCGGACATCGCCATGCAACTGGGACGAAAGAACGCCCTCGCTTACGGAGCAGCGGGGTCGATGGGCTCGGCGGTGGCTCGTGCCTTTTCACCATTCTCACGCGGCTAATGCGAGCAGGGCGGCAGTCCCCGCTTTCGGCTCGTCAGCACTAGCGGCTCACCCGGTCCTGTGGGTTCAGCTTGCCCCTTCCAGCCCCAGGACGCCTGTGCCCGGTCGCCCTCCGAGCCTCCCCGAGATCAGAGCCATTGCCCCATCGATACTACTATTGGTAGGATGAGAGTATGAAAGTGAGTGTCAGCCTTCCCGACGAAGACGTGGACTTCCTGGACGCCTACGCCACTTCCCAAGGCTTCGCGTCTCGTTCCGCAGTAGTGCACAAAGCTGTTCGGCTCCTTCAGGCGTCCGAGCTCGGCTCGGCCTATGAAGCTGCATGGAAAGAGTGGACGACAGGGGACGAAGCCGCGGCCTGGGAGCCCACGGCGAGTGACGGGTTCAACTGATGCGGCGAGGCGAAATCCGCCTCGTCGACCTCGGCCCGGTGCGCCGTTCTGAAGCCAACAAGCGACGACCGGCCGTGATCGTGAGCAACGACGGCGCGAACAGCACGGCCGGCCGGCTCGGACGCGGGGTGGTCACCGTCGTCCCGGTCACGTCGAGCACCGACCGGGTCTACCCGTTCCAGGTGCTACTGCCCGCGTCGGGGACCGGCCTCGACCGCGACTCAAAGGCGCAAGCAGAGCAGGTTCGATCCGTAGCCGTCCAACGTGTCGGCGCAGTGGTCGGCGTACTGCCGCCAGGGATCCTCGCCTCCCTGGACGAAGCTTTGAGGTTGCACCTAGCCCTGTAAGCGAGCCGATGGCAACGATCCTTTCACGCCGACGACGGCGCCGGACTTGTCCGTCTCATAGGTCCCCTTGGTCGAATCAAGCAGGACGAGACGGTTGCCGAACGGGTCTTCCACGACGGCGAGCCGCCCCACCGGGATGTCGACGGGCTCCACCAACACCTTTCCGCCACTTGCACGGAAAACCGCTGCGGCCTCGTCTGCCGAGGCGACCTTCCAGTCGGGCTCATAGGGCTGCTGCGTGGTGAGCACGATCTCGGTGCTGGACTGAGGTGTGCTCAACCCGACTTGCCCGACAGCGTCATTGCGCCAGAGGAGCACGTGGCCCAGCACGCCGCCGTAGAAGGCTATGCCTTCGTCGAGGTCGGGCACTCGTATCGTCACAGCGTCGACGTACATCAATAGCGGCTCCATATGCATGATCCTGGCTTAGGCCAGTGACCATATGGATGTGGAGGACGTAGCGATGTACCTGGAAGGAAAAAACGCAATCGTTTACGCAGCGGGGCGATGGGCTCGGCGATGGCTCGCGCCCTTCGCGCGACAGGGGGCGAGTGTGTTCTTGGCGGGCCCGCACGCTAGCCGACCCTTGACCGGGTCGCCGACGAGGTCCGTGCCGCCGGTGGCGTAGCCGAAGTGGGCGCAATGGGCCCACTTCGATCGGCGCTCGCCCGGCACATTGCCCGCGCTCGCGAGGTAGCAGGCACTGCGGCGACCTGGCCTCAGACGCCTCCGGCGCCATGACCGGGGCCGTCATCAACCTGAGCTGTCGGGCCGTCTTCGACTGAGCCCTTTGGGTTCAAACAGCCTTATCCCGTTTAGCCTTTTAGGCTCGTCGCATCTAGAGGCCTAGACCGCAGAGAGCCCGACCACGGTCGAGTGCTTATTGACGAGCGAGCCGGCGAAGGCAGCATCCCCGAAGTGGGACACGGCTCCTTTTCCGCTGACCAGCCAGTAGCCTCGGCCATCGGCGGTGGCGGCGATCCCGACAATGTCCGACGAGGCTTTTCCGCCGGCGAGCGAGCCGTGGTTGCCCGCGTCGCCAAAGTGGTAAACCGTGCCGTTCTTCCCCACCAACCAGTAGCCGCGGCCGTCGGGCGTAACCGCGATGCCGACAATGTCGGAGGCATGGGCGCTAGCTGCCAGGGAGGAGAGTTTCTTGGCATCGCCGAAAGCCGATACCACGCCTTTGGAATTTACGAGCCAGTAACCGCGCCCGTCCGGGGTTGACGCGATAGCCACTACATTGTCGACGTTTTCGCTGAGCAACGAACCGTGCGACTTGGCGGTCCCAAAGGGGTAAACGCCGCCGTTCTGGCCGACCAAGAAATAGCCGCCGCCACCGGGGCCAGGCGAGATGCCGACGATATCGTCGGTGCTGCTGCCTTGGCTTGCAAGCGAGCCGTGGGACTTGGCGCTGCCGAAGCTGTAAACCTTGCCGTTCCTGGCGGCGATCCAGTACCCAGCACCGCCCGGGGCCGCCGCGATCCCGACGATGTCATCGACCTGAACGCGTTTGCCTGCGAGCGAACCGCGATTGGTTGTAAGCGAACCGTGGTTGGCGGCGTTGCCGAACTGGTAAATATCGCCGTGCGAGCTGGTCAACCAGTAACCGGCGGACGAAGATCCTTTGGTTTTCACCGTTGTCCTGGCTGCCGTCGTAGTTGTAGTGGGTACCGTCGTTGTCGTGACCGGCTGAGCAGTCGTCGTGGTCGGGACGGTCGTAGTTGTGAGCCCGCTAGTCGAAGTGGTGGCAAGGCTTGTCGTGGTGGGAGCCGGTCCGAGAAGGCCTCCGCCACCGCCTCCGCCCCCACCTCCACCTCCACCTCCACCTCCGCCCCCGCCCCCGCCGGCGGTCGTCGTCGTCGTGGTGCGTACCGTTGTCGTGGTCGTAGCAAGCGTGGTAGTCGGGGCAACGGTGGTCGTTGTCGCCCTAGTCGTGGTTGTTGTCGCCCGAGTCGTGGTCGTAGTTGCAGCAGTGGTCGTGGTGGTCGCAGGCCTCGTGGTGGTCGTGGTCGGAGCCGTCGTTGTCGTGGTGGGGGCTGTCGTGGTCGTGGTCACCGTCGGGTACGTGAAGGTCCCGGTCACCGAGCTCTGCCCGAGACCGCCTTTCGCAGTTATCGCCACCGCGCCGCTGCCCGGGGGCACGAGGACGATTGCCCGGGTCGACGTCTCGGACTGGACGGTCACGGGCGCACTGCCAAACAGGAATGTGGCGTTCTCCAGGCCCAGCCCATCGAGCGTTACCGGCTGTCCTTGCGAGCCGCTGTAGGAGCCGAGCACCTCGCTGCACGCCAGCCCGGTAGCCAGCGGCGAACCCAGGCCCGTCACCAAGTTGTAGCCGGTACCGGTTGGGTATTGACCCGAGTGCGTCTGGGTGTAGTCGTTACTGCTCGACGTGGCAGCGAACTGCGAGGCCGAGTAGTTGTAACCGGACTGCACACCGTTGAAGACCCCGGAGTAGCCGCCGTTGTAGAGGGCGTACAGCTCGGCATCGAAGTTCCCCGTGGAAGAGACGCAGGTCGTGTCCCTGTCGGCGACCAGGGCCGCCCACAGCGGGGTAGCGAGGCTGGTACCGAGCCACGGGCCCCAGCCGCCGTCGACGTAAAGCTCCACGTCTGCGCCGTCATTGCTCCCCGACTCGGCAGACACATCGGGCGACTCGCGGTACCCGCCACCACCGCTCACCACTGGCTGGCCTGGCGGGCCGCTCGAAAAGAACTGCGAGATGCCGCCGCCGCTAGCCCCGTCGGACGACGTGGCGCCCGTAGGGACCATGCTCTCGGCGCATGAAATGCTGCCCGCGCCGTTGCAATCGTTCCAGGCGAGTTCGGTACCGCCGGCGAGGACGGTCCCCCCGACGGCGGTCACCAGAGGATCAGAAGCTGGGTAGCTGGGGTCAAGCCCGAGCCCCGACGCCGCGCCGGAGGAGTATTGAAAACACGCCTCGGAACCCTGGTCACCGGTCGCCACAAAAACCGATTGTCCCTGCGACGCGGCCTCCATGAGGATGCTGTGCATCGAGCTGGCAAACGACGGCGACCCTGACTCTGCGGCGGACTCGCACTCGCCCAGGCTCATGGAGATCACCTTGGCGGTATTCGCCATCACGATGGCGTTCATCGAGTCGAGGAGCCCGGAGTTGGTGGCCGGGCTCTCGTAGGCGACGATCGAGGCATCCGGCGCCAGTGTGGCCGTCATCTCGATATCGAGGTCGGCCTCACCGTTGCCAACCGTCCCGGTCCCGGGCCCGCCATCGACGTTGTTCACAGTCACTGGGTTGGAAAGCCCGAAACATGACTCGTACGCCGAGATATCAGTGGAGGAGCTGGCATTTATCTCTGGAAGTGCAATCGTGACCCCAGCTCCGTCCTGGCCGTCTTGTTCCAAGTCGTTCAGCTGATAGTTCGTCGCGAGCTGGTCCGGCGTGTAGGCCCCGAAGCTGGCAGCTGCCGTCGTCGCCGCTGAGCATGCTGAGGGCGGGCTCGCCGACTGAGTGGGCTCCCCGGGGCCCCGGGAGCCGCACCGGCCGCAGGTGTCCCAGGTGAGGACGCACCACCTACGTCGTTGAGGGGAGCGGCCGCACCCCCAGGGACAGGTCTCGCAGAAAAGTCTTGCGGGGCGTCCAGGGTGTTCAGGCCGACCACGCCGCTCACTTCGCCCGCAGCGAGGTCAGCGGGGAGCAGGGGGGCCCCGGACGCGACGACTCCGCTCACACCGCCGCTCGTCTCGTAGCGCCCGAACTGGACCCCGAACGCGCTTGCCACAGCACCGGCGGTGCCGGATGCCGTAATAACGAAGGGTGACTCGGCCGAGACGGTGAGGCCATCCGAGCGCAACCACGACTCAGCCTCCGCCGCCGCCCCCGACGGCGGCCCGAACTCGGCCACGAATTGCGGTTCAGTCAGGTACTGGTGGTAAAGAGGCGAAGCAGGCGAGGAGACTGAAGACACGAACTGGGGGAGCTCTGACACGTTTGAAGGGGCCAAGACCAAGTCCACTTCCAGCGAGGAGGTCGCCGGCTCCGCCCCGAGGTAAGTCGCCGACTGCGGCGCACTTCCGTCGGACAAAGCCGGGGCTCGCACCAGGCGTTCGGGAGCTATACGCGTTGTTGCACGCGCACCGCGTGTTATTCGCGCATCGTGTGCTTTTCGCGCGCCGTGCAGCGTTTGACCCTGGCCCATCCGGGAAGACGAGGCGCTAGCGAGCTCTGTACCCGCGAAACCGGCACCAACCAAAACGGTCACCGCGAGGACAGAAATCGTGGTGAGTACTAGTTGAAGACGGCGCACACGCCCCGCCGTCAGGCCCTTACCGGGCATCGGGGACTTCTTCCTCTCGAGGGGTGGCTTGTTTGGCGCCATTCTCGCACCCCCTAGGTCAGCCTTGCAAAAACACGCTTTTTCACCACATAGGCGGTGCCGCTACTGGAAAAATGGTGATAAAACGCCCTTTTGCAGTGGTGCCAGGAGCACGCACGGTGCTAAACGAGCTTCTCCGATTGTCGCGTTGCGGGTCGCCATATCGCCCACCTCGCCCGCAACCGCTCCCCGCGGCTAAGCGAACGCAATTCTGCGGCTAGCGGCTGGCTCGCCCGGATCTCCTCGCCGACGAACCGCGGCCCCCGAGCGGGTTACTCGACGGTCCAGGTCGTCCCAGAATGCAACAGGTTCGTCAGGTCTCCGGGCCCTTTACGGGCTGCAGCAGCCACCAACTGGTCCTGCACGAGCGAACCGTAGTCTGGCCGCTCGACGGCCCTGAAGACCCCGACCGGGGTCGGTGAATATGGGCCGTTCGCAAGGCGAGAAAGCGCAAATGCCAGGCTCGGGTCGGGACGTGATTCGTCGTGGACAAGCAGTCGATCTTCGCCGACCTCTGACACCTCGACTATCACCGCGCTCCCGTTGTGATCGATGATCACACCCTTTTCTCCGTCCGGGCCGAAACGCACCGGTTTCCCATGCTCCAGTGGCACGAGCATCGTGGGCCGGTTGTCCTTGGCCAGGATCGTCTCGAAGGCCCCGTCGTTGAAAACGTTGCAGTTCTGGTATACCTCGACAAATGAAGCACCCTTGTGCGCGTAGGCCCGGCGGAAAATCTCGGTCATGTGCTTGCGGTCCATGTCGTGGGTGCGGGCCACGAAAGACGCTTCGGCACCTAGTGCCAGCGAGACGGGGTTGTAGGGGTGGTCGAGGGACCCAAAAGGCGTTGATTTCGTTACCTTCCCAGATTCAGACGTCGGAGAGTACTGGCCCTTCGTCAGCCCGTAAATCTGGTTGTTGAACAAGATGATGGTGAAATCGACGTTGCGGCGCAGGGCGTGCAATAGATGGTTGCCGCCTATCGAAAGAGCGTCGCCATCGCCGGTTATCACCCAAACATGGAGATCCGGGCGGGCAACCGCCAAACCGGTGGCGAGCGCCGGGGCGCGGCCATGTATCGAGTGGATGCCGTACGTGTTCATGTAATAGGGGAAACGGCTGGAGCAGCCGATCCCCGATACAAAAACAGTGTCCTCACGTTTGGCACCCAGATCGGGCATCATCAGCTGCACTGCAGTCAAGATCGAATAGTCGCCGCAGCCGGGGCACCAACGCACTTCCTGGTCGCTAGACCAGTCTTTTCTGGTGGTTACGGGGACTTCCAGGTCTGTCATAGTTCCTCCTCGGCAGCCCGCGCGGCGCCGTTGCCATTGCGGCTTCCCAGGGCGTCCAGATGCGTGACAATTGCCGCCTGGACGTCTATCCGCCGGAACGGTAAGCCGTCAACCTTGTTGAGGCCCACTGCGTCGACGAGGAACTCGAGCGCGAACGAGTTTCCTCAACTGGCCGAGGTTTACCTCGGGGACAAGGACACGCTTGTAAGCCTTGAGTATTTCGCCCAGGTTGCGCGGGAAAGGGTTCAGGTAACGAAGGTGAGCGCTTGCCACCCGCTGGCCCGTCGATCGCACCGCGAGCGACGCGGCCTGAATAGCGCCGTAGGTGGAGCCCCAACCGAGCACGAGTAGGTCTGCACCGCCGAGACCGTCAGGGTCGTCGAGCTCGACGAGCGGGACGTCATTCGCGATACCGGCAACCTTCTGGGCTCGCAGCCGGACCATCAGCTCGTGGTTGACCGGGTCGTAGGAGACATTGCCGGTACCGTCTGCCTTTTCGAGGCCACCGATGCGGTGCATCAGGCCCGGGGTACCCGGGAGCGCCCAAGGTCTCGCCAGCGTCTCGGGGTCGCGGAGGTACGGCCAGAAGGCCTCCGAGCCATCGGGCATGACCTTGTTGGGCTCGGTGGCGAACTCGAAGTCAGCTGAGATGTCGGGCAAATCCTCGACGAGCGGGATCAGCCAAGGCTCCGCCCCGTTGGCGAGGTACCCATCGGAGAGCAGTATCACCGGGGTGCGGTACTTGAGGGCGATCCGGGCTGCTTCGATGGCCATGTAAAAACAGTCGCCGGGCGTGCACGGGGCCAGCACGGGCAGGGGGGCCTCGCCGTGGCGGCCATAAATGGCGTGCATCAAGTCCGCTTGCTCGGTCTTTGTCGGCAAGCCAGTGGAGGCCCGCCGCGCTGGATATCGATCACGAGCAACGGCAGTTCGAGCGAGATCGCCAAACCTATCGTTTCCGACTTGAGGTCCAGCCCGGGACCGCTCGTCGTAGTCACCCCGAGCGATCCTGCGTAGGCGGCACCGAGGGCCGCGCTCACGCCCGCTATTTCGTCTTCGGCCTGGAACGTGCGAACGCCGAAGTTCTTGTGCTTGGAAAGCTCGTGGAGGACGTCAGAGGCGGGAGTGATCGGGTAACTACCGAGGAAAACAGGGACTTTTGCGAGGTGGCCTGCAGCAACGAGGCCCCACGCAAGAGCGGTGTTGCCTGAAATGTTGGTGTAGGTACCGGCCGGAAGGTGAGCCGGCTTTATTTCATAGGAGGACTCGAAGACCTCCGCGGTCTCGCCGAAGTTCCAGCCGGCCTTGAACGCCAGTGTGTTGGCCTCACGGACCATGTCGTTAGAGGCGAAGCGCTTTGTCACCCATTCGATCGTCGGCTCGGGTGGGCGGCTGTACATCCAGCTGACGAGGCCGAGCGCGAAGAAGTTTTTTGAGCGTTCGGCGTCGCGTGCCTTCGTGCCGCTTGGCTTTACCGCCTCCAGGGTGAGCGAGGTCATCGGCACCTCGTACACCGTGAACGCGTCGAGGCTTCCGTCTGCTCTGGGGTCGGCTGCATAACCGGCCTTTTGCAACGACCGCTCGTCGAAAGCGTCGCTGTTGAGAATTATGGCTGCGCCCGCCTCGAGGTCAGACAGATGGGCCTTGAGTGCCGCCGGGTTCATGGCGACGAGCACGTCGGGATGGTCACCGGGAGTGAAGATGTCATGGTCCGAAATATGGACCTGGAACGCAGAAACTCCGGCCACCGTGCCCGCTGGCGCCCGTATCTCCGCGGGAAAGTCCGGCAGGGTCGACAGGTCGTTGCCGAAAATGGCCGAGCTCGTCGTGAAACGGTCCCCTGTCAGCTGCATTCCGTCACCGGAGTCCCCGGCGAACCGGATGACCACGCGGTCCAGAGTCTTCAACTTGTGCCCGCTGGTAACTGTGTCAGTCAAAGCTGTGCCCCCAAGGTGTGCCTATGCGCCTTGTCAGCTTATCGGGTGGCTTTCCCCGCGCCAGGGCAAAGCGCCGAGGCCCGGGGCTCGAGCGGCGCCGAGTGGTTCAGGCGACCGTAATGGCTGGGTCGGCGTAGACGTCCTGCACCGCGTTGATCAGCGCTATGCCCTCGTTCATAGGACGCTGGAAAGCCTTGCGGCCCATGATCAGGCCGGCCCCCCCGGCTCGCTTATTGATGACGGCCGTACGGACCGCGTCGGCCATGTCCTCAGCACCCGCGGAGGCGCCGCCGCTGTTGATCAGCGGTATGCGGCCCATGTAGGTGTTCACGAGCTGCCAGCGAGTGAGGTCGATCGGGTTGTCCGTGGTGTACTCGCTGTAGACGAGCTTTGAGGTCACACCGAAGCCGATGGCGTTGTAACCGCCATTGTTCTCGGGCAACTTCTGCTTGATGATGTCCGCATGGATGGTGACGCCCAGATGGTTGGCCTGACCCGTGAGGTCGGCCGAAACCTCGTAGTTGACGCCGTCTTTCTTGAAAGCACTGTTGCGGACGTAGCACCACAGGACGGTGAACATACCGAGAGAATGCGCCTCCTCGAAGGCCTCCGAGACCTCCTGCATCTCATGGCGGGACTCTTCTGAGCCCCAGTACACCGTCGCACCTACCCCGACTGCACCGAGCTCGAAAGCCTGCTGGACGGAGCCGAACATGACCTGGTCGTAAATGTTGGGATAGCTGAGCAGTTCGTTGTGGTTGAGCTTTGCGATGAAGGGGATCTTGTGCGCATACCGGCGGGCCACAATGCCGAGCACTCCCAGAGTTGACGCGACCGCGTTGCAACCCGAATCGATCGCCAGTTCGACGATGTTCTTCGGGTCGAAGTAGATCGGGTTCGGTGAGAAGCTGGCCGCCGCCGAATGCTCAATGCCCTGGTCGACGGGCAGTATCGAGATGTAGCCGGTGCCCCCAAGGTGCCCGGTATTGAGCAGCAGGCCGAGGTTGCGCAGCACAGGGACGGACCTGTCGCTCCATGAGTACACCCTGTCCACGAAGTCCGGCCCCGGCAGGATCAGGTCATCTCGGCTGATGCCCTTGCACTCATGTGTCAGAAGGGCTTCGGCGTCGTCGCCAAGCAGTTGGTGAAGGTCCATCGGGGATCGCTCCTAACTCAGTGGTCCAGGTCTTCGTGGCGTAAGCCCGGGCAGGCAACGTTCCAGGTGAGGGACGCAAGAACGCAATGGCCCGGCCTCGTTCGCACCCTTAGCTTAGTGCCCCAGGTTACCTCGTTGCCACGGTCGAAAGTCCCTGCCTGAGGTGCCCACCACGGCCTTACGCCCGGCTATGGCTCCCCGCGGCGGTGAGGTTACGGTATCCTCAGCCAGGTGGTCAACGCCGAGGGGGGTGCAGGGTCAGCCGCGGGCCTTCCTCCCGTCCGGCTGGTAGCAACGGACCTCGACGGCACCCTCTTGCGCCCCGACGGTACTGTCAGCGAACGCACGATCTGCGCGGTACGGGCGGCGCGTGATGCCGGGCTGCACGTCATCCCGATCACCGGTAGGCCCCCCAGGATCACTTGGGAGGTCGCGCGTGGAAGCGGGGCTCGGGCCGCTCGGGGTCTGCTCGAACGGGGCCGCTGTTGTCGACATCTCGTTGATGGAGATCATCGAGATCGAAACGATCGGGGCTGAGGTGGCAACTGGTCTGGTGACGATGCTGCGCGAGCTCTTCCCGGGAGCGGTCTTCGCCGTTGAAGAAATGGACAGTTTTACTCACGAAGCCGGGTTCGTCGACCCCTCGTGGGGTTGGGATGATCGCACCGAGACCGTCGACGACATAGCCCAAGCCGTTGGCTCAGCTTGCATAAAGCTCATAATGCGCCGGCCCGGCTGGCCCGCTGGTGAACTGCTTGCCGAGCTGAAGGAGCAGGTTGCCGATAAGGGCCACGTGACCTCGTCGGGGCTGGACTGGGTGGAGATCGCCGGCCCCGGCATTTCGAAGGCCTACGCAGCCGAGCGTGTGTGCAATCGACTGGGTGTAGCGGTAGGAGAGGTCCTTGCAATCGGGGACAACCACAATGACCTGACGGTGTTGGCATGGGCAGGGCGGGCGGCGGCTCCCGCAAACGCGATCGATGAAGTCCTGGCGACAGTCCAAACGGTGTTGCCCCCCAATGCAGAAGACGGAGTGGCCCAGCTTTTGGAGGAGCTCGCCCGCAGCAACGGACGCTATAGCTAACCCGCGCTTTGCGTACGCCGTAGCGCGCCATGCGCGAAAACGACGATTATTCGCGTGCAATATTGCGACATATTTTTACGACCACGAGTTTGTATATGACAGCGTCATCCGACCGACGTGAGGTGGTCGACAATGGCTGCCAGAGCAGCGCCCGCCCCCGCCAGTGCTAAACAGACGCTCTCTTTATGGCTCAGAGCCAAGACTTTGTCAGCAACGACTTCTGTGCGGCTCTGGGTGCTGCCCGCGACCCTGAAGAACCGCCGCCTGACGCGCCCGATAGCCAATACCTCTTGTCCTGCGGGCCAATCGGGTACGTGCTCCGGGGTGTCGAACAACGCCACTGGGACCGTGTCGGTGGACTGGTCGGCACGCGGCACCATCAGGTCGAAGCTGGCCAGGGAGAGACCGCTGGGCAAGCTCCTCACCTGCATGGGTTTTGCCAGGCTCCCTATTACAACCACCATGTTCAGCACGGTCGCTCCCGTTGTTATATGTGCCGGTACGACCGGCGACGGATCACGGGCGCCGAGGCGCCGAGTGCCCACCAGAACGCGTCGATAACAACGACGAAGCTGCGACAACACTTTGCCCTAAAGGCAACGCCCTTTAGTGCCCAGCTTGAGCCTCATGGCCGACCACGGGAGGTGGTTTCGGCGAAGCATACCAAAGGGCCAGGACCGCTACGAGGTCACTCAGTCGAGCCCGATTAGGCGCTGCCGTACGTCGTACGCATCAGGGTCCGCCGCCGCTATCCGGGTAAAGAGGTCACGCGCACGTGGCAGCTCTCCGGCCCGTTCGTAAAGATCAGCCAACGCGTACCACTGGCGGACGTGGAAGCCCTTCGGCTTCGAACGGCGCAGCGAGACCTCGAGCAACTTGACCGCGCCCTTCAGGTCACCTTGGTCCGCCAGGGATCCTGCAGCCACCAAGCGGCCCTCGGCTATTACCTCCGGGCTCGGCGAAGCCTGGCGCAGCTCGGCCCACGTGGCGTCGGCTTCTTCGTAGCGGCGCAAGGCCCTATAACAGTCGGCGATAACTGGGAACTGGTCGTAGCTGCCGGACAGCTGATGATGGGCTTCGAGCTCGCGCAGGGCGAGAGCCCACTTGCCCAACCTGTAGAGGGTGAGGCCGAGCAGCTCCTTCACCGGCCCTGAGGTCGGAGCCTGGGAGGACAATTTGCGCAACATCCGCAACGCGTCGTTATACCGGTCGGCCGAATAAGCCCGAGTGGCGTCGGCGAGCTTGGCCGTAACGAGCGGTTCAGGGGCTTCCTTGTCAACAGACAGAAGGGCACCTGTTCGCGGTGAAGGCCTTCTGGTCGCTGAACGTTCGCGCTGTACCGGAGTTGCTGCTGGGTCAGTTCGCCCGTTGGCGCGGGCGGACGGCCGGGCGGCCGTTTGAGCGCGACCGGCGGCAGGCTGCGAGCGACGGCTCGGGGCTTTGGCTCGGCGGCCGGGAGCGGGCACCCTTTCGACGATGGTCATCGACCAGTCGTCGTGGCCGGCTTCGCCGTGGGTTGCTTGCTCCTCCAGCTCTTGTGCTGGTGAAAGCGGCCCTGTAAGCGGTGCGACCGCTGGGCGAGGACGGGCAACAGGCGTTCGCCGCGCCGGTACTTGGCCGGCCCGCTTGGGACCAGCGCCTGCACGGTCAGTCCATGAACGGCCGGCATCTCCACGGCCAGCCGCTCCCCTGGACGACCCGCCTGTTCTGGACGACCCGCCTGCTCTGGGGCCGCCCGGAGCACGACCTCTTGTCGCTTGAGCGCTATCTCGTGCCGCCGACCAAATCTCGGACGCGGTCGGTTCTGCGTTATCGAGTTCCCCTATACCGTGGCGGGCAACACTGCCCCAACCCGTCGGCGTCGGCCGGCGCGGGTTAGCCGGTTCTCCCGACGGCCGGAGTGGCCGGACCGGCCCATTGGCCCCAAAGTCGCGCCGAGGACCGCTACCGTCCCCAGCCGTTCGCGCCCGGGAGTAGCCGCTGCCGGCGCGGGAACCACCCGTCTCGCCGCTGGGCCCGCTGGTATCGCTTCGTGAACTGCCTGTCTCTCGGCGGGGACCACCTGTCTCGCTGCGAGGACCACCCGTCTCACGGCGCGGAGCGAAGGCCCTGGGTGCATCCCTATCCCAAGTCGCCCTGGCAGCCGGTTTTCCGCGGCTGTCGATGCGCTTTGGGAACGCGGGCGCCCCACTGCCGCCAGTTTGGAACCCCCGAGGCGCGCGCTCGCCAGGTCCTCGTCCGGACCGTTCATCCGATGGACGGCTCGGCCGGTCAAACGGCCTTGGCGGCGAACCGAATGACCGCGACTGCGCACTTCGTGGCCCGTCGCCCCTACCGGTGGCCCGGTCAGTCGGCCCGGCCCTGCCGCCCGAAGTTACCGGACGGCCCCAGCGGGGCCCATCTCCAGTCGAGCGGTCCGAAAAGCTGGACCTGTCGCTTCTTCCACCAGGTCCTTCTGACCGTCCGCCACGGTCGTCACCCCTGTACGGCCCGCCGCTCCCGGCACCCCGACTGGGCCGCTCGGTCCGCTCGCCGTAGGTCCGTGCGGGCGGGCGCTCCATCCCTGAAGCTGAGCGGGCGCGGCTCGTCGGCGCGCCTGCGCTTCGCCCGAACGACGTCCGCTCCTCTGATGGCGCCCACGCGCCAGCGCCGTCGCGGGGAGCCCTGCGGGCCGGGGCGCGTGGCGCTCCGGCGGCATCCCCTCTAAAGCTGCTTGACGAGCGCGGCCGGTCAGAGCCAAACCGCTCAGAACTTCCCGACGCCCGCGCCGCAGCGCCAAAGCCCCGGCCGCCAGCTCTAGAGGCTCCCGCACCTGTACCGCCGGCAGAACTGCGGCGCGGCCTTCGCCTCGTCCCCAGCGGAGCTGTCCGCCCTCGAGCTACTCCTACTTGCTCCGGAAAACCCGCGGGTAACACTCGGCGCGGAACGCCCCGCGCTTGGCCTTGCCACGTAGTCGCTCCGGCCGGCCGAGCTGCGCCCGGTAGCCGAACTCCCCCCGCTGCGCGCTCCAGTCCCACTGCGTGACCCGGTCGCTGACCGCGGAGCTGGTTGTGGAACGCGAGTTCGTTGTTGAGCGGGAACTCGTTGACCGCGACCCGGTCGCAGAACGCGAAGCAGAGCCGCTCCGAGTCTTCGACGTGGTGCTACTTACAGACCGCTTCTTGGGGGCGCCCGCCTTAGCGCCTCGCGGGCCCGCCACCCGCCCACTACCCGAGGCCATGTTTTCCAGCATATCTCCACTCCTCCTCGGCTGTTCCCAAACGCGCAAAGACCCGTGCCGCCCACCACGGCACGGGTCTTGCTATACGAATATCCCGGCGACGTCCTACTCTCCCAGGGAGCTGCCCCCCAAGTACCATCGGCGCTGGCGGTCTTAACTTCCGTGTTCGGGATGGGAACGGGTGTGGCCCCACCGCTATGGTCACCGGGAACCTTTGCTATTTTCAAACGGCCCTCGCGGGCCACCTTGCCTTGAGCTTTCCATAGTGAGCACGAGCTGTTTGTTCTACAAGCCCTCGGCCGATTAGTACCGGTCGGCTGAACGCATTACTGCGCTTACACCTCCGGCCTATCAACCTGGTGGTCTACCAGGGGCCTTACCAGATTAAATCTGTGGGAGACTTCATCTTGGAACGAGCTTCGCGCTTATATGCTTTCAGCGCTTATCCCTTCCGCAGGTCGCAAACCAGCCGTGCCCTTGGCAGGACAACTGGCACACGAGAGCTGCGTCCGTCCCGGTCCTCTCGTACTAGGGACAGCCTTCCTCAGGTCTCCAACGGCTACACCAGATAGGGACCGAACTGTCTCGCGACGTTCTAAACCCAGCTCGCGTACCGCTTTAATGGGCGAACAGCCCAACCCTTGGGACGTACTTCCGCCCCAGGATGCGACGAGCCGACATCGAGGTGCCAAACCTTCCCGTCGATATGGACTCTTGGGGAAGATGAGCCTGTTATCCCCGGGGTACCTTTTATCCGTTGAGCGACGGCGCTTCCACACGCGACCGCCGGATCACTATGCCCTGCTTTCGCACCTGCTCCACTTGTAGGTGTCACAGTCAAGCTCCCTTGTGCCATTGCACTCGACGGCTGATTGCCAACCAGCCTGAGGGAACCTTTGGGCGCCTCCGTTACTCTTTAGGAGGCGACCGCCCCAGTCAAACTACCCACCTGACGCTGTTCCTCATCCGGATCACGGACGTAGGTTAGGTTCCCGTCACATGAAGGGTGGTATTTCAACGTTGACTCCACCCCGGCTGGCGCCGGAGCTTCCAAGTCTCCCACCTATCCTACACAACAAGCAACAAAAACCAACATCAAGCTATAGTAAAGGTCCACGGGGTCTTTCCGTCTTGGTGCAGCTAACGAGCATCTTTACTCGTACTTCAATTTCGCCGGGTCTGTGGTTGAGACAGTAGGGAAATCGTTACGCCATTCGTGCAGGTCGGAACTTCATCTTTTTCCCCTCTTTCGAGGGGGACAGACTATGCCTTCATCTCTGCTATTTGCAGAGAGCCCGCGTATTGCTCCAGTTATAGATTTGCCACAAAATCGTGGCAGCAACTAGAGCCTCACCCATAAAGGGATCAGTCGTTACAGGGCCATACCGGAGAAAAACCGGCAGAGGGCTTCCCACGGCATTGCCCGCCGTCTATCGCCTCGCCTTGTACGAGGCAGCCGGTGTGGGCTTCGCCGTTATGAGCGGGTCTTACACGTGGGATCACTCCCACGCAGGGCAACTATTCACCCGACAAGGAATTTCGCTCTAGGACTCTCCATGTCGCCATGAAGCTAGGACCATATCTTCACCTGGTACGTCGATACCAGGTGGCTGGCGTATGGCCTCTGAGGATTCCGAAAACTGCGACGGCTTTCGGCGGTTGATCGTCGATGCGATCTGAGCGACCTGACTTAGACCTTCCACCCGTAAGTGGAAGCCCGTCTCCATCAGTCGCACCACCTTCGCAAAGCTGGAAAAATCACCAGCTTTTGCCGTAAAAAGCGGGTACTGCTCGAAAAACGGAATAATGCGGCCTACCAAATCGTCAAGACGCCTGACGCCGAAACGCCACATGTCTTGGCGATGGTTATCGTGACGACGATTCACCGCCACTAAGCCACACCCAAAAAAGGTCTGCAGAGCGTAAAGAACATTTACGCTGCGTTCCCCTTGCACTACGGCGAACTCCGGTTGGACTTGCCAGCCCAATCGGCATGTCGCGTTGCGAAAGATCGGAACGCTGAAGCAGCCCTCACCGTCGACGAAGCCGACGACCCACTCCGCAGCTATCGGCCTTTCCTGCTGATTGCCCGCACCGGACGGATTTTCACTCTTCACGCACCAAACCCTACGAAGGGTCAGTGACCGTAATGAGTACCGCCGGATACTCGGGGTTCCCAGCATATAGCCAGCTGCACTTTCCAAGATCACTCTTGGGAGGGGCAGTGCCCGGGCACGAATCCGGGACTTCTACCTTAGGACCGTTATAGTTCCCGTTACCCCCATATCGCTATGGGGCGTGGACCATATCTTCATCCCTCAAAGCTTCCTTGAGGGAGCTCTGCGTATGGCCTCTGAGGATTCCGAGCTGGCAGCTGGCTGCTGTCAGACCGGCCTTTCCTGCTGATTGACCGCACCGGACGGATTGTCACTGCTCATAACTTCACCCTAGAAATGGGCGTCGCCATGAACGAGTACCGCCGGATACTCGGTGTTTCCAGCATATAGCAGAGTTTGATCCAGTCAGTTACCTATCTGGAGCCGCAACTTTGTTGTTTTACGGCCGCCGTTTACTGGGGCTTAGGTTCAGAGCTTCGCCCTTGCGGGCTAACCCCTCCCCGTAACCTTCCAGCACCGGGCAGGCGTCACAGCGTATACATCGTCTTAGGACTTCGCACGCTGCTGTGTTTTTAGTAAACAGTCGCTTCCCCCTGGTCTCTGCGGCCTCCTCAGGCTCGAGGCGCGAAGCCTTTCACCTTACTGAGGCCCTCCTTCTCCCGAAGTTACGGAGGTATTTTGCCGAGTTCCTTAACCACAGTTCTCCCGATCGCCTTGGTATTCTCTACCCGCCCACCTGTGTTGGTTTGGGGTACGGGCGTCGTGCCAACTCGCTAGACGCTTTTCTAGGCAGCATGGGATTAGTGACTATGCCTTTTACGGCTCGGTATCACGTCTCAGGCTTAATGAGGTCCGGATTTGCCTGGCCCTCGCCCTACTCGCTTACCCGTGGACAACCAACGCCACGGTTCACCTACCCTCCTGCGTCCCGCCTTCGCTGCCCGCCCCAGGACCTGTCGGTTCGCCCGAAGGCAGCCCCTTAGTACCCCTGGCTTGGGATTGACGCGTGCACGACGGTACCGGAATATCAACCGGTTGTGCATCGACTACGCCTTTCGGCCTCGCCTTAGCTCCCGACTCACCCTGGGAGGATTAGCCTTCCCCAGGAAACCTTGGGCTTACGGCGGAGGGGTTTCTCACCCCTCTCTCGCTACTCATGCCAGCATTCTCACTCGAGCGGGCTCCACGACGGTTCACACCGCCGCTTCTCTGCCCGTTCGACGCTCCCCTACCACCCCGCTTGCGCGAGGTCCGCGGCTTCGGCTCGGTGCTTGAGCCCCGTTACATTGTCCGCGCCGGACCACTCGACCAGTGAACTATTACGCACTCTTTAAAGGGTGGCTGTTTCTAAGCCAACCTCCTGGCTGTCTGTGCAGTCCGACATCGTTTCCCACTTAGCACCGAATTAGGGGCCTTAGCCGGCGATCTGGGCTGTTTCCCTCTCGACCACGAAGCTCATCCCTCGTAGTCTCACTGCCGGGTTCTAGAGCATCGGCATTCGGAGTTTGATTGGGGTCGGTAAGCTTGTAGGCCCCCTAACCCATTCAGTGCTCTACCTCCGACGCTGAACACCCGACGCTGCACCTAAATGCATTTCGGGGAGAACCAGCTATCACCGAGTTTGTTTGGCCTTTCACCCCTATCCACAGGTCATCCCCCATGTTTTCAACCATGGTGGGTTCGGCCCTCCACGGGGTCTTACCCCCGCTTCAGCCTGCCCATGGATAGATCACTCGGCTTCGGGTCTACCGCACGCGACTGGACGCCCATTTAAGACTCGCTTTCGCTCCGGCTCCCCCTCACGGGTTAACCTTGCCACGCACGGTAACTCGCTGGCTCATTCTTCAAAAGGCACGCCATCACGGCCAATCTCCGAAGAGACTGACGACGCTTTGACTGTTTGTAAGCCAACGGTTTCAGGTACTATTTCACTCCCCTCCCGGGGTACTTTTCACCTTTCCCTCACGGTACTAGTGCACTATCGGTCGCCTATTAGTACTTAGCCTTACGAAGTGGTCTTCGTTGGTTCACTCCAGGTTTCACGGGCCCGGAGCTACTCGGGTGCCAGATCGGAGGCTGCATGCGTTTCACGTACGGGGCTATTACCCTCTGTGGCGGGACGTTCCAAAACCCTTCTGCTACGCAGCAACTTTGTAACTCCGTGGAGAGGCTGGTGACTCTCCTATCTGGTCCCACGACCCCGTACCGGCAACGCCACCAGGCTTGACACCGGCACGGTTTAGGCTCTTCCCGTTTCGCTCGCCGCTACTCAGGGAGTCGCTGTTGCTTTCCTTTCCTCAGGGTACTGAGATGTTTCAATTCCCCTGGTTCCCTCTACCGGCCCTATTTTATTCAGACCGGAGTAATACCGTTTTTCGCGGTATTGGGTTGCCCCATTCGGACATCCACGGATCAACGCTCGGTAGGCAGCTCCCCGTGGCTTTTCGCAGCCACCCACGTCCTTCATCGGCTTTAGGCGCCAAGGCATCCACCGTTGGCTTTTGTAGCTTGGAGAACAAGATGCTCGTGCTCACTATGCAATTCTCAAGGGGCGGTGAGAAAGCCCGGCCATAAAACTCGCCGGGCTTCTCGTGCGGAAAGGCGTCTCGGTCTCCGGGAAACCCCGGGCCAATTCGCACCATCAGCTGGGCCACGAACCGTGAGCCCAGAAAACGGAACAGAGATTGCCCGGCTCCCACTGTCCACGGCTTAGAGGTGCAAGCACCTACGACAAGCCGGAGACCACATGGTCGCCGAATAGCTAGTAGTCAACTTCGGAGAATGGACCGGAAATTACTCCAGCCTTCTGCTCCTTAGAAAGGAGGTGATCCAGCCGCACCTTCCGGTACGGCTACCTTGTTACGACTTCACCCCAATCACCGACCCCACCTTCGACGGCTCCCTCCTTACGGTTGGGCCACCGGCTTCGGGTGTTGCCGACTTTCGTGGTGTGACGGGCGGTGTGTACAAGGCCCGGGAACGTATTCACCCCGGCGTTGCTGATCCGGGATTACTAGCGACTCCGACTTCACGGAGTCGAGTTGCAGACTCCGATCCGAACTGAGACCGGCTTTTTGGGATTCGCTCATCCTCGCGGAATAGCAGCCCTTTGTACCGGCCATTGTAGCATGTGTGCAGCCCTGGACGTAAGGGGCATGATGACTTGACTTCGTCCCCACCTTCCTCCGAGTTGACCCCGGCAGTCTCCTGCGAGTCCCCGGCATTATCCGCTGGCAACACAGGACAAGGGTTGCGCTCGTTGCGGGACTTAACCCAACATCTCACGACACGAGCTGACGACAGCCATGCACCACCTATCGCAGGCCCTTTCGGACACCGTATCTCTACGGCTTTTCCTGCGTAGTTCAACCCAGGTAAGGTTCTTCGCGTCGCCTCGAATTAAGCCACATGCTCCGCCGCTTGTGCGGGCCCCCGTCAATTCCTTTGAGTTTTAGCCTTGCGGCCGTACTCCCCAGGCGGGGCACTTAATGCGTTAGCTACGGCACGGAACCCGTTGACAAGGTCCCACACCTAGTGCCCAACGTTTACGGCGTGGACTACCAGGGTATCTAATCCTGTTCGCTCCCCACGCTTTCGCTCCTCAGCGTCAGTACCGGCCCAGTCCACCGCCTTCGCCACTGGTGTTCCTCCTGATATCTGCGCATTTCACCGCTACACCAGGAATTCCGTGGACCCCTACCGGGCTCTAGCCACAGCAGTATCAGATGGCAGCCCCAGGTTGAGCCTGAGGATTTCACACCTGACTTACTGAGCCGCCTACGAGCTCTTTACGCCCAATGAATCCGGACAACGCTCGCTCCCTACGTATCACCGCGGCTGCTGGCACGTAGTTGGCCGGAGCTTCTTCTGCAGGTACCGTCACAATCGTCCCTGCTCGAAAGAGGTTTACAACCCGAAGACCTTCATCCCTCACGCGGCGTTGCTGCGTCAGGCTTTCGCCCATTGCGCAAGATTCCCCACTGCTGCCTCCCGTAGGAGTCTGGGCCGTGTCTCAGTCCCAGTGTGGCTGGTCGTCCTCTCAGACCAGCTACCCGTCGTAGCCTTGGTAGGCCGTTACCCCACCAACAAGCTGATAGGCCGCGAAGCCCTCCCGAAGCGGTAGGCCCATTTCCTCACCTGGCCATGCGGCCTGGTGGGGTCATCCGGTATTAGCAGCGGTTTCCCGCTGTTATCCCAGTCTTCGGGGCAGGTTCTTCACGTGTTACGCACCCGTTCGCCACTAGGCCTTCTCCGGTGTTACCACCGAATGAGCCCCGTTCGACTTGCATGTGTGAAGCACGCCGCCAGCGTTCGTCCTGAGCCAGGATCAAACTCTCCATCGAGATCTCAAGCACACCTTTCGGTATGCCTCGACCCATTTGTAGAGCGCCAGCCCGAGCCTTCGGGCTGGATGGCACAAAGACGGAAGTTGTTGTCCGTCTAATGCTTGACAAGATTGGCGCTCCGGTTTTCACCGGCGCGCCCGCACTAGCTTTTAACTTTCTCTGTTCCGTTTTCAAGGTCCACTGCTCGCGGGGGCACGCGTCTGCTTGGTAGCAGGCGGCGGTGCCAACCGCTAAGCGCCTCACTTGAAGGGTTTGAGGCCCTCCAGTGACGGCGTCGCTCGGAGGTGATTGCTCACCTGAGCGGCTTTCTAGCTTAACCTACGCAGCGGTACTTGTCAACGACACCCCACCGGCATCGCCGGCAGCCATTGGCTGCATCCACTGCACTCTCCCGGGGGAGAGCAGAGTCATGCTAGCCCACATGGGAAGACCACCGGGACCGTTTAACCCTCTCTTCGCCGGATTCCCTGGCCTGGCGTCCTATCTGTCCTGGTAGGCGCCCCAGCACTGCGCCTCGCCGTACCGGTTGGGCCGATGGGCTGCCCAGGGGCGGTGGGGACCGAAGCGGCGGGTACGGCAGGCCGCGGGCCACGTGAAGCCCAGGCACTGCCCTTTAGTACGAAGCGCAAGAGCAGCTCAGGGGCTTGCGAGGCCGACAACCCGACGCGTGGGGTCGCCTCGACCACGCCCCCCGGGCCGAATTTGTCGTCAGACAACCACAGCTCCGACCCCCTCTCGGTCAAGTCCAGCCCATTGTCCGCGCCCGTTATGGCGAATGCCTGGGCCAGGCGGCCTGGTCCGCGGCACAAGTCGCGCTCGGGCACCTCGCGCTGGCCCCGCGAGCGAGCCTGCTCCATGAGCCCAATCCCGGCGATGGGTTGGGCGGCGCGTAGCAGGACGGCGGTGGCGGTCCCCTCCGGGCTGCAGACGATGTTGGCGCACCAGTGCATGCCATAGGAGAAGTAGACATAAAGCCTCCCGGGCGGGCCGAACATGATCGCAGAGCGCGGTGTCGGTCCCCTGAACGCATGGCTCCCGGGGTCACTGAGCCCGAGGTATGCCTCGATCTCTACGAGCCGGCCTTGACGACCGTCCGAACGCACCAAAAGCTTGCCGACAAGGTCCTGCGCGACCTCCCGGGCGTCACGCCGGAAGAACTTGGCGCCCAGCCGGGTGCCTGCGTTCACTCAGCGGCTGGCGGACCAGCCGAGCGAGAAGGCGCGACGGGGACGCCACCGTCTGGCCCAGGGCTCTCGTGCTGTTGACCTACGCCGTGTGCATGGCCGCGAGGCTGGTGCGAAAAGGTGTTACCTACGCGGGGCATGCCCAACCGCTCCGCCTCTGTGCGCACCACGGCGGCGAACCGCTCCAGCTGAGCCGCCACCGGGACGGGCCCGGCACCGCCGGGAGTCGTCCGCCGCGAGACGGCGACCCCGGGCTCGAGGAGGGCGACGGCATCGGCGCCGAGAGCAGGGTGCGCCGCAACCAGTTCCGGCAACGGGACGCGTCTTTGAACAGACTCACGCACGACCCCTCCGACGAGCTCGTGCGCCTGACGGAACGGCATCCCTTTTTGCACCAACCACTCAGCCAGGTCCGTCGCCGCCAGCGCCGGGGAACCGGCGGCTCGCGCCATTGCCTGTGTGTCAAATGTTGCCGTCGCCAGCAGCCCGGACAACGCGGCAAGAGAACGTCCGACCTGGTCCACAGCGTCGAAGAGGGGCTCTTTGTCCTCTTGCAGATCCCGGTTGTACGCGAGCGGGAGACCCTTCAGCGTCGCGAGGAACCCCGCCACGTGGCCGATCAAACGCCCCGCCTTGCCCCGGGCCAGCTCGGCAATGTCTGCGTTCTTCTTCTGGGGGAGCATGGAGCTGCCGGTCGCATAGGCGTCGTCCAGGTGCAAAAAGCCGAACTCTTCGGTCGCCCAGAGCACTATTTCCTCGCCGAGGCGGGAGAGGTGGGTACCCAGCAGCGCCAGGTCAAAGAGGGTCTCGGCCACGAAGTCACGGTCCGAGACTGCGTCGAGCGAGTTCTCGAAGCGCGAGGCAAAACCCAACTCCTGGGCGACCCAGTCAGGGTCGAGCGGGAGCGACGACCCGGCAAGGGCGCCGGCCCCGAGCGGCGACACGTCGAGGCGACGGCGAGTCGAGGCGATACGGTCGACGTCCCTGGACAACGCCCAGCCGTGAGCGAGAAGGTGGTGAGCCAGCAGCACCGGTTGGGCGTGCTGGAGATGGGTGTAACCGGGCAGGTACGCATCGCCGGCTTCTCCGGCACGGTGCAGAAGGACCTCCTGCAGCCCGACGACACCCCTGGAAATCTCGGCCAGCGCGCGCTTGGTGAACAGCCGCATATCGGTGGCCACCTGGTCGTTGCGGCTTCGTCCTGTATGGAGCCGGCCACCAATCTCACCCGCGATCTCGGTGACGCGGCGCTCGACTGCAGTGTGGACGTCCTCATCACCTGGCTCGAAAACGAATTTCCCGTCAGCGAGCTCCTGCTCGACCGTGGCAAGGGCCGCCAGCAGGGCGCCCGTCTCATCGGTCGAAAGCAACCCGCCTCGCTCGAGGCCGAGCACGTGAGCCCGGCTGCAGGCTAAGTCGTCACCGGCCAGCCGGCGGTCAAACGAGAGGCTCTCGGTAAAGGCGAACAGCTCCGCCGACTGCTTTTGCCCGCCGAACCGGCCCTGCCAGAGCGTCATCGGCGGTCACACTACCTTCTGGCGGACCTGGAGTCTCAGACATACGCGCAATGCATCAAGTCGGTGGCGTTCTCACCGATGCTCCTTAGATGGGCGCATTTAGGCGTACGTGCGCGCAAATCCCGAACGAGGCTCTCCTTGCCCGACGCCGGTGGCACAAGGGGCCTTCTCGGTTCAGGTCCGTGTACATGGCGCTGGTCCCGGCGCTAGCGATCCTTTTTGCATTGTCCAGCCTGTTGGCCGTCAGCGGGAGCCAGAACTCCGCCGACCAGGCCGTCGTGCACGCCAACAACGTACAAGCAAGTGCAGGGGGCGCACTCACACTGTTGCTCGATGCCGAGAGCGGTGTGCGGGGCTACCAGGCGACCGACGAAGCGTTGTTCTTGGCGCCCTATGACCTGGCCGTTGCCGAGTTGCCGAAGAGCCTGTCAGCGCTCGGTGCTCTGGTCGCGAGCGAGCCGGCTCAGGCCGGCCGGGTCCGCCGGGTAGCGAGCCTGGCCGCTTCGGAGCTGGCAACGCTCGAGTCGCTGCTCCAGCAGGTGGAGATCGGGGCCGGTCAGATCGACCAGTCGTTCGACTTGGACGCCAGCGGCAAGCGCACGATGGACGCCATCCGAACCGAGGTGAGCACCATCGACACCGTCGAGGCGAAGGTACAGCAGGCTCGCCAGGCCCAATACCACCACCTCAAGAACCTGGCCGTGGTCATCATCGTGATCGGCGGCCTCGGGGGCCTTGGCGGGTTGGTATTCGCCCTGGTGTTCAATGCCTTCGAGGACGAGGGGCGCCGGCGGGCCGAGGCTAACCGGACCTCCCAGGCACTACGGGCGAGCGAGGCGGACGGCAGCCTCAACGCACTTCTTCTTGCGTCCAGCGCCGAAGGTATCGCCACCGTCGCAGCCGACGGAGTTTGCACGTCGATGAACCCAACGGGGGCCAAGATGCTCGGCTACCAGGTAAGCGAGGTCATCGGCCAAGAGATGCACCTGCTGGTCCACCACCACCACGGGGACGGGTCGCGGTACCCCGCAACCTCCTGCAAGATCAAGTTGGCCACCGAGTCCGGCCAAGAGTGCCGCGTCGACGACGAGGTGTTCTGGCGCAAGGACGGGACGCGCCTGCCCGTCGAGTACTCCGCCGCTCCGTTGCTGATCGACGGTGCGGTCGTAGGCGCCGTCGTGAGCTTTGCGGACACCACCAAGCGGCGAGCGTTCGATTCGGCTGCCGAGCGTCAAGCTGCCGAGTTGCGAGCGGCCATAGCGGGCCATGAGTTGGTGCTCCACTACCAGCCGAAAGTCGAACTTGCGAGCGGGGCCGTCGTCGGCGTCGAAGCCCTGGTCCGTTGGCAGCACCCCCAGCGCGGCCTGGTCTTCCCCGACGAGTTCATCCCCCTCGCCGAGCGGTCAGGGGTCATCGCCGACATCACTGCCTTCGTCCTCGAGGAAGCCGTCGGCCAGCATGTCCGGTGGCGCTCGAGCGGGATCGAGCTGCCAGTCGCTGTGAACCTCTCCGTCGACTCGCTCAGCGATCCCGGCTTCCCGGAGCGCCTGCAAGGGCTCTGTCGGCGCTACGGCATGGCGCCTTGCGACCTGGAGCTGGAGGTGACCGAGTCCGGGGTGATGGCCGAACCGACTTTGGCCATCGTTGTACTTGAGGCTTTAGCCGCGACAGGCTTCCCTCTGGCCATTGATGACTTCGGCACGGGCTTCTCGTCTCTCGCATACCTGCGCGACCTGCCCGTCTCCCTGGTCAAGGTCGACAAGTCCTTCGTCGTGGACCTGCCACGAGGCGACCCCGACGCCCACATCGTCCGGGGGATCATCGACCTGGTGCACGGGCTCGGTAAAAAGGTGGTGGCCGAAGGCGTGGAAACGGCCGAAGGCTTGGCGTTCCTCCTCAGTGCCGGTTGCGACATAGGCCAGGGCTACTACTGGAGCCGACCCCTGGCTGCGCCCGCTCTCCCCCCCTGGCTCGAGGAGTACCGCTACCGCGGCATCCCCCGCCAGCTCCTCGCTCCGAGGTAATGACCGCAGCTTTCCCTATGCGGCCGACGTCGAGGTAGGAAGAGATCTTCCGCGTTTTCTCAACAATCTGTCGAGTTTGCTGCCGAGCGGGTCGATAGCCCTTGTGATGCAGGGTTTGCAGGCACAGCGGCGAACGACGCCTCGAAGACGGCGCGTCGGGATCATCCGCTGGGCCGGAGAAACGAACGAGGGCAGGTCGATGGGCGACGCCGGGAAGCGGGGCGGGCGTGGCCACATCCGGGCTGGGTAATTGGCGAGCGGCCCGCAAGCGGTTCGCGGTTCGCCTCGTGGCAGCCATGCTTGCGATGTCATTGCCGATCGTCGTCTTGCTTGCTCTGGTGTTGACCACACAGGCGTCGCACAGCCTGACGACAGCCGCCCAAGACAAGGACCAGAGCGTGGCCCGGGCCGTCACGTCGCGGTTGGAGGACTGGCTGACCGAACGGAGCGAGGACGTAGATGTGATTGCGGCGATGGCCGCCGGCCGGCCCTCGGCCCCAACGACCGCCGCCCTAGTGGACCAGGTCGACAAGACCTACGGGGACTTCAACCTGGTCGAGATCACCGACCTGTTCGGAAGGGTAATTGACACAAGCGTTGTGGGCGGCGGCATAGACCCTGCCGGTCAGACCTGGTTCGCCACCGCTACGTTAGGGCAGCCCGTTCTGACCTCGCTTGCGGAGGACGCCGGCCAACTCACCTGGGTTATCGCCCGGCCGGTCTTCGGTGCCAACGGGCGACCCCAGGGTGTGGTCATCGGGTACCTGAACGCCGCTGTGTTGGCGAACCTGCTGAACCCCAGCCTTGACGCAGGCAGTGAGGTCGTGGCGGTCGACAGCCAACATCAGCTGATCTATGACACTGCGCTGGGCAAACTAAGCAACAGTGCGCTGCTACAAGCGGGAGTGTTGCACACCACTGTCAGCAACGCTGCCACCCTCCAGGCCGCCATAGACCCCAGCGGCGCAGCCAGCTTCACCGACGCCGACGGCCATCCCGTCATTGCCGGCTACGACACCGTGAGCGCTCTCGGCTGGACGGTACTCGCCGAGGACCGCGCCAGCACCGTGCTCGCACCAGTCACCCGGCAACGCGACCTCGCTATCGAGCTTGTCGGAGCCGCCGCAATCCTGGCGGCCGTCTTCTCCGTCGGGTTCGCTCGTCGAATGTCCCGGCCCGTCGAGCAACTCACGGAGGCTGCCGCTCGGGCCGCTTCGGGGGACCTCCAGGTCCGGGTCGAACCAGGAGGGCCGAGCGAACTGGTCGCGCTGGCGGGCTCGTTCAATGCCATGCTGAGCACCTGCGCGCGACTCGTCGATCAGGTGACGACCGCTGGGGTGCAGGTGAACTCGGCTGCAGCAGAATTATCGGCCTCCTCTGACGAGTTGGCTGCGACCACGTTCGAGCAGAGCGCCGCCGTCACCCAGGCTTCGGCCACCACAGAGGAGTTGGCCCGAGCGTCGGCAGCTATCGCTGAGACCATCGAAGACGTCGCCCGCCAGACGGCGGAGACCAGGGACACTCTCGAACAGGCCGAAACCGATATACAGGCCTCCAGTGAGCGCACCACCGCCCTGGCTGGACGGGTCAACGACATCGACGCTCTGCTGGCCCTCATCAAGGACATCGCCGACCAGACCAACCTGTTGGCCCTCAACGCCGCCATCGAAGCAGCCCGAGCGGGCGAGGGCGGGCGCGGCTTCGCAGTGGTCGCCGACGAGGTGCGCCGGCTTGCCGAGCGCTCCAAGGCGTCAGGATCGAATATCGCCGCCATCGTCGAAGCAGTGCAAGACGAGACCAATGCCACGGTTTTGGCCATGGAAAAAGGCGCCAAGAAGATGCAACGGGGCCTGGCTCTCCTCGAGCATGTCACCGACGCCGCCGACCAGGTCCGCCTCACAGCCCAGCAGCAGCGCGGCGCGACCGCCCAGGTGGTGGAGACCATGGGCCAACTTTCCGACGCGAGCCGCCAGGTGACCGCGACGGCTCAGGAAATCGCGTCGGCCGCTGGCGACCTCGCCGTTCTCGCTGGCTATCTCGAGGCCAGCGCCACAGTCAGCCTTAACGGCTCCGGCTGACCGGGATGCAGGCGTTGCTTGTCCCCGTCGGCCTCGACCTGTTTGCCTTGCCCATGGAGTCGGTCGAAGAGGTGGTGGCCGCTCCCGCGCTGTGTCCCCTGCCGACCTCACCGGCCGCCGTTCTCGGCCTGTTCAACCTGCGCGGCGAGATCGTTCCCATGTTCGACGCTGCTGCGTTGACCGGCCTCGGCCGGGTCTCCGTCTGGCCTTTTGCCGCAGTGGTGCGCACGTCGCTCGGACCAGCTGGCCTCGGCGCGACGGAACTGCCCGAACCCACCACGCTCGGCGAGCAGATCGGCCCTTCCGAGTCGCTCGGTACCGCTGGGATCTATTCGGTCGGCCGGCGGCTTGCCGTGCTGATCGACATCGAGGCTCTTCTGGCTTCGGTGACGATCGCAGGCCACGTCGTAGCCCGGCCCGGCCTCCAGGAACGTCGATGAGTGCCCTCGACGAGAAGGAGTTCCAGGCATTATTCGCCCAGGAGGCGGAGATCCGCCTCTCGAGCCTGGTCCAGCTCGTTCTCCAACTCGAGCGCGGCGGGACCAGCGTCGAACTGGTCGACGCCATTTTTCGGGAGGTGCACACCCTTAAGGGTTCCGCCGCAGTGGTCGGGTTCGACGACGTCAGCCGAGTGGCCCATGCCCTGGAGGAGCGCCTCGAGGAGCTTCGGTCGGGCAGCTGTGCCGTCACGCCGGAGCTCATCGATTCCCTGCTCAGCGCCATCGACGGCCTGACGGGGCTCACGGCCCGAGCAGTTGCCGGCGCGGGCATCGGCCCGCAAGCAACTGGGCCCGAAACGACCGCCGTAGCCCGACGGCCCTCCCAGGCGAGCCCGGCGACCGCTCCGGCGGTCGACGCCATACTCCAGCAGCAGGTTGAAGCGGCAGCCGCGGCCAAGCAGGGCATAGAGGCGGGCCGGGCAGCCGGTCCACCAGGCGCCCGACGACAACGCCGTCGTTATGGTCCCCGTCGCCCGTCTCGATGAGCTCGTGCGCCTGGTTGGCGAATCGGCGACCGCCAATTTGCGGGTTGGTCGCATGCTGGCGGCGCGTCTCGATGTCGAACCAACCGATATCCCGGAGTTCTCGGAGCTGGCACGCCTGCTCAATAGTCTCCAGGAGCGGACCTTGCGGGCCCGCATGGTCCCGGTCGGGACGGCCACCGACCAGCTCAACCGGGCGGTGCGTGATCTGGCCCGCAGCTTGGGAAAACTGGTCACATGGGAAGTCCGAGGCGGTGACACCGAAATTGACCGAGGTGTCCTGCACCAGCTCACCGACGCCCTGCTTCATTTGGTACGCAACGCCGTCGACCACGGCATCGAGACCCCCGACGAGCGGGAAGCGAAGGGGAAACCGCGCGAGGCGACCATCCGGCTTCAAGCAATGCAGATCGGGTCCCAGGTCACCATCACCGTCAGCGACGATGGGCGCGGCATCGACATCGATGAGGTCCGGGACCAGGCCGCCCGCCAGGGCATCAATAGCAACGAACTGGATGACGATGACGCACTCCAGCTGGTATTTCGACCAGGGCTGTCGACCGCTCCGTTCTTGTCCGAAATCTCTGGGCGTGGGGTCGGCCTCGATGTAGCCAGGGCCAGTGTCGAGGCTGTCCGGGGCCGCATCGAGGTCCGGTCCGAGCCGGGACGGGGCAGCGAATTTCAGGTGACCGTCCCGGTCACGCTGGCCGTCCTACCCTGCCTGCTGGTCGCTTCCGGGGGACAACGCTTCGCGCTGGCCCTGCACAATGTGGTTGTCGCAATGGCAGGCGACACAGGGCCCCCTGCATACGCCGAGGGGCGCCCGGTCATCTGGGTCGACGACCAGCCCGTCGCGGTGTCCAGCCTCGCCCAATTACTCCACCTGCCCGCCTCTAGCGCGGGCGGCGGGCCGATCGTCGTCATAGCGGGATCCGGTCAACGCCACGCCTTCCAGGTCGACGGCGTCGTTGGTCAGGGAGATGTCGTGGTCAAGAGCCTAAGCCGCCTTCTGCCGCGTCTCGATGTGGTGGCCGGGACAAGCGTCGAGCCCGACGGGTCGGTACTGGTGGTCCTCGACGCCCCCGGCCTGGTGGACCGGGCCAAAAAAACAAGGCCGACTGTCCCCACGCCGACGGAGCTCGCCGGTCGGCCCACCCAGTTGGCCCGGCCGCACGCCCGGGTCCTCGTCGTCGACGACGCCCTGACGGTACGGGAGCTGCAGCGAACCATCCTGGAGCGGGCGGGTTACCAGGTCCGGGTCGCCAGCGACGGTATCGAAGCCCTAGCCAGGCTCGGCGAGGATCCCGCCGACCTGGTCCTTACCGACGTCGATATGCCCAGGATGGACGGCTTCGCCCTCACCGAAGCAATCCGCGCGCATCCGAGCTTGTCGAACCTCCCCGTGCTCGTCCTTACATCCAAGTCAAGCGACCTCGACCGGCAAAGAGGCCTCGAGGCCGGCGCGGACGGCTACATCGTCAAGAGCGCATTCGACGAGCGAGGGCTGCTGGCAGCCGTCGAGCGGCTGCTCGGCAACCGGAGATGAACGGACCTGCCAACGCCGTCAAGGTCCGCGTGGTCGTCATCGAGGACTCCCTCGTCCAGCGGAGGCACCTCGTGGCCGTTTTGGAGGCCGACGGAGATATCTCGGTCGTCGGCCAGGCCACCACCGCCGTCGAGGGAGTAGCCCTGGTGGCCGGCACCGGGCCCGATGTGGTCACCCTCGACCTGCAGCTGCCCGACCGTAGTGGCACCTACGTCATCGAGCAGGTTATGGCCGATACGCCGACCCCAATCCTCGTGCTGTCCGCAATCGTCGGCGGCCCTGAGTCAGCTGCCACCATCGAAGCACTCGTCAGCGGAGCCCTTGAGGCCCTCCCAAAACCGGCCCAATGGACTGCGAGCCGCGAGGCGGAGATCCGACGCTGCGTCCGCAACCTGGCCAAGGTCACGATCATCCCGCGGATGCGCCGTCGCTCCACGACCCGCCCCGAGCGGGGGGAGCGACCCGGACCGGTAACCTCCCCGGTCGTCGCCCTCGCCGCGTCGACCGGTGGCCCGGCAGCCCTGGCCGAGGTGCTCGGCGGCCTGCGCGACCTGGCCGCCCCAGTCCTCGTGGTGCAACACATCCATCCCGATTTCGTGGCAGGCCTGGTGGGCTGGATGGCGCGGGTCTCGGCGCTGCCTGTCCACATCGCCCGGCACGGTGAAGCGACGCTCGCTGGGCATGTTTACATCGGGCCTGGAGCCGTTCATCTCCGCCTCGACCGTTATGGTCGTATCGCGCTCGACCCCGCGCCACCGGCGCTGCACCGGCCCTCCGCGGACGAGCTCTTCCGATCGGTGGCCGAGAATGCCGGTGCCAGCGGCGTGGGCGTGATCATGACCGGCATGGGCAGTGACGGAGCCCTCGGTCTCCTCGCACTGCGTGGCCGAGGCGGCCGCACGTTCGCCCAAGACGAAGCGTCATGCGCCGTATTCGGTATGCCTCAAGCCGCTTACGAGCTCGGGGCGGTCAATCACATGGTGAGGCTGGGCGACATCGCCGGACGCATCATCCTCGCCGTCCGAGCGATGCGAAAATGATCGCAGGCGGGCCGAAAATGGCGACCGTTGACCGCGCGGCAGCGCTCCTGCACCGTCAGCTCGGCCTACGGCCGGACCCTCCCATGCTCGGGCGGCTCGCGCGATGCCTCCGCGACGCAGCCCTGCAACGCCGGTTGGGCCCCGAAGCGTACCTCGAGACGCTCACAGCCGGTTCGAACGCCATGCAGGACCTCTTCGACCGGGTAACCGTGCAGGAGTCGTCATTTTTCCGCCATCCTGGGCAATTCGAGGCGCTATCTAGCCACGTGTTACCTACCCTGCCGGGGCCAGTGACCATTTGGAGCGCGGGCTGTGCAAATGGTCAGGAGGCATACAGCCTGGCCATGGTGCTCGACGAGCTCGGGGCGGAAGGATCCGTGATCGCCACGGATGTGTCCACCAAGGCCCTGCAACGAACAGCCGCCGCCCGCTATCTCACAAGAGAGCTGTCCGGGCTGTCCACCGCCCGGCGGCACCGCTACCTCGTCGGCGGCCCGGATAGCTGGGAGGTACGACCGTCCATCCGAGACCGGGTGATGGTCCAGCGGCACAACCTCATCGACAAGACGATCCCGCAAAGCTCGGCAAACTGCGACGTAATGTTCTGCCGCAACGTCCTCATATATTTCTCGTCCCAGCAAGCCAAAGCTTTTCTTGAGCGGCTCGCCGAGCAGCTGCGAGAAGGAACCTATCTTTTCGTTGGGTACGCGGAGACTATCTGGCAAGTGCCCGACCTGTTCGAACCGGTCAACATTGGCGGCACGTTCGCGTTCCACCGCAGAGGCGAGCACCCAAGGCGCCTGGGGCCCGTGCTCGCCCCACTCGTTGCAGCTAGACGGCCGACGGGGCCCCGCGGCCCCGCGGCACCCAGGATTGCGTCGGCACAACCCGTTCGCTCACCTGTCAAATCAGGCCAGGGCCCCGGAACTCGACCGCCGGCCAAACCGGCGTCACAAGCAGCAGATCTGGCCCGCGCCGGGCAAGCGGCCGCAAACGCCGGCGACTACCCGAGCGCGATCACTGCCTTCCGCAAGTGCGTCTACCTGGCGCCCGACGAACCGATCGGTCACGTCCACCTCGCTCTCGCCCTTGAGGCGTCCGGCGATCGGGCATCGGCAACCCGGGAATTCCAAACAGCCCGGAGTGTTCTTGACCGCTACAAACCGTCGGGGCTCGCGGACGCCCTCGGCGGCTACCGGATCGAGGAACTCGTGAAGTTCCTCAATAACCGGCAGGTAAACCCATGACCGCCACCGTACTAGTCGCCGAGGATTCTCTGGTGGTTCGCGCAGTTCTCCGGCGCCATCTCGAACGGGAGGGGTACACGGTCATCGAGGCCGTCGACGGCCAAGAAGCCATCGAGCGATGTCACGATACCCCGCCCGATACGGTCCTGCTTGACATCGACATGCCAGGGCTCAACGGCCACCAAGTGCTCGCCCACTTGAAATCAGACCGGGAGCTCAAGGACATCCCGGTCGTGTTCCTAACCGGTAAGACCGGCACCGAAGACATCGTCGCCGCCTTACGGTCGGGCGCCCAGGACTACCTCAAAAAGCCGTTTGAAACGGCCGAGCTCATCGCCCGAGTTGGCGCCGCTGTCAGGACGAAGCAATTGCAGGACGAGCTCCGCGACCGGAACGTCGAGCTCGACCAGATGAGCAGGACCGACTCCCTCACCGGCCTCTACAACCGCCGCCACCTAGAGGAGCGCCTGAGAGAAGTCGACAGCGCCGCCGTTCGATACAACCAGGCCTTCGGCGTGTTGATGCTCGACATCGACAACTTCAAGCGGGTTAATGACGACGAAGGACATCAGGGCGGAGACGACGTGCTGCGCGAAATCACGAGGCGCTTCAAACAACACGTTCGCGGCGAGGACGTCGTGGGCCGATGGGGTGGCGAGGAGTTCCTCGTAATTGTGGCCCACTCCGGGATAGAGGGCCTAAATGCTCTCGCCGAGCGGATCCGCTCAGTAGTAGCCGACAAACCGTTCGTAATCGGAGATCATCAACGTGTGGTCACAATAAGCGCAGGGTGTGCGACCGGTCCCCCCGGCGACACCGACGACCTTGTCCGGCGAGCCGATGCCGCCCTCTATCAGGCCAAGAACGCTGGGCGGAACCGGGTCATGGTCGCCGCGCTCGGGAACTGTTGACCTGGCTACGATATCCAACTAGCCAGCCAATGCCAACGAGGAAGACCGGAGGCTGATAGCTCAGTTCCCGGCGAATATATTCACTGTATGTTTGTATATGCTGGGGCTTGGTGACCACGCGGGCTGACATGCCAGAAATCGCCGATAGAGCGTTCGAGGTTATCTGGGAGATCGAACCGGCGACTAGCCCCGACCTGCGAAGCGTGCGGCTCCAGATCGGCGTACTGAGCGCCGTCTCCTCATTGTTCTTGATCCCCGACAACCACATCGGCAGGGCGACCGTCTCGAGCATTGCGGTGGCCCACGAGGTGATCGACATGGGCGGCCGGGCCATCGCTTGCCTGAACGCTCGGGACCGCAACACCCTCGGGTTCCGTCGTGACTTACTGACTGCGGCCGCTTACGGAGTGGACGAGTTCCTGTTTGTTTACGGTGACCGGCCGGAGTCGGGCCGGCGCTCCGACGACCTAACCGTGCGGGTGATGCTAGACGAGGCGCGGCGTTTCGAGCAGCGCCTCGCCGTCCCGCCTTTGCGGCTAGGGGCAGCGGCCGCCCTCAGGCCCCTCCCGGCTTGGAAACGCGACGCAGACTTCCTTCTCGCTCAGGTCTGTTTCTCTGTTGACCAGGTAGTGAGTTGGCGATCGTCGATCAACTTTGTCGGCCCGGTCTACGCAGCCGTGTTGGTCGTCGCAAGCGCGCCGATGGCCACGAAGTTGGGTACCGATTTCCCTCAACTTACGGTCCCAGACTGGCTCGTCAGGCGCCTCGAACACGACACCGGGGCGGGAGTCGACTTCGCCTGCGAGATGGTGAGCGCGATCCGCGACTCCGGGGCCTTCGACGGAGTGCACCTCATCCCGGTCGGCCGCTACCGAGAAGTTGCCCGTCGTCTTGAAAGTGAGCTCCGCCAGAAATAGCCCGCCGGGTGGCTATCGGCGCCGCTACCCAGCCATAGCTACATGGGCTCCGGGATGTAAGTAGGACCACGAGTATTCGCATTTCGCGAGCCATCCACCACGGGGAGAGGGGACGAACCGAGCCCCTGAGTGATGAACCCGTTCGCCAGCGGGTTCATCACCGGGCGTGCGGTCTCGAGCCCGGGCTCCAGCGGAGCTGAGGTCCCAGGCCCTCGATATGCGGTCAGTCGGCCGGGCCCTGCTTGCTCGCCCAGGTCTCGATGCCGAGGCCGAAAATACGTACAAACCCTTCGGCGTCCTGATGACGGAAGCGGTCCGCGGCAGAGTAGGTCGCAAGGTCGTGGTCATAAAGGGCGACCGGGCTCCTACGGCCGACGACATAGCAGCAGCCGAGGCCTCCGGGGGCGACGCCGGGTTCGCAGCGCAGGCGGACCTCCCCGGTCACATGGCGCTGTGACTCCGCAAAGAAGGCATCGAGCGAGGCCTTCAGCGGGGAATACCAGAGCCCGTCGTAGACGAGCTCGGCCCAGCGGGGCTCAAGCCGCAATTTTTCGTGAGCCACGTCGCGCTCGAGCGTCATGCCTTCGAGGTCCTGATGGGCCATCAGTAGCGCCAGCGCGCCCGGGCACTCGTAGATCTCCCGGCTCTTGATGCCGACACGGCGGTTCTCGATCATGTCGACCCGGCCGTAACCGAAAGGGCCGACGATGGCATCGAGCGCGGGCAACAGTTCGTGAAGGGCAAGCCGGCTGCCGTCGAGGGAGACCGGCAGCCCAGCCTCGAACCCCACCACAACTTCGAGCGCCTCGCCACCGGACGCCTTCGGCACAGTCAGTTCGTAGACGTCGGCGGGCGGCATCACCCACGGGTCCTCGAGGATGCCGCACTCGACGGTACGGCCCCAGAGGTTTTGGTCGACAGAGTAGGGACTGGCCTTGGTAGCCGAGATCGGGATCCCGTAGCGCTTCGCGTAGTCGATCGAGTCGTCGCGGGTGAACCCCCAAACACGCACGGGCGCTATCACTTCCAGGTCCGGGGCCAGCGCCCGGCTCGAAACTTCGAAACGCACCTGGTCGTTACCCTTGCCCGTGCAGCCGTGGGCGATCGCGTCGGCGCCGTGCTGGCGGGCCGCCGCCACAAGGTGCTTCACGATTACGGGCCGAGAAAGCGAACTGATAAGGGGGTATTTACCCTCGTAAAGTGAATTGGCCCGGATCGCCGGCGCAACGAAATCGGTCCCGAACTCTTCTCTCACGTCTACGACTACGACATCGACCGCTCCCGCAGCAAGGGCACGATCTGTGACGGCGTCCCAGTCACCCCCTTGGCCGAGGTCTGCTGCGAGCGCTACGACCTCGACGCCCATTTCCTCGGTCATCCAACGCACAGCGACGGACGTGTCCAGGCCACCGCTATATGCAAGTACAACCTTTTTTGGCATGGGGACAAGTATACACTCGTCTGCATACTCATTCAAACGAGCAGGCCGGGCGGGCGTCTTTTCCCGCGTCTAGATTTCGCGGCCCGCCATATTGGCCAGTTTGCGGGCCAGCACGGCACCCTTGACGCGTTCGGCTGCCACAACGAGGACGGTATCGTCGCCCGCCACGGTCCCTATTACCTCCGGCATCCCGGACCTGTCGAGTGCCGAGGCAACAACGTGGGCACATCCGGGCGGCGTGCGTATCACCACCAGGTTGCCCGAGCTAGAAACGTCCGCGACCCACTCACCGAGCACCCGTCGCAGGTGCAGCTCGGGAGTGGGCCGCTCGTTGGAGCCTTCGGGTAGCGCGTAGACGAGCACTCCGCCGGGCCGGCGGACCTTGACGGCACCCAGCTCTTCGAGGTCACGCGACACCGTCACCTGAGTCGCCTCGACCCCCTGCTCGCCGAGCATCCGGACCAGCTCGGCCTGGCTCACCACTGCCTCTTTTTCGAGGATTTGGCTGACCCGGTGCTGGCGCTGGGTCTTGGTCAGCTTCACGCCACTGCCCCCTGCCCGAACATCCACAACAGAAGTCCCCGCATCGCCCGCAAACGGTTCGCCGCCTGGGGCCAAACCAGGCTGTCGGGACCGTCGATAACCTCGGCGGTGACCTCTTGCCCGCGGTGAGCCGGCAGGCAGTGCAGGAAAACAGCGCCCGGTGCGGCTCGGGCCATCAGCGCGGCGTCCACCTGGTAAGGCCTGAAGGCGTCCATCCGTTCCACTGACTCTGATTCTTGGCCCATCGAAACCCAGACATCGGTGCAGACGGCGTCCGCCCCTTCGACTGCCTCCGACGGCGACTGGGACTGGACGATCGCTCCCCCGAACGAACTGACGGCATCGACGGTGAGCTCGTCGAGGCCGCGGCCCGCCGGCGATGCGACCCTTACTTCTGCGCCGACCATCGCGCAGGCCAGTGCCAGGCTGCGAGCCACGTTGTTGCCGTCGCCCACCCATGCGACGCGGCGCCCGGCAAGCTTGCCGTCCCAACGGGCGCGCATGGTCAGAAGGTCCGCTATCGCCTGCAGGGGGTGAGAACGGTCCGAAAGAAGGTTGATAACGGGCACACCCGCGACTGCGGCCATCCGTTCGAGGACGTTGTGGTCAAGGACGCGGGCGCCGATGGCGCAGTGGTACTGGGCGAGGGTGCGGGCGACATCCTCAGCGCTTTCGCGCGCGTCGATGCCTACCTCGTCGCCCCGGATCGTGACCGGGTGCCCCCCGAGCTGGAACACTGCGATCTCGGAGGAACTTCGAGTCCGCGGCAGAGGGTTTTTGGAACACTAGCCCGACGCCTCGGCCTGCCAGCACCCGGGGAGGGTACTCGTCCGTGGCGAGATTGAGCACGGCCTCGAGCTCGGCCGGAGCGAGGTCATCGATGTCGAGAAGGTGCCGCGTCACGCGCCCACCTTGCCTGCAACCGCACCCAGCGCGCTAGCCAGGATGGCGACGCCCTCGTCTATCTCGGTCTCGCTCACTAACAGGGGCGGTTCCATACGCAGCGCCGTGGGCGTTACGGCATTCAATACGAGGCCCCGGTCGAGGCACTCGACGGCGACGTCGCCCGCTCGTCCTTGGACCAGCTCTGCCGCGAGCAGCAAGCCGAGGCCTCGGACCGAGCTAACACCAGGCAACTCGGCCAACTTTTCCGACAAGTACCGGCCGCGCGCCTCAGCCAATGCCGGGACATCGAGTTCTTCCATAACGGCAAGCGTGGCGCGCGCGGCGGACGTAGCCAGAGGCTGGCCGCCGAACGTCGAGGCATGGTCGCCGGGGACGAACGCGTCCGCAACGTCTTCGCGCGCCCAACAAGCACCGATCGGGACCCCGTTACCGAGGGCCTTGGCAACCGTCACCACGTCGGGCTGCACGCCGTAGTGCTGGAAACCCCACCAGCGACCGGTCCGGCCGAGCCCGGTCTGGATTTCGTCAACCATGAAAAGAGCTCCGCGCTCATCGCATAGCTCGCGCACGCCGCGGAAGTACTCCTCGCCGGCAGGCCACACGCCGCCTTCACCCTGCACCGGTTCGAGGATCACCGCCGCCACGTCCGGCGTGATCGCATTTTCTAGCGCAGCCAGGTCCTGCCACGCGACATGGCGGAAACCCTCAGGTAGGGGCTGGAAAGCCTCGTGCTTGGCCGGCTGGCCGGTCGCGTGAAGTGTTGCCAGGGTCCGGCCGTGGAACGACCCGTAGGCGCTCAGCACAACGTAACGACCATGCCCGGCCCACTTCCGCGCGAGCTTGAGAGCGCACTCATTGGCCTCCGCACCACTGTTGGCAAAAAATACTTTACCGCCGCCGCCGATCAGCCTGTCCAGGGCCTGCGCCACTTCCCGGCCGGGGAGCGTCCCGAAAAGGTTGGAGGTATGGAGCAACGTGCGAGCGGCCTCGTTCACGGCGTCTGCGACGGCCGGATGGGCATGCCCGAGCGAAGTCACCGCGAGGCCGGAGAGAAAATCGACGTATCGACGCCCCTGGTCGTCCCAAAGATAAGTGCCTTCGCCACGCACGAATGTCACTCGCGGGACGGCGTACGTGGACATCAAACGCGTCTCAGGGACCTGGGCCGGCGGTGTCTGAGCCGGCGGTGTCTGAGCCGGCGGCGTATGAGGCGGCACGGTCTGGGTCATGCCGTCACCATCGTGCCGATCCCGCTATGGGTGAAAATTTCGAGCAGGAGTGCATGCGGGGCCCGCCCGTCGAGGATGTGCGCCTGCGCCACTCCCCCACCGACTGAGTGCAGAGCAGCTTGCGCCTTGGGGATCATCCCGGCACCGACGGCTCCTTTTTCGACCAACCCCGCCAGGTCTGCGGCACTCAAGTGGCTAAGGAGGCTGGACGGGTCCTTTGCGTCGGCCCTGATCCCCTCAACGTCAGTTAGGAAGACAAGTTTTTGCGCCTCGAGGGCTACGGCGATCGCCGCCGCGGCCGTGTCCGCGTTGATGTTGTAGGCCTGGCCCGTCTCGTCACTCCCGATCGTGGCGACCACCGGCACCAGGTCTTGGGCCAGCAGCCGGACCAACAGCTCGGGCTTGACCTCCGAGATGTCGCCCACGAAACCGAGCTCCGGGTCCCGTTGTGCCGCCTGGATGAGACCGGCGTCCTCACCGGAGACACCAACAGCGAGCGGCCCGTGCACGTTTATGGCCGACACGATGTCGCGGTTGACTTTGCCCACGAGGACCATCCGCGCGATGTCGAGCGTCTCCGCATCGGTAACCCTGAGCCCGTCGCGGAACTCCGGCTTCTTGCCGAGGCGTTCCATTAGCTCGCCGATCTGCGGCCCGCCGCCATGGACCACCACAGGACGCATCCCGACAGACCGCATAAGCACGATGTCGGTCGCGAACCCAGCCAGCGTCGCGCCACCCCCCAGCGCATTGCCCCCGTACTTGACCACGACGACCTTGTCCCAGAAGCGGCGGATATACGGCAACGCCTCAACAAGGATCTCGGCCTTGATGGCAGGGCTAAGCCCGGCGCCCGCCGCCTTGGCCACTTCGCCGACACTGTCCTTCCACGTCTTGGAGGCAACTGAGCCCATACCGGTTGAGCATACATCATGGTGCATAATAATTCAACGATCGCGCCCACGTCGGCCGGCGTTGACCGACAGGTCCGCGCCGCCCGCGACCGCCTCGTTTTCTCCCAGCACCATGCGTGGTCGCTTCTTCGCTATTAGTGGTTCGAGTCGTGTACTGTGGCCTCAGGTCGCATCTTTGCCTTCAGCCCGCCCGCCAAGAACGCCGCGGTCGGGCAGCATCACCGAGGACATCGTCCAGCGACCAACCGTGCAGCCGCGGTGTAGAGCGTTCGGGGCAAGTCCCGCCACATCGCGGGCAGCTATTTAGGAAACCCGGTAGCTAAGGAACAGGCGCGCCCCGCGATTGGGCCAATCGCCTTGTAGGAACCAGTCGCGCTCCAAAACACGTACCACGCGCTCGAAAAGAGGATGTCCCAGCCATGAAAATCTTTAGGTTCTTCGCACGCCGAGCACTTGCGGTCGTTACGGCTACGTGTTTTGCAGCAATAGGCGTCACGGCGGTAACAACCGTCACGGCCCTCGCCGCGGCCAATAATTACTTGCTCAGCGACACGGACAACGTCGGGGGCGTGTTGCTTCAGGGGACGACGACGGCGCAGATCACCCTCGCCGCCTCTCTTTACAGCACCGGGACAACCGAGACCGATCCCCCCACGCTCACCGACGTATTCCCAACGGGAGTAGTACCGACGGCGCCTGGCGGGACCACCCCATGGAACTGTTCGGGCTCCTCCGGCCAGAACGTCTCGTGCGTGTACACCGGGGCCAACCTGTCCCCGGGCGCCTCTTACCCGACCGTCGTAGTGGCCGTCCAAGTCCTGGCGTCAGCGACCGCGGGACCAGGGACCGACAGCGCCACAGTCTCCTCGCTCGATGAAACCAGCGGGGCGGGTGCCGCCGACCACTTCACGGTGGAGCTGCTCGCTACGGCACCGACGATCACGACGGTGAGCGCGGGTGACTCGGCGGCCACGGTCGCCTTCACTGCCCCCGGCAACAATGGTGACAGTGCCATCACCGGGTACGTCATCACCCCGTTCCTCGGCCTCATTGACCCAAACCGCCCAGACGTTCAACTCCACCGCGACGACCGAGACCGCGACCGGGCTTACCCCCACGGACAGTTACACCTTCGAAGTGGCAGCCATCAATGGCGTAGGCACTGGGCCGGGCTCTGCGGCTTCGAGCGCCGTCGTTGTCAATGCGGCACCGTCGGTGGGCACAGCCTCGCTGGCAAGTGGTGAAGTGGGCACCTTCTATACGCAGACCCTGACCGGGACGGCCGGCACGTTGCCTTACACCTGGACCGAGACGGGGGCACTGCCGTCTGGGATCACTTTGTCCAGCGCGGGCGTGCTGTCGGGTACGACATCGGTCGCCGGGTCAGGCGGGATAACTGTGTCCTTGACGGACAATTCCGGTGTGGTCGCGACCAAAGGTCTTACGCTGAATATCATCGCCGGCCCGGTGGTGACAGCGACGACGCCTGCCATCTGGTGAGGCGGGTGTTGCCTACAGCAGGACCTTGGCGGCAACCGGAGGCAGTGGCGGTTACACGTGGTCCTATACGGGTACGTTGCCCACTGGGATAACCCTGAACGGCGCCGGCGTCCTCTCCGGCACGACGACAGCGGCCGGGACCTACCCGATCACAGCGGTAGCTACCGACTCCAACTCCCAGCCCGGGTCTTTGGGCCTGAGCCTCGTAATCGCGACTGACCCGACGGTGTCTACGGCAACGCTCCCGCCCGGCTATGTGAACAACGCCTACAGCGACACCTTGGTCGGAAGTGGCGGGACCTTGCCCTTTACCTGGGCCGAGACCGGGGCTCTGCCGAGCGGCATCACCCTGAGCAGCGCCGGCGTCCTGTCGGGGACAACTGCGGTTACGGGCTCGTTCACCATCATGGTCACCCTGACCGACGCTTTCGCAAAGACCGCCTCTACGGGGCTCAGCCTCGTCACCGGGACCGCACCTGTTGTGACCTCACCCCTACCGACCACGGTGCCAGTGACGGTCCCGAGCTTGCCGGTGCCTGTGCCCAGCCCGCCGCAGTTCCCCATCCCGACGACGACTGTGCCGGTGGTGGCTGCCGTACCGACCGGTGGGTCCACTGCCGAAACCCCGGGCGGTCTTGGCTACTGGTCGCTCACCCCGAGCGGGCAGCTCTCCGAGCATGGCAACGCCGGTAACTTCGGCTCCGAGAACGCTTTCCCGCACAATTCGCCCATAGTCGGGATCAGTTCAACGACTAACGGGCAGGGTTACTGGCTGGTCTCGGCCAACGGCGGGGTCTTCACGTTTGGCAACGCCACGTTCCACGGCTCGCTCGGCGGCAAGCACATCAACAGCCGGGTCGTCGGGATCATCAGCACCCCCGACAACCTCGGCTACATACTCGTCTCAGCCGACGGCGGGGTGTTCGCCTTTGGTGACGCGTCGTTCCAGGGGTCGCTCGGCAACAGGCATTTGAACCAGCCCATTGTCGGGATCGTGCCGAGCTCCACTGGCAAGGGCTACATGCTGCTCGGAGCAGACGGCGGGGTCTTCGCCTTCGGTGACACCTCCTTCGAGGGGTCGCTCGGTGCCGGTGCGAACAAGCACATCGTTGCAATGGCGCTAAGCCCCAGCGGCAAGGGCTACTGGCTGGTGGGGACCGGCGGGACGGTTTACACCTTCGGTAACGCGACGTCGTTCGGCTCTGTGCCGACCAAGAGCGGTGACAAGATCGTCGGGATCATCGCCAACGGCAATGCGGGGTACCGCCTCATCACTTCTTCAGGTAAATCCATCGCTTTTGGGACCGTGCCCGCCAGCTGATGTCGGGCTAGGGCGCCAGGCCCGCCAGTGGGAGCCCCGTGGTTTCGGGCCATCCCATCACGGCGTTGGCACACTGAACAGCCTGACCGGATGCGCCCTTGACGAGGTTGTCGAGGGCGCAGATGGAGACCACCCAGCCGGTCCTGTCGTCGTAGAGAGCGGTCGCGTGAGCGGTGTTGGAGCCGAGCGCCGCCTTTGTCGACGGGCTCCGGTCCGACACGACCACGAAAGGCTCGCTCGCGTACGCGTCAGCAAGGACTTCCAGCGGTGCAGGACCGCCCTGCGAGGTCGGCCGGGCGTAGCAGGTCGCGAGGATCCCTCTGTTCATCGGGGCCAAATGGGGTGTGAAGAGGAGCTGCGCCCCGATCGCCTGCTCCATCTCGGGGGTGTGCCGGTGCTTCAGGAGCCCGTACGCGGTGAAGTCCTCGTCGACAGTGCAGAACTGAGTGCCTTCGGTCAGCTTGCGCCCGGCCCCGGAAACCCCACTGGCGGCGTCGACGACAATGCCTGAGCGCTCCACTGCCCCAGCTTTCACAAGGGGTGCGAGCGCCAGTGCCGCCGCCGTGACGTAGCAACCCGGGGCGGCTACGAGCCGGGCACCGGCCAGGTGCTCGCGGTCGAGCTCGGGAAGGCCGAACACCGCAGATTCGAGGAGCTCAGGACAGCTGTGCTCCTCGCCGTACCAGGTCGGGTAGGCGTTCGCGTCCTTCAAGCGGAAGTCCGCGGCAAGGTCGACGACGTGGCCCACCTTGGACAGAAGCTCGGGCACGAGCCGCTGCGAAGCCCCGTGTGGGAGAGCGCAAAAGACAATGTCCGCGCCGTCCGCGCCGTCCGCCTCGGTCGGCACCAGCGACAGCTTCGGGTATGCGCCGGCCAGCGCGGGGTGCAGGTCGGCCACGCGCATGCCTGCGTGGGAACCCGCGCTGGCCGCTACCACTTCGAAGTGCGGGTGGGACGCGAGGAGGCGCAGCAGCTCTCCGCCCGTGTAGCCGGAGGCGCCCAGGACAGCTACGGCCTTCTTTTCTCCCATCGAAGTATCATACATGCGAATGCATAATCATTCAGGAGCTTAAGTGGCGGCGGGGTGGAAGACCCAACTGGCGGTTGGCGAAGTGCCCTGACCGAGATAGAGGGCCATGCACCACTTTGAGCTTGCACAGCTCAGCAAGCTCGGCGCTTTGCTGCCATTGCCGAACGGCCCCGTCACGGACCACGACCGCCCGTTGTAGGCGTAGCCGACCAGGCCCTGCCCGTGCTGGTTGTCCAGTCCCATGCAAAGCCCCGCCGCACAGCTCATGGTCGAACCGATCTGAGCGTCTGCATCGGGGAAGCCGTGGGCGCCCCCGGCGTTAGCGCCCCAGCGAGCCCCGTCCCAGACCGCCCAGTCGCCTGGCGCGGCGCGGCTGCCGGGACGGCCGTTGCCCGGACGGAACGGCGCGATGCACCGCGTCGGGCTGACGCAGGCTGCACCGAGCGGCACGATAAGCCCGAACGGCCTCGCTAGCGGGCTCCAGCGCCCCCCGGCGTAGGTCCCGAGGTAGCCGAGCTGGTCGGCCAGCGCGCAGAAACTGCTGCCGGGAGCGCAGGCGATATAGCCGGCCCCGCTCCCCATCGTGTTGGCGAGAGAGGGGTAGGCCACTTTCGGCTTCGAAAAAGCCTTGCCGTCCCAGGTGTACGACTGCCCGACGCCGTCGACGAAGAGGCACAACGTGGGGGACGCGCACCCCATCGGGCCACCCCCGTTCGCCGTTGGCCCAGGCTTGGCAGCCCACGCGCCGCCCTTGTAGGTGATCACGTCGGCTTCGGCGTCGGCGGCGGTACAGGTCTCGGCCGCGAAGCACTGCAGTCCCGTGATCGTCCCGAAGCCGCCGGCAGGGCCGGCGTGGGCGTCGAAGCTCCACCTGCCGGACCGGTAAACCCAGGCGCTGGCGCCCTCTTGGTCAATGGCAACGCAAAAAACGGTGCTCCCACACGACAACATCGCTGGCAGCTCATTGGGGCCCTCGGCGGGGAGCGCCGGCCCAACAGCCCACGTCCCCCCAAGGCGGTCCAGCTTCAGCCCCGCTCCGACGAGCTTTGTCCCGGCGACCTTTGCCCCCGCCGCCTTCGCGGGGGTGCCGTGGTGGGTCAGCAACAGCCCCGCCACCAGCGCCACCGTCGCCAACAGCATGATCACGACCAGCGCCACTGCCAACCGCGCGGCGCTAGCTGTTGGCGACCGCTGTGGCACGGGCGCCTCAGGCGCCGTCGGAGCCAGTGCCCTCGTTTGTCGGCCCCGGGTTGAGCGCGCCTCCCGAGGGCGCTTCCCCGCCGCTCGCGTCCGCTTCGACGGGCCCGTTAGTTGCGAGGTGCTCGTCGAGAGCGGCCCAAGCGGAGGTCACCGCATCGCTCGAACCCCCTTCGCGCTGCTCAGCCCATATGGCCGCGCCGAGGTTGTGGAGCAACCCGTCCCATTGCCGCTTGGACTGCGCGTGGTCGATCTTGGCTTTGCCCTGGTTGACGCCCTGTTGCGCCTTGTTCAGCGCCGTCTCGGCGCTCTGCTTCACCTTGTCCATCAGGCCCATGTCGGCCTCCTTTTGTGTACTGACCCGGATACTAGTGTTCTTAGGGCAGGACGCAGACAACGCAAGGCGTGGTGAATACAGCACTCCACGTGGGTAGGCTGGACACTCACGGGAACCGGCCCCAGGAGGTCTCTAGATGTCTAGGCACACGCGACGCTATGCCCGCGTTGGTGCAGCGGCATTGCCGTTATTTGCCCTCTTGACGGCTTCGGTGGCGGCATCGTCTCCCGCCGCAGCGCAGACGCTACGTTTTGTCACCGTTTGGTCGAAAACCGTCCCCGACGGTACGCCCATCAGCTTGTCTTCGCCGAACATTGCCGTACTTCACGGAGCTCCCGCCGTAGTGGTCGGCGACAACGGAGGGGACGTCAACGCCCTGTTCCTCTCCACTGGCGCGACTGTGCCCGGCTGGCCGGCAAACACCGATGGTATCCCGGTCAAGTCCACCCCGGCTGTGGCGCCTCTCAGTGCCGGCTCCCCCGACGACAGCGTCTTCGTCGGCACGGGCACACCTGCGGAACCGCACGAGGGCGGCTACGAGGCGTTCAACGCGAACGGTACAAAGCGGTGGTATGTCGGCGTCCACAACCCGAACAAGCCCTACGTCTCCGGCATCGCTGCTTCAACTGCCTTAGGCGAGCTGCAAGGCGAGCTGGCGGTGGTTGCCCCGTCCATGGGAGACCAGGAAGACGCCATCAACGCTTCGAGCGGTGCGGTGCTGCCCGGATTCCCGTGGTTCACGGGCGATGGGGATTTCGCGACCCCGGCACTCGCCAATTTCAGCAGCTCCGTCGTCAAGAGCACGGCCAGTGCCAAGGGTGCCGTCGGGCCTGCGGGAAATAACGATGTCGACATCATCAACGGAGGCGGGCAATTCCCCGGTACGGCGTTCGGCACGGTCTTCACCCGTGGAGGCCACGTCGGGGTCCTGAGCCCGAGCGGGAACGCCGGCACGGACAACCGCCGTGGCGGGTTGATCTGCGAGTACAACCCGGACCAATCGGTCGACTCTTCACCGGCTGTCGGCACTTTCCTCCCGGGGGGCGCGTGGGGGATCGCCGTGGGGACAGGCAATATTTTCCCAGGCGCCAGCGATAGCGGTGACGTCTTGGTGCTCGGGCCGCATTGCCAACTGGTCTGGGCTAGGAAATTGGACGGGCTCACCCAGTCCAGCCCCGCCCTGGCCGACATCGACGGCAACGGCACGCTGTCGGTGATCGAGGGGACCGACAACCAGCGCGGCGGGGGGTCGGTGTGGGCGCTCAATGCTCAAAATGGCAACGTCCTGTGGCACACTGCTGTGCGCGGCGAGGTTATGGGGGCCCTGCCACGGCGGATCTCGGCGGTGGCTACCAGGACGTGATCGTTGCCACGACCGGAGGCGCCTTCGTATTGGACGGCCGGACCGGGGCGACGCTCGTAACGCTGGAGAGCGGCCTCGGCCTACAGAACTCCCCTCTGGTAACCGATGACCCCAACGGGTCGACCGGGGTGACGCTCGCGGGTTACAACGGGTACAACCGCGGCGAGGTCGAGCACTTCGAGCTGGTCGGGTCGAATGGCTACCTTGCCGACGAGCCGGGCTCATGGCCCATGTTCCACCACGACCCCACTTTGAGCGGCAACGCGGACCTGGCTTCAGGCAGCCACCCAGGCCCAGCCAGCTAGGCCCAGCCAGCTGGGCCCGATCAAGCAGCCCCTCAGGCGCCGCGCAGCGAGGCCCCATAGGCATCTGAGGCAGCGGCAACAATCCTGTCGCGCACCTCGGCCACTTCCTGGTCCGTCAATGTCCGCTCCGGCGAGCGCAGCCGTACTCGGAAAGCGAGGCTTCGCCGGCCGTCCCCAAGCGAACCATCCGCCCAGACGTCAAATAGGACAACAGCTTCAGCCAAGTCGCCGGCTGCTTGCCTGACGGTGGCCTCGAGGTGACCTGCCGGGACCTTCTCGCTGACCACGAACGCCATGTCGACGTCGGCTGCCGGGTAGCGGCTGGCGGAGCGGGCGGCCCAGCTTTGCCGTGGGGCGCCAAGGAGCGGCGCGAGGTCCACGAGGACGAAGGCCACCCTGCCAGGCAGGTCGTAGGCAGCGCAGACCTCGGGCGCCAGCTCTCCGAGCACGCCGATCGCGTGCCCGCCCGCCACGATTAGGGCCCGGCGACCTGGGTGGAGCGAACCGGCAGCGGCCATGGCACCGTCGAGCGGCCGGTCATCGTTGTGAGAGGCGAACGGCTCGACGGCGTTGGCATCGAGGCGGAGCCCGCCTGCGAGCACCTCCCAGGCCCGGACCGCATAAGTGGCGTCGACATCAGCGCCCAATGCCAAGACCCCGAGCTGCTCCCACTCCAAAACGCTGCTGACAAGCCCCGTTTGCGGGCCGCGTCCCAACTCGCCCCCCGAGCGCGCCGCTTGGCTGTCAGCGGACGGATGGCGGAAAACGCTGCCGATCTCGAAAAGGCTGAGGGCACCGGCTTGGCGCTCGGTATTGAAGCGGGCGGCATTTAGCAGGCCCGGTAACAGAGAGGTCCGTAACAATCCTTGCGCCTGGTCGAGAGGGTTCTCGAGCGCGAGCGCCTCGGTCGCGCTCAGGCCCGCCCGCGCGAGGTCCGCACCAGAAAGGAAACTGCTCGTCCATGCCTCGTTCGCGCCCGCACCAGCAAGCAGTTCGCGTACCCGGCGGCGCCCTTTTTGGTAATCCGTCAGGCCGGCCGGAGCAATCGGCCGGCGCGGGAGCGACCGCGCAATGTTCTCATAACCGTAAATGCGGGCGACCTCTTCGATCAGGTCGACTTCACGCTGGCAATCAGGACGCCACGTCGGAACGGTGACTTCGTATGTCGACGGCCCGTTGGGCACTGCTCCGAAGCCGAGCCGGCTCAACAACTCGGCCGGTTCGTGCGGGGCAAGCGAAGTCCCGAGCAGCAGGTTGGCGCGCTCGGTGCGGAGGAATATCCTCACCCGCTCCAGGGCAACTGGCCGGACGTCGGTCGTCTCACCGCGCCGGGCCCCGGTCCCAGCAATTCGACGAAGCGGCTGATTGCTGTCCCGGCCACCTCAGGGTCCACCCCGCGCTCGAAACGGGTACGCGCCTCGGACAGCAGACCGAGGCGTTTACCCGTTGCAGCAATGGCCTGCGGGTTGAAGTTTGCAGCCTCCAGCAACACCGTCGTCGTCTTGGGCGAGATCTCAGCGCTGGCTCCGCCCATGATCCCGGCGATGCCAACGGCAAGCCCGTCGCCGTCGGCGATAACGCAGTCCTGGGGCGTCAGGCTGCGAGCCGTGCCGTCGAGCGTGACGATCGTCTCGCCGGCGATGGCCCTCCGCACGACCAGCCCGCGGCCGCCCAGGTGGTCGATGTCGTAGGCATGGTTGGGTTGCCCGAGCTCGAGCATCACGTAGTTGGAGACATCGACAACCGGGTTTATCGAGCGCATACCGGCCAATGTGAGCCGGCGTACGACGAAGGGGGGCACCTTCACCCCGTCGGCACATTCGACCACCGTCCCGGTGAAGCGGCCGCAAAGGTCCGTGGCGCTCTCGTCTATCGAGACATTCGCGGACGGGACACCTTCGGCAACGACGTACGGCGGCACTGGGACAGCAAACGGGAGGCGTAAAGCGGCTGCCAGGTCGCGGGCCACCCCCGCCATCGAGAAACAGTCGGAGCGGTTGGGGCTTATCTCCAGATCGAAAACGACGTCCGGGCCCAGCCCGAGAGCTTCTGCGACAGCCTCGCCTGGTGGGCTCAAGGCGGGAGGCAATATGTAAATGGCAGGCTCGGGCCCTTCGGGGCCGAGGCCGAGCTCGGGCGCCGAACAGAGCATCCCGTTGGACCACTCCCCCCGCAGCTTGCGCCGGCCGATCTCGAGCCCGCTCGGCATGACCGTCCCGAGCGTTGCCAGCGGGACGAGGTCACCGGGCTTCATATTGAACGCGCCGCAGCAAATCTGGAGCGCTTCGCCGTCGCCGAGGTCGACATCGACCAGCTGGATCCGGTCAGCGGACGGATGGGGACGCGTCGCCAACACCCGGGCCACAACGATGCCTGGAAGCGGGGCGCCTACGACCTCGGTCCCTTCGACCACCAACCCGAGAAAGGAAAGGGTGCGCGCGATGTCCGCCGGGGTACCCTCGACGGGCGTGAAGTCACGTAACCAGGAAAGCGGTGCGCGCATTTAAACCTCAGAATTGGCTAATGAAACGAAGGTCGTTGTCCAGCAGGTCGCGCATATCTGCAAGGCCAGTGCGAGCCATCGCAAGCCTATCGATCCCGAAACCCCAGGCAAAGCCTGTGTAGCGCTCGGGGTCTACCCCGACGGAGCTGAAAACGGCGGGGTCGACCATGCCGCACCCGCCGAGCTCCACCCACCCCGAACCCGAGCACGTGCGGCAATTGTTGTCGCGGCCGTCGCAGACCCAACACGTCACGTCGAACTCGGCAGACGGTTCGGTGAACGGGAAGAAGCTGGGACGGAGCCGGGCATGGCGGCCAGGGCCAAAAAACGCGTTGGTAAAGGCATCGAGCGCGCCAGCCAGATGGCTCATGGAGATCCCCTCGTCTACGACCAACGCCTCCAACTGATGGAAAACTGGCAAATGTGTCGCGTCAGGGGTATCCCGGCGGAAGCAGCGCCCGGGAGCGATGGCGTAAATAGGCGGCTGGCGAGACTCCATCAAGCGCACCTGCACCGGAGAGGTGTGCGTCCGCAAAAGGACGCTTTGCGGCGGGCCGGCTTTCAGGTAGAAGGTGTCGAACATGCCTCGCGCCGGATGGTGGGGAGGCATGTTGAGAGCTTCAAAATTGTGCCAATCGTCCTCGACCTCGGGGCCTTCCGCGACCTCGAAGCCCATCGAGACGAAAATGTCCTCGAGCTCCTCGCGCACTTGGGTCACGAGGTGGAGATGTCCCCTCGGCACCGGCGGCGCAACCCCGTCCGCGAGAGGGCCTCCGCCGGCGGAAAACAGCGCCGCCGTCTCGCTGAGGTCCAGCCTTTCCGAAGCGGCTCGTTCTTGGGCGACGACGGCTTCGAGCTCAGCCCGGCGCCGTGAATAGATCCCCTCGAGCTCCTCCCGGGCATCCTGGAGGGCCCTGCCCAGCTCGCGCCTTTCGTCGGGCAGGCGTTCCCGAAGCGTCGCAGTTATGGCCGCCAGCTCGCTTCTTTTGCCAAAAGCCTCTGCCTCGACGGAGCGCAGGGCCTCCAGCGAGCCGGCTTGCATGATGAGCGTACGACCTGATTCCAAAGCAGACTGGACTTCGTTCATGTCCCGGCCAGCTTGCCAGTTCTGGCGTCTGCGTGGAGCGGAATTGTGAAGCTCACCGTGGTCCCCGCGCCGAGCGCCGAGGTGGCCACCAGTTGGCCTCCGTGCGCCTCCACGATCTCCTTGCTTATCCATAGACCGAGGCCCAGCCCGTTGGATTTGCCCTCGCCCCCCCGGTAAAACTTTTCGGTCACGTGCGCAAGGTCCTCAGCCGCGATGCCTTTGCCTTTGTCCGACACCGATATCTCGACTTCCCCGGCGTCTGGCGAGCGATTATGCGACACAAGTATGCGGATCCCTGCAGGCGAGCCGTACTTGCAAGCATTTTCCACGATGTTGCCGAAAACCTGTTCAAGTTTGAAGGGGTCAACGATCACCGTCGGGAGCCGGGGGCCGACTTCGACGGTTGCTTCCAGGTCCGGGTAAGAAAGCTTGAGGCTGCTGACCACTCGCTCAGCCACGGCACCAACGTCGGTAGCCCTGCGGTAAAGCGGCAGCTGGCCCGACTCCAAACGGCTCACGTCGAGCAGTTCCTCGATCATCCGGCCCACCCGCTGCGCGTCGTGGAGCACGCCTTGCAACATCCGGACCTTGTCGTCATCAGTGAAGTCCGCCCAGTGCCCGAGCATCATCTCGGTAAGGCCTCTGATCGAAGCCAGCGGTTGGCGCAGCTCGTGGCTCACCGCCGCAATTAGCTCTCCAAGAGGCGCGCTCGGCTCCGACGACATGGCGTTCATTCTGCCGGGCCCTGACCAGGGCGCAGTGCCGCCGGCGCGCGCGAGCCCAGCGGGGCCCCGTAGCGGCGCTGTCGGGCCGCCTCGAAACATACGACGGCCGCGGCCACACCCACGTTGAGAGACTCCGCACCGGCGGCCATCGGGATACTTACAAGGCCGTCCAACTGCGCGCGAAGCTCTTCGAGGGGCAAGCCGGCAGCCTCGTTACCAAAAACGAAGGCGACTCGAGCTGTCAGGTCCTCCGAGGCATAATCGGCCCCCCCTTCAGAAGCGGTCCCCAGCCTCCTTATCCCCCACTGCCCGATCTCGGAGAGGACCTCGGCGGGAGGGCCTGCAGAGACGATCGGCACATGGAACACCGCGCCAGCCGATGCGCGCACCGCTTTGGGGCCCCAAAAGTCAACCGTGCCCTCGCAGCACACCACGGCGTCCGCACCGGCCGCCCAAGCCGAGCGCGCGACCGTCCCGGCGTTACCGGGGTCGCGCACGTCCACGCACACAACAACTAGTCGCGGCGTGGTGGCCTTGAGCGCGGCCAGTTCGACCACGGGTGTGCCGACGACGGCAATTACGGGTTGAGGTGTCACGGTGCCCGCCACCCGAGCGAGTACCCCGGGCTCGAGCTCGAACAGGCTCACGCCGAGCTCAGAGAGGCGCTCGAGCAACCCGCTGAGCCGGTCGTGGCCCGCCGGCTGGACAGGCCCCGGGCCAGGACCGTGGGCCGGGCCCTCGAGGCGGTCGGCATGGGGCTGGCCTTGCGCCCAAGCGCCGTCCACGTACACCGCCTCGATCTCGGCGCCGGCGGCAAGAGCCTCCTCGAGCAGGTTGGTGCCCTCGATTACGAAGCGCCCCTCGTCCTTACGCGCATTGCGGCGCCCCTGGAGGCGCCGCAAGCCTTGAACTCGTTGGTGCCGGTAAGAAAGCCCGCTCACGGAGCCTCAGTAGCCCCGGTAAGGCGAGGCCGCGGGCAGACCACTTACGCCTCTGCGGCGACCTTTTCCGCTGCCGCTCCCGACGCTACGGGACCGAGCGCGTCGCGCGCGACCTGGACCAGCGCTGCGAAGGCGGCCTCGTCGCGCACCGCCAGGTCAGCAAGCATCTTGCGGTCCATCTCCACCCCGGCCGCGTTCAGGCCGGCGATGAACCTGCTGTAGCTGAAACCATTGGCCCGGCAGCCTGCGTTGATCCTCTGCACCCAGAGGCGGCGGAACTCTCCCTTGCGGGCACGCCGGTCACGGAACGCGTACTGGAGGGAGTGCATCACCTGCTCGTGGGCCGCGCGGTAGCTGCGGCTCTTGTTGCCGTAATAACCCTGCGCTAGCTCCAAGACCGCGCGGTGGTGCTTCCTGGCGTGTACGGCGCGCTTTACACGGGCCATCGATCTCTCCTTTCAGCCGCTTGCGACTAGATGCCGAGAAGGCGCTTGACCGCCCGGACGTCAGCGGGGGCGACATCAGCGGGCCGGCCGAGCCGGCGGACACGGCTCGAGGACTTCTTTTCGAGCAGGTGAGAACGGTTCGCCTGGCGACGCCGTAACTTGCCAGTTCCCGTCACCTTGAAGCGCTTGGCCGCGCCCCTGTCTGTTTTTTGCTTCGGCATCCGTTACCTCTCTGGTCCCACACGGCGGTCCCGCTCAACAGCGCGTGAACACTGCCCCAATAGGCTACCGGCCAAAATGGGCCCGAAGGGACAAGGTAGCAGAAGCTTAGGTGGTCGTACTGGCCGCGCCATCAGCCGGGGCGGCGGCTACAACCGTCGCGGCCGGACGCGCCCTGGTCGAATGACCGTCACTGCGCCGCCCGCCATTGGCGGGGCCGGCCGGCGCGACGCGCTCCTCGACGACATCTGAGCTGCTCGCCGCAACCGGTACAGCCGCAAGAGCCGGCGCTCCAAGCGCTGGCGCACTCGCCGCAACCGGTGCCGGTGCGTCCTCAGGGGCAGTCGTTGGGGCGGGAGCCGATGGCGCCACGGTCGTTGGGGCCGCGGTCGTTGGGGCCGCGGTCGTTGGGGCGGCGGTCGTTGAGGAGACACCAGCGACCGCAGCGGGGGCTGCCGCCTCTGCATCGACGGGCTCTGCCGACGCCTGGTCGCTCGAGGGGGCCGGTGCACCGTCGGGGCGGGCCGGGGAAGGCTTGCGAGCCGCTTTGGCCCTCCGGTCAGGCGCGAGCACCATGACCATGTTGCGCCCGTCCAACTTGGGAGCCGCCTCCACTTTCGAAACCGCCGAGACCTGTTCGGCCAGATCCTCGAGGATCTTCATCCCGAGCTCGGGATGGCTCACTTCCCGCCCGCGGAACATGATCGTGACCTTGACTTTGTGGCCTTCCTCCAGGAAGCGCCCAACTTGGCGCGTCTTGGTAGTGAAGTCACCGGTCCCGATCTTGGGCCGGTACTTCATCTCCTTGATACTTGTGTTGGTCGCCTTTTTCCTTGATTCTTTTGCCCGTTGAGCCGTTTCGTACTTGAAACGGTTGTAATCCATGATCCGGCAAACCGGTGGGTTGGCATCCGGCGCGACCTCAACGAGATCGAGGTCCAGTTGCCGCGCCACAGCTAAGGCTTCGGGGAGGGCTTTGACCCCGAGTTGTTGACCTTCTGCGTCGATGAGGCGGACCTCTCGCGCGCGGATCCGCTCGTTTACCCGGTAATCGGTCGTATCACTTGCAGTGGCTATGCGCTGTTCTCCTTGCTGTGGCCTCGAGTTGGCTCCCCCGGCCAACCTCATCCGAGGCGGTGAAAAAATGGGAAATTGTCACGCTGAGGTCATGTACCCAGGACCGCGTACCTGAGACCCTCGCCGTGGATGCTCTCGTACCCGAGGCACGCGCTGTTGGACGTTCACAGCCCGGCCCACGGGCTCCGCAGCGTTGTACGTGGTTGCCCGGTCACTTGCAACAGGTTGGGCACAAAAAACTAGTGACCGCAGCATGGGCGGGGCATGACCACGGGTCTGGATGGCCGGAAGCGTTGGCAGCGGCGCTCAGCACGGGGCATCGGGCCGTCTTCGCCCAACCGGCTGAGTGCGATCTCATAGTCGGCACACTACTTACCGTCTGTGACCATTATGCGCTACTGGGCTCCTTATGCCGCTTGCCTGCCTACAGGATCCTAGAGTAGCGCAGTGAGCACGATTTGGACACCTAGCGGGGAACATCGCGTCCCCAAAGAACCTGGCGACGGCCAATCGGGGCCTGCCGGTGGGCAAGCTACGGGGCCTCAGACGCCGGCCTCAACGGGTGCGAGGGGACCGGGTGAGCGCGGCCAGGCGTCAACGCAGTCCCTGGTCAGCGATGGAGCGCCCGAGGAGGACTGGGAGCCGACACCCGAAGAAGCACGCCAGGCCAAGGAGGAGCTCGACGCCATGCGCCAACAGCTCGTCGAAGCGCCGGTGGAGCTCGTCATCGCCAATCATGCCATGGGCCTTTGGGAGCTTGCCGCGCTGCACCTGTCCCACAAGCCTCCCCAACTACCGCAGGCACAGCTGGCGATCGACGCCCTCAGCGCCCTTTTGGACGGGCTTCAAGACCGTTTGGGCGACGATGAGAGGTCGCTGCGTGACGGCCTCGCGGAGATACGCCTGGCATTCGTCCAGATCCACAACGCCGAACGCGCTCGCCAATCCGGCCAGGGCGCCCGTTAGGACTGGCCCCGAAGGGGCGGCCTCAGGCCAGGTCGTGCTGGTGCGCGTAGCGCACAGCAGCAGCCCGGTCGGGCGAGCCGGTCTTGGCGAAGATCCGGTTGATGTGGCTCTTCACGGTGTGAGCGCTCAGGTACAGCCCCGACGCGATGTCGGGGTTAGCCATCCCTCGCGCCATCATCGAGAGGATCTCCGCCTCCCTCCTCGTGAGCCCGTCGGGAAGATCGTCGAGGATCTCCCGGGGCGTCCCCGCGAGTGGGGTACCGCGGGCCGCCGCAGCCACCAGGGCATCGCGGACCACGGGGTCAAGGACCGATAGGCCGCTGGAGGCGCCGCGAAGTGCCTGGGCGATGTCGGCCCGGTCGGCGTCTTTGGTCAGGTAGCTGCGGGCGCCGGCCTGCAGCGCGGCCAGGACCGACGCGTCGTCGGCGTAGGTCGTGAGCACGACGACCGCCACTTCGGGGTGCTGTGCGGTCAGGCGTCGGGTGGTCTCGGTCCCGTCCAGGAAGGGCATGTGCAGGTCAAGAAGGATCGCGTGAGGGTGTTTGTCCGCAACGAGCTCGAGGGCCTCTTGCCCGTTGGCCGCCGCGCCGACGACCTCGATGTCGGGCAGCAGCCCGAGCAGGAGCACGAGCCCCTCGCGGACACTGGCCTGGTCATCGGCCACGACGACGCGCAACGGTGCCGGCGGGCCCGCCGGCCCGGTCACCGGGGGACCTTGGCCACGACGACCCAGTCGTCCCCGTCCCGGCCCGCCGAGAGGGTGCCATCGAGGAGAAGGAGGCGTTCCCGCATGCCGGCGAGGCCATAGCCGCCGTTGGCCGTCTCGAAGGTGGTTCCCTTGCCGGCCGTGCACAACTTGTTCTTCACCGTCAGGGCGGTCGCCCCTTCGTCGTAGGCAACCCTGATCTCGACAGGCTGGTGTGGGGCGTGCTTAGCGGTGTTGACGAGGGCCTCCTGGGCTGTCCGGGTGAGCGCCAGGCCGGCGTCGGGTGGCAGTGCCCGCGGCGTGCCGGTCACCTGGAAGTTGACCTGTGCCCGGTGGCGGTCCTCGTGGTCGGCGCCGAGCTCGGCGAGCCCACGGTCCAGGGGCGGCGTGCCCACGCGCAGCGCATGCACGGCCCGGCGTGTCTCGACGAGGCCCTCGGTGACCATACGGCGAGCCTTGGCGAGCAGCTCAACCGCCCGGTCGATATCCGCCTGGTCGGTGAGGACGGCCTGGGCAGCTTGGATCTGGACCCCGAGCGCTCCCAGCGAGTGAGCAAGCACGTCATGGATCTCGCGTGCGATCCGGTTGCGCTCGTCCAATGTGGCCGCACGGTTCTGCTCCAGGTGGAGCTGTTCAGCCTTGGCGAGGAGCGCGGCGGACTGTTCCGCCTGGACGCGAAATCCCCGCAGGGCTCGGCCGAAGACCAGGCCGAGCAGGAGGATGAGAGGGTAGCCGCCCACGTCCCAGGCCGGGGCCCCGAACGCCAACGCGACCGACCCGACCACAACCATCGCGGCCCCGGTTATCGAGCCCGCGAGAGCGAGGCTGCAACTGGCCCCCAGCCAGGTTGTGGACATGGCGCTGAAGAGGCTGAACGGCCCACCGCTGGTTGTGAGCGAAGCCAACCCGGACGTAAACGCGGTGGCCGCCGTAGCGATCGTGACCAGGCCGGATGCCCTCGCCCGCAAACGCGGGGAGCGCTCGCTCGCGGTCATCAGGGCCATGGTCAGCGCGGCGACCACGAAGGCTATGAGCTCAGAGACAAGGTTGCGCGTCCTGCCGTAAGGGATGGTAAACCCCGCCAGGCCGACCACAACCAGGGCGATGGCCCGGGGCACCCAACCCCACTTGCGCAGCACCTTGCCATTATCCCGCCCGGCGCATACCTCGTGACCTGCTCGTCGGGTGGATCCTTGGTATGAAACCCCGCCCGGGGCTCATACCACGCTCATACCACCCATGCGGCAGGAACCAACCACAAGGCTGACGACAAACTTGGTACGACAGTCGACACTGGGCCCATGGCCACGAGGCCTGTTTGACGGGCGCCCCAAAAAGTGATATCACTTTGATAAGTTGCGGGCCAGGCACAAGACCAGCACAGACCGGCACGGACCAGCACAGACTACGGAAAAAGAAGGCGAGAAGAGGACATGACGCTCACATCGGGTACCACGGCGGAGGGCCGGGAAGCCCCGCCCGCAGCGCAGGCAATCGACCTACACAAGACCTACGGGTCTGGGCAGACCGCGGTTGAGGCCCTGGGCGGCGTCAATGTGACCTTCGGGCACGGCGAGTTCACAGCCGTCATGGGGCCCTCGGGCTCGGGAAAATCGACGCTCATGCATTGCATGGCCGGCCTCGACCAGCCGACGTCGGGCCAAGCGTTCATTGGTGGGCTCGAGGTCGGCCGCCTCGACGACGCCGGGCTGACCCAACTCCGCCGGGACCACGTGGGCTTCGTCTTCCAGTCCTTCAACCTTGTCCCGATGTTGACCGCCGCCGAGAACATCACGCTGCCCGTCGACCTGGCAGGCAAGAAGGTGGACCGGCAATGGCTCGACTATCTGGTCGCGCAGCTGGGGATCGGCGACCGCCTCTCGCACCGCCCGAACGAGCTCTCGGGCGGCCAGCAACAGCGAGTTGCTTGTGCGAGAGCGTTGATCAACAAACCGGATCTCGTGTTCGCCGACGAACCCACCGGCAACCTGGACTCGAAAGCATCGGCCGAGATGTTGGCGTTCCTCCGAAAGTCCGTGAACGAGCTGGGCCAGTCCATCGTCATGGTTACCCACGACCCGACAAGCGCGTCGTATGCCGACCGAGTGCTGTTCCTCGCCGACGGGAAATTGGTCGGCGAACTGGAAAGCCCGACCGCCAGCTCGGTCCTCGAGCGGATGAGCGGGCTGGGGGCCTGAGATGCGGAACGTGACCATCAAGGGCTTGCTCGCCCACAAGCTCCGGCTCGCGCTCACCTCGCTAGCCATCGTGCTCGGGGTGACGTTCATTTCCGGGAGCTTCGTGCTCACCGACACGTTGCACAGCCTCTTCGACGGGTTGGTCGGCAATATCTACCAGAAGATCGACTTCGAAGTCCGCGGGGTAGCCCAGTTCCCGACGAGCGATGCGGCCAATGCGGTGCGCAACCCCCTCTCGGAGCAGCTCCTCGCGAGCGTGCGCCACGTCCCGGGCGTCGAGGCTGCCTTCGGGGAGGTCTCGGGGTACGCCCAGTTCCTTTCCCCCCAGGGCACGCCGATCTCGAACGGGGGGGCGATCACCCTCGGCATCGACTTCGACCCCGACCAACAAATCTCCGAGCTCCGCCTTGTCCAGGGAAAGGCCCCGACAGGCCCTGACGACGTCGTGATAGACGCCGGGACGGCTAGCAAATACCACTTCGCGGTCGGCCAAACCGTGCGCGTCCTGTCCGCCGCGTCGGCCCCGCGCGCCTTCACGATCAGCGGTATCGCGAGGTTCGGCGATGTCAACAACCTCGCCGGCGTGACCTTCGCAGCTTGGGATCTCCCCACCGCGCAAACCGAGTTGGGGGAGGTCGGCCAGCTCGACGACATCAATGTCGTGTCGACGCCGGGAGCCGACAAGGCCGCCGTAGAGGCCGCCATCGCCAAGGTCCTGCCTAAGGGTGCTCAGGTCGTCACCGGCCAGACCGTGGTCAACGAACAGGAGAGCTCGATCAACCAGGCGCTCGGGTTTTTCTCTACTGCACTGCTCGTGTTTGCCTTCATCTCGTTGTTTGTGGGCGCGTTCACCATTTTCAACACTTTCTCCATTACCGTCGGGCAAAGAACACGCGAATTGGCGTTGCTGCGAGTCGTGGGGGCCAGCCGTCGCCAGGTGTTCCGTTCGGTCCTGGGCGAAGCGGCGGTCGTGGGAGCTGTTTCCTCGGTCATCGGCGTCGGCCTAGGGGTGCTCGCCGCGCTCGGGTTGGAGGCGCTGCTGAGGGGCTTCGGGATCACTTTGCCTACAGGGCCGCTCGTTTTCGAAGCCCGTACCGCCATTGTCGGCCTCGCCGTCGGGATCGGGGTGACGGTCATTTCGGCCGTGAGCCCGGCACGCCGTGCAGTGCGGGTCCCACCGGTCGCCGCCATCACGGAACGCCAAAGCGGCAACGAGGTGCCGGCACGCCGGCGCGCCGTGAGAGGCGGGGCCGTGTTCGGCGCCGGTGCAGTCCTTCTCGCCGTCGGGCTCTCCGTGCCTGTAGCCGCCCTTGTTGGCCTCGGTGCGCTCGGTATCTTCGTCGGCACGTCGATGGTCGCTCCCGCCTTGGCCCGCCCTCTTGCGAGCGCCATCGGGCGACCAGTCGCGCGTCTGACGGGCATGCCCGGCCGGCTCGGTCGCGAAAACTCGATGCGCAGCCCGCGGCGCACGGCGCAGACGGCATCAGCTCTCATGGTGGGTATAGCCCTGGTATCGGCTATGTCCGTGTTCGGGGCGTCGATCTCGGCCTCGGCCACGTCCAGCGTTGACGGAGCCGTCAAGGCTGACCTGATCGTCTCCGGCACGAGCAGTGGTTCCGGTTCGTTCAGCAATTCCCTGGCGGACAAAATTGCCAAGCTGCCTGGCGTGCGCGCCTACTTGATCGGCTACGGAGGCCAGTTCGAGGTCCGCCAGTCGATCGAAACCCTCCGGGGTGTGTCCACCGAGGGGATGTCCCAAACGGTCAATTTGCACGTAGTAGCGGGTAGCACTCGCACCCTCAACGAGGGGGCGCTGCTTATCGACTCGAGCACCGCCAAGTCTGACCACCTTTCGGTAGGTGACAAGGTGCCCGTGAAATTCGCTCTAACGGGCGCGATGACAATGCGGATCGGTGGGATCTATAAGGCGAACGCGCTCATCGGGAGCTACCTCGTCGGGCAGGCATTCTATATGGCCCACTACAGCCAGCCGCTCCCCGGGGCAGTGCTGTTGCAGACCGCCGGCGGGAATGCCGCCCGGAAGGTGCAAAACGAGGTTGCCCATGTGCTGGTGGCATACCCGACGGTCCAGGTGCAGACCAGGGCCCAGTTCGAAAAGTCGCAAATTTCCGGCGTAAACCAGTTGCTCGGGCTCGTCTACGCTCTGCTCGCCCTGGCGGTGTTCATAGCGCTCATAGGGATCGTCAACACGCTGATGCTTTCGGTGTTCGAGCGCACCCGGGAGATAGGGTTACTGCGTGCAGTCGGCATGAAACGGCGCCAGATCCGCTCCATGGTGCGCTCCGAAGCGGTGATCATCTCGGTGTTCGGGGCCGTCATCGGCATCGTGGTCGGGACCGGCCTCGGTCTCGCTCTCGTCACCTCGCTCAAGCTCAGCAACTCGTCAGTACCCGTGCCAAGTTTGATCGTGTTCCTGGTCTTATCGGCTCTGCTCGGTCTTTTGGCAGCCACTTGGCCGGCGCGCCGGGCAGCCAAGCTCGACGTGCTAGCCGCGATCGCGACCGAATAGTGGCCGCGACAACTTCTTCAGGCGCCAGCTGCGAGCAACGGGACCAACATCTCTTCGGAAGTCAAACCGCCATGACGCGAAACGAGCTTGGCCTCACCCGGGTCCGTCGGGCAAAGGTAAGCGTCATCGCCCAGGGGGACAAGCAGCACATCTCCCAGGCGCGCCAAGGCTTCTTCGCTCGGGGTACCACCGAAGGCCCCCGAGCTGACCGCCTCATCGCGCGTCGCCACCCAGGCCTCCTGGCCGTAGCGGGCCACGGCACGGTCCATGAGGATGTCGGCGCGCCCGGGCCAGCTGTGAAGCCAACGGAACCGCGCTTCCCCGCTCATAACCGGGCTTTCCGCTGCGACTTCAGCCGCGACCACACCGGCCCGGCCACCGATATCGACTTGGCCGTGGTCGGCGGTGACCGCGAGCGCGGCGCCCTCGGGGAGCACCGACAGGATCTGGGAAACGAGCCTGTCTGCGAAGCCAAGCTCAGCCCCGTAGAGCTCTCCCAGGCCTGTCGCGTGCGCGATCTTGTCAACGCCCTCGTAGTACGCGTAAATAAACGGTTCGCCTGCATTGAGAAGGCCACGGACGATCAATGGGATGCTGGACGGGACGTGCCAGCTCACCTCGCGAACCCCGCTCTGGTGCGCCTGGCTAAAACCTGTGCCCGAGAAATCCGCCCTGCTCACCACGGGCACCTCCGCTCCGCCGAAGGCCGGCCGTGGCTGGACAGCCCACGGCGGCAGGAACTTCCTCGCATCGCCTGAAGCCGTGCTCCACCGCAGGACGTTGAGCACCTCCTTGCCGGTCGGGCCGTCAACGAGGAACTTGTACCCGAGTACCCCGTGCTCGGCAGGTGTCATACCGAGAGCGAGCGAGGTGAGCGCTGTCGCCGTCGTCGTCGGGGCTACCGAGGTGATCGGGCCGCCTTCCAGCGCGGCCATGACGGGTGCGAGGTGCGCCCGGGCCTGCAGCTGCAACCAACCGAGGCCGTCCACGACGAGCAGGACCACCTGGCTCGCCTCACGCAACGGGGCGGGCAACCAGTCCGGCCGCTCCTTTGGCGCGGCGAGCAACGCCGGGGCGAGCGAGCTCAGGCAGGCCCCGCGGTACGCGGGCATCATGAGCGGCTTCGGAAGGGCCTTCGCACCCAAAGAGGCGCTCCGCGGCGTGCCCGCGTCCAGGAAAGCTGACGCTCCATACGGAAGTTCTTCCACCGCCGGCTCAATATTCACCCTTTCGAGGCTAATTGACCGCTGGGACAAAAACGCGGACGCCCGAACTTCACGCCAAAGCGGGCGAACGTTGCCTGTCGTTGCACCAGTTGAGCATTACCATGGGCTTAGGAGGTCGCCTTGGATATGACGTTGCCAGCGCTGTGAGAGTATCGACGCGTGGCGACTACGCATGTCGTGCGCTGCTGTCGCTCGCGTTGCACGGCGGCGACCAGCCGACGTCGGTCCGTGACATTGCAGAACGCACAGGGCTTCCCCAGCCGTACCTCGAGCAGATCCTGCTGGCCCTCAAAGGGGCCGGCATCGTAAGGTCAAAGCGCGGGGTCGGTGGCGGTTACGTGTTGGCTCGGCTCCCCGACAAGCTCACCCTGGGCCAGATCGTGGCTGCCGTCGACGGGCCGATCGTGGTGGGGGACTTTGGCGAGCCCCATGTCGGGGAAGCCTGCAACCACGAAGGCCAGTGCGCGCTGCTGTCTGTTTGGGCCGAGGTGGGCGACCACATGCGCATCCACCTTGACTCCTTCACGATCGCCGATATGGTCGAGCGCGTCAGCGGCAGGGCGCTCGCTCCGGTCGCAGAACCGGTCACCCAATAGGCCAAAGGCCCGCCTCCAGGCCCGCTACGGCGCGGGTGGCAACCTGAGCCCGAGGGGCCCAGTGACTCGCCAAGGTCCGCAGGCAACGCTGAGGAGAACTCCATGGGCTCTCCGGTCACCGGGTGTGTGAAGCCGAGGCGTGCGGCGTGCAGCCATGGGCGGCGAAGCCCGGGCAGAGCGGCTCGCGCGGCGGCCAACTGGCCGGGCTTCGAATAACGGTCGTCGCGGAAAACCGGGTGGCCGATGGCCGCGAAATGCACGCGTACCTGGTGGGTACGGCCGGTCCCGAGCCGGCACGAGACCAGGGTGACGGGGACCGGCGAAGAGGAGCGACTTAGCGCGTGGTAGTGGGTGACGGCATGGCGGCCGCCCTGCACCACGGCCATCTTCACCCGGTGTGACTGGGAGCGCCCGAGGGGGGCGTCGACAGTGCCATCGTCGGCCTCCAGTTCGCCGTGGACGACCGCGAGGTACTCCCGCTCCACAGTCCGAGCAGTCAGCTGAGCGACAAGGCCGTCGCGGGCTTGCTGCGTGCGTGCCACGACCATCAGCCCCGAGGTCCCCTTGTCGAGACGCTGGACGATCCCCGGGCGGTCGTCCTCCGGGCCTACAGCCGATATCTCCGGGAAAAGGCCGACGAGCTGTTGCACCAGTGTGCCCTGCGGGTTCCCGGCGCCGGGGTGGACCACCAGGCCCGCCGGCTTGTCCACCACCACCAGGTCTTTGTCGGCATAAACAATGGCGGCCACGAGTGGGGGGCTGTCCGATGTGGGCGCCGCCACGGGCGGGACGGGCTCGTTTGGCGACTGCACGGAGAGGTCCACTTCTAGGAGCTCACCACTTCGGAGCCGCCGGCTACCGGCCCCGACGACACGTCCTGAGACGCGCACACTGCCCTCTTCGACCAGGCGCGAGGCCTGAGCCCTGCTGAGCCCAGCCAGTAGGGCGACACCGCGGTCAATGCGCTCCCCCTCCAGTGCTGCAGGGACCGCAAGGCTCAGGTGCTCACCCGTCGCGCCGACGCCATCGCTGGTCAGGAGACGTCTCCTCTGGCCCGGGAGAAAAATGCCAGGCTCACAGCCACTGCCACGGCTCCGGTAGTTATGGCGGCGTCGGCGACGTTGAAAGTCGGCCACCAGCCGACCGCCTGGATGAAATCGACGACGGCGCCGTGGTGGTCGCCGAACACCCGGTCGGCAAGGTTCGACAGCGCCCCCCCGCAGAGCAGCCCGAGGCCTACGACGACAACCGGGCTGGCACCAACGCGCGCTGTCCGACCTGAAAAAGCGATCACGGCTACAGCCAGCGCCGAGGCCAGGGCCTCGATGACGGGGGACGCGCCGCTACCGAGGGAGAAGGCGGCGCCGCGGTTGAAGCTGAGCACCAGGTAAACCGGCCCGAGCACGTGCCTGGGGTTGGTGATGCTGAGATTGTGGAGCGCCCACGACTTGGTCCACTGGTCGAGGGCGATGACTGCTCCGGCGATGGCCCCCAGCACAAGGCCACGCCCCACGAAATGTGCCGGCGCTCGCGAGACCGAGCCGTCCTCACCCCCCTCGACCTGCACTACTGGACGTGTGTCCCCAGGCCGGTCGGCCACGGTCACTGGCGACGGGCTGAGAGCCCCCCGCTCTTACACGACACGCAGAGCCGGGCATGAGGAAGCGCCTCTAGCCTGGCCTTGGGGACCGGGTTGCCGCAGCTCTCGCAGAAGCCGTAGGTGCCTTCGGATATCTTCACGAGGGCGGCGTCGATCTCTTCGATCGCGGCGTGTGCCTGCGCAGAAAGGTGCAGGTCCAACTCCCTGTCGACGTTGGCGGTACCACCTTCGCCGCCTTCTTCGTCGAACTGCACGTCCCCCGGCTCGTGCTCGAGCGCAAGAGCCTCTGCTTGGGCCCTCAGCTCCTCTGCCTGGCGGGTGTAGTTGTTGCGCTCGGCCATCAACAGGACCCGCTGATGGTTGAGGAACACGTCTCGCGGCTCGTCGTCCTCTTCCTCAGCGACCGGGGGTGGCGACTGCCCCGTAACCGGGGCCTTGTGGAGGCCCACAGCCTTAGCCACCTTGGGCTTCTCAGCCTTGGGGCTCGTCTCGGGCTTTGCGGTCGTCTCGGGCTTTGCGGTCGTCTCGGGCTTTGCGGCCGTCTCGGGCTTCGCGGTCGCTTCAGCCTTCGCGGTCGTACTCGCGGGCTTGGAGCTCGCCTCTGCCTTGGGTGCAACGGCCGTGGCGCCCTTGGCCTCCTTGGCCGCGGCAGGCTTGCCAGCCGGGGCGGACGCCTTGCTGGTAGCGCCCTCGGCGGGGGTAACAGCGCCGGCGGGGGCCTCGTGTGCCTTAGCGGGAGCCTTGGCCGTGGTCTTGGTCTCGGCCTTGTCCACGCCCTTGCCCGCAGCGGCGGCCGCTTTCCCAGTGCGGCTCACACCGTTGGCTCGCTCGTGAACCGCGACATCCGCTTCCTGGGCCTCGACAGGATCTTGTTGCTTGGCTCTAGGCATCTCGTGGCACCTTATCCTTCCGCGGAGCGGGGAAGCCTACCATGACTGGGGCGCAACGTCTCTTTGGGCCGTGCAATTCCCGGTGCCCGGGACCACGGCGGCGGGCCGCCGCCGGCTCGGTGCCCATTACTGCAGCGGCCCCTGGCTCAAGGGCGCTACGGCCGCCGCCCTACTACGACTGCTGCCCTACTGCCGGCGCCTGAACCTGCTTGTGCTGCGCTGGTCGCCGAGATCCTGTTCGCTGAAGAAGCTGTCGAGGGCCCGCTCATCGAATGCCAAAGACTGGTCTTGTTCCGAAGCGCCCTCTGCGGGAGCCTCCGACGGCGTACCGGTACCCAGGGCTGCGTCCCCAGGCTCGGCTGCGCCCTGGACTAGCTCGATCTCGTTTTCAGCCGGGCCGGCCGGAGGAGCTGGCAACGGCTCGCGCGCCGGCGGCCCCTCGAGGAAACGTGGGTCCGGGTGCTCGTCGTCTTCGACGACTGAGGCCACGGGCGCTACTTCGGCGGAAGGGCTTGCAGCCGCTTCGCCAGTATCGCCGGGCGGGGTTGTCGCGTCCTCAGAGCGGCCCTGCCATGAGCTACCGGCAATAGGGCTCACCGCCGGTGGGTCGCTGAGCAGGCCTGCATTTTCGACAAGGGCTGAAGCATTCGTGACGAGGCCCTCGGCGTCACGCAGCACAGCCACCAGGTGCGCCCTGTTCACGTCAACCCAACTTCGCAACGCCTCCGCCTCTTGCTGAGCCTGTTGGAGCGCCGAGCTTGCCATCTCCACACTGGCACGGCCCTCGGCGAGGTGGTCCTCGTAGGCAGCGCGCCCCGCGCTCCTCCGCGTCCGAGAGAAGCCCGTCGGCGTGGGCGCGAGCCTCGGACACGAGAGCTTCGGCTTGTGACCGTGCCTCAGAAACGAGGGCCTCGGCCTGCGCACGGGAGTCGGACGCGAGGGAATCGGCTTGCGCGCGAGCCTTCGAGAGCAAGCGCTCGGCGTCGTCGTTGGCCTCCTTGACCGCCTGGTCAACCGTGCGTTGGGCCAACAGCAACATCCGCTTGAGGGTCTCGTCGCTCGCGTTCGCCTCGGATGCCGCCTGTTCGGCGCGCTGCGCCCGGTCGGTCGCCTGCTGGAGCCGCTCCATGAGGACCTCGACACCAAGAGCCGCCTGCTCCAGGAACTCGTCGACATCTTCAGGGTGGTAACCGCCACGCAACTTCTCACGGAACTGCACGTCGCGGAAGGCCTTCGGGGTCACATCCATGGTGTCAATCGTAACAGCACATGTTTTACGGGTCGCGAACCGCTTTGTAATTTATGGCCCACAGACCTTTCCGACCTCGCGATGACACGAACGGTCGAACTAGACCTTGACCCAGCTGAAGACGGTCGACGTCAGGATCAGGACCACCAGCACCGCGATCATGTAAGAGATGTCGAACATCCCCGCGGGAGGGATCACCTTTCGGAAAGGGGCGACGTAGGGCTCTGTCAACGCGTAGAGCCAGTGGTTGAAAGTCCGCAGCCCCGAGCTCCCCGAGGTCGGGAACCACGACATCACAGCCCTCAGGAACAGGATGATCAGGTAGATGCCGCCCAGCGTGTACAGCGGGTGCTCAAGGTAGTACGTCAACTAAGCCGTCGCCGACCTGTCACTGGCGGTACAGGCCCCGCTCCTGGAGACGGCGCTTTTCCTCGGCTGAGACTTCAACATTGCTGGGGGTCATCAAGAAAACCTTGTCCGCGACCTTGTCCATCGACCCGCCCAGCGCGTACGCGACGCCGCTGCAGAAATCGATCATCCTGTGGGCGAGCTCACGGTAGGCATTGCCGAGATTGACAATGACCGGCTGGCCGGTCCGGAAGCGGTCCGCTATCTCCTGGGCGTCGGCAAATTCCGAAGGAGCCGCCACGTGCACCCTGGCCGAAAGAGCCGGCGACGGTACGGGCCGCAGAGGTGTGGGCGCCGCCCGCAAGTTGATAGTCGTCCCTTGGTCCTGCCCGTCACGGGGCAGTGTCCGCACGGCTGGGGACGTCTGAGGAAAGGCCTCGACGACCTCGCCGCCCCTGCGTGCGGTGGCCACTTGAGGCTGCGGGACCGGCACTTCTTCGTAGGGCTCGTAGTCGTCGTATTCCTCGGCGTCGGCGAGGCCGAGCCACATAAGCATCTTCTTGCCTGTCCCCGGCATAACTCCTCCTTACCTCTAGCCTAGCCTGGCCGCGTCCCGACCAGGGACATCTGCAGGCGGGCGCGGCCCGAAAAGAGCCCTTCCCAGACGGATTATCGTCGCTCCCTCGGCCACGGCCAGGTCGAAGTCTGCGCTCATCCCCATTGACAGTTCGTTAAGCCCGAGGCTGCCCGCAAGACTTGCGACATCGCGGAAACCGCGCCGGGTCTCTTCTCGCGCTGCTTGTGCTCGACCGACCGCCATGAGCCCCCTCACATCCAGCCCCGCTGCCCGCGCAGACTCGACCAGAGCAGGCACTTCGGCAGCGCTGGCGCCATGGCGAGGCGCTCGTGACAACCCGCTACCGTCCGCCACGGCGGCGGCCCTGGGCCCGTCTCTCCCGTCGTCGGGAGTGGTGCGCACCTGCACCAGTACGGCTGCCGCAGGCCGCCTGCGGGCGAGGGCGAGCGCCCCCTCCACAGTGTCGAGGCCATGCCAAAGATGGACGTGCGGGGCGAGGCGGGCAAGTTTGTTGCGCTGGAGCCCTCCGAGGAAATGCCAGCAAACGCTCGCCGGCGCTGTCGCCGCCTTCCAGAGAAGTTCCTGCGCGTAGTTCTCCCCGAGGTCCACGAGCCCAGCTCCGACAGCCGCTTCGACGGCTTCGGGCCCGAACCCCTTGGTGACTGCGACGACCCTCACCGAGGCCGGGCTCGCGCCTGCCTTGGCTATCCGGTCCCTCACCTGTGCGAGCCTCTCTGCCACGAGCTCAGCGCCCATGGACGGGGACCTCGCGCGACCCGGGCACCCAGACGACGCTGGCTTGGCGGGCCTTGTCGCCGTTCGTCCTCCAGGACCAGTGGTCGGGCGAGCAGTGGGTGCAGATCCGGGCATCGGCCACGACAGTGGCGCCGGCTCGCTCAAGGGCTGAGCGGACCGCCGCCGGCAGGTCGAGCGCCGGGAAACCGTCCGAGTCAAGCGCCACCACACCCGGTCCGAAGCGCTCGGCGACAGGTTCGAGGTCAGGTGCCGAAAACCTGTACGCGTGTGGCGAAATGCACGGCCCCAGGGCTGCCGACACCTCGCTCGCACCGAGGGACCTCATCGTCGCGACCGCCGACTCCACCACCCCCGACATGAGGCCTCGCCAGCCCGCGTGCGCTACGCCAAAAATGCCCTCCGGGCTCGCCAAGCCAACCGGTGCACAGTCGGCCGTCACCACTACGAGAGCCGCGCCCGGGCAAGCGCTTACCGCCGCGTCCGCCTCTTCGGCCCTGCAATCCCCCGGTTGCTCCACGACGACCACGCGATGTCCGTGCACCTGGCGGAGCCAGGTCCACGGCGCATCTGCGAGCGGGCGCTGCGCTGCGAGAGCACGCGGCTCTCGCGGGTCGGCAAAGTCACCTGCACGGCGGCCACCCGCCCGCATCTCTGAGCCCCCTGGTAACGCGGCTACCCAGGTGCCCCGTGGCGGCGCGGGCCGGTCGGGGCCCGCCGAAGAGCTACTTGAGGAACGGGGGGACGTCGAAATCGTCCTCGTCCCCAAAGCTGAGGCCGGCAGCTGCCATCTGCGCCTCGGCGTCCACCAGGCCGAGCGCTCTGCGCGGAGCCGGCGCGGTGCGGTCCTCGGGCTGAGCGTTCCCCGGAGGGCCGTCAATGGGGTCGAAGCCGGCAGCGATCACCGTGACGCGCACCTCGTCGCCCATGCCCTCGTCGATGACCTGGCCGAAGATGATGTTGGCGTCCGGGTGGGCGGCCGCGTGGATGATCTCGGCAGCCTCGTTTACCTCGAACAGCCCCAGGTCGGGCCCGCCAGCAATGTTGAGCAGGATGCCCCGTGCGCCTTCGATGGACGCCTCGAGCAGCGGCGAAGTCACGGCCATCTTTGCGGCCGCCGTCGCTCGCCCGTCACCGGATGCAGATCCGATGCCCATGATCGCCGTCCCGGCATTGCTCATGACCATCTTCACGTCGGCGAAGTCGGTGTTGATCAGCCCGGGCGTCGTGATGAGCTCGGTGATCCCCTGGACCCCGTGGAGGAGGACCTCGTCGGCCATCTTGAACGCACCGACCATTGTCGTCTTGGCGTTGGCCACGACGATCAACCGGTCGTTCGGTATGACGATCAACGTGTCCACTTTTTCTTTGAGGCGTTGGATGCCCAGGTCTGCTTGGACCGCGCGCTTGCGGCCTTCAAAAGCGAAGGGCCGGGTGACTACGCCGATGGTCAGTGCACCCACGGATTTCGCGACCTCGGCGACGACCGGGGCACCCCCCGTGCCGGTCCCGCCTCCCTTGCCCGCAGTAATGAAGACCATGTCCGCGCCCTTGAGGACCTCTTCGATCTCGTCACGGTGCTCTTCGGCGGCTAGGCGCCCGACCTCGGGGTCGCTGCCCGCGCCGAGACCTCTCGTCAGTTGCCGGCCGATGTCGAGCTTTACGTCGGCGTCGCTCATCAGCAACGCCTGCGCGTCCGTGTTGATGGCGATGAACTCGACGCCTTTCAACCCGGCGTCGATCATCCTGTTGACAGCGTTGACCCCGCCGCCGCCAATGCCCACGACCTTGATAACCGCTATGTAGTTCTGCGCTGTGCCGGCCATCGCACCTTTCCTAAAACGGCTCTCTAGTCCTGACGGTTCACTCGGCACAAAATACCTGTCCCGCAGCCTTGTGCCTTATACGACCCTGGACCTAAACTAAAGGGTTAGAGTTGCTCAAGCTCTACGTACAGTTGAACAACGTTAGCCCCCGGGTCACTTGCTGATCAAGTGGCAGGTCAGTTGTTGCCTGAATTCGGCAGGGGCGTCAGAGCAGGCCGCTGAGGCACGGTCAGGTCGACTTGGGCATAGCCGCCGAGGCCCACCCGGCTTACGAGCTCCTCCAGGACCGCCAGTTTCGTCGCCAACTGAGATGGGGCCCCGAGCACTATTAGTGCCGGCGCTGCTCCAACGTGCGCGATGAGACCCTTGTCAACGGAGTAAGCCAACTGCAGCCTGTGCCCAGCCAGGGCAGGGGGGGTGGCCCCAGCGGCAGCCAGCAGTTCCTCCAGCTGGGGCAGCGTCAAGCCGGGGCCCGGCGAAACGTCCGTACCTGCCTGGGCGCCCCTGGCGCCGAGCACTACCGGGAGCGAGGGAGGCACGTCATGTGGCGCCACCACCTCGAGCACACGCCCGCTGGCGTCGACCGCCTCGACGGAGCCTCCCGCGACTATGAGGCCCACAGGCGAACGCTCTTTGATGGTGATCTCCACCGTCCACGGCCAATGCCTGCTGAACGAAACTGTGCCCACCCAGGGGAGTGCTTCGACCGCCCTGCTGGCCCGCTCCGGCCCGGCATCGATCATGAGGGTCGTGTTGCCCGGCCCTGCGAGGCCCGCCGCCAGCAGCACCTGCCCTCGGGGCGTGTGGGTGCTCCCACGGACGACCACGTCGCGGACCCGGAACAGCGGGGAGTGAAGAAGCCCAATGCCTCCCGCCACAGCTACGACGACTGCAACCAGGCTGACTAGGACGCGTAGCCGCCGCCGTCCCTCATGGCGCCGCGCCTCGGCCCATCTCCTGCGAAAGCGGGGGTCGACGGGCGGGACGTCGCCCATGAAGTGCTGGGGGGCCTTACGTGGCCCCGAGCGCCCGGGCGGCTCTGTTGGCCCGGGCGGCTCTGTTGGCCCGGGCGGCTGAGGTGGACGTGGCGGCAAAGTTACCTGGCTCATTGCTGGGCCCTCCCAGGCTGTGGAGCCCTTTCGGGCTGGGCGGCGCGTCCCAAAAAGACGTCCGGCAAGGTCGTCAGGTCGCCGGCGCCCATTGTCAAGCAAAGGTCGCCGGGGCGTAGCAGGCGCCCCAGGAGCGCCACCAGCTCAGTTCGCGTCTCCGCGTACTCGACGTCCTGAGCCGGGTGCACCGCGCTTATGGCGTCGGCTACCGCCCTCCCGCTGACCCCGGGTAGCGGCTTTTCGCCGGCCGAGTAGATACCGGTCACGACCACCAGGTCGGCGCCCTCGAACGCATCCGCGAATGCTGCGAGGAGCGAAACCGTGCGGCTGTAGCGGTGTGGTTGGAACACCGCCACCACCCGGCCCCAGCCGCCGTGGCGAGCCGTGGCCAGCGTGGCGCGGACCTTGCCAGGGTTGTGCGCATAGTCGTCGATGTAAGTCACCCCGTTGGCCTGCCCGCGAAGCTCGTAACGGCGCCCAACACCCGAGTAGGCGGCCAAAGCGGCCCTGGCGGCGTCGGGACCGGCGCCCACCTCAAGCGCCATCGCAACCGCGGCGGTGGCGTTGTAGACGTTGTGCAGTCCCGGGACGCCGAGGTCGAAACGGCCAAGTCCCCGGCCGGCGGCGCTCAGTTCGAAGCTCGCCCCGGACGCCGACAGCTCGACTGCAGACATCCTGTAGTCGGACTGAGCGAGGCTGCCATAGGTCGTTAACCCCGGGTAGGCGGCCGCGAGAGCAGCCGCACCCGGGTCGTCGCCGCACACCACTCGGGCACCGGGCGCCTGCTCGACAAACTCACCGAACGCTCTCGCGATGGCGGCCTCGTCTCCGTAGTAGTCCAAGTGGTCGGCCTCGACGTTAGTAACGACAACGCCCTCGGCTCCCAAGCGGACGAACGTCCCATCCGACTCGTCAGCCTCGACGACGAACCACTTGCCGCTCCCCCAGCTCGCGCCGCCACGACCGCCGGGCAGCTCACCACCGACGAGGAAACCTGGCTCGAAGCCGGCCTCCACTAAGACCGCGGCCAGCATCGCTGTGGTCGTCGTCTTGCCGTGCGTGCCGCTCACCGCGAGAGTGCGGCGCGTGCGGCAGATAGCAGCCAGCAGGTCCGCCCTCGTCAGCGTCGGGATCCCTCTCCGCCTGGCTTCGGCGAGCTCGACGTTGCTCGCGCTCACAGCCGTCGAGAAGGCGACAAAGTCTGCGCCCGCGACATTGGACGGGTCATGGCCGTCAAAGGTGTGGACCCCCAGGCCGCCAAGGCGCTCGAGCACCGGCGTGCCCTGTAGGTCGCTCCCCGAGACAGTGTGGCCCATGGCGACGAGCAGCGCCGCGATCCCGTTCATGGCGGCGCCACCCACCCCCACGATGTGGAAATGGAGATGGCTGCGCTCGAGCTCGGGCAGTCCCGGGGCGGGCCTACCTTCACCGCCTCAGGTCGCGCTGCCTCAGGCGCCACCGGCGTCTCCCCCCGCTGCACCGCTTGTCGCGTGGCTGAGCGGCCTCGGGCGAGCATGTTGTTCAGCAAGCCGCGCCACCTCCTCGGCCGCCCCGGCACGTGCAAGGCGCTTCACGGCTTCGCCCATGCTGGCCAGCCGGCCCGGGTCGGCGAGGAGCGCATCGAGCTCGTTTGCCAGACGGGTGCCGTCAAGTTCGTCGTCGGGGACCACCATCGCACCGCCGGCTGCGGCGAGCGACCTCGCGTTAGCGCCCTGATGATCGCCTGGTGAACCGGGCAGCGGCACGAGCACCGCCGGGACCCCGGCCAATGCCACCTCGGCGACCGTGTTGGCGCCTGCCCTCAGGACAGCGATGTCGGCGGCCGCATAAAGCGACATCATGTCCTGTTCGTATTCGACCTGTTGGTAGACGAGGCCCCCGGGCGGGCCGGGCACACCGTGGAACTGGTCCCAGTCGCGGCTGCCGACGACGTGGCGGATGGCGACATCGCTGCGTGCCGCCCAGAGCCCGGCGAGCTCCTGGGTGGCCCGGTTGATCCGCAAAGAGCCGAGCGAGCCACCCGAGACCGCCACCACCTGGGCGTCGGGCGGCAGCCCGAGGCGCTCGCGGGCGGCCGCCCTGGCGTCGGGCCGCCGGTCGATGGCGGACAGCCCCTCTCTCACCGGGACACCCGTCACAACCGCGCGGAAGGCGGACATCGGGCGAGCTCACCGCCGAGGCAACGGCCGCCCGGGCGGCCAAACGGTTCGCGAAACCGGCAACGGCGTCCACGTTTACGACCACGATCGGGACCCGCCATAGCGACGCAGCTACCACGCACGCAAAGCTCGCATAACCGCCCAGCGAGATAACGACCGCCGGCCGCCACTTCGAGAACGAGAACACAGCGATCGCGACGGCGCCGCACAGGCCCACCAGTGCCTGCGAATTGGCAACCAGGCTCTGGAGGGAGACCCGCCTCACGAGGCCCCTGCCCGGCAACAGCGTGACCGGGAAGCCCTCCAGCGCTCGGGCCTTCGCCTCGAGCCCGCGCCGGGCCCCGACAAAGCGGATCGACCTCGGGTCATGGCCGTGGCGCACGAGAGCGCCCGCCACCGCGATGCCGGGGTAGAGGTGGCCACCGGTGCCCCCACCAGCTATCACTGCCCAAGTGCCGCCCGTGCCGGTCGCCAGCCTGTCATTGGCCTCGCTGGCGCCTGTCATCGGCCTCGCTGGCGCGGCGACGGCTCGACCTGGCGAGGGCGGCGCGGGCCGGCAGGGGCCTTCCCCGCCGCCACGAGCTCGCCGCTGGGGCTGGTCACAGGGACCGGGGCAGAACAGCGTCGCGCCACGTTTGCCAGCAAGCCCGTAGCGAACAGGACGATTATGAGCGAGGTCCCTCCATAGGAGATGAAGGGCAGCGGCACCCCAGTGACAGGCAGCAGGCCTGCGACTGCGCCGACATTGATCATTGCCTGCGAGATGAGCCAGGCCGTAATGCCTGCTGCGAGCAGGCTCTCGAAAGTAGTTGATGCGCGCCAAGCGACCTGGGCCCCGACGATCCCGATCGCCGCGAACAGGCAGATCACGACCAGGCTGCCCGCAAAACCTGTCTCCTGGCCAATCACGGCGAAGATGAAATCGGTGTACTGGTTGGGGAGATAGCCCCAGGATGCAACGCTTTGGCCTATCCCGGTACCGAACCAGTGCCCCCCGCCGAGAGCGATGAGCGCCTGGACAGATTGGTAACCGGTTGTGCTCGCGTGGGAGAACGGGTGAAGGAACGACATCAGCCGCGCGGCCCGGTAGCTCGCCGAACCCGCCACCAGGTAGCCGATCAGGCCCCCGACCGCACCCATGGCCACGAGCGGCCCGGCAGGCATCCCAGCCGTAAATAGCACGGCTGCGCCACAACAGCACAACACGACCGCCGTCCCCATGTCGGGCTGCTTCATTATCAGCAGCACAAAAGCGACCATACCGAGTAGCACCGGGGCGGCCCGGTAAACCCAGTCGGGTGCGTTCTCGCGCCGCGAGAGGACGTCCGCCGCGAACAACACGAGTGCCAATTTCGCAAGCTCGGACGGCTGGAAACCGAACGTGCCCGTGCCCAGCCACCTGGAGGCACCGCCGGCGCTGCGACCTATGAACAGCACGGCCAGCAAGGCCGACCCGGCCAGCACCATGAGGGGTCTCGCGATCCGCTGCCAGAAGGCGATCCTGATGCCTTGAGCGACGAAGAAGGCCACTGCTCCCAGGCACAGGTACATACCCTGACGTTCGAAGTAGTACCAGGGGGTGCCGAACTCGCGGAGGCTGGCGACCGAGGAAGCCGACAGGACCATGACGAGCCCGACCATTGACAAAACCGCCACAATGGCGATCAGGAAAAGGTAAGAGGACCTCCGAGCCCCAGCCCGGACCGGCACGCGGACTGCTCGCGTGTCACCGAAGCTTGCTGCCATGGTCACTGTCGGTCACCCTCCGCTCTCTGTGCCCCGGTCAGTTCGGAGCTCAATTTATCCTTTACCAGCGCCGTGAAATGCTCACCGCGCTCCTTGTAGCTCGAGTACCAGTCGAAGCTCGCGCACCCAGGCGAGAGCACGACCACATCACCGGGCACTGCAAGGCTCAGCGCCAAGTCGACAGCTTCGCCCATGGACCGCGCTTGGTTTACCGGGACATGCCCCGAAAACGCCGAAGTCACCTCATCGCAAGCCTCTCCGATCGCCACAACGGCCCGTACGGGGGGCACAGTGCTTGCGAGGTCCGAAAGGTCCAGGCCTTTGTTGCGCCCTCCGGCGATAAGCACGACCGATGCGAAGCCACTGACCCCAGCTATAACAGCTGCCGGCGTGGTCGCTTTGGAATCGTCGTACCAGGCGACACCGCCCGATTGGCCTACCAGCTGGACCCGGTGCGCCGGTGGGAGGGTGCTGGCAGCGGCTCGGCGGCAGCCTTCAGGGCTTGCACCGGCAGCCAAGGCCACCACAAGCGCGGCCGCCGTGTTGGCAAGATCGTGGGGCAGCGCCCTTGGCAGGTCGCCCGCCGGAAGGAAGAAACCAGATGGGCCAGCTATCCCCTCGGTGCTCACATCCCATCCCGGCTCGGACAGCCCGGCACCAAAGGAGATGACCTCGACACCGGCGGGGATTTTGGCGGCCGCCCGGTGCACCGTGGAGTCGTCGGCGTTCAGTACCGCAATGCACCCAGGCCCCTGGTTCGCCCAAATCTTGACCTTCGCCCGTGCATAGTGCTCGAGGCTTGGGTGCCAGTCCAGGTGGTCCGGGGCAAAATTGAGCCAGCAGCTGACGTCAGGGCGGAACTTCCTCGTGTACTCCAACTGGAACGAGGAGACCTCAGCGACAAGGACTGCTTCGCTATCGGTTGAAATATGGCTGACTGCCTCGAGGAGCGGGTACCCGACGTTGCCGGCGGCAACAGCCTCCTTGCCAGAAGCTGCGAGCATCGCCACCACCAGCTTGGTGACGGTTGTCTTGCCGTTGGTACCGGTGATGGCCACAAGGCGGGGCCGCTCGCCGGGGCGGCCCATCTCGTCGAGCACCCGCCAGGCCAGCTCGATCTCGGACAGGACGTCGACGCCAAACGCCTTAGCCGCGACTAGCGCGGGATGGTCCAGCGGCACGCCGGGGCTAGGCACGACCAGGTCGGCGCTGCAAGCCAGCTTCTCCGCCCGCTCCGGCCCACCGCCGATCTGGACGCTAAGACCGGGCGCCTTGACCGAGACCTGGGCGCCTCTGGCTACTTCGGGGTCGTCCTCGAGGACAACGACCTCAGAACCGTGGCTCGCCAACCAGTGAGCAGCCGCCCGGCCCGAAAGGCCGTAACCGATCACCAGCGCGTGGCCCGGGATGTTCATGACGTCCCCCCGTGGGCTAGGAAATCCGCATAGAAAACCCCGAGAGCAAGTGCTGTAAAAGCACCTGCGAGGATCCAGAACCGGACTATTACCGTCGTTTCGGGCCAACCAAGCAGTTCGAAGTGATGGTGGACCGGCGCCATGCGGAAGACCCGCCTGCCGAAGGCTCGGTAGCTGGTGATCTGGGCGATGACAGATAGGGTCTCGATCACGTAAAGACCGCCAATGAGCGGCAGCAGAAGGTCGACGTTCTCGAGCAACGCGAAGACCGCGACCGCAGCGCCGATACCGAGAGACCCGGTATCTCCCATGAATATCTGCGCGGGCGCCGCGTTCCACCAGAGAAAGCCGGCACAGGCGCCGATCATGGCGGCGGCCATCACCGCTTCGTCGAGCGAGGCCGGGTTCCTGTACATGACCTCATGCCTCAACTGGTAAAAACCGATCACGGTGAACGCCACGAACGTGAAGGCTGACGACCCTGCCGCGAGCCCATCGAGGCCATCTGTGAGGTTGACGGCGTTGGTTGTCCCCACGATCAAAAAAACGGCAAGGACTACCCAGCCCACGTTGCCGAGTTGTAGCCCCAGCGAATTGAACCGGGTGAACGAAAGATGGGTGTCGACCTTCAACCACGTCACCGAGACGATGGCAAAGGTAATGGCTACAACGAACTGCCCGGCGATCTTGGCCCGTTTGTTGAGGCCGAGGCTCCGCTGCCGGGTGACTTTGAGCCAGTCGTCGCAAAACCCGACCAGCGCCATGGCGCAGATCGTCAACATGCCAACAAGCCCGCGGGTCGTAAAGGTGGCCGACACGTGGGCGACGCTGTAACCGACCACCGCGGAGCCCACTATCGCCAGCCCGCCCATGGTGGGAGTGCCTGCCTTGGAAAAGTGGCCCGTGGGGCCGTCTTCACGGATTTGTTGGCCGATCCCGCGCGCTCGCAGCTGGCTTATCAGCAAAGGCGTACCGAGGATCGCGACCAAGAGGGCGACACCGCCCGCAATGAGCAGAGCCTTCATTGCGCCGCTAGGCCCCCGTCGCCATGACCGTTCCCGCTGTAGAGGCGTCGCAGGGCTTCGCGGGCTACCACGACATCGTCGAAGTGCTCCACGTGGCTCCCGAAGTCTTGTCCCGTCTCGTGGCCCTTGCCTGCTATCAAGACGACGTCACCGGCCCGCGCTGTTGCCAGTGCGCCACTGATCGCGCCGGCACGGTCGGCATCGACAACCGGCGGCTCGCCCAGCACACCGCTAGCCACTTCCTCGATGATGGACATTGGATCTTCACTTCTCGGGTTGTCGGAGGTGATGACCACGATGTCGGCGAAGTCACTGGCGACCCGGCCCATGATCGGCCTTTTGGCCCGGTCCCTGTCACCGCCGGCACCGAACACGAGGACCACACGCCCGGGGCCTGGGGGGAGCCGGCCTTGTTGGCAAGGTCCCGCGCCGCCTGCAACGCCTCGGCGAGCGCCACCGGAGTGTGGGCGAAATCGACGAACACGCTGAAAGGCTGGCCCTCGTCCACCTCTTCGAACCTTCCCCGTACCGGCTCCACCGATGCGAGCCCGCCGCTTATCGCGTCCCAGTTGGCTCCAAGTTCTCGGGCGGCCGTCGCGGCAGCAACAGCGTTGGTGATGTTGAACCTTCCCGCCATCTTCAGTTCGAGCCGCCCGCCGTGCCACGAAAACGACGAGCCGCGTTGGCCTAAAGCGACGTCGGTGGCGTCGCTTGGCGCGAAGCTCACCAGGGGGACGTCACCACCCGACAACATCTCGACCAGACGGGCGCCCCAGGGGTCGGCCCGGTTGACTACCGCCAGCGCCACGTCACAACTGGTGAACAGCCGCGCCTTGGAGGCGAAGTAGGACTCCATGGTCTCGTGGTAGTCCAGGTGGTCCTGGCTCAAATTGGTGAAGATACCTGCTGCAAAGTGGGTGCCCCCGACCCGGTGCTGGTCCAACGAATGAGAGGACACCTCCATCGCCACCGCCACCTTGCCGCGCTCGCGCATCTCGGCCAGGCGGCGCTGCAGCACGGGTGCCTCCGGCGTCGTCCGTTCGCCCCCAAGGGTGCCGATTACCCCTGTCCGCCAACCTTGCGCGTCAAAAATGCCCGCCAAGAGAGCACATGTCGTCGTCTTGCCGTTCGTCCCGGTCACGCCCACGACCCGCATGTCCCGGGAGGGGTAGCCCCAGAGCGCCGCCGAAAGCGGCCCAAGCGATCGTCGCACGGAGGGCACGATCACTTCAGGGACGCCGGCACCGACAGGCCGCTCGGACAGGAGGGCAACCGCTCCTCGTTGGACGGCGTCGCGCGCATAATCGTGGCCATCGGCCCGGCCGCCCGGTACGCAGCCGAACAGAGCTCCCGGCTTGACGTCGCCCGAGGCGATCACCACGTCTTCGACCACCGGGTCGCTGAGCAATGGGTCATCGACGACGCGGTCGTCCGCCACCATTTTGGCGGCATCAAGTTCAGCCGCTGCGAGCAAAGCTCCCAAGCGCACACTCGGCCTCGTCAAGCTCCCGACCCTACTGGCCCGACCCTACTGGCCGGTCGATACTGTGACCGGAGGTGCCGTCGTACCAGGCTGCCCCTGGGCCGGCTCCAAGACGGTCGTCACGGTGGCCTCGCCGCTCGAGGTAGTCGTGCCCTGGCTGTCAGGCGTTGCCGTGGTCGCGCTGACCGACGTAGTGGGCGTAGTTGTGGCAAAGGTGCTGCTTGTCGCAACCGTGCTGGTGGTGGCAAGCGTGCCCGTGGTGCTAGTCGTGCCGGTGGCGCCTGGGGTCGCGCCGGTCGGCGTCGTGGTAGTGGTGAAGTTGTCCGTGGTTGAAGTAGCTGATGTGGTTGATGTGGTTGATGTGGTTGATGTGGTTGATGTGGTTGACGCGGCCCCCCCGGACGACGGGCCCACCTGTACTTCCGGCGACCCCGACAGCCCCGGCAGGACGGGCCCGGCTGCTTCGCCCTCCTCGTAATAAGGAGTAGCGAGAGGCAGCCCCGCCAGCGGGGGGGCCGGTTTGTGCGGCGGGATCCCGAGCGCTTGGAGCGCGTCCCGCACGATCGTTGCGAACACCGGGGCCGACGCCACGGCTCCGTACTGATGAGTGCCGTTGACCACCACCATCGCAGTTATGGCTGGGTCCTCTGCGGGGGCGAAGCCCGCAAAACTCGACACGAAATCGTCGTTGCTGTAGCCGCCGCCCGGCAAAGGTAGTAACGCCGTGCCGGTTTTGCCGGCGACCGTGTAGGGCTCGAGGTTTGCGGCCATCCCTGTCCCAACCTTGACAACCCCCTCGAGCATGGATGTCATCTGCTGCGCGACCAGTGCGCTCACCACCCTGTGGGGAGCCGGGGCGGGGAACAGGTGCTCAGTCCCGCTCGCGTCCACGTACCCGTCGGCGAGACGGGGCGCTACGTAGACGCCGCCATTTGCGATGGTGTTGTACGCGGCAAGCATTTGGATTGCCGTCACCGCTACGCCCTGGCCGATCGGGACCGTAGCTATCGACGTTCCCGACCACTGCGATGGCCCTGGCACGATACCCGAGGACTCCCCGGGGAAATTGATGTCGGTCTTCTGCCCGATGCCAAATGCGTGGATGTACTTGACCAATTCAGGCATGCCCATGCGCTGGGCTACCTCTATGGTCCCGATATCGGATGAATGGGCAATGATATTGGGGATGCTCCAGTAGAGCGTCGGGTGCACCCAGGCGTCGGTGAACTGGCTCCCGGCCACGTAGTAAGGGTCCGGGACCGAAAAATAGGCGTTCGCTTGGACCGATTTGCTAGCCAATGCAGCCGAGACCGTAACGAGCTTTTCCACCGACCCCGGCTCGTAGACAGTAGTGAACGCCGAGGCGGACGACGCCTCCACGGGCTGGTCGCTGGCGACGCTGCTGTGGCCCGGGACGCCGCCCGGCGGGACAAACCACACCGGCAGGGCGGGCGGCTCGCTCATCGTGGGGGGCTGCGAGGGATTGCGCATCGTGAGCTCGGCGACGGCCAGGATCTCGCCGGTCCGGCGGTTCATGATCATGGCTATGCCGCTGTTGGCCTGCGCCGCCACTATGGCTCGGGCCAGTGCCTGCTCAGCGTCGTACTGGAGCGGTTCGTCTATGGAGAGCACGAGATCGTCCCCACGGACGGGGGCCTGGTACTCCTGGAGCCCGCCGGGGATCTGGCCGCCGGCAGGGTCCATGTCCTCCACGAGCTTGCCGGGCTTACCCTCGAGAAGGCTGTTGTACTCGTACTCGAGCCCCGACAGGCCCGTGCCGTCGGTGCCTACCGCCCCGATAAGAGGGGCGGCCAGTTGCCCCGCCGGGTCGAACCGCTTCGGTTCCTGCATCGTGTAAACACCCGGCACTGAGCCGTCGTTGACTAATTTCTCGACCCTCGCTGCCGCCGCGTTGGGGACCGTCCTAGCGAGGTAGACAAAGCCGCTCGGCTGGCTGAGATCTGCTTGCAAAGCCGCCTCGGGCAGGCCGAGCGCCAGCGAAAGCGCCTTGGCCTCCTTCCCGGGGTTCGTGACCTGGTAGGGGTCGCCGAAAACGGTTGTCATGGGCACGGACATAGCAAGCTCGTTGCCGTTGCTGTCCAGGATCGCGCCCCGTTCTCCGAGAAAGGAAAACTCATGCACGTACTCGGAGCGCGCGTCCGCCTGGTACGTGGCCGCGTTGACGCCCTGAACGAACAGGAGGCGAGCGAGGATCCCGCCCAGCCCGGCGCTCATCAGCGCGAGCGAGGCACAGAAGCGCCACATGCTGCGCGTCCTGTTGCCGCGGACGTTGCGCCTCACGGGCTACCGCTCAGGTACGGCTTTATCGAGGGCCAGTCAGCGTCGCCCTGAGGAGCCGTCACTGAGCCGGCCGGGGCTGAGCCGGCCGGTGCGGGGCCGCCGCCGACCGTCGCTTGCGACGAGATGGCGGGCAGGTACGTCACCGAACCTGGTTGCGCAAGGCCCAACCGCCCTTCGGCGTCCGAAACGATACGTGCCGGGGCCTCGAGCTGGGCCACCTGCAAGCGAAGTTTCTCGTAACTAGCCTGCTCGGTCGCTGCCGTTTGGGTTAGCCGGTCAAGGGTGAACTGGTTTTCGGCGATCAGGACGTGGAACGTCACGAGACCTAGGCAAAAAATGCCGAGGAGACCGATACCGGCTGACACCAGCAACCGCCTCCCATTGGCGCGCCGTCGCGCCTGTTCGCGCACGAGGCGCAGGTGGCGGCGATGCTCGTCGATGCCTTCGCGCGAGGGATCAGCGTCGTAGTCCTCGAGGGTTGCGTGAGGGTCACGGAGCGGGGCCGCCGCCAGGAAGTCGACGTCCTCGATCTCCCATCCGGGTTCGGCCGGGGTCACCGCGGCCTCCTTTCGACCAACGGGAGCGCCTCCGCGGCCCTTAGACGAGCGCTCTCAGCACGTGGGTTCGCCGCCACCTCTCGGGCCGAAGGCTTGCGAGCACCCCGGTTGAGCAGGCGCACAACAGGTACGGCACCGCATACGCACGGCAAATCGGGGGGGCAGGTGCAACCGCCCGTCGCCGCGTACACGAGGCGTTGCTTTACCGCCCGGTCTTCACCTGAGTGGTACGCCAGGACAACGACCCGTCCCCCGGGAGCCAACCGTTCGAGGGCCGCATCGATGGCCAACGGAAGGACCTCAAGCTCTGAATTGACCGCCGCCCTTAGGCCCTGGAACACCCTCTTGGCCGGGTGGCCACGACGACGTGCAGCCGCGGGAACCGCCGAGCTCACGACGTCCGCCAACTGCTGGGTTGTCGTCAGCGGTCGGGCTTCGACGATGGCAGCAGCTATCCGGCGCGAAAAATTGGTCTCCCCGTGGAGGGCGAACAGCCACGCAAGCTGCGCTTCGCCCGTCTCGTTGACCACATCGGCGGCCGTCAGTCCCTGCGAACGGTCCATGCGCATGTCAAGCGGCCCGTCGAAGCGGTAGCTGAAACCTCGCTCAGGCCTGTCGAGCTGCGGGGAGCTCACGCCGAGGTCGAAGATGGCCCCGGAGAGGGACGCGACACCGAGCTCGTCGAGCACGGTCCCGAGGCGGTCGAAGCGTGCCCGGATAACCGCCGCCCTCGCCCCGAACGGCGCCAGCGCCGAAGTGGCTGCCGCCACGGCCTCCCCGTCCTGGTCCAGGCCCACCACTCTCAACTGGGGGAAGGCGTTCAGCAGCGCAACCGCGTGACCGCCGCCGCCGACCGTCGCATCCAGCACCACCCCCTCAGGAACTCCCGCGAAGATGTCGATTACCTCTTCGAGCATGACCGGCAGGTGAGCAAAGGTCTGGCCCACGAGCGGCGCGCCAGGACTTTGGTCGTCCGAAGGTTTATCATCAGACAGCTTTTTCGGGCTCATACGCAGCCCCTCGGCCAGCACTGCCCCGGGTTTTCTCTCCGGGAACATGGGACTGGGCAGGTGGAGAAGGGGACTCCCGTCCTGCTGGTCAAGGGGCTGCGTATAAGCCCGCACCGGGCTGGCGACGCTCATGGCGTCGCCGACGTCCCGGCCGGTGAGAAAAGTCGGCTAGTGCCGTTGGCAAGGCTCTCCATGCTCGGGGCCATGCGCTCCCGCCACAGCTCAGCTTTCCAAAGCTCGACCCGGTCGAGGACACCCACCACCATTACCGGGCTCTCGGTGCCAAGCCCCGCCCACTCTCTGTAAGTGCTCGGGACGGTGATCCGCCACTGGGTGTCTATGTCGACCCTGGAGGAGTGTGCGGCGATCGCACGAGCCATCTGCCTGTGCTCGGGGTCCACGTCCTGGACCGCCATCACGGTCTCCAGCCGCTTGTTGAACTCTGCGGGAGGCCACAGCGCCAGGCACTTCTCCTGGTAGTAGGAGATGACAGCCGCGTTTTGCTCGCGCTCGAAACGGTGACGCAGCGGCGCTGGGACGATGACCCGCCCCTTGCTGTCCAGGGAGTGCTCGAAACTCCCGTACAACGGCTCCACTGTCTGCTCCCGCTCTCAGAAATAGGGTAGATATCACCCCGGTCCTCCACTTCCATCCACTCTATAGCCCGCAGCCCCCACCGACAAGTGCATTCGGGCCAGAATTTGGACAAAAATGCCGCGCCGTTGCTTGCGGTCGCCTTGAAGTGGGTTTGGCTCTGGGGGCCGCAAGCCGGCTCCGGCTCGAGCGGTCAGGCGCACACCGTGCGAGCGGGGACTTTCCCGGCGGCTCGCGTTACTCCTCGCCCGAGAAGCGCTCCCACGCAGATTGACGCGTCATTCCCAGCGCCTCGCCGATGCGCGCCCAACTGACGCCACGCTCCCGGAGCACCGCGACGTGGCGCTTGACAGCACGGTCCACGTTCTGATGAGCCGCATGGGCCCGGACCATTTCACCGAGCAGCTCGTCGTCCGAGAGCCCGTCCCATGCCCTGATGGCCGGTGAGGTACCGGCGCGGCTCGCCCCTGCCACAGGGGTTGCCTGCCCGCCGCTGAGCTTCATCTCTTCAGCAATGACCAGGTTGCAGAGGTCGATGCACTCGTTGCAGATGAAGACCCCCGGGCCCGCAACCAGCTTGACGACGTCGAACTGGGTCTTGGTGCAAAACGAGCAGCACGACGGTTCCTGGGTCGCGGTTGGCGGCATTCGTCTCCTCCTGGCGGTGACCATAAGTCAGGTTAACCCTGACTGTTAGTCAGGCTACGCCTGACGCAGGACGCCGTCAAGACCGTCCAATCTCGTGCCCAGTGCTAGGGCGGCGGGAGGGCGCGCTCGATGGCCCTGCTGATGCGTTCCTCGCTAACAGGGCCCGTGTACCGAGCGATTGGGCGAAGAGGCTGACGCGCAGCTCCTCGGTCATCCAACGAACCTCGATGAGGGCCTCCCGGTCGGCGCCGGTCACAGCCTCAGCCTCAGCCAGTTTTTCCTGTAGCGCCCGGGCCCTTTGGGTAAGCGCGAGGGTCGCGGCGCGGGTCGGTGGGCAGTTTGTCGAGCCGACGGTCGATCGCGCCCAAATAGCGCTCGACATCGGCGAGCCGGCCGAGGCCGGCACGGCTCACGAACCGCGGTCCTGCGATACCGGCCAGCTGGGCGGCGATATCTTCGATCGCGGCCGCGACCGGTGACCCGGGCGCGGCGGGCCTCGCCGAGAGCTCGTCGGTACGACGCCCCAGCTCCTGCAACTTGGAAATGATGCGACCCGCAGCAACAACGCCTTTCCTGGCAACCGGCTCGACCTGTTGGCGCACAGCGGCAACAAGGGCCTCGAAGCCGGCGGCGCTCCAGGGCGGGCCTCCCTCGGCGGCGACCACCTGGTCCACCGCAGCCGCTACCACGTCCTCGGCCATCTCTCGCGTCGAACGGTACGGCGGGAGCGACAGGGCACCCAGTGCCAACTTGGTGCGGTTGTCGAGCTGGCGCTCCAGAGCGTCTACGAGCGCTCTCCGCGAGGGCAGGTTGACCAGGAGCAAGCGGCGGGCGCCGCCAGCCATCGCCGCCCGCTGGCTCGCCTCGTCGAGGAAAACCCGCACGGTAACCGCGTCCCCATCGTCGGCGAGAGCCGGGTAGCCACGCAGCCGGTAGCCGTTCCACTCGGGCTCGAAGGTCTTGGGAAGATCCCCAAATTCCCAGGAAACCGACCGCTTTCCCGCGAAGGGAGCTAGCGCCGCCGCATCCTGCAACGCGCGAGCCAGCTGAGGCCGCAGCTGGCTGTACAGCTCGGTGACCACCTTGCCGCGGGCGAGGACCTGGCCGTCCAAGCCGACGATCGCGAAAGTCGGCCTGAGGTACTCGGGGACCTTCGCCCAGTCGAAGTCGTCCGGGGATATGTGGACATCCGCGACGGCGCTCATCTGCCTGGCCAGCACCTGGAGCAGCGGCCCGTCGGAGGGACCGGCCTTGGCGACGAACTCCCTGGCATGCTCAGCAACCGGGACCAGCTCTCGCCGGAGGTCCTTCGGGAGCGCTCGCAGCAATGCCACCACCAGTTCCTCGCGCAGGCCTGGCACTTGCCATTCGACCCCCTCGCCGGCCAATCTTGCAAGCTGCGCAAGGGGAACTTCGACCGACACCCCGTCGTCCTGCGCCCCGGGCTCCCACTCGTACCGAAGCGGTAGAGCCTCGGCTTCTCCGGCGGCCCATACGTCGGGGAACGCCTCCCAAACATCCGGGAAGCCGGAGACCGGCCCCGACGCGCTCCACAAGTCTTCCGGAGAAGCGTCCAGCGCAGGATGGCCCTCCCGCTTCAGCCACCCGTTGAAGCCCGGTCCCGAGGTGACCTCCGCGCCGACCCGCGCGCTGTAGAAGTCCGATAACGCCTGCTCTCCTACCATCAGGTCGTGGCGACGAGCGCGCTGAAGGAGAGCGCGCAAGCTGTCCAGGAGGTCCCGGTTCGAGGCAATGAAGGCAGGGGCGGCGTCCCAGTCGCCTTCCACCAGGGCGTGGCGGATGAACATTTCCCGTGCCCCTTCGGGGTCAAGACGCGCGAGGTCGACCCGCCTCGACGGCACCACAGCCAAACCGTAAAGAGTGGCACGGGCGGAAACGACCGCCGCCCCCCTCGCCCGGTCCCATTCAGGCTCCCCGTAGGACCATTTGAGAAGGTGGGAAGCTGCGGCCTCTACCCACTGGGGCTGTACCGGGGCGACGACCCGAGCCCAGAGCCGGCCGGTTTCGACGAGCTCCGCCGCCATGACCCAGCGAGGCGATCTCTTCGCGAGCGAGGACCCGGGCCAGATGGCGAAACGGGCGCCGCGCGGCGCCGCGTAGTCGGCACGCTCACCTTCACGCGCTCCGACCTGAGTCACGAGCCCGGCGAGCAAGGCGCGGTGGACCTGGCCATCGCGCTCTTGCGGCCGACGGTCTTGAGCTCTGCGGTCTTGTAGGGGCCGCTCCTGGGGCCTTTTGCCCCGGCCCCGCCTGTCGTGGCTCGTCCCCAGGTCGAGCTGCCGGCAAATCTCGGCCAGCTGTGCCTGCACGTCCTGCCACTCGCGAGCTCTCTGGTAGGAGATCAGCTCCTTGCGGCAAAGCCTGCGGAACTGGCTCGAGCTCAGCTCCGCCTGACGTTGCCCCAGGTAGTCCCAGAGCTTGACGTACGACATGAAGTCCGAGGTCTCGTGGGCGAAACGAGAGTGCAGTGCGGCGGCGGCATCGCGCTTGTCGGCGGGCCGCTCCCTCGGGTCCTGAACCGACAGGCCCGCGGTTATGACCAGGACGTCATCGAGACAATCGAGGCGTGCCGCTTCGAGGACCATGCGCCCGAGCCTGGGGTCGAGCGGCAACTGCGCCAGCTTGCGCCCGAGGCCGGTAAGGCGAGGGGCCGACGTCGCCCCTTCCGCCGCCACGAGTGCGCCCAGCTCCTCCAAAAGCGCTACGCCGTCTTTGACGTTGCGCCTGTCAGGTGGGTCGACGAAGGGGAAGTCCTCGATCTCGCCGAGCCCGATCGCGGCCATTTGCAGCACCACCGAAGCCAGGTTCGTGCGCAATATCTCCGGTTCGGTGAAGGGGCGGCGAGCCGCGAACTCCTTCTCCGAGTAGAGCCGCACACATATCCCGGGGCCGAGCCGGCCGCAACGTCCCGCCCGCTGGTTGGCAGACGCCTGTGAAACGGGCTCGATAGGGAGCCGCTGGACCTTGGTCCGGCGACTGTAACGCGATATCCGGGCTGTCCCAAGATCGACTACATAGCGGATCCCCGGGACGGTTAGGGAGGTCTCGGCGACGTTTGTCGAAAGGACAGCGCGTCGCCCGGCGTGCGGCTCGAAAATCCGGTGCTGCTCAGCCGAACTGAGCCGGCCGTACAGTGACAGGACCTCGAGGCCTGCCAGGTTCATCTTCCCCAGCGCGTCCGCAGTGTCGCGGATCTCCCTTTCCCCAGGTAGGAAAACCAAGATGTCGCCTGGCGCCTCGGTGTACAGCTCGCCCACCGCTTCACAGACGGCCTGCACCTCGTCCGGGGCCTCCACATCACCAGCGTCGTCCAGCGCGGCGTCTGCGTCCCCCCCGCCACCGTCGTCTGTCATGGGCTGGTACCGCAGCTCGACGGGGTAGACCCGGCCGGATACCTCGATTACGGGGGCACCGTCGAAGTGGGCCGAGAACCGCTCGGTGTCGATGGTTGCTGAAGTGATGATCACCCGCAGGTCCGGCCGCGTCGGCAGGAGCCGCTTCAGGTAACCAAGGATGAAATCGATGTTGAGGCTGCGCTCATGAGCCTCGTCGACGATGATCGTGTCGTAGTTGTGCAACCCCGGGTCGCTGTGCAGTTCGGCTAGCAGGACCCCGTCGGTCATCACCTTCACCAGGGTCCCGTCGCCGACCCGGTCGGTGAAGCGGACCTTGTACCCCACCGGCCCGCCCAAGGTTGCCCCAAGCTCTTCGGCCACGCGCTCGGCGATGCTGCGGGCAGCGATCCGGCGCGGTTGGGTGTGACCGATCATGCCCACGCTCCCCCGGCCCGCCTCGAGGCACATCTTGGGGAGCTGAGTGCTCTTGCCAGAACCGGTCTCGCCGGCAACGATCACTACCTGGTTCGCGCCAAGGGCAGCAAGAACGTCCTGCTTTCGTGCCGTGATCGGCAAGTCCTCAGGGTACGGGAGCGGGCGCGGCAACATGGCGCGCGCCTCCAGGCGCGCGGCTAAGCGGGCTCCCGGACGCGAAGGCACTCGTCCAGCATTACGCCTCCGCCGACAAAAGTCGGGCCACCTCAGCGCATTTGAAGCATTTCGGGCCGGCGAGCCGTATACCAGCCCGTAACCCGACGCCCCGGCTCGATGCCGCGCTCACTGGAAGGCGACATGAATGCGATTTAGGAACACTTCTGCAGTTTTCGCAGCAGCACTAGGGGTGGCCGCGGCAGCCTGGCTACCTGTCCCAGCCGCGAGCGCCACAACTGCTCCCGCTGCCCCAGGGTTCCTCGGCGGGCTCCGTTCCTTGTCGCAGGTAGCCTCGACGGTCCCGCTCAACGGCGACGTTAACCCCTATGGCGTTGCGGTCGTACCGACCTCGCTCGGCCGCCTGCGCGCCGGCGACACCCTGGTAAGTAACTTCAACGACAAGGCAAACGTCCAAGGCACGGGCACAACCATCGTCGAAATCTCGCCCGCCGGCTCCCGACATCTGTTCGCCCGAGTGTCAAAACTGCCCGCTGGGCAGGAGTGCCCAGGGGGCACGGGCCTCACCACTGCGCTCGGCGTGCTCCCCGGCGGCTGGGTGGTGGTGGGCAGCCTTCCAACTACGAAAGGCGACCTGCCCTCGATGGTCCCGGCCGGGTGCCTCATCGTGCTGAACGACCAGGGCGCACCGGTCGAAACGATCACGGCCAGGGACATCGTCGCCCCCTGGGATCTCGCCATGAAAGTGAGCACGACATCTGCTGAGCTGTTTGTCTCAGATGCCCTCGGGGGCAGCACGAAGGCAGATAACGGAGAGCCGCTGGCCGGCAATTGCTCTGTCGTGCGCATCGACCTGGCCCTCAGTGCAACATCGCCGCCCAAGCTCACCGGCACTACGGTCGTAGGCAAGGACTTCCCGTGGGTGGCCAACAAAGCCGCTTTGGTGCTTGCCCCGACGGGACTTGCCTTGGCAGGCAACGGCACTCTCTATGTGGACGACTCCGAGACCAATAAGATCTCAGCTATTCCTGGCGCACTGACGCGCACTTCCGCGGCGAACGCGCCGGCCACGGTGGTCTCCTCTGGAGGCGCTCTCAATGCCCCGCTCGGCATGACGGTCGTAGCGAACGGTGACCTGGTCGTCGTCAACGGCAACAACGGCATGGCCGTCGAAGTCAACCCGGGCGGCAAGCAGGTCGCTACCAAGACGCTGGTCAGCAACGGGGCCGGCGACCTCTTCGGCCTCGCTCCCGCCCCGACAGGCCACGGTCTGCTCTTCGTAAACGATGGCACCAATGCGCTCGACCTCTACAAACCCTGATCGGAGGACTGAAATGTGGGTTCGCGGGCTCCCCGGGCTGCTCATCTGCGCCCTAGGTGTGGTGTGGCTGCTGCAAGGGATCGACGTGCTACATGGATCGGGCATGACCGGCCACCATCAGTACGCGGTGCTTGGCGCCGTAGCAATTGTCGTGGGTGTGGCGTTACTTGTCTGGGCAGAGCACGCTAGACGTCGCAGGGTGAGCACGTCCGGCTCATAGCGGCAAAGCCGTGGGGCAGGGTTGTGGGGCTATCTCAGCGGACCGCTTCCCAGATCGAAAATCCCGAGAGGGCTACTAGCACCACTGCCGTGACCTTGCGGATGGTGGCGACATTGACGAATCGCATGAGGGCCTGGCCGCTCGCGACTGCTATCGCTGCAACGGCAAACAGCGCAAGGACCGCCCCGACGCCCACCGAAAAGGGCGAGCCGTACTTCGCCGCCAGGTTGGCGGTCAGGATCTGCGTGAGATCGCCCCATTCCGCAAGGAAAATGACGATGAACGCGGTCAGGACGACGCCGTGCTTTGGCCGCGCCTCGTGCTCTTCGCCGCCCGGGGTCTTGCTACCCTCGCGCCAAGCGTAAACGGCACCGAAGGCGAACATGGCGGCGACGACGCCGTCGACAGCCCGCTTGGGAAGTACCGAGAAAAGCGCAACCCCCAGAGTTGTCGCGATCACCACGTGGACGGTAAATGCCGCCGCGGCCCCCAACCAGACCTGGAACGGTTTACCCCGCGTAGCCATGACAAGATTGGCGAACATCGTCTTGTCGGGTAACTCGGCGAGAAAGATCAGCGGGAAGCAGATGAGTACGATGTGCGCGCTCAGGGCGAAGCCAACCTCGCCTTGCGAGGATCGATGCCCGGCTCAGGCATGGACAACTGGGATGGTCTCAGGGCCCGACGGCAGCACACAGCACGTGGCGCCAGCGCCTTTGCGGCGTAGTTCGTCCGCTACCGTCTCGCCGATGTCATCGGCGCTCGACAGCGAGGCGCGCGATAGCTCATCGGATGTGAGACCGTCGGCGTGTACGGCAACCCTTGCCCCGCGCAGCACCCGGGCGAGGATCTGGGCTTCCCATTGGTCCGGGACGGTCTCGCGCCGGTCTGCGAGCATGTCCAATAATTGCTGTGGCGAGCGCATCGAATACAGCATCTCGCGGAAGTCCCCGTGGTCGGGGAAACCGTCACGGCACTCGGCCGCGACCACGATCAGGCCGCCTGGCTCCACAACCTCGAACGCGGCGGACATGCCTTTGACCGCCTGGTACAGGTTCTGGTCGAGAGGAAAACCGGCATTGGACGTCACCACCACGTCGAAGCGGTGCGGGACCACTTGCATGGCCACCTTGCGCGCCTCGGTCGTGGCAGCACGGTGCATGGCGAACAGTTCGCCGGCAAATGCAGCCACAATCTCGTGCTTTCGGTTGAGCACCACATCGCAAGCGAAATCGACCCCGGTGGCCCGAGCGATCGCTCTCACGTCATCGTGGACCGGGTTGCCCTCGATCACCCCCCAGGTAGCAGATGGGCTACCGATCCGTCTCGCGTCGTGGAGGACCAAGGTCGTCTCGAGGCCTGCCAGACCGGGAGCGACGAGCTTCGGGCCGCCTGAAAAACCGGCGAAGAAATGCGGCTCGACGAAACCGGTGGTTATGCGTACGTCGGCTTCGACCCACTGCCTGTTCAGCTTCACGGGCACGCCATCGCCCATCGTCCCCAAGTCGACGAGGCTGGCCGGGTCGCGGGCATCGTGGTTCACTATGCGCACTTTGGCGAGCAGTTCCGTCCCGAACATGGCGTCCAGCTCGGCGGGGGTGTTACCGCGGTGGGTGCCGGTGGCGACCAGGACAACTACGTCGTCGAGGTCGACGGTCCCAGCGATCTCGTCCAAGACCGCTGTTAGCATCGGGCGACGTGGCTGAGGCCGCGTGCCATCGCACACGGCAATCGCAACCTTGGCCCCGGGGGTGACAAGGTCACGGAGAGCCGGCCCTTCCACCGGTGAGCGCAACGCGTCCTTCACGGCGCTCAGCTCGTCCGCCACGCCGGGGCGCCCCTCGGGCGCAACGACCGAGGTGCCGTCAGGAAGATCGACGGTGAGCTGAGAGCTCCCATATGCGAGGTCGACTAGCACAGCTTCCTAGTCTGGCAGCCCGAGAGCGTCGAGCGGGAGCTAGGTGCGCGACGGATGGAGGCGCAGTCGCCCGAGCGGCGCGTCAGTTTGGCGCAAGGACGATGAGACAGGCAGAGGGGGCGCCTGGAAGCGTTACCGTCAGCTCACCCGTCGACGGGCTCCAATTGACCGCGGCACCACCCTGCACGGGGTAAAGGACCTTCGCCGTCGCATGGGTACCGCGCATGTGAACGACCGGGACTGCCATCTCGACCGGCGGCGTAGAAGACCTGGCACCGTCGGGCGCCCCGCCGTCACCTATCTGCCCGCGGTCCCAAACAACTACATAGCTCGCAGATCGCGCCCGCATCCCGAGCGCCACCCAGCGGTCCGCCCAACCGGGCAGCCCGAGCGGCCAGAACGGCACCGCGCTGGCAAGGTGCGGCCTGAGCTGTTTGTAAGTGGTGATCGCGTCTGCGACGAGGCGCTGCTGGGCAGCGTTCATCCGGTTGAGGTGACCGGAAAGGTGAACACGGCCGAGCATTGCTCCGCAAAGCGTGAAGGCGATCTGGTCGTCATCCCATTCCGGCTGTGGGTAGGCCCAAACGGCCGCTTGTTCGGGCGTTACCGCGACGGGGGCCGCCGCTGCGACCGGCGGGTAACGCAGGAAATCCTGCTGGTCGCTCGTGGAGTGGAGCTGGAAGCGCGACAGCAGCGCGTAGTCCGTCCGCATGCCACCTGACGAGCAGCTCTCTATCGTGAGGTTGGGATGGCGGTCGAGGAGCGCGTCGACCCAGTCGACGAACGCGCGGTTGTGCGCCAACAAACCGACGCCGGCAGCGACCGAGGCCGCCTCGGTCCCGGGACCTACGTTTATGTTGTAGTCCATCTTCAGGTACCCGACCCCGAGGTCCTCGATAAGAAAATCGACCACTTTGTCGAGGTGCTGGCGTGCCAGGGGGTGAGAAAAGTCGAGTTGGAAACGACCTTGCTCCACGACTCTTTCGCCCCCGCGCATGAAGAAGGCTTCCAACGGGAGTTCTCGCGCAACCGGGCTGCTCACCCCGACGACCTCCGGCTCGATCCAAAGCCCCGGGACCATGCCCTCGGCACGGATATGGTCGAGGACTTCTGCGATGCCATTGGGGAACCTGCTCTTCGAAGGCGCCCAAGCCCCCACTGTGTCCCACCACGCCTCACCTTGCTCGGCGTACCATCCCGAATCGATGCAGAAGTACTCGGCCCCCGCTGTTGCCGCCGCGCTGATGAGTGGCAGCAGGCGTTCCGTTGACGGGTCGCCCATCAGGGTGTTCATATAGTCGTTGAAGATGACCGGGAGATTTCGGTGGTCTTGGTGAGGCCGTCGGACCGCCCTGCGGTAGCTAGTGATGCGTGCGAGGGCGCCTTCGAAACCGTCTTGGCTGAGGGCGACGGCGACCGGTACGGTCTCAAACGATCCCCCGGGCTGGAGGGTAAGGCGCCAATGATGCTCGACATCGGTTGGGCCTAACAGCGCCAGGTAGCTCGACCCCGGGCCGGTCCCCATGCTTTCGCCGACCTGCCAGTGCCAGGCGCCATTGTGCTCGATCTGCCAAAGCAAAGTGTGGCCGCTCTTACGGTTGACGACGGCGCCCATCGGCAAGTAAGTGCCTGAGGACCAGCTACCTTCGCTCGTCAAAGCGAACCGGCCTCGCGACCGCGCACCATGCATGGCCCGGTTGAGATCGGGTAGTGCATCGCGAAGGCCGCGAGCCTGCCAACGTCCCTCGGCCAACCAGTCGTTTTCGGCCCAGAGCAGCTCAGCGTCGTCGAGCGCGCCGCCAGGGCCGGCCAGGTCGCCACCAAGGAACGAGGTCACCGATTCCAGGGTCAACGGCGATGTCCCGCCGTTCGTCACCCTTACCCGGCTGCGCAGTGCGCCACCCCCGCGCAGGATCTGGTACATGGCAGTTGCCTGGAGCCCCGTGGGAGCATCCTCGAGCGATATCGCTAATTCGCACCACTCGCCGTCTTGTCTCTCGGTATGGCCGACATAGCGCATGCGGTTGCCCACGACTGATTCGCAGTAACGCCTCCCGGACCACCTTCGGCCACTGCCTGCTACGACGACGTCCAAGAGAGGCTGGCCGACCGCACCGCGCCCGCCATCGTCGTCCGCCGCCGGCGCAAGGTGCGCCAAGCGGGCCACTCCTGCTTCGTCCACCGCGATGCGCAGACCGAGAGCTTCGTCACGCCAGCGGACCTCCAGCCCGACGGCGGTCTCCTCGGCAACCATGTGGTTCCTCCTTGTAGCGGGCCGGACAATCCTGGCGGAACTGACTTGACACCATCAATGTGACCGATCACAATATATCCCTGTGACCGGTCACGCAATGCCAGCGCCTGCAGCATTGAATGAGAACAGTGACCGGTCACCCTCTGTAAGCATCCGCGACGTGGCGCGAGCTGCTGGCGTCTCCTACCAAACGGTCTCGCGGGTCATAAACGAAAGTTCTCGTGTAAAGAGCTCCACGCGCGAGTCGGTCCTCGATGCCATCGCACGCCTCGGGTTCCGCCCCAACAGGGCCGCTCGCGCGCTGGCCGGCGGGCCCGTGCAGTCGGTGACCGTACTGACGTCCAACACAAGCCTGTACGGGCAGTCGGCCGCCATCGAAGGCATCGAGGAAGCGACCCGCGAAGCCGGCTTTGCGATGGGAGTTCGCGTGATCGAGCACGCAGCCCTGGCGGACGTGCGCGATGCCGTTGAGCGCGCGCTGGAACCTGCCGGGGCCCTGATAGTCATCGCCTTCGACCGCGCCGGCTTGACAGCGCTCGACTGCGTGCCCAGCGACGTGCCTGTCGCGTCGATGGTGCCCGCGCCCGCGCAGGGCGAGGTCCCGGCTCGCCCTGCCGTGTGGATCGACGAGTACATGGCGGCCAAAGAGGCGACCCAGTACCTCCTGTCGCTCGGCCACAGGACCGTGCACCACCTTTCGATCCCGAGCTGGACCGGCAAGACCCCCCGTATGTCCGGATGGCGTTCCGCCCTCGAGCAGGCCGGGGTGGCGGTGCCCAAAGCGCTCCAGAGCGGCTGGAGCGCCGAATGGGGCTACGAAATGGGACAGAAGTTGTCCCAAGACCCAAAGGTCACCGCTCTGCTGTGCGGGAACGACGACATTGCTCTTGGCGTCCTGCGTGCCATGCATGAAGCCGGGCGCCCTGTCCCCGATGAAGTCAGTATCGTCGGTTTCGACGACGTCCCCTTCGCACGCTTCTATACCCCGGCGCTCACGACGGTCCGCCAAGACTTCAAGACCTTAGGCAAAGTCTGCTTCGCGGAGCTCCTGACCGTCGTCGGGGCCAGCCGCCCCATAGAACGGCCCGATTACCCAGTAGCGCAGCTCGTGATCCGCGAAAGCGCCGGCCCTCCTCCCGGCACCGCCAAAGCCTCCCGGACGAAGAACAGGCCTTCATAACAAAGTCTGCAGGCGCAGGACTAATGACAAGGGGGAACAAATTGCCCCACACCAACATTGGAAGGAGCAAAACATGTTGAAACAGCGCCGTCTCGCCAAGGTGACGACGGCTATTGCAACCGCGGCGGTACTCAGCGCTGTCGGGATGGGCTCGGCGACCGTCGCAAGCGCGTCGGTGGTGAACCTGACATGGTGGACCATGTGGTCCGGCTCGACATTGCAGTTGCTCGACCAGATGACGGCCCAGTTCAACAAGACGCACCCGGGCATCCACGTCACTGAGACCAGCATCCCAAGCGTTGCCACCACGAGCACCGCCAAGCTCCTGGCCTCGATAGCGGCGGGCGACCCACCCGACATCTTCACCGAGTGGTGGCCGGAGATCGGCGAGTTCGCCGCTGATGGTGACCTCGACTCACTGAACCCGTACCTGACTGGGTCGTACTCCGGTTTCGAGAAATGGGAGTACCCCGTCGCCGTGCAGGGTGGCACCTACAAGGGACAGCTGTACGCCGTCCCCATGGGCCTCAACTCTTGGGCGGTCTATTACAACAAGACCATCCTTTCCAAGGCCGGCATCATGGCGCCGCCCAAGACTTTGGCCCAGCTCGACGCTGACTCGGCCAAGGAGTGGGTCATAACCAACGGGAAGATCCAGCAGATCGGGCTATACCCCGACACGGCTGGGAACGGCTTCCTGTTCTATGCCAGCTTCTTCAACGCCCTCAACTGCTTCAACTCCGCAGGTAAGTACAACTATGAGAACTGCCCAGGGGCGAAGACCTTGATGAACTGGATAGCGAGCTTCGACAAATACCCGTACGCGCAGCTCCAAGCCATGCAAACTGCTGCCGGCACCGTGGCCGGCGGGCAAACCGACCTGTTTACCGCAGGAAAACAGGGCTTCTTCCTGAGCGGCCCCTGGGAAGGCGCCCAAAACATCCCCCAGTCCGGTGGGAAGGGGCTGCAAGGGGCCTTCGGCGTAATCCCCTTCCCGGGAACGGTGGGCGCGCCGAGCACGATCGGGCAGGGCAACTTCAACATCGTCCCCAAAGGCTCGGCCCACCCGGAGCAAGCTTTTGAGTTCATCTCGTGGCTCGCCGGCTACCACAACGAGGCCTTCATGGGGACTATCGACCCCAAGGGTGGCTGGGTCCCCGGAGGCCCTTCGGTGACCAAGCAACCTGCCTACCAGGCTTGGTTGAAGGCCAACCCATGGCTGGACCCGTTCCTGCCACAGATGACCAGCAAGTACACCCAAGCCCCCGCCCTAACCCCGACGCAGGCTGAGCTGTTCAACGCGATGAACACTGCCACCGCGAACGTGCTCCAGAAGATCCAGACGCCCGCCCAGGCGCTAAAGTACATCGACCAGCAGGGCAACAGCTAAGAACTTCCCCTCGGAAGGTAGGGGACAGCTTTCATTCGCTGTCCCCTACCTTGCCCCGCGCAGGAGAAGGTCCCCGGAATGCAGGCAACAATCTCGAACGCTTCGCCAACAATGGTAGAGCGCCCGACACCCCGGGGCCTATCCCGGAAAATCCGCCGCCGTCACGCCAGGGTGGGACTGCTCTTCATCAGCCCGTGGATAATCGGCTTCCTCGGCTTTTTCGTGTACCCCTTTTTTGCCACCCTCTATTACAGTTTTACTAACTTCAACGGCGTCCAAACGGCGAAGGTGATCGGCTTCACCAACTACGTCAACCTGTTCCACGACCCGTTGTTCAAGACGTCTCTTTTCAACACTTTTTACTACACGGCCTGCGAGCTCCCGCTTTCGACGGTGGTCGCGCTCGGCCTCGCTCTCCTGCTCAACATGGACGTCAAGGGGAGAGCCATATACCGGACGATCTTCTACATCCCGTCGATCGTGCCGACGGTGGCGTCTTGCCTGATATTCGTCTGGATATTCAACCCGGCGTCCGGTATCGTCAACTCACTTCTTACAGGGCCCATATCCCAGGCCCGAACTGGTTCTTCTCCATAGCCTGGTCGAAACCTTCCTTCATATTGCTTGGCCTGTGGGGGCTTGGCCAGCCGATGGTAATTTACCTCGCGGGCCTGCAAAGCGTTCCCCGGGAAATGTACGAGGTGGTGAACCTCGATGGGGCGAAGCCGTGGCAGCGGTTGAGGTATGTGACGTTACCGATGCTCACCCCGGTGATCCTTTTCAACGTCATCCTGCAACTCGTGCTTTGCATCGCTTACTTCACCCAGGCGCAGGTCATCGAGAACGCCGACGTTGGCGGCCCGGGCACGTCGACGTGGTTCTATGTGCAGTACTTGTACCAGGAAGCTTTCGAGTACCTCAAGTTCGGGTACTCCTCCGCCATGGCCTTTTTCCTGTTCGTCATAAGCGCACTGATAATGGTCGTGTTGTTCAAGTCCTCTTCGAGATGGGTCTACTATGCCAACGAGGACTAGATCCGTGCGTAACACGTTACGTGGCCTGTCCAAGCAAGGCGTGCTCATCCTGGTGAGCGTGCTGCTCGGCTTCCCCTTGCTGTGGATGGTCCTTACCTCTTTGAAGACCAACCCACAGTCGCTCGCCGTGCCGGTGGTCTGGTGGCCGCACCCCTTCAAGTGGAGCAACTACCCGGAGTTCCTCTCGGCGGTGCCGTTTTATAGGTACTTCCTCAACACTCTGCTCTATGCCGGGGTCACCATCGTCGGGGTCTCGATATCGAGCAGCCTGGTCGCGTACGGCTTTTCGCGCATCCGCTGGAAGGGCCGCGACGTGCTGTTCCAGGTGATGGTGAGCACACTGCTGATCCCCTTCTTCGCGACCCTCATCCCCTTGTTCGTTATCTACAAGGACCTGCACTGGGTCGGCTGGTACCTCCCGCTCATGATCCCGACGTTCCTCGGGAGCTCGGTCTTCAGTACCTTCCTGCTCAGGCAGTTCTTCATGACGATCCCCGAGGCGCTCTCCGACGCCGCAAGGGTGGACGGGGCGAACGAGTTTTACATCTACAGCCGCATCGTCCTGCCGATGGCGAAACCAGCCATCGCGACTGTCATCCTGTTCCAGTTCATATACTGCTGGAACGACTACATCGGCCCGCTCATATACATAAATAACCAGGTGTGGTACCCGCTTTCACTTGGTCTGTACCAGGTGCTCGGTACCTACACGACAAACTGGCCCTGGGTAATGGCGGCAGCTACGGCGGCCACTGCACCCATCGTCATCCTGTTCTTCTTCACGCAGCGCACGTTCATTGCAGGCATCGCCGTCCAAGGAACGGGGGTCAAGGGCTGATGCAGGCATCGCGTGCACCGGCGGGGGCGGCCCGGCCCACTCGGACATCGGGAGCCCTTGGCCGCCTGGTCCAAGGACCGGTGATGGCCGCTCTTGGTTCGGTGTTCAACTTCCTTGCCCTCAACGCCGTCGTGGTCATCGTCTCCCTCCCTGTTGTGACCGCCCCGCTCGCTCTCGTCGCCGTCACCGTGGCGCTGGACCGCTGGAGGACCGACGGGGAGGACAGGGTTGTCCGCGAGTTCTTCGCCGCGCTCCGGTCGCGGCCGGCCCTACCGACGGTCCTGGTCGCCGGCGCCCCTCTCGTCGTCGCCGGCATCGGAGCCGAGGAGGTCCACTATTTTGCCCATGGCGGGGAGCCAGTCGACTGGGTCTGCCTCGGTTTCGGGTTCGCGGCCCTCCTCCTTGCGATCTGCGCTCTTGGCTACGTGTTGCTACTTGCAGCACGCTGTCCCGTCGTCCCGGCTAACGAAATCTGGTCGCTCAGCCTCCGGCTGGCTATCCGCAACCTGTTCATCACGGGGCCGCTCTTCGTGGTCGAGATCGTCGGCGCCACGCTCTTGGCCCTGCTCGACCCCCCCCTGTTGATGATCGGGCTGCCCCTAGCCGTCTTGTCGTTGATGAGGCTTACGGCCCGTTGCGGCCTGCGCGCCGCAGGGCTCGGCGAAGCCGTACCGCGCGTCCACGAGCGCCCGAGCTAGGACGAGGAGCGGGCCCACAGGTTGATACCGGCGTCCACGGCGTAGCGATCGATCTCGCTCAGTTGTTCCTCACTGAAATCAAGGTTTTGGAGCGCGCCTACGTTGTCCTCGAGCTGAGCGATGCTGCTGACACCTATCAGCACAGAAGTGACCCTGGGGTCGCGAAGTGCCCATGAAAGCGCCAGCTGTGACAGCTTCTGGCCGCGGCCCTCGGCGATCGCCGCCAGGGCGCGGACCTTGGCCAGGTTCTCGTCGCTGAGCATCTCGGGCCTCAACGAGCCCTCCGCACTGGCACGAGAGCCTTGGGGCACGCCACCAAGGTAACGGTCGGTCAGGAGCCCCTGGGCTAGCGGCGAGAAGGCAATGCACCCGACACCCTCTTCGCCGAGCACATCGAGCAAGTCGGGCTCGATCCAGCGGTTGAAAAGAGAATAGGAGGGTTGGTGGATCAGCAGCGGCGTGCCCAATTGCCGCAGGATCCCTGCCGCCTCGCTGGTTTTGGTAGCCGAATACGAGGAGATCCCGGCGTAAAGCGCCTTTCCTTGCCGCACGGCAGCGTCAAGGGCACCGAGGGTCTCCTCGAGTGGGGTGTTCGGGTCGAAACGGTGCGAGTAGAAGATGTCCACGTAGTCCAGGCCCATCCGGCCCAAACTTTGGTCCAGGCTGGCAAGGAGGTACTTGCGCGACCCGCCGCCTTGCCCGTACGGGCCGGGCCACATGTCGTAACCGGCCTTGGTCGAGATGATGAGCTCGTCGCGCAGGCTCGCGAAGTCGGTGGACATGATGCGCCCAAAACTCTCCTCGGCCGAGCCGTAGGGAGGCCCGTAGTTGTTCGCGAGGTCAAAGTGGGTGATGCCGAGGTCGAACGCCCGGCGCAAAATGGCCCGGGACGACTCGAGCGGTCGAGTCGCACCGAAGTTTTGCCACAACCCGAGCGACACCGCCGGGAGCAGCAGGCCGCTGCGCCCGCACCGCCGGTAAACCATCTTTTCGTAACGTTCAGTGGCCGGGGCCCAGGTCATGTCGGCCCTCCTTTCGCGGTTGTCACACGCCATGGCGTGCCGATCTGGACGACAGTCTTCAGGCCCTCCCGACGAGACGCAACTCTGAAGGCCTCCGCCACGTCGGCGAGGGCAAACGACGACGTGACGAGCCAGTCCAACTCGATCGCGCCTCGCTCGACGGCGCTGATCGCCCGCGGGTAGGCATCTTTCATCCTGCGCACCACGGCGATCGTCAGGCCCTTGCGACGAGCGAGCGCTGCGGGGAAGCTCGTCCGGTCGTCGTCAGGGATGCCTGCCAGCACGACGCGACCCCCAGCCCTGGCTAGGACCATGCTTGTTCGTAACGCCTCCTCGCTCCCGGAAACTTCGAACGAGACGTCGACCTGGTGGCCGCTCGCGTTGGCCTCTGCGGGGGAAAATACCAGGTCGGCGCCGCAGCGGGCAGCGGCTTGCCGGCGATGTGCCAACGGTTCGACGGCGACGATCGAGGCGGCCCCCGCCGAGCGAGCGACCTGGATGATCATCAAGCCGATCGGGCCGCAGCCGACCACTGCGACCGCGCTGCCGTAGCGCACGTGGCCCAGGTCAAAGCTGTGGAAGGCCACTCCGAGCGGCTCGAGGAGGGCGACGGCACCGTCGCTGAAAGTGTCGGGCACCCGGTGGAGCAGGTCTGTCGGCCACGCGAGGTACTCCCGCAAACCGCCATCAGTGGCGCCGTGCCCAGCGAAACCGACCTGTGGGCAAAGGTTGTTATTGCCCTCCCTGCAGCGCGCGCAGACGTTGCACGGCACTGCGGGGTCAACCGCTACACGCTGCCCGTCGAGCGGGCCTCCCTCGACCGTCCCTCCGAACTCATGGCCGAGGACGAGCGGCCGGCTGAGCAGTGCGTCGCCGATCCCCCCCTGGTCGAACCAGTGGAGGTCGGATCCGCAAAGGCCGACGGCCGCGACCCGCACAAGGGCCTCGCCGGGCCCGGGCGTGGGGACTGGCTCATCAACGAGGTGGATCTCGCCCACCCCGGTCAACCTGGCGGCCTTCACGGCTCGCTCAGCCCTGGTGACCCGGGCCCTGGCCGTAATAAGCGCCGGGGCCGTGCTTGCGCGAGAAATGACGGTCGATCAGGTGCCCCGACAGCGGGGTCACGTCGGGGGCTAGGAGAACCGTTGACCATGCCATTTTCGCGATTGCCTCAAGCGTAACGGCCGCCGCCACCGCGCCGGCCGGGTCGGGCCCCCAGCAGAACGGCCCGTGCCCATCGACGAGCACCGCCGGCACGTCGTCGCCCGGCCTGCCGGAGAGCGCGGCAAGGACCGCAACGCCCGTCGCGAACTCGTAGTCTCCCTGCACCTCCTCGGGGCTCAATGGCGCAGTCACCGGGACCTCGTACGGGGACATGTCGGCATGGGTGGTCCCAAGTACGGGGATCGGTCGGTGCGCCTGCGCCCAAGTCGTCGCCCAAGTCGAATGGGTGTGGACGACGGCACCGGCCCCGCGGACCCCTTGGTACAACGCGAGATGAGTCGAAGTGTCGGTCGACGGACGGCGCTCGCCTTCTACTACTCGGCCGTTGTCGTCAACCACGACCATGTCCTGCTCGGTCATTTCCGAATAGCGGACGCCCGACGGCTTGATAACGATCAAGCCGGTGGCGGGGTCCCTTCCCGAGACATTGCCCCAAGTTAGGGTGACAAGTCCTGCGCGGGGAAGCTCCAGGTTTGCCTCAAGGACCGCCGCCTTAAGCTTTTCTAGCATCGGCCCTCTGTGAACCAGCCGCTAGGCGTTTTTGGTCCTTCAGCTCGTGCAGCCATGACGCGTGCGTGCGCCCGAGCGAGTCGTGCAAGTCCTTCCAGACCTTGTACACCGCGCCATAGGTCGCTGTGGCGGCAGGATCGGGGGTGTAGACGTGCTTGACGCGTGGCTCCAACGCCCTCGCAGCATCGCTTATGGTGGCGAAGCCGCCAAGGTCTGGCCCTGCTGCCACCGCGCCGAAGAGGGCTGAACCTCTGGCGGGCACCTGGGGAGAGCCCGATACTTTCACCGGCAGACCAGAGACGTCGGCGATGAGCTGCATGAGCAGCGGGCTCTTGTCGGCCAGGCCACCACAAGCAACGATCTCGGCGAGCTGCAGCCCTCCTTCGACGAAGTTATCGAGGATCGCCTTATTGCCGAAGGCTGTCGACTCCAGCAGCGCCCGGTAGATATCGACGGCGCTGGTTTGCAAAGTAAGCCCCACGAGCACGCCCGAGAGGTCCGCATCAGCGAGAACGCTCCGGTTGCCGTTCCACCAGTCGAGAGCGACCAGGCCGGTCTCACCAGGCGCCAGCGCGGCAGCGGCCCGCTCAAGCCCAGGGAGGAGGCTGGGGCCGCTGCCGCCCGCTGGGGCCAGGTTGTCCGCGAACCAGCCGAACATGTCGCCGACAGCCGGCTGTCCCGCCTCATAGCCGTACAGACCCGCCAGGATGCCGTCCTTGGCAACCCCGGTTATGCCGGCAAGGAGGATCTCCTGCGGGTGCACCACCATGTCACAGATGGAGGTCCCGACGACCATGACGTAGGTTTGGCTCCCCTCCGCCCCGGCCCCCGGGAACGAGACGAAAGAGTCCACGTTGCCTACCGCAACCGCAACGTTGGCCGGTAGGCCCAACCTGTCGGCAAGCTCGCGCCGCAACGGCCCGGCGCTTGTCCCGAGAGGGAAGAAAACCTCACCCAGCTTGGCACCGGGTTGGGAAAACCCGGGGTACGCGGCTTGGAAGAACTCATCGCTGGGCAGACCTTCCGCCTCGGACCACAAAGCCTTGTAGGCGGCTGGGCAGGACGATCGACGCTCGTGCCCGCTGAGCTGCCACACCACCCAGTCGGTAACTTCGATAAAGGCAGCGGACGCATCGTAAATCTCACGGTCCTCCAGCCATATCTCTATCAGCTTGGGGAAGTACCACTCCGAGGAAATGCGGCCGCCGTAGCGCGCCAGGAAGGGCTCGTCCCGCTCAGCCGCCACTTCGTTGAGGCGGGTGGCTACGGGCTGTGCCGCATGGTGCTTCCACAGCTTGGCCCATGCATGCGGCCTCGCACGCCACTCGGCCAGGTCGCAAAGCGGCACACCTGTAGCGTCGACGGGCAAGACGGTGCAACAGGTAGCGTCCACGCCGACGCCTATGACATGTGCCGCAGCTGCAGGTGCTTGCGCAAGCACGCTGGCGATACCTGCCTCCAACACCGTCATGTAGTCCGCCGGCTCGTGCAGGGCCAATCAGGTGGTAGGCGTTCGCCGGTGTCGGGTAACATGTCGGCGATCACACCGTGGGGATAGGCAAAGTCCGCAACCGCAAGCTCGTCGCCCGAGCGCAAGTCCAGCAGCAATGTGCGCGCGGAAGCGGTGCCGAAGTCGACCCCTATCGCGTAGGCCTCCTGAACCATGCCGCAGATGTTAGCGCTCTCAGCTGGCCAGTCGCCAAGGCACGGGCCTAAAGTGGCCGCCCCTTCCGCTACTCCGCGCGGTGACCGCCGGCCTTCGATCGCAGACGTAGCCACCTTCGCCGGGGTTTCCCACCAGACGGTCTCCAGGGTCCTGAACATGCATGCCAGCGTGAGCAAGCCAACGCGGGCCCGGGTGCTCGCCGCCATCGATCAACTTGGCTACCGGCCCAATACCGCCGCTCGGGCTCTCGCCAGCGGGCGTTCCAAGACCCTCGGGGTCGTCGCGTTGGACACAACCCTTTACGGGCCGGTTTCGACGCTCTCGGCGCTCCAGCAAGCGGCGCAAATACATGGCTATTTCGTCTCTGTTATGTCTGTGCGCTCGATCGACCGCCAATCCGTACGCGAGGCCGTGCAGCGGCTCACCAGCCAAGCCGTAGAGGGCCTCGCCATCATCGCCCCGTTTACCTCGGCCCATGACGCCCTGGCTTATTTGCCTACTGGCACACCTGTGGTGGCTGTAGAAGGCGACCCTGAGGCGGACGTGGCCGTCGTAACGGTCGACCAGGTGGCAGGGGCCCGACTGGCCACCCAGCACCTGCTCGCCGCAGGCCACGGGACCGTCTTCCACGTCGCCGGGCCCCCGAGTGGGAAGAGGGAAGGGGGCGCGTAAACGGCTGGCGGGCCGCCCTCGAAGAGGCAGGGGCGGAGGTAACCCCACCGGTCTTGGGCGATTGGAGCGCTCGCTCAGGGTACGAAGCCGGCCAGGTGCTCTCCCAGATATCCGATGCGACCGCCATTTTCGTCGCCAACGACCACATGGCGCTGGGTGTCCTGCGAGCGCTGCACGAACGAGGACGACGGGTCCCCGAAGACGTCGCTGTGGTCGGCTTCGATGACACGCCCGAGTCGGCGTACTTCATCCCCCCGCTCACGACTGTGCGCCAGGATTTCGAAAGGGTCGGCCACGCCGCCGTGCAGTTGCTTGTGGACCAGCTCTCAACTGGCACGACAAGACGGGACCGAGTTGTTATCGACCCCGAGCTGATCTGCCGGCAATCCTCGCTGGTAGCAGAACCTCGCTCATAGGAGCACCTCGCTCGTGGGAGCACCTCGCGAGAATGTGGCTTCCCGCGGCGGGGGCCACCGCTAACCCTTGTCCACGGGTGCAATGCTCATGATGTTTCTTACCTAATAAAGTCAGGTTTTAGGTTCGTCCCACTCAAGACGGGCCTTTAGCGAGCGGGAAAATCGTCCGGGAGTGCGAGGGCCGGCACCGGATGGCCATCGATTTGCTCCCCCGCATGGTGCAAGTGCCCCGGCCGGCCCCCAGGATGCCCGGTTTCGATGAAGAACCCTTCGAGATCCTCGTAGACCTCGAGGAAATCATGCGTATCGCCGGCCTGGGTGATCACTACGTCTCCGGCTTGGACGTAGTGTTCCGCTCCTTCGCAAAGGACTTTTGCCTTTCCTTTCGTGATCAACCAAAGTTCGTTGTCATCGTGATGGTGACGATCGAAACGACCGCCGTCACAGGGAACGCTAAACCGACCAATTCCCGCGAGGTCAAGCCATGGTGGACGGCTACCAGGGCCTACCCACCCGGATGTGAGGTCGAAAACCGGCGTCGCTCCTCCTCAATGGTTGCAAACACAACGGCCGGAGGCCATTCGGTGAGGGAACACTAACCTACTATGCGCATAACCAATACGAAAACAGGGAGGTCCTCAAATTAGATATTAGTTCGACAACTAACGCCAACTCCGACTGGCGGCAGTTGTGGGCCCTCCCTCATCACAGACCGTTTCACTGCCGAGCGTCTCGTGGCCTAAGGGCAAGGCTGAGACGGATGGTCAGTCCTCCCCTGAGCCGTACCAGGTCGAAGTGGCGGTGGCGAGGGCACCGGCCAGGTCGGCTTCATAACCGAGCAAGGCGAGGCCTTTCGCGAGAGCGGTTAGCGCGCTCCACACGCTCGGTAGGGTGGCCCGCCTCCCTGTGTGGTTGACCCGGAGAGCCTCGTTGGCCAGGCTTCCCGGAGCGACGCTGAGCGGGGCCGCAAGGTCGTGGGCGGCCGCCAACGCCGCCGCTAGCAGCGGGCCGGCTCCTTCGGAGGGGGCGCTCACGACGGTTGCAACCGAGGCGGCCTCGCTGGCTTGGCGCGCCCACGGCTCCAGGCCCAGGGGCACGAGCGCGGCCCTTGTGGCCTGCGCCGCCGCGTGGTGACGGGCGACCACCCGGTCCAGGCCCTCCGCCTGGACGCGCGCCATTGCGGCGCCGAGCGCCCAAGTCTCCAGGTGCGCTGGGATGACTGGCAGGACGGAGCGCCCCGCATGAGCCCAACGGTCGCGCCAGTCGAGCAGGGAAAGGACCGAACCCCGCCTCGGCGAGGGGTGCGCGGACAGTACTTCCCACGCGCCAGGGCTGACCGTCAGCATGCTGACGCCTGCCGGGCCGGCCAGCGCCTTTTGTGCACTGAGGACGACCAGGTCGAGCTGCCAAGCGTCGATGGCGAGCAGTTCGGCGCCGACTGCGGCCACTGCATCGACCACCACGAGGGCTCCCCTTGAGCGGGCCACCTGGGCTATGGCTGCCAGGTCATTGACCACCCCGGTAGCCGCTTCCGCGTAGACCACGCTGACCAGGTCAACTGGCCCGAACTTGTCTCAGCGCGTCTTCGACCTGCTCGGGTTGCACTGCCCGGTCGAACGGGACGACCAGGTCCTCTACTTCGGAGCCGGCGTCGGCGAGCCATTCGCCGAAAACCGCGCCATAGGGGCCGGTGACCAGGTTGAGGGCCCGCCCGCCGCGACGGCCGAGCCCGAGGGCCGCGGCTTCCAGGAACACCGTGGCCTCTCCCTGGAGCACCAGCGTGGTCTGGCCCGTGCCCAGGACATCACGGCAGAGGTCTTCGATCGCGGCATATTCGCCGGGACCGACCGGGACTGTGTCAAGCAGCTCAGGCACGCTCACCCTTTCTCCTCGCGAAAATGGCAGGCGGCCAGACGGCTGCTCCCGGCCGGGGCGGCTAGGAGCTCGGGCCGCTCCGCCGAGCAGACCGGCTCTGCCCGCGGGCAGCGTGGATGGAAGGCGCACCCGCTGGGCCGCGAAGTCGGGCTCGGCGGCTCACCGCGCAGCCGGGCCGCCACACGGTCGGGGCCTGGGCGGAGGCGGGGCGCCGCGGCCAGCAGCGCCCGCGTGTAGGGGTGCCGGGGATCGGTAAATATCTCCTCCCTGTCCCCCACTTCGACTATCCGGCCCAGGTACATCACGGCAGCTCGGTCGCAGATATTTCGTACCACGGCAAGGTTGTGCGAGATCAGCACCATGCCGATCCCGAGCCGGTCCCGCAGGTCGGCGAACAGGGCCAGGACCGCCGCCTGGACCGACACGTCGAGCGCAGAAATGGGCTCATCAGCCACAATTACTTGGGGTTCGACGGCAAGGGCCCGTGCGATGGCAATGCGTTGGCGCTGCCCCCCGGAAAATGAAGACGGGTAGCCGTCGAGAGCGTCCGCAGGCAAGCCGACAAGGGCCATCAACTCGCGGCACCGCTGTTCCAGCGCCTCGCCCCGAGCTAGGCCGTGGAAGGCGAGCAGCTCGGTTAACACCGAGCGAACAGACAGGCGTGGGTTGAGAGAGGAGTACGGGTCCTGGAATACCAGCTGGACGGCCCGATGCTGCTGGCTGGTACGCCGCGCGCCCAACAGCTCTCCTCGCAGCGAGACCGTACCGGAGCCCGGGCGCAGAAGCCCGGCCAAGCAACGGGCCACCGTCGACTTCCCACAGCCCGACTCACCGACGATGCCCAGCGTCTCGCCTTCGGACACGCTGAGGCTGACGTCCTCGACCGCGGTCAGCCGTTGCCCTTTGCCGGCAGGGAACCAGACGTGGAGGCCCTCGGCGGCAAGCAGGGGCGGTGCCGAGCCCCCCCGCGCAGATGTGCGGGCGGGTGCAGCGGGGACGAGGCTCACCCTGCCATCACCCGTTCAGGGTACTTGCACGCGGTGCCCCGCTCGCCCTCCCCGTTGCCCAGGAAGCGAAATCCAGGGTCGGACAAGGCGCAGTCTGCACTTGCAAAGCGGCAGCGGGGATGAAAGGGGCACCCGCTCGGCACATGGGCCAGGTCCGGCAGAGCACCCGGTATCGCCCGCGGCGCATGAGCTTCGTCGTCCAGGTCGACCACCGCTTCGAGCAGGCCCAGGGTGTAGGGATGGGCCGGCTTGCCGAGGACCTCGCTGGCCGGTCCCGTCTCCACGACCCTCCCGGTGTACATAACGGCGAGGTCGTCAGCTACCTGGCGCACGACGGCCAGGTCGTGGCTCACGAACACAACCGCGACTCCGAGCCGCCTGCGCAGGTCGTCGAGAAGTTCGAGCACCTGCGCCTGCACGGTGACATCGAGCGCCGTAGTTGGCTCGTCGCAGAGAAGTACCTTCGGCTCGGAGGCGAGCGCCATAGCGATGAGGACGCGCTGGCGCATGCCTCCCGAGAGCTGGTGCGGGAAGGCGTGGGCGCGCTGTTCCGGGTCGGCGATGCCCACCATACGGAGCAGCTCCACCGCGCGCGTCCGGCTTGCCGCGCCGGACGCCCCGAGTACGCGGCGGGGTACCTCGGCCACCTGGGCGCCTACCGTGTAGACAGGGTCGAGCCCGCTGAGCGGATTCTGGAACACCATGGCCAGCCGGCCTCGCCGGGCACGCCGGGCACCCGGGCCGGTAAAGGGCAGGGTCTCGCCCGCAAGCTCGATTACGCCGCGTTCGGCCCGTACGCCCCGCGGCAGCAAGGCCATAAGCGCCCGCAACGTAAGGCTTTTCCCAGAGCCGGACTCGCCGACCACGCCGAGCGACCCACCGGCAGGGACCTCGAAGCCGACGTCGCGCACCGCCACATGGCGGCGCTCCCCGCGCCCGACGCTGACCGTCAGGTCGCGCACGCGCAGCACGGTGGTCCCGGCTGAGGCCGTGCTCACTGAGGTCGCAGTACGTCGGCCAGGCCGTCGCCCAGGAGTGACAGGCCAAGCCCGGTTATGAGCACGGCGATGCCCGGGAGGGTCGACAGGGCCCAGTGGGTCGTCAGGAACTCCTGCCCATCGCTGATCATGGTCCCCCAGTCGGCGGTCGGTGGCTGCACGCCCAAGCCGAGGTAACCAAGGGTTACCACGGCGACGATAACTAGCACGATGTCGTTGGTCAGGTATACGACCGCTTGGGTGATGGTATTGGGCAAGACGTGTCGCAGCAGGATGCGCGTGTCCGGCAGCCCGCCAGTGCGGGCGGCGGCGACATAGTCGGACTCGCGCACCACCAACGTCGTGGAACGCACCGTCCGGGCGTAGACGACCCAGTCGACAACGGCAAAGGCTACGTATATGCCGGTGGTCCCGGTCCCGACCACGAATATCAGGGCAATTACGAGAACATAAAAGGGAAAGGCTATTAGGACATCGACAGCGCGCATCACCAGTGTGTCCAACCACCCACCCCGGTAGCCGGCGAGCGTGCCTACCAAGGTGCCGAAGCAAAAAGGAAAAATAACCGCCAGGACTCCGACGCGCAGGTCGGTCCGGGCCGCCCAGATGAGGCGCGACAACTCGTCGCGCCCAAGCTGGTCGGTCCCAAGCAGGTGCTTGGACGAAAACCCGCTGAGGATGTTGTACAGGTCCTGGTGGTCTGGCGAGAACGGGCTTATCAGCGGAGCCAGGACAGCCAAGAGCACCAACGCGAGCGAGATAGTTGCACCGAGCAGGAAAGTGGGGCTGCGCCGGGCGCGATGCGCCAGGATATGGCGCGGCCGCTGCACCTCGTCCGGCGCCGGTGCTGGGCCCTGCGGCTCGACCAGGGCGCTCACCGCAACCGGATCCTCGGGTCGAGGCGGGCAGCGAGCAGGTCGGTGCCCAGGTTCAGCAGGACCACAGCGGCGCCGAGCACGAGTGTGACTGCCTGGACGACGGGGAAGTCCCGGTTGAGTATCGAACTGAGCAGCAGCGACCCGAGGCCGTTGAGGTTGAACACCTGCTCGACGATGACCGTGGAGCCGATCAGATAGGCGACGTTGAGCCCGAGGAGCGTGACGGTCGGTACCAAGGCGTTGCGGGCTACGTGAGCGAACAGGACCCGGGTACTACCGAGGCCCTTTGCCCGCGCCACGGCAATGAACTCGGCGTCCATGACCTCGAGCATCCCTACGCGCAAGCTGCGCACGAGGATGGGCGCCATCGCGAACGAGGCGGTCAGCCCGGGCAACACGAGAGCCTCGAGGTGGCCGGCGAAACCGCTGCCCGCCCCGCCCACCGGCACCAGGTGCAGGTGGACCGCAAAAATCTCGATAAGCACGATCCCGAACCAGAACGCGGGTAGGGCCAACCCCACGACCGAGACCGCTCGGACGGCGTGGTCAGCCCACCCGTTCTGGCGCGAGGCGGCGAGGGCGGACATCGGGACCGTGATGACCACGGCGAACACGGTCGCCACGGCTACAAGGGCGGCCGTCTCGCCGATGTGTGAGCCGATGAGGGTAGCGACCGGGACGCCGTAGATGTACGACTGGCCGAGGTCACCTCGCACCAATTGGGAAAGGAAGTGCCCGAGTTGCACCGGGACCGAGCTGTTGAGGCCCCATTGCCGGCGCAGTGCGGCGACTGCGGTGGGAGTGGCATGGATCCCGAGCACCGCTCGGGCCGGGTCCCCTGGCTCTACGTGCATCAGCAGGAACGTAGCCAGGGTTACCCCGAATACCACCAGCACCGCAGCCGCCACGCGTCGGGCGGCATAACGGAACATCCGATCAGGTTAGCCAGACGTCCTCGAGGCGGTAAGCGCCTCCCGGGTTGACTGCAAAGCCGTGGACATGGTCGGACACCGCGTAGATGTAGGGGGGGTAGTCGAGGGACACAAAGGGGGCGTCCTCGGCCACGATTTGTTGGATCTGGGCGTACAGAGCCGCCCTCTTGGTCGTGTTGTACTCGGCTTCGGCCTCGTGCACCAAGTTGATCGCCGTCGGGTTGTTGTAATTGGACCAGTACGACTCCGAGCCGCCGTTTTTGACGTCGACTTCGAACGACGCCATCTCGTCAGGGTCGCTGATGTCATTGATGGCGTAATCGATGAACATGTCGTAGTCATATTTCTGGAAAGTGGCTTCGAAATCGGAGTGGTCGAGAGGGGTGATGTCGACCGTGATCCCGATCACTTGCAACTGGGCCTTGATGATCTCGGCGAAGGTGACCCATTTCTGGACGCCTCCGTCGATGAGCAGTTTCGTCGAAAAACCCTTGGGGTACTTGGACTTCGCCAGCTCGGCTTTGGCCTGGGCAACGCTGAACTCCAGGACCGGGGTACTGGCCGAGTAATACTCGAGGCTCGGCGGGAAAAACGAACCCCCAGGTTTGGCCGTACCGAAGCTCGCCGCGTGCACGAGGGCGGGGCGGTTGATGGCGTAGGTGATGGCCCGCCGGACATGGCGGTCGGCGAACTGGGGCAAGCGCTCGTTCATAACGAGCAGGTCGACCTGCCAAGCGGGGAAGAGGTCGACATTGACGCCGCTGCTTGATTTGAGCGAGGAAACGTTGGCCGGAGGCACGGTGTCGATGATGTCGACCTGCCCTCCTTGGATCTGCAGCACCCGCTGGTTGTCGTTGTCCACGTACAAGAACTCGACGGCATCGAGGTACGGCTTGCCGGCCTGCCAGTAGTGAGGGTTGGCCTTCAGGGTCAAGGAGTTGGCGTCGGGCGTGAAAGGCGCCTCGAGCGTGAACGGGCCCGTGCCGATGGGCGAGGCAAAGAACTCCTTTTCGGTCTGGCCGCCGAAGTTAGCCGGCAAGACAGCATTGGCGAACACTGAGATGTCCGAGAGGAACGGCGCCCACGGCTGCGAAAGTTGGAACACGACACTGCTCGTGCCCTTGGCAGAAATATCAGTGATGGCATAGTCAAGAAAAGACAAGGGACCGGCAGAGTCTTTGCGTGCCCGGTTTATGGAGAACACGACGTCTTCGGCCACGAGAGGTTTGCCGTTGGAGAACTTGGCGCCCGGACGGAGCGCGAAAGTGAACGTCTTGTGGTCGGCGCTCACTTCGTAGCCAGTGGCCAACCAGGGGACCAACTGACCGGCAGGGTTAGTCACGTACAACGGCTCGAGAACCTTGTCGAGGGTGTAGATGTCGCCGGCGATGATGGTGTTGGCCGGGTCGAGGGTCGTGGGGCCGATGCTGCGGGCGAAGTGCAGCGTACCCCCGCGTTGGATGGCGGCCTTCTTAGTCCCGGCTGCACGCAGGCGGCTGGGGCTGGCGGAAGCGCTACGCGCCGCCAACGGTCCCAACAGCACGGCGGCAGAGCCGGCGACGCTGTACTTCAGCAGGTCACGACGAGTCACCAAACGGTGGCCTGGGATTGGCACTAATGCTCCCTTCTCAGTCAGGGCCTCTGACCGCAGCACCTAAATTAGGGCATGACCTACATCTCCCGATGGCGGCTTGCCCCAGCTGCGCTCGATCGGGCCAGGTCAGATCATTTATACTATATCGATGGATCTTGTTGGCCCCGGTTGAGGCGGGCCGGCTGGAGCGAGGCGTCCGCAGAAAGGCCGGAGGTAAGACCGTGAGCGATATCGCGTTGGCACAAGGCATCGGGAGCCGGCCGCTAGCAGACCTGGTCGGCGCCGGTATAACTGTGCCGCTGGTGCAAGGTGGGCAGGCCCGCTACGTGAACCTCGACTACGCAGCCAGCACCCCGAGCCTGACCCAGGCGTTAGCGCGTACCGTCGAGGTGCTCCCCTGGTACGCCAGCGTCCACCGTGGCTCGGGGTACCTGTCCCTGGTCAGCACGGCGCTTTACGAGTCAGCCCGGGCCACGCTCCGCCAGTTCGTCGGCGCCCGGGACGATGACGTCGTCATCTTCACGCGCAATACCACCGACGCGCTCAACCTCCTCGTGAAGGCGGTCCCCGCCGGTACCGAGGTCGTTTACCTTGACATCGAGCACCACGCCGACATCCTGCCGTGGCAAAGGCACCTCAACTACTGTGCCCGTGCGGCTGCCACCTGGGCCGAGACCGCCGAAAGGTTGGAGCAGGCCTTGGACGAGCACCCGGGCGCTCTTCTGGCCATCACGGGCGCCTCCAATGTCACCGGCGAGCTGGTCCCGCTCGCCGACGTCGTGGCCTTGGCCCACGAGCGGGGGGCACGAGTCGTCGTCGACGCCGCGCAGATGGCGCCCCACCGCCCCATCGACCTCTTGCACCTCGACGCCGACTTCATAGCGTTTTCCGGGCACAAGTGCTACGCCCCGTTCGGAGTGGGTGTGCTCGTGGGCCGGCGCGACTGGCTGGACGAAGCTCCCGCCTATCTCGCCGGCGGGGGCGCCGTCGAGAGCGTGACGATCGAAACGACCAATTGGGCTCGGTCCCCCGAACGGCACGAGGGCGGCACGCCCAATTTCGTCGGCGCGATCGCCTTGGCCGAAGCGAGCCTCGTCCTAACCGAGTTGTTCGCCAGCGGGGCCACCGCGGCGCACGAAACGGTCCTCCGCCGCCGTCTTCTGGAGGGCCTTAAGGCGCTGGAGGGTATCCGGCCCCTGCAGATCTGGCCGGACGCCTCCGAGGCCGTCGGGATCGTGGCGTTCGAGGTGGAGGGCCACGAAGCAGGCCTCGTGGCTGCGTACTTGTCAAGCGAGCACGCCGTGGGGCTGCGCGATGGCAAGTTCTGCGCCCACCCACTGCTCGCGCGTTTGAACTACGGCCAGGGCGCGCTGCGGGCCAGCTTCGGTCTTGGCACCACGACCGACGATATTGACCGCCTGATCGAGGGGCTCACGCAATATCTGCACCACGGCCCCCGCCAGAACTACACACGCCATGAAAGATGGTTCATCCCCGAGAGCGACGACCGCCAACCTCCTTTCCCCGAGGTGGACCTTGCCGACCCGCGCCGGTCCCGTCCCTCGGTTAGTCGAACAGGACACCCTTCGTGAACAGCACGCAGCCGTAGGGCCTCGCCTCGCCGGTAGCTACCACAGCAAAGGCCTCCTTGGCGTGGGCGTAAAAATCCTCCCGCCTGAGTGACCCCATTTCGAGCTCTCGCCCCTCGCTCTCCTGGCAAAGGGCCAGGACCTCGGCCTGCACCTGGGGGACCTCATCCGGCGAACCGACCACCTCCATGCGGACCACGGGCCGCTCGACGAACGTGTCCAATGGCAACACGCTAAGGATTGCCCGAGCGGCGCTGACCATGTCGGCACCGGCCAACCGCACGAGGCGCCTGCTCGCAGACGCTGCCGGGAAATTGCGGTCGACCAATGCCACTTGATCACCATGGCCCATGGCCGCTAGCACGTACAGCAGGTCCTCCCCGAGTAAGGGATCCAAGCCCTTCAGCATCTCAGCTCCTCTTGGTCGTTTCCTCCCGCAAGCTAGCCCAGCTCAGCCGCCTCCCTCGAACCGGGCGAGCTCCTCGGCGAGGATGGGCGCGGCAGTGGCGGTTGCGTGCATCCCGAGGACGCTGGCGATCTCCATGATCTCGAGGATCTCCTGAGCGGTCGCGCCATAGCCGATGGCATTCTCGATATGCAGCTTCAGCCCCTTCACGTACAGGTGGGTGGCTGCTGTGTCAAAGGCAATATAAACAAATTCTTTGACTTTCGGCGATAGCGTCCCGGAACGCCATGGGACCGAAGAGAACTCCGTATAAGCAGCAAACAGCTCCGGGTCAAGCTCGAGCATCTCGTCCCAGAACTCATGCCAGTAACCGCGAGTTTTCGTGAAGTCTGCCTTGACCTGTTCCTGGTACTCGGTGAGCTCGGCCGGGCCGGTCCGGAGGCCCTTTTCCGTCAGCACTTGCACGAGTACCGGGACACCGATGTTCATCGCATGGATCCCTAGCGTGGAGGTGAGCTCGAGGACTTCCATGATCTCGTCCTTGGTGGCACCGGCTTTCAGCGCCGCGCGGATGTGCTCGCGTGCCCCCGGCACGTAGAGGTGCGTGGCAGCAGCAGCAACCGTTATGTACATGAGCTCTTTGGTCTTGTCGTCGAGGTGGTTCTTTTTCCACGGGACGGCCGAGAAGTTGAGGTAAGCCCTCATGAACGGCGGGTCCAACTCGAGGACCGTCTCCCACTCAGGGCCCCACGTACCCCGGATCTCTGATGAACTCTTGTTTGATCTGCTGCTGTTCGGAAGTGAGAGACACTTTGCCTCCTTGCCGTCGTCGGGACGGCGTACCTTGGCTGAGGATCAGCCAGATATTTGGCCCGGCCAGGGGCTGTTGAGGAGAGCGGCCTCCTCAACGCCTTGCAGCCCGGCTAGAGCGGTTTTACAGGCGTTGCGAACGTGCTCAGCGCACAGCTGGGACGCCAAGACTGCGTCGCGTGCTGAGATAGCGGCTACGATGGCCTCGAGCTCGGCAACCGTCTGGGACACACGCCCCGGATGAGACAGTGAGGTGGCACGCAAAGCGTGCACGCGACCCTTGATCCCCTCGAGTTGCTGTTGCAAGGCATTGCTGCGCGCCCCGCGCACGAGTACCTCGTAAAAGAACTCCTTTGCCCTAAGCAACTCGAGAATGTCCGTCGTGTGGGAAGAAACGCGTTTGAAGTTCCTGACCGCTGTCTTCAGTAGCCGGACTTCGCGATCGTCGGCACGCTCGACGAAGCGTGTGACGACGAGGCATTCGAGCGCCGCACGAACCTCGTACAGGTCGACAGCTTCGTCCAGGGATGGGGCGCTAACCCGTGCACCCTTCTGGGCAACGACCGTCAGTAGGCCCTCAGCCGCCAGTTCCCTGATCGCCTCCCGGAAGGTCGTGCGCGAGACGCCGAGCCTTTCTATGAACTCGCGCTCCACCACACGCTGGCCGGGTTTCAATTGGAAGTTGAGGATGAACTGGCGCAGGGTATCGATTGTCTGCTGACGGACAGACAATTCGAAAGAAGGCCCGGACTCCGTCCTCCAGGTGGGAGGGGCCGCTCCCGCCCGCGCCCGTGCTCGGGCGATGGTGGTCGAGGGAAGCCACTGCCCCGTGCTGTTGGGAGGTCACCTTGCGCCGACGTGGCGCGGGACGGTCACCGGCCACTGGCGCCAGCCTCGTCAGCCAGCCAACGCGCCACCTCTGTGTGATCGGCCGTCGCGGGAAAGCCTGGCTCGCCCGGTCCCACAGGTCGCGTGCGTACGACCCTAGGGCGCCCGGTGCGCCCACCTGTTCGGCCAACTGGATCGCTATGTTCATGTCCTTGAGCATCAACCGTAACCCGAAACCAGAGTCGAAGGTACCTGGGATGATGAACTTTGGCCACTTGTTCTCGGTCGAACCGCTCCGGCCGCTCGAACTGTTGAAAACCGACAGCATCACGTCGGGGTCGATGCCGAACCGCTCGCCAATGAGCATGGCTTCGCTGGTCACCCAGAGGTGAGTGGCCGACAGCAAGTTGTTCAGAGCTTTGACGGCGTGACCTGAGCCGATCGGGCCTACGTGGACCACTCGGCCCAACTCCGCGAGGTACGGGGCCGCCTCGGCCACGTCGGAGGCATCCCCGCCCACCATTATGGTCAGCTTGCCTGCCTCTGCGCCGGAAACTCCTCCTGAGACCGGAGCATCGAGCATCCTGGCCCCCCGTTTTTCGAGAGTTCCTGCCAGCGCCCGAGTTCGTAGGGGTTCGGAAGAGCTCATGTCGACGACGATTGCACCGGGCTCCAGCCGGTCGAGCAGGGTGGCGTCTTCAAGCACACTCGCGACCACATCAGAGGTGGGGAGCATCAATATGACCACGCGGGCGCCTACGGCCACCTCGCCGAGTTCTTTCCCATCGTGGCCTCCGGCTTCGCCAAATCGTCGGCGAGCGGTCTTGGAGACGTCGTAGCCGATAACGGTGTGGCCGGCGGCCACGAGCCGCGCCGACATCGGGGCTCCGATGCGGCCGAAGCCGACAAACCCGACGATGGGTGCTGGGTTACTCACGTCCCTCGCTTTCCTTCAGGTTCGCGTCGGCGATACGGAACGACTCAAGCGCCGCGGGCACCCCAACGTAGATGGCGGTTTGGAGAAGCGTTTCTTGTATCTCGGCCGTGGTGGCGCCGTTGACGAGTGCGCCCCGCACGTGGGTCCCGAATTCGTGAGGCCGGTTGAGTGCCGTCAACATCGCCAAATTGAGCAGGCTCCGGGTCTTGCGCTCGAGGCCGTCCGGCTCCAAATCGATCCCCCAGCAGTACTCGGTGACAAGCTCTTGCATCGGCCGCGCGAAGTCGCTGGCTTGTGCGAGCGAACGGTCGACATGCTCGGCGCCCGAGGACCTCCCGTCGCACCTTCAGGCCCTGCTGGTACGTCTCCTCATGGGTTTCGTCGGACGGCATTAGGTCTCCCTCGTTGTCGGAGTCGCATTGAACTCGTCATCGCTGACGGCCTCAGCCCACGAGGTCACGCCCAACGAAATGGCGGTGTGGGCGACAAAGGACCCGCCGAGGCCCCATGCCAGTGGCGCTCACCCGGCGGCGCCCATATCGTATCCCCGGCGCGCATGACCAGACCGGGCCACCATCAGCCTGGATTAGGCCTTGCCCCGCGAGCACGATGAGGATCTGGCCTCTTTCGTGGCTGTGCCAGTACGTCCGAGCGCACGGGGTGAAGTTGACGGTGTTGATCGTCACTCCGTCTGTGGACGGCATCGTCAAGTAGGGGAAAACGTCACCGGTGAACTGGGAGCCGGTTTTCCCAGCCGCACCTGCTTGCTTGCTGGGCGGGATGAGTATCAAGAGGGCTCCAAATGTGTCGTAAAGGCGGGCCTCGACCGGAAACGTCGCCGATCGCGTCGACGACTGTGTTGCTGATCTGGTCGGCATAGCCAAGCGAACGGGCCAGCCCGAAGCTGGCGAGAGGCCCGGAGGCGTTAAGGCTCGCAACGCCAACTGCTGACCATCTCGGTGTACAGCACAACGTCTTTCATCATCAGCGTGTTGGTGAGCCCGCCCTCAAGGTAGTCGCCGGTGATGATCTTGGGGAACCTGTTCAGGGTAGCGAAATTGATGCCCGAGCTCTTGTTGAACACCTCGAGTAGGAGCGCAAGGTCGAGACCGGCCTTCTTGCCGGCTACCATCACCTCCGCTGTCGCGGCCGAGGGAAACCGCGTTCAGGAAGTTGTTGAGCAGCTTGGTAGTGTGCCCCGCGCCCGAAACCCCAACGTGGTAAAGGTTGGCGGTGAACGCCGCCAGCGTCGGGCGGACCTTTTCCAGCGCCGCCTCGTCCCCACCAATCATTAGAGTGAGCTTGCCTGCGTCAGCGGCCGCCGCTCCCCCCGAGATACCCGCATCGAGATAGTCAGCCTGCTTCGGCCAGCAGCGCAGAGATTTCTGCGTTCGACTCGGGAGCCGACGGTGCTCGAGGTCGACGATTACTTGGCCAGGCCGTGCCTGCGAGAACACACCGTCGGGCCAAGCACGACCGACTCGACCACGTGGCTGTCGGGCAACGACAACAGGACGATGTCGCAGGAACCGGCCACCTCGGCCGACGAGCCGGCGACCGTAGCGCCCGCCGCGGCTATCACATCGGGGTTGGTGTCATAACCGAGCACAGCCCCGCCAGCGCGGACAATGCACCTGCTAATTCTCCCACCCATGTTCCCTAGGCCGATGAACCCAACTCGGCTGAAGACACGCGCATCTGGAGATGCTCACATCACTCCCTTTTAGCGTCCCGTACATGGCGGTCGACCCGCTCGGTGTCCCACGCCCCCGCTCCGCCCGATGGCCGCACAGTGTTGACGATCGTGGCACCGCCGTCCGCGCTGAGGACCTGTCCTGTCATATAAGAGGATTCGTCGCTCAGGAGGAACGCCACCACCGAGGCGATCTCATCGGGTGGCCCGCTCGTCTGAGCGGCGTGGTCGATGCCCGTTGCTCCATGTCGTTCTTGCCGCCTACCGATGCGGCCGATTTCGCGAAGAGCTCGGTGGGCACGATCCCCGGCGCGACGCCGTTGACCCGGATGCCGATCGGGCCCCGTACATCGCCGCGCCCTGATGAGGCCGACCGCGTGCTTGGAGGTCTGGTAGGCCAGCAGGTCTGCACTACCCATGAGGCTGGCGATCGATGCCGTCATGACGATCGATCCTCGGGAGCCCTGGGCGCGGTACTGGCGGAACGCAGCCCGAAGACCGAGGAACTGGCCGCGGCAGGTTCACGCGCAGCACCTCGGTCGAACTCTTCCACTGCCGAGATCCGGCAGAGGGGACGAAAGTACCGAAGATCCCCGCATTGAGGTGGTAGTGGTCGACCCGGCCGAAGCTATCGATGCCTGCCTCCATGTAACGCTCTACCGTTGCAGCTCACCGGAATATCGCCCTACGACAGCGAACAGCGTCGTAGCCAGTTTCGCCACAACCTCACGAAGTGCGCTCCCATTTGTGTCTACTGCAACGACATGTGCTCCCTCAGCAGCCGAGAAGGGTCGCGGATGCTCCCCCAGACCACTTGCGGCACCGGTCACCACTGCGACACTGCCCGCAAAGCGGCCGGCCCAGGTCGGCCGTTCTTGCTCAGGCATCGAGCTCGTCCGATCGTGGCGGCCAGGTCAGAGTACTTGCCCTCGGCCTTACGGAACCGGGACAACGTCGCCGGGTCATGGCCTGCGACGAGATGGCGGACCTCTCCAGAGCGAACCTGGTCGCGGATGTAGTCGAAGCATTCGTACATCTGGACCAGGTCGGCTACCGAGGTGAAGAGCATGTCGCGCTCGTACTCCTCGTAATAGTGGACGGCGTCGCTGGCGAGCAGGACGGTCCCCTCGCAAGTCGCTATTTTGACCATGCACTGGCCTGGGGTATGCCCCCCCACCTCGATGACCTCGATGCCAGGAGCGATCTTGGCGGTCCCCTCGAACAGCCTCATCCTTCCCTCCGACCTGACGGTGCCAAGGTATGCCAGCCCCTCGTCGTCGACTGAATGGTGGAACAGGGCGCGCCCTCGAATGTGCGCTACCCCAAAAGGCGAGCTCGCGCTCGGCCATGACCACCTCCGAGGTGGCAAACAGACCAAGGTTCCCGGCGTGGTCGTAATGGGCGTGGGTGAGCACCACTGTGGGCGAAGCGGACGGGTCGACGCCGAAATGCCTGAACAGGTCACCAACATCAGCCAACAAGGTCCGGTCCCGCACCCTGCCGCCTTCAGGCGAGAAACCCGTGTCCACCACAACTGTGCGCTGCCGGTTCCGCACGATCCAGAAGAAATAGTCCATCTCGACCGGGCCATCGCTCTCGTGGTAGAGAGGGAAATTGAGGTATACCTCACTTCGGGTTGTGGAGCGTGTGCCGTACTTCACGATTGTCACCTGATAGTGGTCATCACGCCCGCTCAAAGCTCTACCCTCGTCCCAAATGCTCTGCCCGCCATACGGCCGACGACCCTCTTGTTTCGCCAGCTCTGCTACGCCAGCTCTGTTACGCCAGCACTGTGGCGATGGCGCCGGCGGCCCCGGGCGCGGCGGGGAACGCTGCCGGGTACGGCCGTCGTGCCCGGGGATTATCGTCCGCTTCGTCTCTCGGCGAGATCGCCCATAAAGCGCAAGGCGTTCCTCATCTCATCGAGGTCGGTGAAAGCGAAAAACGGCCATCCATGCTCGAGCTGCTCGTAAAAATGGGCCGCGTCGCTGGCCAGTAGCAATGGCCGCTCCCTCGTCTCGAGGAACGAGACGACTTCGCCCGGGCAATGCCCGCCCACCTGGTGAGACCGTGATCCCGGGGAAGACCTCAGTAGGCTCTGAGATCAGGCGCAGACGGCCCTCCTTCTGGGCTTTGTCGACCGGCACCAGGTTCTCCTCGGTGGTGAACTCCCCGCCGAGGGCATTGGCGTTGCGCTTGCCGAACCAATAGTCGTACTCCTTCTGGCCCGAAACAACCTGCGCACGCTCGAACAATCCCAGGTACCCGATGTGGTCGTAGTGAAAGTGGCTCGTTATAACCATGTCCACCTCTAGCGGGTCAATGCCGATAATGCCCAAAGCATCGGGCGTGGGCATCACACTGATCTCCCCCAGCCAGTCGCGCGCGGCAATGTCGTACCCGGTGTCCATGAGGACCACTGCGCCGCCTTCGGATGACCCAGAAGTTGTAGTCCATGTGGAGGTCGCCGTCGGGCAACCCGTACTGGGCGTAGTCATGGAACACATCGCTCTTGTGGACGACTCTTTCCCCGTACCTGACTGACCAGACCGACTCAACATTCCCAGTTGACATACCTAGCTCCTCGATTTAGTGGCTCCCTGTCGGCAAAGTGCCGGCCGCACGGTCCCCCCGTCCGGCCTCGTGGCCCCTCGAGCTCGACTATAGGATTGTCGTACAAAAAGCACGCGCAACTGATTGTCATACAAATTTCGCTAGCCCAGGTAGGCATCGATAAGCGCCCTCTCGTCACCGATAACCTCTTTTGTTTCTCTTTCGTCGATAACCCGGCCTTCGGCCAAGACGTAAATCCGGTCGCATACTTGTAGCGCGAGGTCGACACGTTGCTCGACGAGGAGCAGGGACCTCCCCCGTTGGCGCAAAGTGACCAGTGCCCGTGCCATGTCCTGGATGGTGAGCGGGGCCAATCCCAACGAAGGCTCGTCGAGCAGCATCACCCGGGGGTCGTTCATCATCATCCGGCCGATGGCCACCATCTGCTGTTCGCCGCCGCTTAGAGACGACGCCTTACGCCTGCGGTACCGCTCGACTACCGGGAAAAGCTCGAATACTCCTTCCAGCAGTTCTTGGGCCTTGTCCGGGTCCCGCCGGTGGCGCATGCCGCCGAGGCGAAGGTTGTCCTCCACCGTCAAGTTCAAGAACAGGCGCCGCCCTTCGGGCACCAGGGCAGCGTGACCACGTGCAACCCGGTGTGCGGGCATGCGCGAGACGTCGGTCCCCTCGATATGGACCTGGCCGCGACGGTGCCGTGCGAGGCCCATTATCGAACGCAGCACGGTCGTCTTCCCCGCCCCGTTCGGACCGAGCAGACGCGACGGCCTCACCCGCGGCTACATGCAAGGAGATGTCATGCACGACGTCGAAACGGCCGTACCCGGCCGACAGCCCGCGGACGTCCAAGGCCAGCTCGGTACTGCTCATAGGCCGAGGTACACCTCCCGGACACGGTCGTCGGAGCGAACATCTGCCGCGCTCCCGGCTTTGACCAGCTCACCGGCAGCCAGCACCGTCACGGCATCGCAGACCTCGAAGATGAACCGTGTCTGGTGCTCGACAACGATGATCGTTACGCCTTGGGCCTTCAAGCGTCTCGCTATGGTGGCCACCTCGTCAACTTCCCCGGCCGAAAGACCCGCAAGAGGTTCGTCCAAGACCAGGATCGATGGTTGGCTGGCACATGCCGCAGCCAACTGGGTCAGCTGTTCGACCCCGTGAGGGACGTCTGCAAGGCGTGAGCTCGACCATGGCTCACCAAGGCCAACGGCGCTCAACGACGCAGATGCGACCGCCGTTGTACGGCGCGAATCACGCCGCGCGCTCGGGAGCATCGGCCAGATTAGCGCAGCGCGCCTCGATAAATCGGAACTGGCTGAACAAGCCCAAGCCGACGTTATCGCGGGTCGTGAGCTCCTTGACCATGCCTGCTGTCTGGAACGTCCTCATCAGGCCGCGCGCCGGCCTCTGCCAGGCGGGGAGGTGCTCGATTCGTTCACCGTTAATGGAAATCGTCCCCTCTTGAGGCGACAACTCGCCCGAAAGCAAATTGACAAGGGTGCTCTTTCCTGACCCGTTCGGCCCGATGAGCCCGTGGATGCTCCCGCGCTCAACCACGAAGTCGACGTTGTCAAGTGCTTTTACACCCTTGACATAGCTAAACGTAATACCACGAGCCTCGAGGGCGACTTTTGACAACTGCGCCGCGGCCGGCGCACCGTAGGCGTGCAGTTGCATCGCCGGAGCGTCTTTGGCTTCGCCGGCCCCATTGCGGGCCGACGCCCAACCATCGGTGCTCTGAGCGCCCGCGTTCGAAGCTAAGGGGACACCGGGGCGGGACCGCCACCTCGCACGTAAGGCGCGTCCAGCCCGGGCCAAGAGGCCGACGAAACCCTCCGGGAAGAACACGATCACGCACAAGAAGATCGAGCCGAACAGGATTTCCTGCCAGAGCGGGTTCATGCTTACGACCGTCGGGAACAAGCTGATGAAAACGGCGCCGAATATCGGCCCGGTGCGGGTGTTCATCCCGCCGAGGATCACCATTACAAGGATGTTGACCGAGGCGGTGGAATCGAACTGGCCAGGCGTGATGAAGCCGAGGAAGCTGAAGGTCCAGCCGGCAAGCCCGGCCAAAGCCGCGGACAGGCTGAAGATGGCTACGCGAGTGGCCGAGGTGCGGACCCCGACAGAGGAAGCGAACGGCTCGCAGTCGCGGATTGCCAGCAGCGCCGGGTACAAGGCCGAACTGCGGATGCTCCAAATCAAGGTGACCGTGATCAACAAGGCACCGCAAACAGCCCATGCTAACGAAGAGCCCAGGAACGACAGTGTGTGCGGGAAATTGGGGAACGGCGGGCTGGCAAGCCCGTATAGCCGCCCGTTATGTTCAGGTCGCTGATCGCCACATTGACGATGATCGTGAATATGAGCGTAGTGATCGCGAAATAGAGCCCGCTCACCCGCAGCGACAGGGCACCGATTATGACCCCTACAACGCCCACAGCCACGACAGTTACGGGTAGGGCCAAGAAGATGTCCCATCCGTAATGAGTGCTCAAGATCGTGGTGCCGTAAGCCCCGATGGCGAACAGCCCTGCGTGCCCGAGGGAGTACAGGCCGGTCGCACCCGCAACCAAGTCGAGGCTCAGCGCCAGGATGGAGTACACGGCCGCCACAAGCAGCAGTCCTTGCTCGTAGCTCGAGCTGTGGGCGAGCCCGCCGGTCCCTATCAGGTAAGCGACGAGGGCACCGGCCCAAAGCGCGCCCCGCGCACGACGGACCGGCCGCGCCTCAGGTGCACGGCTCGCCAATTGCACCGCTGTAGTCATAGCGCCGGGCCCGAGGCGGTGACCGGCTTGCGCCTTAGGGTGCCCAAGCGTCTCGTTAGTGCGCCGCCTGACACGAAGATCCCTTTCGGGGTCACGAGCAGCACGGCGAGGACTACCACAAATGGGAACCAGTCGGATGCTTGAGGATTTATATAGGTGCTCGCCAGGGTTGCCAGGATGCCCAGGACGAAACCGCCGCCCATCGATGCGGCGGGGCGCTCGATCCCTCCTATCATCAGGGCGATGAAACCATAGATGCCGTAGGTTTCCCCGAGGTAAGGATTAGCGAAGGAGATCGGCCCGACCAGCACCCCCGCCATCCCAGCCAGTAAGCCTCCCACCGCGAAGGCCAGTACGGCATGGCTGGTGACGTTGGCACCAAGGGCGGCGGCCATCTCGGGGTCCGAGGAGATGGCTGTTCCCAACTTCCCAAAAAGCGTCCTGCGGTGGACAACCTCGAAGGCGACCACGGTGCCAAGGGCTATGGCGATCGTAATGATCTGCTCCCAAGTCAGGGCCGCCCCAAAGATGTTGACGTCCTTGCCATTTAGCAACTGCGGGAACGACAGCGATGACGTTCCCCAGATCAGCGCGGCCGCCGACTCCAAGATGATAGCGACACCGAGCGTGCTGACCAGCCAGGCGAAGTTTAAACGATTGAAGCGCAAGACAGGGCGGACCGCCAAGAAATAGATAACCACGCCGCCGATGGTCGACGTCAGCAGGCCCGCCGCGACCGCGCGACGACCGGCCAATGCCCCGCCGACAATGCGGCGGTAACCATGATCGCCGCCATCAACAATTGGCCGGTGGCGAAGTTGATGACCCTCGTGACATAGAAGACGACGGCGAAGCCCATGCCGACCAGTCCGTAGATGGCCCCGGTCGACAGTCCCGTCAGAACTACTTGCAGCATCGATCTCTCTTTATACGCCCTAGTGGTGGCCGCACCACAACATCAAGGCGGCTTCGGGGGCAAAGCGCCTGACGGCCTCCTCGGCGAGGAGGCCGTCAAGCGACATCATCAACGGCGGAAAGGTCAGTACGCCGCCGGGAGCCAGGAATGCGAAGCTGTGCTGTACCTCACCAACGTAAGTTGAGCAGCCTGGATCGTAACGTGGACTTGTGTGGTGAACGATAAATTGCCCGTCAAGCCCGGGTAGTTACGGATGCTGTTCAGGTGCGACTGGATCGACGTCGGGGACGTTGAATGCCCGGAGCCGATCGCCTTGGCGAGCATGAAAACGGCGTCATAGCTCAGCTCGGCGAACGGGGTAGTCGCAATGTGGAACTCTTTCAGGTACGCAGCCGCGAACGCCTTGACGGCGGCGTCCGGGGCATACGCTGCGGTGAGCTCCGCAGACAAAACGCCGTTCGCATTGGCGCCGGCAAGGCCTGCGAACGTCGTGTCCGACGAGGTCTCGTCGTTGCCGAGCACCGTGAAGTGGTCTCCCAAGCTGTGCATCTCGTTGACGAAGGCTGCCTCGTCCTGCGGGGTCAGCCAGACGTCGACGCAGGTGGCGCCCGACGACTTGATCGATGCGATCTCAGAGTCGAGCGACTGGGTCGCGCCCGATGACCAGTTTTCCGAAATGGAGTCGTTCAGCTTGAGAGGCTTGGTGTAAGACTCTTGGATACCCGCCAGGCCACCTAGGCCGTAGAACGTCGGGTCGTGCAGGACGGCGAGCCCCTTAGGGCAGCTCTTCATGGCGTATTCGCCGACCGCCTGGCCCCAAGCGTAAGTGTTCAAGCTGTTGCTCCACGCCCATGGCGCAGGCGCCTTGGAAGGGCCGTTGGCGTAAATAGCCGGCCCGCCGTCGTCGATCGCGCCCAGGTCCGGCAGGTGGGTCTCGTCCGCCAGAGCGACCGTCGTTGTCGCGGTGTCGGGAGACCCCGAGCATGGCGACGGCACCCTCGCTTGCGAACTTCTTGAAGTCCAGAGCCGAGGTTGTGGCACTTGCGCCGTCATTTCCCCAAACCAACTTCAGCTGCCGCCCGAGTACTCCGCCCGAGGCGTTGATCTTGTTCACGGCCATGATGGTGCCGTTGATGACGGCGACGCCGGTCGACCCGTACGCTCCGGTGGTGCCGGCTATCGCGCCTATGACGATCGGGCCCGATGATGCGCTAGCCGTTAGTGCTCCCAACGGAAGAGCTGTCGCAGTAAGACCTGCGACCAAAAGGATCCCGACTGATCTTATTTTTTTCAAGGTGCCCCCTCGGCGGTCGTTCGGTCGGCTTGCGACGCTTGGCAAGTCGATGGTCCGTATCAAACTGTCGGACAATCTACGACCGCCAACCGGCGGATGTCAAGGCGCTCTAGCAGGGAATCTGGTAAATCAAGCCGTCTCAGATTGCCCGACAAGTTGTCCCGGTCGACGGCGCCGCAGCGCCGACACGAGCTTCACGAGGGGAGGCCAAAGCAGGCCACCCCTGGTCATGCGGCCGGCGCTGCGTCGCAGTACGTTCGGGGCTAGGGACGGTCACGGCACGGGCTCAACCGGCGCCGTCAAGTGACGATAGAGCATTGGGCCCGCACGATGGAGCCGGGGATTAGACGCGTGGTGTCAACAGAGCATCAAGACCCAGAGGATGAGCGCTCTCACGAGCACGTCAGCCATGTAGAGCGCGTCTGCCTGCACAACCTCCTCGACAGCAGCAGCGAGGCCATCTACTTCAAGGATCTGCAAAACCGCTTCCTGCTTGTCAGCAAGGGCGTCATGCAGCACCATCTCGAACGCGAGCGGAAATATCGGGCGAACGAGAAGCTCGACCTGCAGCCGGGTTACTACATCGGGAAAACCGACCTGGACTTGTACGACACCGACTTGGCCCAGGAGTGGATGGCCGAAGAGCAGCGGATCATCGAGACGGCCGAGCCCATGGTCGACGTCCTCGAGCGGGACAGCTCTGAAGTCTCTGGCGGCTGGTTCCGGACCAGTAAGGCCCCCCTGCGCGACGAGGACGGGACCATCATCGGCACCTTCGGCATCTCGCGCGACGTCACCGCCCAGGTCGTGGCCGAACAGGAGCTAGCGCGCCGCGAAGCGCAGTTGCGGGCAGTCCTCGACAGCTCGCCCGACGTCATTGCTTGCTACAACCAGGACCTGCGTTACGAGATGGTGAACGCCAAGGCTGCCGTGCTGTTGGGGACCACTCCTGACAAAGTCGTTGGCCGGAGCGACGAGGAACTGGGGCGCCCTGGCGAAGTGCTCGCTCTGCTGCTCCCGGCGCTGCAACAGGTCGTCGAAAGCAAAGAGACGTGCGAGGTCGAGTTCCCATCCCAGGTGGGCGCCCAAACCATCTGGTGGCACGCCCGCATGGTGCCACAGCTTTCGGGCGACGGCGTGGTCACCGGTGTCGTCCTGGCGGCGCGGGACCTGACCCAGCTGAAGGCCGTGCAGACGGTGCTGGCGCACCAGGCGCTGCACGACCATCTGACCGGTCTGGCGAACCGCCTGGCGCTCATGGGGCGTCTTCGCGGCGCCCTCGCGAACCTGCGGGACAACCCCGGGAGGATTGTGCTGCTCTTCGTCGACCTGGACAATTTCAAATTGATAAACGACGCGTACGGCCATGAGGTGGGTGATGAGGTGCTCACCGAGGTGGCGTTGCGGCTGCGGGGCGCCGCACGGAGGGCCGATATGGTGGCCCGTCTCGGCGGCGACGAGTTCGTCATGCTCTTCGATGTCCCTGCGCCTGACAAGGATGCGCGGCTGCTCGCCAACCGGGCGCTGCGAAGCCTGAGAAAGGGCTTCGTGCACGATGGCGAGACGTTGACCGTTACTGCCAGCATCGGCGCTGTCGTCATTTCTGATCCCGGCACCGACGTAGAAGACGTGCTGCGCGACGCCGACGTCGCCATGTACAGCGCAAAGGCCAAGGGGAAGAACCAAATCGCGCTGTTCCAGCCCGTGATGACCGCCATAGCCCAGGGCAACGCCGAGTTCCCCCGCATCGCGGACCTGGTTTGAGCTCGTAGGGGGCTGCGCCCTCAACGACCGGCGAGCACCTGGCGGGTTCCCCGCACGATCTCGAGATCCTCGCGTGCCTCGATAACGAAGGTCCTAACTGGCGAACCCGAGGCGCTGATCTCCTGGTCGGGCTTGGCAGACTCGTTCGCACCTTCGTCGAGCGCTACGCCCAAGAACCCGAGGCCGTCAACGGCACGCCGCCGCACGGGCGCCGAGTGCTCGCCTATGCCTGCTGTGAAGACAAGAGCGTCAAGGCCGCCTAGGGCGGCGACCATCGAGGCGATACTGGCCCTCAACCGGTGCAAATAGACGCCCATTGCGAGAACGGCATCCTGGTCGCCGGTCTGCTCGGCTGCAAGCACGGCGCGCATGTCGGCATTACCGGCGAGGCCGAGGAGGCCCGAGCGCTGCCACAGGGCCGTGTTGACCTCGCTCGACGACAGGCCCTCGTGGTCCTCCAGCCACAGCAGCAGCCCGGGGTCGACCGACCCGGCCCGCGTCCCCATGACCAGCCCGTCAAGCGGGGTAAAGCCCATTGTGGTGTCAACGCAAAAGCCGCCGCGGACCGCCGCTAGGGAGGCACCGGCGCCCAGATGGCAAGTCACGACGCGCAAAGCGGCGCCCTCCATCATTGTGGCTGCCCGGCGCGAGGCATAGGAGTGCGAGAGCCCGTGGAAGCCGAAGCGCCTCAGCTCCCACCTCCTGCGCCATTCGGCAGGGAGGGCATAGGTCGCGGCGGCTGGCGAGATAGTGGCGTGGAAGGCCGTGTCGAAACAGGCCACAGCCGGCACGTCCGGCAGGATTTGGCCGACTAAGTCCAGGCCCCGCAAAGACATCGGTTGGTGCAGCGGCGCCAGGTCGACCAACGCCTCGAGAGCACGCAGGACGTCGGCATCAACGAGGACAGGCTCGGTAAAACGGCCGCCGCCGTGGACAATACGGTGGCCCACCGCGTCGATCGGGCCGTTCCTGGCCACGATCTCTCGAAGAGCGCTCTTGTCAACCTCGCCTTTTGGGGCCGCCAGGAGCTCGGCGCTGACAAGGGTGTCCTCGTCGAGCACCGAGAGCTTGAGGGAGCTCGACCCAGCGTTTACTACGAGGACACGCACTGGCCGCAGCGCTCAGTAGGGCCAAGTCCAGCCGGCGATCTCTGGGTCGTCCTCTCCGGCGACCCTTGTATAGGCGCGCGCCCGCGCCCTTTCGTCCTCCATCTGCTGGCGTATTGAGGCCGCATGTGACCCCAGCCAGGGGACCCGGTCGATCACGTCCATCACGAGATGGAAACGGTCGAGGTCGTTGAGCATCACCATGTCGAACGGGGTGGTCGTCGTGCCCTCTTCCTTGTACCCGCGCACATGCATGTTGGGGTGGTTGTTGCGCCGGTATGTCAGCCTGTGGATCAGCCAGGGGTAGCCGTGGTAGGCGAAGACGACCGGCCGGTCCGTCGTGAAGATGTTGTCGAACTCCCTGTCGGAGAGGCCGTGCGGGTGCTCCGTGTCCGGCTGGATGCGCATCAGGTCGACGACGTTTACGACCCGCACCTTGAGCGAGGGCAGCTCTTGGCGCAGGATGTCCACCGCAGCGAGCGTCTCGAGGGTCGGGACGTCCCCGCAACACGCCATGACCACATCAGGGTCGCCGTCGTCGTTGGACGCCCAGTCCCAGATCCCGATGCCCCGGGCGCAATGCAGGACCGCGTCCTCCATCGATAGGTAATTGAGCGAAGGTTGCTTGCCGGCAACTATCACGTTCACGTAATGACGGCTCCGCAGGCAATGGTCGCCGACCGAGAGAAGACAGTTCGTGTCGGGCGGCAGGTACACCCTTATAACTTCGGCCTTTTTGTTGACGACGTGGTCGATGAAACCCGGGTCCTGGTGAGAAAACCCGTTGTGGTCCTGGCGCCAAACGTGCGAAGACAAGAGGTAGTTCAGCGATGCCACCGGTCTGCGCCAGTGGATGCCCTTGGTGACCTTGAGCCATTTGGCGTGCTGGTTGAACATCGAATCGATGATGTGGATGAAGGCTTCGTAGCTCGTGAACAGGCCGTGCCGCCCTGTCAGCAGGTAGCCCTCCAGCCAACCCTGGCACTGGTGCTCGGAGAGCACCTCCATAACTCTGCCCTGCGGCGCCAGGTGGTCATCTGTAATAAGGGTCTCCGCCTCCCACTGTCGCTCGGTGACCTCGAAGACAGACTGCAAGCGGTTGGACGCGACCTCGTCGGGGCCGAAAACCCTGAAATTCAAAGGGTTTGCGATGATCACGTCCCTAAGGAAGTTCCCGAGGGCCTTGGTGGCTTCTGACAGCGTCGTGCCCGGTTTGGACTCGGGGACGGCGTACTGGCGGAAATCCGGCAAAATGAGGTCGCGGAGCAACAAACCGCCGTTGGCGTGCGGGTTGGCGCTCATCCTGCGCTCGTCCCTGGGTGGCAGCGCCGCCAGTTCGGCTATCAAGCAACCCCTTTCGTCGAAGAGCTCCTCGGGCCGGTAACTATGCAACCAGGACTCGAGTTGCTTGCGGTGCTCGGGGTTGCTGTGGACCTCCGCCAAGGGCACTTGATGGGACCGCCAAGTCCCCTCTGTCGGGAGCCCGTCGACCATCTTCGGGCCGGTCCATCCCTTGGGCGACCGGAACACGATCATCGGCCAACGCGGCCTCGAACTGTCGCCCTGCTCCCTGGCCGCTCGCTGGATGGAACCGATCCGCTCGATAACGCGGTCCATGGTCGCAGCCATCAGTTGGTGCATTTGCGGCCGGGTCGTCTCCGGAGACCCAGTGGACCTCGTAGCCGTAACCCTCCAGCAAGGCCGTCAGTTCGTCGTCGCCGATCCTCGCCAGGACGGTCGGGTTAGCGATCTTGTAGCCGTTCAGGTGCAGGATGGGAAGAACCGCACCGTCGCCGACCGGGCTCAAGAACTTGTTGGAATGCCACCCTGTGGCAAGCGGGCCCGTTTCGGCCTCCCCGTCGCCGACGATGCAACAGACAAGGAGGTCGGGGTTGTCGAAGGCGGCCCCGAAAGCGTGGGACAGTGCGTACCCGAGCTCGCCGCCTTCATGGATCGACCCAGGCGTTTCGGGGGCAACGTGGGACGGGATGCCGCCCGGGAAGCTGAACTGGCGGAACAACGCACGCATGCCGTCCTCGTCACACGAGATGCCCGGGTAGAACTCGCTGTAGGTCCCCTCCAGGTAGGCGTTCGCCACGGCCGCCGGGCCCCGTGCCCGGGCCCATCACGTAGATCGCATCGAGGTCATGGCTGGCGATGACCCGGTTCATGTGGGCGTAGATGAAGTTGAGCCCGGGAGTGGTCCCCCAATGGCCCAGGAGGCGTGGCTTCACGTGCGACGCATCGAGCGGTTCGCGCACCAGTGGGTTGTCGAGGAGGTAGATTTGCCCCACCGAGAGGTAGTTGGCTGCTCGCCAATAGGCGTCGATCAGGCCGGCTTCGCTCTCGGAAAGGGGCTGCTCGGCAGCTATGGCGCCCTGTTCGCCAGGATGGTAGCTCGCTGTCGCCTCGGTCATCGTCGGGCTTTCCTTCCGTCCGGGTGTCTCGCTGGCGTGCTGCATGGCCCCCGCCTTACCCTGACCTGCGGATGGCCCCAAACCGCACCCTAGTGAACCGCCTCGGTATAGTCCTTCGCAGGATCATCACAAATTGACTACGCCCTGAGCAACAACTGTGCAGACACTGATGGTGCGGGGCCAAGCGGCCCAGCCAACAGGAGGACCACAATGAGGACCACTTCCGCAGCGATCGCCAGCGCCGCCAAAATCCTGCTCGGTGCTTGCGCGGTGGTCGCTGCGACGGGCTTGGCCGCTAGCCCCGCCTGGGCCAACCAGACTTCCCAGCACCGGCACTTCCCACCGCCGATAGCCACGAGCACCACCACTACGGTCCCGATCGAGACGACTACGACCAGCACGACGTCGGCCGGCCTGCCCTTGCCCCAGCCCCCGTCGGCGGCACCGGAGGACAATTGCGTGCAAGGCGCTTGGCCCGCAGCGGTCGCGGGCCGGCCCGCAACTTTCCTGGCCGGAGGTGACGGCGTTTACCTTTGGCACGACCCAGATGGGGGTTGGGCGCTGCGGGCGACTCATACAGGCACTCACGACAGGGTCATCATCTCGGGGACGTTGCACACCGACGGGAAGTTCGTCTTCGTCCACCGTGTCCGGGACGAGGGCAATGACATCGTTGCGGTCAGCGCCAACCATCGCACGATCCTTTTCCGTTTCGTCAACTACGGCTGGGTGGACGGCCTTGACTTCGCCACCCGCTGCTCGACCGGCTTCTCGGCCAGCTTCTACATCTCAGGCACGCTCGCACCCACCAGTGCCGTGCACCTGGGCGCTGGCGAGGTAGGCCCTACCAGCAACCCCTTTGACGTCGAGCGCGGGCAAGGCTCTCTCGGCTCCGACGGAGGGGTCCCGACCACGAGCTCTACGACCGCGCCGGCAAAGACTGTTGGAGCCGTCGCCTAACCAAACAGGCGCCCAAGTGACCCGGCGCCGCCTCCAGAACGCCGACGCCTCGAGAGCAGCGGCGTTCTCAAGGCGGCGCCAGGGTCAAACCCCGAGCTGCCCCGCACCCCGCGTCCCGGGTAGCCCGGCCTTCCAACGTTCGTAGCGCTCTCCAGCCGCTTCCGCCCAAGCGGGCCTCGGCTCCACCGGCGCCGACAACCTCGCCCATCGGGCGGCATCGTCGAGAGAGCTCTCGGCCCCGAGGGCCATCCTCGCCAGGAACGCCGACCCGAGCGCTGCCCCTTCGGGGAAAGCCATCGGCAGGACCGGGGCGCCGAGCACGTCGGCGATAGCCTGCAGCCAGGCCTGGTTGCGAACCCCTCCCCCACTCAGGACAAATCGTTGCGGGCTGGTCCCTGCGGCGGCGGCCAGCTCCACGATGTGGCGTACCACGAAGCCTGTCGCCTCGAAGACGGCTCGGCGTAGCGCTCCTGGTCCCTGTGAAACGTCTGCGCCGGCCAAGCCGATGCGCAGCGACCGGTCATGCAAGGGCACCCTTTCACCCTTGGCCCAAGACCACCACAACGGCACATCGCGCGGCCCGAAGGTTGCCCCACTGTCGTCAGGGCGCAGCACTCGGTCGGCCCAGTCAACCCACATCCCGCCGGCGGTGCTCGCCCCGCCAAGCATCGCCTTGCCGGCGACGAAATGTGGCACCCTCCAAAGCCCGGGCACCTCGTCGGGCCAGCCCGCGACGCTCAGCCATACAACGAGCGTCCCACCGAGCCCGACGAACACATCCCCATCGCCCACGGCGCCAGAGACCATGTGCTCGGACAAGCCGTCTACCGACCCAGCCCCGAGGACGATCTCGCTGCCGGAGGCGGCCAGTGGCCCGGCGGCCGAGCGGACCTCCCCGATCCGTTCACCGAAGAACGCCACCCTCGGCAGCTGGGCGGGGGAAAAGCCGCCGGCTTCGCACACCGAGGCCTGCCATCCTCCGTCACCGAACAAGGTGCCGGCGGCGAAGGCGGAGGCCAGGTCGGTCACGCCTTGTCCGCCCAGCGATGCGTTGGCCACCGCCTGAGCCGGCCAGTACCCGGCGGCGGCGGGGGCATCGGCGGCGGCCCAAGCGGTGAGGCATGCCATTTCGTCGCTGGCTGTCGGGTCGCCCCCGCGCGTGGCCCCACGCCGTCCGCCTCTGCGCCCGGGCCTTGGGCGGGACGCTCCCCGCGGCTATCGCCGTAGAGCAAGCCGGGGCCGATCGGCCGGCCGGAGCCGTCCACTGCCGCCACCGACGGCATCATCGCCGAGACGGCAAGGGCTTGGGGTTCGCCGCGCCCCGATCCCCGCAACTGCTCAAGGACTTCGCTCAGCATTTCTCGAGGGCCTTCCCACCAGGTAGCCACGGCATCGTGCTCGAAGTGGCCGGCCGGCCCGACGGTGAGCTTGCTCGGGAGGCGGTGCCGCCCAACGATGTTGCCGGCCTCGTCGGCTACAACGGCTTTCACCGACGTGGTGCCGATGTCAAGGCCCACCGCCAGCCCCGAGGTCGGAGCGGATTGGGATGCGTCGCTCATGCTCGGACAGTATTGCAAGCGTGCCCCAAGCGAGCGGTCCTTCATCCCGGCATAGCGCGCGCCATCGCGCCTTCGTGACGGCACCGATGCGTGGGCCCGGTCTCGACAAGCTCAAAGAACTGGCCGAAGTGGTCCACGAGCCATGGACCGACCAACAACCGCTCAAGCTCTACGACGGCGCCGGCCTGGCCAAACGCCTCGCCGACGAGGGTGCCGACATCGCCGTGGTAGAGGCCGACTTCGTGGACGGGCCCGTCTTCGATTTGCCACTGGTCGCTGTCGCCGCCACCCGTGGCGACCCCAACAACGTCGCCGTGGCCCAGGCCACCGAGGCCGGCATCCCGGTCCTGCGCACTCCCGGACGCAACGCCGACGCGGTAGCCGAACTTGCCATCGGCTTGCTCATTGCCGTTGCCCGTGGGGTCCTGCCCGCCGACCGCGACGTCAGGGAACTGGAAGTCTTCCGCGGCGGCACCATTCCTTACCAGCGCTTCCGTGGGTGGGAACTGGCAGGCAGGACTGCGGCGATCATCGGCTACGGCGCAGTCGGCAGGGCGCTCGAATGGAGGCTCCGCGGTCTCGCGATGGACGTGGTCGTCTATGACCCTTACGTGCCAAGCGCCGGCCACGACCTGGAGGAAGCCGTAAGGGGGGCGGACATCGTCTCGCTCCACGCTGCGGTTACCCCCGAGACGCTCGGCTTCTTCGGCCAGGAACAGTTCTCGTGGATGCGCCCGGGCGCGGTGTTCTTGAACACGGCCCGCGCCAAGTTGCACGACATGGACGCGCTGGTCGAAGCACTCAGTTCGGGCCGGCTCGCTGGCGCGGGGCTCGACCATTTCGACGGCGAAGTGCTGCCCGCCGGCCACCCACTGCTGGCCATGCCCAACGTCGTGCTCACCCCGCACATCGGCGGGGCCACCACCGACACCGAAGCTCGTGGCGCCCAGATGGTGGCGGACGACCTGGAACGCCTGCTGGCCGGCGAGGTCCCGCTCAATATCGTCAACCCCGAAGTCTTGGGCCACCCGAAAGTCCTGGAGAGAAAACCATGAGAAGCGTCGCCGAAGCCCACAGTGCCGTGCTCGCCACCGCGAAGGAAATGCTCCGCAAGGGCCTCGTGGAAGGCACCTCGGGGAACATCTCGGCGCGGCTCCCCGACGGCAACGTGGTGTGCACCCCGTCCTCGGTCGATTATCAGGCGATGGTGCTCGAGGACTTAGTGGTCGTGAACCCGGAAGGAGAAGTCGTGTCGCGTGCCGAGGGCCGCAGCCCCACGTCCGAGCTCCTCCTGCACTTGGCCTGCTACCGCGCTTTCGACGACATCGGCTCGGTCATCCACGCCCACCCCGTGTGGGCCACCATGTTCGCCTGTAGCCACGAGCCGCTGCCGGCTTGCGTCGACGAGTTCACGATCTACGTAGGGGGCGAAGTCCGCTGCGCGGAGTATGCGATGTCGGGGTCCGCAGACGTCGGCAACAGTGCAGTCAAGGCGCTGGAGGGCCGAGGCGCTGCGCTCCTCGCCAACCACGGCTTGGTCGCGGTCGGGCAGAGCCCTTCCAAGGTGCTCCAGATCGTAGCGATCGTCGAACGCACCGCCCAGATCGCTTGGGGGGCTCGTGCCCTCGGCGGCGTGGTACCCATCCCCGACAAAGTCAATAACGATTTCGCGGGCGTTTACCAATTAATGCGGTCTCTTTAGGAGACTTTCAGAGAAAGGTCAGCCCCCGCGGCTCCGGGGTGCGGCTCGAAACCTAACGTCTACGCCAGTATGGGAGAGTGAGCTTGACCCCTCCATCGCCCACCGGAGCGCCGCCCGAGGCCGGCCAGCCGGCACCGAACTACCCGGCGGGACCTCCGCCGGGCTCGTCGGCCCCGCACCGAGCTATCCCACCAACGCCCCGCCGTCCCCGAGCTATCCCTCGTCCCCGAGCTATCCCCCACCTCGGGACTACCCCCTATCTCGGGACTACCCCCTGATCTCGGGGACTACGCGGCGCCCCATGGCTACGCGGGGCCTGCGGAGCATGCGGGTAGGCAGGCGGGAACTGACCTGCCGGGCATCGTCGCGGCCGACGAGGAGCCGGCGAGCTCCCCGCGACCGACGTTCGCCGAGGTAGCCCTGGGCGGGGTGCTACTGCTTATCTGCTTGGGCCTGCACATCGGCGCGATGTTCCCGCCCTACCCGGGCCTGCCGGCGAGCCCGGTCGTCTCATCGTCGTGGGAGATCGCGGTTTACGTATGCCTCGATCTCGGTTGGGCACTTGCGGCGGTCCTGGTCCTGTCGCGCATCTCGGTCCGCGGCGGGGCTGCGCTCGGCGCCGGGCTCGGGGCTGTCGAGCTCGGGCTCCTCGCCGTTGACATCGCCAACGGCTTCCAGGTGTCGAACGGGAGCGAAGCGGGAGCATGGTTGGCATTGGCAGGCCTCGGCTTCGGTGCCGCCGGCGTGCTCGTAACCGCCAGCACCGTCCCCCTCGGCACACCCCGGGCACCCCACGGCCGTTCGGCGGTGGTCGTGCTGCTCGCAACGTTTGCGGTAGTGCTGGCGTACCTGCCCAGCTGGGACAAGTGGAGCGCCGTCGCACCATCCCTGCACGTGTCTGGCAGCGTCACCGAAGGCAATGCGTTCGCTCAGCCCGGCGTAGTCATGGCCGGCGTCCTTCTCACCGTGACCGGGTTCGCCTTCGTCGCAGTGCTTGGTTCGGTCTGGTACCCGGTAACTGTCGGGGCTTGGGCCACGGCCGGCGCAGTCATCGCCCTGTCCTCGCAGCTCATCTCCGCCGTCTTCCAGCTGAGCGAGGCCGTACCGTCCACCGCGTTCGGCGTGAGCGCCCAACAGGCTCGCTCGGTCGGCCTGAAGACCTCTGCCAGCCTGACGGGGTGGTGGGAAGCCGACGTCGCGGCCACGGTCCTGCTAGCTCTCTTGGCCCTCTCGGCGGCCATCAGCTCACGACGGGCCCGGGCCGCCACGATCGGGCTCGCGGCGCCCCCCGGCCCATCGGGCAATGGGGCGACAGACGGTTGGCCGACTTCGCACAACTGGCCCGGCTCCTGACCCCGGGCCAAGGCCCCCAACCCTGAGCCACGGCTCCGAACCCGGGCCAGGGCCTTGTCAGGCTGTTGTAGGACCTTGCCTCGCGTGACCAACCCAGACCGGGCGCAAGCGGAGCGACGCCTTGGGCATGAGCCAAACCGAGGTCCCACTAACCCCGAGATGGTGGTCGCTAGCGGAGCCGGTGCGGCCGCTTGATGCGCGAGCGCCGGACGGGCGTGCGCCTGCGGGACGGGCCCGTTCCGTTTGGCGGGACCGTCGCCAGGCGGGCGCGGCGTGTCCCAACGAAGGGTGGGAACTAGCCGCGACGGGTGGAGAACCGCTCGATCGACAGCTCGCGGACCGCTTTGCGGAAGTTGCCCTCGACCACCGCGCCCGCATCGTCGAACGACAGCTTGACGAAGTGGCGGACCGATTTCCCCTCTTCCTCAACGGTTGTCTCGCATGACACGGTGGAGGAGCCGAAGGTGAACTCCTGGCGGCTCAGGCGGACCTTCAGCTCCACGCGCTCGCCGGGCAAATGCGCCCGATGGGCGATCAGCACCAGGTCCCCAGGGGACACCTCACTAGCGAAGGCCTCGAGGAAGCGCTTGGCCCCGTGCGAACGGTACTCCAGAGGCACCACGGCTTGGACACGTGGCATCAGCCGCCGTTGGTGGCGGCCCACGAACTGGCTAAGGTGCCGTTCCGCGTCGCTCGGCACCCGCACGAACTGCAACCCCGCCACGCTCGGGGCGCTCCCAGGGCCAGCTTCAGCCCGACGAGGACCGGGAGAGTACGGCCGGCAGTGCCGGACGACTGCTGGCAGGACGACCTCGTTACCGGCGCTGAGCTCTACCTTGACTTCGACCTCGGCTCCCACCTCAATTGGGTTGGGGGGGCAGATCCTGATCCCGCCCACCGAGCAGTCCACCGAGTACAGGTCCCAGGTGCCGCAAGCCGACTCGACAGTCACTCGGGCGGCGACGGGTACCCGGAACAGGTCTCTGCGCTCGACGATGGTGATATTCGACGGTGGGTCGCAGGCAACCGTGGTGCTTATCTGGTAGGTCTTTCGAGCAACGAACTGGGCCGGCCCCGACCGCGAGCGTGCTCACGAGGAGCAGTTCCGACAGGGCCCGTGGGGGCGGCTCGATCTCGAAGCGCAGCACCTTGGGCCTGACCCACGAGAGCACGGCCCGGCAGGCCTCGGAACGGTCTGGCAGCTCCTCGATGTCGCCGTCGGCTTCGCTCGACGCAGGCCACAGCAGCGCCTCGGTGCCTTCGACGAGATCCGCGTCAGCCCAGGCAAGCCTGCGGGCCAGGCGTGGAGCCGTTTGGCCGATCATGTCACCTCATCTGCCTAGTACGTTCCCTCGGTAGGTGATTATCGGCGGCTCAGGCCACCCAATTAAGCCCGCCGGACGACTGGCATGGCGCGGCTAGGTCGCGCCCCGAGCGGCTCGGTAAACCTGGCGGGCGTGTTCGACCGACGACTTGCCCGGCCCACCGGAACTGGCAGGCTCGGGCCGGTAAGGTTCGCCCAATAAGGCCGCCAGGACAGCGCCTGAGCTGTGGCTTATTGCCTGGAGGTCGTAACCGCCTTCCAGAACCACGACGACCCGGCCGGCAGCGGGAGCAAAGCTCTTGGCTCGAGCCGCAAGGTCTGCGAAGTCCCCTGCGCTCAGCTCCAAATTGGCTAGAGGGTCAGAAGCGTGAGCGTCGAACCCCGACGAGATCAGCACCCAGCTCGGGCCGAAATCCTCAACCGCCGGGGCCACCATTTCGTCGAACGCGTACAGCAAAACGTCGCCCGTGGCGCCTGGGGGCAAGGGGATGTTCATGTTGAGCGCCGGCGCCTTTGTGCCTCCCGTTGCTCGGGCGCCACCCGTGCCCGGATAAAGGGGGGACTGATGGGTCGAGACGTAAAACAATCCCGGTTCGTCCCAAAAAATTGCCTCCGTACCGTTGCCGTGGTGAACGTCCCAATCGAGGACCAGCACCCTCTCGCCTCGGGCGAGGAGAGCCGCGGCAGCGACAGCGACATTGTTCAGTAGGCAAAACCCCATCGCCTGATCGGCCGTTGCATGGTGGCCGGGGGGCCGATGAGCCACAAAGGCAACGCCGTCTCGCGCAGAGCTGAGCGCGTCCACCGCCGCAAGGGCGCCTCCGGCCGCTCGCAGTGCGGTGCCCCACGAACCTGGGCTGGCGATGGTGTCGGCGTCGAGCGGACCGCCCCCTCCCGCGCAAAAGTCCTCGATCATCCGCAAGTAGTGGCGCGTATGAACGAGCTCGAGCTCCTCTTTGGTGGCCTCCCTGGGAGGAAGCCGGATGACTGCGTCCGTGAGGCCCGCCTCCACAATGCCCTCCAACGCGGCGCCCACGCGCTCGGGCCGCTCCGGGTGGCTAGCCCCGGTGTGATGGTCGTCGAGATCGGGCGAAGCGGTCACGAAGAGCATCCAACGAGATTACTTAGGCGCCGCGGGCCGTGACCTTCGGGGCCCGAACGCGGGACGTTAGGCCCTACGAACCTTTACCGCCCATGACTGATACTGAACAAAGGCCGAGAGGCCTAATACCGAAAGGAACCACAATGCGCAGGAAATCATTTGACGCCCTTGTAAGCTTTGGCGGCCTCTTGATGGTCGTAGTGTTGCTCGCCGCGGGCGCTCTCCTCTTCTGGGGCTATAGCTACGCAAATAACTCGGTGAGCACCCAGCTCTCCGCTCAAAAGATCAGTTTCCCCACCAAGGCGGAGCTGGCTGGCGCGAAGAACCCCGCACCCGGAGGTTTCTCGGAGATCACCCCCGCCATGCTCCCCTTCCTCGACAAGTACGCCGGTCAGGAACTGACTACCGGTGCTCAGGCAGAGGCTTACGCTAACCACTTCATCGCCATCCACCTCCAGGAAATGACTGGCGGCCAGACCTACTCCCAGGTGAGCGCCGCTGCCATGGCAGCGCCTCCGGGCTCGGCTAAGGCGACAGCTCTCAACAACGAGGTGGCAACAGTGTTCAAGGGGACCACCCTTCGTAGCATGCTCCTGAACGCTTACGGCTGGTGGCAGATGGGCCAGATCGCCTTGATCAGCTCGGTCATCGCCTTCATCTTCGCTGGTATCACCCTGGTGCTGTCCGGCCTCGGCCTGTGGCACTTCCGCAAGGTCCCGGTCGACGAGGAAATCCCGAGGCTCGTCACCACCGGGTTCGCCCCCTCAACGCCTAATGGCAAAACCGATACCAAGGTGGGCGGCATAGCCCCTGTGGGAACACTCACCTAGTGAGATCCCTCAGGCCAAGGCGGGCCATCTAGGCCCTCCTGCGCACAGGAACCCCGGTTTGGGAGGCAACCCCCGGACCGGGCCCCTGCGCTTTGCGGGGGCACTCCGCGAGCCCCCAGGTTTGCCAGAAATGCCCACCACAGCGGCGGCAACAGCCGAGGCGCTAACGTAAAGTTTTGGAGGCCATAGTGACTATTCGTGTTTTCTTGCTGGACGACCACGAGATCGTGCGCCGAGGCTTGCGCGAGCTGTTCGAGGCCCAAGACGACCTCGAGGTGGTCGGCGAAGCTTCCAACGCTGACGAAGCGGTACTACGGGTGCCGCCGACTCGGCCCGACGTGGCCGTTCTTGACGTGCGCCTCCCGGGCTCGAGCGGTATCGAGGTCTGCCGCGAGCTGCGAGCCACGATGCCGGACCTGCGGTGCCTGATGCTGACCTCGTTCGCCGACGACGACGCTCTCTTCTCGGCCATCCTTGCGGGTGCCAGCGGATATCTGCTCAAGCAGATCCGTGGCCCGGAGCTCGTCTCGGCGGTGCGCCAGGTCGCAGCGGGCCAGTCCCTGATAGACCCTGCCCTCACGGCAGGCGTCATGGAACGCCTGCGCGGCAAGCAGGAGGATGAGCGGACCGCCAAGCTCTCCGCGCAGGAGCGCCGGATCCTCCATTTGATAGCTGAAGGTAAGACGAACCGCCAGATCGGCGCCGAGATGTTCCTCGCAGAAAAGACCGTGAAGAACTATGTCTCGAACCTGTTGGCGAAGATGGGTTTTTCCAGGCGCACCGAGGCCGCTGTCTACGCCGCTCGGGCCAACCCGGTCAAGCACGACGCCGAACGCGAAAACGGGTGAGATAAATGTGCCTCGGGATCCCGGGCCAGTTGGTCGAGATGTCCGGCACTGACGAACATTTGGCCCGTGCCGATGTGTCCGGCGTGGTCCGCGTCATCAATATCGGGTTGCTGGAGGACGAGGCGCTCCAGCTGGGCGATTGGGTCTTGATCCACGTGGGTTTCGCCATCTCGAAAATCGACGAAGAAGAGGCAAACCTGACGCTCGCCTCCTTGCAGCTGATGGGCCAGGCGTATGACGACGAAATGGAAGCGTTGCGGTCGTCCGATGCGTTTCGTTGACGAATATCGCGACCCCGCTGCGGCCCGGGCAATGGTGGCGCGAATAACTTCGCTTGGCGGCGATGACCATTTCAAGTTCATGGAAATATGCGGGGGCCACACCCACACGATCTACCGCCACGGGATCGAGCACATCCTGCCGCCGTCTATAGAGCTCGTGCACGGCCCGGGTTGCCCGGTGTGCGTGATACCGATGGGCAGAGTGGACGATGCCATCTCGCTGGCCAAGGAGCCAGGCGTAATTTTCACCTCGTTTGGTGACATGATGAGGGTGCCCGGGAGCCAGGGGAACCTGCTGAAGGCCAAGGCCGAAGGGGCTGACGTCCGCTTTGTTTATTCGCCCCTGGACGCGCTGCGTATAGCTGTCGGCAACCCCGGGCGCCAAGTGGTCTTCTTTGCCGTCGGTTTCGAGACAACCGCTCCGTCCACGGCCGTTACCCTGCTCCAGGCCCGGGCACGAGGGATCAGCAACTTCCGGGTGTTCTCCAACCACGTGACGATCGTGCCGCCCCTCAAGGCGATCCTGGGGTCATCGGGCTTGCGCCTGGACGGGTTCCTCGGGCCTGGGCACGTTTCAACTGTCATCGGCCAGCGGCCTTATGGTTTTGTCGCCGAGCAGTACGGCAAGCCCCTCGTTACTGCCGGCTTCGAGCCACTGGACATCCTGCAGGCGATCGCCATGCTCGTGGCACAGATCCGTGAGGGCCGCTGCGAGATCGAAAACCAGTATTCGCGCGTTGTGAAAGAGGAAGGCAACCCGAAGGCCCTGGCCGTGTTGGCCGAGGTGTTCGAGCTCCGCTCGGAGTTCGAGTGGCGGGGCCTCGGCTTCATTCCCGGGAGTGCCCTGAAGCTTCGCCCCGAGTTCGCCGAGTTCGATGCCGAGCTGCACTACCGGCTGCCCGGGATCCGTGTAGCCGACCCCAAGGCCTGCCAATGCGGTGAAGTGCTCAAAGGGGTCATCAAGCCGTGGGAATGCAAGGTTTTCGGGACCGCCTGTACCCCCGAGACGCCGATCGGGACCTGCATGGTCTCATCAGAAGGGGCTTGCGCGGCGTACTACAACTTCGGCCGGATGCACCGTGAGGTTGCCGTGACGCTGGGACGGACGAGCCCGTCGCTGCTTTGACCGGGATGTCAACCGCGAACGCCGCCGTCCGCCACCGCATCCGGGTGACAGGCGTGGTGCAAGGCGTCGGCTTTCGCCCCTTCGTCCACCGCCTCGCTAGCGACCTCGCCCTGGGCGGCTACGTGGGCAACGACGCGGGAGGGGTCTTTGTCGAAGTCGAAGGCCAGCCATTGGACGTGGCCTGTTTCGAGCGACGCCTGTTGGAAGAGGCCCCGCCGATGGCGCGCGTTGCCAGCATGGAGCCCAGCGAAGTGGGCACGACCGGCGAGCGCCAGTTCCGGATCGTCGAGAGCGAGCAGGGCGGCGCGAGGACCTTCATCTCGCCCGACGTTGCGGTGTGTGAAGACTGTCTGGGCGAGCTGTCCGACCCGACGGACCGTCGCTACCGTTACCCGTTCATCAATTGCACTAACTGCGGGCCTCGTTTCAGCATTACCGTCCGCCTCCCCTACGACCGGCCCAATACGACCATGAGCGGGTTCACCATGTGCCGAGCGTGCGACGCCGAGTACACCGACCCTGCCAACCGCCGCTTCCACGCGCAGCCGGTGGCCTGTCCTGCCTGCGGCCCCCGGGTCACGTTCTCAACTGTGACCGGCGCGCCAGGCAGGGCCGTAACCGAGGGCACCGACGCCGCCATCGCTGCCACCCAGGCCGCCCTGGCCGCCGGTCAGGTCGTGGCGGTCAAGGGCCTGGGCGGCTACCACCTCGCGTGCGACGCCACGTCGGCGACAGCCGTAGCTACCCTGCGCGCCCGCAAAGCGCGCCCCGACAAGCCACTGGCGGTGATGGTGCGCGACTTGGCCGCAGCCAATGTCCTGGCGGACATCGGTCCTTTCGAAGCTGCCATCCTGACCAGCCCGGCGCGCCCAATCGTGCTCCTGCCCAAGCGCGCCGGCAGCCGGTTGACAGAACTGGTGGCACCCGGCAACCCCTACCTGGGGCTCCTCCTGCCCTACACGCCGCTGCACCATCTGCTCTTCCGTGCCGTGCCCGGCTCGGGCGCCACGGTCCCTTACGCGTTGGTAATGACCAGCGGCAACTTGGCCGACGAGCCCATCTGCTACGACGACGATGATGCCCGGGACCGCCTCGGCCACCTCGTCGACGCCTGGTTGGCCCACGACCGGCCCATCCACGTTCCCTGTGACGACTCCGTGGTCCGGGTTGAGTCCGGTGCAGAACTTCCGCTGCGGCGCTCCCGGGGGTACGCGCCGTTACCGCTGCGATTGCCCTTCGTCGCCGTTCCCTTGTTGGCCGCCGGCGGCGAGCTGAAGAACACCTTCTGCCTCGCCTCGGGCCGGGATGCCTGGATGAGCCAGCACATCGGCGACATGGGGGCCTTGCCCACTCTCACAGCCTTCAAGAGATCGGTGCGCCAGTTCGCTGAGATGTACCGGGTCAGCCCCCAGGTGGTGGCGGCTGACGCCCACCCGGGCTACCAGACCCGTCGCTGGGCCGAGGACGAAACCGACTGCCCGGTCGACCTCGTCCAACACCACCACGCCCACGTAGCGGCTGTGATGGCCGAGCACGGCGTGGCGCTCGGGGAGCGTGTCATCGGCTTTGCCTTCGACGGCACCGGTTACGGGAGCGACGGTGCCATCTGGGGCGGCGAAGTGCTTGTCGCCGGGTACGACGGTTTCGAAAGGGCTGCCCACCTGCGCTACGTACCTCTGCCGGGCGGCGACACCACCATCCGCAAGCCTTATCGCGCTGCCCTGGCCCACCTGTGGGCTGCCGGCATCGACTGGAGCGCGGATCTCCTCCCGGTGCTTGCCAGCAGCCCCACCGAGCTGGCCGTGCTCCGCCGTCAGCTTGAACGCGGCATCCAGTGCGTGCCCACGTCGAGCATGGGCCGCTTGTTCGATGCGGTGAGCTCACTGCTGGGGCCCGCCAAACGGTCTCATACGAGGCGCAGGCTGCTATTGAGCTCGAGAGCGTGGCCGCTGCGCACATGAACGGGCCAATGCCCCGACTACCACTTCCAAGTCACTGGCGACGAGATCGACCCCGGGCCGCTGCTACGGGCGATCGTGGACGACATACGCCGTGGGTACGCGCCGGGACCGGTGGCTGCGGGGTTCCACGCCGCTGTGGCCTCGCTCATCGCAGAGACGGCAGAGCGGCTCGGCCGAAGCAGCGGGATCGAGCGGGTGGCTTTGAGCGGTGGCGTGTTCCAGAACGTCCTGCTCGTCCGCTTGGCCCGCGCTCGGCTCGAGCGGCTCGGGATGGAGGTCCTGACGCACCGATTGGTCCCTCCGAACGACGGGGGCTTGGCACTCGGGCAAGCGGTCATTACCGCGTCTCGCCACCAGGCCCCGGCTAACGCCGAGGCCTCAAGCTCGTGCGCCGAGGACGTCTGCGTGACGTGCTCAGATGAGGGTCTCGTGGCGGAGGTCAAAGCCGTTCACAACGGCGGGCTGGCCGAGGTGTTGATCGGTGGCCGGGCTCAGACGATAGACACCAGCCTGGTCGACGCTGTACCCGGCGACCTCGTGTTGGTCCACGCCGGCGTGGCTATCACCAACCTGGGCGGCGCCTCGTGAGCGGGACCGCAGACGAAGCCACTGCGCGAGGGCCGAAGCGGTCGTCTTCGACCGTATAGAGGCCTTCAGGCGTCGCCGGCCACGCTTGTCGGGCTCCGTCGTCACCCTGGCGCACGGCGCCGGCGGCAAGGCCTCAGCGGCCTTGATCGATGCCATATTCCTGGCTGCCTTTGCCCCTGGCTCGGGCAGTCTTCAGACCGACGCTGCCGTCGTCTCCCTGCCATCGGGTGAAAGATTGGCGTTCAGCACCGACTCGTTCGTGGTCAAGCCGCTTCGGTTCCCCGGCGGCTCGGTCGGCCACCTGGCGGTCCACGGGACTGTGAACGACCTAGCAATGATGGGGGCACGACCTCTTGCACTGTCGGCCGCGTTCGTGCTCGAAGAGGGCTTCCCGATCGAGGACCTGCGCCTGGTTGTTGCCGACATGGCCGAAGCGGCTGCGTCTGCGGGCGTCCCCATCGTGACGGGCGATACGAAAGTTGTCGACCACGGGGCAGCTGACGGCATGTACATTTCGACTTCAGGCATTGGCCTCATCCCCGAGGGCCGGGCGTTGTCGGCCGAACTGGTCAGAGAAGGCGATGTGGTCATCCTTTCGGGCACCATGGCCGACCACGGCATGGCGGTCATGCTGGCCCGCGGGGACCTCATGCTCGAGGCGGACATCGTCTCGGACACAGCCCCGCTCCATGACCTGATGGAGCAGTTATTGGGGGCTGCCCCCTCAACCCGCTGGCTTCGTGACGCGACACGGGGCGGCGTAGGTACCGTCTGCAACGAGCTGGCCAAGGACTGCAACCTGACCGTCGTCCTCGACGAGACGGCACTGCCGGTCCGCCCGGCGGTGGGAGCGGCGTGCGAGCTGCTCGGCATAGACCCGTTGTACGTAGCCAATGAGGGCAAGTTCGTGGCCGTAGTGGCGCCCGACGAAGCTGGCGCCGCGCTCAGCGCGCTTCGCGGCCATAACCTGGGCGCCGACGCCGTCCGGATCGGCGAGATCCGGGCTGACCCGCCGGGGATCGTGGTCCTTCGCACCCAGCTCGGTGGGACGCGGATAGTCGACACGCTCGTAGGGGACCCGCTACCTCGGATTCTGCTGAACCCGAGGCCGTCGCGAACCGCCCCTAAGCGTTCTGCGCGCCGACCAGCTCTACCGCAGGCACCTGGTAGTGCTCCATAACCCTGAAGGTTATTTTCCCGTCCTCGGCATCGACGATGACCGTGGCGCCGGCCGCGAACTCCTTCGAGAGCAACCTTTCCGACAGAGGGCTCTCCACCAGTCGTTGGAGGGCGCGCCGCAGGGGCCGAGCACCCAGGAGCGGGTCATAACCTTCCTCAACGACAAGGTACTTGGCCGCCTTGGTGAGCTCGATCCCGAGGCCTTGCGCCTCAAGCTGGGCCCGGAGCCGCTCCACCATCAGGTCGATGATCTCGCTCACCTCGTCCTTGGAAAGCTCGTGGAACACGATCACATCGTCGACACGGTTCAGGAACTCGGCCGGGAAGTGTTGCTTCAAGGCGTCATTTACCTTGGTCGTCACCTTCTCGTGGGTGAGGCCCTGGTCGGCCGTGGCGAACCCGATGGAAGACTTGCGCAGCTCGGCCGTGCCGAGGTTGGAGGTCATGATGATCACGGTGTTCTTGAAGTCGACCGTGCGGCCTTGAGCATCGGTCAGGCGGCCGTCCTCGAGGATTTGGAGCAGGGCGTTGAAGACGTCGGGGTGCGCCTTTTCGATCTCGTCGAACAGGACGACGGAGAAGGGCTTGCGCCTGACCGCCTCGGTCAGCTGGCCACCCTCTTCGTAGCCGACATAGCCGGGAGGGGACCCGACGAGGCGGCTCACTGTGTGCTTCTCCATGTACTCGGACATGTCCAACTGGACCAAGGAGCTCTCGTCGCCGAAGAGGAACTCGGCCAGGGCCTTGGCGGTCTCGGTCTTGCCGACCCCGGAGGGCCCGAGGAAGATGAACGAACCACTGGGACGCTTGGGGTCCTTCAACCCTGCCCTGGTACGCCTGATTGCCTGGGACACGGCCTTCAAGGCATCGTCTTGGCCGATGATGCGCCTGTGCAGCTCCTCTTCCATGCGGAGCAGCTTGGAGGTCTCTTCTTCGGTCAGCTTGTACACGGGGATGCCGGTCCAGTTGGCCAGGACTTCGGCGATCACCTCTTCGTCGACGACGTCCGAGAGCTCTATGCCCTGGGCCTGCCACTGTTGCTCCTCGACCGCTTGCCGCTGGAGGAGCTCGTTTTCCCTTTCTCCGAAACGCTTGGACCGTGCAACATCCCCCCTCGCCATCGCGAGCTCTTTGCCCTTCCTCGCTTCGACGATCTCTGCCTCGATAGCCGCATAACCTGGAGGGACCGTCATGCGCTGGACGCGCATGCGGCCCCCGCTTCGTCAATGAGGTCGATCGCTTTGTCTGGCAGGTAACGATCGGGAATGTAGCGTTCAGAAAGCGTTGCTGCGGCCACTATGGCCTGGTCGGTGATGGTGACGCCGTGGTAAGCCTCGTAGCGCTCCCGCAGGCCTTTCAGGATCTCGACCGTGTCGGCGACCGAGGGCTCCTCCACCTTGACCGGTTGGAACCGACGAGCGAGGGCACCGTCTTTTTCCACGTGCTTACGGTACTCATCAAGCGTTGTGGCCCCGATCGCCTGGAGCTCACCGCGGGCCAGCAGCGGCTTCAAGATGGAAGCCGCGTCGATACCCCCCTCCGCCGCTCCCGTCCCTACCAGGGTATGCATTTCATCGATAAACAAAATAATGTCGCCCCGGGCACGTACTTCATTGAGGACCTTCTTTAGGCGCGCTTCGAAATCTCCGCGGAAGCGCGAGCCGGCAACCAAAGCCCCGAGGTCGAGGCTGTAAAGGTTCTTGCCTACCAACGTCTCGGGAACAATGCCCGAGACGATCCGCTGGGCGAGGCCTTCGACGACCGCCGTCTTGCCGACGCCTGGCTCTCCGATGAGGACGGGGTTGCACTTCGAACGCCGAGAGAGCACCTGCATAACCCGCTCGATCTCTGCGTCCCGGCCGATCACAGGGTCTAGTTTGCGCTCCCTGGCCAACCGGGTGAGGTTGCACCCGAACTGGTCAAGCAACGAGCTTCCGCCAGGCAGCTCGCGGTCACCGCGGGAACTGCTCGCCGAGACCTCCGCCAGACCGATTGCGCGCGTGCCAGACACTAAGTCGGTCACCTGAGCGCGCAAGACCTTTAGGTCAACCCCTAACCTGATAAGGGCCCGGACGCCGAGGCCGTGCCCTTCTCGCAGCAGGCCCGCCAGGATGTGCTCGGTACCAACGTGGTCCTTGCCGAAGCCGATGGCCTCCCGCATGGCGAGCTCGAGCACCTTCTTGGCCCGAGGAGTGAAAGGCAGCGGGCCCGCGGACGTGGCCTCATTTGGCCCGGCCGTTTCCTCGACCTTTTGGCGCACAGACTCAAAACTGACCCCGTCCGAGCCGAGCAACCTGGCGGCCGCTCCCTCGCTTTCCTCGAGCAAGCCCAGGAGGATGTGCTCGGTCCCAACGTGGTCGTGGCCCAACAGGAGCGCCTGTTCCTGGGCGGCCACCATCGCCTGTTGTGCGTGGTCGGTATAACGCTCGGACATCATTAGCCATCTTCGGCGACATTTCGACCGGCGTGACAGGGGACAACGTCACACGGTGGCGGGCGGAAGGCCCGTCGCACGCCGTCTCTTGCTCCCTGGTGATTGGCAATTGCTCTCCGGCCGACCGGGGAGCAGCCTCCGCCAGATGAGCCCATCGGCCCCCCGTAGGGGACGAATTGCCCTAGCTCTCACCTGGGCAAGGAGGCTAAATATGGTCCTAAACAACCAAAGAGGAGCCTTGAGATGAGAGTCAGGATCGAACAGGACTATTGCACTGGTGACGGGCTTTGCCAGGATCTTTGCCCCGACATGTTCGAGATGCAAGACGATGGGCTCGCTCATGTAAAGCACGCCGGGGAAGTACCGACCGAGCTCGAGGGTACTGTCGTGGAAGCTCAGGCGCAGTGCGCTGGAGAGTGCATTTACGTCGACCGTTAGTCGGAGCTAGTCAACTGTCGTCCAGGAATGCAGTGTTTTCACGTAGTTGGCCCGTTCGAACGCGCCAGCGTCCGCCGCCGAGGTCTGGGACACCGCGCCCCGCAGCTCGGCGACCGAAGTGTACTCGTTTTCGGCCAGCCACTGGCGCAGCTCGGACTCGACACGTCTAACGTGCTTGGGGCCGTAGCGCAGGACTGCCGAGGTCATCATGGCCACATCGGCGCCGACCGCGATGGCTTTCACGACATCGGTGCCCGTGTGGACCCCCGACGAAGCCGCCAATGACGGCCCCTTCCCGAGCTGGGGCCGCAATAAGGCTATCCAGCGAAGCGGCAGGCGAAGTTCCCACGCACGGGACAGTTCGACCTGTGGTACGACGTCCATCGTTCGCAGGTCGAGGTCGGGCTGGTAGAAGCGGTTGAAAAGCACCAGGCCGGCGGCCCCCTCGCCCACAACCTTGGCCGCGAAGTGGGCCAGGGACGAGTAGTACGGCGACAGCTTCACCGCTACCGGCACGAGCAGGCCGGCGCACACGTTAGCCACGAGGGCCAGGTCTATCTGCTCCACCTGCCCGGCGGTCATCTCGGGATCTGTGGGCACCCTGTAGACGTTCAACTCGATGGCGTCGGCACCCGCCTCGGCCAGCAGCTTCGCATAGCGTACCCAACCACCAACGGACGTGGCATTGAGGCTGGCGATTATGGGTACGCCAACTTCTTTTTTGACGTGCTCGAGCAACTCCAAGTAACGCTCCGCGGCCCCGGTGAACTCCGGCATCGCCGGGAAGTACCCGAGTGCCTCGGCGAAATGTTCGCTCCCGGCTTCCAGGGCGGATGACACCCCGATCTCTTCGGCCACGATCTCCTCTTCAAAAAGCGATGGCAGCACGACTGCTCCGGCACCGGCGTCGGCCAGAGCCTCGATCGTGTGGAGGTCGCGCCACGGCCCGGCCGACACGACCACCGGCGACGACAGCCTCAGCCCTAGATAGTTGGTCGTGAGGTCCACTTCAGTCGGGTGGGTCATCACTAAGTCACCTCCTCATAATCCTGCCCGTCCTCACCGGCCGGGCAATCATCGAGCGCTAAGTCGTCGACCTCAGGGACGGTGCGTTGTATGCCCGCCAGCTGCTCGTAATAACGCCAACGTTCGGTCACGTCGGCCTGCGCAAGAGCGCTCAAGCGAGCAGCCTCGTGCGGGTGGACACGGGCCAGCGTCGCGTAACGAGCCTCGGAAGCGGTGAAGTCCGCAAGTGGGACCGAAGGGGCCTTGGAGTCGAGCGTGAAGGGCTGCCCGGTTTCGCGCCTTAGACGGGTGGAAGCGGTACAGGGGCCAGTAACCCGAACGTACGGCGTCCTTTTGGTGGGTCATCGATTTGGACATGTCGATGCCATGGGCAATGCAGGTCGAATAGGCGATCACCAGCGAAGGCCCAGGGTAGGCTTCGGCCTCGAGAAGAGCCTTGGTGGCCTGCAAGTCGTTGGCTCCCATGGAGATCTGTGCGACATAAACGTTCCCGTAGGCACGAGCCACGGCGCCCAGGTCCTTTTTGGCGCTTTCCTTCCCGGCAGCTGCGAATTTCGCCATCGCGCCGCGCTGGGTCGCCTTGGATGCCTGGCCGCCCGTGTTGGAATAGACCTCCGTGTCGAGCACCAGGACATTGATATTGCGGCCCGAGGAAAGGACATGGTCCAGACCGCCGAAGCCGATGTCGTACGCCCACCCGTCCCCACCGACGATCCAGACGCCTTTGCGCACCAATGCATCGGCGAGCACAGCCAGGTGGCGCGCTGCAACAGCGGTGGCTTCGACCGGCCCGGTGACCAGCCTGTCCAGTTCCTCCTTGAGCCGAGCCACGCCGTCGCGCTGCGCGAAGACGCCCTCTTCTTGGTCCTGGTCGGCGTCCAGGAGCGAGGTGGCCAGGTCGGTCCCTACCGCCCCGGCCAAGCTGCGGAGCAAAGCACGTGCGGACCGTTCTTCGGCGTCCAGGCCCATCCGCATGCCGAGACCGAACTCGGCGTTGTCCTCGAACAACGAGTTAGCCCAGGCCGGGCCGCGACCCTCGCTGTTTGTGGCCCACGGGGTCGTCGGCAGGTTGCCGCCGTAGATCGACGAGCAGCCCGTGGCATTGGCCACGAGCATACGGTCCCCGAAGAGCTGGCTGACGAGCTTCAGGTACGGCGTTTCCCCGCACCCAGCACAAGCTCCTGAGAACTCGAAGAGCGGCTCGAGGACCTGAGCGCCCTTTACCGAGTCGTGCGGCAGCAAGTGAGCGGTCGAGTTCGGGGATCGCCCTGAAGAAGTCCCAGTGGGCACGCTCATTATCACGATGGGCAACAGCCGGCTCCATGTTGATCGACTTGTGCCTGACCTCGGTCTTGGACTTCGCCGGGCAAACGTCCACGCACACCCCGCAGCCGGTGCAATCGTCCGGGGCTACCTGGACCGTCATCCGGTGGCCCGCCAGATCCTTGGACCGGAACAGCTTTGACGCGAACCCCTCGGGCGCCCCCTCGAGCGCCTCGGGAGCGAAAACCTTCATACGGATACATGCGTGCGGGCAGACGCTTGCGCACTTGCCGCAGTCGATGCAAATATCCGGGTCCCAGATAGGGATCTCAGCCGCGATGGCCCTTTTTTCGTATTTGGCCGTCCCAGAGGGGAAGCGGCCGTCTGCGGGCAGAGCCGAGACCGGCAACAGGTCACCTTTGCCGGCCATGATCCGCGCTGTCACCTGGCGCACAAAATCAGGGGCCGAGGCGGGGACGATATCGACCAGGGGCGCCGCCGGGACGGCCGACTTTGGGACCACGACCGGCGCCAGGTGGGCCAAAGCTGCGTCGATGGCGGCTAAGTTGCGCTCCACTATGGTGTTGCCCCGCTTGCCGTAGGCTTTTTCGACCGAAGCCTTTATACTGGTTACCGCTTCGTCGATCGGCAATACCTTCGACAGGGCAAAAAAGCAGGTCTGCATCACGGTGTTGATCCGGTTCCCAAGCCCGGCGTCAGCCGCGATGCGATCACCGTCGATGACCCACAAGTCGACCCGCTTTTGTTGCACTTGGTGCTGGACGCTGAGCGGCAGCCGGTCCCACACGTCGAGGGGGCCATAGCTGCTGTTGAGCAGGAAGGTGGCGCCGTCCCTGGCCAGGTCCAAGACGTCGACCCGATTGAGCAGCCCGAAGTGGTGACAGGCGACGAAATCTGCGTCGCTCACGAGGTAGGTGGAATTGATCGGCTGGGGCCCGAAGCGCAAGTGCGACACCGTCATGGCACCCGACTTCTTGGAGTCGTAAACGAAATAACCCTGTACGAACGCGTCCGGTCGCGTCCACGATGATCTTTGCACTGTTCTTGTTGGCGCCAACCGTGCCGTCGGAGCCGAGGCCAAAAAATACCGCCTGTACTTCGCCGGGCGGCCTTGGCGGTCGGAAATCCCGGTCCCAGGCCAGGCTGAGCGAGGTCACATCGTCGAAGATGCCGACCGTGAAATGGGGCTTGGGCCACCCGCGTTCCACCCCGCAGGCCAACTCGTCCAGGACAGCCTTGGCCATAGCCGGGGTGAACTCTTTGGAAGACAGCCCGTAGCGTCCACCGATGACCCGAGGCAACACGTTCAACTGCGGGACGGCCTCATGCAACGCAGCGAGGACGTCGAGGTACAAGGGCTCTCCGACGGCGCCGGGCTCCTTGGTCCGGTCGAGGACGGCGATAGAACGCACCGTGGCCGGTAGAGCATCAATAAGCTGCTTGGCGGGGAAGGGACGGTAGAGACGAATGGTCACCATCCCAACTCGCTCCCCGTCTTTGACCAGTGCATCGACCGCTTCCCGAGCCGCCCCGACCCCCGAACCCATGAGCACTACGACCCGCTCGGCCTCGGGGTCGCCGTGGTACTCGACCAGGCTGTAGGGACGACCGGTCCTTTCCGCCAAGGCATCCATGGTCTCCTGCACTATGCCGGGAACAGCCAGGTAGTAGGGGTTGGACGCCTCCCGGCCCTGGAAAAACACGTCCGGGTTTTGGGCTGTACCACGGACATCTGGAGAGTCTGGGCTCATCCCCCGCCGGCGAAGCTCAACAACGGCATCGTCATCGACGAGGGCAGACATGTCTTGCGGTGAGAGGACCGCGATTTTGGCGAGCTCGTGCGATGTCCGGAACCCGTCGAAAAAGTGAAGGAAGGGCACGCGGGAGCGCAGGGTCGCAGCATGGGCGATAAGAGCGAAATCGTGGGCTTCTTGGACCGAGCTCGCTGCCAATATGGCCCAGCCCGTCGTACGGGCATGCATCACGTCGGAGTGGTCGCCGAAGATCGATAGGGCATGGGTTGCGATCGTCCGCGCGGCCACGTGGACCACTGCCGGCGTCAGTTCACCGGCGATCTTGAACATGTTGGGCACCATCAGCAGGAGACCTTGGGATGCCGTAAAGGTCGTTGCGAGGGCACCTTTTTGAAGGGCTCCGTGGAGCGTACCCGCGGCTCCCGCCTCCGATTGCATTTCGATGACGTCAGGTACTTGGCCCCAGAGGTTCGGCTTCCCCGCCGTCGCCCAATCATCGGCAAGCTCACCCATGGGGGACGCCGGCGTGATCGGGTATATCGCGATCACTTCGGACAGCGCGTAGGCCACACGAGCCGCGGCCTCGTTGCCGTCTATACACGCTGATTGCCGGGTGCTCGCGCCGCTTACCTCGCTCGTGCGGCTGCGCTCCATCTGGGCGACCGTCATGAGGAGCCCACAGTCGACGAAGCAACCGTCTCGTGCTCGCAGACGGAGGCGTCCTTGCCCTGGCGGACCACAACTACCGGGCACCTGCCGTGGGTGACACAGTATTCGCTCACCGATCCAATGAGAAAACCCGTGACGGCACTGTGGCCCCGGCTCCCCACGACCAAAAGGTCGGCGTCCTCAGCGGCTGCCAGAAGTTCTCTGCCCGGCCACCCTTCCCGGACCACGCCCGACATCTCAACGCTCGGGAACTCGCGCCGGACCGGGCCGATAATCTCTTCAAGTCGCTCCTCCACTTGCGGCCCTGAGTCGCACGCCGGCACCGCAGTGGTCAACGGGAAAGCCGTGACAGCGACTGCCCATGTCATTAGCGCCTCGACCCTGGACCCCGTTAGCTCGCCTTGGCGTGCGGCCCAGCGCAAAGCTTCGTTCGATGAGACGGACCCGTCCACTCCGACCACAATGCGTCCTCGTCGCCCGTTTTCCACTGTCCCTGTCATGGTTCCTCCTTGGCATTTCTTAGCTTCCACAATGGGCCGCTCTGGCCGCCGGCTGGCAGGGCCAACCGGCTCAGCTACGCGAGCCCTAAGTCCTTCGAAGGCATTTGGTCCCGGGCCCCACCGGCTCAGCGCGATGCGCTAGCACCGTCGGCCGTTGTCTTGGGGAGGGCGGCCCGCCCAGCTTCCAGGCGGGCCACGGGGACTCGGAAAGGCGAGCACGACACATAGTCGAGCCCAATATCATTGAAGAAATGGATGCTTTCGGGGTCGCCTCCGTGCTCGCCGCACACGCCCAACTCGATATCGGGTTTTACCGTGCGAGCAGTGGCCGACGCCATCCGCACCAGGGCTCCCACACCCTGCTGGTCCAGCGTCTCGAAGGGAGAAGTACCAAAGATCCCCATTTCCATGTAGAGAGGGAAGAACGATGCCTCGCAGTCGTCACGGGAAAAACCCCAGGTCGTCTGCGTCAGGTCGTTGGTGCCAAATGAGAAGAAGTCGGCCGCTTTGGCTATATCGCCTGCCGTCAGGCACGCTCGCGGCAACTCGATCATCGTCCCGATAACCTTTTCCAGAGCGGTCCCGGTCTCGGCCGCGACCGTGTCGATGACGGCCTCGGCTTGCTCCCGGACATGCTCGAACTCTTGGACGGCGCCGACCACGGGGACCATTATCTGCACATGTGGGTCGCCCCCTTGCTGGCGGCGCTGGGCAACGGCTTCGGCAACGGCTCGTACTTGAAGCTGGACTAGGCCGGGGATGGCCAGGCACAGCCGCACACCGCGTAGGCCGAGCATGGGGTTTGCCTCGTGGAGACGGCGCACGGCAGGCAGCAGCCTTTCCGCTTCCTTGTCCGGGTGGCCGTTAGCCCGCGCGACTGCGGCCGTTACCGAGAGCTCCGTCAGATCGGTGAGGAACTCATGCAGCGGCGGGTCGATCAGCCGGATCGTCACCGGTAGACCGTCCATCTCCTCGAGTATGGCCACGAAGTCGGCCCGCTGGAGGGGCAACAACGCGTCCAGTGCCGCTTGGCGTTCGACGTCGTCGTGGCCGGCCAGGATCAAACGCTCGACCAAGGCCTTCCGCTCGCCGAGGAACATGTGCTCGGTACGGCATAGGCCAATGCCCTCGGCGCCGAAGGCCCGGGCGCGCCTGGCGTCGTCGGGCATATCGGCATTGGCCCGCACCGACAGGCGACGTCTGGTGTCAGCATGGTCAAGTACCCGTTGGACAGATCGCACCAGCTCGTTGGTTTCCGAGTCGGCCGAGGCCGCGTCAAAAGTGCCCTCGAAGAACTTGACCAGCGGTGAGGCCATGACGGGAACGGCTCCGGGGTAAACAGCGCCCGTCTTGCCATCAATAGAAATGACGTCGCCCTCGGAAACGACTGTGCCGTCCGGGCATGTGAAGTGCCTGGCCTTGGTATCGATAACGATATCCTGGGCGGCAACCACGCAAGTCTTTCCCATACCGCGGGCGACGACGGCGGCGTGGCTGGTCTTTCCGCCTCGGCGAGTCAATATCCCTCGCGCCGCTACCATCCCCGGCAGATCATCGGGGTTGGTTTCGGTGCGGACCAGGACGACCGCCTCACCCTTGGTCGCCCAGCTGACGGCGGTGGCCGAATCAAAAACTGCCTTGCCGACAGCCGCCCCCGGGCTTGCGCCCATGCCGGTGACGAGAGGTTGAGCCGCCGACTGGTCAAAGCGTGGGAACATCAGCTCGGCCAGGCCCGCGCCGCGGACCCGGCCCAAAGCCTCGTCCATCGAGATCACCCCCTCGTCGACGAGCTGGGTGGCGATCCGGAACGCAGCAGCGGCTGAGCGCTTGCCGACCCGGGTCTGCAGCATCCACAGCTTGCCGTTCTCCACTGTGAACTCGATATCGCATAGGTCGCGGTAGTGGTGCTCGAGGGTCTGCATTATGTCGGTCAACTGGTGGTAGACGCCCTGGTTCAGGTGCTCTAGTTCTTGCAGGGCCATAGTGTTGCGGATCCCCGCGACGACGTCCTCGCCTTGGGCATCCTGGAGGTAGTCACCATAAACTCCGCGGTTGCCTGTGGCGGGGTCCCGGGTGAACGCAACCCCCGTACCGGAGCTCAAGTTGAGGTTCCCGAAGACCATCGCAACCACTGTGACCGCTGTCCCCAGGTCATCGGATATCCGTTCTTGCCGGCGGTAAATGCGGGCGCGCTCACCGTTCCACGACCTGAAAACGGAAGCGATCGCGAGGTCGAGCTGCTGCCTGGGCGAAGTAGGGAAATGACAGCCGGTTTCCCGGTAGATGATGTCGCGGTAGGTAGATACGAGATCTCTCAGGTCGTCGACGCCGAGGTCGAGGTCGGTCCGCGCTTGGCGAGCATGCTTGAGCTCTGACAAAGCCGACCCGAACAGGGCGCCGTCGACGCCCATCACAGTCTTGCCGAACATCTGGACCAGCCGCCGGTACGAGTCCCAGGCGAAGCGCTCGTCACCTGATTGTTTCGCCAAACCCTCAACCGAAACATCGTTCAAGCCCACGTCCAGCACGGTGTCCATCATCCCGGGCATCGAAAATTTAGCCCCGCTGCGCACCGAAACGAGCAGGGGGTCGCTCGGGTCGCCTAAGTTCCTACCCATCTCAAGCTCGAGGCGCGCCAAGTGCTCGCTCACTTCTTGGAGCAAGCCCGGCGGCAGGGAGCCGGTAGCGAGGAAATCCCGGCAAGCCTCTGTGGTTATCGTGAAACCTGGCGGGACAGGCAGGCCCAGCCTCGACATTTCGGCCAAGTTGGCGCCCTTGCCACCGAGCAGGTCCACCATGGTGCTGTTGCCCTCGGCGAAACCATAAACGTGCTTTACCATTAGCCCTCCTTGATCAATGAGGCCTCGTTGGCCTCTGCGGCTATGGAGCACAAGGTGCTACTGAGCCAGTATCTCCCGGTCGGGGGAGCACGATTAGAGCCAAAAGCCTCTCTCGCGCGGCCCCTTAGTCCCGGCTGCGGGCGCCACTCGCTGAAGAGGCTCGGGCGAGTCGCTGGATCTCAGAGCATGACCGAGGCTGCGCATGGCCCTAGAGTGTGGAACGGTGAAGCCTGCTGCCGAGACAGCCTCCGACCGGCAAGTCGGGCACCTATTGGGAGCCATCTTCTCCGCTAGCCCTGATGCTGTCCTGGTCGTAGACGACGCCGGCACGATCGTGCTCTCAAACCCGGCGGTCACCTCCCTGTTCGGCTACTACCCCGAGGAGCTGGTCGGCGAGCCGGTCAACGTCCTGCTCCCCCCAGGGAACCAGGCTCGCCACTTAGACCATCTCCGGGACTTCTTCGCCGCTCCACGAGCGCGCCACATGGGCCTCGGCAGACAACTCGCCGGGCGCCACCGCGACGGCACCGAATTCACCGTCGAGGTGAGCCTCACCCCTGTGGAGGTCCGAGGCGCCCACTACGCCGCAGCTTTCGTCCGTGACGGGCGAGAGCGCCAGCGCAGCATTGACCGCCTGCATGCGGTCAACGAAGTGACTCAGAGCCTGCTCGTGGGGACAAGGTCCGGTGAGGTCCTACCCCTGGTCGCACGTCGGGCACGGCACCTCACCCACTCGGACGCCGCCTGGATCGTCACTCCAGCCGGAGCGGGCGACCTGGCCGTTAGCGCGGTGGACGGGCCCGGGACGGAGGCCTTGCTCGGTACAGCCCTTTCGGCCGACACCAGCCGCTCGGCCGAAGCCATGCGCACAGGAGCCCCTGAGATGATCGAGGACCTCTTCACAGCTACAAATGTCCCCGCCGCCGTCGTCGGGCTCAACCTCGGCCCGGGCCTCTACGTACCACTCGTCGCTGACGAGCGCCGCCTCGGGACGCTCGTACTTGCCCGAGCGCGAGGTGGTCCCGCTTTCGGCCCCCTCGACATCGCCTTGGCGACGGTGTTCGCCAGCTCCACCGCAGCAGCCATTGAGCTCGCCGAGGTCCGCTCCGAACTCGAGCGCACCGGCATAGTCGCTGAAGACGAACGGATCGCCCGGGATCTTCACGACACCGTCATCCAAGACCTCTTCGGGGTCGGGCTATCGCTACAGGCCGCGCGGTCCTCCGCTACGGGGACCGTTGGCGAACGCATCGATGAGGCAGTCGACCGTCTCGACACGATCATCAAAGAGATCCGCAACACGATCTTCCGCCTTCCCCGGCGCAACCCCGGGGCCAAGGTATCCACGATGAGATGCTGCGCCTGGTGGACAAGTACAGCGAGGAGCTTGGCTTCACACCCCGGGTCGGGTTCCATTGCCCGCTCGACGCCGTCGTGCCAGAAGTCGTTACTTCGCAGTTGCTGCAAGTCATCGGTGAAGCCCTCTCGAACACGGCGCGCCATGCCAAAGCTACGTCGGCCGACATGGTCCTAGAAATCCAAGGCGGCTGGCTCTCTTTCTCGCTGGTAGACGACGGTACCGGGCCGCCTAATGCTCCTAGCGCAGGGCACGGGCTACGCAATATGGCAGCCCGGGCCCAGAACCTGGGGGGCACGTTCAGCGTATCTAAGCACGACCCGACGGGGACGATCGTGCAGTGGCGGGTACCGATCTAACTAGGGCCCTTCCGGTCCGCGTAATAATGCCTTATGGCCCTGGGCGCCGTCCAGAGCGCCGGCCATTATGGGACCATGCCAACGGCTAAAAAGACCGAGGAGCATCGGCCACAAGGCCGCATCGTCGTCGGTGTCGACGGTTCCGGGTCGTCCAATGGCGCACTGCTCTGGGCGGCGCGCCAAGCCGAACTTACGCACTCGTCGCTAGAGGTCGTCTTGGTGGAGCAACTCCCTTTGATGGCTTATGGTTATTCCCTGCCATTAGCACCTGGCGCTGACCCGGAGCTTCGAGCCAAGCAACAGCTGAACTCGACCATCCACAACGTCTTGGGCGAACCCGAGGGCCTCGAGATAGTACCTATCGTGACCGGAGGCCCTGTCGCAAAGACTTTGCTGCGTATCGCCAAGGGAGCCGACCTTTTGGTGTTGGAGGCCCCGGACCACGCGCCGCTGATCGGCATCCTCATGGGATCGGTTAGTGAGCGCTGCTTGAGCCATGCCAGCTGCCCGGTAGTGGTTATAAAGCAATACGACATGGCCGCCTGAGCAGGCCTGGGCCCGCCCGTAAATGGCCACAGGTCCTTCAGCGCGCCACGACGTCCCCCCTGGGGCGATCGTGCACACTTAGGCCGAAAGTCCCAATCTCCTATGACTTTGTCCAGCGCCAATGCACGTCACCACCGGTGCAGAATAAATGTTAGCAACTCACAACACACCGAAGGAGCACAACGCCATGCCAGTACGGGTCGGTATCAACGGTTTTGGCCGCATCGGGCGCAATTTCCTGCGCGCGGTCTTAGCGTCTGAAGCAGATGTCGAGGTTGTGGCGGCCAATGACTTGGCCCCCACCTCCAGCAATGCGCACCTCCTCAAATACGACTCCACTTTCGGCGTGCTGGCTCACGAAGTGAAGGTGTCGGAGGACACCATCGCGGTCGGCGCGCACAGCTTCAAGGTGTTCGCCGAGAAGGACCCCGCCGACATCCCCTGGGGAGACCTTGGCGCTCAGGTGGTCATCGAGTCCACCGGTAAGTTCACCAATGGCGACAAAGCCAGGGCGCACCTCGTTTCTGGGGCCGAGACCGTCATTATCTCCGCTCCGGGCACGAACGTCGACGGCACTTTTGTGGTCGGCGTCAACGAGGACAGCTTCGACCCGCAGGTGCACAAGATCATCTCCAACGCCAGCTGCACCACAAACTGCTTTGCTCCCATGATCAAGGTCCTGGACGACGCCTTCGGCGTGGAGAAGGGCCTAATGACAACTGTCCACGCCTACACAAATGACCAGAACCTCCTCGACCTGGTGCACAAGGACCTGCGCCGAGCACGGGCTGCGGCGAACAACATCGTGCCCGCCAGCACCGGTGCCGCAAAAGCTACCAGCCTGGTGATACCGAACATGCAAGGCCGCCTCGACGGTTCGGCCCTGCGAGTCCCAGTCCAGGACGGGTCCATCACCGATTTTACGGGCATCCTGGCTCGAGAAGTGAGCGTAGCCGAGGTCAACGAGGCGTTCAAAAAGGCGGCCACAACCGGGCGCCTGTCCAAGGTGCTCGTCTACACCGACGACCCGATCGTCAGTTCCGACATCGTGGGCTCGCCGGCTAGCTGCACTTTCGATTCGAAGCTGACCATGGCCCACGGTTCGATGGTCAAGGTTTTCGGCTGGTACGACAACGAGTGGGGTTATTCCAACCGCCTTATTGACTTGGCCCTCATCGCCGGTAGGGCCTGAACCGTGCGGCTCCCTCAGCTCGAAGATCTCGGCCCCCTGAAAGGGAAGCGCATCCTGGTCCGTTGTGACCTCAACGTGCCCATGAGCGGCGGCGTCATTGCCGACGACCTGCGCATCCGGCTGCCTATCGACACCCTCGTGTGGCTGCTCGACCAGGGGGCCGAAAGGGTGACGGTGTGCAGTCACCTGGGCCGACCTAAAGGCATAGCCGACCCCAAGTACTCGATCGCCCCCGTCCGCCAACGGCTCTATGAGCTACTTGAAGCGCGAGGAGCCGACACCAGTCGGGTCGAGCTGCTAGAAAACTTGCGTTACAACCCTGGTGAAGAGGCCAACGACGACGAGTTCGTAGCGTCTCTCGTTAAAGATCAAGATCTCTACGTGGACGATGCCTTCGGTGCCGCGCACCGAGCACACGCTTCTATCGTTGGCCCCCCGGCGTTCCTGCCGTCCGCAGCCGGCCGCGTCCTGGCCCACGAGGTGGACGTCCTGGGCACCTTGCTGGCCGATCCCACGCGACCTTTCGTGGCGGTGCTCGGTGGCGCCAAAGTCTCAGACAAACTAGGGGTTATCGCTGCTCTGCTGGACAAGGTCGACACGCTGCTTGTGGGAGGGGGCATGTGCTATACGTTCCTGGCCGCACAAGGCCACAACGTCGGCGGCTCCCTCCTCGAACAGGACCAGGTAGCGACGTGCCAACGGCTTCTCGGCTCGGTGCTGGCCACGGGCAAACGGCTTGTCCTGCCCACCGATATCGTCGCCCTTTCTCCCGGTGGGGTCTTCGGGCCGGGGAAGGCGCCAACAGGTGAGATCCTGGTGAGCAGCCCCGACCTGCCCGACGGGTGGCTGGGCTTGGACATCGGCCCCAAGACGGCGGCAACCTATTCCGACATCATTGCCCACGCCGGCACCGTGTTTTGGAACGGGCCCATGGGCGTGTTCGAAGACGCCCGCTTCGCCGCCGGTACTCGGGCGGTGGCGGAGGCCGTGGCTTCAGCAAAAGCCTTCACGGTTGTAGGGGGAGGCGATAGCGCAAGCGCGCTCAAGGTCTTCGGGCTGGACGACAAGGTGGACCACCTCTCCACCGGTGGGGGTGCCTCACTCGAGTTCATCGAGAACGGCGACCTCCCCGGCTTGGCCGCGCTACGCTCCGCCACCCGCTCCCGGTTCGCAGCCGGCGAAAGTCAGGGCCATCAGTTCCAGGCCGCCGCCCAACTCGCCGACCGAGCCGCACTCAGGGCATACACCGATGTGACCGGCTACGTTGGCCGGCTCTAGCTCGCCGTCAAATCCACATTGGCACCTAATAGCGGCGGGTACCTCTTCGAGCCTGAGCTGAGCATGACGAAGGCAGCCGTCGCCCGACTCGGCGAGCTGCGCCGCCAGGATGGAGAAGCTGTCTGACAGCTCGCTCGAGCCCGTTCCTGCTGGGCAACGGACCGCGACCACCAGGACCGGACGGCTCTTCGCCAAGGCAGCGCACTGGCGCACAAGTTCCTCAGCCAGAGAGAGTTCATGCACGGGATGCCCCCTTTAGACGCGGCGCCGGTGCATAGCCGCTGCGGCGTGAAAGGCCCGACTGCAGCGCGACATTGGGGCGCTCAGGGACGGCGGAGATCGCCAGACGTACAGCGGCAGCCGCTCGAGGGATGGCCGCCTCAACAAGTGGGGACAAGCCCGTTCCGAGAGCCCAATGCGACGACGCCTACCGTGACAACAGCGCCGGCGGGCGCCCTCCCAAACAGGCAGCGGGATAATGCGAGCAAGTTGGCCGGGGTGACGTCCTCCCAGCAGCTCGCTGCGGCGGGCCCTGCCAGACCGGGCTCGGGAAGCTCGGTGAGCAGCTGCAAGGAAACCGACCCGCCAGCACGCCCGTCGTGCGCGGCGTCTATGAAAACCGCGAACCCCGAGCGGGATATATCGAGTGCCATTTCGGGGAGCAACTGGTGAGCACAAACGATCGTCGCACTCGCAAGGCCGCCAACACTGCTCTTTTGCTGCACTAGGGCAGTCGCCACCTCCTGGCCGACACCGTCGTCGCCCCGAAGCGGGTTCCCATAGCCCACTATCCAAATCGGCCCGCTTCGCACGCCCAGTCCTCCTCTACCCTCGTATTCACTCGGCTCAACCCCTTGTCACGCGGCGAACTAATTGGCCCTCGGGGCTCACGATGTCGAGCGACAAGGGCATTTGCCCGATTGCATGAGTCGAGCACGAAAGGCAGGGGTCGTAAGTACGTATGACCGCCTCCACCCTGTTGAGCGCCCCCTCGCTTACGTGGTCACCCTTTACATAGTGGCGGGCGACCTCCAAAATGCTCCTGTTCATGGCCAGGTTGTTATGCCCAGTGGCGATGACCAGGTTCACCCACTCGACGATCCCGTCAGCGTCTACACGGTAGTGGTGGAACAGGGTGCCCCTAGGCGCTTCCGACACACCGATCCCCTCCCGCCTGTTGATGGCCGCATGAGACCGCACGTCCTCGCTCAAGATGTCAGGATCCGAAAGCAGCTCGTCAAGAACGTCGATACAGTGGACTACCTCGATAAGGCGAGCCCAGTGATAGTAAAAGGAGCTGTTCGGGTAGCGGCCAAGACGAGCACGGTACTCTCCCAATTCGCGGTCCGCGGCCGGTGTCCCCAATTGGTCGACGACGTTGAGGCGTGCGAGGGGCCCACCCGGTAAAGGCCTTCGGGGTAGCCAAGCGGCTTGTAGAACGTTGACTTCAGGTACGACCACGGCTCCACCGCTTCGCCGATGTATTCCCAATAAGGCCGCGGGTCGCCCTTGTCCATCAACACCACTCCGTCGCTGTTGATGACCCGCAGGTCCCCGTCGGAGTACGCGGCGTTGCCGGTCTCGTGGACCAGGCCCATGTAGAGGCTCGGGAAACTCCCGAAGCAGGCGGCTTCTTCCACCCAGGACGCCAAGTTGGCCTTGAACCACTCAAGGGTGCGCGCGGCCCGGGCGCGGGCATCTGGCACAGACGCAAGGATGGCGTCGCGTTGAGAGGCCTGCAGTGGGGCGCTCACCCCTCCGGGGACTACCCAAGCAGGATGGACGCGTTTGCCACCCAACCCCTCGATTATCTCCTGGCCGAACTTGCGCAGCGCTATCCCATCGCGCGCCAGCTCCGGCGCCTTCTCCACAACCCCGACGATGTTGCGCGTGGCAGGGTCGTGGTCAAAGCCGAGCAGCAAGTCAGGGGACGACAGATGGAAGAAACTGAGAGCGTGCGACTGCACTATCTGGGCCAGGTTCATAATGCGACGAAGTCTCATTGCCACAGGCGGCGGCGAGACACCGAGGATCTCGTCACACGCTTTTGCCGAGGCGATGAGGTGGCTCACAGGGCAGATGCCGCAGATGCGTGCCATCAATGACGGCATCTCATACAGGGGACGGCCCTGTGCGATGCGCTCGAAACCCCGGAACTGCGTCACGTGGAAATGGGCGTCAGCTACCTCTCCCGCCTCATCGAGGATGAGGGTGATCTTGGCGTGGCCCTCTATCCGGCTGACCGGCTCTATGACTATCTCGCTCATCCGTGCCTCCTTAGCTCAGCCGAACCGTGAGATCTGGGCCACATCGGGCACGTCCCCGTCCAACAGGCCGACGATCACTTCAAAAATCCGGTCGGCGGAGGGTGGGCACCCGGTAACGAACACGTCCACAGGCACCCACGCATGTACGGGAAGGGACTCGGCGAGAAGGGCGGGCACGTCCTCGAGCGGGATCTGTTGGTGCAGGGTAGCGTTTTCGAGGTACGCCCGCTCTAGCACCGCCTGGGGGCCGATCGGGTTGCGCATCCCGGGGACGTTGCTCGTCACCGCGCAGTCGCCCAGCGCCACGACTATGCGGCTGCGTTGGCGTACCTCGAGGATCTTGCGCAGGTCGTCGGCCGAGCTGACCGCCCCTTCCACCAGCGTGATGTCCACGTCTTGGGGGAACTCCTTGGCGTCCACCAGGCACCCGTAAACAAGGTCGGCGCGCCCGACCAGCTCCAAGAGCCGCTCGTCAATATCCAGGAACGACATGTGGCAGCCGGAGCAGCCGTCCAACCAAATGGTCGCCAGCCGCGGCCTGCGTTGACCGCTGGCCCCGGGGCCCTCCTTGACGGGAGCTTCAGTCATGTCCCAACCTCTGTTTCTCGACAAGATAAGGCAGGTAGGGACGGCGGGCCTTGGGTTCAGACACTGAGCGCCCCTTCTCGAAAAGAGCCCCAGTGGGGCATACCTGCACGCACTTACCGCAGCTGGTACAGGTCGTCGAGGCCCCCCAGGGCGTCCCAAGGTCGCTGACCAGACGGGCGTTGACGCCCCGCCCTCGGATGTCCCAGGTATGGGCCCCTTCGATCTCGTCGCACACACGCACACAGCGGGTGCAAAGGATGCAGCGATTTTGGTCAAGCACGAAACGCTCATGCGTTGCGTCCACGGCGATCGAAGGGTGCAGCCCGGCTAGCTCGAAATGGGTCAGGCCGAGCGAGCTCGCCTGATCCTGCAGTTCGCAATTCCTATCGGCCACGCAGACCGCGCAGACATGGTTGCGCTCCACGAAGAACAGCTCGATCACTGTCTTGCGGTACTCGGCCAGGCGCTCGGACGTGGTCGTCACCACCATGGCCTCCTCTACCTTGGTGGCACAGGCGGGGAAGAGCTTGGGGCTACCCTCTACCTCGACCATGCAGAGCCGGCACGCCCCGACATCGCTAAGCCCATCGAGGTGGCAAAGCGTCGGGATGCGTATGCCGTTTTCTTTCGCGGCTGACAGCACGCTTTGGTCCGAGGTGGCAGCAACATCTTTGCCGTCTATAACGAGTGTGCGAACCTCGCTCATTGAATACCTCCGAGATCCGTAGTCCCTGCGCCCACCGCTACGGCGACCGGGCCACGCCAGGGCTCGGCACTGATCTGGCAAACGCCAGCTGGGCAAACGCGATCATCAATGTGAGCCAAGTACTCGTCCCTGAAGTAGCGGAGCGTGGAAAAAACGGGATTGGGGGCTCCCTGGCCCAGCCCGCAAAGGCTCGTCGCTTTTACCATCGCGGCCAACTTCTCCAGCTGCCCGAGATGAGCCCGGGAGGCCCTCCCCGAACTGATCTGGTCGAGCAACCTGTACATCTCTTCGGTGCCAACACGGCACGGGACGCATTTGCCGCAGGACTCCTCCCGGCAAAAATCCATGAAAAACTTGGCGACGTCAACCATGCATGCTGTGTCGTCCATTACGATCATGCCGCCCGAGCCCATGATCGAACCAGCTGCCGCCAGGGTTTCGTAATCGACGGGCATTTCAAGAAGGTCCTCCGGCAGGCAGCCGCCGGACGGCCCACCAGTTTGCACCGCCTTGAACCGCCGCCCTGGCGCCAGCCCGCCACCGATGTCGAACACGATCTCACGGAGCGTCAGGCCCATAGGCACCTCGATCAGGCCGGTGTTGACCACCGCTCCAGTCAAGGCGAAGACCTTTGTCCCCTTGGAGCGCTCCGTGCCTATCGAGCTCAGCCATCCGCCACCGCGTGTCACGACGGAAGCGATGTTGGCAAATGTCTCGACGTTGTTAATCAGCGTGGGGCAACCCCACAGGCCCGACGTCGCCGGGTAAGGCGGTCGCGGCCTGGGAGTGCCCCTCCCCCCCTGTATTGAGGCGATGAGGGCAGTTTCCTCACCGCACACAAAAGCACCGGCACCGATGCGCACTTCGACCTCGAAGGCAAAGGCGGTACCCGCGATATCGCGCCCGAGGAAGCCCTCGTGCTCGGCATGACGTATGGCACTCGTCAGCCGTTTCACCGCCAAGGGGTACTCGGCGCGGACATAGACGTAGCCGTGGTTTGCACCCACCGCGTAACCGGCGATCGCCATGCCTTCCAGTACCTGCTGCGGGCAGCTCTCGAGCACACTTCGGTCCATGAAGGCCCCCGGGTCGCCTTCGTCCGCATTGCAGACGACAAACTTGCCGTCCGCGCCGGCCGCGGCCTTAGCGACCGTCCTCCATTTGAGCCCGGTAGGGTAGCCAGCTCCGCCCCTCCCGCGAAGGCCGCTGCCGATAACTTCGGCGATCACGTCGTCAGGCGTCATCGTCGTCACCGCTTTGGCTAGGGCCTCGTAGCCACCGCTGGCGACGTAATCCTCCAGGCTCTCAGGGTCGACCGACCCGCACCGCTCGAGCACGACCTTGACTTGGCTCGAAAAGAACGGGTCAGCCGCCGTCGAGCGACCGCCTAACTTCTCGCCGGTCAAGCTGAGCCACAGTTCTTCTTCTGACGCGGTGCCGCCTGAGCGGACGTGCTCGAAAAGCCGCCCCTGCTCGGGCACCTCCACGAGCGGGCCGGCTGCGCACAGCCCGAGGCATCCGACACGGCGCACAGCCACGTCCTCGAGCCCCGTGGCTAGAGCCCTTTCGCACAGCTCCTCGAAGAGCTGGTCGGAGCCCATAGACAGGCAGCCGGCAGCCTGGCAGACATTGGCGGAAGCCCTTACCGGCCCAGCTGGTATGAGCGGGTCGGAGCGCCGGCGGTGCCGAGGGAGGGAGGGCGCCCCGGCACCACCAGAGCCTGGGGACGGGGCGTTGCCGACAGTCTGGCGGGCTCCCTCGTCGCCGGTCATAGCGCCTCCAGGAACGACGCCAGCTCCGACGGCTGCACCTTGCCATGCACCTCTCCGTCGACCACTACCGCCGGCGCCATACTGCAGGCCCCCAAGCACCGCGCTTTGAGGAGCGAGACCCTCCCATCGGGTGTCGTTGCTCCGGCCTCTATCCCTAGAAGGTCGCGGACCTCGGCCAGCAGCGCTGCTGCGCCATTGATATAGCAGGCGGTGCCAGTGCATACGACACAGGTATGAAGGCCTTGGGGTTTCAGGCTGAAGTGGGAGTAAAAAGTGGCAACACCATAAACCTTGCTCGGGGGCACCCCGAGGCAGTCCCCGACATACTGCAAGGCCTCGTCGTCCAGGTAGCCGAAGACCTCCTGGGTAGTGTGCAGCACCTCGATCAGCCCGTCTGGGCGGTAGCCAAGTCGCCGCATCCTTACGTCCACCTGCCGCCAACGCTTGTCGTCGCTGGGGGCTGCCCGACCTGCAACTGCAATCGAAGGCAATCTGGACTCCTCAAAAGCGACCCGCTTCGGACAGCGGCTATAACACGACGTTACTTCCCGGGGCGGCCTCGGCAGTGGGGGCCAAAGCCCTCATTTGCCAGGCCGTTCGGCCCGCTACCGCCGCGCGGGCCCTAACATCCATTGAGATATGACCGGAACCGAAATATCAGGGACAGTGCCGAGCCAGGCGCACCACGGCGGACGGATCGTTGTAGGTGTCGATGGCTCGGAGTCGTCCAAAGACGCATTGCGATGGGCTGCAGCCCAAGCACAGCTCACGGGTGCTTCACTCGAGGCCGTAACCAGCTGGGAGATCTCCTCCAACTCGTTCGGCTTCGCCGTGCCCATACCAAGTGACTACAACCCTGCAACCAATGCCAAAGAGGCCCTCGACCAGACGGTCCTGGAAGTCCTGGGAGAAAGCGGCGCGGCACATGTGGTCGCCCATATCGTCGAAGGACCTCCGGCACGCTCGCTCCTCGATCTGGCTAAAGGCGCGGACCTTCTCGTCCTCGGCAGTCGCGGGCACGGGCCGTTCGTCGGGGTACTGCTCGGCTCGGTCAGCGAGTACTGCGCATCCCACGCGACGTGCCCTGTCGTGGTCGTCCGCCATCAGGGCGACGAGCTACCTGGCGCCAGCGCCTCGACCAGCTGACCTTCGTCTTCGCGCAGAGGCCCTAATGCCCTAGAGCGCATGTGGTTAAGTGCCGGACGATGGTATAAACCCCAGTTGGGGTGCGCTAAAGCACGAGGGAGGCGAACATGAGCCAGTGCCACGACCCTTATGACTCAATCGAAGGGCCCACCGCAAACGATCGCGCCGCGACGACCGCAGCGCACGCCGCACCGAAAGCAGCACAGTGCCATGATTCCTACGACAGCATTGCGTTTACCAACGAGACCCCGAGCGCGGCTCCGGCAAAGGCCGCCGTGCTCGCGACCAATGGGGCCCGTGCCCGTGGACGGATCGTCGTTGGAGTGGACGGGTCAGAGGCATCTCGGGAGGCGCTGCGCTGGGCGGCACGTCAGGCTCATCTGATGGGCGCTTCACTAGAGGCAGTTATGAGCTGGGAGACAGCGGCGACAACGTCTTACCCTGTGCCCGTCCCGGAAGGGTATGACCCAGCGGCCGACGCCAAGGAAGCCCTCGATCAGACAGTCCGAAGCGTGCTCGGCCAGCATGACGGCTTAGAGCTTGTTCCTGCCGTCCTGCAGGGGCCCGCCGCTCGCACACTTGTCCAGGAAGCCAGGGGCGCCGACTTGCTGGTCGTCGGCAGCCGCGGCCATGGGGCGCTTGTGGGGATGCTGCTCGGCTCGGTGAGCGAGCAGTGCGTGACGCACGCGCCTTGCCCAGTAGTCGTGGTGCACAAGAACCATCACGCAGCCTGATCATCGCAAGTCAGAACGCCAAGCAAACTCAAAGCTAACCGATCGTCACGACCTGTAAAGAGCAGCAGAGCGGACCGGCATTGCTCTCGGGTTAGCCGAGGTTGTCTTCATCCCAGCCGTGCTCATGGCACACCCGAGCGCGCGTTCGATCGTACCGGGCCTTGCGCATTTCCCGTTGGGCAATGGCGCGTACCTCCGGATGCTCGCGGCCAACGTGGGTGCGGTGATAATGCTGTGGATGATCTTCTACCAGCAAGGCGCGATGGTCGACAAGCAACTTCTCCACAAGCGCATCAAGGCCGCCTGACGCGACACCGCGGTGGTGAAGGGCAGCTTGGCCGTACCGTCGATGAGGAGTTGCGACGCGCAGGGGTCGAAGGCGATTTTAGCCAACGTGAGGGCGAAATAGCTCAAGAGCTGGAAGCGCTCGCATCGAGCTGTAATGCAGGGATCATCGTAGTGGGGAGGTCGCACCACGCCGTCTTGCACCTAGGGGGTGTGCCCCGAGCACTGCTGGCCGTTAGCGGCCGCCCGGTCCTTGTGGTGCCATAGTGACGGGGCCTAACCGACCCAGATTTCGGTAGGCCCGGCAACGGCCTCGCGCAAGGTTTCGACCCAGGCCTCCGGGCTCAAAGAATGCAGTAGGGCGGCCATGACGTCGCGGATCGACAGGATCCCGACGAGGATGCCGTCTTCTACCACAAGTAGGTGCCTGACATCGTCGCGCAACATCTTTGCCGCGGCGTCGACGATGCTCATCCCTGAAGGGACGGCTACGGGGTGCAGGACCGCGACTGTCGATATCCCGTCACCCGGACCGAGCCCGGCAGCGAGAGCTCGTGCGAGATCGCGCTCAGTAACTATCCCCGGGCTCTGGTCGAGCGGGCCGGCCACCAATGCCGAAGAAATGTTGGCTGTCCGCATTATCTGGGCCGCCTCGCCGATCGAGCAACTCCCGTCAACCCGGACTAGTTTGCCGCGTGCGATTAGAGCGACCGGTGATCCTGGGCCAATTTCTATTGTTGTTCTCATATCTCAATCACACTTCCCGACAAGGATCTCGCGATAGAGCTGAAAGTCCTGTTTCGTTGTAATTTCGTAACAAACAAAAGCGAGTTGTGGGCTCGAGCCTCAGCGAAGATGGCGGATGTCCTCGGCACCTGAACGGGCTGTGCCGAAGTCGACCCGGATGCGAGCGTCCACAACGAGCACGCCGTCGGGAGTGGCGATGACGGGGTTGCAATCGAGTTCGGCAACCTCGGGCATGTCCTCGACGAGCCGGCTCACCCGATGGAGCACGTCGACCAGGCCGTCGACGTCAACACCCGGCTTGCCCCGGTAACCCGTCAGCAAAGCCGACCCACGAAGCCCGTTCACCATTTCCCTCGCCTCGACATCGCTGAGCGGGGCCAGACGCGTGACATGGTCAGCGAGCACCTCTACGGTCACTCCACCGAGGCCGAACACGACTAAGGGCCGAAGGCAGGATCCTGCAGGGCGCCGACGATCGTTTCGACCCCACCAGAGGGGACCATCGGCTGCAATAGCGCTCCTGTCATCGCCTGGCCGAAGCTGCGCTGCATCGCTTCGTAGGCCGCCGCCACGGCATCGCGGCCCTGCAGGCCCAGTTGCACCCCACCGCCTTCGCTCTTGTGGACCGGCCCCAGGACCTTCAGGGCCACCGGAGCGCCGATCTCCTCGGCCCACTTGCCGGCCTCTTCGGCGCTGTAGGCCTCGACCGTGCGCAAGACGGGCACGCCGAACGCGGCGAGCACGTCCATGGCCTGTGCACCGGTAACCCAGCCCGAGCCAACATCTGCGCCCGGCTCACCGACCTCGCGCGACAAGCGGCGTCGCGCTTCGTTCACGTCCACGTCTGCCAGTACCGGTACTGTCCCGGCCGGCTCGTCGCGCCATTTACCATAGCGAAGGGCGTGGGCGAGTGCCCGCACGGCAGTCTCGGGGTAGATGAAGCTCGGTACAGGGTTGCGTGCGGAGCGAAGCACGGCCTGTCCGCTCTCGTCGGCGCCAAGCAGGCTCGCCACGACTGGGCAGGCCACCTGAGGGTGCTCGTCGAGCGACGTGGCGTCGGCCTGAGCGGCGGCCCGGTCCACCGCTGCGACGATTGCGGCGGCAACGTCATCGGTCTTGCGGGTAACTAGTGGCGGGGTGAAATTGACCGCTACTGCATCGACTTCCCCGCACGACAGCAACAAGTCGAGGACTTGTTCGTACATTGGCGCGCTGGCCTCCGCCCCGAGGTCGATCGGGTTGCTGACCCCGCCGTTGCGAGGGCACAGCTCAGCGAGGCGGCGCTGCAGTTCGACGGAGAACTCGGGCACTTCCAAACCGTTGCTGATACAGGCATCCACAGCGAGCACCGCGGGGCCGCCCACATTGCTCAGCACCGCAACGCGCAGGCCCTTGCCGAGCGGCTGGGACCCGACCACCTGGGCAACGTCGAAGAGCTCTTCGATCGTGTCCACACGGATCACACCGGTCTGGCGGAACAGCGCCGCCACTGTCTCGTCCGAGCTGGCCAGAGCGGCGGTATGCGAGGACGCGGCCCTGCGCCCGACCGCCGAGCGGCCAGACTTCACTGCGACGACCGGCTTGGAGCGGCTGAACTCGCGAGCCAGCCGGGCGAACTTGCGGGGGTTACCGAACGACTCGAGGTACAGGAGAGCGACTCCGGTTGCTTCATCTTCGCCCCACCACGACAGCAGGTCGTTACCGCTTACGTCGGCCTTGTTGCCCATCGACACGAAGCTCGAAAGACCGATGCCGCGCTTTTTCGCCTCGGCGAGGATGGCGATGCCGAGGCCGCCGGACTGAGAAGCAAAGCCAAGGCGCCCCGACATCGGCGTGTCCCTGGCGAATGTGGCGTTCATAGATATCTCGGGATCGGTATTGAGCACACCGAAACAGTTCGGCCCCACAACCCTCATGCCGTACGAGTGGGCGAGTCTGACCGCCTCGCGCTCCAAAGCAGCTCCAGCTTCGCCGTCTTCAGCGAAGTGCGATGAGACGATGACGAGGCCTCCCACCCCTTTGCGACCGCACGCCTCTACAACTCCGGCGACCGCGGTCGCCGGCACGGCAATGACCGCCAGGTCGACCACCCCAGGGATGTCTTCGATGGTGGCGAAGCAGGGCACGCTCGCGACATGGTCCGCTTTGGGGTTCACAGGGTATACAGGACCTCGGAAACCTCCACTGACCAGGTTGTGGACGAGCTCATAACCCACGGTCCCAGGCGTTCGGGACGCCCCAATTACAGCGATCGAGTGAGGCCGTAGCAGCCGTGCCATCGACCGGGCCGCCGCCTTGCGGTCCCTTTCGTACAACGATGCGAGAGCCTCGAGCGTTGGAGCGATGTCCATGACGACACGGACCACGCCGGAGTCGAGGTTTGAGTGTTGGGTGAACCCGGCGTCCCGGAAGACCCGCACCATGGCGTTGTTCTCGAGGAGGGTGTCAGCAGCAAAGCGTTTCAGGCCGTTGCGACGGCCCTCACTTGCCAAGTATTCGAGCAGGAGGGTGCCGATGCCGAGGCCCTGGTGGGCGTCGTCGACGACGAACGCCACCTCCCCAACATCGCTACCGGGTACCCGGTCGTATTGGGCGATGCCTATCAGTTGGCCACTTCTCTCGGCGACCAAGGCCAGATGGTCGGGGCCGGCCTCGCCCACTACGCCATCAAGTTCCACCTCGGACAGGTGCGGGTGAGCGCCGAAATAGCGCAGCCGTACCGTTTCGGGCGACAACCGCGCGTGTAACGCGGCCACGGCGGGCCCGTCTTTGCTTGTGACGTGGCGAACGTGCGCGGTTGAACCGTCAGCCAGCACCACGTCATGCCCCCAGGACGAAGGCGGTTGAGCGGCCATAATTAAGCTCCTTTTTCGACCAGGTATGTTCCAGGTAAGGGCGGAGTCCCCGTACTGCCAACCCATAAGGACCTCGACTCGGATGCGCAGGACCGTTGTCAGGCCGGGGTGGACCAAGGCCAACTGGGGTGGGCTTTTGGCCGCATGGCCCTCATCCGTGGGCTCGCAGTGGCCCTGGACCAGCACTTCCCACCTCGAATGCCCATCGAGGCTTGCCCCACTTGTCTCGAAAGCCACCACTCCCGGTCGTACCCGGACCTTGCTGAACAGCCCAGCGCCGGCCCGCACGACAAGAGCGTCACCGTCGAGCACGCTGGTCACCGGGACAACGAAGGGAAGGGCGTTCTGCGACAATGCCAGGTAGCCCGAAGGGGCGCTGGCGAGAAGCGAACGACAACGTTCCTCAGACAGCCGCGGGATTTGCCCGAATGAGGGGACTTCGGCCGGGACCAACACTTCAGCTCGGGACATCACAACTCATACTCGGGCACCGACGCGGCCCCCGCTCAGGGCCCAATGGCCCAAGCTCGGTGGCCGCAGGGCCCTTCAGCGCCCAGCCGGCAGGGGCCGGGTACCCTGTCTGCATAGCGCCAGATACCCAGGTTGTCGGATCAGTGGGAGGACTTGGCCCGCTGCCTAAGGGGCGGGACATGCTCGCGACCTTTCTATCGTTGATGCCTGACGCTGCTGTAGCGGTGGACGAGAAAGGGACGATCGTCGCGCTCAACGAGCGTACAGGGGCCTTTTTCGGGTATACGGCTAGCGAACTGGAAGGCAAGTCCGTAGAGACGCTGGTCCCCGAACGGTTCCGGCACGCGCACCGCTCACTGCGCGCTGGGTATTCCTCGGCACCACAGGCAAGGCCGATGGGAGCGGGCTTGGATCTCTACGCCCGCAGAAAAGATGGCAGTGAGTTCCCGGTAGACATAAGCCTGGCACCCATCGACTCCGAAGAGGGACAGCTGATCGTTGCGGCTGTACGGGACATGAGCGAGCGAAAAGCTGCTCAGGCCGCACAGGCGCAGTTGGCCGCAATAGTGGAGTCCTCCGCGGACGGTATCTTTTCCATGTCCGACCGTGGTGTCATCACAAGTTGGAACCCCGGGGCCGAAGCCATCTTCGGCTTCAACCGGGCCGACGTGGTGGGGCACCACGTAGCCCGTTATTTCCCGGACGACCCGGTGCTGGAAGAGCTGCTCGATTCCGCGCTCGGGGCGCGTTTCGCGGTCGCGGAGACCCGTTGGCCAAAAAGCGATGGCTCAATGATCGACGTGGCTGTCTCGGTCTCGACTTTGGCAGTCGGCAACGAGACCGGGTTCTCCGTTCTTGTGCGCGACATCAGTGAGCTTGCCAGCGTGCGGTCTGAACGGGACCGGCTGCTCATCTCCGCAGACCGGGAACGCATCGCACGAGACCTCCATGACCTCGTCATCCAGCGGCTGTTCGGAGCTGGCCTCCGCCTTCAAGGGGCCTTGGGGCTTATCGACAACGAGCCGGCGGTGGCACGGGTCTCGTCGACTATCGAGGACCTCGACGCCACCATAAAAGAGATCAGGGAGGCGATATTCGCCCTGGAATCGGCGCCCGGCACGGGGCTCAGGGCCAGGGCCCTCGAAGCCGTCACCGATGCAACAGAAGCGCTCGGTTTCAAGCCGACGGTCTCTTTCCGCGGGCTGGAAGACCGTGAGGTGGCGCTAGCCATACAGCTCGAAGCTGCAGCGGTGCTCAGAGAAGCTCTGTCCAACACCGCCCGGCACGCTCGTGCGAGCCGGGTCGAAGTGCACGTCAGCGTTGGCGACGAGCTTGGCGTGCTTGTCGTGGACAACGGCGTCGGGGTGGGCAAGCCCCGCCGCATGAGCGGGATAGCCAACGCCCGGGCGCGTGCCGAACTGCTCGGCGGTCATCTTGAAGTCTCGCCGGCCGAGGGCGGCGGCACCCGCTTCGACTGGCGTGTCCCCATCGTGACGGCGGGGGCCGGGGCTTCAAAAGGTACGACCGGGGTTCCCGTTTGAAGCGGCCCTCTCGGTAGAACTCGGGACCTTAGGCCCTGCCTAGCGGTGCCCTCCCGCTGCGAAGCTGTCTTGAAGGCACCCGAAGGGTAAGGTGCCCGAAGAGGCCGTAACGCGAAGGAGCCGCCATGTCAGACGCTGCACTGGAGAGACTGAGCGAAGAGGAGTGCCTGGCTCTGCTCGGGCGGGCCCAGTACGGGCGGATAGCGGTTGTTACTGCTGCTGGGCGTCCCGAGATTTTCCCGGTCAACTTCGTCCTGCACGACCGCACAGTCGTCATTGTCACCGGTTCAGCCGTGCTTGAACTATGGGCGCCTCTCGGCCACGTAGCTTTCGAAGCCGACTCGATCGACCCAGCCAGCCAGGAGGGCTGGGACGTAGTCGTCACCGGCGAAGGTGCCGACATCACCGACGCTGTCGACCACCTGTCGCTGCTGGCGCGGGCGGACCGCATCGAACAATGGGCGCCAGGTAAGAAGGACCACTGGATATCGATCGTCAACCCCCATTTCAGCGGGCGGAGGCTTTACAAGCCGGCCCCGTCGCCGACGTTTTATTGAACCAGCAATGCAACTTCTGCTGGCACGTTGGGAGTTCGCAACTGTTACCGTGTTCCACTTCTTCTTCGTGCCTCTTACGATCGGGCTCGGGTTCGTCGTCGCGGTCATGCAGACGCTGGCATACCGCCGCCAGGACCCGTCGTGGGACAGGCTGAGCCGCTATTTCGGCCGGCTGTTCCTGATAGAGATAGCCGTCGGTGTCGTCACCGGGATCGTGCTCGAGTTCCAGTTCGGGTTGAACTGGTCGGCGTACTCCGTCTTCGTCGGGAACATTTTCGGCGCCCCGCTCGCGATCGAGGCCCTGCTGGCCTTTTTCATGGAATCGACCTTCATCGGGCTCTGGATTTTCGGGAGGGACCGGCTCTCCCCGCGCCTTCACCTAGCAACCATCTGGATGGTAAGCCTGGGCACGGTCCTCTCCGCCTTTTTCATATTGGCCGCCAATTCGTGGATGCAGCACCCGGTCGGTTACAAAGTCGTCGCCGGCCAAGCCGTGCTGACCAACTTCTGGGCCGTTCTGGGTAACCCGATGTTGTGGGGGTCCTTTACCCATACCGTTTTCGGCGCGTTCGCCACCGCGGGCGCCCTTGTGCTCGGGATAAGCATCTGGCGGGCAATGCGCGAAGCCCACGACAGCGAGCACCGGGCGTCGTTCCTGCAGGCAGGCCGCTTCGCTGCGGTCTTCACGTTTTTCTCGACGCTCCTCGTCGGGATGTCGGGCGACATCCAGGGCCGCCTCATGGAGGTCTACCAACCGATGAAGATGGCCGCCGCTGAAGCTCTCTATAAGACCAGCTCCGCAGCCTCCTTCTCACTGTTCACGGTCGGCGACCTCAAACAGAAGCCCGTGTTCCAAATCAGGGTGCCGCATCTTTTGTCCCTCATCGCCACCCTTTCTTGGAACGGCCAGGTGCAGGGGATCAACAACATCCAAGCGGCCGAGGCGGCCAAGTACGGCGCCGGCAGCTACGTGCCGGTCATACCCCTTACCTACTGGTCTTTTCGGGCCATGGTGGGGGCGGGTATGTTGATGATCGCCCTCTCCGCATGGGGAGTATGGCTGTGCCGGCGCAAACGGCTCGAGCGTCTCGTGGAGAACCGCTGGTTCCGCCGAGCCGCCCTGTGGGGCATGGTATTGCCGTTCATCGCCAATACATCAGGCTGGGTGTTCACCGAGGCGGGCCGCCAACCGTGGATCGTCTATGGCCTCATGAAGACCGCCAAGGGCGTGTCGAGCGTACCGACCGCGGACATAGCCTTGACTTTGGCGGCCTTCGTGCTCGTCTACGTCGTCCTGGGGACAATCGACGCCTGGTTGCTCGTGCACGCGGCGCGCTTCGGCCTCGACCACGCCGATCACGGCGACGAGACCACCGACGGCACCGAGACCGCAAGTCTCGTCTACTGAGCAAAATGGGAGGGAACAGTGGCCCCGTTTGCTGACCTCGACACAACCTGGTTCGCTCTGATCGGCCTTCTCTGGGCCGGTTACTTCTTGCTGGAAGGTTTCGACTTCGGGGTAGCCATCGTCACCCCTCTGGTAGCGGCCGACGAGACCGACAGGCGAATTTGCCTCAATTCGATCGGCCCTGTCTGGGACGGTAACGAAGTGTGGTTGCTCACTGCCGGTGGAGCGACGTTCGCGGCCTTTCCATTGTGGTACGCACGGCTTTTCAGTGGTTTTTACCTGGCTCTGTTCCTTGTGCTGCTTGCATTGATCGCGCGGGGCGTGTCTTTCGAGTTCAGAGGGAAGCTCGACAGCGCGCGTTGGCGGCGCACTTGGGACTGGGCAAATTTTTTGGGCAGCCTCGTCCCGGCTATCGTCTGGGGAGCCGCCTTTACGGACCTGGTGCACGGGGTACCGCTTGCGCCTGGTGGGCGTTACTTCGGCGGCTTGACCGGCTTGTTGCACCCTGTTGCGATCGTAGGAGGGCTCGCCAGCCTGGCGCTGTTCGCGTTCCATGGCTCGGTGTTCTTGTCGCTAAAGACCTCTGGCGAGCTAAGGGCGCGCGCCCGGCGGGTGGCATTCGCCATCGGCTTGGCGGCAACGGTGCTGGTGGGCGCAACAGTGGCCTGGGTGGCCGCCGCGGGGAGGCCTGCCGCACAAGGCTCAATTAGTGGTGCGTTCCCGCTGGGGCTCGCAGTTGTTGCGACGGCCGCCATCGCAGCGGCTTGTGCGCTCGTGCGGCGCGGCCGGGAAGGGTGGGCTTTCACATCGACAGGTTTGTCGGTCCTGCTGGCGATGGGCGCGGTATTTGCTCGAATGTTCCCCGAGGTCATGCCGGCCAGCAACCGCGCAGTCAATGGCATTACGATTGGGCTCGCCGCGTCCCAGCACAACACCCTGGTGGTTATGACCATCGTTGCGGCGATCTTCGTCCCCTTCGTGCTCGCCTACACGGCCTGGACCTACTGGGTCTTCCGCCAGCGCTTGACCCGGCCGGCGGCCACCGGCACCACTGCGGCCGCCAATGGTCCCCCGCCGGCGAAGGCGATCGCGCCTGCGCCCGGCAATGCGTGACGCAGCGGTAGGTACGGGCCCTCGAAGTCGGGCCCCGTTCGACAAGGACCTGCTCCGGGAGCTGCCAGGTCTCAAGGTCAGCGTCGTCGCATCTGTAGCGGTCGGGCTCCTGGCGACGGCCGCAGTTGTCACCCAGGCAATCGCCCTGGCCCATCTTCTCGCTGGGGCCATGGCCGGCGACGGGCAACGCCATAGCGACCGCGCGGCCTGGTTCGCCCTCCTGATCGTCGGAGCAGCCGCTCGCGCTCTGGCCGCGCTCGCCGGGGAGGTCCTCGCAGCGCTCGGTGCATCGAGGGTCAAGGCGGCGTTGCGGTCCCGGCTCGTTATCGCGGCCCTTCAGCGGTCTGCTACTGGGGAGGTCGGCGGGCCTGGGGACCTGGCGACCTTGGCCGGCCGCGGGCTGGATGCGCTCGACGTCTATGTGGGACGCTGCCTGCCGGACCTGGTGCTCGCCGTAGTCGCACCGATCGCTTTGCTTGTGGCGGTGGCAGCCCTGGACTGGGTCTCGGCCGTAGTGATGGCCGTGGTGGTCGTCCTCTTCCCGGTCTTCGGTGCTCTCGTCGGCAAGGCGACCACGCAGCTGGCGGGAGAGAGGTGGGGCCGAGTCGAACACCTCGGCCGCCAAGTGGCCGACCTCATACAGGGCCTGCCGGTCCTGCGCGCCTTTGGGCGTACGGCGCAGCAGCGAGCCAGCATCGCCCGGGCTAACGAGGCCCTCGGCCGTTCGAGCGACAAGGTCCTAAAGGTCGCATTCCTGTCGGCGCTCGTCCTCGACACACTTGGGTCGGTATCGGTCGCCCTCGTGGCGGTCCCGCTCGGCCTGCGGCTGCTGACCGGTGCAGTCCGGCTCTCGGCAGCTCTAGCCGTGCTTGTTGTGGCGCCCGAGGTGTTCCTGCCTCTGCGCCGGGCGAGCGCCGAGTTCCACGAGAGCACCGAGGGGATCTCCGCGGCGTCGCGGGCGGTCGGCCTGACGCAGTCGGAAGTACTGGAGGGCAGCAGTCTTCCCGATCATCTCGCCCCGCCCGACCCTGTCGCGCAGCCCGTTGAACTGCGTTGCGTCAGCCTGCAAGTCACGGGCCGTGATCGCGCGCTGCTGGATGGCGCAAGCCTTTCGATCGCGCCTGGCGAAACCGTCGTCCTCCTCGGGGAGAGCGGTTCAGGCAAGACCACCGTCCTGTCGTTGTTGCTCGGCTTCCTCCTGCCTAGCAGCGGCCAAGTGACGGTCGGCGGCGAGGACCTGCGCGACATCGACCTGGACCGATGGCGTGGCCTGGTCACCTACCTGCCGGAGCACCCGACGCTGCTACGCGCCACTCTGTCCGACAATCTCCGCCTCGCCAAGCCCGAGGCCAGCGACGAAGAGATTGCCCGCGCTCTAGCTAATGCGGGCAGCCCTGAGCTGGCGCGCCGCCTTCCCCAAGGGCTTGCAACCCGCCTTGGCGACGGGGGCCGGGCGGTCTCAGCCGGCGAACTGCAACGGATCGCCCTCGCTCGGGTGCTACTTCGCCCGGCAAGCCTCTACCTCCTCGACGAGCCGACCGTCCATCTGGACCTGGCGGCCGAGGCCGCCGCGCTCGACGGGCTGGCGGAGGCACTGGCGGGCCGCAGCGCTCTCATCGTTTCCCACAGGCCAGCGGTGACCAGGATCGCCGACCGCGTCGTGGTGCTCCGGGACGGCAAGCTCGCCCAACTTGCCCACGACCGGCCCGTCGTCCCGAACATGCAGCTCCAGGAGGCCCCTGCGAGCACGGTACTGGTATGAGGAACACCAGCGGTGCGGTGCAGTCCCGCTGGAAGACGGCCCAGGTTGCACCCCGGCTGCTGGTCGCAGTGGCCGGCAGCGGGGCTGTCAGCGCCGCCTGTGGGGTCGGCCTCATGGCAACCTCGGGCTGGTTGATAACGCGTGCCTCGCAACGTCCGCCGGTGTTGTCCCTCTGCATCGCCATCGGAGCGGTCCAGGCGTTCTCACTGGCGAAGGGCGTCGCTCGTTACCTCGGGCGCATCAGCGCTCACCGAGCCTCCCTGGACCTGCTCGGCAGGCTACGCCTCCACCTCTTCGACGTGCTGGTACCGCTCGTGCCTGGGGGCCTGGGCAGCAACAGCACGGGCGAGGTGCTGAGCGGCTTCGTTTCGGACACCGAGCTGGTCGCTACAGGGTTCGCCAGGGCGACGACGGCGACCACCGACGTCACCGCGACCCTCGTGCTAGGGACCGCTCTCGTACTGCTCATCCAACCAGTACTTGGCCTTATCCTCCTCGGGGGTGGCCTCGCCGTGGTCGCGGTGCCGGTGTTATTGGCACGGCTCGCACGAGCATCCGAAGAACGAGCAGCGAGCGAGCGAGCGGAGCTGGCAAGTTTGGTAATCGAGACGGCGCTCTCGGCGAGAGAACTCGTCGCCTACGGGCGCCAGGACTTACTAGCGGAACGGTTGGACGAAGTGAGCAAGCGTTCGGGCCGCCTCGCTGCCCGGCGCTCGCTGACAGTCGGGTTTTCCCGCGCATGGGCGACCGGTGCCTCGACCGGCGCACTGGTCGCGACAATGGCCGCCGGGCTCGCCGCGGTCGACGCCCGTCGGATTTCAGGGGTAATGCTGGCGGTCGTAGCCTTCGCTGCTCTAGCCGTCCTGGACCAGTGCGCCACTGTCCCGGGCGTGCTCGCGGCGACCAGCGAAGCAGGTGCAGCCGCCGACCGGCTTGCCCGTCTTGAGCGCCTGGCAGCCCCTGTCCGCGAGCCGGAGGTCGACCAGAGCGCAAGCGCCACGGCTGGTACCGCCGAGCTCGTCGGCGCCCGGACCACGGCTCCGGACGGGACCAGGATCCTCAGGGGGCTGTCACTCGAGGTAGCGACCGGCCAACGCCTAGCGCTGACCGGCCCAAGCGGGTCCGGGAAGACCAACGCCGTCCATGCGCTACTGCATTTCGTGAGCTGCGAAAGCGGCCAAGCCCGCCTTGGGGGTTGCGACGTATCGGCAATGACCCGTGACGGCATCGCCTCCTTGGCGGGCTGGGTCGCCGACGAGACCCATATCTTTGCGGCCACCGTGGCCGACAACCTGCGCCTGGCCCATCCCTCCGCCAGCGACGACGACTGCAATATGGCATTGCAGCGCGCCGGGTTATCCTGCTGGTCGGCTTCGCTACCGGCAGGACTTGCGACGGTCCTTGGGGCAGGCGGGCAACCCGTGAGCGCCGGCGAGCGCCAAAGGCTGGGCCTTGCCCGGGCCCTGCTGGCGGGGCCGCCCGTTTTGCTGCTCGACGAGCCGACCGCCCATCTCGACCCGATTTCGTCGGCCAAGGTGCTCGCCGAGCTGCTCGAAGCGGCCGGCGATCGCGCAGTGCTCGTCGTGAGCCACGAACCGGACGTCGCCGCCTACGTCGACCGGGTTGCCGTACTTGAAGACGGTCGCGTTGCCAGTGTTACCCCCGGGTCTCGCGGAGTTCAGCTCCCCAACCCGGCGACCCTCACCGGCACCGGAGAGCTGGGCTCTTTGGCGCCGTCTCCCAGTTCGCCGTCGCGGTTATCGCCCCAGCACTCGACGCGCCCAGAAGCCCCCAACAACGCGCAGTAACCCCCGCCGCCGGCAGGGTCGTAAATGAGGCTCGTTGCACCGGTGATGCCTTCTACCCCAACTGGGACGTCCGAGCGCCCGTTTTTGCTGCCGTTGCCAAGCGCCCCGTCGTTATCGTTGCTGCCCCAGCACTTGACGCCTCCGTCTTTCAGCAATGCGCAGTAGTTGCCCACGAGCTGGGCCACGCCGCTGAGCCCCTTCACTGCCACAGGCACGTCTGAGGGTTGGCCGCTGGTGCCGTTGCCGAGCTCACCATTGGTACCGCTGCCCCAGCACTCCACCTTTCCGCTGCCCAGTACTGCGCACGTCCCGTCGATGCTCGACACCCCGGACAGCCCCTTTACTGCGACAGGGACGGCCGAGTAACCCGATGCTTGCCCGTTGGCAAGGCTCCCTCCTGCGTTGGAACCCCAACACTTGGCCCCGCCGCCGTCGATAACGGCGCAGTACCCGCCCACGCGGCCGAAGAGCTTCTGGACGTAGTCAAGCCCTTGAACCGTGACAGGGGTGCTGGCAGAAGACGCCGTGCTGCCGTTGCCGAGAGCGCCGTCGGCGTTGCTGCCCCAACATTGCGCTCCCCCGCTCTTCAGCTGGGCACAAAAGCTTGTCCCGTCGCTGGCCAGCCCGACAGGTTTGAAAACCCCGAGCACCCCGACTGGCACGTTCGAGAAAGCCGCGGCGGTGCCATCGCCCAGCTGGCCGTCAGTGTTGTCACCCCAGCAACGGACGGACTCGGAGCTGAGCAACATGCAGTACGTGTAAGCGTTATTTGTCCCACCGTTCGTGGCGTCCGTGACCCCTGTCACGGCCACCGGGACATCTGCTTGGGTCAGGGTTGTCGAGCCATTGCCCAGCGCACCCGAGGTGTTGGTCCCCCAGCAGTCCACACCTCCGCTCAGCAGCACGGCGCAGTAGCCCCCCTGAGAAGACTCGCCAACGAGGCTCAAAACACCCGTGAGCCCACTTACGCCGACCGGGACGCTCGACGGCGTATCGCTGTCGTCCCCGAGCTGGCCAAAGTTGTTCAAGCCCCAGCACTTGACATTGCGATGGTAGAGAACGGCGCAGGCACCGCTGCCGTCGCTTTCGAGCGCGACCGCCGTGCTGGCAGTGGGGGCGACCGGGGCGACCCGGGCGACCGGTCGCGAACTGCCGCCGCAAGCCGCAGCGAGGCCAGCCAGGAGCAGCGACGCCGAAAACGCCCTGGCCGTTACCCTCAGCCCACGTCGAGCGGTCACTTCGTGGCCCGCGGGGCCTCCTCGCGGCAGGGACCTTCTTCGCAGCGGCAACCTTCCCAGCGGCAACCTTGCCAGCTGCAACCTTGCCAGCTGCAACCTTGCCAGCTGCAACCTTGCCAGCTGCAACCTTGCCAGCTGCAACCTTGCCAGCTGCAACCTTGCCAGCTGCAACCTTGCCAGCTGCAACCTTGCCAGCGACCGGCTGTTTGCTCGCTGACACCCTGGCGGGGGCAGCGGGCGCGGTCTTGTTCGGGGCGACTGGCTTGGCTTGTGGGGCTTTCTTGGCGACCCTGACTGGCGCAACAGTTTTCTTGGCCGCAGCCGCATTCTTGGTCGGCCCCCCTATGTTGCGAGGAGCCGCTGTCTTGGCCGCGGTCGCCTTCTTCGCAGCCGCGGTGGTCCTCCCAGGTGCTAACTGCTTGGCCGGAGCTGCCTGCTTGGGCGGAGCGGCTTGTTTCGCAGGTGCTGCCTGCTTGGCACGTGCCTGCTTCTTGGGAGCGGCAGCGTCGCGTGCTGGACCATGGTTCGCGGGCGCAGGCGTCCTTACTAGCGCTGGCTTCTTGGCCGGGGGTACGGCCTTGGCGACAGCCTCTTTCGCAGCGGGTGCCTCTTTGGCAGCAGGTGCCTTTTTCGCCACCCGCTTGGTCGGAGCAGCTTTCGTAGTGGAGGGCGCTTGCGTGGCACGTCTGGCGCCATCGCCCCGGGCAGCGGATTGCTTGGCCGCCCCTGCTGCCTTCGCCGGGCGTCGGCCAGAAGGCGAACGGGAGGCGTTTGTCTTCGTGGCCGGCGCCTCGCCGGCCACTTCGCCGTGATGGATCTCGGCCGCCACGGTCTCAGGGGTCGGCGCTCCAGCCGGGTGCGCAAAACCCGGGAGCGCGAGCTCGATGCCACGCCTCATGGCATCGAAAGCCTGAACTACGAAGGTCCGCTTCTCGCCTTTGCGGAGCACCTCGCGCGCAGAACGCGGCGGCTCGTCGCCCATGCCCGCTAACGGCAAGTAGCAACGCGCACTTCCGACGGAAATGAAGGCCCCGTGCGAGGAAAACTCCTCGACCGTCCCTTCCACCTCGTCGCCCAGTTGGTTCCCAGCGATAAAGGTAATGAAGTTCAAAGGCTCATTGAGCGGCTCGGCCGGCAGCTCGCCTACCCGCCTCCGCCGCCTGCGCTTGCGCCCGCTCTTTGCCGGTTCGACGGCCTCTTCGACCGCGACGGCAATAGCCCGCTGCAGCTTTCGCTCGCCGCCACGCCCACGAGAACGTTCGGCGGCCATATCAAGGCCGCTTTCGTCGGGCGCCTCATCGCGCTTTTTCCGTTTGGCTTCCTTTACGGACTCGCGGCTCCTCGGCCCGCGCACCGGAGTGCGGGGGGTAAAGATCCAGCCCACTCCGGGGACAGGCTTCCCCCCGATCAGACGGCCTTTGTCGAAAAGCCACTCGTACTCGCCGTGGAACTCCTGGAAAGAGTCGTTGGACAGCACGACGGCCCCGACCTTGTCGGCGACTCTGAGCAGGAAAGCGTCGCCTCTGCCTATCGCCCCCGCCGGCGGGCTAACGATCTCTGCTCCCGATTCCGCCTCTTCGAAAAGCTGCCGCTCCTCCGGGGGGATGCGGTGGCCGAACGTAGCATCTACGACGACGGTGACAACGTCGTCTGGGTTCTCAATGAGGAACTCGCGTACCGCCTGGTCGAGCTGTTTGAGTGTCGGCAGCGAACTGCCTTCCGTCGCAATATTCGAGCCGTCGACGACTACGTGACGAGCTGGCATTTTTCTCCTGTATTGTCATCCAAACGGTCCCACCCCCGAACCGGTTCGCGTCGCGCTTGCTCGCCGTCCAGAGGCCTTTTGGGGCCGTTGGCACAATGCCACTGCAGGCTCACCGCCACCGCGAATGGGGGACGATCGTCTCCCACGCAGTGCAGGTCGGGCAACAGTGACATGCACCTACTACGTACAGTCTGCCACCCGGAGCGCTTGGCGTGGCGGATCCCGACCTTAAGGGCTGGTCAGGAGGGGCTAGTCATGCCTGAGCCGGCCCCCTATGAGCCCAGCGCCCTTTCGAGGATGTCGGCTTGCTCGAGATCGTGAAGGGCATGGCTGCCCGTGGCGGGCGAGCCGGAAGCAGATCGCGCGACAACGGACAAGATGCGCCCTGTTAAGTCCTCGGCGAGGCGGTCCCTGACAAACTCCCAGGCCCCCATGTTGGCCGGCTCCTCCTGCGCCCAGACCACTTCGGTGGCCTGAGGGTAGCGGGCCAGGACCGAGGCGAGCTGTTCGCCTGGCCAAGGGTACAGCTGCTCCACCCGCACGACGGCCACGTCGCTCACCGTCTTTGCGCCCCGGGCAACTAGCAGGTCGAGGGACACCTTGCCAGTGGCAAGGACTACGCGGCGGACCTCTTCGGGCACGGGAAGAGGGTCACCGATCACCTCGTGGAACGAGCCGTCGGTCAGTTCTTCCACCGCGCTATAGGCCTCGCGCCCGCGCAGGTAGCGCTTAGGGGTGAACAGCACCAGCGGTAACCGCTCGGTTTGGAGGACCTGGCGGCGCATCAAATGGAACAGCTGCGCGGCGGTGGTCACGTTCGCGACACACATATTTTCTTCCGCGCACAGTTCCAAGAAACGCTCTACCCGGGCTGAGGAATGCTCAGAACCCTGCCCTTCGTAGCCGTGGGGGAGCAACAGTACGAGACGCGAATGTTGGTCCCACTTGACACCGGACGCAGCGAGGAACTGGTCGATGATTATCTGCGCGCCGTTCACAAAATCGCCGAACTGCGCTTCCCAGGCCACGAGCGAACCGGGAGAAAACAGCGAGTAACCGTACTCGAAACCGAGAGCGGCGTATTCCGAAAGGAGGGAGTCGTAGACGTAGAAGCGGCCAGCCCCTTCGGGTTGTTGGCGCGCCATGTCTGCCAGTGGGATGTGCTCGGCGCCGGTGCTGTAGTCCACGTAGACAGCGTTGCGGTGCCCGAACGTCCCCCGGCGCGTGTCCTGGCCACAAAGCCGGACGTCGCGGCCATCAAGCACGATCGTCCCGTAGGCGAGCGCCTCCCCTAGCGCCCAGTCGACCTGCCCCGAAGCCCACAACTTGCTGCGGGATTCGAGCAACTTGGCGATCTTGGGGTGAAGGGTGCAGTCGGCTGGTGCCCGGGTCAGCGCGTCGACAACGGTTTCCAGCGTCCCCATTTCGACCGCGGTGCTCACCGAGGCCGCACGGGGGGCATGGGCATGGGCCGGGGGAAGGCTCGTCAGCTGCGGCGGGGCCGAGGCCCTGGTCTCGTCGAGGGCCGCCTGCAGGCGCCGTGAGAAGTCAGCAAGCGCTGCCTCGGCTTCCTCCAGCGTGATGTCGCCGCGCCGCACAAGCGCCTCGGTATAGAGCTTCCTAACGCTGCGGTGGTCTTTTATCAGTTGGTAAAGCAGCGGCTGGGTGAGGGACGGGTCGTCCTGCTCGTTATGGCCGTAGCGCCGGTAGCAAACCATGTCTATGACAACGTCTTTGTGGAATTCCTGGCGGAAATCCAACGCGAGGCGAGCGACGCGGACGCAAGCCTCCGGGTCGTCACCGTTGACATGGAATATCGGTGCTTGGACCATCTTTGCGACGTCGGTGGCGTAAACCGACGAGCGAGCCGAATCAGGGTTCGTTGTAAAACCGAGTTGGTTATTGATAACCAGATGAACCGTGCCCCCGGTTTCGTACGCCGGGAGTGCCGACATGTTCAGTGTTTCTGCCACGACTCCCTGCCCCGCGAACGCAGCGTCACCGTGCACTATCACCGGCAGGACCATGTCGATGACGGGCCGGGCAAGGCCGCCGTCGCCTGCATCGGCAGCGGCGGAGACCGTGTCCTGGAGGGCTCTCGCCATGCCCTCGACGACCGGGCCTACTGCCTCCAGATGGGACGGGTTGGAGGCGAGGGCCACGTCGAGCTCATTTCCCGAACTAGCCCGGAAAGTACCCCTGAAACCCTTGTGGTACTTGACGTCCCCCGAACCCTGGACAGTGGTCGGGTCCAGGTTCCCCTCGAACTCCCCAAAGAGCTCCTGATAGCTCTTGCCAACAATGTTTATCAGTACGTTGAGCCGGCCTCGGTGAGCCATGCCCATTACCGCGTGCTGGTGCCCCTCGTCGGCGGCACGCTCGAGCAACGCGTCAAGAAGAGGCACCGCCGATTCGGCGCCTTCCAACCCGAAGCGCTTCTGGCCGATGTACTTCGTCTCCAGGAACCGCTCGAGCGCCTCGGCGGCGTTCAGTTTGGCAAGGATGTGCCGGTGCTCCTCCGGCTCGAGGTTGGTGGCCACCCCCTCGACATGATGTTGGATCCACCGTTTTTGCTCGGGCTCCATGATGTGCATGTACTCGACGCCGACCGTACGGCAGTAGGCATCCCTGAGCAGCGAAAGGATCTCCCCCAGTCGCATCCGGTCCTTGCCCGCCAAGCCCTGCGCGAGGAACTCGCGGTCCAGGTCCCACACCGTCAGCCCGTAAATGGCGGGGTCGAGCTCGGCGTGCATCTGTGGTTCTTTCCAATTGAGCGGGTCCAAGTGGGCGATCAAGTGGCCCCTCACCCTGTAGGCATTGACGATCCGTTCGACTTTTTGCTGTTTTTCTACATAATTCGTCGCCGGCTCGAACGGGTCGTTCACATCCTGGTTGTACCTGACGGGCTCGTACGGGACGCCCATCGAGCGGAAGACGCCTTCGTAGAAGCCGTCCTCACCCAGGAGGAGCTTGTGAACTCTCTGAAGGAACAGCCCGGACTCGGCGCCTTGTATGACGCGGTGGTCGTAAGTTGAGCTGATCGTGACGACCTTGGAGACCCCGAGCTCCGCTAGCTGGCGGCGGTCAGCGCCTTGCCACTCGGCGGGGAAATCGATCGTGCCGACACCGATGATCGCGCCCTGACCGGCCATCAACCTCGGTACCGATTGCACGGTGCCAAGGGTGCCTGGATTGGTGATGGTTATCGTTGCCCCGACAAAGTCGGGCACTTCGCCCTTGCCTCCGCGAACCTTGCGTACCAGGTCTTCGTAAGCCTTCCAGAAACCCCGGAAATCTGCCTCGTCCGCACGTTGGACGACGGGCACCATGAGCGTCCGGGACCCGTCGGGCTTCTCGAGGTCTACGGCAACACCCAAGTTGACGTGCGCCGGCCTGAAAACGGCCGGTCCCCCGCTCTTGGCCGGAGCGCCGGCGCCTTGGGCGCCCTCCCCGCTGTGGCCGGCACCATTGCCGGCGCCCGTTGCCAATGGAGGTACCCACGAAACTCGAATTGAGCGCCGGGACGCTTCGCAGCGCCTGGACGATCGCCCAGGCGATGAGGTGAGTGAAGCTCACCTTGCCCGAGGTCCCTACGCGGGCGAGCTGGTTGTTGAGGATCAGCCGGTTGACTTCGAGCATCTTGGCCGGGACCACCCGAAAACTGGTCGCCGTGGGCACCTCAAGGCTCGTGGTCATGTTGGAGACGACCCGTGCAGCACTGCCCCGCAGCGGCACCGTCTCGCCGTCTTGGGGCCGGGACGGCTTGACAGCTGGTCCCTGTTCCGCCGCTACGGCCCCGTTGCCGACGGCGCCGCCCTCGCCCGGTCGCTTGCCGTCCGCCCCGTTCCCACCTGGCTCCGCGACCACGGTGCCGGCTTTCGCGCCCTGTCGGCCCGGGGAGCCGGCCGGACCAGCCCCGCGCGGCCCTTCCTCCCCGTTCGGAGCTAGCTCCCCGGTGCGCACCAAGACAGGCCGGCGCACGAGGTTCGCCCCGCCCGGCTTGTACCCCTCGAAGAATTCCCGCCAGCTTTCGCTGACAGAGGTCGGATCGTCACGGAACTGTTCGAACATCTCATCGACAAGCCAGGCGTTGGGCCCGAGCGTGTCCGAGTTTGGTTTTCTGGCGTCTGCCACGGTTAACAGAGTACGGCCTCGGAAGGGCCGGCAGGGGGCTCAGGTTGGCCCCTCCACCGTCCGATAAAGGCTTTGTGAGCTCTGTAACTCCGGTTATGGCAACAAGCAGGGCGGTCGTGCGCTTCATCGAGGCGGGCAACGACGCCGTCTGCGAACATTGCCAGTCACCAGTCAAATTTGTCGCCCGCATAAAAGGGCGCCAAGTCATTGCCAACGTGTACGTCGAAGGCCGTTGGACAAGGGTCGAGCACTACCACGAAACATGCTACGACGAGGCCGGTGAGCCGTACGGCACGGCTAGGAGCTGACCTCGGTCAGGCCCGAGCCGGTAACCTGCGAAGACTCTTCAAGGCGTGAGCGGTGTCGCGCCGATAAAAGGTTCAGACCGGCCGTTCGTTGTTCGTAACGCGCGGATGAAAACCACGAACGTGAGGCCAGGGACCTGATGAGCGAGCCGAGGACACGATGACATTTGTCGCCCCAGTTGCGACCGCGGACGAGACGCCTACGCCTGTGACAGGTGGGCCGGCGGCGCGGTCGATGGCGCAGGCGGCTCTTGTCCTGCGTGCCGTCGGGCCGCTTAGCGCAGGTTCGCGAGTAAGCCTCCAGCTGACGCCAGGGCAATCTTTCGCCGCCAAGGTGACGTCCGGCGATGGACGGTCCATCGCCCTTCAATTGCTTGAAGTGCCACCGGACGGTTCCCTCGAAACAGGGTCGGTGGTGGAGATGTTCATCCCACTCGACATGGGCGTTTACAAGTGGCTCTGCATCGTCAGCTCCCACCCGAGCGCCAACCAGGCCGAGGTGCAGGTGCTCGACGCCCCCATGTTCGTGGCCCGCCGGCCAACCCCGAGGGTGCTCGCCGAGCTGCCCGCCGAGGTCCGAGCGCTGCTCCCGGAGAGCAAGGGCCCGGCTCGCAAGGCGGTCATGACCGATCTTTCGATCGGCGGCATGAAGCTCGAGGGATGCCAACACCTGAGCACCGAAGACACCATCGAGGTGACTGTCCGTCTCGCAGGCAGGGCAACGGCAATTGACGAGACGATCTCGATCATGGGCCGGGTGGTCATGGCCTACCCGAGCAACCACTCCAATGACCCCGGCAGCACCGATGCGCACATCTCGTTCATCGATGGCCAGCAGGAGCCGCTCGACGTCGTGGGCCGCTTCGTCGCCGAACAGCTGAAGCGCCGTACCCCGACGCTCTAGCTAAGCGCCGAGCCGAGCGGGCGGCTATTCCTTGGCGAGCTGGCGGAGGTTGGTCTTGGCGAGCTCGACGATCTCGTCGCCACCGCCAGACAGGACCGTCCGCATAGCGAACAGGCTGAACCCCTTGGCCTGTTCGAGTGTCACCTTCGGTGGTATGGACAGCTCCTGACGTGCGGTGTGCACGTTGACCAGGGCCGGGCCGTCGTGGGCGAACGCGGCAGCGAGGACATCTTCGAGCTCGTCTGACTTCTCCACCGTTTCCCCGAAGAGCCCGGTGGCGCGGGCGATGCCGGCGAAATCGGGGTTGTCGAGGTCCGTCCCGTAGTTCACGATGCCGGCCGATTTCATCTCCAGCTCGACGAACGCGAGCGCGCCGTTGTTGAACACGATCACCTTGACGGGCAGGTCCATCTGGCGGAGCGTGATCAGGTCGCCGAGCAGCATGGCCACACCACCGTCGCCCGATAGCGTCACCACCTGACGCCCGGGCTGGCTCGCCTGGGCACCGATCGCCTGAGGCAGTGCATTGGCCATCGAGCCGTGGGTGAACGACCCGAGCAGACGGCGCTTCCCGTTCATATGGAGGTAGCGGGCAGCCCAGATCGTCGGGCTACCGACGTCGATAGTGAAGATGGCGTCGTCTGCGGCCAGGCGGTCGATGGCTGCCGCCACGAACTGTGGGTGGAGAGGCGAGTGGTTGCGGCCCTGTCGAGCAAGATCGTCGAGGCGAGCTCGTGCCCGGGCGTAATGGGCGGTCATCTGGTCGAGGTGCTCAGAACCGGACTTGACGGCTATGCGCGAAAGCAGGGCGTCGACCGTATCGCGCACGGTGCCGACAAGGGCCACCTCTACCGCCACGCGGCGACCGATCTGTTCTCCTCGGATGTCGACTTGGACAACCGGGACCCCTTGGGGGAGGAAGGGGCGGTAGGGGAAATCGGTGCCGAGCATGAGGAGCGCGTCGCAGTGCTCCATCGCCCTGTACCCCGAGCTGAAACCTAGGAGGCCGGTCATGCCCACGTCGTAGGGGTTGTCGTACTCGACGAACTCCTTCCCCCGCATGGAATGCACGATCGGCGCCTTGAGGGCTTTGGCGACCGCAATGAGCTGGTCGTGAGCGCCGGCGCAACCCGCACCTGCCAAGATGGTGACGCGGTTGGCGCCGTTCAAGATCTCTGCTGCAGCGGCGAGCGACTCATCCGACGGGCGGACCACCGACTCGGTTTTCAATACCGGGTGGGGTTGCCAGCCCGCCGGGCTCTGGCTCAGGAAGACCTCCCCGGGGACGACGATCACTGCCACACCCCGGCGTTCGAGGGCACTGCGCATGGCGATCTCGAGGACTTGGGGGAACTGCTCGGGGATGCTTACGAGTTCGCAGTAGATGCTGCACTCGCGGAACAGCTCCTGGGGGTGGGTCTCCTGGAAGTACCCGCCACCGATCTCCTCCCGGGGAATGTGGGCAGCGATGGCCAGCACGGGGACCCTGCTGCGGTTGGCATCGAAGAGACCGTTGACCAGGTGCAGGTTGCCTGGTCCGCAGCTAGCGGCCACCACGGCCAGCTCTCCGGTAATGGCGGCCTCGCCGGAAGCTGCAAACGCGGCCACCTCCTCGTGTCGGACATGCTCCCAGGTGATCGTGCCATCACGGCGCAGCGAGTCAGTGAAGCCGTTAAGGGAATCCCCAGGAAGCCCATAGATACGGCGGACACCGGAGGACTTCAGGGTCTGGACGATGTTGTCGGCGACGGTGGGCACGACCGGTTGCTCCTTTCGGCCAAGCGACCCGCCCGCTTGAGGGCTCGGCGTCCTTGGCCGCTAAGCACAGCATCTCGTATTCCCCCCCAGGCGTCCAGCGGAAACTTGTCCTACTACTCGCCCTTCAGGAACACGCGGCGGACCATCTCCCATTGGACGCCGTCGCCGCAGATGACGTCCACCTCGCCAGCCCGGCAGCTGACCGGCAGCTTCGAGGCCAGGTCTTCCGCCGCCTCTGACAGGGTGCCGCCAAGGGAGTGGCCGGCGAGGCCGACCGTAAGGTGGGGCACGACTTCGGGGAACTCACCCTGCCAGGGAGGGGTATCGAAGCGGTCCGCCAGGACGTTCGTGAGCCGCTTGAACGGGCCTGCCGGGGTGGGCGATAGCCACAAAACCCGCTCTCCGAACCAGCAAACCCGGTCCAAGGAGTAGTCGAAGGGTTCTTCCCCGCCGACAAGTTCCTCCAGCTCCTCGAGGTGCTCCTGCTTGATCTGCTCAGGGGGGATCCACGGGACGACCAGAGTGACGTGGGCCGGGACGCCCGTCCTCGCCGAAGGGTCGTGGGCCGCTCGCCAGGCCCCGACCAGCGGTTCGGCTTCGGGCACCGGCACGAGCAGTGCGCTTTGTGCGCAGCTGCCCCCCGTCCCGACCCGTTGCCGAGCCTCATCCACTGCCTGGGTCCCTCCTGATGCTTGCCTGTCCCACCTACCCAAAACCCTACCCCCCGACCCCGCGTGGGTGCCAACACCTCCTCCGGGCGCCGCGGCCGTCCCGACGCGGGCGCTAAGGGGTGCGGCGGACGGAGGGCCGCGCTCTCGTCGGCTCGCCGGGTGCCTTGGCAAAGTGCGGCGGCCATGGGGCGTCGGCGAGCCCGCGCTCCTCGGAGTCTCGCCGGGCTAGGTCGAGCAGCGGCTGCAGTGAGCAGGCGAGGCCGTCTGCGCCGGCAGCTGGGTCACCGATCTCGGCAAAGCGTGGCGGCACCGAAAAAATTGTGAGCTCGTTGGGGTCGATCGCGTCCAGTTCGTCCCAGGTGAACGGCGCCGAGACCCGGGCATTGGGAACAGGTCGTACCGAGTACGCCGACGCGACCGTATGGTCGCGCGCGTTCTGGTTGTAATCGATGAAGACGCGAGCCCCTCGCTCCTCTTTCCACCATTTGGACGTTGCGATCTCTGGCATCCGCCTTTCGACTTCCCTCGCCAATGCCAGCGCACCTTGCCTCACGTCGGTAAAACCCCACCTCGGTTCGATAGCTACGTTGATATGGATCCCGCGGCTTCCGGAAGTCTTTGGGAAACCAGGCATACCGAGCTCTTCCAGCACGTCGTGGACGCAGCCGGCGACGTGGCGGACATCGTCGAAAGTCACGCCAGGCATCGGGTCGAGGTCAACTCGCAGTTCGTCGGCACAATCGAGGTCGGAGTCCCGTACCGGCCAGGGGTTGAAATCCACACAACCGAGGTTTACCGCCCAAATAAGGTGCGCCACATCTAAGGGGCAGAGCTCCTCGGCAGAACGCCCAGACGGAAAATGAACCGTCGCGGTGTGGAGCCAGTCGGGCCGCGCGGCAGGGACGCGCTTTTGGAAAAAGACTTCTCCGTTTATCCCGTCGGGGAAGCGCTTGAGCACGGTTGGCCGGCGGTAAACACCTCGAAGCGCGCCTTCACCAACGGATATGTAGTACTCGACGAGTTGCATTTTCGATACCGGGACATCCGGGAAAAACACCTTGCCGGGCCGCGATACGCGTATTTCGCGGCCATCTACCGTGATGGCCGCGAAATCACTGCTCGTCGCCACTCGGCCCCCTCCCCGTCCCAGGCGCCCCAGCAGCCCGGGGCGCCGCAGCACGCTTTGAGGCACCGAACACCTCCGCCAGCTCCAGCGGGACAACTGCGTCGAGTTGGTCGTAGGTACAGCTGCGCGCATCGCGGTCGGGCCGCCAACGCCTGAACTGAGCGGTGTGGCGCAGTCGTGTCCCCTGCAGGTGCTCGTAGGCGGCTTCCACCACCAAGTCGGGGCGCAGCAGCTCGAAGGTGAGGTCCTTGGTGGCGTTCCAGCGGCTCCGGGCCCCGGCAACCGCGGGCCCGCCGCATCGGCAGCGGTGGCCCAACCGGCCCAGGGATGGCCTTCGGGCCCCCCGTCACTGCGCAGCCGGTAGGGCGCCAGGACCTCGACCAGCTGACGCCGCTGTTCGGCGGGAAAGGCGCCGATGACCCCCACGTGGGAGAGGTCGCCGGCGTCGTCGTAAAGCCCAAGCATGAGCGAACCCACTTCTGACTGCCCCGGCGTGGCGGTGCCAGCAGACGTGCCGGTGCCAGAAGGCGTCCCGGTGCCAGCAGATGTGCGGTACCAGCGGAAGCCACCTACTACGAACTCGGCCGTGCGTTCGTGTTTCACCTTCACCATCACCCGTTTGCCTGCTACATAGGCAAGGTCCGCCGATTTGGCCACGACCCCGTCGAGGCCGGCGCCCTCGAAGCGGGAGAACCAGTCGCCGGCCACGGAGCGGTCCCGCGTGGCGGGCGTCAAGTGGATGCCCACGGAGGCGCCCCCGTCGCCTATCACCCCTTCGAGAAGACGCCGGCGCACATGGAACGGCTCCGGGCGCAAGTCGCGATCGTCGAGTGCGAGCAGGTCGAAGGCAATGAACGAGGCTGGCGTCTTTTCTGCGAGCAGCCTCACTCGGCTTTCGGCCGGGTGCACCCGTTGCGAGAGGGCGTCGAAGTCCAGGCCGGTCGGCCCCGCGATAACCACTTCGCCGTCGAGGACCGCACGCTCGGGGAGCACCTCGCTCAGCGCTTGCACCAGTTCTGGAAAGTACCTTGTCAGCGGTAACTCGTTACGGCTGCCGAGCTCCACTTCGCTTCCGCTGCGGAACACGATGCAGCGGAAGCCGTCCCACTTCGGCTCGTAGATGTAGTCCCCGCTCGGCAGCTCGCGAGCGAGCTTGGCGAGCATGGGCGCCACGGGCGGGCGCACGGGTAGGTCGGCGAGGTTCATACAGCGCTCACCCGGGCCCTGAGCCGCTCAAGGTCCGCGCTATCGAGGCAGCCAGTTCGCTGCGCTCCACCTCTTCCAACGGTACGGGGAGGGCCAGGCACCAATTGGGCCACTCGTCGATCGTACCCGGCATGTTGGGGCGCTCCTCGACGCAGGTTGCGTCGTCCAAGACAGCGACAAGGAGCGCGCACGGTGCTTCCCCGAGGGCGGCGTAGGTGGCCTCGATAACCTCGGGCAGAGGCCTGTTGTCATCCGAACCGGTCCACTCCGACAGGCGCCTCCTCAGCGCCTCGCAGCTCTGCTCATTGACCGCGAGCCCTGCGTCGCGCTGGGAGCCGATGTCGTGGCCCGTCCAAACTCCGGCGATCGTCGGCAGGTCGTGGGTCGTCACCGCCCCGAGCGCTTGATAGGACCACTCCGACGGCCGTTTGTCCTCGAACCAGAAGAGGCTGTACGAAAGCACCCCGCTGTCCGAAAGGACCCCGCGGACATGGTCCTCGACCGTCCCGAGGTCCTCGCCGACGATGTAGGCACCTGCCCGCGTGGCCTCGAGGCGGACCAGCGCCACCATGTCGTGCCACGGGTACCGGACGTAGGTACCCTCGGCCGGCTCTGAACCGAGAGGTACCCAGAACAAGCGGAAAAGGCCCATCACATGGTCGACCCGCAGGCCCGCGGCAGGGCGCAGCACTGCGCGCAGGGTCTCGATGAAAGGCTCGTAAGCGGCAGCGCGCAGCTTCCACGGGTCCCATGGCGGGAGGCCCCAGTTCTGGCCCGTCGTGTTGAAATCGTCGGGCGGCGCCCCCACTCGCATACCGAGGGCGAAGGCTTCCTGCCAGAACCAAGCGTCAGCGCCTCCCCCGTCGACGCCGACGGCGAGGTCACACAAAAGGTGGCCGCCGCTCGAAGCGCTCGCGAGCTGGGTTTCGCAGAGCCATTGCAGCCAGGCGTGGTAACGCTTGCGGGAGCGGCCCTCCGGGCTCGCAGCCGACTCAGCGACTTCTGCGTTGTCGGGGTGGCGGTACTCGGCTGGCCAGTCTTGCCACGGCAGCCCGAAGCGCTCCGCCAGCGAGCAAAAAGACGTGTAACCATCTAGGACTTTGCCCCGCTCCCGGGTGAACTGTTCGAAAGCGTCGTCGCCGCCTGCCTTGTCGAAGCGTGCGAACAAGGACTCGAGGGCTTCAGACTTGAGGGCCCAGGCACGCGTCCGGTCGATCAGGCGGTCGCCGTTGAGCTCCTTCGCCTTCAGGGCAAGCGTTGCGATCTCGGCAAGTTCGCCGGCACCGGGTACCTCTTCCACCCGGATGTAGAGGGGGTTCAGGAAGCACCTCGAACTAGGGAAATAGGGGCTCGGCCCCGGGACCGGGCCCGGCGCCGGGGCGTTCAAGGGGTTCAGCAGCACGAAGCCGGCCCCATTGGCCCCCGCCCAGTCGACCAGGCTGCGAAGATCCGCGAAATCGCCTATGCCCCAGCTATGGCTCGAACGCGTGGCGTACAGCTGCGCCGACCAGCCCCAGGTGCGCCCGGGTGGGGGCGCTGGGCACCGGGGCGGGCAGACCGCCACGACCTGAGGGCAAAGATCGGGGGAGCCGCTCATGCGGGGCTCGGTAGGTTCGAAGCGGTGGTAACCGAGCGGTAGCTCGTCGGGCCGAGGGCCGTGCTCAGGCAGCTCGATGGTGCCCCCGTTTTCCAGGGTCAGCGTGCCGCCGGGCAGATATGGCCAGGGACCGGTCTGGGACGCCGTGAACAAGGGTGAGGCGAGTGGCGGGCTCGGCGCAACGGTGCCCGAGGTGCGGGCCCCCATCGCCTGCATGACCAAGCGCAGAGTGGTCTCGGGGACGTCGTGCCATTGGCCCCCGACGTCCCAGTAGCCAGGGTCGATGCCCCAGTCCTGCAACGTCCCCGCCTCGTTGCTCACCGGTCAGCCCGGGCCAAGTCGTGCTGACGCATAAAACATCTTTTCACGCGCTGGGCCCTTCCCGGCGCCCTTGACGCCGGTAACGGGGCTGCCTTGTGACCGCACGTGCCGCAACCTGGGATCCGCGTGAAGGGCGTGCCAGGCGCCTACGCTCGATGCGATGAGCACGGCGGTTACCTTTGGCGGACCAGCTAGCGGCGTTGTCACAGGCCCTGCCACGGGCGTTGACATCGGCGGTTGCCGGGTACTGGCGGGGGCCAGCTCGTGGGCGGACCGCTCGCTTGTCCGCGACGGAGGCTTCTACCCCTCGCGCTCGCTGAGCGCGGCTGAACGGCTCTCCTATTACACGAGCCGCCTGCCCCTCGCCGAGATCGCCACCACCTACCGGTTCCCGCCGACTCCCGAGTTAGCGCAGCGTTGGGCCGCCACGACACCGCCTGGTTTCACCCTCGACGTGCGGGCCTGGTCGCTGCTGTGTGGCGCCCCAACTTGGCCGGAGTCGCTGTGGCCCGACTTGCAGGGCCGCGTAAAGCCCTCGCGGCGCGACGCGTCCAAGCTCTACCGCCAGCGTCTTCCAGCCGACGTCGTCGACGAGTGTTGGGCTCGCTTCAACCACGCCCTTCGGCCTCTGGCTGATGCCGGCCGCTTGGGTGTAGTCATCGTAAGGTTCCCGACGTGGTTCAGCCCCAGGCCGGCGGCCTGGGAGGAACTGGCCGAGCTGCCCTCGCGGCTGCCTGGCCTGCGGGTGGCCGTCGAGCTCAGCAACGAGCGTTGGTTCGAGGGGACCGCCTGCGAGCAGACGCTGGGCGTCCTCGAAGAGATCGGGCTGTCCTTCGTCTGCCGCCACAGCTCGACACCGACGAAGCCGGTTATCGCAGCGACCGCCGATATCGCCTTGGTCCGCTTCCCGGGCCACACGCCTCGCCTGGCGAGCCAGGCCGGCACACAAAGCGAGACCCTCGCCGACAAGTTGACCTGGTGGGGCCCGCTCCACCGCTACAGCGACGCGGAACTCGCAGCCTGGGTACCGGCCGTGCGTGACCTGGCTTCTTCCAGCTCGGAAGTGCACATGATCATGGACAACTGCTGGCGTACCAACGCCGTGGACAACGCCGCCAGCCTGCTTGGCCTGTTGGCCAGTCCCTAACTGGCGCACGCCGCATGGAACAGCTGCTGGTTACGGCCCGCGATGGCGCCCGTCTGGCCTGCTGGGATTTCGGGGGCAACGGCAGACCCGTTCTCATGGTGCACGGCACCGGGTTGCATGGCAGGTGCTGGGCACCCCTTGCGGGCCCGCTCCGCGCGGTTGGCTTGCGCCCTCTCGCCCTCGACATGAGGGGCCACGGTGCTTCGAGCCGTTCCCCGGGTGGAGATTACAGCTGGGATTCTCTTCGGGCTCGACGTGCTCGAGACCTTGGCGCAGCTCGGCGTGACCGATGAGGTCCTCGCCGTAGGTCATTCTGCAGGCGGCGCCGCCGTTGTTTTGGCGGAGGAATTCAGGCCGGGCACCTTTTCCCGGATCTGGGCATGGGAACCGATCGTGAGCGTCCCCGGGAGCGAGGACCGGGCGCGACGCGGGACCGAGCTCGCCAGGCGTGCCCGCCAGAGACGGGCCGAGTTCGCGTCGATCGATGAAGCGAGGGCGCATTTCCAGGGCCGCCACATGTTCGCCGAGTTCTCATCCGAGGCCTTTGAAGCGTTCCTGGACGGAGGGTTACTACCAAACGATAAAGGCGGGTACAGGCTGGCCTGCGACCCCGAAGACGAAGCGCGGATTTACGAGGGAGCCGCGGCCCACAATGCCTGGGGAGGGCTCGACGGGGTCCACTGCCCGACGCGTGTGGTCGGCGGGGAGCTCAGCCCCGCAGTGCCTCCGGCCGAGCTGGCGGCGATCGCCGCCGAGCTACCTGCGCAAGGCCCGGGCGGGGCACGGCCAGAGGCGGTAGTGATGCCGATGCTCGGGCACTTCGGCCCGTTCCAAAGCCCCGCCGACATTGCCGACGACATAGCAACGTGGGCTTTATGAGAAAAAGGAACATAACGCTGGTCATCTAACCAGGCGCTTTTGGCCCGGTCCGCTCGACGGTCCCACCCGCTGGTTAGCCTGGCTGTCGATGTCGTTACAGCTCCCCGGGTCGCTTACACCTTCGAAGGTGTCGATGTTCAAGGAGTGCGCGCTCGCCTTCCGCCTCTCGGCGATCGACAAGGTCCCTGAGCCCCCGAGCCTGCAGGCGTTCAAGGGAACGGTGGTCCACCGGGCTCTCGAGCTCCTGATGTGGGAGGAGGAGCAAGGGGCGCGCACGCCGGCTGTTGCGCTCCAAAAGCTCGAGCGCGCCCTCGAGGAGCTGCTCGCCGGCGCGGAGGGGACCGCCCTCGGCCTCACGGGCGAGCCCTACGAGGAGTTCGTCGAGGACGCTCGCCGCCTCGTAGCCAACTATTTCGTGCTCGAGGATCCCAACCGCGTCCGGGTCATCGGCACCGAGCTGCGCCTGCAGGTCGACATGGAGGGGCCGGCAAGCGACGATGGCACGGTGAGCCGCCTGCGCCTACGGGGGATCATTGACCGCCTCGAGCTCGATGAGCAGGGCGAGCTGATCGTGACCGATTACAAGACCGGTCGTGCCCCGGGCCAGAGCCAGGAGCAGGCAAGGTTGGGGGGCGTCCACTTCTACGCATTGCTTTGCGAGCAGGTGCTGGGCCGCCGCCCCGCCATGGTCCAGCTCTTCCATCTCCGAGAACCTCTGGCTATTTGCAGCACCCCCGACGACCAGTCCATCAACGGGCTGGAGCGCCAAACGACCGCGATCTGGGCAGCTGTGAAACGGGCATGCCTGTTGGACGATTTCAGGCCTAAGCCGGGCCCTCTCTGCGATTGGTGCGGCTACCACGCCTACTGCCCGGCCTGGGGCGGTGACCCCGCTCTCGCGCGGCCAACCTGTGGGGGCACTGAGATAGCTGAGGTGGCCCCGGTAGAGCTCCTCCAGCTCCCTCTCGCCGCCAACCGGTGACACTCGCCCGCAAGGTCGCCGGAGCGCTGGGCGAGCTCCCGAACTCTAAGGCTGTCTCCCATTTCGACCAGGCGGTCGATAGCTACTTCGATGCGCACCTGCGAGGCAAACCAGCGCTCGACCGGGTCATGTACACGGCCAGCGCGGCGGGTGACCACAGCATGGTCTGGCTGGCCCTGGCGGCACTGCAGGGACCTGTCTCGGGCAAGGGCTGGCGGCCCCTCGTGCGAGCCGGGGCACTCCTGGGGGCGGAATCGTTGCTAGTCAACGGGCTTGTCAAGTTGGCCTTTCGTCGCGAACGACCCGACATCAGCGAGCCCCATCCCCTACCACTGCGCGTACCGGTTACGAGCAGCTTCCCGAGCGGGCACGCCAGTGCGGCCTTTTTCGCGGCAGCTCTGCTGCGGCGCGGGGCTTCGTGGCCCGTCTACTACGTGGTAGCGAGCATCGTCGCGTCCAGCCGGGTGCACGTGCGCATGCACCACGCCTCTGATGTCGTCGCGGGCGCAGCGCTAGGTGCGGTGCTCGGGGAACTTGCCCGGGCCGTCGTCCCATTGCTGCCACCGAAGCGCTGAGCAGCCGGGGTCGTCCAACGAACAATGGGGCTGCAAAAACCGGCTGTAATCGCTAACTTCCTTGATCGAGAGCCCGGGCACACAGAGCCTCCCCCGAGAAATCGGGGAGCACAGCACCGCCGGCCCCCGGCGAGAGGCCACGCCTTATGGTGGGAACTGCTTGGAGTTTTCGTTATCGCGCTCGGTGCTGAGCGTTGCCTTGTTCCATAGGGCATGGGTATGGCCCTTCAGCACGTTGATAGGCAGCGCGGGCGATGCAGACGAGTACACGTGGTTCCTTGCTTGGGTGCCCTTCGCGATCGGCCACGGGCTGGACCCGCTCGTCAGCAATTACGTCAACTACCCGGGCGGTGTCAACCTGATGTGGAACACATCGGTGCTGCTGCCTAGCTTTTTGATGGCGCCGGTGACTGCGGTGTTCGGTGCAGCGTTCTCCTACAACGCGCTCGTGACCCTCGCACCGGCGCTCAACGCAACCTTCGGCTACATGGCTTTCCGGCGCTGGAGCGGACGGCTACCGGCGTTGTGCGGTGCGTTGGTGTTCGGGTTTTCGCCCTACGTCGTGACCCAGTCTGTCGGCCACCTCGCACAGACGCTGCTGCTGAGCGCTCCGCTGATGCTTATCGTGCTCGATCGGCTCTTGGTGGACCAGACGAAAAAGCCCTGGGCCGATGGGGCCCTGCTCGGGTTCCTCGCCTGGGCTCAGCTTCTCACCGGGGAAGAAGTGCTCGCCATGGAGGCAGCGATCGCGGCTGTTGCAATAGTCGTGCTTTATGCGGTCGCCCGCGGGGAGGCAAGGGCTCATTTGGGTTACGCGCTTCGCGGGGCCCTAACGGCTGGCGGAGTGTTCGCCGCCCTCTCGGCCCCGTTCCTCGCCGTCCAGTACCTCGGCCCGTACGAGGTGCAAGACGTCCACCCGCGCAACGTGTACGTTAGCGACCTTCTCAACTTTTTCGTCCCGACCCGCATCACCCAAATTGCCCCGGCGGGGGCGCTCCGGGTGAGCTCGCATTTCACGGGCAACGGCTCTGAGCAGAGCGCGTACATAGGCATCCCGCTAGTTCTTTTCATAATCGTGGCCGTCATCCTGGCTCGGCGCCGCAAGGTCACCTGGGTGGCGCTCGCTCTGACCGCATCAGCGGCCCTGCTCTCGATGGGCCCGACACTGCACGTGGCCGGGCACGTCAGCCACTTCGACCTCCCCGAGGATCTGCTCAAGAAGCTGCCTATTTTCCATAACCTTCTCCCCGACCGCTTCACTTCGATGATGACCCTCGGCATCGGCCTCCTGGTCGCCCTCGGGCTCGACGAAGCGAGGCACCTTCGTGAACCGGCCCTGGCCTCGGGTTGGGCGCTGGCTGGGGTTGGCCTGGTGGCGCTGACGCCGACATTCCATTTCGCTGCCTCGGCGAGCCCGCCTTTGGGGGCGTTCAACACGGGTTTCTCCTGCCCGAAGGCCACTCCCGCCGGTGCCCCAAGAGGGCGGCCGGTTGTCCTATTGCTGCCCACGGTGAACGAGCTAAACCTTCGCTGGCAAGCAGAATCCGGCTTCTGCTTCGTGATGCCTACGGCCACCGGCATGACCGGGACGAACCGCCGTGGCCACCAGAACCATGGGGCCCTTTTCAAGGCAGGTGGCCCATCCATGGCGGTCCCACCCCGTACCGGTGAGGCGCGTGCAGGAGGCTGCGCAAGAAATCCAGTCGTTCGGCATCGACGAAATAGTGGTGAGCCCTCAGTCTCCGGCCCAACCGCTCAGGACCATGGCAGACCAGGCTCAGCTCGTGGCTTGGGTCGAATGGCTGCTCGGCGAGGTCCCGCGGCAAAGCCGTGACGACTCCATCAGCTATGTGTGGGCAAACCTCCCGCCGGCCGGCGACATCGCCTCGGGGAAGGTGGCGACGGTCCCCGCCGACGTCGTGCCGCAGGGATAGCCGCAGGGACCGAGGTATGCCGGAGGAATAACGGTCACACCCCCCGGGCATGATAAGAGCATGGAGCTAGAGCCGATGACACCCCAGGAAACCGACGAAGGTTGGCAGCAGCCACAACTCCTCACGGCCCCCCTTCTCCGAGCTGCCGGGAGCCCGCGGGCCACCGCAGGCTCCCGGCCCGCTTCGGCAAAAACCAACCCTCGTTTGCGCCAGGTGGGCCTTGTCGGGATAGCCCAAGCACGCGAGGCGCTCGCCGAGGCCTCACGCCGTGCTGAGCTGCGCGCAGAGCACAAGGCTGCTTAGGGACCCCGAGCACGACCTAGTACCGTGCGGTGAGTGACATCGCTTGCCGAGGCCCTCGGTCATGAGCCGGACGCCAAGTTGCTCATCGTCACGTCCGACGACCTCGGTGTCAGCTACGCAACGAACTTGGCGGTTTATGCCTCTCTCCGCTCAGGTATCGCGACTTCGGCCGGCCTCATGGTGCCAGGGCCCTGGGCGCGGGAGGCGGCGGCCAATTACCGGGGCGAGGACGTCGGTGTCCACCTCACGTTGAATGCCGAGTTCGACCTCTACCGCTGGGGCCCTGTTACACGTGCTCCCTCGCTACTCGACGGCGATGGTGGGTTCCCCCGCACTCTTGTCGACCTCTGGGAACACGCCGACATGGACGAGGTCCGCAAGGAATGCCGGGCGCAGATCGAGCGTGCCATCTACTGGGGTTTCGACGTAAGCCATCTCTCTGCGCACTTGGGCGCGGTCGAGCTTCGGCCCGAGTTCTTCGACGTCGTCCTTGCCCTCGCTGTCGATTTCAGGCTGCCGTTGCGCCTGCCCGGTGCCGACCAGCAGCACAACACGGGGTTCCCCTTCCGCCAGCTCGCCGCCGAAGAAGGCGTCCTGTCGCCAGACCGCCTGATCAGGGTCTCCCGCGGCCACAGCGCCAAGGACGCCTTCGACCAGCTTCTCTCCGATATGCCGCCGGGAGTTACCGAGGTGGTCCTCAGGCCGGCCAGCGACAGCGCCGAGCTGCGCGCGATTATGCCGGACTGGCCGGCACGCGTGGAAGACAACGAGGTCGGCACGGCTACGGTTTACCGGTCGCTGGCGTTGCGCACGGGGCTCGTTTTTACCTCCTACCGCGCCCTACGCGAGCTGCAACGGGCCTCCTAGGACAGCCGGCGGGCCACCCAGGCGTCGGGGTCGGCTACGAGGTGGGCTATCTCGGGAGATAGCTCCCCCTTCACGAGCTGGTCGATCGTGATGTGCTCCAAAACTGCGCGCAGGCTCGCACGGACTGCGATCCAGGCGTCCTGGAGGTGCTGGGCCGCTCCTTGGTAGGTAAGGGTCTCGGGCCGCAGGCCCTTCACCTGCGCGAGCGGTCCCTCGAGCGCCCTGATGACATCGGCGAGGGTGACCTCAGTCCCCGAGCGGGCAAGGTTGTAGCCGGCCTCACGGCCCCGGTGACTGACGACGATGCCCGCACGTCGCAGGTCGTTCAGGATCACCCCGAGGAACTTGCCTGGGAGGCCCTGGTCCTTAGCGAGCGCTTCTGCTGTCATCGGCTCTGAGGTGGACGCCAGGACAAGGAGCGCACGCACCCCGTAGTCAACTTTTGCTGAGATCTGCACAAGCGCAGTGTAGAGGTCCGCAACGCCCGCGAAGCGCTACTTGGCGTCACGACGGGCTAACGCCGCTGGCGGCAGCGTCACCCGACCCGGCCGGTGACGTACTCGAGGGTACGGGGGTCGCTCGGCGTATGCAGGACCACGTCGGCCGGGCCTGCCTCGACGAGCTCACCGACGCGGTCCTCGCCCATCAGCATCACGGCCACGTTGTCCGAGACACGGGCGGCCTGGAACATGTTGTGGGTCACAAGGACGACCGTGACCTGGCCGACAAGGCCTGTGATGAGATGTTCGACCTTCGCCGTCGCTATCGGGTCGAGCGCCGAGCAGGGCTCGTCCATCAAGAGCACCTCCGGCCTCACCGCCAGCGCCCGTGCAATGCAAAGCCGCTGCTGCTGTCCCCCCGAGAGCGACAGCGCAGACGCATCGAGACGGAGCTTCACCAGGTCCCAAAGAGCTGCCTGGTGAAGGGCGACTTCCGCCGCCTCACGCAAGAACGAACGCTTCCTTATCCCGGCGAAGCGCAGCCCCGACACGACGTTGTCGAAGATGCTCATGGTCGGGAAAGGGTTGGGCCTTTGGAACACCATCCCGACCCGGCTGCGCACGAGCTCGGCCGGCGTACTCGGGCCATAGATGTCCAGGTCGCCAAGTTCGATCCGGCCCTCGACACGGCCACCAAGATGGTCGTGGAGGCGGTTGACGGCCCGCAGGAGAGTCGTTTTGCCGCACCCGGACGGCCCCACCAGCGTGGTGACCTGTAGCGCGGGCACATCGAGGGTGACCCCGCGGACGGCGACGTGGCTGCCGAAGCTAATAGAGACGTCTTCGAAACGCAGCGCCGGCCTCTCCGCCGTGCTCGTCGTGCCGGTGGGGGCCCGGGCCGAGCCCGGGACGCTCGTAGGAACAGATGTCATCTCGCCCTCCTTGTAAGGAACCAGGCTATGAAACGGGCAAACGCGGACAACGCCAGGACCGCCCCCAACAGCACGAGAGCGATGGCCCAAGCCACCTGCTGCAGGGAGGTCTCCGGCTGTTGCGCGTCCGTGAAGATCAGCGTCGTGAGGGCGAAGTTCGCCGAGGCCAACGTGAACAACAATGGCGCCGTTTCGCCGATCGCCCTCGCCAGGGCCAAGAGGTTGCCCGCCACCAGGCCCGGAAGGGAGCCCCTGAGCACGACCGAACGCACAACGCGCCAACGCGCCGCTCCCAGCGCCGCGCCCGCCTCCTGCAGGTCGACCGAGACCGTCCGAATGGCCTCTTCGTCGGCGCGCACCATGATCGGGAGCATCAGTACGGCTAGGGCGATGCTGGCCGCGAGCGTGGACGCCCCGTGCATAGGCCGGACGACTACCTCGTAGGCGACGATGCCGATCACTATCGACGGCACCCCGCTCAGGACGTCAGCGGCAAAGCGAAATAGCGCCGGGATCCGCCCCGGCCGCTCGTAAAGGAACAGAGCAGTCAGCAATCCGGGGGGGGCCGCCATCACGAGCGCCAGGCCGACGACCCGCGCGCTGCCGGCGATCGCCGTCGAGATGCCGCCCCCCGGCACGAAGGCGGGAGCTACCGGATGGACGAGGAACCCGAAGGACAACGCAGGGGCGCCCCGAGCGACCGTGTAGACGACCAGCGCAACCAAGGGAGCGGCGGCGGCCGCGAGGCATATCACGCATACTGTTTGCGCAGAGATCCCGACCAGCCTGCGCCGGCGCAGGGTGTGGTGGGGCCCGGCGAACGGCTCTGCGGCGGTATGCAGGCCGAGCCCGCCCAGGGCGCCGTCAGGGGAAGCACCCGGCAGGACGATCGTCGCGGTCGGGCCGACGGGCTGGCCAACCGGGACCGGCGCGTAGCTACGCGAGCCCGACGCCCTGCCGGCTCGGCGCAGGGCCTGGCCGCCGATGTTGACGACCACCGTCAGGACGAACAGCACCGCCCCCAGGGCGATAACCGAGCTCGCCCCCAGCCCCGGCTCCGCCTCTGCAAACTGGTTTACTATCGACGACCCGAGCGTGGCTCCCGGTCCTACCAGCGAATGGGGCCAGGATGGCTCGTTGCCGATCACCAAGGCCACTGCGATCGCCTCGCCCAAGGCCCGGCCGATCGCAAGCGTCACTGCGGCAGCTATCCCGGGGCGCGCTGTCGGCCATACGGCTTTGCGGACAACCTGCCAGCGCGTGGCCCCGAGTGCCATGGCGGCTTCCCGGTCGGCCAACGGGACGGCTCGCAGCGCAGAGCGGGAAAGAGACACCAGTGTTGGCAGCGTCATGATCGACAGCACCACGGCCGCTAACAAGATGCTCGGGCCGTAGTCGGGGCCTCCAAAGATCCAGCCGCCGAGGACCGGCACGGAGTGCAGGAACGGCTCGACGTGGGCCTTGAACAACGGGGAAAGGACCAGCAGCGCCCACAAGCCGACCACGATGCTCGGCACGGCTGCCAAAAGTTCCACGAGGGTGGTTGCCAGCGCCGCCAACTTGGACGGGACAAGCTCGGCCAACGCGATGGCTGCCCCCAAGCCGATCGGCGCTGCGATCACGATGGCAACAGCGGTGGTCACCACGGTGCCGACGACCAGGACGCCCGCCCCGGAGCCGGTTATCTCCGGCGAGTACGTGCCGGACCAAACAAAGCCGGGGCCAAAGTGGGCAAACGCCTTCGCCGAGCCGGTGGCGATGCTGACAACGATCCCGATTGCGACCGCTGCAAAGACGCCCGCCCCCAACCAGCGGGCCGGGCCATAGCCACGACCGCCACGCCACGCCTGCTTGCCCGCCAATATGGCCCGGACATCAGACGCGTCGTAGCTAACCGCGGGCGATGGGCCGCCAGCGGCGACCGAGAGCTCTCCAGCAGAGTGGAGTGGTAGCTCTGGCCCATGGCGGCCCAAACCCGCAGTTTCTAGAGTTGCCTGCCTCCCCGTGGTGGCGGAGGTGCCTGGCTTTTGGTCCAGCGTTAATCCCTAACTTGGCAGAGGTTTACCTGTCGACGTTTCTAGTTGCTTTAGCGTCGCCTGGGCAATAGAAACGACATTCGAAGGCAAAGGAGCGTAGCCGAGGCTGGCAGCGGTGCTCTGGCCTGTCGTGACGACGTAGTTGAAGAGCGCCTGCAAGGCCTCGCCCACGTTTGTGTTCGATTGCTTCTGGTACAGCAGTGTCCAGCTGAAATTTGTGATCGGGTAGGTAGCCGCACCCGGTTCGTTGATGATGTTGAAATTGCTGGGGCTCAGGTTCTGCGCATAGCTCCCCGCAGAACCGATGCCGGCTGCGGAGGGGGTGATATACGCACCGGAACTGTTCAGGATGGCTGCATTGGTGAACTTGGCGTTCAGGGCATACCCGTACTCCACGTAGCCGATCGCCCCGATGGTCTGGGCAATATAAGTGGCGACACCACTGTTCAGTTGCTCACCAAGGCCGTAGCCGGTGATCGGCCAGACTTTGGAAGGGTTTTTCGAACCCACGACCTGCACCCACGACGGTGACGTCTGGAGGAGGTAATCGTCTACGTCCCAGGTCGGGCCCGCGCTGTCCGCCCGGTGGACCACCACGATCTTGAGGTTGGGAAGGCCGCCGTCGCCAGATTCCTGTGCGATTATCGGGCTGTCCCAGTTTTCGATCGTCCCGTCAAGGATCTGGCCGAGGACATCGCCGTTCAGCTTGAGCCCGCTCGGCACGCCCGGGATGTTGTAACTGATGGCAATACCGCCAAGGTCAACAGGTACCTGGAGCACCGGCCCTTTTGCCAAGGCCAGATCCTTTGCCTGCATTGGGATTTCCGAGTCCCCGAAGTTAACGGTCGCCTGCTCGATGTCGCTGATACCTACGCTGCTGCCGGCCGGGTCGTAATTGATAGTGACCTTCGAGTGCAACTTGTGGTACTCGTAGAAAACCGGCGCAAAGAAGGGTTCGATCGAGCTGGCCCCGGCACCGTTCAACGTGACGGAAGGGACCGGCTTGGGCTTGGGTTTCGGCTTGGCCTTCTTGGCAGCCGCCACCTTTGGTGCCTGGGCGGTGGCGACTTCGCCGCTCGCGACCGGTACAAGCAGCACCAACGCCACAGCGGTAGCACGTTTAAACATTGAGTTCCCTCCTGATCGAGCCCCGCGGGCCTACTGGGCAAGCATATTACTGGTTCTGTGGATTCTATGCCAAACCTTATCGCTATTACCAGACACGCGGGAGAGACTGCTCCGACGCCGGTCACAGGCCTGGAGCGACATGCCGAACTACCAGGCATCCATGAGCGGGTCTGGAAAATGAACCATTAATTTAATAGAATCCATAGCAATACAATCAGCGCACGATCGAAGCCGTCGAGGCCTTCTGGCTCCTCGACCTGGACCTCTACTGCGCTTACTTTTGCGGCCGGCGGGCCGTGGCGGCACCACTCGACGAGCTTGTCGAGCGCTTCGGGGCTGCCTTCGGCTGCAATCTCTACGCGGCCATCGGGGAGGTTGCGGGCCCAGCCGGAGACGCCGAGCGCGCGAGCGTGTTGCGCGCAACTGCCGCGGTACCAAACTCCCTGTACTCTGCCGCTGACCCAAAGGTGCCAGCGAGCCATTCCCCGATAAATTAGCGGCGCTCGTCCAACGAGGCTCAGGGCGCCCGTTCGGTCGGCAGCACCGCCTGGCTTCGACTGCCGTGCATCTGCGAGATCGCGATCGCGTCCTCGTAGACAGCCTCCATCCTCTGGGCAATGGCCGCCACCGAGAGCTCCGCCGCCACCAGTTGGCGGCCCCGCTGGCCTACGTCGGCGGCGAGCGATGGGGAAACCAGGTAACGCCGCAGGCACTCGGCCAGGCGAGCGGGGTCATCGACGGGCGCGACCGCCGCCGGGTCTAACCGGTCGACCAGCTCCGAGATGCCCGTGCCGGTCGTGCAGACGACCGGGCGACCGGCCGCCAAAGCCTCCAACGCCACGTTGGCCCAACTGTCAAAGCGGCTGGCCATGGCAACGACCCGCGCCTCGGCGTACAAACCGCGCAGCTCGGCGGGCCCTTGTTCGTCAACGAAGGTGCAGGCCACACCGAGGTCGGCGGCCCGCTTGGCGAGGAAGTCGGCGTAGGTCTCGCCCTTCGTCCGCCCCCCCGTACGGCCGACCACCACCAGTTGCAAACCAGGGACGTCCGGCGTCAGCTTGGCCACCGCGTCGATGAGGACATCCAGGCCTTTGGCTTGGTCGAGGCGGCCCACGGCAAGCACCGTCGGCCCAGTACGGTCTGCCGGCGGGAGGCCGCTCCAGGCGTCGGCGGCCACCGGGCTGTGCACGACCACGACCGGCCGCTCGTCCAACCAGCCGTTGTCGCGGAGTCGCCTCTCGAGCAGGTTGCTCGGGCACACGACTACGTCCGCCTGTCGCGCCGACCGTCGTTCGAGCTTGTCGGCCCAGATGTTGTCCCTCCCGAGCGGGAACCCGTCGCACTCGAGGACAAGCGAAGCAGGAGCGGAAAGCCGGACGACGAGCGCCGGCGCGAGCCGCGCCAAGCGGAGCGCGGGGGCCATGAACTCCGAGGAGTGCACCACATCGAAGCTGAGCCCGAGACTGCGGTACTCGTTCAGGAAGGCGGCGCCTGTGGCCAAGCGGGAGCGGGTGGCCCAAAAGGTCGGCAGGTAACGCGGCCAGCGAAGCCCGGGGACCGGGCGAACATGGAGGGCCACGCCGTCGGCGCTTACATCTCGGCGTGCCAGCCCGGGCGCGCAGGCCAAAACATGAACTTCGTGACCGATGTCGGCCAGCCCCGCGACATGGTGGCGGTATAGGTGGCAAGCCCGCCAGCGTTGGTCTCGCCAGGGTACTCAGGGGTCAGATAAAGGATCTTGAGGGGTCCCCGGGTCACCGAACGGAGGGTACCATGCCCCTGTGAATACCCCTGTGAACGGGAACTCAGCCTCGCGGGCTTACAGTTTTTGCGCCGTAAGTGGCTGACGCGTCGCCGGTGGGGCCCTTAGCGGTGCCCTCGTGGTGGTGGCACACCCCGACGACGAGATCCTGTGGCTTGCCCCGGCCGTGGCCCACGCTGCGATGGTCCTGGCCGCACTGCCTGGCCACGCCCACGACCCCTCGATAACCCATGGCCGGGAAGCCGTCCGGGCCGCCTACCCGGTGGGGCCGTTCGAGTTCCTGCCGCTGGTTTCCGCCGGGGTGTACAAGCGCTCCGACTGGTTGAGGAGGACGCCCACCCAGGACGGGGTAACCCTGAGACCGGACTGCCCGCTGCCGAACGCGTCACGGTACCGGGATAACTACCCAGCGCTGCTGGAGCTTCTTGAGCCTTACGTGGTGGGGCACCCGGTCGTGTACACCCATAACCCGTGGGGTGAGTACGGCCATGAGGAGCACGTCCAGGTGAGCAACGCCGTCGTGGCCCTGGCGCAACGTCATGGTGCCTCGGTGTGGGCCTGGGACGGTTTCCCCGAGCACCGGCTATGGGGCGACGGGATGCGCCTTCGGACCGATTACTTCACTGGTCGCACGGCGGGCTTGCCCCGGCGAGACCTCGACGTCGACAGCCGCCTTTACCGCCAGGTGCGCGAGCTGTACATCGCCAACGGCTCCTGGACGTGGGACCAAGGCTACGACCCGCCACCGGTCAGCACCTACCTGCAGCTGGTCCGCGAGGGCGAAGTGCTCATAAGTCGCCAGGACCGGCCGTCATGGTCAAGATCCCTGGGCATCGCCGCCTACGGCGCCCTGGAGATCGGCCGCCAGGGTACGGCGCTATCGGCCCGCGCCGCCAGGAAAGGGCGCCGGTTGCTCAGGAGCGCCACCGCAGCAAAGCGTTGATCCTCGGGGCGGAAAGACATGATGACCCATGACATATGATAAGAAGGTACAATGTCTTAGGTGAGCGGGGCTCCGGCGATCAGCCTCCGCCAACTGCGGGACAACCTGGCGTGGAACGGCCCGGAGCTCTACGTGGGCACCGATGGCCGGCGCATGCTCTGGGCGGGGCCGCAGCAGGCGATGCTCGTGCTCGGGCCGCCCCGCTCCGGCAAGACCTCGACGCTCGTGGTGCCCAACGTGCTGGCCGCCCCGGGGCCGGTCCTGGTCACCTCGACCAAGCCCGACGTGCTGGCGGCCACGATCGCGAGCCGCTCACAGCTCGGGCGCTGTTGGCTGCTGGACCCGACCGGGTCGGTGGCCCTGCCGCCGGGGGCAGACCTGGTGAGATGGTCGCCGGTACAGGCCTCTGTTTCTTGGGAGGAAGCTCTCGTGACGGCGCGGGTGATGACCGCTGCCGCCCGCCCCTACGGCTCGCACGGTGAGAGCGCGCACTGGACCGAACGGGCTGAGGCGCTCCTGGCGCCAATGCTGCACGCATCGGCAATAGCAGGCGGCGGCATCCGCCAGGTCGTTGGCTGGGCGTTGCGCCACGACATCCACACGCCGATGGCATTGCTCGCCCGGGCCGCCAGCACCGACGGCGGGGCGGAAATAGCCGTCGACGTGCTGGCCGGCATACTTGCCACCGAGGAGCGGGAACGCAGCGGCATCTTGTCGACTACGGCCGGGGCGCTGATGGCTTACCGCAGTGCGCGGGCGCTCGAACTGGCAGAGCCGTCCAATTTCGACCCCGCGGGGTTCCCTTGCGGCGCCGACACCATCTACGTGTGCGCGCCCGCCCGCTACCAGGCGCTGATGGCGCCCATCGTCGTAGCCTTCTTGGAACAGGTGCGCGCCGCCACCTACCGCTCCGCCTCCGCGGGCACTCTTCGCCTGCCTGTGACGTTGGTCCTCGACGAGGTGGCCAACGTGGCACCACTGCCGGACTTGCCGGCCATGGTCAGCGAGGGTGGGGGCCAGGGCCTGCTTACGCTCGCCTGCCTGCAGGACCTCTCCCAGGCGAAAGCCCGTTGGGGCGCCCCTGCGGACGGTTTCTTCTCCCTGTTCGGCACCAAGGTGCTCCTCCCGGGCATCGCCGACATGATGACCCTCGACGCCGTGTCCCGTCTCGCCGGCCAGGGGGACGTGGTCGTCCGCTCGACGAGCTCGTCGGCGTGGTGGACCGCCCATCCTTCTTCGAGCACCACGCGCTCGCCTCGACTCCAGGCCAGGCTCCCCGTCGACGAGGCCCACAGCCTCCCACCCGGCACGGCCCTTGTCATCGCCGGCGCGCGGCCCCCCCAGGCCGCCTATTTGACCCGCTGGTGGGACTACCCGCCCTTCTCCGATGCAAGGCACGCCCGGCTGCCTGCCAACCTTGCCCCTGCCGCGGCCAAGACCGGCCCAACCGTCAAGACGGGAACCGCTGCGCTGCCCTCAGGTATGCCGCTGCCACCGCCTCCCCCTGTGAGCAGGCCGGTGCCCGAGGCCGACCTCACCTTGAGCTGGCGCGGGGTAGCGGGACAATGTCGCCTGCACCCCCCTCCTCCCCGTGTTTAGCTCCGTGGACGAGAAGAAGGGAAAGACACCGGGTGCAACCAGGTAGGCGCGACAATGTGCTCGATATGGTGTGCAGTGGCGGCACCCACCATCGGTGGGTAACGACCCAATGTGTGGGCAAAATCAAAAAACTGGCTGTTGCGCTCACGGCGTTGGGCGCCGTGTTGAGCCCAGTGGCCGCCGCCCCTGCAAGCGCCGCCGCCATGCCTGCTACGACAACGTCGTACTACGAGCGCACCGCCAACCCGAAAACGCTCTACCAGCAGGGTGAGAAGGCGGGGAAGGCCGCTGCGCAGGGCATCGTGATCCTCGATTTTGGTCGGCCGGGCGTCGACGGCTCCCGCTTCGGGACGATGGCGTACAGCGGCGCATTTGTCTCGTTTGCGGCGATCAAGGCTGGCGTAAAGAGCTATATCCGGGCCTACTACCGGTACGCTCCCGCCGACACCAACCTCAACGTGGCCGTCGGGACGAACAACAGCTGCGGGACGGGCCAGCCCTGCGGCGGGACGCCCAGTTGCGGCTGTCCCGATGAGCCTCCCGACTTTGTCGCCTGGGGCCGGCATTTCGCCCTGATGGTGGAGCAGGTCGACAACTGGGACAGCGCTCTTCGGGCGCAATACGGTTATACGGACCTAGTGCGTGCCGTGGCGGCCGACGACGCCGAGCCGGCGTACGACCCGGGCTACCAGAACACCTTCGACGTCCTGGAGGGCTACGCCGATTTCGTTGATGGGACGTTCCCGCCAATGGTGGACTTCGGGTCCGCCGAACCGAATTATTGGACAGAAGCCCAGCTGCTCCAGGTGGCCGACGGCTTCCGTCCCGACGTGGCCATGCCGCAGATCTACTACGCCAATCAGGCTGAGCAATGGGCCGGGCTTTTGCATTACGCGAAGACCCGCCTGCGTGAAGTGATCGACATTTACGGTGTCTTGACTACGGGTGGGCACACGAACACCCCGCAGATCGCATATGCGGACATGCTTCAAGCTGCCTCGAGCGTCACCGACCAAGGCACCATCGCCTGGTTGTCGACGATCCACCGCTGATACAGCGCTCAGGGCCACGTAGGATTCTGCAGTGGTGGGCGGGCGTAGTTCGGTGTGCAGGTTGGCCAACGCTGGCGCCGTGCTCGTCATACTGGCCTTGCTAGGCCCTGGAGCAACGGCGCGCCTGTCTCCGAAAACCGACACCACCAACATCACGCCGAGCCTGGGCCGGCCTTGTGGGGCGCTGCGCGGCAAGGCCGTGGTCGACCAGGTCCTGCTCGTGTGGGAAGAAAACCACGGTTACAGCTCGGTCATCGGCAACCCGAGCGCCCCCGAGCTCAACAGCCTTGCCGCCAAGTGCGGCCTGGCGACAGGGTACGCGGCTCTGACCCACCCGTCATTGCCGAACTACATGGAGATGACATCGGGGCTTTCCTACGCCTCATACCCCTGGAGCAGCGACTGTGACCCGCAAGGGAGCTGCACAACCTCGGCCACTTCGATTTTCGGAGAACTCGGCACCAGCGGGCGGCAATGGCGGTCCTACGTGCAGGACATGGGCCATAACTGCGGCCTCGTCAGCTACGCAGACTACGCGGCCAGGCACAACCCCGCCGTCTACTACACCTCCATCAGGCACGAGTGCGACACCTGGGACCAGCCCCTGGGCACCCTGAGAGCTGGGCCGCTCCACCAGGCCCTGGCCAGCGGGCCGTCGGTGGCGCTGACCACGGTCACCCCGGACGTGCAAGACGACATGCACAACGGCAGCGTGGCCCAGGCCGACGGCTGGCTTGCCGGTTGGCTGCCCCAGATTGTGGCCAGCCCTGCCTACCGCGCTGGCCATCTCGCAGTCTTGATCGCGTGGGACGAGGGCTCTGGGTCGGGCAACGTCGCCTCCCACACCCCGCTCATCGTGATGTCGGCGTCCACGCCCCCCGGCGTTCGCTCAGCAGTAGCCTTCAACGACTACTCGGTGCTGCGGAGTATCTGCCAGCTGACCGGCGTTGCGAGCCCTGGGAAAGCTTCAGAGGCTGCTTCGCTCGTGGGGCCGTTCCATCTCTGACCAGTAATCCATCTCGGACAAGCAGTGCGCCGACGAGGCTCCTGCGCCTTAGCCCCGCCTCAGCCCCTTGCCGGGACCGAACGTATGTTCGTAGTATGGCGGCGTGGGTGAAGGGCCCTTTACGCCGAGCTGCACTGCCACTCGAACTTCAGCTTCCTCGATGGTGCTTCCCACCCCGAGGAACTAGTCGAAGAGGCGGCGCGCCTCGGTCTCGGTGCACTGGCGATAACCGACCACGACGGCATGTACGGAGTGGTGCGCTTCGCCGAGGCGGCGGGCGCGGCGGGCCTGCCGACGATCTTCGGCGCCGAGGTCACCTTGGACCTGACCAGGGGCCAGGCCGGTGTGCCCGATCCCGAGGGCACCCACCTGGTTGTGTTGGCGCGGGGCCCCACCGGCTACGGCCGATTGTGCAAGGCGCTCTCCGTGGCCCACCTATTGGGGAGGGAAAAGGGGCGCCCGCGGGTCGACCTGCCTCTCCTGGCAGCTATCGGCGCCGGTGCCCACCTGGACCTTTCCACTATCTCTATGGCCTCTAAGCCGGGCCGTGCCTTGTCGGCGGCGTTGGACGTCCCGCAGGTACTGAGTGCACCCGAGCACGCAACGGCAGACCACTGGCTGGTGCTGACGGGTTGCCGGAAGGGTGCGGTCACAAAAGCCCTGCTCAACTCGGGCCCATCGGCGGCCCGTGGCGAACTGGCACGCCTGCAGGACCACTTCGGCCGGGCCAACGTGGCTGTGGAGATCTGGGACCACGGCGAGCCCCTCGCCTCAGCCCGTAACGATGCCCTCACCGAGCTGGCCTGCCAAAGCGGGGCGGACGTCGTCGCCACCAACAACGTCCACTACCACCGGCCGGGCCGCTCCCGGCTTGCCACAGCGATGGCAGCCGTCCGGGGGGGGCGGAGCCTCGACGACATGGACGGGTGGCTCCCGGCCGCGGCCAGTGCCCACTTGCGCAGCGGGGCCGAGCAGGCCCGCCGCTTCGCCCGTTACCCAGGAGCGGTCGAACGGGCAGCCCAACTGGGCCTGTCCTGCGCCTTCGACCTCAAACTGGTCGCACCGAGGCTCCCGCCCTTCCCCACCCCGCCCCCACATACCGAGATGACGTGGTTGCGGCACCTCACAGAGCAAGGCGCGCTGCACCGCTATGGGCCACGCAGCGCCCCCAAGCACCCGCGTGCGTACGCCCAGATCGACTACGAACTGGACATGATCGACCAGCTCGGTTTCGCCGGTTATTTCCTCATCGTTTGGGACATCGTCCGTTTTTGCAATGAGTCGGACATCTTTTGCCAGGGCCGGGGGTCCGCCGCCAATTCCGCGGTTTGCTATGCGCTCGGGGTAACAAAGGCCGACGCTGTCGGGCTCGGCCTTTTGTTCGAGCGGTTCCTGTCGCCCGAGCGGGACGGTCCACCGGACATCGACGTCGACATCGAAAGCGACCGGCGCGAAGAGGCGATCCAGTACGTCTACCACCGCTACGGCCGTGAACGGGCGGCCCAGGTCGCAAACGTCATTACGTACCGCCCCCGTTCGGCGGTACGGGACATGGGCAAGGCCCTCGGCGCCTCCCAGGGCCAGGTAGACGCCTGGTCCAAGCAGCTCGGAGGCTGGGATCCCCTCCCACCAGCCGGTGGCGCGGGTGGCGGTGGCGGCGGCGGCAGTGGTGGCGGCGGCAGTAGCGGCGGCGGCATACCCGAGCCGGTGCTGGGACTTGCCCGGGAGGTGCAGGACTTCCCACGTCACCTAGGTATCCACTCCGGGGGCATGGTGTTGTGTGACCGGCCCGTTTCTGAGGTCTGCCCCGTCGAGTGGGCACGCATGGCCGAACGCAGCGTCCTGCAATGGGACAAGGACGACTGTGCGAGGGCCGGGCTCGTAAAGTTCGACATGTTGGGGCTCGGGATGCTCTCGGCGCTCCACGTAACCGTCGACCACATAAAGACTTTTTACGGCCTTGACCTTGACCTGGCTGAACTGCCACAGGATCCCGAGGTCTACGAAATGCTCTGCCAGGCAGATTCCGTGGGGGTTTTCCAGGTCGAGAGCAGAGCGCAAATGGGCACGCTCCCCCGGCTCAAGCCGCGTACTTTCTACGACCTCGTAATAGAAGTGGCCCTCATACGCCCCGGCCCGATCCAGGGCGGTTCTGTCCACCCGTACCTGCGGCGGCGCAACAACACCGAACGGGTGACTTACCTACACCCTTTGCTCGAGCGGAGCCTGGCAAAAACGCTCGGGGTACCGCTGTTCCAGGAACAGTTGATGCAAATGGCGATCGATATCGCCGGATTCAGCGGCGCCGAGGCCGATCAACTGCGCCAGGCAATGGGTTCCAAACGCAGCGCGCAACGCATGGCCAGCCTGCAGGCACGTTTTTATTCAGGCATGGCACGCAACGGCGCGACGGGCCAAGTCGCTGACCGCATCTGGGGACAGATGGCCGCGTTTGCCAATTTCGGTTTCCCGGAAAGCCATTCGGTGAGCTTCGCCTACATCGTGTACTCGTCGGCATGGCTCAAGTACCACTACCCCGCGGCCTTCCTGGCGGGCTTGCTCGACAGCCAGCCAATGGGCTTCTGGTCTCCCCAGAGCCTCGTCCTGGACGCACGCCGCCACGGTGTCGAAGTGCACCGACCTGACGTGAACGCGAGCGCAGATTGCTCCGTGCTGGAGCCTGCCACTGTCACTGGTACTGGGAGCGGGAGTGCCGGGAGCGGGAGTGCCGGGCCCGCGGTGCGGCTCGGGATCTCCTATGTCCGCACGATCGGTGCCGACCTGGCCAAGCACATCGCCGGCGGCCGCCCCTACGCAGGGATGGAGGATTTTGTGCGCCGCAGCGGCGTAAACGTTGCACAGGCGGAGGCGCTCGCTACGGCAGGCGCCTTCGAATGTTTCGACCTGGACAGGCGGGCGGCGCTTTGGGCTGCCGGCGCTCTTGCTCAAGCCGGCAACGACCACCAGGTGGCGTCGCGCCTCACCGGGCTGGTGACGGGCACCGAGGCTCCCCCACTACCGGACATGGACGCCGTCGAAGCAAACCGAGCCGACCTGTGGGCGACCGGGCTGTCCCCGGACAGCTACCCGACCGAACTTTTCCGCAAAGAGCTTGACGCCCTGGGCGTGGTACCCGCCGCCCGCCTGGCACACCTCGCCCACGGGACAGCGGTCACGATAGGTGGCTTGGTGACGCACCGGCAACGTCCGTCGACATCCAAGGGGGTCGTTTTTGTCAACCTGGAAGACGAAACTGGCCTTGTCAACGTCATCTGCACGATAGGGGTCTGGGAGCGCTACAGACCGGTGGCGCTCAACGCTGCCGGCCTGTTGGTACGGGGGAAATTGGAAAAGGCCGGGGAGGCGGTCAACGTGCTCGCAACCAGCATCGAGGCATTGCCGCCTTTGACCGGGCTAACGGCCCTACGCTCAAGAGACTTCCGTTGAAGGCCAGCCAACCCACGAGAGGTGAGATTGCCCAACCTGAAGCAGCTCCACCAGAGCGGGCCTTTCGGCACCGTCCTGGCCGACCCGCCCTGGCGTTTCGCGAACCGTACCGGCAAGGTGGCGCCGGAGCACCGGCGCTTGGCGCGCTACGCAACAATGAGCGCCAAGGAGATCGCTGCGCTGCCCGTCGCCGAGCTCATGGCTACCCAGAGCCACTGCTACCTGTGGGTGCCGAACACATTGCTGGCTGACGGTTTGACGGTCCTGGAGAACTGGGGTTTCACCTACAAGGCCAACATCGTCTGGCACAAGGTCCGCAAGGACGGCGGCAGCGATGGGCGCGGCGTCGGGTTTTATTTTCGCAACGTCACCGAACTCGTCCTTTTCGGCACCCGCGGCCAATTGCGCACCCTGGCCCCGGGACGCCGGCAGGTGAACTTCATCGCCACCCGCAAACGCGAACACTCACGCAAACCCGACGAGCTCTACCCGATAATCGAACGCTGCTCGCCCGGGCCGTTCCTCGAGTTGTTCGCGCGCCACGGCCAGGCCGGCTGGACGGCTTGGGGCGATGAAGCCCCGGTCGTTGGCCCTGGCTAAAAACTAGGCCGGCTCACGCTTTTCAGGCTCGCTGTCCCTTGCTACAGAGAGGCCTGGCGAACCGATGTGACGGACGGCGGAGCGGCTCCGGACCTGGACCACCGAGGGCGCATAATCAACACTGTCGTCGTCAGTCAGGTCAGTCAAGGGACCTTCACCGTCGGCCGATTGCCCGCCCGGAGCAGGCCTGGAGGGCGCCCGGCTTGCCCGCTCGAGGCTGGCGGTCACTTCCGGGGAAGCCAGGGTGCTGAGCGCGCTGAGAGCATGGCGCAGGTTGCCGAGCTGGGTGTCGATGAGGTCGCGCCGTTCCATGGCGGCGGCCAGCTCCCTTTCGGAATCGGCACGGACCCGGTCGGCGTTGGCTCTCGCCTCTTCGACGATCTCGTGCGCCCGACGCTCCGCGTCCGCCAACCGCTTGTTGGCGACGAGCTCGGTCTCCGAGCGAAGGCGATCGGCGTCCACGCGCATCTGAGCAGCGTGCTCCTCGGCGGCAGCGACCTGGCGGGTCACCGCCGATAGGCGGTCACCATTTTCTTGCTCGGCCTGGTCCCGCCGGGCCGCAATGGTCGCCTCCAGCTCAGCCGCCACCTTCGCGGCGTTGGTGCGCTGCGCCTCGAAATAGGCCTGCGCCTCAGAACGAGTTGCGAGGGCGTCTCTTTCAGCGTCGGCACGGATTCCTTCGGCCTGCCGCTTCGAGTCCTCCCAGAGGCTTGCCGCCCATTTCTCCACCTCGGCCTTGAGCCGCTCCGCCTCGGACGTCGCCGCCTGGCGCACCTCGGCCGCCTCGGACTCGGCCAGCACAAGGATCTGGTCGACCCGTTCACCGAGCCCGCTATAGCGGGACCCAGCTTTTTGCCTGAAGGTGTTGTTCTCGGCGTGAAGCCTCTCGACGAGCCTGCTCAGCTCTGCGACTTTGCTGTGGGCCGCCTCCATCTCACGGATGAGGCCGCCCACATACGCCGTCACCTGCCCCGGGTCGTAACCGCCCCGCCGCGCCTCAGCAAAATTGGGCATGTTCTCAGCCATTAGCGGTCCTCTCCACGACGCCCCTCAGATTAGTCGTGGCCATATAAGGATACAATCGTATGCTTAGCGCGTCAACTTGAACACTCAGTGTGCCGATAGCCTCTATTAATGGGCCGCTTGGCCTCCACCAGCTAGTTTGGCGCCGGCAGTAGGCCGCGAGCGATCGCTGTGGTGACCGCTGCCGTCCGGTCGTCGACCCCGAGCTTGGCAAAAGCATGCAGGAGGTGCGTCTTTACCGTCGCCTCCCCGATGTAGAGCGCCTCCCCGATCTCCGAGTTGGTCTTGCCAACGGCCACGAGGCCGAGGACTTCCAGCTCGCGCGCCGTGAGCTCCTGATGGGCCGGGGCATTGCCCCGCCCGAGCAGTTTGGCTGCGACAACTGGGGCGAGCACCGTCGCGCCGCCCGCGGCCGCACGCACTGCGCGGATCAGGTCAGCTCGGGGAGTGTCCTTCAAAAGGTACCCTCTTGCCCCGGCTTCGACGGCTCTCAGTATGTCGAGATCGGTGTCGTAGGTGGTCACAACCACTACGGCAGGCCCGGCACCCGGCTCGCTGGCACCGACGATCAATTTCGTCGCCTCCACGCCGTCGGTACCCGGCATCCGCAGGTCCATTAGGACCACGTCGGGCTTGAGAGATCTCGCCAGGACGGCAGCCTGCGCCCCGTCGCCGGCTTCACCGATCACCTCGATGTCATCTTCGCCGGCGAGCATCCCGCGCATGCCTTCGCGCACGACCGGGTGGTCGTCCACGATCAGAACGGTAACCGTCATGGCAACAGAACCCGGACAGTTGTCCCTGCGCCTCGCGCCGCAATGACTTCAGCGCTACCGCCGAGCTCGGCCACCCTCGAGCGCAATTGGCTCAAGCCAAAACCGGCCGGCGCCGTGGTATCGAAGCCCACTCCGTCGTCTGTCACCTCGAGCGACGTCGCCCGCTCGGCGAATGTGAGCCGTACCGACGTCGAGGTTGCCTTGGCGTGGCGCCCCACATTGACGAGGGCTTCCTGAGCCGCTCGCAACAGCACGATCTCCGCGTTGTTGGACAACTCCCTGACCTGGCCCACCACCTCGAGGTTGGCCGAAAACCCAAAACGCGGCCCCAGGTCGGCACAAACTCGCTGTATTGCGCCGGCAAGCGAGGCACCTTGCAGCGGCAGCGGCGAGAGCGCCCCGATGAGAGAACGCGCTTCGGCAAGGCCTTCGCGCGCGGCCGGCTCGGCAAGTGCCAGCGAGCCTCGAGCCGCGGCAAGGTCGTTGCGCTCCAAGGCGGCCTGTGCGGCCTGGACCAACAAGATCACGCTCGTGAAACCTTGCGCCAGCGTGTCGTGGATCTCGCCCGCCAAGCGCTCGCGCTCGGCGAGCTTGCCCCTCTCCCGGCTCAGCTCGACCAGCTCCGCCCGGGTGCGTTCGAGCTCATCGATCAAGTCGGCGCGCTGGCTGCTCTGGTCGATGATCCGGTTGATATACCCACCGAGCAGCGACGACAGCACGATCGTCAAAACCCCGAAGAGGCTGACGCTGGCGACGGTGGGAGCGTTGACCCCGCTAAAAGACAGGTTGGCGCCGGCGAGCACCAACGTCATCCCGATGACACCCGCGAACGCCGTGCGCACCGGGAGCAGCATGAAGCACTGGGGTATCAGGGCGAACATCAAGAAACCGGTACCCGGGAAAATAAAACTGGCCGCGGCAAATATTGCAAAGGCGCCGCAAAGGTAAACAACCCGGCCCCGCTTGTCCTGGCGATGGAACTTCTGCGGTGTCAACAAGTACAGGACGGCGAGGGCGACGTACAGGCCGAGCAGGCAAGGCAGCCGCCACGAGCCGTACAACTCGATGGTCGCGAAGGCCCCCGTAGCCACCAATAGCACGCCAAAAGCCGCGTGCCACCATGGCATCAACGTCACCCAGGCGTCCTGGCGAGGGCCTGTCCGCGTGGCGGCCCTCGTGCCTTGGAGCGGGGTGCCCAACGGAGGCGCCTTCATCACTCGCCGCTACCCGTCCACCTGAAGGTCCTCGAAGATACGACAAGCCCGATCACTACCCAAATACCCATCACCAAGGCCATTTCCCCGCGGTCCCAGGAATGGGACGGTTCCACCACCTGGAAGTAGCTCGGCAGCAACGCTGACCGGTAGCCCTCGGCGATCCATTTCAAGGGGAACAGGCCGGCGAAATTGTAGAGGCCGTGGGACAGCGACGTGAAGGGGACGAAGACCCCCGAGATGAACTCGAGGACCAGCAAGGGAAGGTTGGCGACCGGTGCTGCCGAGCGGGCGCTGCGGGGCAGGCTGGACATTGCGATGCCGAGGAGGGACAAGGCGGTCGCACCCAGGAACGTTACCCAAATGAACGTCCACCAACGCTCGAGCGTGCCCGGGAAGGCAACGTTGTAGACAAAGTGGCCGAAAACCAACAGCACCGCTGCCTCCAGGCTGCACAAGACGAGCACAAGGACTGCTTTTCCCACGAAATAGGCGGTACGTGGCATCGGCGTGCCCGCGAGGCGCTTCAAAGCACCGTTTTCGCGCTCGGTGGCAATCGATACCGCCAGGCTGAGGAAACTCGTGGAGGCGAGCCCGCCGGCGAGCAACCCAGCCGTATAGACCTGGCTGTAACGTACGGTCGTCCCGTGGACGAAGCCGGAAAATATTGACGCGAGCAGTGCCAGCAACACGACCGGCAACGCCACGGTGAACACGACGGCCTCCGAGCTCCTGAAGAACTGCTTTATCTCCACCTGCGAACGGGCAATGGACGCGACGACAAAGGCCCGGGAGGCGGAGCGGTGACGCCCCTGCGCAACGCCTGCGACCCTCACGTTGCCGACTGTGCTCGTAGTAGTCATTTCCCGCTCCTTTCTTCAGTGCTGACGCCTTCTTCAGTGCTGACGCCTTCTTCAGTGCTGACGCTTTGTCCAGTGCTGACACCGATCAGTTGCAAATAGACGTCCTCGAGACTTGGTCGTGCCACTGTGAGCCCGGGGACCTCCCCGCCAAAGGTCGCTGCCAATTGCTCGACGAGTGCCGTCGGTGCGTGGGTCTTGGTTTGCTGCGGGCCGTTTGGCCCGAGCCACGAGACTCGAGCGGGGGCGGCCTGGCGCCCCCCTAGCTCGGCAGGAGGCCCCGCCGCGACGACCCGGCCGCGGTTGATCACCGCCACCCGGTCGGCAAGGGCCTCGGCCTCTTCGAGGTAGTGCGTAGTGAGGAGCACGCTCGTTCCCTCCTTGGCGAGGTCGCGCACAACGTCCCAGAACTGGCGGCGGGCCTCGGGGTCGAACCCGGTCGTCGGTTCGTCGAGGAAAACGAGCTCCGGCCGGCCAACTATCCCGAGGGCCACGTCAAGGCGCCTGCGTTGCCCGCCGGAAAGGGCCCTGATGCGGGAGCCGCTTTTTGCTGTAAGGCCAACCCGTTCGATGACGTCTTCGGGCTTAGCGGGATCCGGGTAAAAGTGGGCGAAATGGCGGACGCATTCCGACACGGTCAGGTCGGCGACATCGTCGCTCGTCTGCAGCACGATGCCCCTGCGGGCCCTCCATGCCGACCCGGCGCGCTCGAGGGTCCTCACCGAGGACCCTGGCCTCGCCGGCGTCGCGCTTGCGGTAGCCCTCGAGGACTTCGACGGTGGTCGTCTTGCCGGCCCCGTTAGGGCCAAGCAACGACAGGACCTCGCCACGTGCCATCTCGAGGTCCAGCCCGTCCACGGCAACGGTGGTCCCATAGGACTTACGCAGTCCCTTGACCTCGATCACAAGTTCGGTAGGCATGCTCCCAGCATTACGCATCCAGCGGGCGCTAGCCCCAACCGGCCAGATGGTCTTTTCCTCCACCTAACGGTGGGCCCGCCACTGGCTACGGCGCTTTGCTACCATCCCAAACAATGGGGTCGCCACCCGCCGGTTGAACGCCCGCGAGGCGAAGTGGCAGCTGCGATGGTCCCGGGCCGACGGGCGATTGGAGCAATCATGAGCGACGTCTTGGAACCTCTAACCGATACCTCGGACATGCCGGCGTTGCACGCCGTTTTCCGCAAGTCCTTCGCCGCTGCGCCTGAGCTGATCGGAGGGGCGCCTGCCGATGACACGAGCCGCTCGGCCATCGTCGGCACCTATTACGACAATGTCCTGCGATTGCTCCACGCTCACCATGGCGGCGAGGACGAGCTGATCTGGCCGAAGCTCCTCGAACGCTGTCCTGACGAAGCCGGGTTAGTCAACGAGATCGCCGCCCAACACGAAGCGGTCAGCAAGCTCATGGACGTAACCATGTCGCAGCTCCAGCAGTGGGCCGGTTCGGCTTCCCCGCGTGAGGGCGCCGAACTGGCCGGGTTGATGCGCCAGCTCAACGATGACCTGACCGTGCACCTCGATGCCGAGGAGGCGATGGTACTGCCTCTTTGCGCCCGCTACATTACCCAGCAGGAATGGGGGGAACTGCCCGAGCACGGGATGAAGCATTTCGACGGGGACAAGCCCTGGTTGATCATGGGCCTGATCTTCGACAACATGCCGGACGGGGCCAGGGATTACATCCTGGCGAACATGCCACCACCCGTTGGGCAAATGTGGGTGAACTTCGGCAGCACCGCTTACGCCGACTTCATGGCCGAACTGGGTATCCCGGCCTAGGGGTCACAAGAACTGGCGACTAGGAGAAAACGCGGAGCCACTGCTCCCGGCTCACCCGTGCCAGCACCGAGTTGGTGCGCCTCACCTCTTCCAGAGGAGATGAGCTTTCAGTCGAGTAGTGGTGCCCCGGCCAGAGCCTGAGCCTGCCAGGAAGGCTCGCCAAGCGCTGCAAGCTCGTGTACATGGCGTCGGGGTCTGCGCCGGGTAGGTCGGTGCGCCCGCAGCCCTCCAGGAAAAGGGTGTCCCCCGAAACCAGGTTGTCCCCGACGACAAAGCACTGGCTCCCGGGCGTGTGGCCGGGCGTGTGCAACAGGCGGACCCCGACCGCGCCGACCTGGACGACGTCGTTGTCCCTGTGACCGACGAGCGACGACACTGGCGCGCCGCTCATCTCCGACACCCAGGCGATCTCGTCGCGCTGCACATGGACCGGTACCTCGGCCAGCGCGAGGAGGTCCACCAATCCCTCTATGTGCTCCCCAAAAATGTCCCCACCGACATGGTCGGCGTGATAGTGGGTCGCCAGCACCCCGGCCAGGGTCAAACCGGCTTCCTCGACCCATCCGACCAGCGCCCGCACGTCATATGCCGGGTCGACGAGCAGGACCTGGCCCGAAGCGGCGTCGCCCACCACATAGACGTGGTTGCGCATTGTCGTTGCGAACTGGTCGCCGACGGCGAAGTCCTGACCAGCGAGGAGCTGGCGAAAAAACAGCCCTTCCGGCACCGGCCCATCGTAGCGAGGGCTCGTCCCAGCTAGCCGGGAGAGCGCCCCAAGCCATATCTTGGAGGGATGACAGACGAGCTTTGCATGCTCTGCGTGCACGCCCACCCTGACGACGAGTCCTCGAAGGGTGCTTCGACAGTTGCGAAATACCATGCTGAAGGCGTACGCACAGTCCTTGTGTGTTGCACGGGCGGCGAGGAAGGCGAGATCCTCAACCCCGCCATGAACAGCCCCGAGATCCTCGCGCGCCTGCCCGAGGTAAGGGCGGCGGAGCTGGCCAGCGCGGCGACCATCATCGGCTACGACGAGCTCGTGATGCTGGGTTACCGGGACTCCGGGATGCCCGGCACCGAGGCCAACGAGCGGCCGGAGTCGTTTTTCAGAGCTTCGATCGAACAGGCAACCGGTCGTCTTGTCGCCGTGGTCCGCCGGACCAAGCCGCAAGTCATGGCTATTTACCCGGCTCACCAGTCGATGTACCCGCACCCCGACCACATCCGCGCCCACGAGGTTGGGTTCGCGGCGTTCCACGCCGCAGGCGATCCTGATGCGTTCCCCGAGGCAGGGCCGCCTGGCAGCCGGAGAAGCTCTACTACATGCTCTGGTCGAAAAAGCGCATGTTCGCCTTGGCGGAGAAGTTCACCGAACTGGGCCTGGAACTGCCGTGGGGCGAGGAGCGCCTCGAGATGATGGCGGACGCACCCCAAGAGGACATCACCACCGAGATCGACGTCGCCGGTTTTGGGCACATACGCGATGACGCCCTGCGCGCCCACGCCACCCAGGTCGACCCCAATTCCCCGTTCTGGTTCGGCCTACCGGCCGATGTTGCCGAAGAACTCGGGCATTACGACGAGTACCACCTCGCCGAAAATTTCACGGCTTCGCAACCGCCCGAAGACGACCTCTTCGCCGGTATCCGCGAACGCGTCACCTTATGAGCGAAGAGGCCGGTCCCACCGGCATGGTGACCCTTATCGTCGGGGACGTCGGGCGCGCCGGGGCGGCGGCGAGGTCGCGCCGGCCCGCTCCCACCGGCGGCCCCGAGGCCGAGCCAGGACCTCCACCGGGACCGGCGCAATGGAGCTGCCGGTGGTCCGAAGACGGCCCGGGAGGGGTGTCGGCCGGAGCCGAAGGCGAGCCGGACCTGACGTTGACCCTCAGCCCGGACGATGCTCGCTCGGTCAAGGACGGCCAGCTGAGCCCAAGCGTCGCGTTCATGCAGGGGAGGCTGAAGACATCGGGCGACAACGCCTTGCTGCTCAGCGTGCTCAAGTGGAGCGCCACTCCCGCATTTCCCAGCGCCCTGTCCTCGTGGGTCGCGGAGCTCTCCCGCTAGCGCCCTAGTAGCCCGAGCAGCCCTAGTAGCGGGAAATTGCCCCGCCCGCCGCGACACGCTCCATGGGGGCGTCCCGGGCAGTGAACATCTCTTCGAGGCCGACGATCGTGCCGCCGGCACTTCCGTAAAACGCCACGTTGATCTCACGCTCGGCCATCCGACGGCGCGTGCGGAACAGGATGGCGACATACGTGGAGACGAAAGGCAGCATCGCCACGACGACCCACCAGGCCGTCATAGAGCCCGTAGCGAGGGCCACCAGCGCCGGCACGGCCAACGCAGTGAACATCACGGTCAGGACCCGACGTCGGCGAACAGTGGCGTTAGCCCGCCGGCTCCGCACTGTAGGTGGGGCCATCCTTGCGGTGGCCTTCGGCCGCTCCGGCGCCGACGGGAACAATGCCGCGTACCCGTTCAATCCTTTTGGGGCACGACGCGACCAAAGTGAGTACTCACGCACAGGATAAACTCCCCTTTGACAAGGCAGCTACGCAAATGGCGCAGTGCAGGTGCAGCAGCACTAACCGGCCCTGCTCAAGCCGGCTCCTTCGATCCCTCGAAAGCTAGCCGTAACTGGGCCGCCCAGTCAAGAGGCAGCCCGACTGTTGGACGTGCTCGGTCTCGATGTTGACGAAGTGTGGCCAGGGCGCCGTACTGAGTGGCGGCCCCGGTGTGCGCCACCACTTTGTGCCTTCCACCGCGGCTGCAACGGCAAGGTTGTCAGGTCTCGATGAGGACCGTCACAGGGCCGTGATTGACCAGGCTCACGTCCATCGTGGCCCCAAACTGGCCGGTAGCAACCTCGGCGCCGGCCGCACGGAGCTGCGCCACAAGTCTGTCCACGAGGGCTCTGGCAACCTCAGGGCCAGCCGCTTGGGTGAAAGACGGCCGACGGCCCCTGGTCGTGTCGGCGTAGAGCGTGAACTGGCTGACAACGAGCACAGGCAAGGCGAGCTCCTGCGCTGAGCGGTTCATGTTGCCGGCGCCGTCCGGAAAAAGGCGAACCTGCCAGATCTTTGTCGTGAGGCGGTCGGCCGCCCTTTCGTCGTCGCCGAGGCCCACCCCGACGAGGGCGCACAACCCGGGGCCGATCCTGGCGATGACGACCCCGTCGACGCTCACCGACGCCTCCGAGACCCGCTGGACCAGCCCACGCATGGCGCCTCAGCCTAATTGTGAGCAACCGGGCCGGACCGCCTGAGATTGAGGACCTCGCCCGGTGCCGCTCAGCTGGCTACGCCGGGCCGGCCTTCATCGAAGCGGTTGCAGGAGGACGGAAATCGCTGTCGGGAGCGCTGGGCCGGTAAAAGGTCAGTGCTAGCGACCCGCCGGCCCCACTAGCGGCGCTCCCGGTGAGCTGAGTTAGCGCGAGCAACCCGGCGTCGGTGACGCACAGCCGGAAGTAGCTCGCGGTCATGCATTCGGTATTCTGGCCGGCGACGGTGGTGCGCGAGTAGGTGCCGTGGGGCGACGGTTCCCCGCTGCCTGATTCGAATGTGGAAAGAATGCTGGAAGGCGAAAGGTTCTGCTGCTCCCAAGACAGGAAGGGGTTCGAGAAATAATTTCCCTTCCCGTGGTGGCACTGGACCGCTTTTGCCCATTCGCAGACGTACAAGGTCGACGGGGTGGAGATGGCCTCGGCGCACTTGGGGAAGTACGTGAGGGTGTCGCTACTGTTCTCCTCGATCGTGATGGTCTTCGACGACTCAGAGCAGTCACCGCCATTGCTGGCCACGGTCGCGCTCGCCCCGACTTTATAGACGGCCTTGAAGGCGGCGCTCGAGTGGTGCCCATCGTAGTGGTCAAAGATCAGGTCACCTCTGTCGAGGAGCGTGTTGAAGCCCGCGGCCGTATTGGGGACCGGGCCGGTGGCATTGGCCGCCGATGCAGTGGCGCCAGACAGAGCGGTGACCATGGCAAAGCTCGCTGCTGACGCCAGCGCGACGCTCTGCCAGGCAAAGGAAATATGGCGGTGCCCTCGCCGATCTCTGCGCATGCGTACGAACCTCTTCTCGGTCCCTGTGACTTGCCGGACTTTAGAGTTCCGTTGCTGGCCTTCGCAAAACAGTAGTCACGCAGCTTGACGTCCGGTGAATATTTGGTGAACGTTTATGAACGGTTGGTGAAACTTACCCGACAGGGCGCGTAGGCAGGGCACGGCTGCAGGCCATGTGACCGGACCAGCGCTACCCTTGTTTTCGGGGATCTTTGTTGCTCTGATTGCAGAATTGATGAGCCTGCGCCGCTCGAACTGAGGTAGGCAATGGCCAGCGCCGAGATGGCCAAGGCCGATGAGATGTCGCTATAGTTCGTCGCCAACTCCGGTCCGCTTCCCGTCATGCCTTTGGCGCGACACAGACAGCATCGGGTGCTACGAGCATTAATCGACTCAGGAGGCTATAGGACGATGCTGCGGTTTTGGGTAGGTAGATCCTTCAATACTTTGGTAGTTGCGATAGTGACGGTAGTTGGCCTGTTGGGCATTGCTGGCCCTGCCGTCGCCGCGAACTCCAAAGGGACGCTGGCGGTCGTGGTCGTAGGGCCGGGCTCTGTCTCGAGCGAGCCACCGGGGATCGCCTGTCCGGGCAAGTGCATTGCGTCGTTCCCTGCCGGCACGAGCGTTGCGCTCGAGCCCAAGCCAAGCAAAGGCTCGGCCCTACTGCACTGGGGAGGCTCGTGCAGTGGTAGCGGGCTATGCAAGGTGCAGGTCACGACCCTTGTTAGCGTGGCAGCACAATTTAGTAGCCCTTCTAAAGGGGTCTCCTCCGGCACAGGGTCAGCCGGCCAGGGCCTTCTCACCAGCGGGGTGCCGGTCAGGGGTGACGTGAGGTCGGCCGCCGGTGTGACTTTCAAGTTCGATGCCGTGGCCGGGCACCACGTTACGCTTGCCATAACCAGTCCGCACCTCGCCCCGCCCGGGGGCTCCCTGCAGGTGCAGGTTTACAACCGGAGCCGTGCAACCGACGTGAACGGCGTGACTTTCAGCACGGGCCCGACCGAGATCGACTTCACACCGACCGCCACCCAAGCCGGGCTCACTACCGTCGTAATTAGCCCTTACAACGGCCAGGGCACTACCGGGAGCTTCGATCTCACCTATGCCAAGGACGTAACAGGAAAACTGAAGTCCGGCGTCCCCGTGGCGGGGACGATCACCTGGGAGGGCCAAGACGCCGACTACACCTTTGAAGCCGTAGCCGGTCAGCATGTGGCCCTCGCCATAACCAACCCGCATCTCTCCCCCTCTGGGGACTCCATGCAGGTTCAGGTTTACGACTCAAGCGGTGCAACCGACGTGAACGGCGTGACTTTCAGCACGGGCCCAACCGAGGTCGACTTCACACCGACGGCCACCCAAGCCGGGCTCACTAGTGTTGTAATCAGCCAGTACAACGGCCAGGGCACCACCGGTAAGTTCGATCTCACCTATGCCAAGGACGTGACAGGAGAACTGAAACCCGGCGTCCCGGTGACTGGGACGATCGCGTGGGCGGGCCAAGACGCGGGCTATACGTTCACTGCTGTTGCTGGCGCCCCGGTTACGCTCGCCATAACCAACCCGCACCTCTCCCCCTCTGGGGACTCCATGCAGGTGCAGGTTTACGACTCGAGCGGTGCCAGCGACGCCAACGGAGCGGCCTTCAGCACGAGCCCAACCGAGATCCAGTTCACGCCGACAGCCGCCCAAGCCGGTCCGACTACCGTCGTAATTAGCCAGTACAACGGCCAGGGCACCACCGGGAGCTTCACGTTGACTTATACCGGGTAGGCCACAAATGACGTGGGCCCCGCCCGCCAAGCGTCTTTGCCCTGGCGGGGGCCGTCGACTACCGTAAGCTTGCCGCCCATGGCTGTCGTCGCAGGATCGACCGTGCCAGCCGCGCAACTGGGGCTGGCCGCCGTCGAGGGGCAGCCAGACCTTCCCGCGACCACCAGAAACGACGGCCAGCCCCCAATTCAGGGGCGGGACCGGAGCGCAAAGCGCAGCCCGCTGCTCATCGAGCTGGGAGTGATCGCCTTCTTGGGGTGGATCTACGACTGGCTCCAGAACCTGGCGCCGGTCCGCCTCGGGTTAGCACTGCGCAACGGTCGCGCCATTCTTTCGTTCGAGGAGCGGCTCCACATCTCCCCCGAAAGGTCCCTGGACCATTGGCTGTCGCACCACCACTGGCTGGCCTACATATCCTCGGACTTCTACGACAATGCGATCTTCGTGCTCACGGCCGGCCTCGCGATTTGGCTGTGGTGGAGCCGGCCCGATATCTACAGGCCGCTGCGCAACGACCTCGTTTTGGCCAACCTGATCGGCTTTGCGGTCTTTTGGCTCTTCCCGGTCGCCCCGCCGCGGATGCTGCCCGGCTTCATTGACGTCGTCGAGAAGGTCGGCGGCCTCGGCTCGTGGCATAACACGCTCATTTCCTACGCCGACCAGTTAGCGGCCATGCCGTCCATGCACCTGGCCTGGGCGGTCTGGTGCTCGGTCGTCCTGTGGCGGCTCGCCAGCAAGAGCAGATGGCGCTGGGCCGCCCTCGCCGTTGGCGTGGCGTACCCTCTGGCAACGGCCTGGGTGGTCATGGCGACGGCCAACCACTACCTGATGGACGTCCTGGCGGGCATGGCGGCCACGGCGGTATCCCTAGTAATCGTGGAACTGGTCTCGCCGCGAGCGCACAAAGCGCTCAGAGCGCTCTACCAGCGGTCGTCGACGTAGGTACGCACTTGTTCGTCGTAGGTGGCCTTGATCTCTGCCACGACGTCAGCGGGCAAAGGCGGCCGGTCCCCCGCCGCCGCATTGGACCGAGCCTGAGCCGGTTTGCTTGCACCGGGGATGACGGTCGAGACGCCGGGGGCGTCGGCGCACCAGCGCAAAGCAACCTCTGGCAACGACCAACCCTCTGGCACGACGTTGGCCAGCCGCCTGGCGGCAGCGACCCCCACTTCGTAGGGCACGCCGGAGAAGGTCTCGCCGACGTCGAACGCTTCCCCGTGGCGGTTGTAGGCCCTGTGGTCGCTCGGTGCGAACGTCGTGTGCTCGTCGTAGCGCCCCGACAGCAGGCCTGACGCCAGAGGGACACGCACTATCACCCCGACATCAGCCTTGGCGCATGCGGGGAGCAACTTCTCTAGCGGTTTCAAACGAAAAGCATTGAAAATAACCTGGACCGTCGATACGCCAGGTCTTTCGACCGCTCTCAACCCCTGCTCGACCGTCTCGATGGAGACCCCGTAGGCACCGAGAACCCCCTCGCTCACCATTTCGTCGAGGGTGCCGAACACCTCGTCGGACTCGTAGACATCTGTGGGCGGGCAGTGCAGCTGCGTAAGCGGGAGCGTCGAAAGGTCGAGGTTTTCCCTGCTCCTTTCGGCCCAGGCACGCAACGCCGTGGGGTTGTAATTAGCTAAGAGCTGCGGGACGCGGCGGCCGCATTTCGTCGCGACAATGATCCCGGCGTCGGGGCGCTCGGCAAGGAACCTGCCCACCAGGCGCTCGCTGCGCCCGTCGCCGTAGACGTCCGCCGTGTCATAAAAAGTCACCCCGGCGTCGGCCGCGGCATGCAACGTTGCCATGGCGGTGGCATCGCTGACGTCGCCCCAATCAGCGCCGAACTGCCAGCAGCCCTGTCCAATAACGCTTACGTTGTAACCAGTCTTACCCAGCCGGCGCGTCTCCATGTACCTACTGTCTTTCGCTCGATGTGGCTTTCACGGCCTTACGCTACCCGCGCAGCTCAGTCATAGGTGGCCTCCACCCACCAGCGCCGGCCCTCCCGGGCGAGGAGGTACGCACCGCCGTCTGCCGTGCTCACCTGGAAGCGCGCCCGCCGGCGGCCCCCCGAGTCCCACCAGCGTTCTTCCAACGGCCAGGGGCCGGCCCAGGCGCCGATGACCAGGTCGGCACCGGCGCCGCTGCCGATCTTCAGGCGGGCGGGCGGTGCGCTTGCATTCCCGCGGCTCGCGACGCTTACAGGGTCGCCGGCTTCGTCCAAGACCTGCGCGGGCAGGGGTGGCTGATGGACGATCGCTGGTGCGACCCCGGGGAGACGGCCCGGCCAGGGTGGCGAACCTGGGCGCAAGGGCACTCTTGGCTCTCCCCAGGGCACGAGGAGCACCTGTTCGGTGTAGTCCCGCCCGCCTTGGAGGACCGCCGTCAAGGCCGCCTCTGGCCCGAGCAAGCCTTGTACCCGGGCGAGCGCCCTGGCAGCCCTGCTGGCAGCGCCGGCGTCCTTGCCCCAAAGACCGAGCTGACGACCGTCGTCAGGGTGCACTTCTTCGGGGACAAGAGCAAGCCTTGTGATCCTGCCCGCCTGGGCCGCCGCGGCCTGGCTTGCCTGAGCCCAGCCCTCCAGCTGCCAGCGCACCCGTTCGCCGATGGCGCCGGCGCTCAGGGCACCGTCGTGGCGCCAGCTACGACGCAACGAGGTCCCGTACTCGGTCTCGGCCTCGATGGCGAGGCGCGTGCAGACCAGACCGGCCCCGGCGAGGCGGTCATGGAGCTCATCAGCCAACGCTTTGCCCAAGAAGGCGGCCGCCTGTAACTGGTCAGCCGGCGGGTCGAGCTCGGCGGCGACCACCCAGTCGGGAGGGGGCACACGACCCCGCACGGGGCGTTCTGCCAGCCCTCTTGCCGAGCGGTGCGCCGATAAGCCCTCAGGCCCGAACCGCCCGAGCACCGAAGGTGCCGGGAGGGCGGCAAAGTCCCCCAACGTCTTCAAACCGAGGCGCACAAGCAGGTCGGCGAGGGCAGCCCGATCGTCGAGGACCTTGACCGAAAGAGGTGCCAGGAACTCGGCGTTGCCTCCCTTTGCCACTACGAGGGCCTCCCCGACCGGCGACATCCGCGCGGCCAAACCTGCAGCAAAAAGACCGTCGGCGACACCAACCTTGCAGCAACCGGCCCAGCCACCAGCGACTAGAGCTTCGACCGCCGCTGCCACTTTGGCTGCCAGCGCCAGGTCGCCTCCGAAATAGCGTGAAGGCCCCCGTGCGCCCAGCGCCAGCTGCCCGGGATTGAGCACTTCGACCCCGGGGGCAAACGCTTCGACCGCCGCCACGGCTGGCTCCCACTGGCGAGCCTCCGAAGGGAGGTCCCTCAGCAGGACTTCCAGGTCTGGGCAACGTCCTTGCGCCTCCCGCCGGCGCATACCGGCCCGGACGCCTGCCGCACGTGCAGCCGGCGAAGTAGCCACCACCCTGTTGGCGGATACGACAGCTACCTGGTCCGAAGGTTGCCGCCCGGCGCCAATAACAGCCCAGTCAGGGCAGAGCGCTACAAGGGCCCGGTGCTGGCTCATCTGGCCTCACCCGGCAATCTCTATGTCGAGGACGGTGCTGGCGGCGCCCTGGCGGCCTGTGCCGGCGGCCGGGCGGCCTGTGTGAGCGGCAACCACATCAGCCGGGCTCTGTGCCGTGAGGCCGGCGTCGATCGGCTCGGGCAAAGGCCCGCCCAACCAGGTGCCGGGCCCGCCGCTGCCGGGTGGCGGCTCCCCTGCCGGATGCCACCACGTCCACTTCACGGCCCCATAAATAGCCGGGCCCGTCCTCGATGCCTCTCCAGCGGCCGGCAACGATACCGAGGCGCATGTCGGCCGTACCCGGCCAGCCGTCTCCCATCACGGCTAGCACTGACCCCCGCTCACGCGCCCGGGCCTCGAGCTTGCGCGCGTCCGAGTGGCTCACGTGGCCAACCGGGCGAAGGAGCACCATGTCAAAGCCCTCCAGCAACGCCGCCGTCACTACCGCCCAATTCGGCCCCGGGCAAGGGACTACCGCTAATCGCTCCAGGTCCAGGCCCAACTGGGCAGCTGCCACGAGCCCGAGGTCGGGCGATCCCACTACCGCGCACCAGGAGCCGGCGGCGCACGGCCCGCTGAGTAACGCCAGGGCGAGCGATGTCGTGCCGGGGAAGGCTCCTTGCCCCACCACCACCGTGCTCCCCCGCCGGAGGGCTCCTTCCGGGAAAAGACCAGCTAGAGGGGCACTAAGCGGGAGCGTGCGTTCCCGAGCGAAGATCGCGCCGGCCCCGGTCTCCACCGGCGCCAGCAGCTCTCGGGCCATTTTTGCAGCATAGCTCTAGATGGGAACACACGTTCGATCAGGGCGAGCGGGGTGGGGCCGGGCCCATCAAGTTGCAGTGGTTGGGCCGAAGCCCAGTCATGGCCGACGTCGAAAGTACTATTCGGCTCGTGACATACGACGAGGACTTGGCAGAACGGCTTCGTGAGTTGCTAGAAAGCGAGCCGCAATTAACCGAGAGGAGAATGTTCGGGGGGTTGGCGTTCTTGATCGGAGGCAACATGGCTATCGCTGCGAGCGGTCAAGGCGGGGTCCTCGTTCGCGTCGACCCGGCAGAGTCCGACAAGCTCGTCGACACCTCTAACGCCGAGGTAGCGGTGATGCGTGGTCGCCCCATGGACGGTTGGTTGCGTGTTGCCCCCGAGCATCTCCGAACGAAACGACAACTCGCTAAGTGGGCGGGCTTGGGTGCGGCCTACGCCCGCTGCCTTCCTCCCAAGAAGTAGCCAAACAAGGAGAAGGATCTGAATGGCTGAAATCTGCACGTGCTGCTCCACCTCGGTCGATTGGTGGGTGAGACTGCGCACGCACCCGGACTTGCCCATCTGCCATAACTGCCTCGCCGGCCTAAATGCACAGCGGGATGGACAACTCCAGCTCATGAGCGGATCGTGGGTCGTCACGGGGTTCGAACCCATCTTCAGCGTGGCTGACGTGGCTCGCTCGGTCGCCTGGTTCGATCGTGCGGGCTTCGAGGTGTCGTCCCACGACGACACGTATGCCTTCGCTCACCGAGACCGGGACCTAACGGTCCATCTCGCCCTAGCCGCCAGTGGGGAGCCAACGGGTCACGGGGCTCTCTACATCCACTGTCAAGATGCCGACCGAGTGGCACAACAGTGGCGAGAGGCCGGGATCGAAGTGGACGGCCCCCGCAATGAGGACTACGGCAAGCGCGAGGGCTCCATCACCGACCCGGACGGCAACGTGATCCGCTTCGGAAGTCCCATTCGCTAAGAGTGCACCGGGGTACTTGACATCCCTCATCGGTTAGATTTGACTAACCGTTAGTGGAAACTGGCCAAGAGGAACTCGTCTGGGACGCGCTCGGCGACCGGACGAGGCGAGAGATCGTCCTGCACCTGAGCGGGTCGCCGATGGCCGTTGGTGAGCTCGCCGCCTATCTCCCTGTAACCCGTTCGGCTGTATCCCAGCACCTCAAGGTGCTGAAAGATGCAGGACTGGTCGCCGAAGAGGCGGCCGGGACACGGCGGATCTACCACCTCAAAGAGGCGGCGGTGCTCGCTCTGCGCGATCAGCTCGACACCTTCTGGGAGCGAGCACTAAGCGGCTTCCAGGATCTCGTTGAACAATCAAACAAGGAGAAGAAGGCCCGTGCCCGCTGACGCCGTCGTCCACCGCCAGATCGTGGTGAACGCACCCATCGAAGAGGCTTTTGCCGCGTTTGTCGAGCGCTTCGGTGATTTCAAGCCGCCGGAGCACAACCTGCTGGGTGCCGACATCACCGAAACACGGTTCGAGCCAAGGGTCGGCGGCCACATCTACGACCGCACAGCTGATGGGACAGAGAGCAGGTGGCCCGGGTCCTCGTATACGAACCCCCCGATCGGGTCGTTTTCAGTTGGGACATCAGCCCGCAGTGGCAGCTCGAAACAGACGAGAGCAAGACGAGCGAGGTCGAGGTCCGATTTGTGGCCGAAGCCCCGCAACGGACACGCCTCGAACTTGAGCACCGTTACCTGGAACGCCACGGGCCGGGCTGGGAATCGCTGCGCGACGGCGTCGACAGTGGCGGTGGTTGGCCGCTCTACCTGGCGCGTTACTCGGACCTCTTCGCCGGGGACCGATAAGGCGCTACTCGCCAAGCTCCGGGAGTTCCGGCAGCACCATCAGGCCCTCCAGTTCGGCTCCCGTGCCTGGGTGGGCGAAGCCGTTGCCAGCGACGGGTTCCTCTGCCAGTTCGGGTGCCCAGTCGTAAGGTTTGGGCAAGGGCACAGTCACTTTGCTGTGACCGACGTGAGCGGCGACATGGTGGTCGTGGTAAGCGCCGAACACTTCGTCGAAGCGCGCCGCCTTGTACACGCGCCCGTCTATGGAACGGCCTTGCCGCCCTTCTATCACGGCTACCACGTCTTCACCGTCGATTGTCTTGTAGTACTCGAGAGCGTGCGCGACAGCCAATATCTCAAGGCGGTTCTGCTCGATCACACCCTGGGTGCGTTCGTACAGCTCGGCTAGTTTCGCCTCGATGCGGCCACCCAGGCTGCCGCGCAGCATGTCCGTGCCCTCGCCTCCGCCGGGCCCGCCGCCGGTGCCGAGGCGGCGCGACACCGAATGCGAAGCGATGGAAGAACCCATGCCCCAGAAGCCCTCCATCAAGCTCGCGAACGTCGTTGCCGACTCCAGGTCGCCCGAGACACCGGAGGTCGAGTCCCCCGCAAAGAAAAATCGCTCGCCCGCGAGCGACGCCAGCGAGGTCATGATGTCGGTTTCGTGCTCGCTGCGCCATTCGCTGAAACGGTCCTCCGGCCTGATGTACGAGACCATCCCGAGGTAATTACCGCCTTTTTCGATCGTTGCGAGGTCGATCTCGAGGTGGACCTTGCACCGGTAGGCGACCACGGCATGGCACGCTTCGTGAACAGCGGTGGCGTGCCGTTCCGGGTCGATGTACTCGACGTCTTCGGGTGGGCCCAGCTCCTTCAGCCTCTTGGCCTCGAGCACGTCGGGCCACGTGACCGCCTCGCGGCCACGGCGCAAGGCGACGATGAGGGACTCGTTCACGAGGTCCTTCATAGATGCACCCGTGGCATAAGGCGTTATCATCGCAAGCTTTTCGATGTCGGGTGCAGAAAGCTCGTTGCTGATCTTGGAGAAATAACCCTGATAAGTGCGGACGCGTCCAGCTTTCGACGGGTAGCCGACCTTATATATGCGGTCGATGCGCCCTGGCCGGAGCAATGCCTCGTCCAGCGAGTCCGGGCGGTTGGTCGCCATCATTATCAAGAAGCGGTACTTGGGAGGCGGCTTCGGCTTCATCCCGAGCGCCCTACGCCCGTAGCGGTTGAACAACCCGCGAGGCTTCTTGAGGCCCGACATCTCCGAAAGCAGCGATTGCAGGGTCCCCATTCCCCCGCCGTTGCCGCCGCCCATCATCATCATCCGGTCCCTCAGGCGCCGCGGCTGCCCGGGCACGCCTGCAACGTCGCCGTCGCGAGCAGGCGCGCCGGCCGTGTGCTGCAACTGCTCGAGGAGCAGGCTCACCGAACGCTCGGACAGGTAGGAGCCCCCATGGCAATCTCCAGCAGTCCAGGGCCATGCCGTCATGCCCCGCACGCCACCCGGCCCGAATATCCCGCCTCCGCTCAACGCACCGCGGTTGCCCAACGAATCGGCCTCGTCGAAAAACACGATCACGCCGCCGTAACGGATAGCCAGTTGGCGGAGCTTGCGGAAAAGCCGCTTCACCTTCAGGATCCCGACCCCCATGAACATGTTGACGAACGCCCCGGGGTCGACGAAAACAAACGGCTTGCCGGTCTCACCGGCAACGGCCTCGGCGAGAAGTGTCTTGCCGGTGCCCGGTGGGCCCCAAAGCAAGATGCCTCCCGGTACGTAGCCGCCTCTCGCTTCGATCGACTCGGGATCCTCAAGGAAGACAAGGCACTCCTTGACGCGTTCGAGGACGGCGTCCTGGCCCCATACGTCGCCGAAGCGGGTCTTGATGTCGTCGGGGTAGTAAACGTCGACGCCGCCGCGCGACATGTACCAGAAGATCAAGACGAATTGAGCTACGCCGAACATCAGGTAGAACAGGACCTGCACGATCCCTGGGAGCGCCGAGAAGAGCTTGCCGGGAACTTCGAACAGACCTTGGACCGGGTTCACTTGATAGGCGGCCCCTGCGATGATGGCAGCCACAACGATGAGCAGGACAACGGTGAAGATCCTCCTGGCGCGGTACCGGCTCCAATTGCTGAGCCTCCCGGTCCGGCGAGCCAGCCCGCCGAAAAACACGTCGCTCCAGAAGTGGTCCCACGCAGCCCAGTGCTCGCTGATGACGTAGTGGGCCTGGCGGACCAGTTCAGCGGCAAAAAGGACAGCCAGCCACCACTTTTCGTTCCAGGTGAGTACCAGGCCGTCCCGGGCGCTGATCAGGGGGTCCGAAGAAAGGGTGTACCAGAAGAGGATCCCCCAAAGAGCTGCCATAAGGATCAGAAGGCGCGAACGCACCCACAGCGAGCGGGGCTTGGCGGGTCTGGCTGTCATTGATTTCCCCTGTCCGGGACGTAGAAACTGCTCACGATGTGGGTAATGGCCGAATGTTGAGCTTGGAAGCACCTCGGGGAGCAGCCGACCATAAGGAGCCATACCTTGTTGGTCGCGCTGTTAGCCCAGGTTTCTTGGTCGTAATCGACCTCACCGATCGGGGAGGGCAACCCGACCTCGAGCGATTCGAGCGTGCCACGCATGGCGCCATTGACCATTAGCTCCGGCTGCGCCAAGGTCTGGACCGCGATCCCCTCGCTGGACAGTTGGTCGACGGGGACCAGGATGTCGTCCAAGCCAAGCAGCGACATCGACGACTGCTGGTCGGCACTGAGGGGCTCGGCCAAGACAACCGCCCACGGGTAGGACGAATGAGTAAAGACGTCGGCTGGGTGAGGCCTGGGACTGCCGGAGGCGCCGGCCAAGAACGGCGGCGGCGCGCTGACGCCGAGCGATTGGAAGGCCTGGGTGCGTGCTAATTGGCTTTCGCTATAGACCTTCCAACTGCCCGGCAGGCGGACGTAGAGATGCTGCGAGCTGCTGACGACCGCCTGGCTGCCGGTACAGGCAGTGAGCAACGACGCTAAGGCCAGCACGGCCCCGGCCCCGACCACCCGGGCCCCGACTACCCGGGCCCCGATCACCCTGCACCTGACAGCCCCGGCCCTGGGCGCTCGGGCTGAGCCCACCGCCGTCAATGCCCTTGCCCGGTAACGATGAAACTTCTCACGACGGCGTCGAGCACTGCCCGGTGGGCCTGGAAGCAGGCCGGCGAGCAGCCGACATCAAGCAGCCAGACCTTGTTTGTCGCGCTGTTCAAGTAGGCGACCTGCTCGAAAGAGATGGCGCCGGTCTGCTGGCTGTAGATCTGGTAGGCGACCCGGCTTCCCCGAAGGGCACCGTCGACCAGCAACTTGGTCGGCGCCAGCTGCTGTACCCGGTCTCCTTCTTGGTTGAGCTGGCCGATGGGGTAATCCTCGTCGGCAAGAGCTGCGAGCGATGTGTTGGCTTGGTCTTCCCCGTCGAGTGCGACCACCTGGGCCATTGCCCACGGGTAGGGGCCGGATTGCGTGTGGACCGAACTGGCGACCTTGGCGTTGGCCCCCGCAACCGTTTCGAACACGGGGTGGCTCTGGCCGGCAAGTGCTGCCTGAGTGCTCGCGGCCGGGTCTACCCAGCCGTTCTCCTGGAGGGTGGCTTGGCTGAAGACGTCCCAGGTGCGCGGGATTTTGAAGTAGAGGTCCTGGGCGGAACTGCCCACATAGGTGACAGAGGTCGTACAGCCGCTCAAGAGCCCCGCGAGCACCGCGGCAAAGGTCACCAAGGCTGCGGCGATGTAGCCGCGGCCGTGGCCCACCGGGTTGTCCCCGGCTGGAGAGGCAGGCGACGGGCTCAAGTTAAGCAAGGGTACGACGCGGCCCTGCCCCTGGATGCCCTAGGCAGCGACTTTTTTTACGACGGCTAAGTAATTAAGCCGAGCGGCGGCCGGACAGCCGGACCGGCGCCTTCAGCCAGGCTCTCAGGTCACGGTGACGCGCCAGCGATACCCCGAGGACACCTGCTGCAATAACCGCCGGTACGCCGCCCACGGCCAGTCCCCAGCGAGCACCGAGCTCCTGGTCGACCAACCCGACGAGCATGGCCCCCACGGGCGTCGAGCCCACGAAGATCATGGCGTAGACGCCCATCACCCTGCCCCTCATCTCCGGGGCGCTCGCCAGCTGGCAGGTCGCATTGCTTGTCGCCAGGTAGAGCATCGAGGCGTACCCGAGCACGACCAGCACCACGACTTCGATTGCGAGGTCCCGCTCGACGGCGGCAACCAGCATGGCGATGCCCATGGCCCCCGCCGACCCGACGACGACCAGTAGCCGCGTGCGCTGGCGGTACGCGGACGTGAGGGCGCCGATAACCGACCCGAAGCCGATCGCCACGAGCATGAGGGCATAGGTTCCGGCGTCCCCGCGGAAGTCGACTTTCGCCAACACCGGCAGCACGGTGTTGAAATTGAAACCGAGCGTGCCGAGCACCGCCAGCAAGGCAAGGGTCTGGCGCAGCCTCGGTGTGCCCATTATGTACCGGAAACCCTCGCGGACCTGGCCCTTCGCATGCTCGGCACGCCGCCCGGCGAACAGCTCATCAGGTCGCATGGCGACCAGCGCCCCGATGACGGCCAGATAAGAGAGCGCGTTCAGTGCGAAGCAATCGCCGACGCCCGCCACATCGATCACCACAGCGCCGAGTGCGGGGCCCCGACCCGGGTCAGGTTGAACATGGCGCTGTTCAGCCCGACAGCGTTCGGCAGGTCCTCCAACCCGACCATCTCCGATACGAATGCCTGGCGGGCCGGCATGTCGAGCGCACCGAACATCCCCGATGCGAAGGTCACGATGTAAAGCGCCCAAAGCGGCCTGAACCCAGTGAGGTCGAGAGCCGCCAGCGCCGCAGCGGCGACCGCCAGCCCGCTCTGGGTGATCAGGAGCAGGTTGCGTTTGGCGAAACGGTCTGCCACGACACCGCCGTAGGCACTGAACGCGAGCGACGGGACGAACTGCACGGCGCTTACCACGCCGACGTCGAGCGGGCTGTGCGAGATCTGCAGCACTAGCCACGCCAGGGCGACGTTCTGCATCCAGGTGCCGAGGTTGGACACCAGTTGGCCGGCGAGGAACAGTCGAAAATTACGCCGCCGGAGCGACCTGAACATCCCCGGCGAGCTCATCGAGGGTCGCAGGCCAGTCGGTTGAGCAGTTCAGCCGCCTTCCCGAGGACCTCCACCTCCTGTGCACCAAGTTCGCTGAAGCGCTCGCTCAGGTAGATCGCACGCAGGTTGCGCGCCTCGGCCAACAGCTCAGCGCCCCTTTCGGAGACCGCTACCCGCGCCACGCGTCGGTCGAGCGGGTCGGGGCGGCGCTCCACTAGGCCCGCTTGCTCGAGGTTGGCCGCGATGCGGGTCATCGACGGCGGCGCGACCCCCTCGGCAGCTGCGAGCTCACCAAGGGTCAGTTCCCCGTTCTTGGAAATGGTCACCAATGCGGCGTACTGCGATGCCGTGACACCTCCCGCGGAGCGTTGCCGGAGCTTGCGCTCCAACCTCATCACGCCCATCCCGAGGCGGCTCGCGACGCTCCCCTCCCCGCCCGCGGCGAGGCTCAGCTCGGCACCTTCCTGCGCCCGGGGCACGGGCCCAGAATATCGGTTAGCAACGCTAACTATCTAGGCGTTTTTTAACATAGCCAGGGCTAGGCCGTGCCAAACTGGGCTAATGGCGATGCGGGAAGATTGCCGGCACTTTCAGAGCAGGACGTACTCGACGGGCGAGGCCGCGCGCTTTTGCGTGCTCAACCTCGCGCCTGAGGCGCCTTGGCGCTGCCCCACCAACTGCCCGCGCTACCAGCCGGACATCATCGACGGCTCCTTCGTGGTCGGCTCGCTGGTGAGGCCCAGGGTCGAGGACGAACCCGACATGCCCGAGGGCGATGTGGCCAGCCTGCTGGATGCCGCCGATCTCATCGTGACGGCCGCCGGGCCTGAGATCGTGGCCGAGATCCAAAGTGAGCGCCAGGCCAGGCCCTGGTGGAAGGTCTGGAAGAAGAAGGAAGGCGGCGGCTTCGACTTGAGCGCCCGCTGAGCTACCAAAGCCCGCCGGCAGGCCAGCGCCGTAAGCCAGCCAGACGCGTCCTAGCCGCTGCCTTCGCCCCTGCCCTCCTGGCCGGTGCCCTGACCGGTTGCACCCCCAGCAGCTCACAGCCTCCTCCCTCGACCACAACGGCTGGCACGCAGGAAACAACCGCGACCACAACGCCACCGGCGTCGCTCCAGCCGTATACCTGGGCCCGCGACACCAGCCCCGCGCTCGACCTCGGCGGCGGCGCTACGAGCACCTTGTCGGCAGTGGTCGCACCGGGGGCCAGCGGGGACTGGCTCATAGCCGGTACGCAGTTCACCGCTGGCGGCACGGCTCTCGCGACGGTGTGGACATCGCCCAACGCGACCCGCTGGTCGAAGACCGCGCTGGCGGCCCCGACCGGAGAAAGCTCCTCGGCCGCCAACGCCGCGACCGACTGGGGAAGCCGTGAAGTCGTGGTGGGCTCGGCCGGCACCGGCCCGAGCATGCGGGCAGGCGTATGGCTCTCCGAGGGCCCTGGACAACCTTTCCTCCCGATACCGGACAACCCCGTCTTCGACGCACCCGCCTCGACCGCCGAACGAGCTGGCGCAGTGATGAGCACCGTCGCAGCGGGCGCTCTCGGGCTCTTCGCCGGGGGCACTGTAAACGGCCGCGCCACAGTGTGGTACTCGACCAACGGCGAGCAGTGGCAGGCGCTGAACGGCGCGACCAGCGTCATCAACCGCGACCCGGGAGCGGTGGTCAACGACATCCTGTCCACGCCGAACGGCGTATTCGCGGCAGGCTCATCGGTCAACGGCAACAGGCTGTCCGCGGCGTTGTGGTACTCCTCGGACGGCATCCACTGGTCGACAGTCCGCAGTGCGGTGAGCACCTTCCTCGGCAGCGGCGACCACGTCATAACCTCGGTCCTCGACATCGGGGGGACCGGCGACGCCCAGTTAGGGCCCCCGGCCCGACTGGGCTGCTCGCGGTTGGCGGGGTGCGTGTCGGGCCCAACTGGCAGCCAGCCTCGTGGATCTCACCGAACGGCTTCTCGTGGAGCCAGACCTCGGAGAGCTTCCCCCTCGATGCAGAGCCTTCGGGGAGCCCGGGGGCGATCGCGTACGCGGCCTCCGGCGCAGACGGGGTGCTCTACGCCGTCGGCGGCAGCCCGGGCCGCCAGCGCCTCTGGCAATCACCCGACGGTCTTGCCTGGAGCGAGGTGGCCTTGCCGCCAGCTGCTGCAACCGATACCGCGTGGCATCTCGGCCTCGTCGCCGCCAACGGCCATACCACGGTGCTCGCCGACAACATCCCCGGACAGCCCTACGTGCTGGTGGACCAGGACGGCCGCTGGCACCAGCCGAGTACTAGCGGGACCTTCGGCGCCCCCCTGCGCCAGGCCGTGCCGACCAGCCTCATCGCCGACAACGGGGCCCTGGTAATGAGCGTCGACGTGTCGAGGCCAGGCCAGGACCTGGGCAGCGCGGCGAGCTCGGTTGCGGTTATGACTTCGAGCAACGGCAGCTCCTGGCACACCGACAACTCCGATGCCTTCGACGGCGCAAGCGTGAACCAGCTCTTGGCAGTCCCGAATGGTTTGTTGGCCGTCGGGGCTGGTACCGGGACGGGGGCAGGCAGCGGTGCCATCGCCCGCTTGTCCGGCGACGAAGGGGCAGCCTGGCCGAACGAGGTGATCACCCCAGCACCTCGGGCAGGCCCGAGCCCGGCCACCTCCGCCACCTCGGCCACCGGCACCACCCCCGCCACTTCCGCCACTGCCGCCGGGAGGCTCGGCAACAGCCAGTACATCGTGGGCCAGGCGGGGCCCGAGGCAGTCGGTTGGTACAGCCCGGACGGGAACACCTGGGAAGCCCCCCAGCCGCTCGACTCGAGCCCTCAGCTCGGGACCGAGCGAGCCATCGCAACCTGCGTCAGCGGGAGCAGCGCCGTGGTCGTGGGCTCCGTTACCTCGACCGGGCGAGGCAGCCTGCCCGCAGCGTGGGTCAGCACAGACGCTTCGTCTTGGACCGCCGCCACTTTCACGCCGCCGCCGCCAGTCGGCTCATCCACCACGGTCGAGGGTTGCTTGTCGACGGGCAGCGGGTTCCTCGCTTACGGGGAGTCGACCGGGGCCGGCCAAGTCGAGGTGCCACAGTTGTGGAGCTCGAGCGACGGGACGCTGTGGCAGCAACAGGCGGCCGTGTTCAGCGGGCCGAACGGGGCCGGCCCAAGCGGTCCGCAGTCTGCCCCTCTCGACGGCATCGCTGACGGGACCGCCACGTGGTTGGGCCTGAGCGGCAACGGCGACGAGCCGTCCCAAGTTTGGCCGGCCCCTGTAGGCGGCGCCGCCGGCGCACAGTTCACCCCCGCCGGCCTGTGGACCTCAGACGACGCCGGGAACACATGGCAACAGCTGAGCACCGCGACGCCGTCGTTCACTGGAATGGTCTACGCGCAGGCCTGCACCGCTGCTTACGTCGGCCAGCAACCTGTGGTCGCCGGCACAGTCGACGGCAAGCTCGCGGTTTGGGTAGGCACACCGACGGCGTCCAATCCCGCCGGCGGGAGATGCGTCACGACCGGCGTCACTTCGGCGACCACGGGGGCGACTGCCGTGACCACCGCGACCACCGCGACCACCGGGCCGACCTAGCTGGTCGCCATCACCTGAGCGTAAGGAGGGACCGGGACCGCTTTGCCGACCTTGCCGGTAGCAACGTCGATCGGCACGACGCTGCCCGCGCTCTTGGGCCCGGGCTACCCGGCCCTGTCCCGTAATCGAGGACGTAGGCCCACGCCCCATTTGGCGAGGCGACGATCGTGGAAGCGTTCACGCCGACGTGGACAAGGGCACCGGCCACACCGGTCGCAGTGTTGACGGGGACGACTGTGCCCTGCGACGAGGAGGTCTTGGCGAAGCCCAGGGCGTAGGCCATTTGGCCGTTCGGCGTGACGGCTATGGCCCAACCGTTCGCCTCTGACTTAGGGCCGAGGTGCACGGTTTTGGCGAGTTTGCCCGTGGCGGCGTTGAAGACCAGCAGTACCGCGTCCGAAAGGCCATGGCCGAGCGCCGCGTCGGGCGTGGCGACGACGTAGAGAGCTTCGCTGTTCGGGGAGACGGCAAGCGCTTCTGGTACATAGGGACCGGTCCCGATCGGCTTGCCGGGAGTGTTGCTCGCGGTGGCAAGGGGGACCACTTCGAGGTTGCCGGGGTCGAGGAGGTAGGCCGTCTTGCTGTTCGGCGCGATGGCTACCGCCGTGGCCGCGAGCTTGACCGGGGCCGCGGCAACAAAGCCGGCCGTGACAACGGGCGTGACCGCGCTGGCACCAACAACGTAAAGATCCCGGCCATTTGGTGTGACTTCGATCTGTGATGGGTTGCTCGCTACCTTGACGGCCTTGCCAATGCCGCCGGTAGCCGTATCGACCGGGTAGAGGTCCGACGGGGTGCCCACCGGCTGGGAGGCGGCGTCGAAACCACCTAGGACGTAAACCGTGTTGCCGGTCGGAGGGACTGCAACAGCTATCGGGTCCGGGACTTTTACAGTCCTGCCAACGACATGTGACGATGTGCTGACCGAGATCAGGCTCCCCGGGGCTCCCGTGCCGTCGTTATAAGCGCCGACGACGTACGCGGTGGCCCCGTTCGGCGACACGCCGAGAGCAACGGGGTCTGCATTGACCTTTATCGGCGCGCTGGCCACGTTATTGGCCGTATTGATAACGGTCAGCGTCCCCGTCCCAGTCGGGTTGCCGGCGCTCCCAAAATTGGTGCTCGCGACGACCAGGGGCGCGGCCACACCGGTTGCCACGGCGTCCGGCGCCGGAGCGGCTACCAGCGTTGCACCGGCAAGGGCACAAAGCACCGCCGACGTCGCACCGACCTGTCTACGCCCAAGGCCGAACCTGTTCGTGGGCGCGACAGTACCCCGGCAAGGGCCAGCGATCAACAAGGAGCCTGTGTCATCTTTTCGGATTTGGTCCAAAGGACCACCGACACCAATGGGACCTTGAAGATCCACAGCTGCACTTCTGCGCCGCCCTTGATGGTGAAGTCTGCATAGAAGTTCTGGCAGAACTCACCTGCGACCTGGGAGCCCGTCACCTGCCCGACTGCGGCAATAAGGGCGATGTAGAACATCGCGTTCAGCCATTTGATACCTAGGCCCAGCGACACCTTGTCCTGAAGAGCGACCTCGACAGCCGACGCCCCGAGAGTAACCGAGGTCCCCGGGTCGAACTTCCCGCTCAAGTGGAAGCTAGAGGCAGAGCCGGCGATGACCTTGAACCCGGTTTGGTCCACTACTGAGCCGGCCCCTGAAACGAGCATCGTGAAACCGCCTCTTATAATTGCGTCCTTCGAGGAGAGCCCAAGGGTGAGGAGCAAGCTCAACTCGTTTTTGGTGTACAACGGGACACCACCGCAGAAAGCGGGCGGGGGGCAGACCGGCATCTCGAAGGAGAAGGGCAGGTTGAACGCCGGCAGCTTGCCGCCGATCTGACTACCTTGTTGACGCACGGCGGTGTAGGTCACGTGCAGTGTGAAGGTAAGCCCTGATAGGGAGAAGTTGCCCTTCGGCGGCTGGCCCTTGGCAACGTCGAGGACCGAGACCGCGTTCGACCAGCTGACTACTCCATTGATCTGCCCAGTGAGAGATAGCGGGCCGCTGCAGGTGCCCGAGACATTTCCCGACCCGTCGCTCGAATAGCAGAAGCTGCCGTAGGCGTGGAGCCCGTCGGCCGCCCCGGCAAGCGAGATCGAGTAGGTGAGCTTGCCTGTCGGGTCGTGGCCGGTGTACTTCCAGCCGCTGAGCGACTGATGCCGGGAAGCAGCGCCTCGGGGCGCGCCAGCGTGCTCCGCGCGCAGCTTTGAGGGCTGGCTCGGCTTGCGCGCGTTGCGCTCCTGCGCGCGACGTCGAGCACGACCGGTCCCCCGCCGACGCTCGGCGACCAACCCGTCGTGCCGGCCGTAGCTGAGTCGTCTGTCGCGGTACCGAAGGCCTCGCTGTAATCCGGGGGCGAGTCGACATGGATACTCCCGGACTGGATAATGTCGGCGAGCTCGGCGGGCGCCGTGGAGACCACGAGCGATCCTCCGGCATGTTGCACGCCGGTCACAACCGCAGCGTCAAAGCCCTCGAGCAACATCACCTTGCCCGCCGCGAGCTGGCCCAGCGCCCCGGAACTGTTGGAGAACGTGTAGGTCGACCCGTCGGCCGAAACGGAACGGAGGCTGCTGCTGACCTGGCTGGGGCTGATGACGACCGTTTTCGGCGTAAACGTGACGGCTGCGCTCGAAGTGGCATGAGGGTTGCCCACGCCCACCGGCAGCGCGCGCGCTCGCCACTCGACGGCGTGCCGCCACCAGATGACTTGGGGCTGGTGGTCGTGGTCGTCTTAGCCGCGGTGCCCAACTTGGCGCTCACCGCCGGTTGCTTGGTCGCTGCTGGCTTGCGTGCTCGCTGCCCGACTTCGCGCTTGCGCCCTGGGCCATGGCCGGGCCGCCGAGGCCCGCAAGCAAGGCGGCCGCGCAGACGATGGCAACGCTGGGAGTTACCAAGCGTCTTGACAGCCGATCTGAGACCGGTCATTGAGCCCCACCTTTCGTTTAGAGAAGCGACAATGCCATGCACGCCGCGAGCGCCCGGAGTTACAAGAACGGAGGAATTTGCACCAGGCGCCCTAAGTAGGCACAAGCACATTTTTCGGTGCAAATTTGACGTGCCCAGAAGCCTACGTCACAGCTGGCAATCGATCGGTGATCCCGGAAACGGAAGAAAACCAGGATCTCACGGGGTTGTCGCACCCAGGCGCAATGAGGCGAGAAACTCCTCCACTTCGGCCCTCGAACGGGTCCGCCGCATCGGCGGCAGGGCATGGACCAGGTGCCAACGGTAAGGCGCCTTGCCGAGCCTTCTGTCCAGGACGGCGACGACGCCGCGGTCCTCGCTGCGAACGCACGAGCCGCCCGGCACCCTGAGCCAACAGGGTGGCGGCCCGTGGCACATCGATCAGTTCAAACGCCCGTGGCCCAAGAGCAGCCCGACGTGCCCGCAACAGGGGGTCATCGGGCCTGGGGAACGGGATCCGGTCGATGGTCACCAACGACAAGGACGGTCCCGGGACGTCGACACCCTGCCAGAAACCCATCGTCGCGAAAAGGCACGAATGCTCGTCGGCCGTGAACTCCGCTACCAGCTTGGGCTTGGGCAGGTCGGACTGCGTGAAAATTCTCCAAGGGGTACGCCCGCGCACCATTTCCGCGGCCGCTTGCATAGCCCGCCAGCTGGTGAAAAGTGCAAGTGCCCGGCCCTGGGACGCCTCAATGAGCGCGACCAGTTCTTCGTGCATCGCAGCCTCGAAATTCGCCGCCCGCGGGTCGGGCAGGTGGACAGGGCAATAGAGCAAGGCCTGGTCCTTGTAAGAAAACGGGCTGCCCACGTCGATCTCGTCGTAGGACCCTGGCGACAGCCCGAGCCTCTCTCCGAGACGGGGCGGGATGGTGGCGCTGGCGAGCACGGCTGTCGGCGCGCCTTCTCCTTTCCAGAGCCGCTCGGTGAGGGCACCGCCGACGTCGATCGGCGCCACCCGCAGCGCGGGCGCGTGTTCGGGGCCTTCCACCCAGGCGATGTGGCTCTCGGGCAGCTCCAGAATTTCGCTGACGTCATCAATTAAATGGGATGCAGCCTTTTGCGCCCGGACACGTCGTGGTTCGGGGGCGCCGTCGGATGCGCGGCCTGCCTTGCGAAGCTCCTCCAGCAACCGGCTCGCCCGCTCCCTCACGAGACCTAGGGCACGCGCGACGTCCTCGTCGATCGGCCGCACGAGAGCCATGTCGCGGTGCGGGCGAAGGACGCCGCCCAGAAGTGTCGCGGCATCTTCCAAGTCGCTCGCTAGCGAAGCGTTCGCCACCAAAGCGCGCGCCGAGCGCGCCAATGCCACCAGGCGGGCCTGGCTCAGGTCGAAACCGAAGGCGGCGGAAACGATGTCTTCCAACTCATGAGCCTCGTCGAACACAACAAGGTCGTGAGGCGGCAGCAGCTCGGCCTCTTTGATCGACAGCGACGTTGCGTAAAGGTGCGTGTTCACCACGACGACATCTGCCTCTCCGGCGCGCCGGCGGGCCGCCTCGGCAAAGCACTCCCCTCCCGAGGGGCACTGTGCCGCGCCAGGGCACTCCCGCCAACCCGTGCTGACCTGCGCCCACGCAGCCTCGCTAGGTTCCCAGGCAAGTTCTGCCCGGTCCCCGAAAATGAGCTCCTCGGCGCCGGCTTTCTTGTCCCTGGTCGCTTTCTTGTCCTCGGTCACTTTCTTTTCCCGGTCGCCGTTTTGCCGGACGCCCACGCCGCAAGCCGGAGCACCTCACGGCCCAACGCCCCGAGGCCGCTCCGTGGCGGCGAGCGCCCCTCCCCGAGCTGCATCTGCTCGGCCCCCGGGTCGGCACCTGTGAGCTCTGCTACCCGCTGGAGGCAGACGTAGTTGGAACGACCTTTCAAGACGGCGAAATTGAACCGCACACCTAGCGAGCGGCTCAGCTGGGGCAGGTCTCTGCCGGCCAACTGGTCCTGCAACGCCTTGGTCGCGGTAGACACGACCACCCGCTCGCCGAGGGCGAGAGCGGGCACGAGGTACGCAAGGCTCTTACCGGTCCCGGTGCCGGCCTGGACTACCAGGTGGCGCCGTTGCTCGATAGCGTGGCCCACCGCCTCCGCCATCGCGAGTTGTTGGGGCCGCTCCTCGTGGTTTGGGAGGCCCCCCGCCGCACGAGCGAGCGCCTTGGCTATGGCATCGGACGGCTGCACCAAAGAGCTTTATGCCCGCCTGTAGGCCCGTGTCGCGAGCGGCACAAAAATGACGATCACGCCGACAAGCCATGCGACGCTTTGCAACACCGACGAGGTCAGGCTCTGGCCGATCACCGGTTGTACGCGTGAGCCGAGGGCAAGGAGCCGGAGCGCGTCGATGACCTCCGTGAAGGGCTGGTCGCGTGCAAAGCCTCGCAACCAAGAAGGCATGGTCTGGATCTGGACGAATGCCGACGAAATGAACGTCAAAGGGAACACCCAGATGAGCCCGAAGGCCTGGACCGCTTCCTCGTCTTTGACTGCCAGGCCGATGTAGGCAGAAACGCAGCAAACAGCGAGACCCAGCAGAGCCGACAACGCGATCATCCCGATAGCGCCTGCAAACCCGCCGCTGAAACGGAAACCGACAGCGTACCCAACCCCGACCATGACCAAGATCGTCAATAGCAATCGGAGCGTATCTGCGGCCAATCTTCCGATGAGGAACGCCGAGCGCGCCGTGGGCATGCTCCGGATCCGGTCTATCCCGCCTCGCTGGAGCTCCCTTGCAAGGCCGATAGCGGTACTAAAGGAAGCAAAACCGGCGGTTTGGGCAATGATGCCGGGGATCAGGTAGTCGACGTACCCCCCAGGGATCGGGACACTTATCGCCCCGCCAAAGACGTAGCGGAACAGAAGAGTGAACATGACCGGCTGCACAACGGTAAAGAAGATGTAGGCGGGTACACGCCACCAGACGAGGAGGTTCCGCTTCGTCATTACAAGCGAATCTTCGATTACCCAACGGGCACGCTGCCCGAGCCCGGGATCGGTGAGACCCGGCGTCGCGCCCACGCCCGCGTTGAGACCCGTGCTCGCCATCACTGACCTCCTCGTGCGAGCGGGCTTAGCGCGCCCGCCTTTTCGGCCCCTAGCACTACCGCCGCCCGCACCGTCGCCATCGGCCTCCTCGGCAGCGTGGCCGGTAAGGGACATGAACACGTCGTCGAGGGACGGCCGGCGCAAAGCCAGCCCCGCCGTCGCCACACCGGCGCTGTCAAGGCTTCGCACGACCTCCACCAGTACCTGCGAACCCTGCCCCCCGGCACGGACCTGGACCGGCGCTCTTGGTCGTCCACGACCGGCGCCCCCTCGCCGAGGGCGGAAACGGCCGCGACAGCCGCCTGCAGCTTGGCGCGGTCTGTCACCGAAAATTCGACCACATCGCCGCCGATGCGGTCCTTCAGCTCTCCTGACGTACCCGATGCGATCACCAGGCCGTGGTCGATGACCACAATATTGTCGGCAAGCTCGTCCGCTTCGTCGAGGTACTGCGTGCAAAGCAGGAGAGTCGTCCCGCCCGCAACAAGCTCACGGATGATCGCCCACATCCCCACGCGGCTACGGGGATCGAGACCGGTCGTCGGTTCGTCCAGGAAAAGGACCTTAGGTTCGCCGATAAGGCTCGCAGCTAGGTCGAGGCGCCGGAGCATCCCGCCCGAGTAGGTCTTGGCCTGGCGTTTGGCTGCGTCGGCGAGGTCGAGGCGCTCCAAAAGGTCGCCGGCACGGCGGCGAGATGCGGTCTTGCCCAGGTGGTAGAGGCGCCCGGCCATTTCCAGGTTCTCAAAGCCAGTCAGGTCGGGCGTGATCGCCGTCGCCTGCCCCGCCAGGCCGATAACGCGCCGTAACCGCCGCCGCCTGGCGGGATACGTCGTAACCGCAAACGGTTGCCCGGCCGCTGGTGGGCTCCAGCAGGGTGGTCAGGATGCGCACCGCAGTGGTCTTGCCGGCCCCGTTGGGGCCGAGAAGGCCAAGCACGTTCCCCTCCGGGACAGAGAAGTCCACTCCTCGCAATGCTTCGACGGCACCAAAGGACTTGCGCAGCCCCTCGACCTCGATGATCACTCGTCTCGCCCCATCTCTGCAGATCCGGCGAGGTCATCGTCTACGTCGCCCTCGCGGTAGGTACGCATGTCCCAGCTGAGGCCCTCCATGAAGACCCAAGTACGCCTGTGGATGGTTGACGGCCCATATGCCTGGAGCGCCATCTTGTGGCGCCAGCAGGGATAACCCTTGTTGTCTTGGAACTCGTAGTGTGGGTAGTTCGGCGCAACCGCCCTCATGTGCCGGTCGCGGGTGACCTTGGCGAGCATGGAGGCGGCCGCTATAGAAAGGCAACGCGCATCGCCGCGCACGATCCTCACCGTGTTGCCTGTCCCGACAAAATCCCAATTCCCGTCGAGCAGCACCAGGTCTGGCACCAGCCCCAGGCCCTCCACGGCGCGCCGAGCGGCCACCCGTTGCGCTTCGGCCATGCCCAGAGTGTCGCACTCAACCTGGGTCGCAGCCCCGACGGCCCATGCTGAGCACCATCCGGCAACCCGGTCGAAAAGGGCTTCGCGACGATCTTCGGGGAGCATTTTCGAGTCCCGCACCCCATAGACACGGCGGCCCCGAGGCAAGACTGCAGCCCCCACCATCAGCGGGCCGGCCCACGCACCGCGCCCAACTTCGTCCACACCTACGACCGTTTCGTGCCCAGCCGCCCAAGCGTCGCTTTCGAAAGCCAACGTTGGCGGCGTCCCGTAGCGGGCCCCGCTGCTCGCCATTGTCAACACCCTACGCCAGGAGGGCTATCTGATCGGCTTCCGAGCCATCAGGACCGCTCCTGAAGAAAGCGTCTATCACTTCGTGCCCAAGTTCCGCCGTGGTGAGCCGAAGGCTGAGCGCCAGGACGTTGGCATCGTTCCATTGGCGTGCGCCTCGCGCTGTTTCGGCGTCGATGCAAAGCGCCGCCCGCGCACCGGCGACCTTGTTGGCGGCCATCGCCACGCCGGTACCAGTGAAGCAACAAACAACGCCTACGTCGGCGGCGCCACTTGCGACAGCCTCCCCGACCGCCCGGCCGGCCTCCGCCCAACGGAGCGGGTCGGCGACCACCACGACATCGTGGCCAAGGTGCACGAGATCGTCCTTCAGCTCCTCGGTCACCGGCGTGGTTTCGTCGGTGCCGAACGCCACTCTCATTGGCCTCACGCTAGCAAGAGCGGGGCCCTTCCAGCCCCGCCAGGATGGATCTTCCCCATCCGACCAGGGCGCAAGCTTACTGACCGCCATTCCCCGGTCCCCTATAGGATGGCGCGGTGAGCTCCGGGGCCGAAGGCACACGTGCTGTCGTCATCCCCGTGAAGGCATTTTCCAACGCAAAGATGCGGTTGGCCTCCGTCCTTCGCCCCGAGGAGCGGGCCGCCCTGGCGAGGGAAATGGCGGAGCATGTAATAAAGGCGTCACGCCCACTGCCGGTAGTAGTCGTCTGCGACGACCTCGAAGTTGCGGCTTGGGCTGAAAACCTCGGCGCCCGTGCGCTACTGGAGCCCGGGCTAGGTCTCAATGGCGCCGTCGGTACGGCAGTAGCGCAACTAGCTGCCGAGGGCTTCGAGCGATTGGTTGTCGCGCACGCCGACCTCCCTCTCGCCACCGAGCTCGCTCGCTTAGCGGACGTTGACGGCATAGCGCTCGTGCCCGACCGCCACCTCGACGGCACAAACGTGATCAGCGTGCCGGCTCTATGCGGGTTCGTCTTTTCCTACGGACCGGGGTCGTTCTTACGCCATCAGGACGAAGCCCGGCGGACCGGCCTACCTTGGCGGGTCGTGCACGACCCAGGTTTGGCCTGGGACGTGGATTTCCCGGCGGACATGGCGGCGGTTACACCTAGCTAGCATCTTGTCCCATTAGTAGCGGTCCCTGGTCCTGGAACGCCGTGACGGGCCGCGTCCCCGGCTTGCAACATCGTCGCATCCCGGTCAGCACCGTGATCGTGGCCCTGGCTGCCGCCTTCAGCCTGGCGGTCGGTTGGTACCAGCTGTTCGGGTTACGCGAGCTGCACGAGTACCTGGAATACGACGACGGAGTGTGGTTCGGCACCTCGGTACGGCTTGCTCATGGGATTTTCCCGTACCGTAACTTCGTAGACGACCAGCCCCCAGGCGTGCCCGTCGTCATGCTCCCGTTTGCTTTGTTGTCCCGCTCCGTCGGTACCGCAACCGCCTTCGCCGCGGCCCGGGTCGTGGTGCCCCTGTTCGAAACCGTTGGAGTAGTCGCGCTCGGATGGATGTTGCGCCACCGCGGCGCCCTGACCGTTGCGGTCGCGTGCGGTGCCATGGCCATGTACCCGGTGAGCCTGATCGACCAGCGGACCGTGATGCTCGAGCCCTTCTGCGCCACCTTTTGCATGTTGGGGCTCGCTGCTGTCTTCGATGGCGACAAGCTGAGCGGGCGGACCGGACGGCTGGCGGTAGGTGGCGCCTTCTTCGGTCTTGCCGGCTCGTGCAAGGCATTCGCGCTGCTTCCTTTTGTAGTGGTGGCGGCCACCCTCCTGGCGTCGCCGTTGCGTCGACGACTCCTACCTTTTGTGGCGGGCACGGCGGGAGCCTTCGCCATCGTCTGCGGGCCGTTCTTCGTGCTCGCCCCGAACGCCTTCGTCCACGATGTGATCGTCACGCAGATCTCACGGACCGGAACGGTCGAGCCGTCGGTCTACGACCGCCTCACGTCCCTCATTGGCTCGCCGCCATCGCAAGTGCCCACCCCGCTCCCGGACCCGAGACAGCGCACTCTGGCGGTCCTGCTTGCCATCGTGGTTGTCCTTCTCGTGGTCGTTGGTTACGCCGCGGCCCGCCTGCGAAGTGGCCACCGCCCAAGTAGCGGTCTTCGCGGTAGCTGGTTTAGCCTCCTCGACGCTGTCGCGATCGCCACAGTCGTGGTAACCGGCACGGGCCTGGCGACTGCGGCCGCGTACTACTACCACTATGCGGCGTTCTTCGGGCCCTTCCTGGCACTGATGGTGGGATTGGCCGCCGGCCGTGCCGCCTTGCTCGCTCCAAGAACTGCCGCCGCCCTCGCGGCCGCCGTGCTGCTCGCCGGTGCCCTCAACGCCGTTCATGTTGTCAGGGACAGCCGCGGTGGGCTGCCCGACGTGGCACTGGTCCAACGTTTCGTGCCCGCCGGCGCATGCGTATTGGGCGACGACGCTCCCACGTTGCTGCTCGCCGACCGTTTCAGCTCGACCGTCCCGGGCTGTACGGCGCTAACAGACGCCTTTGGCACCACGCTCAGTGCGGACGGTGGTTACACAGCTATTTCGCCGGAGGCAGACTCGCTACCCACGGTCAAAATCTGGCTGGAGGCGCTCAAGCACGCCGATTACGTGGTCCTCGCCCTCGGTTACCAGGAACGCCGGATCCCTTGGGATGTGCAGTCTTTGCAGACCTATCTGCGCGAGGACTTCCGCACGCTCCGCTCCGCCGGCTACGTCATCCTCAAGCGCAAGGTGTTCGTCCCGCTCGACCGCTGACAACCAAAAAGTGCCCTCCTGTGGGGGTCGTGGGGATGTCTACAATCCCACTTCTCCTACAGGACAGGCACTTTGGTGGTGTGGCTCCCGCAGCCCAGTTCAGGTACTCAACACCCGAAAATGGGCTGGCGGTGATGGTGGACGGTGGTGCCGGCCGGCACGAGAACTGCCGGCCGATACCAACTGACCGATGGCGCTTAGCGCTTGGCGGCCCTAGCGGACTTTGCAGGGGCCTTAGTCGCCTTCGCAGACTTGGTTGCCTTGGCGGCCTTCGCTGCCACCTTCTTGACGGCTGCTTTGGCCGGTGCCACCTTCTTGGCGACAACCTTCTTGACGGCGGCCTTCTTAGCTACGACCTTCTTCGCTACTGCCTTCTTGGCGGGCGTGGCTCTCTTGGCGGCAACCTTCACTGCCGCAGCGACCTTCTTGGGCGGACGGCCAACGGGTCGTGCCGGAGCTTTCGCAGCGACCGCTTTGCGGCCGGTCGTTTTCGCCGCAGAGGCCTTGGAAGCCCGAGCTGCCGGGGCTGCTTTGACCGCTCTGGTGGCCGTAGCACGGCCGGCTGACTTGGCAGCTGTCGCCTTTGCGGCGGCCCTCACGGGCACAGCCTTCTTGGCGGGCGCTGCCTTCTTGGCTGCGGCTTTCTTGCTGTTGAGATCAGCCTTGAAGCCGGTGGCCGGGCTAAAACGGATGCCTTTAGATGCTGCGATCTTGACGGGCTGGCCAGTCCGCGGGTTGCGGCCTGTACGTGCTTTGCGTGCCGTCGGGTTGAAGCTGCCGAAACCGTAGATCGTTACCTTGGTCCCGGACCTGACTTGGTCACCGATTGTCCCTACGAAAGCGTCGACGGCCTCTTCGGCCTGGCGCTTCGTAAGCCCTGTAGTACTTGCTATCTCTTCTACTAGCTGAGATCTGTTCATTTGCTACCTCCATAGGCGTGCGGGGGAAGTTGGGAAGATTTCGCACTGTCTAAACACATCATCAAAGACGGTATCGCGCGCTAAGTCAAGTATTACCCCGTACAAGCTCGTAACTTCGGCATCTCGGAGGCCTAACTGGAGTAACAACTGCTAGCGCGATCTTGCCGCCACGCTGCTCTTTCCCCTTGCAACCCGCTCAAATCTGGCAAGATGGCCCTGTATGAGCACCACAGAAGGCCAATCAGGGGCTGCTCGACAGCAGGTCCCGGCTGCAGAGCTAGGCGCAGAGTGGGGACGGCTACAAGAAGCCGATGTTACCGGTGTCCCTTGGCGAAGATGGGGCCCGTACCTCGCCGACAGGGCGTGGGGCACTGTCCGGGAGGACTACTCGCCCGACGGCAATGCCTGGTCGTACTTCCCTTGGGAGCACGCTATTTCACGGGCCTACCGCTGGAACGAGGACGGTATGGCCGGGATCTGCGACGACGAGCAGGAGGTCTGCCTCGGTCTCAGCCTCTGGAACGGCCAGGACCCCTTCCTCAAAGAACGTCTCTTCGGGCTTACGAACTCTCAGGGCAACCACGGCGAGGATGTTAAGGAATGTTGGTGGTACCTCGACGCAACGCCCACTTCAAGTTGGCTCCAGTGGCGCTACCACTACCCCCAAGCCCGCTTCCCGTACGAGGATCTCGTAGCCGAAAACGCCCGCCGGGGGCGCAACGACCCGGAGTACGAACTCGTGGACACAGGGATATTCGATGCCGGTCGCTACTTCGTCGTGACTGTCACGTGGGCCAAGCACCTGCCCGAAGACATCCTGTGCCAGATAGAAGTCGAAAACGTCGGGCCAGATCCGGCCCCGCTTGACATCCTTCCCACAATCTGGTTCCGCAACCGATGGAGCTGGGCTTTCGGCGTCCCTCGCCCGTCCATCATGGTTGGCCCCGAGCCGGCCGCTGAAACCGAGGGGAAGGTTCAAAACCTCTCTCTTCATTGTCCGCGCAACGGGCTACGGATCCTCGCCGCTGGGCCAGGACCTGACGGCCAGCCGCCCGAGCCGTTGTTCTGTGACAACGACACCAACGGACGGAAGCTTTGGGGCAGTGCCGGCCCCGACTACCCCAAAGATGGCATCTCCGATCATGTCGTCTACGGGAGCGCAACGGTGAACCCTGCGCTCTTTGGGACCAAAGCCTCCCTCCGCTACCACATGGAACTCGCGCCGGGTGCGACCGCACAGATCCGGTTGCGCTTTGCCGAAGAGCCCGGAGATCTCGGTGAGGGCTTCGACGCGGTACTGACGAAGCGCAAGCAGGAAGCCGACGCCTACTTCGCCAGTATCGAGCCCCCCGACATCACCCCGGACGAGTCGTTGGTTTTGCGCCAGGCATCTGCGGGAATGCTTTGGTGTAAGCAGTACTACCACTACGACGTCGGGCGCTGGCTTCATGGCGACCCAACCCAGCCGCCACCTCCTCAGCAAAGACTGGAGGGGAGGAACTGCCGCTGGACCCACCTTTCGAACCGCGAAGTAATCTCGATGCCGGACTCGTGGGAGTACCCCTGGTACGCCTCCTGGGACCTCGCTTTCCATGCCGTGGCCCTTGCTCATCTCGACCCGGCCTACGCCAAGTCACAACTCATCCTCCTGGGCCGCGAGTGGTACATGCACCCCAATGGCCAGCTTCCCGCCTACGAGTGGGACTTTGGCGACGTAAACCCACCTGTCCAGGCATGGGCCGCGATGACCGTCTGGCGTACCGACACCCATCGCAGGGCCATCCAAGGCCTGGCGCCGGACTACGACTTCCTCGAGCGCGTGTTCCACAAGCTCCTCATCAACTTCACTTGGTGGGTCAACCAAGAGGACGCCGAGGGCAACAACGTTTTTCAGGGCGGCTTTCTCGGGCTCGACAACATCGGCCTCTTCGACCGCTCCCGGCCGCTCCCCGTGCCCGGTGTCCTCGAGCAGTCCGACGGCACCGCATGGATGGCGACGTACTGCATCTCGATGCTCGAGATGGCGCTGCGCCTGGCCGACCACGACCAGACCTACGAGGACGTCGCCATCAAGTTTTACGAGCACTTCGCGTACATCGCCGAGGCAATGCACAGCCAGGGCCTGTGGGACGTCGACGACGGTTTCTTCTACGACGTCATCAGGTTCCCAGACGGGAGCTACCTCCCGATGAAGGTGCGCTCGATGGTAGGGGTCGTGCCGATCCTGGCGGTCACGACATTGCACCCCGCACTCGCGGCCAAACTCCCCGACTTCATGGAGCGCACGGAGTGGTTCGAGCAAAACAAACCCGTCCTCGCCGCATATATAGCCCATACCCGGGTCCCCGGGATGGGCGACCGCCGCCTGCTCTCAGTGGGGACCTCCGAGTCCTTAGAGCGGGTGCTGCGCCGGGTCCTCGACCCCGACGAGATGCTCTCGCCGTACGGGGTACGTAGCCTGTCGCGCTACCACCTGGAGCACCCCTTCACTATGCAGATCGGGAGCTTTTCGTCGAGTATCGACTACGAACCGGCGGAGTCGACCACGCCACTTTTCGGCGGTAACTCCAACTGGCGCGGCCCGGTTTGGTTCCCCATGAATTTCCTTATCGTGGAGGCGCTCTACCGCTATTGGAGGTACTTCGGCGATGGGCTCAAAGTCGAGCACCCTGTGGGCTCCGGCAACCAACTGAACCTGCGCCAGGTAGCCCACGACCTCTCTCATAGGCTCACCTCACTGTTCCTTAAGGGCAGCGAAGGGCACCGGCCCGTCCACGGCACCAACCGCCTCCTACAGGAGGACCCGCGTTGGCGCGACCTCATATGGTTCCACGAGTACTTCCACGGGGACACTGGCGCCGGCCTCGGCGCGTCCCACCAGACCGGCTGGACGGGGCTCGTGGTCCACCTGATCGCCGGGCGGGCCATTGACGAGCCCGGCGGGATGTAGCGGGCAGCCTGAGCCGCTCAGGCTGCCGGGAGCCGGGCGCCGCTGAGAACGTCCCCGGCGGCCACAACCCAGCCGTCCCCGAGGACTGAGAGGGCCTCCACGACTGCCCCCAGGCCTACAACGACGTTACGGCCGAGGACGGAGCGGCGCACCACAGCGCCCGCTTGGACGTGGCCTCCCTCGAGCACTACGGCATCGTGGACCTCAGCACCCGCCTCGATCCGGACATCGTCGTGCAAGACGCTGTTTGCAATCGTCGCCCCGGGGTGCGCGGCGTAATTGCCGTCGCCAAGGCGGCGCTCGCGTTGCGCCCACATCAAGTTGGCCTCGAGGTATTTTTCCGGCGTCCCCATGTCGGTCCAGAGCGCGTCCGAACCCAGGGCGTAGAGGGAGCGGGCCTCGACGAGAAGGGGGAAAACCTCACGTTCGACTGACACGCGCCTTCCGCCGGGCACCCGCTCGAGGAACGACGGCTCCAACACGTAGATGCCGGCATTGATCATGTTGGTAGGAGCCTCGGCTGCAGGCGGCTTTTCGATAAAAGCCTCCACCCTTCCGCTGCCGTCCACCGGGACGACCCCAAAACGCGAGGGGTCGTCAACTGGCGTCAGGGCTATCGTCCCTTCCCCGCCACGCTCGCGGTGGAACTGTATTAGTGCTGTCAGATCTATGTCGGTTAGCACGTCCCCGTTTACCACCACGAACGTTTCGTCGCCGACGCCGGCTTCGTTGGCCGCGAAGGCGATAGCACCTGCAGTGTCAAGGGGAAAGCTCTCAACTGCATAGTGCAACTTGACGTCCCCGCAACGGCCGTCGGGGTAAGCAGCAAGGAACGCGTCAGGCCGGTACCCAAGCGACAGGACCACCTCGTCGACCCCATGCCCGGCCAAGTGCTCGACGACTCTCTCTATGACCGTGCGGCCCGCAACGGGCAACATCTGCTTGGGCGTGGAATAGGTGAGCGGCCGGAGCCTTGTGCCCTCTCCGCCGACCAGTACTACGGCTTTCATCCCCCCAAGCTACCGGACAGCCCCAAAGCTGGCGGAGGGGGTCGGCGCGTTCTTCGTTACCTAATTCTCAGTGAATTAGAGTGCTGCGATGTGAGTTGGCATGGCGTTACCCGGCCGCTCCGCGTTCTCATCGTGTCGGCGACGGTAGGGGCAGGAGATGCAGGGAACGCGCGCGAACTAGCTCGGCGCTTGGAGGACCTGGGTCACGACGTCGAGATCAAGGACTTCCTCGAAGCGGCTCCCTTCCGCATGGGCAAAGCGCTGACCCGGGGCTACGAAGCAGAGCTCCGCCACGCCCCGTGGGCCTATGAGCTGGCCTTCCGGATTTGGTTCTGGTTCCCGTTCCTGCTGGCACCACTGTCCCGGTTGCTCAGTTTCGGCACCCGCAGGGGGATCCTTCGCTGGGTGAGGCAGGTACGCCCCGATGTCGTCGTGTCGACCTACCCGGTGGCCACGCAAGTGCTCGGGGACATGCGGTGCCGGGCCAACGCCCACACCAGGTTGACCGTACGAAAGCGCGGGGCGCTGAGGGTGCCGGCAGTCAACGTCATCACCGATTTCGGCTTCCACCCGTTTTGGGCGCACCGAGGGATCGACCTCAACCTTGCGGTCCACCCGAGCACCGTCCGGGCGGTAGCTAGCCGGACCGGGCAGCCCAGCGTTACGTGCAGCCCACTCGTCGGTCCCGAGTTCGCCGCCGCGCGGGGCCGGCGCGCCAAGCAGCGGGCCAGCCTTGGCCTCCGCAAAGGTGAGCTGGCCGTCCTCATCTCCTCGGGGTCGTGGGGCGTTGGGGCCGTCCGGGAAACATTTGAGCTCGTCGCCACCCGGCCCGGGCTCGTGCCGGTGGTGGCCTGCGGCCACAACGAGGGCCTCCGTAGGCAGCTCGAGGACCTCGCCAAAGCCAAGGGGTACCGCGTCGTGGTGCTCGGCTGGAGCGACGACATGGCAGGAGTCATGGCGGCGTGCGACGTCCTGGTCGAGAACGCCGGCGGGCTCACCTCCCTGGAAGCCATGTCCGCGGGGGTCCCCCTCGTCAGCTTCCGCCCGATCCCCGGCCATGGGCGCAACAGTGCCGCCGCCATGTCGGCTGCCGGAGTTAGCAGCCTGGCGGGCAGCAGCGACGAGCTCCTCGAAGACCTGGTGCGGCTCGGCCGGCCCGGGCTGGCCCGGTACCGCCAGCTCTCAGCGGTGGCCGAGCTGTTTTCCGACGACGCCGCAACGGCGGTCAGTGGACTGGCGGCGTCCGGCGGGCCCCGCAACCGCGCCTGCGCCCAGTCGCACGGCTGGCCCGTGCAGCATCGGCCGCAGGCCTGGCCGGGGCGCTGGCCTGGGTCGGCTTGACAACTGGGGTGGGCGTTGCGGCGGCAGCGGGAGCAGGGGTGGCACACCCTCCCCCAGGCGCTGGCAACGTGATCTACCTTGGCGTCCGCTTGAGCCCGCAAGAGCTTGCGAGCCGGCAGGTGCAAGCGGCGCTCCTGGGGCTCCACAGCAGCGCTGTAGTGGACGCGAGCAGCGCGGAGGCTGACGGCAGAGCAGTTCGGGCGCTGGCAGCCAAGGGCTTGGACGTCGAAAGCGGTGGCTTGGGTGGCGCCGTGGGAGGCCGCGGCGGGCCCGATGCGCCGTGGGCGCTGGCTCTTTCCGATACCCGATCTGCCGAGCAGCTCTCCGCCATCTGCGGCCGGGCCGTGGGGGTCCTCGTCCCCGACCGCAGCATCAGCATCTTTGACCTGGTAGATACCAGTTCGGCTCACCTGATGATGGTCATCCCGAACGCGACCCTGCCGATCGCCCCGGGCGGCCCGTTCCCACGCCAAGTGCTAGCCGTGCCGAAACTGCAGGCAGGGCAGATCTACGTCGTCGAAGGCTTGAAGGTGACGCCGGTCCACCTGCTCGACCTGCTCAGCAACGTTCGGGCGCAGCTCTCCAGGGATGACATCCTCAGCGCTCCGTTCAGCAGGCTCCAATGAGCGGCCTCGGTGTGGGCAAAGCAGTCGCCATCGGTGCCGGTGCGTCTGTCGCAGCTGCGGCTGTCGCCCAGCTTTGGCCGGCGACCTCCGGCTGGCGCCAGGCACGCAACCGCCTGGCCCCGGGCTTGTCGGGAGTGGGGAGGGCGGGTCATATAGCGCTCACGTTCGACGACGGGCCGGATCCGGCCTCGACGCCGGCCTTCCTGGACGCGCTGGGGTCTCTGGGCTGGAAGGCGACCTTTTTTATGCTCGGCGGCATGGCCGCGGCGTGGCCCGAGCTCACCGCCGAGGTGGCACAACGCGGGCACGAGGTCGCTGTACACGGGTACACCCACTCCAACCACCTACGGCACGGGCCGGGCTGGGTGAGCAGAGAGTTCCTGGCCACCCGGGACAAGCTGGCGGAGCTCACAGGGGTCACTCCGCTGTGGGCCCGGCCTCCGTACGGCGCCCTATCGGCGTCGACCTTTGTCGGGGCACGGCGTGCCGGGCTGAAAACGGTCTTGTGGACGACCTGGGGCCGTGACTGGCGTACCGAGGCTACGCCCGAGTCGATAGTCCACGACGTCCAGCGAACCCTCGTGCCTGGGGCCACCGTGTTGCTACACGACTCTGACTGCACATCTGCGCCGGGGAGCTGGAAAGCGACCCTCGCCTCGCTGCCCGTCCTGGCCGAGCACTGGGACGCTGCCGGGCTCACGGTTGGTCCTCTTGCGGACCACGGGCTGCCCTAGGAGGGACTCGTCAGGGAGAATGGCCACATGCGTGAGGCCGTCCAACGGGTTACGCGCGTTGTGCGTGTAGCCATCCTGAGCCTCTCGTGGACAGTGGTGGTCGCTTTGGTGACTGTAAGCGGGTTCCACCTGGCCCGCCGCGAGCCCTGGACGCTCATGGTCGGGCTGATCGCTGTAACGCCCTGGATTTACATGTTGGCTTGGTTTACAGCTTCCGTTGGTCTGTTCGCTCGCCATCGCGTGCTCGCCGTCGTCTCCTTTGGGCTTGTGGGACTGCAGCTCTGGTGGGTCTTGCCGGGCTTTGACCCGATAGCTCACCTGAGCCGACCAGCTCCTGGGTCAGCCTCACTCCGGCTCTTCGATGCGAATGTCAGTCAGTCCAATCGGAACTTGACGGGGATCGCCGATGAGATACGGCGAGACAAGCCTCAGGTCGTCACCATGGAGGAACTGACGCCAGTCGCCTTGCGCTCCCTGGAATCTACCCACGTCATGGAACGGTTTCGGTACAAACTGGTCCTACCGATGCACGGGTCATACGGGATGGCCATGTGGTCGACGTATCGCCTAGATGACGCAACCGAATGGTTCGCCTACGGGCACCCAGAACTAAGGGCGTGGTTGGAATTGCCTGGCGGGCGACGTCTTCGCTTAGACGTGTTGCATACGGATGCCCCTTTTGGGACGGGAGAACCAGCACCCTGGGCCCACGAGATGGAGGCCATCCGCGATGAGCTGGCTAGAGAGCCGCGGCCGCTTGTCGCCGTCGGGGACCTCAACGCGACCTGGTACGACTGGCACTTCCAAGCTCTGTTGGGGCTTGGGTTGCGCGACGCGGCAGTGGCGGCAGGGAGGGGTTGGCAAATGACATGGCCCCGGGACCAGCAACCAGTTGTGCCATATCTGGGGATCGACCACGTCCTTCTCTCCAAGGGAGTTTCATTGCAGAGTTACCGCCTCGGCATCGGGCTGGGTAGCGACCATCACCCCGTTCTCGTTGGAATATCTTGCTTGTAAAGAAGGCCAAACCTAAGCCACCGTTTCTAGGTTTTATTTCTCACGCGAAAGGTAAGCAAGGTGAGCCGCGAACGCTGCGCCCGCAGGTGCGACCGTGTTCGGGTCACCGCCCTGGCCTGAAATCAGGGACATATTTGCTTGAGCGCAAGTCTCTCCGCTGACTGGAGGGCTCCAACTCCATGCAAGGTATGACAACCGATGGCTGTCCGCCCATGACATATAATCGTCGATATAGGTCGCAGAGCAATCCTCTTCGCCCAGTTCGGTGGTCACGACGGGCACAGTCCGCGCCGCTTTTAGAACACTTTTATCCCAGCAGGACTGGTTGTTGCAAAGGGTCCAGTTATAGGTGTGAAAGCTGATAACAATTTGTCCCTCGGGATCATTTGGCTTATACACGATCGACTGGCACGTGGCGGCTGCAGTTGGCGAGTCGTAAATGCCGCAGGGATCTCCTGACCAGTTCAGGCCAGCCACGATAGCCGGCTGGACAGCCCCTGCGCTACGCACGACATCGAGTAATTGCTGCATTCCAGCCACTCTGTAGCTCGTTCCGTCGAACGATGCCATACACCCATCCAACAGGCAGGCCCAGTCGCGACTTGTGGGGTGTTTGCTCCCGAGTGAGGGCTCATTGAACAAGTCGAACATAACTGACGGGTCGTCGGCGAATGTGCGAGCCACCTGGTGCCAAAAATCCAGCGAATGGTTCGCGTCCGCCATTGGCCACTCCCGGTTTGCAACGATCGATGCCGGCGCGGACCAATGTAGATCTAATACGGCCACCATACCGGCGTCGTTGATCGCGTCGACCCACTGGACAACGGCACGACGGTAGACGCCGGGGGAGAAGTCTCTGGGCAGACCGTTGATGCCCAGCCAACAGTCCTCGTTTAGTGGCACCCGTACCGTATTGACGTGCCAAGCGGCGATAGCCGAAGCTTCAGTGGCAGTTAAAGGTACCCACGACACGTTAATCGAGCTGGTGCAAGCATCCTCTGTGCCCGATGCGTCGACACCAAGCAATCGTAAAGTTGACCCGCCCGATGACAGATGATTGCCTGTAACCAGTACCCGGGGCGCTGACGTTGGTTGAGTAAAATTCAGCCAGGCGCCACCTTGTGTCACGACTCTATAGCCGCCAAAATCAGCGATGATACCCGCGACCGTTTGGTGTGATCGCAGCGAGGAGGACCTGTAAGAACGAGCGTCCCCGAAGTGGAACACCACGCCGTCGGCGGATGCCAGCCAGTAGCCACGGCCGTCGGGAGTGGCAGCCATGGCGACGATGGGCTTCTTGAAGTGGTCGGCCGCGGCGGACCCGTAAGAACGAGCGTCCCCGAAGTGGAACACCACGCCGTCGGCGGATGCCAGCCAGTAGCCACGGCCGTCGGGAGTGGCAGCCATGGCGACGATGGGCTTCTTGAAGTAGTCGGCCGCGGCGGACCCGTAAGAACGAGCGTCCCCGAAGTGGAACACCACGCCGTCGGCGGATGCCAGCCAGTAGCCACGGCCGTCGGGAGTGGCAGCCATGGCGACGATGGGCTTCTTGAAGTAGTCGGCCGCGGCGGACCCGTAAGAACGAGCGTCCCCGAAGTGGAACACCACGCCGTCGGCGGATGCCAGCCAGTAGCCACGGCCGTCGGGAGTGGCAGCCATGGCGACGATGGGCGACTTCGGGGGCTGAAGCAGCGCCCCAAACAGTGGTGCGCCGGCGTCACCACTGACCGCTCCGGTCGCCGTGACGGACCAGCCGCCCCCTTCTAGGCGGCCTGTTGCGGCGGCGACTTGCTGTTCGGTCCCGGCCACGGGTTGGAAGCCGGTTATCCAGAGAGCGAACAAAACCGAGCCGCTGACCACGACGGCAAGAACCTTCCAGGCCGATCGGTGCCAGAACTCGTTGCGGACGAGGAGATACCCGGTCGCTCGATGCTTTGGAGGCGTGGCGGCGCTCGTTGGTCTCCTTGCAAATCTTCGGCTTCACACCACACTAGGAGGTGCGTTTGGGCAAGACAGAGCGGAGAAGGCCGAAATAGGAGAAGAGGTGAGCGCATTTGAGCGCGTTGCTCAGACCTCGGACCGTCCCTGCCGACACCAAACCTATGAGGCGGACACAGAAAATATTCTCCCTTGGCGCGCTTACATTCCTGGTCGTACCGCTTGTCTCGCTGCTATCAGCGCAGGCATCGCTGGCCCTAACCCCTGATGGTGCCCCAGTAACGACCACTACTGCAGCCACAGCGAGCACGACGACCACCACACTCCCGGTCTCGGGTGAGGCTGCACCTAGCGCTCCCCCGAGCGGCTATCACACGACGCTCATCGACAGCTTCCCCTCGAGCACGCTTTCCAGCTTCTGGGTGCCGTTCAGCGGGACACCCTCGGGTGACCCCACGGGCCAATGGAGCCCGTCGCACCTTGTCGTCGGTAACGGGGAGCTCCAGATCCAGGGCTACGGCGACCCGGCTTATGCGGGAAGGTGGACAAGCGGAGGGGCGCTGCTGCTACCCCGGCTAGGCCAGACCTACGGGGAGTACCAGGTGCGGATGCGGATCGACCCAGGCCAAGGCACTGGATTCGACCTATTACTGTGGCCGACGGCGGGTGGGAGCTCTAACGGCTACATCGACTTCGGGTCGGACAACAGTGGTACCGGCGGTGGCTCCCGCCAGGTGCTCTACGCATCCCTCCACGCTGCCAGCGGCGCTGTCACGACTTCTACCACCCCAGTTGACCTCACCAGTTGGCACACGATCGGCGTCATTGGGCCCCGGCCAGGTCTCCTTCACTCTCGATGGCCAAGTCTGGAAGACGATAACCAGCTCGTCGGTCCCGTCGGTCGCTATGGCTCCTCAGATGAAACTGCAGGGCGTAGCTTGCGCTACAACGTCGTGCCCCGCGCCACCTGACGTAAACATGGACCTGAACTGGGTGGCGATCTTTGCCCCGGGAGCGCCCGCGCTTGACGGCGCCCCAACGACGACCACCACACTCCCGGTCTCGGGTGAGGCTGCACCTAGCGCTCCCCCGAGCGGCTATCACACGACGCTCATCGACAGCTTCCCCTCGAGCACGCTTTCCAGCTTCTGGGTGCCGTTCAGCGGGACACCCTCGGGTGACCCCACGGGCCAATGGAGCCCGTCGCACCTTGTCGTCGGTAACGGGGAGCTCCAAATCCAGGGCTACGGCGACCCGGCTTATGCGGGAAGGTGGACAAGCGGAGGGGCGCTGCTGCTACCCCGGCTAGGCCAGACCTACGGGGAGTACCAGGTGCGGATGCGGATCGACCCAGGCCAAGGCACTGGATTCGACCTATTACTGTGGCCGACGGCGGGTGGGAGCTCTAACGGCTACATCGACTTCGGGTCGGACAACAGTGGTACCGGCGGTGGCTCCCGCCAGGTGCTCTACGCATCCCTCCACGCTGCCAGCGGCGCTGTCACGACTTCTACCACCCCAGTTGACCTCACCAGTTGGCACACGATCGGCGTCATATGGGCCCCCGGCCAGGTCTCCTTCACTCTCGATGGCCAAGTCTGGAAGACGATAACCAGCTCGTCGGTCCCGTCGGTCGCTATGGCTCCTCAGATGAAACTGCAGGGCGTAGCTTGCGCTACAACGTCGTGCCCCGCGCCACCTGACGTAAACATGGACCTGAACTGGGTGGCGATCTTTGCCCCGGGAGCGCCCGCGCTTGACGGCGCCCCAGCGACGACCACCACTCCGGGATCCGGCAGCACGACTGTGCCGGCGAGCACCACTACCCCTCCGGTCTCGGGTGAGGCGATGCCTACGACGTCACCGTCCGGCTGGCAGGAGGTCTTCTCGGACAACTTCCAAGGGACGAGCCTGGACCCGTCCAAGTGGATGACCTACAACGGCGTCCCCGCTGGAGACTCTGGAGCCTACTTTTCCAGCACGCATGTCTCAGTTCAAAACGGAGAACTCGTATTGCGCGGTTATCAGGATCCAGACTTGGGTGGCCGGTGGGTTACAGCTGGCGTTTCGAGCAGTCCCGGGCTGACTCAGACCTATGGGAAGTACCTCGTCAGATTCCGCGTTGACGCCGGGACTGGTATCTCCTACACAGCCTTGTTGTGGCCTGCAAACAACGTCAATTCTTCAGAGATCGACTTCGCCGAAGACAACGGCGGTGATCGTCAGAATCCTCTACTCGACGCTTCACACAACTTCTAGCTCCAAGATCGTACAGACGAACATCGTGGATATGACCCAATGGCACACACTCGGCGTCGAGTGGACTCCCGCGGGCGTAACGTACACTTTGGACGGCTACATTATGAACACGGTGCCGGCGGCTTCACTGCCGAGCGGCGAGTCGGTCCCCGATGTCCCGATGGTATTGGATCTGCAAACTCAAGCATGGGCATGCGGGGCCACAGAGACGTGGGAGACTTGCACTGGGCCGTCAACTCCGCCCGAGGTCGATATGGACATCGCTTGGGTTGTTGCCTACGCGATGAACTAAACCTCTGGGAAGACAGCCGATCAACGACCGACACCGCTCGCGAGGGGTTGGTTACGGCTGTGTTAATCCTGAACCAGGGGCTGCCCATCTCGCCGAGGCCCTACGCCTTGCCGTCACCAGATGTCATAGTTACAGGTACTCTCCGGGAAAGCCCCTGAACAGGCCGATTGGGCGGTACGCGCATCTCGTACGGCGAGGCCGCCTTGTCGCACAGCGGAGTGGCGTCATGGCCTCGGCTCAACGAACCACCCCCATGCTGATGGTAGAAACGACCCGACGAGGGTAAGGTACCTCCGAACGAGACCACCCTTGTGGGCTTACGAGGTCCTGTAAGCACACTTTCGGCGCTAAGGACATCCCGACCTGTGCATGAATCGGAAATCCTAGCCGGTGACCTGACGGCGAAGCGGGCTGATGGGCCGACCGGCATCGGATTGCAGGACGCGCTATCGTCCGAGACGTTTCGCCTGCGTTCCTCAGCGAAGCCGCTCTCCATTACTGATCCCCCCAAGCCGCGCCGCTTTCGCCCGGATGTCGCGGGTTTAAGAGCTCTTGCGGTCCTGCTGGTTGTGATCTACCACGCTGGCGTGTCGGAAGTGTCCGGCGGGTTCGTCGGCGTCGACGTCTTCTTCGTTATCTCAGGCTTTGTCATAACAGGCGTACTGCTGCGCGAACAAGAACAAACAGGGCACACAAGCTTGGTTGGGTTCTACGCCCGTAGGGCGCGACGAATTCTTCCGGCCGCGACGGTGGTGATCTTGGCAACGCTGGTGATGTCGTACCAATGGCTCGGCTTCGTCCAAGGTGACCAAGTGGCCTCCGACGCCAAAGCGGCAGCGTTGTTCTTCGCAAATTTCCATTTCATTGCCCTCGGCACCAGCTATCTGACTGCAAGGCTGCCACCTTCGCCGCTTCAGCACTATTGGTCGTTGTCCGTTGAGGAGCAGTTCTACTTCCTCTACCCACTGTTGTTCCTGTTGGCGTGCTCATTATGGCGACGCGTTCCTCGAGCTCGGCGGCTAGGCGCCCTACTTGCCCTGGTCATCGTGGCTTCCTTTGCCCTCTCTGTAGTTCAGACCTCGTCGAATGCAACTGCCGCCTACTTCTCGCCGTTCACTCGCGCATGGGAGTTGGCACTCGGCGCATTACTGGCCGTGGTCGGCGCGCCTCTGGCAAAAATGCCTTCCTGGGTGGCCGTCGGGCTCGCTTGGGCGGGCACAGCATCAGTACTGACCGCAGCATTTGTGTATGGAGCATCGACCGCTTATCCGGGCTACGCCGTCGCACTCCCGGTCTTGGGCGCTGGGGCGGTGATCGCAGGTGGGACGGCGGCACCTCGCCTTGGTGCCGAGCTACTTCTCGGCCGACGGCCGTTCCAGTGGCTCGGGAACATATCATACTCGCTATACCTGTGGCATTGGCCGGTACTCATAGTCGCAGAAGAACACGCTACGACGCCCCTATCCCTTGCTCACAAGTTGATGCTCGTCCTGATCGCGCTCGCGATTTCCGTCGTCTCATACGTCCTGATCGAGAACCCGGTCCGTCGATCGAAATGGCTCGCCCGTAGCAACCTAAGGAGCCTAATTATGGGAGCAGCGCTTATCGCGGTGTCCCTGACGGTGGCGTACGTAGAGATCGCGGCGCACGGTTAGTGGCGAAACTCCCGCTGTGCCGGGTGCGTCTGCCTGTCCCGAATCTAGCGAAGGGAGCCTGACATCATGAACCGAGGGTTTGGCGTTCGAAAAGCGGCTGCTGTCGCGGCGGTCGCTACCTGCGTGCTCGCGACATCCGTTGAGGTGGCATCAGGAGACACCGGGGCTCGCTCGGCGAGGCCCTCGGTAGCCGGCCCAATTGCACGTGAGACGCAGGTCCTGGATGCGGTCAAGGCTGCCCAGACGCTCAAAACGGTGCCGGCGGACCTCCGGCCGAGCCTCTTGGACACTAAGGACGTGGCCGCGCCTGGATTCGGCGGTGATTTCAGGTGTGGCACCGCTATTCCCAACTCGGCAAAAGTGCCTTCCTATGCCTTTGGAGGCTGCACCTATGGCGATTTGAACAGTAAAAAGCTCATGGTTGTATACGGAGACTCCCATGCCGGCATGTGGGGCGAAGCCCTACAGTACGTCGCGTTGCGCGACGGATGGCGTCTCGTGACCTTTGACTTACCTGGTTGCCCCGCGCCTGACCTGAATTTCATTTCATGGACAACGAACTCCTCGAACACTCAGTGCGACGTCTTTCATAAGATCGCGCCGACAGCCATAAACACACTCCACCCCCAGCTGGTCGTAGTCACAAGTGAGGCCGGTGCGCAGCAGGTGAAGCGCAACGTCATGGCGACAACGGCACAGTGGCAGTCAGGGTGGAGCGCCACCATCCGTGAGCTCCAACGGCGCGGCACGAAGGTCGTAATGATCGGGGACATCCCTCAATGGGACAATGACGATGCACTTTGTTTGGGTGCCCACATGGGCGACGTCCAGACGTGCGCTGCGCTTCCGAGCGTCGCCCTGGCGTCTAATGTCAAAGCGGAGCACCTCGCAGCTGAGATGAATAAGGTCCCGTATATCTCGCCGGCGCCATGGATATGTGCTCAAGAGTGCGAGCCGGTGATAAACGGGATGAGAGTGTACCTCGACCAATACCACCTCACGGCTACATATGTGGCTTACCTCAGCGGTTCTGTTCAGGAGGCGCTGGCGGGGGCCAATGCTTGATCCGCTTCCAGTGGCCGCCGTAGCCCTGTCGACTTCACCACCAACAGCGTCCACAGAAGGGTCCGGGTGGTCCTATTACTGACAGAGGGGGTTGTTGTGCCATGATGTCGGCGGAAACGGGGCGTCCCAGAGCTCGCGCTAACAATGCCCGATGAGACATCTCAATCTGCCAGGCGCTCCTCAGGCAATTAGCGACTGCTACGATTCGGTCAGATGAGATACGCGCAAGTCCGCGGCAGTAAATCGGTTCCCAGGAAGGCTCTTCCTTCAAATGGGCGAAAAATCCCGGACCGAGTCGTAGCGAGCTGCCTCATCGCGGGACTCGCCATAATCACCGTCGGATGGGCCTTCGGCAATCCTCCAGGTGCCTCTCCTGATGAACCCTCGGCACTGATCAAGGCACTAGCGACCGCGCACTTTGAATTGTCAGGAAAGTCAGACACAGCTCCATTGCCCTCCACCCCGTCGAGTGGTATTGCGTGGATAACCAAGGCGACCCGGAGCTACGCTCTCCCGGCTCGCGAGACTCCACTCAACCTGAGCGTATGCATGGCCTTCCATCCCAATCGGACGGCAAGGTGCTTATTGCAACCATCCAGCCGGGTCCGCTCCGGCGTTGTGCAGGCGGCGACGCCCGATGGGGTTTATCCTCCGTTCATTTACCTCCCGCTCGGCCTTGCTGCGCGACTCGCGACAAGCCTGACCGCAGCCTTCTACGCCGCACGACTTGCATCGGCCGTCCTGAGCCTCCTACTGCTAGCCGCCGCGGCCCGATGCGCTGTCGTCGGGCGCCGGACTCTGTGGCCTGCTGCTGGTCTCGCGCTAGCAACAACTCCAATGGTGATCTTTCTGGACGCATCGGTGACGACGAACGGCGTGGAGGTAGCAGCAGCGATCTGCTTCTGGGCAGGACTTTTGCGAGCCCGACAGGCGGACGCTCCCAAGGTCGTCTGGCTGGCTACCGGCGCGGGGGGCGCCATCATGGCGTTGTCTCGGCAGCTCGACGTTGCTTGGCTCGTAACTGGGGTGATACTTTTCGTCGGCCTTCTCGGTCCGAGACGAGCCTTCGAGAGATTTCGCGGAGGAGGCCGTTACAGCATCCTCGCGCTGTCTCTTCTTGGATGCGGCGGTATCGCCGGCCTTGCCTGGGATGTTTTCGCGACACCCCGACAGCCAGTGTCCCTAACGACCGCGCTGAACAACAGGCCGACACTCGACCACTTGGGTGAGCTCGCACACGAAGCAATCGGGATCTTTGGCTGGCTCGACACGCCGTTGCCAACTTCGGCTGAGGGAGCCTGGGTTCTGGGAATCTTAACTCTCGCATGTTTGGCGGTCGTTTTCGGAAATGCCCGACAACGCCTCGCTCTCATAGGCACCATACTCGCCATAGCCGCAGCGACCATCGGAGTCCAGATGTTCGTAATGGCTCAAATCGGCTTTGGCATGCAAATGCGCTATGTCCTAGCGATGGCAGTGGCGTTGCCACTCCTTGCAGCCGAAATAATTGCCGAGTGCGACGGTCAGAGGAGCGAGCTCAAGCAATTACGAAGACTTATGCTGTTCTTTGTCATGCTCGTTGTCTCCGTCGTTCAGTGGGTCGGGTATTACACTAACGCACATCGCTACGGCGTCGGTCTGAATAGTCCACGTTCTCTCCTCACGCAGGCCGAATGGCAGCCGCCTGGGGGCACTACTCTGTGGTTAGCAGTTACCGCCACGGGGGCCGCCTGCCTGGCGGTGACGGGGATCCTTATGGGCATATCCTCCGGTGACAAGGTAAACCCTCGCGGGGCTGAGGCGCAGACGGTCGGCACAGGATCGGTTGGTGGCAGCGGGGCACCAGCGCACCGACAAGCAAAACCACTGACGACGCCGAGAACGCGCGCCGTGACGACCTTACCCACGTGCTCTTCGTAATAGAAGCCACCACGGGCCGACCTTGGGTTGGCCCCATAGGACCCCCGTAGCGTCTCTCCATTGCTGACTATCCTGGAGAACGGCTAAACGTCCCAAGGTCTTGGTCTTGCCCGTCGACGTCGGAATGCTGGAGCCCAGGATCAGGCCGCGTTAACCCGCCGGCCGGCCGGCGTCGGTCCGCGGCGGCCGGTATAACGCGGGCGCCGCCAGGTCGTGGAGAGCCATCGACCAGCCTTGTCCGTAACGGCGATAGCCACCCGAAAAAGACAGCGTCCCAACCTTCCGAGCTCGGCCGAGCACGCCGCATGCCCCAGCTGGCCGCTGGAGGTGAAAGGCGATGGCCCGTTCAAGATAAGTCGATTGTGGGCTCGGCCCAAAGCGTTCGCACGCTGCTCGCCAGGTCGTCAGGCTTCGCTCGCGCGGCCACCCGGCCTGAGCAATCCGTTGCCGCCATCGCCGTGAGGGTAGGCCTGCCGCATTGCCGGAGTGCACTCGATAGTCGATAAGCGCCTCCGGAACCGCGAGGGGGATGCTCCCGTGAAGCGCGGCGGCGAGTGTCAACCACTCGTCGTGCCAGCATGTTGCGGGGAAAGGCAATGCAGACAGGACAAAACTGCGCTGAGCCGCCATGGCGGCTCCTGTCACAATGGTCCGCCGACTAAGAACGCGAATCGGGTCCTCGACCCATAACCGTTGAAGGGCCGCTCCGAAACCTACGTCCTGCCATAGGAAACGGCCGAGGGGACTACCATCGGGCCCGACGATTCGCGCATCGCTGAACAATATCAACGCTCCTGGGGCCTCCGACGCCGCGCGGTTCTAGTCGAGCCAGCTTCTGAGGTTGCCAAAGGTCGTCTTGGTCAGCAAAAGCCAAGAGATCGCCAGTTGCCTGAATTAGGCACCGCGTCAAGTTGGCAGTAAGCCCTAGGCGCTCCTCCGACCTTAGGATGGAAAGGTCCCCCCTGAAGTCCCCCAACACCGCTCGCGCTACCTCCACCGAAGCGTCATCGCTAGCGTCGTCCCCCAGGATTATCTCGTCTGGTAAGCGACTTTGGGCCAAGATCGATGTGAGCTGCTCCCCCAGGTACCGCGCTCCATTGTATGAAGTAATCACTACGGAGATGCGGAGCCTATCCACGAAGCAACCCCAAGCCCATGGCCGTGACGAGTGTCACGAATTTAGACGTGCCATGGCACCGCCCTTGAAAGGCTATACCGCGCGTGGCATAGGCATCGTTGTTGGCGATCCCACGGCGCGAGATGAGGACGACCAACCCATGCGTGAACATCAGCCGGAACGGGCCGGGTGATGGGCCTGAGCCCCGTTGATGGCCGTGAGTATGGCCTTCTCCAATGCCGCCCCCGCCCTGGAGGTGGTGAGCGTCGCCGCCGTCCGCCGTCCGGCATCAGAAAGGGACAAACGGAGTTCGGTATCGTCCAGTAGCCTCAGAACCGCTCCTGCGATCGCGCTCGGCTCCCCGGGCGGGACCACTAGCGAGTTCTTGCCGTGGATGGCGAACTCATCCGAACCGCCGTTGGCCGTGGTGACAAGGGTGGCACCGCATGCCATGGCCTCGACACTCGGAAGTCCCCAACCCTCGTAATTGCTGGGGACAACGAATACCTGGCAACGATTATAGAACTGCCGCAAAGCCATATCGCTTAGCGTTCCCATGGACTGAATGTACCTGGGCAGCGACGCCGGAGTGGGACCGAAACATGCAATGTTTAACTTGGGGACGGGCATCGTGAAGCTCCTCGCAAGCTGCCAACATCACAGGCATTGCCTTCACGGGATCGCTTCGCATCGCGAACCCGACTATCGGAGACCTGTTCTCGGGAAGAATGTCACAACCGAACGCCGCCGGGTCGATCCCGGGCGGAGTGGAGGCGACAGGCTCTCGGCCTATCTCCCTCAACATCGAGGTCACGGCGGCGGATGGGCTGAACAATGAGACGTCATCACGAGTGAACGCGGCGGCCATTCGGGCGCGAAACTCAGGCTTGCCCACCATCCAGAACTCGTAGTCGTACACGACCTGCACAAAGCGGCCAGCAGCCTTTCGCGGGTGCCGAGTAGCCGCCGCGGTTTGCCAAGCCGTCAGGACTGTTGTGTCAGCCCTTGGGAGAAGTGACCCGGTCAAGTAAGGAACGACAACCAGGCGTACTCCCCCATTCAGGCGGTACCAGGTGATCAAGTCGTTGCCCATCTGACGGTGACGTAGGAGCAGGCGCCCATAACGTAGCGTGCCACGTACTCCGATCGTCGGGTAGTCCGACATTGGGTGAACTACGGTAACAATATGGCCCCGCCCAGCCAGGAAACCAGCGTTCTCGTACTGCACTCGCAGACCTCCCGATGGTGTTTCGGTCATGCGTGGGAGGACGATCGATACCCGCACAAGTGCCACCCTATCGGTCAACTTGGATGATCAGGCAGTACGGCGCCCCCTACCAGCTCCTACCTTGGCGTCCCGGGCTTACGCTTTTTTCGGGTTCTGGCGGGGCGAAGCCTTATGCGTGTCACCTCAGTGTCCAAGTCAGGTCCAGCTTGGGTATGGTATTGGGGTCGGTTTCGTCCCCCGCTACGCCTGTTTCCCGCTTCGAAGGCAGGCACATCAACTAGATGCCCAATAGCCATCGATTGCCTGTCGTGAGCGTCATTGTGCTCAACTGGCGGGGTGAGGACGCTACGAAACAGTGCGTCGCCAGCTTGCGCGCCGTTACGGGCATAGACGACTGCGAGATAATAGTTGTCGACAACGAAAGCTCCCCCGCCAGCCGACAGGCCCTGACTACGTTGGCTGGTGTTCACATAGTGCCCCTGGAGCGAAATCGGGGCTTTGCCGGGGGCATGAACGCCGGTATCGCCACCTCTCTCGGGAGATACATCGCGTTGCTGAATAACGACTTGGTGGTAGACCCCGGATGGCTCCAGCAGGGCCTGCGCTGTCTTCGGGAGCCGGGAGTGGGGATCGTGGGCGGCTCGGCTTTCGCTTGGGACGGAGTGGCAACTAGCGAGCAAGGAGACAAGGCCCTAGCCATGACCCGTATCGACCCTGACCGCGGCTTTGCCGTGCTGGGCGAGGCTCCAGAGACCGAACGCCCGGTCGCAGGTGTGGACGGCAGTAACCTACTTATACTGGCTCCGCTCCTCCACCGCCTGGGCGGATTCGACCCCGACTACTTTGCCTATGGGGAGGATGTAGACCTGTGTGCACGAGCGTGGGCGCTCGGTTATACCACCGTCTTCAGCCCGATGATGAAGGTATGGCACCGTCGTGGCGCGAGTTCGGACCGCGTCCCCAGATCGCGTGCCTTCTGGGCCGCCCGTAACCAAATGTTTACGGTCGCCAAACACTTCCCGGAACGTTTCTGGCGTCGCACCGTTTTGCGGCTAGCCGCCGAAAACCTCTCGTCGGCCGTCGTTGGTCACTATGGCGGCACTCAGGGAAATAAGCCGCGGGCGCTCGGCTGGGATCAGAGAGTTGGCCTCGCTCAGTCGTCCTGGTGGGCCCTCACCCATTCCCGCACACTCCGCGCCAAGAGGACTCAGACGATCAAGACCGGTCAGCACGACGAGAGCTACGTGGACCGGTTGCGTTCGCTCCGGTCTTCTAGCACTTGAAACGCCTTAGGCCAACTGGCTAAAGTCGAAGGTACAACGTTAGCGGTCTGAGGTTTTTCGGAACGGGCGGTCATTGTCAGAGTTTGCCACGGGCTTTGCTGCGTTGCAAACCTATCGCGTTTCGGGCCGGCCCCCGCTCCCTAGCTGCCAATAGTGACCGAACGGCGACGGCATAGCCGCCGCTGCGACGCCGCAAATGCTCTAGCTGTTCGTAGCCCGCCTCAACGGCTTGCGAACGGGCAACCTGGTCGCAAGCAACACACAAACCGTTCACTATGGAGGCAACTGATGCGGCTTCGACGAAGATCGCCGCCTCGCCGCCCACTTCGCGCAACGCCCCCCCGGTGCCCGAGACCACCGGTGTCCCGGCCGCAAACGCCTCCGCCAAGACCAAGCCAAAACCCTCATATGATGAGGGGTACAGGACGGCGAGAGCATTGGCAAGGTAGTCCCACTTCTCTTTTTCGCTAATAAATCCGGTCACAACCGATACCGGAGTGAGGCCACGGTCGGCGAGCATGGCATAAGCCATGTCCGTCCTGTCGCCGAGGATAACCAACATTGCCCCGTCTCCTTGTGGAGTGAGGCGAAAGGCAGCGAAGGCATCAAGCATCCGGTCAACGTTCTTACGGGGGTCGAACCCACCGTTATAGACAACGTAAGGGGAGGATACGGACCGGGGCGGTGCCTTCTCCACCAAACGGGTTGGCAGGGGTGGGTAGATCACCATCGAACGGCGCCGCGACAATCGCCGCACATCGTTGGCCGTTTGCTCCGATATTGACAGGATTAAGTCGGCTCCCACAAGCGAGAGCGCCGTGGAAGCCAGGTACATGCCGGCCCAGAGAGGTCTCGGGCGCAGGTAGGTACCCGGCAGGATGAGAGGGATAAGATCGAGAACTACCAATAATGCCTTCGTACTACGTGGACGTGCCACCGGCACCCCGTAGTTTTTAGGGGCCACCCAGATCTCTGGCCGACGGTGGAAGAGCCAGCGAGCAACCTGGACCTGCTCCCACCATAACGATGTCGTCTTGGGCAAGCATACGACTTGGGCTTTCGGGTGCTCCCTGCGCAGGTTGGCCGCATGCTCAGCATCGTCGGAGACCAGCACCAAGTCCCACTCTTCGTTACTGAGTTCCGACAGGACCGCTCTCAGTAGCACTGAAGCACCGACGCCGGGCCGCTGCAAGGAGCGGGCATCAACAGCTACGACCGGGATGTCGGCCTTACGAGCCGACTCACCGCTCATGCTCCCTCCGGATTCCGGACGAGGGGGGACGTCATGGACATTGTTTCGATCCCAACGTTCACTCGAAAAACAACAGTTCTACTAGCTTCGAGGGTTCTATGGGAGCGTGTAACAGGACCCGGAGGAAAGCTCCCGATCGGCGTCCAAGCACGGCGAAACCGTAAGCCACTAGCCCGACGGTGGCAGGAAGCCCTGCGTACAAGAGTCCCAGTGCCCCTTGAGGAGCGAACGGCTGGGCGACCTTTTCGAGTACTACTGTCACTATGAGCGCAATAACCCCAGGCAATAATGGGACTTCGTTGAGGAAACTGACGGTCTGTGCCCTATAGCGCTTCCTCACCACCCGCAGAAGGTACAGGCTGGCCACAATGGACGCAATGGCTCCCCCTGTCGCAACGCCCAGGGGGCCGAAGGCAACCAGTGCGGCCGTAGCACCGAGGTTGACGACCATGGCATAGGCCGCATACCGAGCCTCGACGTCGGGACGACCAACTGCCGCCAGGTATTGTGTAAGGACCCCTGTCCACAAGTTGACCAGGTTCCCGGCCATTGCCACGGCCGCAACCTCCCCACCAAGCCTGAAAGAGGGCCCCAGCCACTCCACCACAGCAAAGTAGACTGCGCCCAACCCAACCGTACTAATGCCGGTCGTCATGATGACCCAGGCGCGCTGGAGTCGCTCAAACGGCCTCGCGGTCCCCTCATGGCCGCCGGTCGCGAAGGTATGCGTAAGGTGGGTGCCCAATGGCCCCAAAACGTTGTAAGTCAGGATCCGTAGCTGTAACGCCAACGTGGCGCCCGTGTTGTAAAAGGCCATCGCGCGCAGTCGGAAAATGCCTCCCACCAGCAGGCTGCCAACCTGGTTGTTCACCAGGGCGATGACCCCCATTAGCTGGACGCTGGCGGAGTAACGAGCGATCTCTTTGATCTCCGCCATCGGCAGGAAGCGCAGTCCTGCGCGGCTCAGGTACCTGATGGCGAGGGGGACAGTGGCAGCCGAGGCTATTACTTGTTGGCCGACGTAGACAAGTGCTACACCTCGCAACCCAGCGCCCGTCTTCACGCACAGGACGAGCCCAACGGCACCGGCGCTGAACACGACCATCGAAAGCGTGTTGGTGAAGGCATATCGTTGGCGAGCGTTGATCACGGCGTTGAACAGGTTATGAAGGAACCCTGCGCCGACCAGGATCCCGAGGGTGCGAAGCAGAAATATGCCTTCCGGTTTGAGGCTGCCGCGGACCCGAAACACGCCCATGAGCGGAGGGGCGACCCACCACGAAATCAACGTGACCACGGCCGCGAGGACAACCAAGAACCCACTCATTGTGACTAGGGTCTCGGTCGTCTTAACCCTGTCGTCCCGCCCGGCATAAAGCGCAAAATACCGACCCATCGTCCCTCCAAGTCCCCCACCAAGAGGACCTAAGAACACGCTTATCGATTGGACCAGGGCAAGAAGGCCCCACCGCTCAATACCGAAACCGTGGATCAGGTACGGGTTCAGAACAATGGTGATGGCAAGCGGCACGATGGAACTTAGGTTGTTCCACAGTGCTCCAGTTATAAGGATCCGGATGATAGACCGACCGCCATCGGGTTTAGCCCCGACGGGGCTCGCGCTCACGCCAGGAAGGTCCGCCGTGCTGGCGGGATCTTGAAGACTAACCATCGATCGGTTTGTTCCCGGCGCGCGGTCCACGCACAGCCTTGTACACGGTTAGTGTCTCATTTGCTATACCGCCCCAATCAAGGGTGTCGGCGTAACACAAGATGGCTGCTCGCTTACGGCAGATCTCTTCTTCGGGTGCACTGACTGCCTCGATCAAAGCCTGTTCGAGGCCAGACCCACCGTTGGCTCCGAACCACCAACCAGCCTCCTCCGGTATGTCCTGAAGGGAACCGACGCGAGCGGCGAGGATGGGCACAGCATAGGACGCTGCCAAGAGGGCGGAGCCGCTGGTTGTGATGTTCCGGAAAGGTAGGCACATCACGTCCGACGCCTTGAAATAGGTAGCGACATCCTCACGGGGGATGTGACGAAGAACGAGATGAATACGAGGACACGGTGCGGAGCTAATAAGGATTTCCGCACGCAACCGGTCGTCAGGGCATGCCCCCGCGACAAGGAGCTGCACACCCGTCAGCTGAGACCGTTGAAATGCCTCGATCAGCTGTAGCACACCCTTATAGGGTCGGATTTGGCCAAAAAACAGGAGTGTTCGACGGCTGGGATCCAAGCCTAATGTGGCACGAGCATCACGCTGATCAAGGGTCGTGGAAGGATAGGCATCCTTGTAATTACCATGCGGTATGACTCGGAGCTTCTTTGTTGAACGCACGGAAGGCGAAGCGCTCGAGCGAATTGTGTCGAGGGTGGCGGCGGAGAGGCAGATGACTGCGGAGCTGACGGCGACCAGAACTTGGGTAAGTAGCCGGTCCGAACGAGTGGAGCTCTCGTGTGGGTAGACATTGTGGGCCGTCCAGACCACCCGGTACCCAAGTAGGATAGCCAGTCCCAGGATCGCCGTCCCCATAACGAGGTTAGTGATCGCCGAGGACCGTGGAGAACCCCTAAGCAATCCGAAGCGCTGCCAATGGATATGCAGTATCCGAGACCCAGTGGGACGCAGAAGGATGAGGGCGATGGCTAGGGATATGGAGCCGCATTGCGGGATCCATTGCACCGCCACGGTGTCGACACCAAGATCTGCAAGGTGGTTATAAAGAAGTGCAAGGTACGGGTTCGGATCCCAAGGATACGCAAGAACGTGTAGGGTCGGCTGCGCGGGAGAGCGCCAAGGATCCCTGCGCACAATACGCGCTCTGGACAAGGCACTTCGCGCCAGTGCGCCGTAAGAAAGGGTCGTCGAGGTCACCCGAGGGATTCCATCAAACTTCTGGTGGATTGGGGGTCACTCGGACATCCTGGCCATGAAGACTTAACCGGGTAGTCCGCGATATAGCCGCCCAATAGGCCGCGTAAGTGCCAAAGTTGGCCCGAATATAGGTAGAGCTCGGTACGGCGGTGGCCAGGGCGAACGCGGCCGCTCTCGGGACGCTGAGTCGGGCGACCCAACTCGCGGGATGTCGAGTAACCGTAGAGGCCCCATACCACCCCAAGAGAGCGAGCCGCGTCTCCAAAACTGTTTGGGCGAGTGAACGAGTCGTCCGCTCATGCCGGCTCTCGGCGGCTGCCGGACGACCAGCCGCGAAGACAACACCACGCAGATGGTCCCAGTAGTCCCCCAGTTGCTGTCGGGCAAAGGTCTCATCGCACGCTGGAAGCCCCAGCATCGCGCCCAGTTGCGCCAGATCGCGCCATGTACGAAGACTCGGGCGTCCCATCCAGAGGTCGTTCAAGATGTGCAGAGCAGCGATGATGAGAGAGTCGGAGGTGGACGCAGCGCGCACCTTCAAGTTGCCAAGGTCCATCTCCGATGAGCGAGCAAGCAGCTCAGTAAAGGACAAGTGCCTTCCGAGGAAAAACGGCGGGATGTGGTGGTGCACGTCAATATTCCCTCCCGACGGGGAGTGGAGGTTGACACCTTCTCGGCAAATGGTGTCGATCCATGGCCTCTGTCGTCGCGCTCGGTTGGGAGGTTCATATCCAAGACGCGCCAGGAACTTCGCCACAGGAGCCATGTCGTGGGACGGCACTACAATATCAACGTCCTTAAATGTCCGCGGGAAGCCTCGATCTCCAGGGAGAGAGCCCAAAGCTGGGCCTTTGATCACGACAAACTCAAAATTTGCCGCCGCGAGCGCTTCCAGAGCCGGCACTGCTGTCCAAACAGCCCTGAGCGTAGCCGCCTGTTCCCAAAGCGATAAGGCGTGAACGGTGCGTAACAGCTCGTCTGACGGTGCCGGTTGGGATAGCGAGAGCAGATGGTAGGCCACCGAGGCCATGCCTCCATCGGTGAGCAATGCGAGGTCTGACTGCCACTTATCATCGAGCTCAATCACAACGGTATCGAAGAGGTCCGCCTGCATACTTGCTGTGGCAAGCCCGCCAAGCTGAGCGAGGAAGGCGGGAGCGTCGGCCTGATGGCGCCCCTCGTTCGGCCCGGAAGTGGAGCCCCGTCGTTCCCGCCACCCGACCCGCGCGACACCACTGGCCGCAGCAGGAGCAGTCGGGGGGTGCGGTGCGGGCGCGGCGCCAGCCTGAGGCGCCGACATGGGTCGGGCCAGCTTCCCCCGGAGAGTCGTTCGTCCACCCAATAGGCGCGCGTTGGCGTCCGTAGGTGCCCCGAGCCGCTCGCCGATGAGTGACCCCGAGAGGCTCGCCACGGTTGTGGGACGCACCAGTGTCCGAAGCAACGGTGGTGTGGACAGTATGTGAACAAGGCGCCGAAGTACCGGCTCATCTCCGGCGGGGCTCATGGGCGCCTCGCCCAGGAGCTCGGGGTGCCGTGATCGCAACGCTGCCCTGCCCCGACCCCACCAAAGAGCCTGGTGATAAGCGGCCCATACCGAGGCTTTCCTGGGTCTCTTGTACACGAGCGCCTCAGGCACAAACGCAAGCTCGTGGCCTGCCTCGGTTAGCCGATAGGACAAGTCCGCGTCCTGGCCGGACCTGAGCTCTGCCGACTCAGAGAAACCTCCCACACCTTCAAACGCCTCCCGAGAGACGGCGACATTGCAGCCTAAAGCATATGGCTCGCCGTACATTGCGGGGGGAGCCAGAGTCAGGTCGCGAAGGGGTGCCCCATGACCAAGAGTTCTCTCGTCCACTGCCCCGGCCAAGTGGCAGGCGCTGTTTGACGCTTGCAACAAAGCTCCTATCCAGTGGACGTCGACGACATCGTCGGCGTCGCAAAAGGCGAAAAAGTCCGAACGCGCCTGTGAGACGCCTACATTACGCGCCGCGCCAGCACCCGGTTTCGCGGCGGCATCAATGAGCCGTACGAACGGGTACTCCGCGGAGTACCTTCGAACGAGGCTGGGTGTGCCGTCGGTCGACCCATTGTCGGCCACGAGTACTTCGTATTTTGCCGTCACGTCTTGGGCAACTAAGGCGCTCAGCTGTTGGCCCAAGGTCGCCTCAGCGTTGTACGCAGGAATGATAACGCTGATGACGGGTCCTCCGTTGCTTGTCATCATAGAACGGGGACGAAGGCCCCCTTGACCCGAGATGGCAACAACCGCGGGGCTGAATTGCGTGGGGAACTCGCGGCTGGGTGCGGCTTACTGGAGTAAGACAATACCGTGGCGTTGCCGGACTGGTAGACGATATTCCAGTCTGGTGAGGCTTTCAAAGCGGTGCCGAAGTTCGCTACCTGCGTTGCGGTGAAGTAACCCTGCATCTCCCCGGCGACGATACCTTGTTCCGTCATGACAACGTAAGCGGAGCGTGACTTAGGAAGCTGCTCCGATAGGTTTCGGACAGAAATAGCGGCCCTCGACGGGGTGCTAAAAGTGTCGAGATCTAACAGTGGGTACAACGAAAATGCGACGTTACTCGAGGGAAGGGGGAGATAGCTACCGAGCGCTACGACCGTGGACCCTTGGCGTACATGGGTGTATACGACGTTCAGCGCGGAGGCATCTGTGGGACGAACTTCGTTCATTTGGTCGAGACCGTGGTCGCCCACAAGGTAAGTGGCCCCGAGGAAAATGAGAAGGACCGGAAGGGAAGCATTGACAAGCCAGGGTCGGGCCCACGACAATGTTTTTCGGTCGGCAAAATGGTGATAACGATGGCGCCTCGGAGACAAAGCAGTGGCAATAGCTAACCACGGAAGTGCAAACAAATACACGCGAAAATCGCCCTCATTGCCGTATGGGGTAGCAACCAGAATACCGGCTGGGGTCGTCGCGAGCAGAAGAAGCACAATGCCAAGACGTGAACCAGACCGGACAATTGCAAGAATCGCTAGTCCACCTATCACGAGGGCTCCGAGCAGCATGGCGTAAGACACGATATGGACGTATTCGGTTTCATGAAGGGTCGCGCCAGTCGTAGAGATGTTTGTCGTGCTCCCGATCTGCGATGGGTGGATATAGAGAAGCACCTGGTGCCAGTTGAACAGAGCCCACACGATTGCAGGCACGACCAACGGGAAAACAGCGAGACGAGCGCGCACCAGTCCGAAAAGGCTCAGGATAAGTATGGCAAGGCCGAGAAGATAAGGCGATAGCTGGTGCGTCAGGCCCACGGCAACCCCGACGAGCGTTAGGAACAGCCAGGTCCTCGCGCCGAAGTGGGAGTCCTTCATCCGCTCGCAGGTCCAGGCCAGCGCGAGTACTACAAGGAGGAGGCCCACGGATTGCGGCGAGTAGTAATCCTGGCCGATTGTGTTGGCCAGGGTGAACACAACCGCGACAACAGTCGCCGTCAAGTACTCAAATCGGAGGCCTCGGGCGATGGAGTAGACCCCGAAAGCCGTGGCAAGGTCAACGACAGGCGGCCACCAGCGGGCTATGGCCCACACGTCAGTGGTCCCGGCCGTATGCGCCACCAACGCCATGGCGGCAAAAAAGCCCGGCCACGCTTGGTAGATGTTGGCGGTACGTTCGGCCGCGCCTGTCATCATAAATCCCAAAGTGATGTCGACGTGCTTGGCGGTCCACGAATACCTTGGCAAGGTGAATACGACCGAAGAGACACCCGTCACAAGCAGGATGACGCTAGACGCTGAAGCTAGCGCGCCGATGCGGGACGGTCGGTAACGGGTTGATACGAGCGCTGCAAAGCTCAGGAGCACCGCCACATACCAGGCCAGGGGTAGGTGGCCAAAGACCGGATTATCAGTAAGTTCGACTCCCGTGTCAAGGGAAGTGCTGACCAGGCCCATCACCAGAGCTAAGGTTGCGAGAAGGACCGGCATGGTCGGTACAGACCTCGCTAACGGGCGAAGACGTAGCCCTGCGACCGCTGCACGTAACGACGCTCGGAGGTTTCTGGTGCGCAATATCACGCTGAGATGGACGGCTACAGTGCCGTACGTCACGATTAGTAGTGGGGCAACCCACTGTCCATGGGCCAGGAATACGACGAAAAGTCCAGAGACGATCATCAGCGATGACCCACCAAGGACCGCTCCCGTGAGCAGTACACGGGGTCCCGGCACTGGGAGGTACTGCTGCGTGGCCGAGCCTGCCGCTCCCAGGAAGGCCAAAACCAGGAGTGCAAACCTGAGCCCAGGGGACGGTGCGAAGGCTGATGCGCCCGTCACCGCCATTTGAACCAATGCAGCGAGCGCAACGAGCGGTCCGTACGGCGTGGAGGCCAGGACCATCGCTCCGCGACCGGTCAATCCCTTCGCGGGCGGTCGCGGCAAGGAAACCAGCACGACCCACGTTCGCGGGGCCTCTTCTAAGGCGATCGCCACTGGCCAGCCCGCTTCTTGGCTGTGTAGTAGGCCCTTATAAAGGCAGGCAGACCGTTCGCGATGCCTCTCAACTTGGCGCGACGGAGAGTCGATGGGACCTCAGCTATCGGCACCCCCGACGCGGCACGGAACTGTCGGACATAGGTGGTTACGAGCTTCGGGGCGAGGGCGATCAAGGGTGCCAAGAGGCGGGGCCTCCACACCACGAGCGCCAGATAGTAGGAAACCAACCCGACGCCGTACGCGTAGAACTGGTCGTGAGCGGCCTCGGGCGAGGCGCGGTGGGTGTGCCAAGTAATCGCGGCTGGCTCGTATACGAGTGTATGGCCCAGGACCAGAAGTTGTGAAAACAGCAGGGTATCCTCCGAGGCGCCCGCAGACGTGCCCGCGCCGAGGTACGGTGCAAAACCTCCGACGTGTTGAAGGGCATCAACCCGTGTGACCATATTCCCTCCAACTCCGAAGGGTGGCAACGGGAAGAGGGGACTTTGCTCCATTTGGGTGGGGTCTGAGACGCGTTTGGCGAAACCAAGGTACTTGTTATGGCCACCGTAATGTTCGAAAGCGACTTGTGCGTCAGTTTCCAATTCGGCGGGGAGCATAACGCCCGACACAACAGCGGCGTCCGGATGAAGACGAAGAGTGTTCTCGATGGCTTGCAACCACTCCCCGTCGGCAGTCTCGTCGTCGTCGATCCATGCGATGTAGCGCGTATGAACCTCGGTCAGCGCTCGATTTCGTGCGTTGGAGAGACCGGGTACGTCCTCAGCCGCGTAGCGCACGCCCTCGGAAGCCCTGGAACACACCTCGCGCGGTAGACGGGTCTTCGGGCGAGTTGTCGATGACAAGGATTTCGTCAGCCGGCCGGCTTTGGGCCATGACGCTCATGAGGCACCTTCGGAGGCCGTCTGGGTTCTTGCGCGTGCAGACAACCACGGTAATCGTGGGCGCGCTCGGCGTCCAACGACATGGGCCTGTTAGTCCCGCGTGGCACCGATGGTTGGCTCAATCGATCAGGTACGGCGGCGAGGAGCGACTGCACCGTGAGGGTGTTCCCGGTCACGGGGACGCTCACAGCACACACCGGAAGCGCCCCGTCGCGAACGAGGGCCCAGATCGATGAGTAGGGGGCCCCGGCTCGCGCCGGAACGCAGATGTCCTTTGGACGCGACAGGTCGAAGGTGGACACGTAGGCAGGGGCCGAAAGGGCCGGAGGATAGTCGGGCGTCAACCGATCGCTGCGCTCCGGCCTCGACGCGAAGGACCTCGTAGCCAGCGCGCCGAGGCCGGCTCCGGCGGCGGCGGCCCCGGCGCCTACGACAACGGCAACACCCTTCCGAAGACTGCCCGAGCCACCACGACGGAAGGAGCCGACCAGGTAGGAGACGGTGGACCGAGATAGCACCTCACGGACGTAGCGCTGCTCAGTCGAAAGGGCTGCGGCAGCACCTACGAGGCGGGCCAATTCCGCCTTGCCACGACCTTCGTTATAGCAGCGACCGACAAAATAGCGGAAGGTCGAACGCTCCGACGGCAAGTGGTGATGAACGACAGCGTTCGGCGCATAGCTCCACTCGAGGTGGGGTGCCGCGCGGCTCATGCGAATGCAGAGATCAGTGTCTTCAGGTCGATTGACGGTGCCCTGTTTGCCAAAGTTGTCGCGGAACCCGTCTACCACGCGGAAGACGCTAGTCCTGACCGCCATATTGGAACTCCAGACATTCCTGAGCGGGCCTTTTGATTTGCCCAAGCCCGGGTAAGTCGCGCTCGACGACCCAAGCGAACTCCGGCGGGAACCAGGTTGGCTCGCTTGTAGGCCAAGCAGGGCTAATGTGCCCTCCGACGCCGATGCACTTCGGATCGTCGAGGGGTAAGAGAATGTTAGAGAGCCAACCATCCGTTGGAAGGGCGTCGTCATCAAGGAAGACGATGATCGGCGTAACGCAGTGCTCGGCACCAGTGTTGCGCGTGCCAGACGCGCCTCTTTCATAACGATTTGGTACGACCAGGCAATCGCTCAGGATGGCTTGGAGAAGTTCCAGAAGAGGCTGGTTGTGGTCAACGACAACCACCACCCGTGCTGGCTTGGGGACCTGCTCGAGCGCGGCCCGAGCAGCCATTGTCGTCATATTAAGCCGAACGATGTCGTGGCACGGTATTACGACTGACGCATCGGCCCGCTCTCCCGGCGCCTCATCGGCTAGGTAAGGGTATTGCGCGGGATCGCCTCGTCCGAGGTCCCGGTTGATATTCAGAGTCGTACTCATCGCGGACGGCGAGGACAGCTCGCCGGAATCCCACGGGCGCGCAGAAATAAACCCTCGATCAACCGCGCGCGCCGCGCGCGTTCCCCCAGAAGGGGATCGAAGTTGAGGGTCCTTGCCAGGTTCACCGCCGAGACGATAGGTCGATTGAATCGGTCGCTAGCACTACCGGTAACGGTGAACCGCGACCAATCCCAATGTAATCCAGACCGGCAGCGTAAGCGCTTTGGGGATTGACGAAGTTCCGTCCGTCCAAGAACACCCGGCCCCGCATACGTTCTGCGAGACCAGC
>CAWCEZ010000012.1:0-298046 GCA_963794745.1 uncultured Acidimicrobiaceae bacterium
ATGGCGAACAGGTATGTGTTCGACTTCTCCGAGGGAGGCATGGAACAACTTGCTCTCCTGGGGGGCAAAGGAGCGAACCTCGCGGAGATGACCCGATTGGGCCTGCCGGTACCGCCAGGCTTCACGATCACGACTGAGGCCTGTCGGGAGTACCTCGCCAATGGTGAGGCGCCCGTGGCGCTGCGGTTCCAGGTGACACTGGCAATGCGACGGCTGGAAGATCTCGTTGACCGACGTCTGGGTGACGTGCAGGACCCACTGCTGGTCAGTGTCCGTTCGGGAGCGCGGTTTTCGATGCCGGGAATGATGGACACGGTCCTTAACGTCGGGCTCAACGACTTGTCGGTGTTGGCACTGGCTGAGGCATCCGGTGACGAGCGATTCGCGTGGGACTCGTACCGGCGTCTGGTCCAGATGTTCGCCAAAACAGTCCTTGGCATGGATGGTTCGGTCTTCGCCAGAGCGCTTGATGACGCAAAGGCAAGCAAGGGTGCGGGGAGCGACCTTGACCTCAACGCTGCCGACCTGCACAAGCTGGTCGAGGAGTTCAAGGCTCTGGTGGGAGCCCACACGGGACGAGAGTTCCCGCAGGACCCGCGCGAGCAGCTGGACCTAGCAACCGAAGCAGTGTTCGACTCGTGGAACAGCCCCCGCGCTCGTCTTTACCGCAGGCGCGAGCGCATTCCCGACGACCTCGGCACCGCGGTCAACGTGTGCACGATGGTGTTTGGGAACCTCGGTGCCGGCTCAGGCACCGGGGTGTGCTTTACCCGTGACCCAGCGACGGGCCGCCCCGGGACCTACGGGGACTACCTGGCCAATGCGCAGGGAGAGGACGTGGTAGCCGGTATCCGCAATACCGTGACACTTGAGGATTTCTCCCAGCTCGACCCAGTTTCGTACGGCGACCTGCGCGCCACGATGCGCCGGCTCGAGACTCATTACCGGGACCTGTGCGATATCGAGTTCACGGTGGAGAGGGGCAAGCTGTGGTTGCTACAGACCCGGGTTGGCAAGCGCACGGCCGCGGCTGCGTTCCGCATTGCCACGCAGCTAGTCGACGAGGGGCTGATCACGTTGGACGAGGCGCTGCAACGGGTCACCGGTGCTCAGCTAGCCCAGCTCACCTTCCCCCAGTTCGACCCCACTGCAGCACGCAAGCTCCTGGTTAGGGGCACGGCCGCATCTCCGGGTGCGGCGGTGGGCCGGGCCGCATTCGACCCTGCAACGGCGGTCGCGTGGGCCGCGACCGGCGAGCGGGCGGTCCTCGTGCGCCGTGAGACGAGCCCTGAGGACCTAGAAGGGATGATCGCCTCCGTAGGAGTGCTCACCAGCCGCGGGGGCCGGACGTCGCACGCCGCCGTGGTCGCTCGCGGAATGGGCCGGCCGTGTGTGTCGGGGGCCGATGGACTTGACGTCGACCCGGTCGCCAAGATCGCCCGGGCGGGGGAGGTCGTGGTCGAGGAGGGGGACGTGATCTCCCTGGACGGCTCGACCGGCGAAGTCTTCGTCGGAGCGGTGCCCGTCGTACCGTCACCGGTACTGCACTACCTGGAGCACGGTCTCGAGGCCGTTTTGTCTGGGCTGGACGAAAGCGGGGACGCGGCCGAACTTGTTCGTGCCGTGGACAGGGTCCTGTGCCACGCCGACTCGGTCCGTCGCCTCGAGGTACGGGCTAATGCCGACAACGCCGGCGACGCGGCGCTGGCCCGACGATTGGGGGGCGAAGGGATCGGGCTGTGCCGGACCGAGCACATGTTCTTGGGCGACCGGCGGGTGTTGATCGAGCGAGTGATCTTGGCCGACACAGCGGCCGAGCGTGACGAGGCGCTGGACGCCCTCCGGCCTTTGCAGAGGGCGGACTTCGTAGACCTCTTGGAGGCGATGGACGGTCTACCTGTGACCGTGCGGTTACTGGATCCACCGCTACACGAGTTTTTGCCCGACCGGGCCGAGCTGATGGTGCGGGTCGCTCTGGCCAAGGAGCGGGGCCAAGTGGTCGGGGACGATGTCCGCCTTCTCGCGGCGGTGACCCGGCTATCGGAATCGAACCCGATGTTGGGCCTGCGGGGCGTACGCCTCGGCCTCGTGGTACCCGGGTTGTTCGCTCTCCAGGTGCGCGCCCTGGCCGAGGCGGTCGCGGCCCGGGTGAAGGCAGGCGGGTCACCCCACGCCGAGATCATGGTCCCCCTGGTGGGCTCTGTCATGGAGCTGCAACTGGTCCGGGACGAGACGGACGCCATCTTGGCCGAGGTGGGGCGGACCGAAGGTGTCGCGCTGTCTGTACCCGTCGGCACCATGGTCGAGCTGCCTCGTGCCGCGCTCACTGCCTTCCGCATTGCGGAGGTCGCCGACTTCTTTTCCTTCGGCACCAACGACCTGACCCAAACGACGTGGGGGTTTTCTCGCGACGACGTAGAAGCAGCATTTTTTGCCACCTATCTCAGCAAAGGGGTCTTCACTATTTCGCCGTTCGAGAGCCTCGACGTCGACGGCGTTGGCCGCCTGGTACGCATCGCGGTCGAGGAAGGACGGCGGACCCGGCCGGAGCTTCACCTGGGGGTGTGTGGCGAGCACGGCGGCGACCCCGAGTCCATCCATTTCTTCCACCACATAGGGCTGGACTACGTATCCTGCTCGCCGTTCCGCATCCCCGTCGCCCGCCTTGAGGCTGGCCGCGCCACGTTGAGGGGAGCACCGCCCGCCATTCGCAGCATTAGGGTTGCCGCTGACCTTTGAGCAAGACGCAACACCGTTCACACCGGCTGCGAACTGGACCACCCCTTTTCTACTCGGCCCGGGACCATCTTTCGGCGGCTTGACGGGTGTAGGTGCCCGGTGACAGGCCTCACGCTCGGTTGGTCGCCGGGCCGGGCGAGGCCCTCAGGGCAGGGGGATCGTCGGCACGGGGATCGTCGGCGGAGTGGTCGTCGCCGGCGGCGGGGTGGTCGTTGCGGGTGGCGGGCTGGTTGTCGTCGGCGCGTTGGTCGTCGGCGGGGTGGTCGTCGTCGGCGCGTTGGTCGTCGGCGGGGTGGTCGTCGTCGGGGTGGTCGTCGTCGGCGGGGTGGTCGTCGGCGGAGTGGTCGTCGTCGGCGCGTTGGTCGTGGGTGGGTCGGTTGTTGGAGGGTTGGTCGTAGGAGGTGTGGTTGTCGTCGGCCGCGTGGGTCGGGGTCGGCCGCGTGGTCGGGGTCGGCCGCGTGGTCGGGGTCGGGGTTGTCGGGCTCGGGGTTGTCGGGGTCGGGGTGGTCGGGGTCGGGGTCGGGGTGGTTGGCGCCGGTGGGTTGGTCGTCGTCGTTGGCAACGTCGCTAGGGTCGCTGTTGGGTCGCTGGTCGTCGTAAGGGGCGGCGGCCCCTCCCGGCGCCGCGGCGGCCTGGTAGTGGGCGTTTCGGTCGGACCCGTCGGTCGCTTCTTGGTGATCGTCGGTCTGGCCGGGGTCGTTGTGGTAGTCGCCGTGACCGTCGTTTTCGCCGCCTTGGGCTTGGGCTTGGTCATAGTCGTGGTTGTGGGCGACGATGAGGCTCGGGTCTCGACCCTTGTCACGGTGGTGCGTACCGACCTGACTCGACTTGCCGGCTTGGCCCTCCGGGACTTGGTTATGGCCGACCGGCCCTTCTTGGCTAGGTCTCGCGCTCCCTTGCGCGGCCGCGCCTTGGCGGGGATGGTTAGCTTCCTCGAGCGGGTGACAGCGGTCCTAGAGTGCCGGGCTGCGGTGACAACGTGCCTCAAGTGCAGCGGCTTGGGCCCGGCGGTGGTCACGACCGGCAAGTGAGGGGCGGCTGTTCCAGCGGTGACTTGCGGAGAGGCCAGACGCGCCACCGGGCCCCGCCGGCTGCGGGCTAAGGCCCGAGCCCGAGCCCGAGCCCGAGCGTGCGCGGCCTGGACAGCCAGGTGTGCGGCTCGGATAGCCAATGGCAGCAAAGAAAAACGGTCCGCATGCTTTGACCCAGCGGAGACGGGGTTCGCATGCTTTGAGCCAGCGGAGGCCGTAGGAGCGACGGCACTCGCTACGCCCGAGGGGTAGGGGACGTTAGTCCCGAGGGCAATCGCGACCTCGGCCAGGGCAATCGCGGAGTTGGTCACGGTGGACATCGTCGTAAGTTGGCCGGACCCATTGTCCACCCAGAACATGTTGGCGAGCAGGTCGAACTCATGGCGCTGCTCAGCGCGGTGCTTACCAGCGGAAGGCTTCAACAGCTCGTGGGCGCGGCCTAACAGCTGCTCACCGGCGACTCGCCTGACGGTCCCGTCGCGCACCCCGGCCTGGAGCACCGCCACCAGTTGACCCACTGCCGCCTGAAGGGACAAGTTCGGCGCCGCTGCATCGGCCTGGACGCCCCCTTTTTGGGCACCAGTGTTGCCTGCAGTGGCTGCTGGCGAGCCCGGACCGGAGCACGCCACTGCCAACATGCTGAGGGCGACGAAACTTGCGACCGCTGCTATCGGGCCGACACGGGACCTGCCGTTCAGGGAAGCCTGGTGCTCCCTCCTGCGCGTCAAAAGGCCCATCACGTTGCGTACGACAGTGGCTGTCCCTCCACGGGGCTGTTTTAGGTTGAACAGTTTAGGTTGAAGAGGAACTACCCGCTTGTCGGGTTCTTGAAGCAGCCTGCCCTAGGAGATGCGATGACGTGGTGACGGGCGCTCGCATCGGGGCGATGCGCCGCTGGCCGAAGCCCGCAGCATTTCGCCCCTACGAGGTATGCGGTCTGGCTTGCCCCGGCCTATCTGTAGCTGCCAGAGAGCCTTCAACAAAATAGGCGGTTACGACCTGGTCACCCGTCATCACGACGTGGCACGAGTTGCCGTCGCTCCCCGCATAACTCGCACAGTTGGGGCTGAACGGATCCGTTGGGCTCAGTTCGTACCCGCTCTTGGGCAATGCGATCGCAAAGACTTTGCCGGTGTTGTCAAGGCGAAGTAGCACAGTGCAGGGCAGCGCCATTTCCTGTTCGCCGCCACAATAAACGGGTGAAGCTGGGTCCGAGCCGGTGACCGGCGTCCCAGTACCTTCAGCCGTCATGTCCACATCGTCGGTTCCCGGGCTGGGCTTCAGAGTGAGCTTTGCCGTTGCCGGGATGAAATACACTTCCACTGTGCTGGCGCTGTCGTGCGGCGTAAACGTGCACCCGCCGTCGCCACTACAGGAGCCGCCGAAGCGATCGAAGGCAGAATCGGGTGGCTCCGTCGGGTCGCCGGCGAGGCTGCCCGGTTTTTCTGTGACCGTAACCGAAGTGCCTGCGGCCACGTCGGTGTACATGATGCAGGCACCAGCGTCGGACGGGTTGAGGCAGGACAGTGTCTTTCCGCCAGGCTCGACCGTAGCGCTCCCGACCCCATCACCTAGACCGGACGCGTCGCCCTCGTCGTCCGACGGGAGCAAAGATGGGACAACTTGGACCTTTACGCGGTAACAGCCGACCGGAGGTGGCGCATCGACGTCGCCGTTGGTGCAATTACCGGGTCGTGCTGGTGACGTCGTCGACGACGCACGACTTATGGTCGTCGAGGTAGTGCCAGACGATGGCTCGGGCGGGACAGTGGTCGTCGTTGAGGCGACGGTGGTGGTGGTCTGGGGCCCGCAGTCGCTCGTCGCCACTGTATGCACGCTCAGCTGTGCTGCCCGGGTGCAGGTCGTCTTCCTGTGCAGTTCCCATGCCGCTTTGGCTGTACCCCAAGACTGCCCCGGGACCAGTCGGAGGTTTGCGAAGTCAAAGTTCTGGTGCATGAGTGACTCGTAGACACGACCGACCTCCTGTTCGTCAAATATGTCCGATTTGAGCGGGGTAGCACTTTGGAAGCCGTCGACCGTGGTAGTACTCCGGTCGAGCGAGGTGGAATAGGTGTAAATCGGTTGCAATATGTGGTCTGTCGGGAACGGAGCTCCGCACTGGTGCGTTGCGTCGTAGTCCCGCACCTCTCCCGAAGGCGTTGCGACAGCCAGCTGCACGGGGAAGCCAGGGTGCAAAAAAGAGGCTCGATATTGCCGTTCCCGCGCCGTTGACAATGAGGATGCCCTTGTCACTGATGCTGCGGCCCGTCGTCTTTAGCGTGAAAGTCAAGCCCAAGTTAGAGTTATGTTCGACAGCGACCTCGATCGTTCCTTTGATCGTCCCGCTGTCGCTGTATGTCCCGTTCTGCTTGAAGGTGATGGTCTCGTCGCAGACGACGTTCTTCAGTGAATAGGTCACTTCTTTTTGGTACGGGACGCCATTAAGGTTCTCTCTGACACTAAATCTGGCCGTATAGCTGCGGTCGCTATGCAGGGTGATCGTGCCGTACCAGGTGCCAAGTGCGGCCTGGTCGGGACCGCCCGTCGCCGCCGCCGCCGTCGCAGCGCAGAAACGGGCGGGCGCACATGGCTGGGCTCCCTTCTCGAGCAACGTCGGCGTCGACGCGGGCCAACCGTACTGCGGGACAGCAACCGCCAAGGCCGTGACCCCTACCGTTAGCCACCTTCGGCCGCTAGCCAGCTTGCGGCCCCAGGCCCACCCAGCATTGCCTCGCTGCACCCGGGCTCCTATCTCCTAGCCAGATCACCCAATTATGGCGGCTCACGGGTCGCTGTCACGAACGAGAGCGCCGTCCCGGACCTCAACGGTACGCTGGCTGCGTGTGCGGCCGTGCTACCTCCACCACGCCCAGGGATGCGTTGGCCCGATTGCTTGACGTCGAGGAGGTCGAGGCTCCCGAGCTTCCGCTTAGCTGGAATGTCGCACCGACTCAACCGGTCTACGCCGTGGCGACCGGCCCGAGCGGTGCCAGCAAGCTGCGTGCTTTGCGCTGGGGCCTCGTCCCGAACTGGGCCAAGGGCCCGACGGTGGGCGCGAGCCTGATCAACGCCCGCGCGGAGACGCTCACCGACAGGCCGGCTTACCGGTCCCTCATCACCAGCCGCCGCGCGCTCGTTCCCTTCACGGGTTTCTATGAGTGGCGCCGGGCACAGCCGGGCGGCCCGAAGATCAAGCAGCCCTTCTACTTTCACGCGGCCGACGGCGCACCGCTTGTTTTTGCCGGGCTGTGGGACGTCTGGTACGACGCCGAAGGCCGGCCGCTGCGCAGCTGCACGATCATCACCACCGTCGCTAACGAGACCATGGTCCACGTCCATCATCGGATGCCCGTCGTACTCCCGCGAGCCGCCTGGGCCGAGTGGCTTCGGCCTGGACCGCTAGACCCGGCCAGGCTCAAGGAACTGCTGGCGCCGGCACCCGACGACCTCTTGGACGCGCACCCCGTCGGGAGCGGCGTTAATAGCGCACGTAATGACGGTCCTGAATTGCTCCTGCCGGTGAGGTTGCCTGATTTGCCAACGCTCTTTACGCTGTAGGTCTGTACTCATCTCTGAGGACAGCGATTTGCAAGGTCCGGCAGGCCAGACGGTCGCTACGACAAGAGTGCCTCTAGGTCTGACGCGATCCGGTCCAATCCGTTGGTCCCGGCGGTCTGGACTACCTGTCCGCCAATGGTGAGCGCGACAGTGACCTCATTGAAGGTTGACCGGACGCTGTCGGAGAGAAAGCGAGATGGTTGCGTCCAACCGTGGGAATCGTCGCGCCCCAGTGGCCGGTGATGGTACCGCGACGGCACATAGACGTGTAGCGCCCTTCGCGCCCACGTCAACCCAACGTAGAACACACGTCGTTCCTCTTCGAGCCCGTCGTCGGAGCCGAGCGCCATGTCCGAGGGGATCATCCCGTCTGTGGCATTGAGTAGGTGGACGGCATCCCACTCAAGGCCCTTTGCGGAGTGGACTGTTGAAACGGTGAGCCAGTCCTCGTCGATCACGGGTGTTCCTGCTAAATCGGAAGTGGACCGGGGCGGTTCGAGCGCGAAGTCTGCCGACACGTCAGAGAGGCGGGCCGCTTTTGCGGAGGCAGCCACGAGCGCGTCCAGATCCACCAGGCGCGCTCCAGGATCGGGGTACGCGGCCTCGATGAGCGGGGAAATGGCCACTCGAAGGCGCTCCGCGTGAGCGCACACAGCCTCGTCCGGGCCCGTCGTGAGAGCTGCGGCGACCCGTTGCGCGGGCGACCGAGAAGCGGCTGGCAGGACGTCCAACGCACTAGGCCATCGCCGCCAAATCTCGGTCCCGTCCGCATAGCGAGGTCCCTGGTTCCCTAGGCCCAAAGCCCCAATTGCCCGCCGAGCGATCATCGGTCCGACGCCTTCGAGCAGTTGTAGCAAGCGGAACCAAGCCAGTTCATCGCTAGCGTTGTCCGACAGGCGAAAAGCGGCCAATAAGTCTTTGACATGCGCAGCCTCGGTGAACCGCAGGCCGCCGTACTTGACGTAAGGGATCCTTCGGGCGCCCAGCTCCAGTTCGAGCAGATTGGAATGATGAGCGGCTCGCACGAGCACGGCCTGCTCCTTCAAGGCGATGCCCTCCTCCCTGTGCGAAAGTATCTGGTCGCAGACTTCATTTGCTTGACCATCCTCATCGACGCAACGCACAAGGCGAGGCAAGGTACCAGGATCCCGGCGAGCCGCTATGAGGACCGCAGAGAAACCCTCCTTGGCTTCGGCCCCGACGGCGTTCGCGACATCGAGGATCTGTTGGCTGGACCGGTAGTTGACATTTAATACGATGGTCCGGGCACCCGGGAAGACTTGCTCAAAGTCCAATATATGGCGAGGCTCGGCAGCCCTGAACGAATAGACGGCCTGTGCATCGTCGCCGACTACCGTTATACGCTGGTCATTTTGGCGGAGAGCCCGGAGCACATCAACCTGTAGACCATTGACGTCCTGGTACTCATCAACGAGGACATGGTCCAATGCACCCGCGAGACGTGGGCCAAGGCGATCGTCGAGGACCGCCGACCGCCATAGCAGCAAGAGGTCGTCGAAATCCAGCATCCCGCCGGCGCGCTTGCGGGTGACGTACCCGCGGCAAATCTCGACGATTTGTTCCGCAACATCGTTCGCCCATGGTGCCGTTTCCGATGTGACGGCCGAAATCGTCTTGCCGGTATTGATGGCTTTGGAGTAGATGTCCAAAAGGAGCGCCTTTCGTGGGAAACGGCGCGCCGCCATTTGGGTATAGCAGCCCTCTTCACGTACCATGTCGATGACGTCCGCTGCGTCGGCTGGGTCCAGGACGGAGAAACCTTCCGGAAGGCCCAAAGCCTGCGAGTACCGTCGTAGCGTCCGGTGCGCCACGGCGTGGAACGTCCCACCCATCACCCGGTTTGCTGAGCGACTGTCTCCACCCGCCTTGTCGGCGCTCGAGAGCAGGTTCGCCGTGCGGCTGAGCATCTGACGAGCGGCGCGTCTTGTGAAAGTGAGCAGGAGCACGCGCTCGGGAGGTGTCCCGGTAGCGAGCAGCCACGCTACCCTGGCCGACAGCGCCGTGGTCTTGCCCGTACCTGCACCTGCCAGCACCCTCAGTGCGCCGCCGTCGTAAGTGGCGACCTCCCGCTGGGCTGAGTTGAGGTGGTCCATCCAGTCGAACATACATTCGACAATACCCCAACGAGAGCCGAATGCTCCGATGAGGGGCTCGCGTGCCACGGCCCCTCGGGGCGTCCGACAAACTGGCTGACGATGAGGCCTTCCGCTGAGGACCACGCAAGGGAGCTCGGCTGCCGAGCGCGCCACGAGCTCCAGCAGTCGGAGGACGAGGCGGACCAGTTCCTCGGGCGCCATGGGCGCCTATCGTTAGTTGCGCGGGCCGTCTCTCATGTGCTGCACGACCAGTCTGCCGAGCGCATCAGCCTCGCCGCAGGCGGCGCCGCCTTTTGGTTGGTCATCTCGGCGTTCCCTACGGCCATTGCAGTCGTCAGCGTTTACGGGCTGTTCGTGAGCCCTGGCCGGGTGGCAAGCGATCTCGGCGCGCTCGCGAGCGGGGTACCAGGCTCGCTCGGCTCGCTGCTTACCGAGCAGCTGCGCCGGGTGACGACGACCGACCATGCACATCTGTCCCTCGGGCTAGCCTTCTCCCTGGTCGTCGCCATTTGGAGCGCGTCATCCGGTTTCAACAACCTCGACGGCGCGATCCGCTTGGCGTACGGGCTACCTTCCCAGCGTTACGTCCGAGCAAAAAGGCGGGCTTTCGTTGGCGCGCTCGCCGTCGTGGTGCTGCTCGGCCTGCTCGCTGTTGCCATGCCCCTCGTGGCGCGCAGGTCGTCTGTCCTCGTCAGCGTGCTCGCTATCGCGGTGGCCGCCGCAGGGATCATCGCCGGTGCCGGAGCGCTTTACCGGTTCTCCGTTGGGGCGCATGTCCCGGCGCGCTCACTGCTGCCTGGTGCGCTTCTGTCCGCCGCGGGCATGGTCTCTGTCAGCGTGGGCTTCGGCGCGTATGTTTCGGCGTCCACGCACTACACGGCCGTGTACGGGGCTTTCGCCGGGGCGGTGGTGGCCATGCTCGCGATCTACCTTGCCGTCTACGGCGTGCTTCTCGGTGCCGTTCTGAACGTCGAGCTCAGCGGTACACCGCGAACGTCCGCCAAATAGCGGGGCGTGCAGGTCCCAGGTTGCCCCGCGGCGAGACCCGGATGGGCTGGCTGGACAACGGCGCCGTCGTTGTACGAAGCCGGGGGACGGCAGGATCAGACTGGGCAGCTGCCGTCTTCGCAGGTCTCGCCTGGGTCGCCCGAGACGATCAGGGGGTGCTCCTTGGCCCATGCCTCCTCGAGCACCTCGAGGATCGTGCCGGGGCTCTGCGCCCCCGAGATCCCGTAGCGTCGGTCTATCACGAAGAATGGCACGCCAGTGACCCCGAGCTGGCGCGCGGCGGCCTCGTCGGCGCGAACGTCGGCTGCGTACCTGCCGCTTTCAAGCACTTCGGCGCTCTTGTCGGCGTCAAGGCCCACGTCAGTGCCGAGCCGCACGAGCGTCGCGTGGTCGGCGATCTCCTCACCATCGGTGAAGTAAGCGGCGAAAAGGCGCTCCTTCAAGGCGTCCTGTACGCCGACCTCGTGGGCATAGTGCAAGAGCCGATGGGCGTCGAACGTATTCGCGCGCTTGGTCCGCTCAAAATGGAACTCGAGCCCGTCAACGGCCGCCAGTTCAGCCAGCCGCCTTTGGGAGGCGATAGCCTGCTCTCTCGACATGCCGTACTTCTCTGCGAGGTGGGTTGCGACGTCGACGTCCGATGAGGCCGGGGCGTACGGGTCGAGCTCAAAGGCTCGCCAGTGGACATCGACCTCGTCTTGATGACTGAAGCGCTCGAGAGCGGCTTCGAACCGGCGCTTACCGATCGCGCACCACGGGCAGACAACGTCAGAAAAGATCTCAACCTTCATACTGTTAACAACCCGTCCGGGCGGCCTTGTATTTCCGGCTGCGACCCGTCCGCGGAGGTCATCACCAGATGATGGCGACGCCGCCTTGAGCCAGCAGCACTCCTAGGGTTGTAGGAGAACCGGAGCTCCCTGCGCGACGTCACGCCTAGCTTCGTGAAGACTTTGCGCAAGTGCCATTCAACTGTGCGCGGGCTAATGAACAGCCGCGTGCCGATCTCGGAGTTGGTGAGACGGCTACCTGCGAGCCTGGCGATTTGGTCCTCTTGCGGGGTGAGCCCGCTGTAGGCCGAAAATGTCCGTTTGTGGACCGTTTCGCCGGTCGCCAGGAGCTCACGATGAGTGCCCTCGGCGAAGGCCTTCGAACCCAATTCGTCAAATATGATCTGGGCACTGCGTAATTGAGATCGGGCATCAACCCGCCGGCCCTCGCGTCGTAACCATTCACCATAAACAAGATGGGATCTTGCCATGTGGACCACTATGTTGGTCCGACCGAAATACTCGATCGACTGTCGGCAATGGACGTCGGCACCTTCACCTTCGCTGACGAGGGCCGACGCCCTTGACTCGGTCCCAAATGCAAGGTCGGTACCACTGGCCCGAGCCCTGTCGCGCAGGCTGGCGTGGGCCTGGGTGGCGAGGGCGTTATGGCCGGAACGCGTTGAGGCTTCGACCAACTCGCTCAGGAGCTCGCAACGGCCAAGGCGTTGGTCTCTTCGGGTGCCATCGTCATCTGCTCCGGCGGTGGGGGAATCCCTGTTACCCGCGGGGAGAGTGGGCTGTTGCCGGGCGCGGAGGCGGTCGTCGACACGGACCTGACCGCATCGCTGCTCGCCAGCGACCTCGGCGCCGACGCCCTGTTGATCCTCACCGATGTCGCCGATGCGGGGTTCGCGTCGGTACCACGACGGCACGCCCGATCGGACGGACCACGCCAGAAGCCTTGCGCTCAGGTGTTCCCACCTGGGTCGATGGGCCCTAAAGTCGAGGCCGCTAGCCGCTTTGTAGAAGCCACCGGCAAACCGGCGATGATCGGCAGCCTCGACGAGGCAGGCGACCTGCTGAGCGGGGCACGCGGTACGATCATTGAGCCGTCCAGCCCGCCGCCAAAGAGCCAGAGGAGGTAGAGGAGTGTCCATCGTGCACGTGGAGAGGATCACATGTGACAACCCTGAGTGCGTGGAATATGTGGACGAGCTGATCCGTGAGCAGCCCGGGAAGTTCGAGTTGCAAGAGTATGTGCGCGCACAGCTCTCGCTGCAGGGGTGGACCTCCAAGGATGGGCTCGATTTCTGTCCGTCACATCCCGCCGACCTCACGATCTCGTCGTCGTTCTGACGCCGTCTGCGTTAGCCTCTGTTGCTTGTATGGGGAACGACAGTGAACCGGTCCCAGCCACAACGCGCGAGGCCGAGAAGGCCATCGCGGCGCAGGCGGCAGCGGAGCTGATAGAGGAGGGAATGCTCGTCGGGCTCGGGACGGGGACGACGGTGGCGTACCTGCTGCCGGCTCTCGCCTCCCGAAAGTTGTCTGTTCGTTGCGTGGCGACCTCGCCCCGGACGCAGGAGCTGGCCACGAGCCTTGGCTTGGATGTGGAGCCGTTCACCATGGACCGGCTCGATATCGCTATTGACGGCGCGGACCAGATAAACCCCGACGGCTGGTTGGTGAAAGGAGGCGGAGGCGCCCACACCCGGGAGAAAGTTGTGGCCATCACGGCGGAGCGGTTCGTGGTGATCGCCGATTCGACGAAGATGGTGCCGGCGGTACATGCCCCCGTCCCGTTGGAGCTGATTGCCTTCGGCTTCGAATCGACCTTGGCACGGCTCGGTAGCGCACGACGTCGGGATTTCCCGCCAAGTCCTAACGGCGGGATAATCGCCGATCTCTTCGGCGAAGTCGGAGATCCAGCCACACTTGCTGCGATGTTGGAGGCGACGCCTGGTGTGATGTCGCACGGCTTGTTCCCCCCCGAAATGGTTTCCACCATCCTCGTGGGGCGCGAGGGTTCGGTTCAGCGGACCGACTACCCGCACGTGACGAGCTAGCCGGACGCCTTCGTGGCCTGGGCCTGGCTCGGTAGCACGAACCGCTCGACCGCCTTCGCGAAACCCTCGTTCTCGTTCGTGTCCGTGACCCGGCGTGCGGCTCGTTGTACCTGAGAGTCGGCATTGCCCATCGCGATGCTGAGCCCTGAGTGGGCGAACATCAGCACGTCGTTGGGCATGTCGCCGATTGTGGCAATTTCATCGGTCGAAAGCTCATATTTCTGGGCAAGGTACTTGGCCACCTCTCCCTTGTTGGCTTGAGGATGGGTCACGTCGAGGTAATACGGTTGCGACGCGGCCGCTGTCACGTGGTCCCCGAAGCGCTCGTGTGCTGCCGCCGAAGCCTTGGACACAGCGTCGTGGTCGTCGCTCACTCCCACGATCTTCGCGACGTTATCGGTAAGGCTGTTCACGCTGCTCATGACCTTAGGTTCGAACTTCACGGTCCAGGCTTCGCGCTCGACATGGGGCCCCTTCAGGTCAGGGACGTACCAATCGGCACCGCGGTAAATCCACACGCTCAAGTCGAACGAGGTCATGAGGTTTGCGATGGGGACGACCAGCTCCTCGGGGAGGACGCGCTGTTCGATCACGTTCATATCGCGGTCGACCAGAAGACCTCCGTTGAAGGCGGCAATGGGCGTTTGCAGGTCGAGGGGCTCGATGAGCATAGCCATCCCCCGGGGAGGGCGCCCGCTGGTGATCGCGAAACGGATGCCCGCTCTATCGAGGCTGTGCACGGCCGCGACCGCTCTGTCAGTAAGAACCTTTTCCTGTGTCACCAGAGTGCCGTCGACATCGGCGAGCATTAAGCGGATCGGCGGCTGTGTCATAGCGGCATACTGCTTGTAGGTGCCATATCAGTTTTCCTCCGGTAAGTACCAGCGGTGAGGCGCGACTAGTTTGGCGATGGTCGGAGGGCCCAGGACCCGGGCTCGTACGGCTCTACGGCGGGAGGGTGTTCTAATAGTGGAGTAGAAATCTCCCACAGGCGCTCTACCTGGCCAGCGCTGGTGAACAGCGATTGGTCGCCCAACATGGCGTCCAGGATGAGACGCTCGTACCCCTCGAGCCCGTTCTTGGCGGAGAAGGAATCCTCGTACCGGAAGACCATTCGCGCTTCGCCGAGGGTCATTTCAGCGCCCGGCACCTTCGCCAAGAAATGCGCCGATATCGAGCCCGGGTCACTGAAGTCGATGTTGATCTCGTTCGCTCGGCCGGGCGACTTCGAGCGAGAACGCAACGGGAACATGCGAAGTACCGGTTCCCGGAACCCGAGGGTCACGACTTGGCGCCCCTCATTGAGGGACTTACCAGTGCGCAGGTAGAACGGGACCCCGGCCCAACGCCAGTTATCGATCTCTGCCCGCAGGGCCACAAATGTCTCTGTCTCTGAGCCAGGCGTGACCCCTGTTTCCGAGCGGTAACCCGTGTATTGGCCTCGCACCACGTGACGGACGTCGATTGGCATCAAAGCGTCGAAGACCTTTTGGCGCTCGTCGCCAAGTGCTTTGGCCGACAGGCTGGTCGGGGGCTCCATGGCGATGAAGCCGAGGACCTGGAAGAGGTGGGTGACCACCATGTCACGAAAGGCCCCCGTGCCTTCGTAAAAGGCGGCGCGCCCTTCGATCGACAGCTTCTCGGGGACATCGATCTGCACGTACTCGATGTGCTCCCGGTCCCACACCGGCTCGAAAAGACCGTTGGCGAAGCGAAAGGCCAAGATGTTATCGACAGACTCCTTCCCCAGGAAGTGGTCGATCCGGAAGATCCGCGACTCGTCGAACACTCTGTGGACCGAGTCGTTCAGAGCCCGGGCCGAGGCCAGGTCGGTGCCGAAAGGCTTCTCGATAATCACCGCGAGCCCTCCGCCAAGCCAGATGCGCCGAGCATCTCCACTACGGGGCGGAAAGCCACCGGCGGCACGGCAAGGTGGAACAACCGCTGCGGGTTAGGTCCGACGTGTTTGTCGGCCGCCTGCACGGCCGCGACCAGGGGAGAGGGGTCGTCGGGCCCGGCAACGGCAAATGACAAGTTGTCCTCGAAGTCACGCCACGCCTTTCCGGCAGGCTTCGTTTTCCCGAACTGGGCGACGGCGTCCCGGGCATGTTCCTTGAAATCGTCATCCGAAGCGACCCCAGGGGGCGGAGAGGTGCCGACAATGCGGTACCGCTGCGGGAGCAGGCCAGCGACTGCTAGGTGGAACAGCCCCGGGAGCAGCTTGCGCTTGGCAAGGTCACCTGTCGCGCCGAACAGCACGATCACGTGGTCGGGGGGACGGATTGGGCCGCGGGGTGCCGAGCTGGCGTGGGGCAGGTTCGAAGCTCCGGGCCCGGTGGTCATGGCCGCGTCCCGCCCTCTACTGCCGGGGCCGCGGGCTCGTCCGCGAGGATCACGGAATGTCTGGCCTCCACGAGCCCGGCTGGGATCGACCGGTCACCGGCCAGCAGCCGGGCCAGCGGTTGACGCTTGTCCGCACCGCTTACCAGCCAGAGGACCTCCTCCGCACGAGCTAGTGCGGGGTATGTGAGCGTCATGCGCTTGTGCCCCTGGTAGGGCTGGGTAATCGCGACCAGTCGGTCGGTCACCTTCAGCACAGGGTCGCCGGGTACCAGTGAGGCCGTGTGCCCGTCGGGACCGAGACCGAGGTGCACCAAGTCGAAGTGTTCTGGAAGCCGCTCGGCATAGGCCGCCGCCGCCGCCTCTAGGTCTGGGCTGTCCACCGGCATTGCGACCACTTCAGGTTCCGCGTTCCCGAGGCTCTCGCGCAGGTGCGTGAGGTTGCGGTCGGGGTCTCCCTCGGGAGCGACCCGCTCGTCGACCTGGAAAATCTGAACAGAAACCCACGGGACCTCATGTCCCGCAAGCTCGGCGAACATAGCCCACGGTGTCTTTCCGCCACTGACGGCGAAAGTGAAGCGTCCGTGATCGGCCACGGAGGTGCGCGCCAGATCGGCCACGAACTCTGCAGCCCGGGCGGCGAGCGTGGCCGCGTCGGGCACCGTCACGAGTTGAATTTCCATCGCTAAGCCTCCTTCTCGACCTCGACCTCGACCTCGACGCCGAACTCCGAGCACTACTTCGTCAACGTGCCGTGAAGGCACCCTAACAAGAGAAACGCACTCCGATATGTTGGCCTGGTAATGAAGCGCATTGGGTTTTTGTCCTTCGGCCACTGGACGTCCTCGTCGCACTCGCAGGCCCGCTCAGCGTCCGATGTCCTGCTGCAGTCCATCGATCTCGCGGTCGCCGCTGAGGAGGTTGGCGCCGATGGGGCGTACTTCAGGGTCCACCACTTCGCGAATCAACTTTCGTCGCCGTTCCCATTGCTTGCGGCAGTCGGTGCACGGACCAGCACGATCGAGATCGGGACCGCCGTGATCGACATGCGCTACGAAAACCCTCTCTACATGGCCGAGGATGCCGGTTCTGCCGATCTCATCTCGGGCGGGCGGCTGCAGCTAGGCATAAGCCGTGGCTCGCCTGAGCAGGTCATCGACGGCTACCGGTACTTCGGCTACGCCCCAGCCGAGGGCACGACTTCAGCCGACATGGCTCGCGAGCACACGCGGGTCTTCCTGGATGTGCTCAAGGGCGATGGGTTCGCAGAGCCGAACCCTCGACCGATGTTCCCGAACCCGCCAGGGCTGCTTCGCGTGGAGCCTCATTCCGAAGGCTTGCGCGCCCGGATTCTGGTGGGGCGCCGGTACCCGTCAGACAGCAGAGTGGGCCGCCGAGCAGGAGATGAACCTGATGAGCTCGACCCTTCTCACCGAGGACACAGGTGTGCCGTTCCATCAGCTCCAGGCTGAGCAGATCGAGCGGTTCCGCAAGTCCTGGGCCGCCGCCGGCCATGCCCGTGAGCCCCGCGTCTCGGTGAGCCGCAGTATTTTCCCGATCGTCAACGACCTCGACCGTGCCTACTTCGGCCGGGAAAGCAACTCGCAGGACCAGGTCGGGTTTATCGACGGTGGCAAGGCCCGCTTCGGCAAGACCTACGCCGGGGAACCTGAGCAGCTAGTGAAGGAACTGGCGACCGACGAGGCAATCGCCGCCGCCGACACTCTGCTGCTGACTATCCCCAATCAGCTCGGTGTCGACTACTGCGCCCACGTGCTCGACTCGCTGGTGAAATACGTCGCACCGGAGCTTGGCTGGCGCTGACGAGCCGCAAGTTGCCGCCCTTCAATCGACGCGTAGCATTTCCGGAAGTTCCGCAGAGGTAATTGACCCGTCGCGTGGGTTTACAATGGGCCGGGCCTTCCTCGGATGGCGAGGGCTCGGGAGGACCTTGATGCCAGTTAGCCCGAAGTTTGCTAAGTGCCGTAGGCCGCGCTCGTTGGTCGCGCTCATTGCCGCAATGGCGGCGGCTGTTCTGCCCGCTCTCAGCGTGCCTTCTGCAACGGCAAGCTCTTACCATTCCTCGGGTTCGTTTACCTTTGGCGGCGCCATCTCCGGCACCTTGCGGGTCCCGCCATCGGACAACTACGGAGGTCTCCCCGGGTGCGCGATTAGTGGGATCGACGGTTCGCCGCCGCACCGGGGCGGCGACGACATCGTCACTTGGGACAACGTCAAGCTGAGGGCCGATGGAAAGCAGCAGACAATCGCGTTCGTTGAACTGAGCATCGATGTGCCCCAGTTCGGCCGCTCCTACACCATGGTGCCGAGCTCCTCTTCAGCTCATGCTGGTGTGTCGTTCACAATTCCTGCTGATTACGAGGGTAGGTCCGGTAATGCCACCACGTCCTTGGGAGGTAAATCCGGCTCCATCAAGGGGACGCTTTCGGTCCCCCCTGGCCAACACGGGGTAGTCACGATCAAAGGTTCCTGGGCCGGCTGCGCCAAAGTCAGCATCTAGGCAGCTCTTTGTGCTCGATTGCTGGGCCGCTCCCGCAGCCAGCGAGTACCAGAGCTAGGCGGCGCCACTCGGCGCCATGCGGGCAAACGCGTGCCTGAGCTGGCCCCGTATGATCAAACGTGAGCATGCCGCTCTGGTTGCCCCATATCAATGACGAGGGGCAGGACACCCTAGGAGACCCACATGGCAGAAACGCCAAAGCTGGACTCGCATCATCAGGCCACGGTGCAAAAAATTCTCAGCCATCCGACCAGCCACAACATTGAGTGGCATGACGTGATTTCCCTTCTCGGGCAGGTCGGCTCGGTCATTGAGGAGAGCGACGGGGTCTACAAGGTGACGATCGGCGCGAGACAGAGACGTTCCGTACCCCGCGGTCTGGCGATATTGACGACCAGCAGGTAGTCGACCTGCGGCGGATGCTCAAGGGTGTAGGGATTTCCGCTGGAGAGCTTTGAGCTAACAGTTCAAGCGTGCGGCACCAAACGAGCGCCCTTGGTGTCGAGTGGTTCGAGGAGCCGGTGCGGGCGTTGCAACGCAATCGTGACCGGGTCCGTCACTTCGGTTTGCTTGGGCAAGCCCGGGCCTGGCGAAATGACGAGGTCCTTGACCTCGATGACGGCATTGCACGTCTGGCAAAGGTCTCGTTGGTCGACCTCGGTCCCGCACGTGGCGTGGCGGAACAGACGGCGCGGCCCCGCCGGGGCGTAATGGTCGTCTCCCCACCACGTCAGGCAGCGCACAGCCGGCCATAGCTGGGTACCTTTGCCAGTCAGGGAGTATTCGTCATAGCTCCCAGGTCCCGGCACTCGCTCGAGCACACCGGCGGAAACGAGAGCGCCGAGCCGGTCGGCCAGCACGGCGCGGGGGATTTTTAGGTGGGCGAGGAAATCACTGAAGCGCCGGACGCCATAGAACGCGTCGCGCAAAATGAGCAGCGTCCATCGCTCGCCGACGACCTCAAGGGCTCGCGCTAGCGAGCACGCCTGTTGCGTGTAGTCCCGAGGGAGCGCCATACCTCCATCTTCTCACATTCCTGTTCAATCAGTGAACCACCTCTGCTACAGTGCGAGTTGTTCGGTCATTGAACCAGGAGAGCCCCATGCCTGCCTCCCAAGAGTCGATAGCAGTGAGAACCCAGAGCGCAGCGACAGGCCACCCGCGACGCTGGGTAGTGCTCGGCGTGCTCTGCGCCGTCGCCTTCATGGCCCAGCTTGACCTGTTCATCGTCAACGTGGCCCTCCCCGCCATCGGGCGTTCGTTCCCTGGTCAGGGCCTCGGCAAGTTGTCGTGGGTGCTCAACGCCTACGCGATCGTCTTTGCCGCGTGCCTCGTCCCAGCCGGCCGGCTGGCCGACCACTTGGGCCGCAAGCGATGCCTTCTTGCCGGCGTCGCGCTCTTCACGCTGGCATCGGCCCTCTGTGCGGGGGCGCCCGACCTCACGATGCTCGTCGGTGCCCGCGCGGTCCAGGCCGTCGGGGCAGCCATGATTGTCCCAACCTCGCTCGGCCTGTTGCTCCCGGCTTTCGCCCAACCTCAGCACGGTATGGTCGTCGGTATCTGGGCCGGCGTCGCAGCGATCGCCGGCTCCTCCGGCCCTCCGCTCGGTGGCCTGCTCGTCGAGGCCAGCTGGAGGTGGGTGTTCCTGGTGAACGTCCCCATTGGGTTAGCAACTCTTGTTTTGGGTAGAGCGATTTTGCCCGAAGTGCGCGCCCACCCTGACGCCAAGCTGCCAGACATGGTGGCGGCAATTTCAGTACTTCTGTCCATCACGTTGTTGACCTTGGCCACGGTCGAGGGTTCAACCTGGGGATGGACGAGCCAAAAAGAGGGTCTTCTGGTGGCGGGTTTCGTCGTCACCCTGTGGTTCACAGTGCGGCGCATCTTCGGGCAGCCCATACCCCTCGTCGAACCGGCACTTTTCCGTAGCCGCCCGTTCGCTGCCGCGACTGTCGCACTTTTGCTCTTTTTCATGGGCTTCGCCGCGTGGCTTCTTGGGACGGTCTTGTTCTTCGAGAACGCCTGGCACTATTCGGCTCTCCGAGCTGGCCTGGCGATCACTCCCGGCCCCGTTGTTGCGGCTGCGTTTGCCCTCAACAGCGGTAGGCTCTCGGCGATTTTTAGCCGGCGCATCTTGGCGATCGTGGGCCCGTTGTTGTTCGCCGCGGCGTCGGTTTTCTGGTTGGTCGCAGCGACGGCACATACGAACTACCTGAGCGCCTTTCTACCGGGGCTACTGCTCGGCGGCGCCAGCGCTGGGCTCACCCAGGCACCCCTTTTCGCTGCCACCAGCACGCTTCCACCGGACCGGGCTACCACTGGGAGCGGCGTCCTAAGCATGGCCCGCCAGGTCGGCAGCGCCCTCGGCGTCGCCATCGTCATCGCCCTCTACTCCTCGAGCGCCCCACACCTGTTGGCGTCCTTTCGGAGGGGCTCGATCTTCATGGCGACGGTCGCCGTTCTCGCCGCAGCAGTGAGCCTGGTCGTGCGCGACCAACCGACGAGCCGGGATGCGCCTGGCGTTGAGGCGAACGGCTGAAGTCTGCAACTACGCGGCCTTGTGCTTGAGGAGTTCCCCGCCGGCTCCGACATTGCATAGTGTGGCATCGATGGATATCGCGGCCTTCGCCGGTAGCTTGCGGGTGACCTCTTACAACAGGGGCCTTTTGCGTGCGGCTGCCGAGCTAGCGCCAGATGACGTCGCCATAGACATCGTGGACCTCTCCGCGATCCCACTGTTCAACCAGGACCTGGAGCGAAGCGGCCTTCCCGGAACGGTAGCGAACTTGCGCCTGCGCGTCAGGGAGGCTGACGGCCTGCTCATCGCCACTCCCGAGTACAACCACACAATCCCTGGAGTGCTGGGCAACACGATTGACTGGCTCACACGACGGACCCCGACGAGCCCGCTCCGCGACAAGCCAGTCGCGATCATGGGAGCAGCGCGCGGAGGCGGTTCGGTCCGCGCACAAGCCGCGCTACGAGTCCCCTTGGCCCACGCGCACGCTGCCGTGCTCGATGGCCCGGTGGTGGCCCTTTACAACATCGACGAACTAGCTACCGAGAATGGAGACCTTGTCGACCCCGAGGCGAGACAAAGCGTGGCCAACTTGGTCAGCGCTCTTGCCAGCGTGGTGCGGTCGGCAGGGCCCTGAGAATTATCCAGCCAGGGCTGGGAAGACCTCTTGTTGGAGCATGCGTAACGGCGCCAAATCGAACGGATGGCCGGAGGCGATGACGAAGTGGTTGAAACCAACCGCGATGTAGCTCCGCATGCCTTCGACGACATCGTCGGGCGTGCCTATCAGCCAGTTGCCACGTTGGGCATCGAGGTCCCCCGAGTTGATCGCGACGGCGCGTCGGGCGAGGGTCTCTGCTTGGTCGGCGGTACCGGCGACGGCGATGTTCGGGTGGACCGACAGTTCGATTTCGTCGAAATTGCGGCCGGTATCTGCACACAATTGCTCCAGCCGGGCTACCCGTTCTGCGCACTTGGTCGCGGGGCCTATGAGGTTCACCCGGTCTGCGTGGGCGGCGGCGATCTTGAGCGAGCCGAGACCCGACCCACCGATGGTTATGGGCGGGTGGGGTGACTGCACGGGCTTTGGGTTACAAGGGGCCTCCTCTACTTGGTAAAAGCGCCCTCGGTAAGTCGTCCGGTCCTGAGCCCAGAGAAGCTTCACCACTTGCAACGCTTCATCCAGGCGGGCATACCGCTCGGTCAGCGACGGAAAGTCCAGACCGTAGGCCCTGAACTCCCGCTCTGCCCAGGCGGCGCCCAACGAGAAATCGAGCCTGCCACCGCTCATCTCGTCGACCTGGGCGGCGGCCTTGGCCAGAACGGCCGGGGACCGGTAAAGCACCCCGTTGACCAGCACGCCGATCCTGGCACGAGAGGTAAGAACTGCCATGGCGGCTAGAGTCGTGAGCGTCTCGAAGCAAGGGCGGTCGTCCGCCCCGACAAACGGGAGAAGATGGTCGAAGGTCCACACGGACTCGTAGCCCAACTCCTCCACGGCCTGCAAGCCTCGGGCGTACTCTGCCCATGTCGTGCCCTGCGCCTGTAGCTGCACACCGAAGTGCAGCGGGCGTCCTCGTACTTGCATTGCGCCACTCCCTTTTCCGAGACCGGCCAAGTTTAGCGCCGGCAGCGGAAGCCAGACGACGTGCCGAGGGATTTTCACTAACTGTCCACGCCGAAATCGATCTTGCTCTGCTTCCCGGATACGGTGGAATTCCTTGGGCGGCCGCCGCTTGTTTCGCTAATGTCAGGTCACGGTCGCGGTTTCAGGGCTGATGGTCGTGACCGGGTTGGGTGCGCAGGAGGTCGGAGACGATGCCTAGGTGCTGAAGCTTGTCAGGGTTGACTACGCCTCGCACCGCCTGGACGGCGCCGTCTAGAACCTCGAGGGAGAGAACGCTTACAACCTTGCCTTGCGGGTCGTGGGTAATGATGCCGGGCCCACCGTTAACGAGGACCGGTTCGAGGTTTATCCCAAGTCGGTTGGCTCGTGCGAATACCCCGAGGATCAACCTAGCGACATGATCACGCCCGAAGACGGGCCGAGGAGCACTCGTCGCTTTGCCACCCCCGTCGCCGTAGAAAACGACGTCCGCTGCCAGGAGCTCGATGAGTTGGTCGAGGTCGCCGCCGACGGCCGCGGCCAGGAACGACCTGACCAGGGCCACGCTTTGCTCCGGCGAGGCCTGGTAACGAGCTTGCTGGGCACCTATATGCTGGCGGGCGTGCGCAAGGATCTCGGCGGCAGTTGGCCTCGCTTTTATCGACGACCTCGGCGATGTCCTCGTAGGGGTAGTCGAATACTTCGCGAAGTAAGAAAACGGCTCGTTCGACCGGTGAGAGGCTTTCGAGCAACAAGAGGAAGGCCATCGACAACGAGTCGGACAGCTCAGTCATCTGTTCGGGGCTGTCGTAAAGGCTGGAGACGACGGGCTCGGGTAGCCAGGTGCCGACGTAGGACTCCCGGCGGACGCGCGCGGAACGTAGGTGGTTGATCGCCAGGCGAGTGGTCGTCGTAGTCAAGTAGGCCTTCGGCGATTCGATCATCACGCCGCCCTGTCGGGCACGCCCCATACGGAAGAACGCCTCTTGAACTAGGTCCTCGGCCTCGGCCACACTGCCCGTCATCCGATAGGCGATCGAGAACATGACCGGCCGAAGGCTGTTTTCGTCGTCCAATGGGAGCGTGTTCACTCCTCACGACCGTCTTGTGGCGCGAACAGCTCGGTGATGTTGGAAGCTGCGCATGTGGCTACGAAACCCTTTCTGGGCTTGCCGAAGCAGAGCCCCAGCGGTCCAACTGAAGGTAGGTGCCCAGCCACTGGTTGGCGTACAAGGCGCGCACCGGCTCGGGGATAAGGCTGAGGATGTGTTGTGTTTTGGCCTCGTCCAAGCCGTCCAGCATCCACGGGAAGACGCGAGGCGCCTCGGGGCCGATCCGCTTGGCGTTCTCCTGGCCGAACTCGAGCCACTGTTCGTCGGTCACGTTCGCGTCGACGAGCGCCAGTCCCTCGCCCTCCTCGTGGCGCAGGTGAGCGTGGAGCGTGGCGGCCAAGGCGTCCGTCAGGTCGCTCAGCCGCTCGGGACCGCTGGCCGGGTTGGCGAGGGTCGCGTCGATGGCCGTGAGAAGGGGGTCGATGGCTGCGTGCTCGGCCTCCAGAGCTGCCAGCAGGGCGAGGTCGCCCGCCCGGTCAGCCAGCGCCCCCGCAACGACCGGCCAGAGGAGGTCGTCCTCGCAGCTGTGGTGCACGTGCAGGTAGGTCTTGAACATCTGCCAGCCAGCGGCCGTAGCCATCACGTGGCGCGGGTCGTCGGTCCTGATTGCGGCCACCCGTGTGACGTGGTCGAGTTCACGGCGCAGGGCGTCGTGGAAGGCCAACATCATCGTCATATCGTGGCGGTAACCCTCGCCGGTCCTCATCGCGGATTGGTCCTTTCAGCCGTTCGTTTGTTAGGACTTAAAGACAAACCAGGATCCGCTCCTGTGACACTCTGACCCGCGCCGCGCCCGACCGTAGCCTCAACTCGTTCGCACAGATGGTGTTGCGGCCTAGTTCGGCGGTAGTTGGTGACGTAAGGGCGTGGAGAGGCGCCCTGCGATCATGCACTGAGGTCTCCGGCTCGGTGTTGGGTTTTCTAGCCTCAGAGGGCTGCTTGGGTGACTCCCGAGCGCGGCGAGCTTGTGAGTGTAATCGTCCCGCCGATGGGGCCGCCCTCGGGCAGTTTGGCAGGGAACAATCGTATGACCACCATGGCGATGTCGTCCCTAGTCTGGTCGACAGCCCTGGCTACCAGCACGGATTCGCAAACATCGTCTGCTGATGTCTCGCCAGGCAAGATCTCAAGAGCGTTCCGGAGTTCGCCGATCGAATCGGTTAGGGCAGTCCCGGGCCGCTCCACCAACCCGTCGGTGTAGAGGACCAACGCGGAGCCACGCGGTAACAGCGCTTGCCCCTGGCCCCGTGGCTCGATGGCCGGTGCACCGATGACACCGGAACGACCGTCGCCAAGCTCGGAGACGTCTGCCGTCGGCCAACCTGACCAAAGGAGAAAGGTGCCCGGCGTTTGCCCACCGGAACTGGCGAGCTCCGTTGCTGTTGGCTGGGCCGAGCACGCCGTATATGACAGTAACCAGCCCGGTTACCTCGAAGGCGTCGACAAGGTGAGCCAGGCGTTCGAGTACTAGTGCGGGCTCGTCGTTCTCCAGGGCGTACGCCCGAAGAGCGGCGCGGATCTGGGCCATAGCGGCCGCCGCCTCGATGTCGTGGCCCATGACATCTCCGATAACCACAGCGGTCCGTCCATCGCCGAGGTCGAACACGTCGAACCAGTCCCCCCCGACCTGCTGGCTGTCGGACGCAGCAACATAGCGGGATGCGATATCCAGACCGGGCACGGTGGCGAGGGTCGGCAGCAGCCTGTGCTGAAGGGTTTCGGCGACGTGGTGTTCGCTACGGTACAGAGCGACAGCCGCATCACGTCGGCGGACGACCTGCTCGAGGGTCGCCGCGATCAATGCTGAGGCTGCTAGTCCGAGCGCGAGCGCGATCCATGGTGCCCAGGCGGCGACGGTGCCAACCAGAGGCTGGGCCGACGAGACGGCCAACAGCCAGTGGCTGGCGCCTACTGGGAACGCCAGATAGTGCACATGACCAGATAGCGGCAGGTGTTTCGTCGTGGTGACAACGACCTGTGCCGGTACCGATCGTGAGGCGTCGTAAAGGACGACATTCAGTTCGTTGAACGGCGCTGTGCCTGCCTCTTTGGGCGCCTTCACCGGGCCGAGCACGCTTTGGCGGTACAGGACGCTACCAGGAGGTACCGACGCCCCTCCGAGCGCAAAGCCAAGCGCCCGATTGGCTCCCGAGCCGAGCACCTGTGTCGCTACCAGGTCGCCGCTCTTCTGGGCGGCACGCCAGAACTGCCGCGACGGGCCCAGGCATCCTCTCTCCTACGGCCATCCCATTGCCCGCTTCTGCTGTCACGACGTAGGAACCGTGCTCCGGGCGCAGCAGGGCAAAGCTCAACGTCTTACTGGCGTGCCACGTCACCCGTCGCCTCTTTGATGAAAAGTGAGTTACCGCCGTCGCGGGCAACGTTGCCTAAGCCTGCCAGGGTCGACTCGAGCGAGCTGATCGAGGTCCCGAGGACGACGCCGACCTCGTTGGCCCGTTGGACGAGCAGGCGGTTGTCTTGGTCGGTCTCGACGGCACGCGTCCCCAACGCCACCACGACGCTCAGCAACAACAGGGCGATCAAAACGCCGGCTGACAGTGGGTGCAAAGGATAGGCGCGGCGAGGATTTTGCGAGGAGGTCCGGTGCGGCCAACCGCTCGTCGCTTGGCTGCCCAGCGGGTTCATCCGGGCCATTGCCGCTCCCGCACGCCCGGTTCAGCCAGGTCGTGGCCGTTGGGCTTTGGCCCACGCTCGACGGGGAAGACGGGGCCCAGACCGGAGACTTCCAAAAGCTTGAGAACGCGGTTCTGCTGAGATCGCAGCACGATCGGGCTGCCAATAGTCGCAAGGTACCCGCGTGTGCGCAAGAGCTCGTCCCGGCCGCTCGAGCCCATGAAGGGAGCCGCCGAGAGGTCGACGACGAGCGTCGCACCGGGTGCGGCGGCCTCTTGGAGGGCTTCCAACAGCGCACCGGCCATCGCAAGGTCCACCTCAGCGCGCACGGTCACGGTGACCCGGGCGTCCACCTCGACCAGGGGTGCTCCCGTCCCGAGAGCATCAGTTACCGGATGAGCCACCTTCTTCGCCGGCGTAGTTGACAAATCTGGTGAACGGTTCGCGCCGGCTGTGACTGACCAGCCCACGGCACAACCGCCCCCGTTCAGCTCGGGCACGCCTGCTCCTCTCCGGCACTCCTTCGGGCGACCCACCGCAAGAGCACCCCACCATTTCGAGCCGAGTGTAGAAGGACCTGGTCCGAATGCGCAAGGTTTGAGTAGATAATCCCGAATGATAGGCCCATTGCGCAAGCCGGGTAACGCACCCAGCGGTTTAATATACGCAATTCTTACTCAGGATCTCTTCAAAAGTTGCTCGTTCGGGCAATCGGGGTAAAGTGTGTTCGTGCCCGGTGACAGCCTCTATGGGATCGGCGCCGTCGCGAAGATGCTCGGGGTGGCCCAGCAGACGCTGCGCACCTGGGAGGACCGCTATGGACAGATCGTGCCCGAACGGACGCCGGGGGGGCAGCGACTCTATAGTCGCGACCAAGTCGACCAGCTGACATTCGTCGTCCAGGCAATTGCTCGCGGAGTTCAACCGGCCGACGCCCACCGGCTTTTGGCGGAACGGAGCCGGCAACCCATGGATACCCAAGGCGAGCGGGACCCGACCTTCGCAATACTGATCGCCGACCGTGACCACTTTTCCGCCGACCTCTGCGAATACTTCTTGCGCACCGAGGGTTATGCCGTTCGGATTGCCAGGGATATAGCCACGGCCCGGCAGATCCTCGAGCACGAGCCGCCCAGCCTGGCCGTGATCGACCTATTGATATCGGGTGGAAAAGGTGCAGAATTGTGCCTCCTGACGCGCCAGCACCTCAGCATCCCGATCCTGGCCACCTCCACGTTTGAGTCGTACGATGCAGCCCTGGACGCGGGTGCCGACGCCTTTTTGAGCAAGCCCATCGACCCGCTGCGTTACATTTCGACGGTGCGCGACCTGCTCGGCACGAGCGCCTACGTCCGTAGCCCCGTATGGGCCCGGTGAGCCAGAGGCTCTCGAGCGGATCGGCCCGGCTCGACAATGTGCTCGGGGGGGGCCTGCCCCTCTACGGGACGAACCTGATCATCGGCCCGCCCGGTTGCGGCAAGACCATCCTCGCCCAACAGTACGTTTTCCACAATGCAACAACTGAGCGACCGGCGCTGTACCTCTCGACGGTGTCCGAGCCCCTGGAAAAGATCCTGCGCTATGGCCAATCTCTAGATTTTTTCGACAAGGCCGCGGTCGGGTCACGTGTCGTCTATGACGACCTGGGCGAGTCGCTGAACGACGCCGGCCTGAGCGGGGTCCAGGCCCAACTGACAGCGCTGCTTCGTGAGCGCCGTCCGGGCTTGCTGGTGATCGACAGCTTCAAAGCGCTACGCGCCTACGCCTCCGACGCCGGCGAAATCCGCCGGTTCCTTCACAACCTGGCTGGGCAACTGACTGCGCTGGCCGTAAGCGCATTCTGGATCGGCGAGTACGGCGCGGCCGAAGCTGTCGACGCCCCTGAGTGCGCGGTCGCCGACGCGATCATCTCGCTCAGCACCGAACGCAGCGCCGAGCAAGAGACGCGCGTGTTACAAGTCATGAAACTGCGTGGCAGCGGCTTCATATCCGGCCAACACGCCTACCGCCTCTCACCCCGAGGTCTCACCGTCTACCCGCGAATGGCCGATACCGTAAGTGTTGAGGCCTACGACCTCATCTTCGAGCGAGCCACCTCCGGGGTCCCACTTCTCGACGAGATGCTCTCGGAGGGCTATCGGGAGGGCTCCTCGACGCTCGTGGCAGGGCCGTCCGGGGCGGGCAAGACCTTACTTGCCCTCCATTTCGCCTTCGCCGGCATTGAGCCTAGGCAGAAATGCGTCTTCGCCACTTTTCAGGAGAACCCGGTCCAGTTGGAACGTACCCTGCGCGGCTACTCGTGGTCTCTCAGTGACGATCGCATCGAGCTGATGTACCGTCCGCCAGTAGACCTGCTCCTTGACGAATGGGTCTATGACCTCCTCGAGCTTGTCGACCGAGTGGGCGCTAAACGGGTCGTGATCGACAGCCTCGGTGACCTTCGAGCGGTTTGCCATGACGAGCTCCGCTTCCGCGAGTACATGTACTCGCTATTGCAGCGTTGCGCGCTGCGCAACGTCAGCGTGATGATGACCCAAGAAGTGGCGGAACTGTTCGGCGTTACCCGCCTCTCCGAGTACGGCATCTCTCATCTCTCGGACAACGTGGTGTTGCTCCAATTCCTGCGCGGCGACTCCGAGATTAAGCGGGCTATCACTGTCCTAAAGACCCGGGGCAGCGCCCACGACCCCCAAATCCGCCAATTCGAGATCACCGCCGATGGGCTCGTACTGGGCCAGCATTTCCAACCTGAACAAAGTCTTCTATAGAAACGGGTGTATTGCCCCGATTTGCCGGGTAAATGCTGTCCGAAGCCCGAGTTGGAAGGGAGCAAGTCGATGCCTCAGGGCCAGTGGACCGCAAAGCGACAACGTCAATATGACCACATCAAGCAGGGGTTGCTCGAGCGGGGAGACTCAGAGGACTTGGCCGAAGAGATCGCCGCCCGGACGGTGAACAAGGAACGAGCCCGGGCCGGCGAGGCGCGCCAGACCAGCCGGACCTCGATCGACGACATCTCATCTGGCCGCCGCGGTGGTCTCCGTTCGCACCAGGGCCCGGGCGGGCGCACTCGAGACCAGCTTTATGAAGAAGCTCGGCGCCGAGGCATCAAAGGGCGGTCGCGAATGACCAGAGCACAACTCGAGAGCGCCGTCGACAGCTAGCAGGCCAAATGGTCCAGCCGGGTAGGCGTTACTTCGCCTCGGTCACGGCACGGACCTTGGCGACTCGTGCCTCTACGTCTGCCCGGAACTCCTCCAGAGCAGCCTGCTTGGCCTTGACGGTGCCGAGTAAGTGCTCTTGGAGGGCAAGGCACTCCCGGGCCAGCTGTGCCCGCTGTTCAGCCCCCGTGCGTTCGTCGTGGTACACCTCCCGGATTTCTGCGAGCCGGTCATCATTGCGCAGTACGACGGCGATCTCGTCCAGGTTGAGCCCGAGCAGAGACTGCAGCTCGCGGATACGGGATACTCGGGCTAGGTCGTCCTCCGAATAGCGCCGCATCCCGCCAGCTGTCCGCCCACACGGCGTAATGAGCCCAAGCTGCTGATAGTACCGAAGGGCCCTTTCCGAGACGCCCAGGACGGAGGCCGCCGCGCCGATGTTGAGCAGCTCGCTCGGTCCTCCCGTTGCTGCCTCTTTCACCGCGCCGTCGCCCCCAGGACCTCGTCCTCGACAAGCCCGGCCTCTGTTGCACTGTCGGCTGCACCCTCAGCCAGCTCCGCGGCCACGGAGCCGGCCTTGTGGACATAGCGCTTTCCACGAAGCGCGCTGGATATGACGGCGATGACGGTGGCGCCGGCGGCGAAATCGAACGCGAGGTGGAGCCCGTGTGAGAACGGCTGAGAGATCAGCTTCGGGAAGAACGACCGGCCGGTCACATAAGCCGCCTGGCTGGCGCTCAGGTGCGCCAGGGCGCCTGTTGGACCGAGCAGTTCCTTCACTGGGTTAAATCCGAGGAAAGCCGAAAACAGGCTACTTATTGGGGGTTGGTTGGCGACTAGGCGAGCGGCGCCACTCGGGACGCCCGCAGCAGTCAAACCACGGAATAGGTGCGTGGGCAGGTCCGCGGCCAAGCCGAGGGTCACTATCGTGAAAAACAGCCCCATCGACAGCACTGTCGCCGAGTTTTGGAAGGTGCTGAGCATCCCTGCACCGGCGCCCCGCTGGTCGGGAGGCAGGCTGTTCATCACCGAAGCCTGGTTGGGCGAGAAGAAAAGTCCCATCCCAACGGCGAACAGGAATATGAGCAAGGCGAACCAGATGTAGGTGAAGTTCATCGGCAACAGCTCAAGGAGCAAGAAGGCGGCACCGCTAAGCACCAAGCCCCCGGTGGCCAGCCCTCGCGCACCCAAGCGATCAGACAGGATGCCCGAAATTGGCCCCATGACGAGGAACCCGAGCGTGAGCGGGATCATCGAGATACCTGCCCAGAGCGGGGTCTGGCTGAAGCTGTAACCATGCTGGGGGAGCCAGATCCCCTGTAGCCAGATGATCAACATGAACTGCAGCCCGCCCCGCCCAAGTGCACCGAGCAGACCGGCGATGTTGCCTGCTGTGAACGCTTTGATGCGGAACAAGCTGAGGCGGAACATTGGCTCGGGGGCCTTGGTCTCGATGTAAACGAACAAGCCAAGTATGGCGATGCCGCCGAAGACGCCCAGGAGCACCCATGGGTTGGTCCACCCTGTCGGGTGGCCGCCGTAGGGGAGCAGGGAGTAGATGATGCCCGTCAACAGGGCCACCAGGCCAACCGCGAACGTGGCGTTGCCCAGCCAGTCGATCCGGGCTGGGATCCGGATGCCATTGTCCTTCAGCTTGAGGTACGCCCAGACCGTGCCGAACAGCCCAAAGGGCACCGACACAAGGAACACGAGGCGCCATTCGATTGGGGCCAGGACGCCGCCAAGGACCAGGCCGATGAACGAGCCACTGATGGCGGCCATCCCATTGATCCCCATCGCCTTACCGCGCTCGTTAGCAGGGAAGGCGTCGGTCAAGATCGCGCTCGAGTTGGCGAACAAGAAGGCCCCGCCTACCCCCTGGAAGACGCGCATAACGATGATCCAAAAGGCCCGATCCGCGCCGCTCATCCATGTCACCGAGAGCAATACGGAGAACAATGTGAAGACCGCGAAACCGAGGTTGTACATCTTGACACGGCCATAAATGTCGCCGACTCGGCCCAAGCTCACGACGAGTACGGCCGTTACGAGCAAGAACCCCATGAACACCCAAAGGAAGTACGAAGTGTTGGAGGCTGTCAGGGGGTTGAGATTGATGCCCCGGAAGATGTCAGGCAACGAGATCAACAAGATGGACTGGTTGATGGTTACCATCAGGACGCCCAGGGTTGTGTTTGACAGGGCTATCCACTTGTAGGGGATGCCGCGCCTTGCCTCCTGCGGCCGCCCTCCAGGAACGGTTCGAGCCATCGTCGCGCGCTCTCCTTCTCGTGACGTTCCCGTAAGCGTATATTGCCCTTGACGTTAACGTGAGCTTTTGCGCGAGAGGCCCGGCATGCTGGGCGTTTGGCTAGCCCATCAAGGGTCCGGCACCTTGGCCGAAGCTTGGCTTGTGGCATACCGCTGATAGCCCACCCGCCGGGCCTGGCCCGAGGCCAAGGCTGACCGCAGGGCTTCTCGGAAGCGCCCAGGGCCCCAGTAGCGCGCCCCTAGAGCCCGGGAGAGATCGGCTCCCGAATGTGTGCGCCCGTCGCCGAGGGCGGTGACGATGGCGTTGACTTCCTCCGCCAGGTATGGGTTGGGGTGGGGGTAGGCCGACATTTGAGGCCTGGGGGCCCACGTGGCCCCAACCGGTCTCCGTGGTAGTGGATAGGGGGTCGCCTGGCGCGATCGGGGAGCGGCGGCCGAGGAGCTGTACTTGCCCTTGGGACCTTCCGCGGCCGGGGCCCCTCCTGTGTTCTCTGCTGAGAGAGGAGCGGCCACCTCCTCCAAGCTCTTCTGTTCGGCGTCCACCCCGAGGAACATCTCGACCACGCCTGCGGCGATCATGAGCGCCGCGCCGATGACGTAGCCGATGGTTGTGTCACCAGGCCGCCCGGTGGCGATGAGATGCCCAAACAGGACCGGTCCAATGATGCCACCGAGGCCGGTGCCCACCGCATAGAAAAAGGCGATGGCAAGGGCTCGGGTCTCCATTGGGAAGATTTCGCTCACGGTCAGGTAGGCGGCGCTGGCCCCGGCCGAGGCGAAGAAGAAAATCACCATCCAAGCGATTGTCTGGCTCGTGGAGGTGAGGGCCCCCGCGTCGAACAGCCATGCGGTGACGACAAGCAAGGTGCCAGAGACCAGGTAGCTCCCTGCGATCATCGGTCGCCGTCCGACGATGTCGAAGAGACGCCCGAGGATGAGCGGCCCGAGGAAATTTCCCGCGGCGAACGCGATCAGGTAGTAACCGACATCGGACGACGAGACATGGTAGAAGGTCGTCAGGACCAACGAGTACGTAAAAAAGATGGCGTTGTACAAGAACGCTTGCCCGATAAAGAGAGATAGACCGAGCACAGTTCGCCGTGGGTATTGGAAGAACACCACCCGGGCTACCTGCCAGAAACCCATGGTTTCCCGCTCGTGCACCTCGATGGGGTCACCCGGGTCCTTCAGCTTCTGGCCGGTCGATGCTTCGACTTGGCGCTCGATGTCGGCCACTATCCCCTCGGCCTCGTCACCGCGCCCGTGGGTGTACAGCCACCGGGGGCTCTCGGGAAGGTTCCTGCGCACGAACAGAACGCACAGTCCTAGCGCGGCCCCCATGAAGAAGCAGACCCTCCAACCGAGGTCGAGAGCAACCAGCTTGGGGTCGAGCAGGACGAGGGTCGCGGCCGCGCCTGCAGCCGTGCCCAACCAATACGAACCGTTCACGAGCAGGTCTACTGTTCCCCGCACTCGGGCCGGGATGAGCTCGTCGATGGCCGAATTGATGGCAGCGTACTCACCGCCGATGCCCATACCCGTGAGGAAGCGGAATGCGAAGAACATCCAGGCGTCTTGCGAGGTTGCCGTGAGGATTGTGGCTGTCAGGTACACGCCCAGGGTGACGAGGAATAGCCGCTTGCGCCCGAGCCGGTCGGTGAGGTGGCCGAAAAGAAGGGCGCCCACACAGGCGCCGGCGATGTACGTCCCGGCGGCGTCTCCCACTTGCGCGGTGGTGATGCTGATGCCGCTGTGGGCCTTGGTAATCGTGCTCCCGACGGCGCCGACGATGGTGACTTCGAGCCCGTCAAGGATCCACACGGTGCCCAGCCCGATAAGCACCATCCAGTGCCAGCGAGACCACGGGAGCCGGTCCAGCCGGCCGGGCACCTTGGTTTTGACGACGTCCTCGTTCGCTCCCGGGCGTCCGCCTCGCGCATTCGTGACCCCGGCATTGCCGCCTGGGGGCCGTGGTACTACCCCTGGCCCCGTCCCATTCGTCCGAGCTGAGATGTCCGTGGTCGTTTTCACAGGGCCTTAGTACCCCAACCCAGCTCTTCGCGAAACGCCAGAAGACCACGGCGGTTTTCCCATTCCGGTGGGCTTGGCGCGAGCAGGCCAACGGGCCCGTTACGAGGTCGCGACCATCTAAGAGATGAATACTCGAGCCGTTATCCCCCGCTGCGAGGCCGAGTAATCATGTCGGCTGGCTATTCCCCGCGGTCGGCCACTACGAGGATCTTCACCTCGTTACCGGACGTTATGGCAGCAAAGGCTTGCGCTGCGTCGGAGAGGGGGAACGTGGCGGTGATCAACCGGTCGGCATCGAAAGCCCCGGCGGCGAGGATGTCGACGGCTCTGTCGAAGTCCTCCCAACGGTATGTGGCGGAGCCCTGCAGGCGCACCTGGTATTCCTGGACCACGGGAAGGTCGATGGTTACCGGCTTGCGAGCGCCTCCAACGACCACGACGGTGCCACCTTTCACCGCCATCTTGATCGCCGAGCCCAGCGTGGCTTCGTTGGCCACACAGTCGAAAACGAAGTCGGCACTCTCGCCCAGTTCGCCACGCACCACTTGGGCCAGGTCGTCCGCTCGGGCATCGACAGTAGCGGTGGCACCAAGCGCCAGCGCGAGCTCGCGCTTGGCCGCCATCATGTCGGTGGTCACGACCTTGCCCGCCCCAGCGTGGCGAGCCGCGACGAGGGTCAGCAGCCCGATGGTGCCGGCACCAAGGACCGCAACGGTTTTACCGGTAAGGTCGCCCGCCAGACGTACGGCGTGCACCGGCGTCGCCAAAGGTTCGATGAGCGCGGCCTGGTGGTCGCTGAAAGTGGTGGGTATTTTGTGTAGCCGCCCGGCCGGCACCGAAAAGACGTCCGCCATGCCACCCTCTCGGTAGCCACAGCCGAAGAACTCCAGGTTTTCACAGAGGTTCTCGGCACCATTGCGGCAGGGCTTGCAGTGGCCGCATACCAGGGTCGGCTCCACCGTCACCCGTTCGCCGACGACGACCTGGTCCACGCCGTCGGCGGCAGCGACCACCACGCCGACAACTTCATGGCCCGGGTAATAGGGAGGCTTGAAAAAGGCGTGCTCGCCGTGTGCGCCGGCCTTGTCCGAACCGCACACCCCCGATACCAGCATCCTGACCAATGCCTCGCCGGGCCTGAGGTCCGGCAACGCCTCCCCGACCACCTCGACAACGTCCGGTGCGCTTACAAGGACTCTGCGACGGTCAAATTGGCTGGTCAAAGTTTCTTCCTCTGAAGGGCTCGAGCATACTCGGTGATAACGGCGCGGACCTCCCGCAACCGAGAGCCCGGCGGCCCCGAGAGGCGGGGGAAGTGATGCTACGGTTCTCGAATATCACGAGGACGACGTGGTCCATGGCGCTCGCCCGACTTAGCGCCGTCATGGGCTTGGGGCCGTCCCTTGCGCGGCTTGGTCGCCTGCGGGGCTCGGTGGGCCGCGCAGTACCCAGGCGATCCCCACGGCAATGACGCCGCCCACTACTGGCCCTATCAAGTACACCCACCAGTCGGCCCAGTGGCCGCCGACGATGGCTGGCCCGAGGGAGCGGGCGGGGTTCATGGACGCTCCCGAGACCGGTGCCGCCCACAGGCCGGCGAGGACAATGTAGCCCCCGACCGCGAGCGCGGCGTTGGCACCGATGTTGCGCGCCCCCGATGCGGTGCCCAGGATCACGCTTACAAGCCCGACCGTTAGCACTCCCTCAATGAGGACCGTGGTGGCCGCACTGGTCCCGGGGCTGGGGAGGGTCGCACCGAGGTGCCCGATGTTACCGAAGCTCGCTCGGAGGAACGCTGCGGCCAAGGCACTGCCGATGAGCTGGGCAGCCACATACCCAGGCACTCGCCTCCAGGGAAAGTTCCGGCGGAGGGCGAACGCGATGGTCACGGCCGGGTTGAGATGGGCGCCGCTGATGGTGCCCATGAAGTAAATGGTCGCCATGACCATAAGCCCGGGCGCGACCACTCGGGCGTCGAGGGGGACTTCCCCGTGGCTGCGGGCATTGACTACCGCAGCGCCTGCGGCCACAAGGACGAGCAAGAAGGTACCTAAAGCCTCGGAAAACAGGCGGCGCCACTCGAAGGAGAGGTCGTCGAAGTCCCGCGTCCACGCTGTTTGAAGACCGACCGGTTCCTGGAGGTGCAGCGGCGTTTGCCCGTAGCGAGCTGGGGTCTCGTCCGTTCGGTAACCCGTCACCAGGGGGCTAACTCGATATTGCCCGGGGCCCGACCTCGTCCTGCCAACCAGACGACGAGGTCCACCGAGTCCTCGGGACGCTGCACCCTCTCAGGGACGGAGGCGAGGAGCATTGGCAGCTCCCACGCGACGTACTCCGGCGACCAGTCCGAAGGTTTGTACCCCAACCCGAGGTCGACGTGGTGCATCTCCACCTCGCGCAATCTCCGCACCGGGCTCGCGGTCGTGGGCCACTGGTCGCCGGCGCGGAACTCGGGGTGCGGCCAGTTGGATGCGGCGCTCTGTTCCCAGGCGAGCTCCAGCCGCACCTGGGAGGCGCGTAAGTCCTCCAACAGCTCTGCTGGCGGGCGCGTAGACCCTTGAGATATGTCCGCATTCCTCTGCGCGCTCCCGCCCGGGTAACGAGGTAGGTCTTCGCCGCGCAGTGCCGCTTCGAGGCGCCTGGTGTGGCCGTCTGCATTACGGGCGAGGTGAGCCACGACGTGGCCGACTGTCCAGCCGGGCAACAGGCTCGGGGAGCTGACTTGCAGGTCCGTGACCGTTGCGATCGTCCCAAGAAGGCGACCGTGTGCGGCCCGGCACAGTTCGACCGCTACTGCGGGGTCCTCGTCGAGGTCTGGCACAACGTCAGCCTTACACATTGGGATGCCAATGCTCGGGCGCAGCATGGCCTCTCAGGTGGTGCCTCGGGGCACTAGCGCTTTGGCAAGCAGGGTCATCGGGTGCACGACGTTAACGCCGCTCGCAGCGAGATGCATCGAGCAGCCAGGGTTAGCGCTGACAACGACATCGGCTGCGGCCCGCTCGATGGCTGCGAGCTTGCGCTTCTTGATAAGCGTCGCCATCTCGGGCTCGAGCACGGAGTATGCGCCTCCGGCGCCGCAGCACAAACCTTCGTCGTCAAGCTCGACCAGTTCTCTGACGTAGGGCGCCAAGACAGTTCGTGTTGCCAGGTGGGCGCGCTGCACGTGCCGAAGATGGCAAGGATCTTGCACGGCTACTCGTAAGTCCAGTGGCTCGCGGGCCGGGAGACGGTCCATATGTCCCGCCAACCACTCAGACGCATCGAAAACACGCTCCGAAAACTTGGTGGCGTCGCTTGTCCCGAGGAGGTGACCGTACTCCTTCATCGCCGCCCCACACCCCGCTGAGCCAACTAGTACGGGCTGATCTCCGGATAACTCGCGTATTGCCTGCCTCGCCAACTTCCTTGTTCGGCCGGTCAAGCCGGCGTGGGCTTGAAGAGCGCCGCAGCAAGGGGCACTGTCACCGGTTGGGCGAACTGTGAAACCGGCTGCTTCGATTACCAGCTGGGTGTCGATGTGGACGCTGCGCTGCCAGGCGTCCATGACGCAGCCGGTGAACAGGTACACGTCATCTCCTGATGCGTGCATCTCTGGCTGGCGGCGAGGTAGCGGAGGTAGCCCAAGTTTTTTCGGGATGAGCGCAGCCGCTTGGGCAACGCTTAGGGCCTTTGTGCCTGCCCGCAACAAGCGAGGATGGCTTAGGGGCAAGAACGCCACCCGCTGCCATTGTGGCGTCATCTGGTGAGTACCTGCCAGGGTTTCGCGTACCGTCTCCATTAGGTGCCCAAAAGGGACGCTGCTTGGGCAGGCGGTTTCGCAGCCTCGGCACTGCACGCAGGTCTCAAAGGAGCGGCGTACGTCAAAGGTGACTGGAGCATCATCGTTTTGTACCTCCCGCATGAGCGCGATGCGACCACGAGGTGAGAAGCTCTCGTCCCCTGTCACTCTGAAAGTGGGGCAGTGGGGCAGGCAGAGCCCGCACTGAACGCAGCTGGCTAGCTCGTCGGGCTTGAGGTGGAGGTCCATCACGCGCTCCTCATTGCGCTACGGCCCGGGTTGAGCCTTCCTGTCGGGTCGAACTGCTGCTTCACTCGTTCAGCCAATGCCACGATGCTCGGCGATGGCGCGTGCAACGGCTGGGGCACGCTGGCTAAGACGGTCCCAGCGCCTATGGAAGCTACGAACGGCCCGAGGGCGTACGGCTCGAGGTGGCGCAGGTCGCTAGGCCGTAGCGACCAACGGTGCGCCGGGAGCTCGGGAGGCCCGGCGCCTTCGGCCCAGACCCCTATCGAAGCCAAGGCATCTTGCTGGCTTCGCACGTCCGCCGCGTAGCCTTCGAGCTCAACAAAGGTGCGTGTGCCGTCCCACAACACCGCCGAGGGTCGCGAGACAGCCCGCAGGACCGTGAAGGGGTCGCTGTCCGACGACTCGAACCACCGGGAGATAGGCGGGATAGGGTTCGTGCGCAAGATCACCTCGGCGATCAGGCCCAGCGTGCCCAGCGAGCCGACAATAAGGCGGGGTAGGTCAAAACCGCTGACGTTTTTTACCGTAGGACCGCCGGATTTGACCACGGCCCCCTCTGCCGAGACGTAGCACAGTTGCAGCACGCAGTCGCGTACGCGTCCTCGCCCGAGTACCGACAAGTCATTTTCTCCCACGGCCAGGGCACCCCCGATCGTCCCACCTCGACGGGCTAGGGCTGTCCGTTGGCCCCGCGAAGCGAGTTCGGCGTGGAGCTCCGCCACGGTCGTCCCGGCCCGCACTCGCACCGTCATCTCTTCGGGCCGGTGTTCGAGGATCCCAAGCGGTGCCTTTACCAAATAGGTGCCCGGCTTGAGTTCCCCGCCCACGTGCCATCTGCTCCGCGACCCCTCGACGGCTACCGGTCCCGTGCCACCGATGTCGGACGCGAAGACAGCCATATGCGGGTCCACAGCAGTCGTCACACCCACACCCCGGTAGGGACCGCGCGCAGAGCCTGGATATCGGCGCAACTGTGGGAGCTAGGCAGTACTTTGCCCGGGTTGGAGCGACAAGTGGGGTCGAACGCTCGCCTAAGGCGGGCCTGGTGGTCAAGATCGTCGGGCCCGAACATGAGGTGCATGTACTTCTGCTTTTCGACACCGATCCCGTGTTCACCGGACAGCACGCCACCCGCGTCCAGGCAGGCGCGCACGATCTCTTCGCCTGCCTCGTGGACACGCTCCATCACACCCGGCTCCCTGCGATCGAAAAGCAGGAGCGGGTGGAGGTTGCCGTCGCCGGCATGGAACACGTTTACGACAAGGAGCTGGTGGCGCTCCGCGATTTCGTACACAGCCCGGAGCACACCGGCGAGCGCGGAGCGCGGGACCACGGTGTCGTGTAGGTAGTACGACGGCGCGATCTGAGCCACAGCACCGAAGGCGTTCTTGCGTCCCTTCCACAACCGCGCCCGCTCGTCGTCGTCGGCTGCCACTCGGACGCTCGTCGCACCGTTGGCAAGGCCGATCTCCGTTATCCTCTCTGCGTCTATACGGGTTCCGGGTTCGAGCCCGTCCACTTCGGCAAGCAGGACCGCCGCAGCGTCAGTGGGGTAACCGGCGTGGACAAAGTTCTCGACAGCCTCGGTGATAGGGCGGTCCATTACCTCCATGGCCGCTGGGACGATCCCTGCCGCGATCACGCCGCTGACGGTATTGGCCGCCCCTTCGATCGAACCGAAGGCGAGAAGTAAGGTCCGCACCGCAGACGGGTTTGGCGTAATCCGCACCGCGATGCGAGTCGCTATCCCTAGCGTCCCCTCCCCACCGACAAACGCACCCCGGAGGTCGTAACCGTCTGGTTCGCCGTCGATGCCGCCGAGGCTAACCAGCTCTCCGTCCGGCAGGACCACATCGAGCGCAAGGACGTGTTGAGTTGTCACGCCGTAAGCCAAGCAGTGTGGGCCACCGGAATTGTTGGCTACGTTGCCCCCGATCGTGCAGGCCTGCTGGCTGGACGGGTCCGGCGCAAAGTGAAAGCCGAGGGGCCGCAGATGCTTGGACAGGTCGAGGTTGATCACTCCTGGCTCGACCCAGGCCACCCGATTGTCGATGTCGATGTCGAGGATCCGGTTCATCTTTGTCGTGGCAATTACGACCGGGCCTCCGAGAGGAATGGCACCCCCGGCCAGACCCGTACCGGCTCCTCGCGGGACGATCGCCCTCCCGTGCGCAGCCGAGATGCGCATGACGGCCTGTACCTCGGCGGTGCTTGTCGGGAAGCATACAGGTCCGGCAAGGCCGCCTGCGAACACGGACGCGTCGTGAGCGAACAGGGCCTTCTCTGCGCTGTCCGCGCGGACACGGTCGGGGCTCAAGGCAGCGGCCAGCTCCTTCACGAGCGCAGAGTCTTGCGTTGGGCCGTTCACCTTCCTGGTCCTGTACACCTTCATGACCCCGTTCACTGCGCCGTGCTCGTCTGTGCTTTTACCTCGAGGCGGTGCGCGTACAGGACCGGCTCGGTATAGCCCGAAGGCTGCTCCAGGCCGCTCAGCACCAGCTCACAAACGGCTTGGAACGCTGGGCCATCGAAGTCGGGGCTCATGGGGGTGTAGTCAGGGTCGCCAGCATTTTGGTGGTCGACCACGGTGGCCATCCGTCGCAGCACCGCCAAGACCTCGTCGCGGGTGACAACGCCGTGATGGAGCCAATTAGCAACGTGCTGGGAGGACACCCTGCAGGTGGCGCGGTCCTCCATCAACGCGACATCGTGGACGTCCGGCACTTTTGAACAGCCCACACCCTGGTTGACCCAACGCACGACATAACCCAGGATCCCCTGAGCATTGTTCTCAAGTTCCTCAGCGATCTCCTCGTCGCTCCAGGCTCGCTCCCGCGACGTTGGCACCGCCAGCAGGTCATCGATGCTTGCCCTGACCTTCCCCTGCAAGCGGTCCTGTTCCGCTGCTACGTCCACTCTGTGATAGTGCGTTGCGTGCAATGTGGCAGCTGTAGGTGATGGCACCCAGGCACAGTTGGCCCCTGCGCGGGGGTGGTTGATCTTCTCGCGCAACATATCGGCCATCAGGTCTGGGGCTGTCCACATACCCTTACCAATCTGAGCCCGCCCCTTGAGGCCGCAAGCGAGCCCGACATCAACATTGTTGTCTTCGTACGCTTTCAACCATCGCTGCGCCCGCATGTCGGCCTTGCGTACCATCGCTCCCGCATAGGTCGAAGTGTGGATTTCGTCACCGGTACGGTCCAAGAACCCGGTATTGATAAAGGCAATACGCCCAGAAGCCGCCCGGATGCACTCAGCCAGGTTGAGCGTCGTGCGTCGCTCCTCGTCCATGAGACCTATCTTCACGGTGAGGGGCGGCAGCTCCAACAATTCCTCAATGAACGCGAACATCTCATCGGCGAATGCCACTTCGCCGGGACCGTGCATCTTCGGCTTCACCACGTAGACAGACCCGTGGCGGGAGTTGAGAGCGCCAGAGGCCCTAATGAGGTCGTGCTTGGCCACTAGGACCGTGACGATGGCGTCGACCAAGGTCTCTGGCACTTGGTTGCCGTCCCGGTCGAGCACGGCATTAGTGGTCATGAGGTGCCCCACGTTACGCACCAGCATCAGCGCGCGGCCTCGCAGCACGACCTGGCTGCCATCGGGCGCCGATGATCTCCTTGTCCGGCGCGAGCCTTCGGGTGAACGTCCGGCCGTTCTTGGTAACCTCGGCCGACAGGTCCCCTTTCATCAATCCGAGCCAGTTGCGATAGACAGCCACCTTGTCTGCGGCGTCTACGGCCGCCACCGAGTCCTCGCAGTCCATGATCGTCGTTAGGGCCGCCTCGATGACCACATCAGCTATGCCGGCTTTGTCGTCGCGTCCAACCGGGCCCTGAGGGTCGATAACCAGCTCAATATACAAGCCGTGATGGCGTAGGAACAACGAGGACGCGCCCGTTTGTCCCAATTGGTGCCCCGCAAACAGCGAAGGGTCGGCTAGACCGACGGGCCCGTTCGGGTGGTCTGCCACCAGGCGACCTTCCGCCACGGCGTAGCTGCTTACCTGGGCGTGCGAACCCCTCTCGAGGGGCACGACGTCATCGAGAAAAGCTCGTACCCACGAGACGACCTCGGCCCCGCGCTGGCGGTCGTAAGGGCCGTGCGGCGGTAACGACCCCAGCGCATCGGTCCCGTACAGAGCGTCGTAGAGCGACCCCCAACGGGCGTTGGCAGCGTTGAGGGCGTACCTCTCGTTCATCACTGGAACAACCAATTGAGGCCCGGCGATGTCGGCCATCTCGAGGTCGACACCTGCGGTTGTGATTTGGAATTTCGGGCCCGACGGAGCGAGATAGCCGATCGTATCGAGGAACCCCCTATACGTTGAAGGGTCGAAGGTGTGAAGCTGGTGCCACTCGTCGATCTCGGCCTGTAGCCGGGCGCGCTCAGCGAGCAAGACCGCGTTGCGTGGAGCGAAATTGTCGACCAGTGAGACGAACCCACGCCAAAAGGACCGTTCATCGGTCGCGGAGCCCGGAAGTGCCTCCTCCACCAAAAAGCGCTCCAAGGCTCTTTGGACTTGAAGCCCTCCAACGTCCACATAACCTGACGACATCGCTAATCCTCCGTTGGATCTAGTTTCAAAAGGTGCCGGCGGGGGCTGCCCCGTCGTAATCATGGCCCAGGGTCTTGGCAAGTTCGTCGACTATCACGGGATCGCCGGTGATGATGCCGAGCTCACGGTTGTAGCCCATGGACGCGGTCGAGAAGTTCTCGGAACCCACAAACGCTCTTTCAGACGCCGTCCCCGCATCGACGACGATGACTTTGGCATGGATATAGAGCGCGGAGGACGTGTCGGGGTAGAGGTGGACGTGTGCACCAGCGGCTTCGAGCTTCGAGAAGTTGTAGCTATAGGAACTGTCGTCGGTCATTGTCACGTGGACCACGACCCCTGACTTAGCCGCCGCTATGAGGGCCGAGACGACCTTCGCGTTCGACATCTCCTCGTTCTCGACTTCCAGGCTATGGTGGGCCGAGCCGATCAGGGCGAGCAGTGCCGGCTCGGAGCCCGGGCTCCACACGAGGTCTGCTCCCGACGGCGTCGCGGGACTCTGGTTGCCCGCATAATCGGCGTTGAAGACCGAAGCGACGGCGGCAACGTCCGTCGGGTTGCGGTCGACCACGGCGAAGTCCCGCGTCGTGGCGTAGTAGCGCGAGGTCAGGTTGAGGGTCATTATGAGGGCGGTCTGGCCTGGGTACCCTGCATCGACCACGACGGCCTTCTCGTGAGTGGCGTCGTAGGAGGTAGGAGCCCAGTGCACTCTCACGCGGTGGGTGCTCAGGTAGTTGTAGGCGGGTGTGTTGGAGCGCTCCTCGCGGTTGCGGTCAAGGACCACTCGTACGTCGATGCCGCGGGCGGCGTCGGCTGCGAGGTCGGCTTCTGCGACCGGGTCGACAAGTTCGTACATGGTCATGTCAAGCGAGCGCCTCGGGCTGGTGAGCACGCTGTAGATCGCGCCGATCTCGCCGGGCTCGACGATCAGGCTGAGGCCGGCGGTCCCCTGCGGGGAACGGCCGATGACCTGGGGACGCGGTGGCACGGTGCTTGCCGGGACGGCGGTGGCCGGCCCGGCGGCACCGACGGTAAGGCTTACTGCGAGCACGGCCAAGAAGATGGAGCGCAACGAGCGGTTCAAGGGTTCCTCCTTGGAGGGATCGTAACTGTAGACGGCGGGGTCGCAACCCGGCCGGAGGAGCGCGCATATGTCTCGACGGGATCGTCGTCCTTGCGAACACGCAAACACGGAGCGTAACGGGGCTAACTTGTTGAGTGATGACGAATAGATGGAGCAAGGCTGCAACGTCGGTCATAGCGGTGTCCTGCCTGGTTGCGCTCCCAGCGGCAGCGGCCGCTGGCCCAACGCCGCGAGCTGAGAACCTCGCGGTCACGAGCGCCGTTCGCACAGCCCTCGTTGACGCCGGGTCCAAGCACTACGGGCTGGCGAGCTCTGATTTCACGGGGCTCGGTCAAGGCACGACTTACTACGCCTACGACCTATCCACGTTGACCTACTGGGCCGGGGCCAGCCTGGTCCCGAGCCCTAGCTCGCCGCAGGCCGGGGTGGTCGTCCAAGACGACGGCGCGTACCTGATCTTCGACCGTACGGCCCATGGGGCCTGGCAGGCCCGTGACGTCGGGTATCTCGACACTGTCGGTGACTGTGCGGCTTATCACGTCGTCATCCCGGCGGCGGTGGTGGCCGTTTGGCACTGGGTGCCTGGCACCTGTCATCCGCCCGCGGATTTGTACGGCCCCGGGAACGGTTCGAGCGGGGGATCGCCGAACCACGACTACGCGCTTGCGCTGTTGCAGTGGGAGCGCGGTGCTCAGGCCGGGCCGGCGGATTACCACCACTACTGGGTTGCCGCTGCCACTCACCTGACGGAAGCCGTGTCGGCTCACCTGCCCGGGACTTCGGGGTACCCTCGTGCAGCTAGTGAGCTGCTCAAGCTCGTGCACCTGCCTTTTGTCGTGAACACGCCTGTGCAGATGCAGGTGGGCGCGGAGGCGGAGTTCGAGGCGCTCAACTCGTTTTTCTCAACCGACGGGCTTTACGATGTCGACGCGCCCTCGGCTAACCCGGCGGCTTTTGTCGCGACGCTCCAGCTAGAGGCACGGATCGGGACCATACAGGTGTCGGGCGACCCCATCATCGGCATCGCGCCGAGCAATTACCCTGACGCTTTGGTGAATTGTCCCATACTGTCCCCGCTCGCATTCAAGGCGGTGGCACTTTCGCCCCTTTCGTACAACGATACGTTCGGGTGCAAGTTGACTACCTCGAGTATCGGGACGTATTACATCGTCGGCGTCATCTCAGCGGCGCATGCGACCGAGTATGCCGGTACGATCACGGGCCTGGACAACGGTACGCCGGTGTTCACGTGCAACGAGTTCGATGACTCAGCGCAGCTGCAGGTCGCCAAGGAGTTAGGTGCACGCTGTAAGTAAGCCAGTATTGTCTATGAACATACGTACGGGACCGGTGTGACCCAAACTTCCGGCCTCGCGGCCGACCAGTGCGGCTGCGAAGCCTTGGTTGGCGAGGGTGGCCCAGGCCCGGCACCTAGCCGGGTCCACGTGATCGGCCCGGTCTGTTTGGACCTTGTCTTCTCGGGGCTGTCTGGCGCTCCTCGGCCAGGTACCGAGGTGCGCGCCGCATACCTCGGCATCTCGCCCGGAGGGGTCGCCAACGTGGCCGTAGCTTTGGCCCGCCTTGGTCTCGACGTTGCCCTGTCGGCGGTGTTCGCTGATGATGCGTTTGGTCGCTACCTGTGGTCGTCGCTCCTGGACGAGGGAGTGGAGCTGACCTATTCGGTTCGGGTGGCTGGCTGGAACACGCCGGTTACTAGTTCGGTGGCCTTCGCGCGTGAGCGAGAAATGGTGACCTACGAAGAGGTCCCTCCGGTCACAGCCGAGACCCTCCTACCGGACGGCTACCAGGCTGACGCCTTTGTCGTATCACTAGCACAGGCCGACCCTGCTTGGCTGGCTGGCCTGCACCGTCACGCCCCATTGGTTTTCGCCGACGTTGCCTGGGACGACGAGCAGCTGGCGTCATCCCGGCTGTGGGAGAGCTTGGCCGCTGTCGACGTGTTCATGCCCAACGCCGCAGAGGCATTGGCTTGCACGCGCTGCGGGACGATCGAACAAGCGGCGGCACAGCTGGCACGTGGAGGCCCGCTTGTCGTGGTAAAAGACGGCGCAGACGGCTCGATAGCCGTGGCCCCCGGCACCAGCGAGGCTCTGACGGCCCCAGCGGTGGCGGTTGATGCCCTTGACACCACCGGAGCCGGCGACGTCTTTGACGCAGGCTTCGTGTACGGCTCGCTCGCCGGGTGGCCCGTCGCCCAGCGTCTTCGCTTTGCCAATCTGTGCGCTTCGGAGTCGGTTAAGCTCATCGGGGGGTCGTTGGCCGCGCCTTGTTGGCACGACCTAGGGGCCTTTTGGAGCAAGCTCGAGGATGACCAACTGAGGCACGAGTTCAGCTTTTTGAACGAAGTTATCCACAATGCCCCTCCGCGCCGCCGGGAGTGCCGACGGTCGTACCCTTCACTGGAACGGCTGGAGGCAAAGGTTGCCGGTGCTCGCTAGACCGACGGTGCGATCCCGGATCGGGCCATGCGACTTGCGGGCGAAGGTTCTTACGAGTAAATATGACTGTTCCCATCAGATTTATGTGTTCTAGGAGGTAATAAATGGGCCGCACAAACCGCAGCAAGCTGACAGCGACGGCATTGTCCGTTCTCGCTGCCAGTTCGGCCATCGGCATCGGTATGGCTACCACGACGGCCAGCGCATCGTCCCCCATCTCGTTCACGTACTGGACGAGCGGGTGGGGGACCTCAGAGATCACGGCAATTGACAAGGCGTTCGACGCCGCTAACCCGGGCTACAAAGCGGTTGGTGATTTCATCGCCAAGTCCGACGAGTTCCTTCCCAAGGTCACGGCAGCCTTGAAGACCAACACTCAGCCCACGGTGGTCATTGACCAACAGCCTTACGACCTCCCGTTCTATGAGGAGAGTGGCAAGCTCATCCCCCTCACCGGGCAGGTCCCGGCCACCAACAGCCTTTACCCCCTCATCAAGAAGTCGCTCTTTTACAAGGGCCAGCAACTGGGAATGGCATTGTCTGGCTTCGGCGACATCGCCCTGTACTACAACAAAGCCGATTTCGCCGCCGCTGGCATCACGACGCCGCCGGCAACCTGGAAGCAGCTCACCGCCGACGCCATCAAACTGACGGACCCGGCAGCCAAGCGTTGGGGCTTCTACGTCCCGATGGGCGACGCCGAGTGGATCTCCTACGACTGGGAACCGGTCCTGTGGGGAGATGGCGGCACCCTTCTCAATCAAGCTGGCACCAAGGCGACCTTCGACAGCCCCGCCGGCGTTGCAGCCCTTAGCACCTGGGTCAACCTGATCAAAGACAAGGCGGCGCCCGCCGAAAGCTTTGCCTCGAACGGAAGCTACGACGGCGGCAACGCGTTCGAGTCCAACGCCGTGGCGATGGTAACCGACGGGATATGGGTCGATTTCGCCACCGTGCCCAAGGGCTTCAGTTATGGTGTAGCCCCCTTCCCCGCCGGCTCCGCCGGCCCGTCCACCAACATCGGCTTGGCCGTGTCGGCTCTCTTCAAGACCACGACGACGCAGGACGCAGCAGGCCTGGCCTTCATCAAGTTCCTGTCCTCGCCCGCAGAAGGAGCCTGGATCGCCTCGCAAGATTACGGTGAACCCGACTCGCCGAGCCAGGTCAACCAGCCGGTGCTAAAGCCGATCGCGGCCAAGGCACCTGGGTACAGCGTCTTCACCCAGATCGTGAAGTACGGCGGCCTGCGGCCCATAGTGTCCCAATGGGGCGGCGTTTCTGCTGACCTCTACACCGAGATCAGCGATGCGCTCGCAGGTAGCGTCACACCGAGCCAGGCGCTTAGCAAGGCCTCCCAGGAGGCGGACGCCTTGCTGGCCAGCAACAGCTAGTGGCCGCTGGCCCTCCCGGCGCCCGCTCGGGCACGCCCGCTTTCGGGTACCGAGCGCAATCCGGGAGGGCCCGGCTCATCCGGCCCAGGACGACCAACGGCAATAGCCTTCCTCGGTCCCGGAAGAACTACGACGTCAGCCGCGGGCGCAGTGTAGGTCGCAGGCCGCTTGTCCTTGCATACCTTTTCATAGCACCGGCCGTACTGCTCACGGCGACATTTTCGCTGCTTCCCCTGGGCATGTTGGCGTGGCGGAGCCTTTTCAGCGGCGGGGTGTTCGCCACAAAGCTCTCCTTCGTCGGTTTAGGGAACTACAGAGACGCCCTGTCCCAGGGTGGGACACATGCCCTGCAGGTAACGGCCATTTACACGGTCGGGTTCGTGGGGCTCTCGATGGGCTTCGGCCTGGCTATCGCATTGCTCCTCGATGTCAAGTTGCCGGGCGTGCGCCACCTCCGTGCGCCTTTCATCATCCCGCTCGTCGTGCCGTCTGTGGCCACCGCGTTGATATGGGGCAACCTCTTCGCCCCGAGCGGCTTCGGTATTGTCAACCGCATCCTGGGCGCCTTAGGGATCCCTCAGGGAGACTTTACTTCGTCGCCCTCCCTGGCCTTCCTGACGGTACTTACCTTCGGCGTCTGGCAGTTCTTCGGTGAGTGCGTCATCTTGTACCTGGCCGCTCTCAAGACACTTCCGCTGGACCTGATCGAGGCGGCGTCTGTGGACGGGGCCGGTCCCTGGCGACGCTTCCGGTACGTCCGCTGGCCACTGCTGCGCCGGCACACGGTCCTTATCTGGGTCATCACCACGCTTACCGGGCTGCAGACGTTCAACCAGATCTTCATCCTGACCAATGGCGGCCCCAATGGCGCCACCACGACTTCCCTGTTTTACATCTTCGTCCAGGGGTTCGTGCAGTTCAACACGGGGTTGGCAGACGCCATGGGAGTGATCTTGTTCCTCATTTCCTTGTGCATAATTATCGTGCAGGTCGGCTTTTTCGGACGGGGAGCCCGCCGCGATGTATAGGGCCTTGTTGCCTCGCGCTTTTGGTCGAGAGCCCTGATCTACTCGCTTCTTGCTGTCGCCGTAGTGATCGTCGTGTTCCCTCTCGTGTACATGCTGGGGACAGCGGTCAAGCCCAACTACCAAATCGTCAACCTCCGGGCGTCATTGTGGCCAAGTCACTGGGAATGGGGCAACTTTGTACGAGCCTGGAACTCGGCGCCTTTCGGCCGGTGGTTCATAAATACAGTGATATTCAGTGTCGGTGCAACGATTGGCCAGATCGGGAGCTCCTTGCTCGCCGGCTACGCGTTCGCGATGTTCGATTTCCCCGGCAAGCGCCTGCTCTTTTATTGTCTTATAGCAGGGCTCATGGTCCCGTTCAGCACAGTCATCGTGCCCGTTGTCCAAATCCTCGCCGACCTGCACTGGCTGAACACGTACCAGGGCCTGATAGTCCCTAATATCGCCTCCGCCTTGGGCGCTTTCCTCATTCGCCAGTTCTACCTGGGCATGCCCTATGAGCTTGGCGAGGCGGCCCGCATCGACGGCGCATCGGAATGGAAGGTGTTCAAAAGTGTTTATGCACCTCTAGCGACGCCGATTATCGCAGCCTTCGCGATAATTTCGTTCCTCCAGAACTGGAACAACTTCCTCTTCCCACTGATTGTCGTCAACTCGACGAGCATGGAAGTCTTGTCCCAAGGTTTGTCCGTTTTCCAAACCCAGTTCAGCCTCAACTACGACCTGCTCATGTCGGCCGCCTCGATCGTGATAATCCCCATCCTCGTGGTTGCCGTTGCCGCCCAACGCCGCATCGTCGAAGGCATCACTCTGGGAGCGATTCGCTGAGCCTGCGCCAAAAAGGTACCGCTAAAGGTCCCGCCATTGGTCAAATCTTCTCGATCACGACCGTGCGGTATGGTGCTGCCAGGCGTTGAAGGTCTTCCTCGTCGCCGGTGAGCACAATGCCGCCGCCGTCTTCTACAGCCACCGCCACCACGTGGGCGTCGGCTATTTGCCCCGAGCTCAACGACGCTTCCGCCAGGATGGCACCAACCAAGCGGGCAAGCTGGCGGTCGGTGTCGCGCAAGAAGATCTCCTCTTGCTCTCGGGCCAGGAGCGAGTCGAGCGCTTGGCTTCGCCCAGGCCCGCGGTAGAGCTCCGCGAGTGTCACCGTAGCGACAGCCACCTCGCGGCGAAGGCGCCGCGCCGCCTCCAAAGCCTGCTGGACGGTCCGCCGGCCGGTGCTGCCCCGTTGTACCAGGACTGAGACGGCCTCTGCATCAAGGACGAGCCTCATGCGTCCTGGTCGTTGTGCGGGCCTCCGAGAAGGCGCATGAACCGGGCAATTTCTGGTTCGTCCTCCGGGCCTAGAGGCCCGTCTTCAGCGGCTAAACGGCCAAGTAGCCGCTCCAGGGCAAGTTGACGTCGCCGCCGCTCGAGGTCGGAGCGCAGCGCCATGTTGACCACCGCCGACAGCGACCCCTTTCCTCGTTCCACCTCCTCCACCAGGTCCTCGTCCAACGTGACTGATACTTTGCGCTTCGTTCCCGACTTCATACTTTCATCCTACCAAAATCCTACCGGACAAACGGTTAGCACTCAAAGGGGGGGCTTGCATCCGTGTGATTTCACTGATGTAGTTACACAACATGTTGTGTGTACCAAGTCACTCAGTCCCACATCTAGTGCCTGACCGCCTTCCCAGGGGCCTTTCGCCCCGCAAGTGCCGGAGGAGCAAACCATGACGTCTGTTGCTGTCGCTGAGACCACCACTACCGCGCTGTCACCAATGCGAGTTCGCAAACGCGACGGCAGCTTGGAGCCTGTCGACGTCAACCGCATCGTCCGCGCCGTGGAGCGCTGCGCCGAGGGGCTGTACGGCGTTGACCCATTGCGAGTGGCGACGCGGACCATCAGCGGGCTCTGTGACGGCGCCAGCACCATCGAGCTCGACGAGCTGTCGATCCGCACGGCGGCGGCGCTCATCGGGGAGGAGCCGAGCTACGCCCAGTTGGCTGCCCGCTTGTTGGGTGCCGTTATCGACAAGGAGGTCGCCAACCAGGGCATTGCCTCGTTCTCGGGGTCCGTCGCGGCTGGGCACGAGCTCGGCCTTGTCTCGGACCGGGCCGCCGTTTTCGTAAAGGAGCACCATTTCCGCCTGGACGCTGCCATCGACCCGGGCGGTTACCGGCGCTTTGAGTTCTTTGGGCTGCGCACCCTTTACGACCGGTACCTCCTCCGCCATCCTGAGACGCGGTCGGTGCTCGAAACGCCCCAGTACGGGTTCCTGCGCGTGGCCTGCGGGCTGGCCAACTGCGCTGACGAGGCCCTGGAGCTGTACGGCCTCATGTCGCGCCTGGAGTACTTGCCGTCCAGCCCAACACTGTTCAACTCGGGTACCACGCACGCTCAAATGTCGTCGTGCTACCTGCTCGACTCGCCGGCCGATGAGCTCGACGCCATCTACGGCCGTTACCACGACGTTGCCCGGCTCTCCAAACATGCCGGAGGTATCGGGCTCGCCTTCCACCGGGTGCGTTCCCGAGGGTCGTTGATCAAGGGGACCAACGGTCTCTCTAACGGCATCGTGCCCTGGCTGAAGACCCTCGACGCGTCCGTGGCTGCCGTCAACCAAGGGGGCAGGCGCAAAGGGGCTGCATGTGTGTACCTCGAGACCTGGCATGCCGACATCGAGGAGTTCCTGGAACTGCGCGATAGCACCGGCGACGAGGCTCGCCGCGTACGCAACATCAACCTGGCCAACTGGGTGCCCGACCTGTTTATGAACCGAGTGGAGAACGACTGGGTATGGTCACTTTTCGACCCGAAGAAAGTTCCTCACCTGAGCGACCTCTACGGTGGCGCTTTTGAAGAGGCTTATATCGATGCAGAGCAAAAGGGGATCTACGAGCGCCAGGTACCGGCTCGCCAGCTCTACGCCCGCATGATGCGCACCCTGGCCTCCACCGGTTGCGGCTGGATGACGTTCAAGGACCCTTCCAATGAACGTTGCAACCAGACAGGGCGGCCCGGCCGGGTCGTGCACCTTTCCAATCTCTGCACCGAGATCATCGAGGTCACCGACAACGACCACACCGCGGTTTGCAACTTGGGTTCGGTGAACCTGCGGGCCATGGTCGGCGACGGAAAGGTTGACTACGAGCGTCTCGGGGCGGTGGTCCGCACGGCGGTGAAGTTCTTGGACCGCGTCATAGACATCAACTTCTACCCAACTGAGGCGGCGGCACGCTCCAATGAGCACTGGCGCCCCGTGGGCTTGGGCGTGATGGGGCTCCAGGACGTCTTCTTCAAGTTGGGCCTGGCTTTCGACAGTCCCGAGGCGCGGGCGGAGTCTGCCCGGATAGCCGAGGAGATTTACTTCAACGCCCTGTGGGCTTCCACTGAGCTTGCGGAGCGCTCTGGCCCGCACCCCGGTTTCAGCGAGACCCGCGCCGCCGCCGGCAAGCTGCAGTTCGACCTTTGGGGCACCGAGCCGGCAAGTCCCGCCCGTTGGGAGCGGTTACGTCACAGGGTTGCCAGTGTCGGCTTGCGAAATTCGCTCATGGTCGCCATTGCACCGACGGCTACGATCGCCTCGATCGCTGGCGCCTACGAGTGCACAGAGCCGCAATTGTCCAACCTTTTCAAGCGCGAAACGCTCTCGGGTGAGTTCCTCCAAATAAATAGGTACTTGGTCCGTGACCTACAAGCTTTGGGACTGTGGGACGAGCACATGGCCGCTCAGGTCCGTCGGGCGGAAGGTTCTGTGCAGGGCATTTCCGCCATCCCCGACGAGCTGAAGCAGATCTACCGGACGGCCTGGGAACTTCCCATGAAGTCCCTCATCGACATGGCCGCCGAGCGGGGGCCGTTCGTCGACCAGAGCCAATCGCTCAACCTGTTCATCGAATCGCCATCGATCGGCAAGCTCTCGTCGATGTACCTCTACGCCTGGAAGCGCGGTCTGAAGACCACCTACTACCTGCGCTCGCGCCCCGCGACTCGGATCACGCAAACCACGTTGCCCGGCGGCGACGGCCCTGCCGCCGCAACGGCGCTTCCACCCGCAACAGACGCAGGCGCTGTCGCCTGCTCGTTGGAAAACCCCGAGACTTGTGAGGCTTGCATATGACCGCCACGCCCGGGACCATCAGCTATCTCGATGACCTTTCGACCACGCCGCCCCGGACCGCCGTTCAGCTGGCCGACGGCACCGTACCGCGCGCTGCCAACATCTTGGACCCCGGCCTCGACCTCACGCTGCGGCCCATGCGCTACCCAGAGTTTTACGAGCGCTACCGCGATGCCATCGCCAACACCTGGACCGTCGAAGAGGTGGACCTATTTGGAGACTTGGTCGATCTTTCCCGGCGACTGTTGCCAGCCGAGCGCCACCTCGTGCGCCGATTGGTGGCGTTTTTCGCCACTGGCGACTCTATTGTCGCCAACAATCTCGTCCTCAACCTCTACAAGCACATCAATGCTCCCGAAGCCCGCCTGTTCTTGTCGCGCCAGCTTTTCGAGGAAGCACAGCACGTCCAGTTTTACCTGACCCTCTTGGACACGTACGTGAGCGACCCAGGCGAGCGGGCCGAAGCCTTCTCTGCGATCGAGCATGTCCCCTCGATCAAGGCTAAGGCCGAGTTCTGTTTCCGCTGGATGGGGGCCATCAAAGACCTTGATGAGCTGCGTAGCGCCGCTGACCGGCGCCAGTTCGTGCTGAACCTGATTTGCTTCGCGGCCTGCATCGAGGGCCTGTTTTTCTTTGCGGCCTTCGCCTATGTCTACTTCCTACGCTCCAAGGGGCTCCTCAACGGCCTGGCGGCCGGGACGAACTGGGTCTTCCGCGACGAGAGCGGCCACATGGACTTCGCCTTCGCCGTGGTGGACACAGTGCGGCGTGAGGAACCCGAGCTGTTCGACGAACAATTGACCAGCGACGTCGTAGCCATGATGGTCGACGCCGTGGAAGCCGAGACCGCCTTTGCCGCCGACTTATTGGCCGACGGCGTACCTGGTTTATCCTTGGCAGACACCCGTTCCTACCTCGAATATGTGGCAGACCAACGGCTGGGCCGCCTCGGCTTTGCCAAGCGTTTCGGCTCAGCCAACCCGTTCCCGTTCATGCAGCTCCAAGACGTCCAGGAACTGGCCAACTTCTTCGAACGAACCGTGTCCGCTTACCAGGTAGGCATAAGTGGCGAAGTCTCCTTCGGCGAAGATTTCTAACCGGCAGCTCCTGCGGCGCCTTCGTCGATCAGCCAAAGTTTTCGCCGGGACTTGGCTAGTTCGCTCATCACCTCGACTGCCCGGAGCCCGTCGGAGGCCCAGGCGTCCGCCCCGGTCAGTCCCGCCGCCGCTAGCTCGGCCGCAGCTTGGCCGCCCAAGACCACCGGGATAGTGGGGTCGACGGCGTGCACCGCACCGACGGTCTCGCGTACGGCATGCAGGTTCGTCGCCGTCGTCACCCCGATGCCCACCGCGACCAGGCGGGTTGCTCCAGAGGCTGCCCCGGCGAAGGCGTTGGGCGGCACGTTGGCCCCAAGCTCCAGGCAGGTGAAACCTTCCAAGCGGACCAGGTCGGCGACGACGGAGATGGCCAGGGTGTGGTGCTCACCCAGCGCGGCCCCGAACACGACGGTCCCGCGGCTACGTCCCGGACGGCGCCAGCGGGCGCCCAGTCGGGCGACCAGGCGGGCCGCGGTGGCGGTGGCCAGGTACTCTTCAGCGACAGGCCCGGTTGGTTCAGTCGAACGCCCGGAAATGTCGTCGATCGCCCCCACCAATAAGCCGAGGTAACAGTCGACGGGACGTTGCCCGGCCGTCAGGGCCGCTTCGAGCACACGCCAGGCGGCGGCTTCGTCGCCCGCCACGAGGGCCCGCCGCAGCCTGCCCCGCCAGTCAACCCCGCGGGGAGCCTCCTCGAGGTCCGAGCCCAAGAGCTCAGCCTCGGCGGCGAAGGCCCTGACGTCGTCGGGGCTCAGGGCCCATTCCGTGCCGACGCGGCGCGCTCTGAGACGCCCGGTGCGGACGTAGCGGTAGGCAGTCATGTAGTGCACGCCCAGCGCCGCCGCGGCCTGCTTCAGGTTCATCTCGGCCGGGTCGCCACCTCTCACCCTGTGGACGGTAGTCCTCCGACGCTGGTCCTTTGGGTACTCAACAAATACGTCCCCGCTTGGCGGGCCCGTCCTCCTAAGCTGGGGCTTGGTACCCTCGCCACCAGATGGGAGCTCGCCGCTCCCTGCTCGCCCATGCGCGTCACGTCCGCGGCGAACGATTAGGAGATCGTTACTTCAATGCCTGCCCTGGCTAGATGGTGTTTCCGTCATCGCAAGGCCGTCCTCGCTCTGTGGATTATCGCCTTCATCCTGTTCTTCGCGGCCGACTTTGCCGCCAAGCCGGCGTACTCGAGCAAGTTCCAGCTCCCCAACACCGACTCGGCTCGGGCCATCTCCATCCTGCAGGCCGACTTCCCGGCGGCGTCCGGTGGGACGGACCAGATCGTTTTCGAGGCATTGCACGGGACTCTGGAGACCCCCGCCACTGCGCAGAGGGTCCAGGCAATGTTGGCGCAGGTCGCCAAGTTGCCAGAGGTCGCATCGGTGGGCAGCCCGTACTCGCCGGTGGGCCGGGCGCAGATGAGCAAGTCCAAAACCATCGCTTTCGCGAACGTCAACTGGGTGGTCCAGGACCAGGACCTTCCCGCCAACGCCGCGCCACGCGTTATCAATACCGCCACCGCCATTAGGAGCTCGTCTCTCGAGGTCGCGCTAGGTGGCCAGGCGATCGAGAACACCGAGGCGCAAAAGCCTGCCGACAGCACCGGGTTGGGCGTCATATTTGCCCTGGTCATCCTGGGGGTGCTCTTCGGCGCGGTTCTCGCTGCTGTGATCCCGATCGTCACGGCGCTCATTGCCATTGGGATCGGCTTCGCCTTCACCGGTCTCATGACGCACGTCTTCGCCGTGGCCAGTTTTGTACCTATTCTCGGGGTGCTTATCGGTCTCGGTGTCGGGATCGACTATGCCCTGTTCATCATCACGCGCCATCGCAACGGCTTGAGGGCGGGCCGCAGTGTGGAGGACTCGGCCGTAAACGCTGTCGATACTGCAGGCAGAGCGGTGTTTTTCGCAGGTTTGACCGTGTGTATAGCCATGCTTGGCCAGTTCGCACTTGGCGTCACGTTCCTATACGGGTTGGCCGTCGCCGCTTCGGTCACGGTGGCCCTCACAATGTTCGCAGCGCTTACATTGCTGCCTGCTTTCCTCGGCTTTTTTGGGTTGAGGGTGCTCGGACGGCGTGAACGGCGACGCTTGGTACAGAGCGGGCCGGCGTCAGAGGACGTCGTGTCAGGCTTTTGGTACCGCTGGGCACGAGGCGTACAAAGGCAGCCCTTTGTCCGTGCTGGGGCCGCATTGATCGTCGTAGTGTTGTTCGCGCTCCCAGTGCTGAGCCTGCGGCTCGGTCTGTCCGATGCCAGCAGCGACGCAGCCGGGACCACGACCCTGACCGCCTACGACCTGCTTGCTAAGGGTTTCGGGCCTGGGTTCAACGGTCCTCTCGAGCTTGTCGCGAAGCTGCCAGAGCCGAGCGACCTGGCCGCGTTCAAGAGGGTCACCGAAGCGGCCTCCACGCTGAAGGGTGTGGTCGTGGTGACACCGCCGGTCGAAAGCCCGAGCGGCAAGGCCGCGCTCGCCCAGATCTATCCCTCGTCGTCGCCAGAAGCAGTGCAGACGACCCAGCTCCTCCACGAGCTGCGTGACAATGTCATCCCCGCCGCAGAAGCCGGGACGGGCCTGCACGTCCTTGTGGGCGGCGATACTGCGGCCGGTGTCGACTTTTCGGCAATATTGGCGTCCAAGCTCGCCGTGTTCATCGCGGTCGTTGTGATCGTCGCTTTCTTGTTGCTCATGTTGGTGTTCCGGAGCCTGCTCATCCCAGCAGTGGCATCGGTGATGAACCTGCTGTCTGTCGGTGCCGCACTGGGGGTGATGAACGCCGTGTTCGAATGGGGGTGGGGGTCGTCGATCCTCGGTATCAGCCATACGGGCCCGGTCGAAGTGTTCATCCCTGTCATCATGTTCTCTGTGTTGTTCGGCCTTTCGATGGACTACGAAGTGTTCCTGGTGAGCCGGATGCAAGAAGAGTGGACCAGGACCCATGACAACCGTTTGGCAGTCACAAAGGGACAAACCGAGACCGGACGGGTCATTACAGCAGCCGCACTGATCATGATCCTGGTATTCATATCGTTCCTGCTCGGGGGCAACATCATTATCCAGCAGTTCGGTATCGGCCTTGCCGGCGCGATCATTATCGACGCATTCATCATCCGCACCGTTCTCGTGCCCGCCGTTATGCATATTGCCGGCCGCGCAAACTGGTGGCTCCCTCCTTGGCTCGACAAGGCATTGCCGCACGTCAACGTTGAGGCTCCCGAGCCTGTCGTCTTGGCCGCAGCACCTGAACTGGTAGGGAGCGGCGCGGCCTCTGGCGAATAGTGGGACCTGACCTTCCTGGAGACCGCGGAAGTGGCCCGAGACCGAACCCGCGATGGCGTACCACGCCCCGGGCCTAAAGGAGGAGTGATGAGCAAGGTCCTCTATTCAGCCGAGGCTCACGTGACTGGCGGTCGGGCCCAGGGGCACGGGGTCAGTAGTGACCGGGCCCTTCGATGTGCTCTTGCGGGCCCCCAAGGAAATGGGCGGCAGCGGAGGTGGGACGAACCCCGAGCAATTGTTTGCTGTTGGTTACGCCGCTTGCTTTGAGGCCGCCCTAGGAGGCGCGGCCCGAAGGGCGGAGCAAGAGCTCGGAGACGTAGCGATCGACTCGAAGGTGTCGCTTGTAGCCTCAAGCGATGGTACCTACAAGCTCGCTGTAACCCTCGACATCCAGCTTCCCTCTATAGCGAGCCCTGATACCGCTGCCCACCTGGTGCGCGCCGCCCACGAGATTTGCCCGTACTCGAACGCGACTCGGGGGAACATCGAGGTGGAGCTGATCGCCAATGGGAAGCTCGTCGAAACTGCGCCGTAGGGCCGCCGTCGGCCTGTTGGCGCGTGAGCGGCTCTAGGGCCCTCAGCTGAGCTTCAAGAAACCCTGGTTGTACAACCGCACCACGTTGGCCAACCCGACGCGCTCTTGGTAATGCTCGTCGACGCCTATGACCGTGGCGGACTGGCAAACCGGCACCGTGACGGCACCGTCGGGCAGCGAGCTCTTGGCGGCTACCGCCTCGTCGAGGAAGGTCGCCGCGAGCTGGCTCGCAGCCATGTGGTCAGCCAACGCGGATGACATCGGCGAGCTCAGGTTCACGAGGGGGGCCCGACCACATCTCACGCTGGCGGGCGACGGCCTCGATGACGTTGTGGCCGAGGCCCCACATCGACAGCAGGTAGCCGCCGATGACCGGGTAGGTGGTGCCGAGATGGCGGACCTCGGCCTCGTCGGGCGAGGCGCCTCCGGCCACCTCGCTGGCGATTTCGACGAGCTTTGCCGGCGCCCGCTCGGCGACGATCAGCTCGCCTACGTCATGAAGCGTCCCGCTCACGTTTGCCTCGCATTTGGCGGCGCTCGTGCGCACCAGCTGGCCCATGATGTCTGCCACCGCAAGGGAATGAGCGTTGAACCTGGCGAGCCAATCGCTCGGCAGCAGCGGGCTAGGCGTGAAGGCACGGAAAACTGCGCTCGCCAGGGCAAAGTCGCGAAGCGTCTCGACTCCCAGGTAGGCCACCGCCTGGCGGAGGTCGCGGATCTCGGCTCGCAAACCAAAAAATGACGAGTTGACGAGCTGAAGTACCTTGGCCACCATCGCAACGTCGCCGCCCATGATGTCTGCGATCTGGCCCAGCGAGCTGTCCTCATTGGCCAAGGCGGCGTCGACCGCCACGAGGTTTGCCGGCAGGCTCGGCAGCGCTCCTACCTCGGCGACGAGGCGCTGGGTGGCCTCGCTGAACAACCGGCCCTGCAGCCGAGTGGTGTGCTCGACGGCCCTGGCGAGGACTTCGATCCCACAGGATTTGCTCAGGCACTGGTTGGCGACTGGAAGGGTGCTCAGCATGGCGCCCCGGTCACCCGGGTTCGAAAGGGCGATCCTGGCGATCCGCGGGTAGCGCAATTTGGTTAACCTGAGGAAATCGGCGGCGCTCATCCCCGAGAGACGGGCGCTTGCAACCACCGCGTCAACAGGGCGCTCACCCATCATGTACAGGGCAACATCAGCGCCTGGCACGAACGCAGTGTCCCAGCTCCCAACCCCGATGGCGAAGGTGTCCCGGAGCCCTCGTAGGCCCACTTCAGTGTCGTCGACGAACAGAACTGAAACCATCCAGGGCCCTTTCGGCTGGCGAGAACAGCAACCTAGGTGGTTTTGTCGGCAGATCGAGGGGCTGCCTTCAACGATGGGCCGCGCCCTGCGCTGGGAGCGAGACGGCCAGACCTGTACCTAGAGGAGCTCGGCGGGCACAGGCGGTTCTTCAGCAGGCGTTGAGGCGCCTGCCGTTGGCGTTGGGCCTCCCGCTGCCCACTTGCGCAGCTCAATGTTCGGGATCAACCAGGTGAACACGAAGGCAAGAGCGGCGATCGGCACGGCTATGGCGAAGACGGTACCGATGGCCTCGGCGTAGCCGTTGACGATGCCCACGTGGACAGCGGAGGGCAGATTGCTAAGGAGCTTGGGCGTTACGTTCGACAGGTCGAAGCCATGGGGGATGGGGATCCCATGGAGGTGCTTCTTGACATCTGAGACGACCACGTTGGCAAAGACGGCCCCGAAGATCGCAGTGCCGAACGAACCGCCGATCGAGCGGAAAAAGGTGGCTGCCGAGGTTGCAACACCGAGATCGCTGTGGGGCACGGCGTTTTGGACGATTATGACGAGCACCTGCATGACGCCGCCGAGGCCCATCCCGAGCAAGACCATGTAAAGCGCCTCGAGAACGGGGGAAGTATGGACCTCCATACGCGACAGCAAGAAGACGCCAACCGTCATGGCCGCAGATCCCGCGATCGGCCAAAAGCGGTACTTACCCGTCTTCGAGATAATCTGCCCTGACCCGATCGACACGACGAGCAGCCCCGCCATCAGCGGCAGGAGCTGGACGCCGGACAGGGTCGGCGAAATGCCGCGTACCACCTGGAAGAACGCCGGCAGGTAGACGATCGCGCCGAACATCGCGAAACCAACGATGAAGCCGACAACGCTCGTCACCCAGAATGTCCGCATCCTAAATAGGTGCAGCGGCAGGACGGGCTCGGTGGCGCGGCGCTCGACAACTACGAACAAGCCCACGAGGAGCACGCCGAGGACGGCAAGGGTGATGATCGGTGCAGAGCCCCAGGCATAGCTGGTCCCGCCGAGGCTCGTGAACAGTACGAGGGAGGCGGCTGCGGCGGCGAGCACCGCGGCACCTAAGTAGTCGATGACATGGTGGACCTTGCCCAGGTGACCGGGCACCCGGCTGGCTACGACCACAAGGGCAACCGCACCGATCGGCAGGTTGATGTAGAAGATCCAGCGCCAGGAGAGGTAATCGACGAAGAACCCACCGAGCAGCGGCCCGACGATGCTGGCGAGGCCGAAGACGGCGCCGAAGAGGCCCACGTAGCGGCCCCGGTCGCGGGGCGAGACGATGTCGCCGATGATCGCTTGCGCCCCCACCATCAAGCCGCCGGCGCCGAGGCCCTGTGCCGAGCGAAAGGCGATGAGCTCGATCATCGAGTGGCTGAGCCCCGAGAAGGCCGACCCGATGAGGAATATCACGATCGACGCCTGGAAGAAAAACTTCCGCCCGTACTGGTCGCCGAGCTTGCCCCACAGTGGAGTAGACACGGTGGCGGCCAGCAGGTACGCAGTCACGACCCACGCGATGTGGGAACCGCCACCGAGGTCGCCCACGATGGTGGGGAGCGCGGTGGACACGATCGTCTGGTCGAGCGCGGCGAGCAGCATCCCGAGCATCAATGCCCCGATGATCACGAGCACTCGGCGATGGTCTAGGTCCGGCACCGCTTGGTCAGGGGCCACGCCGGCGGCGGCGCCGTTGCTGGCGCCGTTGCTGGCGCCGTTGCTAGGCGGTGCTGAAGATGTCGGGCTGCTCGCGCTCATTGGCTCGTCCTTTCTGCAGAGGTCTGGTCTACCGGGACGGGTTGGCAAACGGGAGCTCTCAATTTCTGCCCGGTCCCAATGGCGTCTGCGACAATGCTGCGAAGTTCACACTGCTCCGGGAACCCCTCGGCGAGGCATTGGAATGCGGCACCAGTCAGGCGCTCCAGTGTCACCGCACCACCTATTCCTGCCCACATCATCACCACTGCACGCATGGCGCCCATTGACGGCGCTCACCAGGAGCAGGGGGTAGGGGTCGCGGTCAGCTTCGGTGCCGAGCCGTTCAGCGAGAGCGCCGGCGAGGACCCGCTCGACGGCCGCCATGTGGGCGGCTTGGGCCGCTCGCAGGTGTGGGTCGACGTTGGCTGCCTTCATGCGGGCAAGCCACGCTCCCGGGTCCCCGCCAAGCTCGTCGAGCTCCTCAGCAACGGCGCACGCTTCTCCAACGAGCGCCGCACGAAGCGCGTCCAAGGGGGCCACGTCCAATGGCTGGTCGAGGAGCCGCTGACGGAGCCCTTCGGTACGTTCTTGGTCTGCTCCGAACAGCGCCGCTTCCTTCGAGGGGAAGTAGTTGAAGAAGGTCCGCGGCGAGATGTCGGCCGCCTCGGCGATGTCTTCGACGGTCACGTGCCCGAAACCTCGTTCGGCGATCAGGCCGAGGGCGACGCGGCGGATGGAGCGGCGGGTCGCGAGCTTCTTGCGCTCACGCAGCGAAGGCCGCTGCTGGTCGGCGGCGTCCGTCCCGTCCGCGGTCCCGTCTGCGATGATTGCCATGCACTCAGTGTAATCTTGCACTCGAGATAATCTTGCACTATCCACAGATATTGCCTATTGGTTAACTCTACACAGACTGTAAGTTTCCCGAGAGGACCTTTGGCCGCCGGTGGGCGACCTCTCGAGAACGGAGAACGACGTGGCAAGCGACCCCTCGGAGTGGATAAGCGCTTGGCGGACCTCTCAGGACATCCTGACGACCGCCGCGGGCACCTTGGACGTGGACCAGCTCGAACAGCCTTCGTACGACTCCGAGTGGTCCATCGCCCAGGTGTTGTCCCATATCGGGTCACAGGCTGAGATCTTCGAGCTGCTCCTCAGCGCCGGCCTGAGCGGGGGAGACCCGCCCGGCCAGGAGGACTTCGCACCGATCTGGCAGCGTTGGAACGCCCGCAGCCCGCAGGCGCAGGCGACCGACGCCCTTGCGGTAAACGAAGCCCTTCTGGAGCGCTTCGAGTCGCTAGACGACGACGAGCGCGAGCGGTTCCACCTAGAGACGTGGGGGATGGACCTCGACCTTGCCGGGCTGGCCAGCCTGCGCGCTGGAGAGCACGCCGTTCATACCTGGGACGTAGTCGTGATGCTCGACCCGACGGCGACCGTTGCCCCCGATGCCGTAGACCTCTTGGTCGACACCCTTGACCGCGTCGCAGGACGGGCCAAGGCAGACGGTAAGAAGCGCCGGATCGAAGTGGCCACGAGCAGCCCCGAAAGGCACTTCACCCTGGAGACGGGCGACTCGGTGAAGCTTGTAGCTTTCGAGCCGGACGATTACGAAGCCGAGCTGCGGCTTCCCGCGGAGGCCTTCCTGCGCCTCCTGTACGGGCGCCTCGACCCCGCCCACACGCCTCCCCTCGAGGCGCGCGGCGTCGACCTCGACGAACTGCGTGCCGTCTTCCCGGGTTTCTGAGCCCTGCCCACAAGCCTGCCCCAGAACCCGTTGACCCAGAACTGTTGAAAGGACAACCCATTGCGGTTCCTGAAGCCTCGTAACCTCCCCACCCGGGTGGCGACCGGCGCCTATATCCTCCACACCGGTCTGGACAAGTGGCGTGGCACCGAGGAGACGGCCAAGGCAGTCCACGGCATGGCCGCCGGTGCGTACCCGATGTTCAAGGACATGGCACCGACCCGCTTCCTGCGGCTCCTCGCCGCCTCCGAGATGGCCGTCGGCACTGCCCTTCTCCTCCCGTTCGTCTCGAACAGGCGCGCCGGGTTGGCCCTCACCGGGTTCTCCGGGGGCCTCGTCTACATGTACCTGCGTACCCCCGCTCTCCACAAGCCGGGGAGCTACTGGCCGACGCCGGCCGGCACCGGTGTCAGCAAAGACATCTGGATGCTCGGGATCGGCCTCGGTCTTCTTGTAGATCCCTAGGAGCTCTAACCTGCGCTCGTGAGGCTGCATTTGTTGGCCCTAAGCGTCGGGGGGTTCTCCGACGACATCGGGAGGAGCCTGAAAGAGGGCTTTTTCATGTTCTACGAGACGGCGTGGGCCCTCGTGCTCGGCTTTGGGATCTCGGGAGCAGTGCAGGCGTTTGTGCCACGCGGCGCGATGCAGCGGCGTCTCCCGGACCACGGGCCACGGTCGGTCCTGCGCGCCTCATTGTACGGCGCCATCTCCTCATCGTGTTCGTACGCGGCATCCGCGACCGCCAAGTCGCTGTTCCAAAAAGGGGCAGATTTCGTCGCGTCGATGGTTTTCATGTTCGCATCCACAAACCTGGTCGTCGAGCTGGGTGTGGTGCTGGCCGTGTTGATCGGCTGGCAGTTCGTGGCAGCAGAGTTCGTCGGCGGGGCCATCATGATCGCGCTACTAGCCATAGCGGGCGGTCTTTTTCTGCGGGGCCGGGCATTGGACGAAGCCAGGCGACGCGTTGGCGCCCCGCCCGCGGGCCACTGCGGGCAGGAGCCCGAGCCGGAGCAGCAAAACGCGGCTTGGTCGCATCCGTTCCGTTGCGGGTTGGTCGGACGCGGCAAGCTACACGATGTCCGACATCGCCATGTTGCGTCGCGAGATGCTTGTCGGGTTCGGGGTGGCCGGCTTTCTTGCCGTGCTGGTCCCGGTCCACATTTGGGGCGATGTGTTCTTACGGGGCCATGGCGCATTGACGACCCTCGAGAACGCAGTAGTCGGGCCGTTCATTGCGATCATCAGCTTTGTGTGCTCAATCGGCAACGTCCCGCTCGCGGCGGCACTGTGGAACGGCGGCATCAGCTTCGGCGGCGTAGTCAGCTTTATTTTCGCCGACCTCATCACGATGCCTCTGCTCGTTATCTACCGCAAGCTCTACGGGGGCCGAATGGCGTTGCGAATGCTCGGAGTGTTCTGGTGCGTCATGGCGCTTGCCGGGCTCGCAACCGAGGGTCTCTTCCGGGCGGCCGACCTGGTGCCGACGACCCGGACGACCACAATTGTCGCCGAGCGCTTTTCCTGGGGCTTTACAAGCATTCTCGACATCGCCTTTGTCGGCGTCTTCGCGGCCCTATGGGTGCTCGCGCACAGCCGAGGTGCACTGGGCGGCGGGTCACGGTACGCTACCGACCCCGTGTGCGGCATGCAGGTCGAAATGACGCAGGCACCAGAGTCGCTCACTTACGGAGGCGCTACCTTGTACTTCTGCTCCGGTCACTGCCGCGACCGCTTCGCCGGCCGTGCCGCCCATTCCTAACCGTGCCCACTCCTGACCGGGACCGCTGCTAAGCCGAGACTGGTCCTTGAGCGACGACCGGGGTAGTGGGGACGGGGGTCCCGCCGGAGGGCTCGGCGGTCACCATGAGAAGTGTCATCGCTGGCTCGACACGGAACGGGACATCGCGTGGCGCAGCGCCCAAGACGCCGAGGGACACGACCTTGCCCGAAGCGAGCGCCCACAGTTGGTAAGTGTGGCCTGCCGGCAGGGTGGCGAAATCGTCGTCGACCCAATAGGCAGTTCCATCGGGCAAGACCACGACGCGTGCTCGTGCCGGCGACGTCTTGTCGGTGAGCTCGACGCTGCGGCTAGCCGGGTTTTCGATGGCCAGGGTAACGAGCTCGCCCACCCCGCGCTCTCCCAGTGACGCCTGTAGTTGGCTGACCCGGTTGTCGAGATTGACGACCCGGTAGCTGAGCAAGCCGAGGACCACCATTACCACTGCCGCTGCCGCAAAGGCGGCGTTGCGCCATGCAGGGCTCCGGCGGCTACGGAACGCGAGCACAGGGACGGCCTCGTCGGCTGGCGGGAGGCCGAGCTCGCTCGCGATGCGGTCCCAGGTCGCCTCAGGGGCGCTCACACCTGAGTTTCCGAGCAGGGCTGCCACATCGCGCAACGATTCGAGCTCGGCCCGGCATCGCGGGCAGTCGGCGAGATGGCTCTCCAACTCGCTCACCTCATCGGGCGGGAGCGCGTCGAGAGAATAGACGGCGAGCAGTTCCGCGAACTCGGTATGCTCCACGGCATCCATCAGGGGTTCTCCTCGGCGGGTTGCATTTTGCCGACGGCCAATCCCTTGGCCGCAAGCGATGACTGCATTCGCCGCATCCCCGAACGGATCCGGCTTTTGATCGTGCCCTCGGGCTCTCCGAGGATGGCTGCCACTTCTCTATAAGTGTGGCCTCCAAAGTAGGCAAGCTCGATCGCGCTACGTTCCCCGGGTTGCAGCACGCCCAGCGCATTGCGCACCCCTTCAGCGACGGCGATGTCCAAGAACTCGTGCTCGACGTCATATTGCCCGGATGCTGTCGAGCGAGCATCGCGGACCTCTCGCTGGCGCCGTGCCGTGTCGGAACGCAGCATGTCGACCGAACGTGAATGCACTTGAGAGAGCAGGAACGTCCGTAGGCTCCCGCGCTCGGGGTCGTAGCGCCCTGGCTCGTGCCAAAGCCGCAGGAAGACCTCCTGGACCACCTCTTCGGCCACAGCTGCGTCGCCTAGGACCCGCCGCGCCAGCCCGAAGACCGGGCCGGCGTTGCGGCGGTACACCTCAGCCAGTGCCTCCTGGTCCCAGCGAGCTATAGCCATAGCCAGGGTGACGTCGCTGGCGTTGCGGAGGTCCGATTTCATTTTCCAGCACCGAGGCTAGCTTCGCTCACCCGCCCCCCGTTGACCATCACTAGCCAGCTCCATATCCGTCTCCGATTCGAGCTCGGGCGCCTTAGTTCTCGTGTCGTATACGGGGCGGGGCCGAGCATTGGATGACCCCAGCGCTCGCAGCGGGGGAGCGGCGGAGGGTTGATAGGTGGTTATTTAGTCGCGCCCCGCTTGGCGGCTCGTTCGGCGTACTTCTCCATGCCCGAGATCATGAGGTCGAGCGCGAAGTCGAAGCGCTCTTCGGGGTTGAACTCGAAGATGAGGTCGAGCGACGCGAGCGTGCGCGGGAACCGTTCAGCAGGTAGCGACGCCATGTAGCCCCGGAACATCTCCACGATCTGCTCGGGAGCGAGGTCCTCGCCCGTGGGCGAGGAGATGCCGAGGCTCTCCTCGAAGCAGAAGGCCCCGACGTAGAGGCCGGCAAAGTCGCCTATGTACGCAATGGCGCGGTCAGGGATCCCAACCGGCTGGAGGAGCGTGAAGAGCCACTCCGTGAGAAGTGCCATTTGCGGTCCAGTCGGGACCCGCCCGAAGGAGATCCGGGCGACGTCGCGGTGCTTGCTGAGCGCCTTGCGCATCTCGTAACCAAGGAGCTTCAGCTGTTCCTGCCAACGGGCGGGGTCGGGTTCGGGGAGGACCACCTCGCACGTCACGCGGTCGAAGACCAGCTGAAAAAGTTCTTCTTTGTTGCGCACATGCCAGTACAGCGACGCCGCACCCGTCCCCAGTTCCTGGGCGACCCGTCTCATCGACAGGCCGTCCATGCCTACCGCGTCCAGGACAGAGAGCGCCGCGTCGACTATGGCTTCGCGCGTGAGGGGGGTCCTCGGCGCCGCCTCAGGGCGGTACCAGGGAGGCTCGGGGATGGACGGTGCCGCCCCGGCCGGCCCCTTCGTGTCAGATCCCCGTTCCTTCTCGAATCCCATCGAGCTCAGAATCCCATCGAGCCAAGTATATCTGCGCGGTCTCGAATGTCATTCGGTCCTCGAACACCGTTTGACAGCCGGCCGGAGGCGGGCTAGAATCTTGTTCGAGACCAGAGCGACGTTCGATAATCGCCCAGTGTTCCAACAAGCCGGTGTTCCAACAAGCCGGTGTTCCAACAAGCCGGTGTTCCAACAAGCCGGTGTTCCAACAAGCCAGTGATCTGAAAAGGAGCCACGATGTCTTCAGCGACCATCCAGGCCCGCGACGCCACCAAGCGTTTCGGCAAGACCAGCGCCCTCGACGGGTTCAACCTGGTAGCCGACCCAGGCCAGGTGGTCGCCCTCCTCGGCCCCAACGGGGCCGGCAAGACGACATTTGTCCGGGCCGTCGCGACTTTGTTGCGCCTCGACGGGGGAGAGCTTGTCGTGGCGGGCCATGATGCCCGCCATGAGCCGGCCGCTGTGCGCCAGGCGATCGGGTTGGCCGGTCAGTTCGCGGCCGTCGAGCCAGTCATGACCGGCCGGGAAAACCTAGAAATGGTGGCCCGCCTGTTCGGCAAGGGGCACCGTGACGCTAAGCGGGCGGCTGCCTGCGTTCTCGACCGGATGAGCCTCAACGAAGCCGCTGACCAGCAGGTGAAGTCGTACTCGGGCGGTATGCGCAGGCGTCTTGACCTCGGTGCCAGCTTGGTCGGCGAGCCGAGGCTGTTGCTCCTCGACGAGCCCACGACCGGCCTTGACCCGCGCAGCCGGACCGAGTTGTGGGATGCCATCCGTGCCCTCGTCGAGATGGGAACTGACGTCTTGCTGACGACCCAGTACATGGACGAGGCAGACCAGTTAGCCAGCCAGATAGTCATCATCGACCACGGCAAGGCGGTCGCTGCGGGTACGCCGGCCGAGCTGAAACGCCGCGTCGGGGGCCGGGTCATCGAGGTCCGCACACGCTTCAGCGACGACTTGCCGATCGTCGCCGCCGCGTTGGCGCGCCTCGACCACGGCGACGCAAGGGTCGACGAGGCGGCCCGCAAAGTCAGCCTCGGCGTGGACGACGCCGGCCTGCTCTCGGTTGCCCTCCAAGCCATGGAAGCCAGCGATGCCCATATCGACGACATCTCGTTGCGCCAACCGAGCCTCGACGAAGTGTTCCTGGCCCTCACCGACGCTCACCAACATTCCTAGGAAGAGGAACAGAAAATGACGACCGTTACCATGCCGACGCCCACCCAGTTCTCGCGGCCTGCGCTTCGCACGACCTCCATCGTCACCAGCACGCTGCAGGTAGCCAAGCGCGTCCTGGTCCGCTTTTTCCGTACCCCGCAGTTGGTTGTTATGGGCACTGTGCAGATGGGGTTGTTCCTGTTTATTTACCGCTATGTGCTCGGCGGCGCTGTTAACCCCTTAGCAATACGCGGCACCGACTACGTCGATTTCCTGGTACCTGGGTTCGTGTCTACCGGGGTGCTTTTCTCCGGGATAGGTGCCGCAACCGGAGTTGCTGACGACCTCCAGCAAGGTTTCGTGGACCGCCTGCGCTCATTGCCTGTACATCGCGCCAGCTTTCTTGCGGGGCGGGCACTGGCCGACACGATCACGAGTACCTGGGGCCTTGTCGTGGCCACCGCGGTGGGGTTCGCCGTGGGGTTCCGGCCGCACGCACCGGTTGTGGACGACCTGGCGGCGTTCGGGTTGTGCATCGTTTTCGCTCTTGCCTTCGAGTGGATGTTCATCGCAATTGGCTTGGTCGGTGGGACACCCCAGGGAGCGACCGGGATCGCCATGATCGTGTTCCCGCTCGCCTTTTTGTCGAGCTCTTACGTACCCGTTTCGACCATGCCTGGTTGGTTGCAAGTATTTGCACAGCACCAACCCGTCACCTACATGGTCGATGCGGTCAGGGCGCTCACCCTTGGCCCGGCAGGCGGTGCGTCCCTTGGGCATTCCTCGGGTTACTTCGTAGTGTGGTCGTTGGTATGGGCCGCCGGCGCGGTGGCCGTGTTCGCCCCTCTGGCTGTGCAGCGGTACCAGCGGAGCTGAGGTCGCTAGAGTAAGCCGGCAACGGGGACGAGGAGAAAGCGTTGCCACGAAAGCAGGGACAAGGGCCTCGTAGGCCCACCATCACAGACATCGCCCAGAGGGCAGGTGTCTCGAAGGGTTCGGTCTCTTACGCTCTCAATGGCCACCCCGGGGTGTCCGAGCCCACCCGTCGGCGTATCCTCGCTATCGCCGAGGAGATCGGGTGGCACCCCAACCGAGCTGCCCGTGCGCTGTCAGCGTCGCGAGCAGGCGCCTGCGGTCTGGCCCTTGCGCGGCCGGCCAGGACCTTGGCCTACGAGCCCTTCTTCTCCAAGTTGCTATCGGGCATCGAAGCCGAGCTTTCCGCCCGCCAGTTCGCGCTGATGCTGCAGATCGTGGAAGACGTCGAAGCCGAGACCGAAGTGTTGCGGCGCTGGTGGGCGGAACGCCGGGTCGACGGCGTACTGCTCGTAGACCTGCGCGTCGACGACCCGAGGATCCCGTTGGTGGAGCAGTTGGGCCTCCCGGCGGTGATCGTGGGCGGCCCTGGGCGCACCGGGTCTGTCCCGTTTTTCTCCGGCGGCGACGCAGAGGGGATCCGCCAGATCGTGGGGCACCTCGCATCGCTCGGGCACCGACGGATCGACCGGGTGGCCGGCTCCCCGGATTTCGCAGCCATGCAGGTACGCACCCGTGTCTTCGAGCAAGCCTTGCGCGAGCGCCCATGCCAGAGGGCGCGTGGTGATCACGGATTTCTCGAGCTCGGCCGGCGCAGCGGCGACGCGCCAGCTCTTGAACGGCAAGTCACCTCCCACGGCGATCGTCTATGACAACGACATCATGGCTGTCGCTGGTCTTGGCACGGCCCAGGAGATGGGTGTGCTCGTGCCCGCCGAGCTCTCGGTGGTCTCCTTCGACGACTCGACCCTGTGCGAGGTGGTGCGCCCGGCCCTCACCGCACGCGCCAGGGACGTCGTCGCCTACGGGGCACGAGCAGCTCAGGCGCTCATCGCGTTGGTCGAAGGCGAGGAGATCCCGGGCAATGTAGACGAGATGCCGAGGCTCATCTCGCGGGGAAGCACCGCCGCTTTGGCGACAGCCGCCCCGGGCGACGACAGGGACGCGCTGCCCGCTCATTGAGCTCCCCGAGCCTCAGCTCGCGAAGCCGGCAAATTGCCGAGGACTTTTCTCAACTCGTGAGCGCAAATTCTTTTGGCGAATGACTTGACTCGCAAACCTCGCGTGCTTATCGTGCTACCTGTTACGACCTGAACCGGTTAAGTAACGGGAGCTGACTAGGGGGGTTTGCAATTGGGGGCAAACGGTCGTTACGAGGGCCCATTCACGACGTCAATGAGGTCAGGCACCTGGGCCGGCCCTCCGGCACCAGTTGTGCCGGCCCGGTGCTCACACGATCAGCGTCACGGTCAACGTATTGCCCCCAGTCAGCTGCCGGCCGAAAGCCCTCCCTACGCAAAATCGGAACGCAACCGGAGCGAGACGGGCCGCTGGCACCCAATGCCGATAGGTGCCGGCGGTCCCGCCGTAGCCCTAACAGAGATAAGGAGCAGGTAAAGCATGCCGATACGCAAAAGCAAGGTGATCACCCGTTTGGCGACCGTCGTTACCGCGACGGCCATGGTGGTCCCGTTGATGAGCGTTGTTGGTGCCACTAGCGCCAACGCAAACGCCACCAGAACACCGAACCAGGCCGCCTTCCCGCATAGCGACACTCTCTATACGAGCGGTACCGCCTACTCACCGCCGACCAACTTCAACCCCAACGACCCCGGTGCGCTTTACACCGGCACCAATGGCTTGCTTTACGAGTCGCTGTTCCTCTACGACCCGATCCACAACAAGTACATCCCGTGGTTGGCAACAAGCGGCACCTGGAGCGGCGATACCTACACAATTGACCTTCGCAACGGCGTCAATTGGGTGAGCAGCCCGTCGCAATCGGTAGTGGGGGCCCTCACCGGGGCTGACGTGGTCTTTACGATCAACATGGAGAAAGCCGACGCGGCCGCCGCCTTCAATAGCAACATGTCGTCGGTGAAGAGCGCCACGGCCAACGGCAACACGGTGACGGTCACCTTCAACGGCACCCCTGACTACACCTCGTGGCAGGAGTTCTTGTGGAAGGGCGCAATATTCCCGCAGTCCGTCTTCGCCTCGGAGACGCCCGCTGAGCAGGTCACTGGAGATAACGCCACCCCCGTGTCCACCGGGCCCATGACCTTGGACACCACCAGCGCCACGCAGGCTTGCTTCGAGACGAACCCGCACTGGTGGGGCACCGCCGCGCTGGGGCTGTCGTTCAAGTTCAAGTACCTCTGCGACTCGGTGAACGGCTCCAACAACGTCGAGCTGTCGTCGCTGCTCAGCAACGACCTCGACTGGAGCAACAACTTCCTGCCGGGCATCAATACCCTGAAGGTCATCGGTGGGGATAACTTCCTGCAGACCTATTACCCCAAGGCCCCGTACATGCTTTCGGCCAACACGGCCTGGCTCGAGCCGAACACCTCCAAGGCCCCCATGAACAACGTCAACTTCCGCAGAGCATTGGCGTACGGGATCAACCCGGCGGGAGTCGTGAGCGGCGTCTACAGCGGCATCGTGAAGGCGGCGAACCCGACCGGGTTGATGCCCAACCTTGACAGCTTCATCAGCTCCAGCGTCGTCAAGAAGTACGGCTTCAGCTACAACCCGACCCTGGCCAAGCACTACCTGGCGGCATCGGGTTACAAGGGCCAGACGCTTACCCTTGAGGTCCCTGACGGCTGGACCGACTGGATGGCCGCGATCCAGGACATCTCGGCGCAGCTAAGGGCTATCGGCATCAAGGTCAACCCGATCTACCCCCAGTACAGCGCCCGGACGTCCGACTTGACTGACGGGACCTACGACTTGGCCATCGACAACAACGCCTCTATCGACTCGAACCCGTACGCCTATTTCCAGCGTGTCTACAACCTGCCGATCCTGAAGCAGCAGAACGCCCAGCTCAACTGGGAGCGCTACTCGGACCCGGCGGCTTGGGCGCTGGTCCAAAAGGCGAGCACTATCCCCCTGACCAACACCGCGGCACTAGACAAGGTCTACGCGCAGCTCGAGACGGACTTCCTCCAGGACTTGCCCGAGATCCCGCTGTGGTACAACGGCGCCTGGTTCCAGGGCAACAACACCTACTGGACGGGTTTCCCCTCCGCGGCCAACCCCAAGGACCAGAACACCCCAGTCCTTTGGAACAACTACTTGAACATGACCACCATCTTCGCCCTCGCCAACCTGAAGCCCGTGTAGTGGAGTGACTATCCAACGGTAAATCTCTAGCCGCAAACAGTCGCTGGCGAGCCCACCGTCCTCCAATGGGCGGTGGGCTTGCTGGTCCTTTACACTTCTTCAGGAAGGCAGGACGGGTGAGGCGTTACTTTACGAGGAAGATCATTACTTACGTGGTGGCGTTCTTCCTTGCGACCACGGTCGACTGGGCGATCCCGCGGATCATGCCCGGGAACCCTGTCCAGCTTTACCTCTCGAAGTTCTCGGTCACGACCGAGGCGCAATACGCAGCGCTGCAAAAACTGATCTCGGCGTCGTTCGGGGTCAACGTACCGTTGTGGAGGCAGTACCTCGATTTCTGGGACGGCGTGCTCCACTGGAACTTCGGCCTCAGCTTCTATGCAACAGAGCCCGTCACGCACGTGATCTTCCAGGCAATCCCTTATACCTTGGCGCTCCTCATCCCGGCGATAACGCTGAGCTATATCCTCGGCAACCGCGTCGGGGCAATGGCGGCGCGTCGCAAGTGGCTTGACAACACGGTCCTGCCGGTCGGCTACCTGTTCCAGGCTGCCCCCTACGCCTGGTTGGCCTTGGCTATGGCCTACTACCTCGCTGCCCGCCTCCACTGGTTCCCGGTCGACGATGGCTACAACCCAGGCCTGGTCCCGGCCTGGAACTGGACCTTCATCAACAGCCTCGTCGAGCACTGGTTCCTACCTTTCCTCACCGTGTTCCTGGTCAGTTTCGGTGGCTGGGCGATCGGCATGCGGAACCTGGTGATCTACGAGCTTGAAACTGATTACGCCCGCTACTTGCGGTCCCTGGGAGCCTCGCAGCGGCTTGTACGCAAGTACGCCTACCGCAATGCAGTGCTCCCGCAGCTGTCAGGGCTGGCGCTAGCGCTCGGCGTCGTGATCGGAGGCAATATCGTCACCGAGGTCGTGTTCGACTACCCGGGCCTCGGCCACCTGATCTTCCTCGCCATCAGCGACGAGGACTACTTCTTGCTACAGGGCATTTTCATGTTCATCATCGTCGGGGTACTGCTGGCCAACTTCATCATCGACATCGTCTATGTGATCGTGGACCCAAGGACGCGCCTCAGCATGCAGGGAGCCCCGGCGTGAGCGTCAACACGGGCCCGACGAGCGCACCGGAAGATTTCGCTGGGGGGACGAGCGCCGGTCCCACCGGTCCCGCCGTGCTACCCGCCAGCGTGGGTGTTGGAGGCGCCGGGCTGGCCGCGATGGCGCCGAATGCCGGCGCCGCTAGCTTCGGCGGCGGGCGACGCTGGGAGTTCCTCCATTTCGCGCTGCGCAACCCCAAGCTTATGATCGGCCTGGGTGTCGAGTTGATCTTTGTGGCGGTCGCCATCTTCGGCCCCGCGCTGGCCCCCTACAGCCCTACTTATCACGGGACGCCCGGGCTCCACCCTTCGGCGCACCACCTTTTCGGCACCACGTACCCGTTCGGGACCGACGTGTTCTCCCAGGTCCTCTACGGGGTGCGCGACAGCTACGTGGTGGGTGCCCTTGGCGCAGTCTTCGCCGGCGCCGTGGGCCTGGTTGTCGGCTTCGCTGCCGGGTATCGCGGCGGGCTGCTGGACGAGCTCCTGCAACTGTTCACCAACGTCATGATCTGCATCCCGCAGCTCGTCCTGTTGATCGTGATCAGTGCCTACCTCACGACCCGCGGCGTCCTTTTCGAGGGTATCTTCATCGGGGTAACGGGTTGGCCGTGGGTGGCGCGGGCGGTGCGGGCACAGACCTTTACCCTGAGGGAGCGCGACTTCGTAGACCTGGCGCGCTTATCCGGCCGGCGTGCTGTCAGCATCGTGGTCAAAGACATCGCCCCCAACATGGCCTCTTACATCTTCTTGGTCTTCGTGCTCCTCTTCGCCAGCTCGATGCTGGTTGCTGTGAACTTCGACTTTCTCGGGCTCGGGCCGACCAACGGCCTCTCGCTCGGCGACATCATGAACCAGTCGACGTTGTGGAGCGCTTTGGATCTCCATATGTGGTGGTGGTTCATCCCGCCCGGGGCGGCGCTGACCTTAATGGTCCTTGCGCTGTACATCGCAAACGTGGGCCTGGACGAGGTTTTCAACCCCAAGCTGAGGCAGACGTGACCCTCAAGGTAAATGAGCTCCGCGTCTCTTACCGGACGCTGCGTGGCGACGTGAGAGCTGTCGACGGGGTCAGCTTTTCGATCGCCGACCGCGAGATCATGGGCTTGGCCGGGGAGTCCGGTTGCGGCAAGTCCACGCTCGGCAACAGCCTGATCTTCCTCGAAGGGCGCATGAAACACGTCGGCGGCACGGTCGAACTGGACGGTGCTGACCTGCCGATCGCTGATTACAAGGCAATGAACCGCCACCGCCTACGGGACGTCTCGGTGGTCCCGCAGTACGCAATGAGCGCCCTCAACCCGACGCGCAAGATCGGCCGGATGACGGCGGACCTCATCAAGTCGCGTGGGGCTGACTACCGCAAAGTCTTGGAAGAGTTCAAGCGCCGCATCGACTTGGTCGGTCTACCCCAGAACGTGCTGAACATGTACCCCTTCGAGCTGTCGGGTGGGATGCGCCAACGCACGACCATGGTTATTTCCACGCTGCTCGACCCGTCGCTGCTCATCGGCGACGAGATCACGTCCGCCCTTGACGTGACCACCCAGCGAGCTGTCGGGGAAATGCTTATGGAGTTCAGGGACCGCGGGTTCGTCAAAAGCATGATCGTGATCACCCACGACTTGTCTGTGCTGGCGCAGATAGCCGACAGCATCTTGGTGATGTACGCCGGCAAGCTCGCGGAAAAAGCGAGCTCCGCCACGATCGTCGACCAACCGCTGCACCCCTACACCCAGATGTTGATCGGTTCTTTGCCTGAGGTCGGCCTGCGCTACGACGAGGCCCCCCTCACCGGCATCCCCGGCCGGCCTCCGTCGCTGCTCAACCCGCCGAGCGGGTGCCGCTTCAGGGACCGCTGCCCGTTCGCGTTCGACAAGTGCGTGGAGGAGCCCCCTTTCGTGGAGCTGCGTCCTGGCCACGAGGTCGCATGCTGGAAGGCGATGGCCGAGAACGCGCCTGTCAAAGTCGTACCGGCCAGCCAAGGGGCTCAGTCGTGAGCATGCTGGAGATCCAGGGTGTCTCCAAGGTCTACAGGACGGGGACCTTCGGGGGCGAGCTGAAGCTCGTGCTACGCCGGGTCAGTTTCAACATCGACAGGGGAGAGGTTGTCTCGCTGATAGGCCAGAGCGGCAGCGGGAAGTCGACGCTCGGCAAGATAATCCTGCGCTTGAGCCCACTGTCGGCCGGCACGGTCAACTTTGAGGGAACGGATATTTCGACCTGGGCCAAGGGGCAGCTTCGTGACTATTACCGCCACGTACAAGGTGTCTTCCAGGACCCCTTCAGTTCCTACAACCCCCTTTACAAGGCAGACCGTGTTTTCGAGATGGTACGCAGCGTCTACTTTCCCCACCTGCGCGCCCAGCAGTGGCACGACAAGATCGAGTCTGCTCTCGAATCGGTTGCCCTCAACCCCGGGGACGTCCTCAACAAGTTCCCCCACCAGCTCTCGGGCGGCCAGCAGCAGCGGCTGCTCATCGCTCGGGCTCTTTTGCTCGAGGTCAAGCTCCTCGTCGCCGACGAGATCATAAGCATGCTAGACGCCTCGACGCGCGTCGACGTCCTCAACCTGCTTGTCGACCTGAAACGCAAGGGCCTCGGGATCCTTTTCATCACCCATGACCTCTCGCTCGGCAATTACATAAGCGACAAGTCGGTGATCCTGCGAGACGGCGCCATCGTCGAGATGGGCGAAACGCAAAAGGTGTTCGGTAACCCGCAGCATTCCTACACCCAGAGCTTGCTCACGGCGGTCCCTCAGCTCCATAGGCGTTGGGCGAGCAACGATGAGCGCGCAACAGCGGGCATGGCGGCCAACGGCGCGGCCAACGGCGCACCCAACAACGCAGTCAACGGCGCGACCCGTGCGCCGACGCCGGTGGACGCTGCGCGACGCTTGGCTGAGGAAGGGGTTTTCTCCGACGTCGAAAAGGGCCGCTATTCCAGGAGCTCGCTTTACCCGGCGCGCACGACCGGGCCGCAGAAGTCGGCCCCCAAGGCCGCGGTCTCTGCCACCGCTGCCGGCCCGCGGCCGAGCCTGATGGACATGCCCGACGCGCCATGGCAGCGCCGCTTCGGGTTCGGGGCCCCGAAGCTCGCCGCAGTGCTCGCGGGCGACGGCACCCAACCCTTGGTGGAGTGCGAGCCGGGCCATTTCGTGGCCGTCGAAGACGAGCTTTGAACAATCACGAACAAAGGTAGGCATAATTGACCCCCCTCGAAATACATGGTCACTCAGCGCTGCCCAACCTCCCATGGGAGGACCGCCCCGCAGGGGCCGCGGGGCCGTTGTGGCGCTATTCACAGAACCCTGTGATCCCGAGAGATCTGATACCGACATCCAACAGCATCTTCAATAGCGCCGTGGTCCCGTTCGACGGCCGTTTTGCGGGCGTGTTCCGCTGTGACGATTGGACGAGGCGCATGGAGTTGCACGTGGGCTTCTCCGACGACGGACTTGACTGGAAAATCGATCCCGAACGCCTCGAGTTCGTTGCGGACGACCCCGAAATAGGCCAGTTTGTCTACGGTTACGACCCCCGGGTCGTGCGGATCGCAGAGCGTTACTACGTAACTTGGTGCAACTGGTACCACGGGCCCACGATCGGCGTAGCCTGGACCGACGATTTCCGCGAGTTCCACCAGGAGGAAAACGCCTATCTGCCGTTCAACCGCAATGGTGTGCTGTTCCCCCGAAAGATCAATGACCGCTTTGCGATGTTGTCGCGGCCATCAGACAATGGCCATACGCCGTTCGGGGATATCTTCTACAGCGAGAGCCCGGACCTACGGTTTTGGGGCCGCCACCGCCACGTGATGAGCCCTGTTACAAACACCTGGCAAGCGACCAAGGTCGGCGGTGGCCCGGTGCCCATAGAAACCTCCGAAGGTTGGTTGCTCGTCTACCACGGCGTGTTGACCTCGTGCAACGGCTTTATCTACAGTGCCGGCGTGGCGCTGCTCGACCTGGACGAGCCTTGGAAAGTGATCGCCCGTTCGGCTCCTTACGTCCTGGCACCGCAGGCTTCGTACGAATGCGTGGGCGACGTGCCCAACGTCGTTTTTCCCTGCGCGATGCTCTGTGACGGGGCTACGGGCCGGGTGGCTTTGTACTACGGGGCGGCCGATACCGTGACCGCCCTCGCCTTCGGCTACGTGCAAGAGCTTGTCGATTTCGCCAAGGAGCACGCGTTATAGACAGCGGCCCGAGTGAGCGGGCCCTCAGGCTCCTGCTGACAGGAGCCGGGAGCCATTGGGAAGGCTGTTCGGGTCGCGCCGGACGCCTGCGGGGCAGTCAGTTGTCACCGAACCGTTGACGTTCCAGTTCTGGGGATGGGCCTTGTTCGCTTCCGGTAGGTACGCCCTGTACTCCTCCTGGCTTGCGAACCAGTAAAACGGTGGGCGCAGGTTGGTGAACCCGGCAGGGAAAAATGTGGACAGTTCGTCGCCTGCCGGGTCCACTTGCACCGAGCCTTCAACCGGGGTTGCGTTAGTGCCGATCGAAGCGAGAATTGTCCAACCTGTAGGCTCCCAACCCTTTCCACGGTTTTCCACTTGGAGCTCAACGGCCAGCTGGGCTTTGCCGGCATCGCTGCGATGGCGGTAAACGTAAATGGCCCAGGACAAATAGACGCCTTCGGGGGCGAGCACCAAAGGGGCCTTGAACTTGTAAGTAACCACTAAACCGCCGGCGCGAGGCATCAGGCCGATGGACAGGATTTGAGGGACCGCGCTGACGTGCGGGTTGCCCTGAACTGTCGACGCTTGCTGGGGGTTGGTGCAGGAAAAGCTGGTCGCTAGGTTCCCAACAAGACCGGGTCGGGAAGCAGTCTGTGCCACGCTCGTCGCGGTGAAGGGTGCAGCTGTGATCGCCAGCGCGCCGGCAACAACGACTGGCAGCGCGACGGGCCACGCAACACAACGCCGCCCGATGCGGGCCGGCTTCTTCACATTTGCAGCCTACAAGAGTTCCTCTGCTGGCGCTGTCGTGTTGTCCTTTACCAGCCGGCGGCGGCGGTTATCGGCGCCGCCGGGGGCGTGCCTGCCAGGTCCCCGAGGGTTGGCGCATCACCGAACGGGTCGACGATCCCATTTGCAAGGACGACCCAGGCGCCCTCGCCGTCCGTCGTAGGCACGATCGCTACAGCGGGATCGGCACTTGTCGTCATCTGTTTGGCCTCCCAAGACCCGAGCAACTTGGCATCGCCCTCGGGGAACGTCGTCCCGTTGTCGAGCAGCACCCAATATCCCCGGCCGTCAGGAGTGCGTGCGGCCGACGTGGCTACCAGTCTCTCAGCTGCAGCCGAGCTCTCGCAGTTGCCGTCAGCGATCTTGGGGGCGTCGCCGAACGGCACCATGTCGCAATTGGAAAGCAAAAGCCAGTAGCCACCACCCGTAGCATCGGGCACGACAGCGACGGCGGGTGCGCTGCAGCCACCGATGCTCGCGCACGACCCTTCATAGTGGGCGTCGCCGAAAGCGAAAACACCACCGTCCCTGGCCACCATCAGGTAACCCTTCCCGTCCGTCGTAGGCACTATCCCCACTATCGGCGCCGACAGGTGGTGCCCCTTACTGGCCCCAACGGGGCCTATACCGTCTGCGGGTAGCGATCCCACATAGCTGGCATCGCCAAAAGCGAACACGCCGCCGTCGGTTGCGACCAGCCAGTAGCCGTTGCTGTCAGCCGTAAGCGCGATGCCTGCGATCGGGCGCTGCAAGTGGACAGTGCCGGCAGACCCGTGGAACTTAGCGCTACCGAACGCGAATATCCCTCCGTCTCGTCCTACGAGCCAGTAGCCCTGTTGCCCGGGCACTTGGCCCGGCGGTGCCGGCGCCGGCACCGCTGTAGTTGTCGGGGCCCGCCGCTGCGGTCGTGCTGGTCGTTGAAGAACTGCTTGTGGTAGTTGAGGAAGTGCCTGGCCCAGAGCCGCTGTTTATCGGCACTGCCGGCGGCGAAGCCGGCGGTGTTGTGGAGCCGTAAGTATCGGTGAACGAGTCCGTGGAAGGGCTGTACTGGTCCGGGTAAGCAATTATCTGCTCCGATGAGTTGACCATGTAGATGGGGTACGCGCTGGCCGACGAGGTCCCAGGCCCTTGCACCGCCAGGTTCGTGAACTGCACCGTGCCGAAATCAGCCAACGGTTCGATGGTGTTGTCGGAGGCCAGTGTGGGCGCCTCTTCGACCCATTCGGCGCTGTTGCCGGGGGCGTTGTAGGCGACCGGTTCGGTCCAAATCGTGTTTTCGGTGGCGTCATCGACCGTAATCGTCCAGCTCCCGGGCTGGCCCTCGGTAATGGCAACGGAGATGTGGTCGCCCGGCGAAACGGGGCCCAGTTCGGTTGCAACAGCCGGCAATATCTCGTACCAGGCGTAGTAGATGGGCCCAGATGGCGACCAGCTCTGGTCGGTCCCTGCCTGGACCAGGTCGGAAGTGGTCGTCCCGTCTATGCCGACCCAGCTGCTCGAGTCGCCTGTGGTGCCCGGCTGGACTGTGGGTACAGTCCAGCTACCTGAAGCTCCAGTGAAGTCGGCCCCACTGCCTGAGTCGACATAGCCCGACCAGTTTTCCGATCCCACGACCCCGTCCCGGAGCCACTGGTGGGTGCCGACAGCACGGAGCAAAGGCGCCGTGTGCGGCCTCGACGCCGGAACAGGCTTCCCCGCGCTGAGGGGGAGCACTCGAGCGGGCCGGCCCCGTCGCGACGGCCCTGCTGCCAATGCGGGCAGCCGCGTCGGCGAGACGATGTGCACCCCTCCGGTGGCCGGCGCAAGAGATGCCACGTCTGCGCTCACAGGCCCGGTGCTCCAGAGGCCCGCCGTGATGACCAGCACGCTTGCCACGGTGGCGGCCGGGAGCAGGGCCCTGCCGGCTCGGCGCCAGGTGGGCGCTGACCTGGGAGCGCCAATTGACCTCATGTTCATCTGTTACCTTCCCGCTGCGCCCGACAAACGACGTGGTTGAGCTCGACTGCCAGTACAGCCGTCGTCTCTAGCCCTATCGGCGGGCTGGCCCGCGCGCGGCTGAGCTATAGCGCGGCGCGTTGTGGGAAGGGGAAATCCCGGGCTGAAAAGCCCCCTCCGAGTGGAGCCGTCGTCAGCGAGCTCCTACGGTGATGACGTGGACCCGCCCGCCAGGAGCAGCCCGTGGCAACCCGCCAAGGTCATCGGGGTCAGGCCGGAGACAGCACGCGCCAAAACCTTCCGTCTGGCTCTCGCGGAGCCGTCGCGCCACCTCGCCGGCCAGCACTACGTGCTGCGCCTGAGCGCTCCTGATGGCTACTCGGCGTCGCGTTCGTATTCGGTCGCGTCCGCGCCGGACGGGTCCAACGAGATCGAGCTGACCGTCGAGCGCCTCGCCGACGGTGAGGTGTCCTCCTTCCTGCACGACGAGGTGGTCGTTGGTGACGAACTCGAGGTGAGGGGACCTATTGGAGGCTGGTTCATCTGGGAGGGCACGTCGCCTGCGGTCCTGGTAGGCGGTGGTTCGGGCGTGGTGCCGCTGATGGCGATGCTGCGCCTCGCCCGCAACCTCGGGCGCCCTGAACTGGTGCGCCTGGTGGTCTCCGTGCGCTCGCCCGAAGACCTCTACTACTCGGACGAACTGCCCGGGCCGCAGAGCTCGGTGGTGTTCACGCGCTCGGCTCCCGTGGGCTACAGGCGGCCGCCCGGTCACCTCGACGTGGCCGATCTCGCCGCGGCACTCCTGCCCGGGGCTACGGGCTACGTTTGCGGGTCGTCGGGCTTCGCCGATGCGGCAAGCACCCTACTTGTAGCGTCCGGGGTAGGCGAGGCCCATATCCGGGTCGAACGCTTCGGGCCAAGCGGTTGACGAGGCATGCCGCCCAGGCACCGGGCTTAGTCGGGGCGGTCGCTCGACGAAGCGCGCACCACGTCGGCGGGCCGGGCCCCGAAGACCCTCTCGTAGACATCCTCGCCGTAAGCGGTCGGCTCGGGAGGGCCCTGCGCCAGCTTGAACTGCTGTGCCGTGGCCTGTCTCGGGGCGCGTAGGAACAGGGCGTGGCCGAGGTCGCGGTCGTAGAGGCTTTCGGCCAGGTCGAAAAGGTGGGTGACCAGCACCACTTTGACGCCTGCGCTAGTTAGCGACAAGAACACCTGGCGGCCAATATCTGAGCCTTCTCGCTCGTTGGTGGAGCCGAACGGTTCATTGCAGAGCAGTAGGCAGCCCGGGGTTACCCGAGAGACGGTGACGCTCATGCGTGCCAGTTCCTCGTCCAATTTCCCACCCTTCATTGCGGGATCCTCATTGCGTTTGAAATGAGTGAACACTCCGGGGCATATCCCTGCCGCAAAGGAGGTCGCAGCGACGGGCATCCCGCATTGCATCATGAGCTGAGCGAGCCCAGTGCTGCGCAGGAACGTCGACTTCCCGCCGCGGTTGGCGCCTGTTACTACCACCAGAGCCTTGCCTGGCGCGGCCACGTCGTTGCCTACCGTGCGCCCGGTCGTGGCGAGGCTTAGGCAGGGGTCATATAGCCCCACGGCATCCAGCCCGGGCTGCTGCGCCGGTAGGGGGACCGGCGTGCAGGTTGGCTCGCCTTTGGCCGACAGCGCCGCCTGTAGGTTGAGGCACCCGATGTAAAACGCAAGCTCGCTTCGGAGGGAATTGAAAAAACCCAAAATGTGGTCAACGGACTGCGCCACTGCGCCGGCGGCAATATTGGTGCCTTTGCCCACAAGCTCGGCGAGTGCCCGCATCTCGTTGTCGTCGTGGCCAGCGACCGTGAAGCTGAAGCTGGCGTCGCCCCTGTTGGCAAGGCGCTCGCGAAAGCCCCGGGTGGGTGTCCTGTGCAGCACGTAGCTGGTCCCCTTGCCGGCCCGACCGAGCTGTGCGCTCATTGTGAGGCCACCGGTGAGCTTTAGTTCGCTCAGGTGGGACCGGGCAAGGTCCAAGTAGGCGTCGTCGAGCTCGCTCAGCAGCATCGAGGCAAGCCGGCTGAACGCCGGCGATGCCATTTCCTGGCCGTGCACTTCTGCCAATCGCCGGAGGTTTGCCAAGTGCCCCAAGAACATTTCCAAGGTTTGCACCGACACGTAGCGAAGGCTCTCGGGGGAGCGGTTTACTCCCCAGAACGTCAATTTCTTGTGGCCTTCTATGGCGTCTGTGGCCAAGGAATAGAGCTTTTTGGGCAGTTGCGGGTGGGCGCTGCAGTCGGCGAACGCCTGCTGGCGCCAAATGATCGCGTCGAGGCCCGCGAGCGGGGACAGGACCGCCGTCTTGGCAGCAGCGAGGACAATGTTGTCACCGCCCGCCATCGCGCCGAACAGGGTGCTGAGCCCAAGGTCTTCGACGAGGTCGTCGCTTTGGGGTGGCAGCTCCCGGCCGACCTGGAAGTCTTCGTCAGGGTGCATCAGGCGGGGCCTCATTGGGCCAAGGCGTCTGTTACGCCCACATAGGTCAGGCCGTAGCGCTCCGCCAACGCGGCCGCGTAGGCCTGGCCGTCCGGTGCTTTGCGCACCACCTTGTAGGTCCGGACCGTGGGGTCATCAGGATCTACCGTCGCCACCATGCTGACGCTGGCTGGGCTGACGCTGGCTGGGTTCGCCGTGGCAAGCTCGTCGATGAAGGTCACGTAGAGGCAGAGCGAACCGCGCTCGGCAAGCTGCGCCAGCACCGCTCGGCCCAGCACAGCGCCGTCGCGCAGAGTTGTCGACGAGAAGCTCTCGTTCATGATGATGATGCTGCGCGCAGACACCCGCCCGATGATCTCGTGGAAATGGGAGAGCTCGTCTTCCAAGTGGCTCCGGTGGGTCTCGAGGCGCTCGACTTGGCCAAAGGAGGTGAACACCCCGTCGGTGAGGACCAGGGAGGCATCTCGGGCGGGTACCGGGAGCCCCAGGGCGGCGAGGTAGTGGAGCTGGCCGAAGGCTCGCGCAAAGGTGGTCTTACCACCGCTGTTGGGGCCGGTTACGACCAAGATGCGCTCGTGGGCGCTGAGCTCGAAGTCGTTGGTCACCACCCCCGAACCCGCCGTTCCGTGCCTGCCGAGCTTGCCCGCCAGGGCCAAGTCGAACGCGGCCTCTCCCGAAACGGGCCCTGCTGACATGGAAAGGCGCGGGTAACAGAACGCGAGGCCGGCGCCGCGAAGCGGCCCGATGTAGTCCAGATAGGAGAGATAGAACTGCGAGTCCCGCTCGAAGGCAGCCATCCCGGGATCGAAGAAGACCTCGTGAGAGCGGACGTACTCCTCGAGCGCGCCGAACGGCCCCGGGTTGAGGCGGGCCACAAGATCGAGCACCTGGCTCTCGACGTGGTCCATGTCCAATAAATTGCGGAGCCTGGACTGGTAGTCGGTCGTCACGCCATCGCTGAACCTCGCAAAGACCGCCGCCACCTCCTGGGCGTAGTCCCCTTGGCCCCGGTAGGCGCTGACAGTGACCCGGGTACCTTTGACCTCGATCACGTAGCGGACGTCGCCGAGCGCCCTTACGATCTCGCGAGCGTCGTCCGCCAAGGACGCGAATTCCGAAGAGGCCTTGTAACCGCTCAGGTACGCGGCGAACGCCGACAGCGCCCGGGAGGGCGGGCGGAGCGCGGAAAAGGCACCGTCAAGCTTGCTCACAGCTGAGCAGTAGGCCAAGACGGCGTCCATGAACAAGCGCGCTTGCTGCCAACGGTTATGGAGCGATCGCATGGTGGCCAAGATCTCGCGGACGTCGTGCATCGCTTTGCCGAAAGCCCTCACGGCGGCGAGCGTTGTCGGGGCTTCGAGATCGGCCAGCACCTCGTGGCGGTACGAGACGTCGTCCAATGTCGTGAGCGGAGTGTAAAAAACCGACAAGAGGTCAAGTTGTTCCCGCCCGGCGCTGGTCGCGGCGAAGACCTGGTCCAGGTTGAGGTCGGCGGCGAAACGACGGTCTGCCAATGCAGAAGCCGTCCCGCCGGCCTGGTCACGGTACAGGATCGAAGGTGTCATGAGCTCCCACCGGTTTACCGGTTGTGCCCCGCTACCCGGGCGACCGAGGCTTCACAGGGCCAGGCCGATCGCCAGGCCGGCCGCGGCGGCGCCCAGCCCGATGCCGGCACTGAGGACGACGTTGCCGGCTGCATCGAACGCGCGGCCGTCCTCGAGCAGGCGGACGGTCTCAAATGTGAACGTCGAGAAGGTCGTATATGCCCCGCAGAAGCCAGTGGCGAGGAGCGCTCTGCCTACCTCCGACAGGTGCCCCGCCATGCTGAGCCCGGTGAGCAGGCCCAAGAGCAGGGACCCGGTGACGTTGATCACGAAGGTCCCCCAGGGCCGACCTGGCCCGGTCCGCGCGGTGACGGCGCGATCGAGCAGGTAGCGCGACGGGGCACCGACGAGCCCTCCGGCGCCGACAGCGACAAAGAGGCTTAGCGCCACGAGCGTCGACGTGGTCGGTCGGTCTCGGAGCCCATCAGGTCGCCTCTTGAAGCCATCGTTCGGCCCGCAGCGCCAGGCGGGCACTCGTCATCCCGGTCCACACCGCCAGGAGCCCAGCGAGGGCGCTCCCGGCCAGATAAGCGAGTGCGAGCCCGGTGTGACCGGCGCGAACAAGGTCGACCGCCTCGACCGTGAACGTCGAAAATGTCGTGTACGCCCCGAGGAAGCCCGTCCCTATCACCGGCCGCACCAGGCGGCCCCTCGGGAAGTGTTCGATCACCAGGACCAAGATGAAGCCAAGTGCGGCGCTGCCCGACACGTTAATGACAAATGTCCCCCACGGGAACCTCGCCGTCTCGGTCGGCAGCGCCAGCGAGATGGCGTAACGGCTCACCGCCCCGAGCACCCCACCAATGGCCAGGGCGACCACGACCGCCGCCTCGGCCCGCCGGGCACGTTGTTGGCCGGGCCCGCGTCGGCGCCCACGGCGGGACCGAAGTCGACGTCGGGGTCGAGAGGGATACGCGCTTGCTCGTCGTCTCCGGGTGCCATTAGCTTCTCGCCCAACTGCGGTTCAACGGCCGACCTCCACGCGCTTCAACGTCACGTAGAAGCCATCAGCCCACAACGGGCGGTTCGGGCCGAAACCCACCGGGGCGTCATCCGGTTCGAGTTTCAGGGTACCGGCAAAGCGCAGCGGGGTCAACTGGCCCGCCGCGACCCGCGAGCCACTACTTGACCGGTACACCCATTTCGGCCAGGGCTTTGAGTTCCTTTTTCAGGTCGGCCACCTCGTCGCGCAGGCGAGCTGCATACTCGAAACGCAAGTCCGTTGCTGCAGTGTGCATCTCGTCTTCGAGAGCCGAAATAAGCCTGGAAAGGTCCGCCTTGGGCATACCGGCCAGGTCTGAGCGGGAGCGGTCGTGGCGCCGGCTACGGCGGTCCGAGCCAGGCACAGGCGCCGTCGCGGCGGTACCGGAGCTGTCCCCACGGCCGAGCATGACCAAGATGTCACTGACGGCGCGTCGGATTGTCTGTGGATTTATACCGTTTTCCGCGTTGTACTCCTGCTGGAGCAGCCGGCGCCGGTGGGTCTCGGAAATGGCGCGGCGCATCGAGTCGGTCATCTCGTCGGCGTACATGATCACCGCGCCATCGACGTTGCGGGCTGCTCGCCCGATCGTCTGGATGAGGGACGTCTCCGAGCGCAGGAAACCCTCTTTGTCGGCGTCGAGGATCGCCACAAGGGAAACCTCGGGGAGATCCAGGCCTTCCCGGAGGAGGTTTATCCCGACGAGTACGTCGAACTCGCCCAAGCGGAGGTCTCTCAGGATCTCGATACGTTCGAGGGTGTCGATGTTGGAGTGCAGGTAACGCACCTTCAAGCCCTGCTCAAGGAGGTAATCGGTAAGGTCCTCGGCCATTTTCTTGGTAAGCGTGGTGACCAGCACGCGGTCCCCGGCCGCGACTCGTTTGGTTATCTCAGCGATGAGGTCGTCTATCTGGCCCTTGGTCGGCCTCACGACCACCTCGGGGTCGATTAGGCCCGTCGGGCGGACTATTTGTTCGACAACCTGGTCCGAGACCGATATCTCGTAGGCCGAAGGGGTCGCCGACATGAAAATGACCTGGTTTATACGCTCCATCAGTTCGTCGTAGCGCAGTGGCCGGTTGTCGGCCGCCGACGGGAGGCGGAAGCCGTGCTCGATCAAGGTCTCCTTGCGAGAGCGGTCACCGTGGTACTGACCGTGCAATTGCGGCACAGCCACATGCGATTCGTCGATGACCAAGAGGTAGTCCTTGGGGAAAAAGTCGAGCAACGTGAACGGCGGCTGGCCCGGCGAGCGGCCGTCGATATGACGGCTGTAGTTTTCGATACCGGAGCAGCTGCCCACCTCGGCCATCATTTCGAGGTCGTAGCTGGTTCGCATCCGTAGCCGCTGGGCTTCGAGCAGCTTGCCCGTGCTCTCGAAGTACGCCAAGCGTTGCTGCAGCTCGACTTCGATCCCCTCGATGGCGCGCTGCATGCGCTCCGTGCCCGCAACGTAGTGAGTCGCAGGGAAAACAACGACATCTTGGACCTCGTTGAGGACCTCGCCCGTGACCGGGTCGACGCGCGTTATCCGTTCGATCTCGTCGCCGAACAGGACGACCCGCAGCATGTGCTCTTCGTACGCGGGGTGCAGCTCGATGGTGTCTCCCCGCACCCGGAACTTGCCGCGCACGAGGTTGGCATCGTTGCGCTCGTACTGCATGTCGACGAGCCTGGCGAGGATCGCTCGCTGGTCGTAGTCCTCGCCGACGGTGAGCGAGAGGATCTTCTGTGAGTACTCCTCGGGCGAGCCCAGGCCGTAAATGCACGACACGGACGCGACGACGATCACGTCGCGGCGGGTGAGGAGGGCGGACGTGGCGGAATGGCGGAGGCGGTCGATCTCGTCGTTTATTGAGCTGTCTTTTTCGATGTAGGTGTCGCTGGAGGGGATGTACGCCTCCGGCTGGTAATAGTCGTAATAGCTAACGAAGTACTCGACCCGGTTGTGGGGGAATATCTCGCGCATCTCGTTTGCGAACTGGGCAGCGAGGGACTTGTTGGGCGCCAACACCAGGGTGGGGCGCTGCACCTGCTCGATCGTCCAGGCGATGGTCGCGCTCTTGCCGCTGCCCGTGATGCCGAGCAGCGTCTGGAACCGGTCGCCCCGCCGGACCCCTTCGGTTAGACCTGCTATGGCAGCGGGCTGGTCACCGGCGGGTGACCACTCTGACACCACTTTGAACGGGGGCACGGCGGCCATGGTACCGGGGCCCGGTGACGATATCCCGGGTGTGCTGAGCGGCGTGGCGACTGCCTCAGGCTGAGCCTTGCGCTAGTGCCACCAACCAGGCCCAAAGCTCGTCGACGGCGTTTTCGAGATCCTCCAAGCTCCCGGCGTTCACGAAGGCACGGTCGGCCAACAGACGCCGCTGTGCGCCCGATGGCTGCGCGGCGGTACGGGCGCGAGCTTCCCTTTCGGTCATGCCGCGCCCGACCGCCCTGCGTACGGCCACGTCCTCGGGCGTGTCGACGAGGACGACGACGTCGAGGCCGTAGTCAACCTTGCGCTGCCCGTCGAGCAGCGGGATCTCGACCACCACCACGCCGTTGCCGGCGAGGGCGTCGTTGCCGGCAAGGGCGAGCCGTCGCAGCACCTCAGCACGGATCAAGGGGTGGGTGATCGCCTCGAGGGCAAGGCGTTCGGCCTCGTCCGAAAAGACGATATCGGCCAGTGCCTTGCGGTCCAGGCGCGCGGCCTCGTCGGCGCGGCCCGAGCGTCCCGTCGCCCGGTCACCGAAGCGCTCGAGCACGGCGCGCTCACCTGGGCTCCCCGGTGCCGTGACGTCGCGCGCTACCTGGTCGGCGTCTATTACGGCAGCTCCCCGAGCGGCCAGGGCCTTGCCGACGGTGGACTTGCCGGCGCCGAGGGCACCTGTCAGGCCAACCCGCAGCACCTCTGAACCATAGCCCGGGTCGCTTCGCCCAATCCCCGTACCTTGGCCCCGGGGCAGTGATTACGCTGAGTGGTATGTCGTTCTCGCCAGAACACCTGCAGGAGGCGGCTAAGCGCCACCTCTGGATGCACTTCACCCGGATGGGCACCTACGAGACCCAGGACGTGCCCGTCATCGTAAAAGGCGAGGGGCCTTGGGTCTGGGACTCCAACGGCAAGCGCTACCTCGACGGGCTGTCGGGGCTGTACGTGGTCATGGCGGGCCACGGCCGGCGCGAGCTCGCCGAGGCCGCGGCTCACCAGGCCTCCCAGCTCGCCTATTTCCCGATATGGAGCTATGCCCACCCGACGGCTATCGAGTTGGCGGAACGCCTTGCCGACTTGGCGCCGGGGGACCTCAACCGCATCTTTTTCACGACCGGCGGTAGTGAGGCCGTGGAGTCGGCTTGGAAACTTGCCCGCCAGTACTTCAAGGCGATAGGCCAGCCAGCGCGCACCAAGGCAATTTCTCGTGAGATTTCCTACCACGGGACAACGATGGGTGCGCTGTCGATCACCGGCTATGAGGCGATAAAGAAGCCTTTCGAGCCTCTGGTCCCAGGGACCTCGACTGTGCCTAACACCGACTTCTATCACGCCCCTGTTCATGCTGACGACCCTGCGGCGTTCGGTTTGTGGGCCGCAGACCAGATCGCCGCGCGCATCGAGGCCGAGGGGCCCGACACGGTGGCTGCGGTGTTCTTGGAGCCGGTGCAGAACTCGGGGGGCTGCTTCACGCCACCGCCCGGCTATTTCCAGCGGGTCCGCGAGATTTGTGACCGCTACGGGGTACTGCTCGTCTCCGACGAGGTCATATGCGCCTTCGGGCGCCTCGGCCACTGGTTCGGTGCCGAACGCTACGGCTACCAACCCGACATGATCACAGTGGCCAAGGGCGTGACCTCGGGATATTCACCAATGGGCGCGTTGATCGCGAGCGACCGGCTGATCGAGCCCTTCCTTCATGGCAAAGCCTCCTTCGCACATGGCATCACTTTTGCGGGCCACCCGGTCTCCTCGGCGGTTGCGCTCGCCAACCTCGCGATTTTCGATGACGAGGGTTTGTTGAAACATGTGCGGGACAACGAAGAGGCCTTCCGGTCGTCGTTGAAGTCTCTCGAAGACCTGCCCATCGTGGGCGACATCCGTGGTGCCGGTTACTTCTTCGGGATCGAGCTTGTCAAGGACAAAGCGACACCGCGAAACGTTCAACAGCGAGGAAAGCGAAAGGCTCCTGCGAGGTTTCCTCTCCCCGGCGTTGTTTGATGCCGGGCTGGTTTGCCGCACCGATGACCGCGGCGAACCGGTCGTCCAGCTGGCACCCCCGCTTATCTGCGAGCAGGAACACTTCGACATCATGGTCGGGATCCTCCGCGACGTGCTGAGCCAGGCTATGGCCCTTATCTGAGCACTACTTGGCTGGGGCCGCCCCGGGGTCTTCCTCGCTGGCAGTCGCTTTGGCTTTCGCCGTTGGCGGGGCAGGGGTGGTTGCAGGGCCCTCGACAGCAGCAGGCTCTTCAGCCGTAGCGTCTTCTACGAGAGCCGCCTCCTCGACTGCGTCGACCCCGAGCGATGCGACCTCATCGTCCAGGACAGCCTCTTCGGCCAGGGCAACCTCGGCTTCGGCAGCGGCCTCGACAGCCGCAGCAACCTCGACGATGGCCGTAGCTTCGGAAACGAGCGCCTCATCGACCAGCTCAGCGGCCGCTTCGTTAACCGCAGCGTCGCTGGCGTCGGCCGCGGTGCCCGTGGTACCTCCGGCCGCGTGCTGCGCATTGGCCTGCTCCTCGAGGTACCCGGCCCATGCAGCCTGCGCCTCGGACTCGGGTTCGAAGGCGGTGTAACCAGCGCCTATGTAGTTGCCGTGCTCGTCGTAAGCGTGCTCGCCGAAGGCCTCGCGGTACTCGGCTGCCACCTCGCCGCCCTCGGCGGCCTGCTTGATCGACAGGCTGATGCGCCGGCGAGCCAGGTCGATGTCGATGATCTTGACCCAAAGCTCCTCACCGGGCGTGACCACCTGATCGGGCTGGTCGACATGGTGCACGGCCATCTCGGATATATGGACGAGGCCTTCGATGCCATCTCCCACCTGCACAAACGCCCCGAAGGGGACCAGCTTGGTGACGCGTCCATAAACAAGCTCTCCGACACGGTGCGCGTTTGCGAACTCCTGCCAGGGGTCTGCTTGGGTGGCCTTCAGCGAAAGGCTGATCCGCTCGCGGTCTAGGTCGACGTCCAGGACCCGTACCGTCACTTGGTCGCCGACCTGGACCACTTGGCCGGGGTGGTCCACGTGCTTCCAGGAGAGCTCAGAAACGTGGATCAAGCCGTCCATGCCTCCCAGGTCGACAAAGGCGCCGAAATTGACGACAGAAGAGACGACTCCCTTGCGGACCTCGCCGGGCTTCAGGTTGGTCAAGAACTCGTCGCGCTGAGAACGCTGGGCTTCTTCCAGGTAAGCGCGCCGCGACAGCACGACATTATTGCGGTTCTTGTCGAGCTCGATGATCTTGGCCTCGAGCTCTCTGCCGACATACGGCTGTAGGTCACGAACGCGACGGAGTTCTACCAGCGATGCCGGCAGGAAACCTCGAAGCCCGATGTCCAGGATCAGGCCGCCTTTGACAACCTCGATAACCGGCCCGCGTACTGTCCCATTGCGTTCCTTGACGCCCTCGATCGTCCCCCAGGCCCGCTCATATTGCGCCCGCTTCTTGGAAAGTACGAGCCGCCCTTCCTTGTCTTCTTTCTGCAGGACGAGAGCTTCGATCTTGTCGCCTAGCTTGACCACATCGTTGGGGTCGACATCGTGGCGGATCGACAGCTCCCGCGCAGGGATGACGCCTTCGGACTTGAAACCAATGTCGAGCAGGACCTCGTCCTTGTCGACTTTGACTACCGTCCCGGAAACGATGTCGCCGTCGTCGAACTCGACGATCGTGCCGGCGATGGCGTCTTCGAAAGAGGTTGTCCCCAGGTCATCGGATACAACCTGGCGTGGTGTGTAAGCACCGGACTCGTCGAAAGTGCCCATCTGCGCCGAGTTAGCTTCTTCGGCAGTCTGAGTGGCATTTGTCGGCGGGGTGAGGTCGGACATGTGGTCAGGACTTCCTTGGAATTGGGGTGTGTACGTAAGGCACGGAAAAAGTTCGCGCACCGCATGCTACACCCTCGTGGCCGTGCCTCCGTCGCGGCCCCATAGCCGCCCTGAGCAGCTATTTCAGGCTTGTCAGCCGGACCCGCTGACGGGTATGGGCGACTTGGTTGTCAAGCGGCGTGGCTGGGGGCCGCCCGCGGCGGGGAGGCAATGCCCGAGGAACCCGTCCTGTTGTCCTAGCGTTAGCAGATCTGTGAAGAGCAAACGCTTTCTCGCTTTGTCGTCCGCCGCCCTGGTGGCGACCGCCCTTGCGGCCGGTTGTGGATCCGGGGGCAACTCCGCTGCTGGCAGCGGCGCGACTACGCCCACGACCGCGGCGGTTGCGCTCACAACGGTGCCTACTACTGCCCCTCCGACCACCGTGGCGACCACGACGACAGTTGCGGGCCAACCGGTCGGTGGTGCGGTGCCGGCAGGGTTTGACCCCGTATCGTTTACCGCCATATCGGCCAGCGAGTACTGGCTTCTCGGTGACGCGATCTGCAAGAACCCGGTTTGCACCTCGATCGTGCGGACGACCGATGGTGGCGCCAGTTTCGTCGGGTTGCCCGCACCGGTTGCCCCGCTGGCCACGACATCGGAGGTAGCGCCGACGGTGGGCGGGATAAACACCTTGCTTTTTGCTGACACCTTGGACGGTTTCGCCTTTTCGACGGGGGCGGACGGGGCTTTTTTCGACACCCATGACGGGGGCGGGCAATGGGCGCAGCCGGGCTTCCTGAGCGGCCGTGAACTGCTTGCTTTTGGCACGGGGGCGGGTTACGCCCTCGCGCTCGCTGGGACCTGCCCCGACGGCAGCTGCTCGTCTGTCGTGTTGGAGCGTTCGCCGGTGGGGTCCGACGACTGGATGAGCCTGCCGGTGCCGGTGCCGGCTGGCGCAGACCAGGTCGCGACGATGGCGGTCCGTGGCAGCGACCTTTGGTTCTCGGTCACGACGGCGGCCACCCAGTCCAACCAGCTTCTTGTGGTCAGCAGCAATTCGGGGACGACCTTCGCCACCTACAAAAGCCCTTGTTTTGCAGGCCTCGGGGGAGCGATCGAAGCGGCCTCACCGAGCGTGCTCTGGGCGGTCTGCCCTACGGGAATGTTGGCGGAAGCATTCCGTTCCACGGACGGCGGCGCACAATGGAGCACGCTCACATCGGCCGGCCAACTGGGTAACTCGACGCAGCTCGCTCCCGCGAGCTCGACGGCGGCGGTGCTCGAGCAGGGCAGCCAAAGCCCGGTGCTGCGGACCCAGGACGGCGGTACAACCTGGCATACGGTCTACCCGTCCGGGAACGGGGCGTGGTACTGGGACTGGATCGGCTTCACCGACTCCAACACCGGCTCAGCGCTGCGTTCGGAAGCTAACGCCCCGGCCAATTGGCCGTGGCCGAACGGCCCGAGCCCCGAGCAGCTCTGGCGCAGTACTGATGGCGGGACGACCTGGACCGGGCCGGTGAGCTTCGGCTAGCTGCTCGAAGTTTCCTGCGCTTCCGCTTTACCGCACTGGCTAAGCCCGGCCCCGGCTGCGCCGACAGTGAACCCAAGCCCCTAATGGCTTAGGGGTCTGACAGTGCACGGAGGCAGACATGTCGGTTCGCTATGGCAAAGCGCAAGGCGTCGCGCTTTGTGGCGTGGCTGCAGTCAGCCTCCTTGCGGGCGGGATGGTCTTTTTCCGCGCCGGCGGGGCCAGTGCCGGGGTGCCGGTCAAGCCCGTCCTGGTGGGCAATGCTCCCAGCTGGGACGATGGCTACAACCATTTCATCCTGACCATGTCCGGCCCCGTCCCGGTCGCTGCGGATGGCGGCGTAACCGCAGGCCCGGCCAAGCTTGCGCCTGCGGGAGCGCCAGGGCGACGACCGAGCGGGGCCGACGTCACATCGCGGGGGCTAAGTGCCGACAATGCGCCCGGGGTTGTCACCAAAGCCGCCCATAGCGCTCAGGGGGCGTCGGCTCAGCAAGACGGGATCCCTTGGCAGGCCGTCCCGCCAGACTCAGCCGACCCCATCGTCTGGCGGCCTGGTGAGCCCGTGTCGGTCCTGGCACGTGCACTGGCCCATTACCCCAAGGGGACCACTCTCGAACGCGACAGCGACGGCAATATCCGCGCGGTGCCGCCAGCCGGCTCGAAGCTGACCGCGCCGGCGCATGTACGTATGCCCTCCGGGGGTAGCCATCGGCCAGTCAGCCCCGGAAAGCGACCAGCTGCGGCTACATATGGCAAGTACCCGCCGGGCTGGGGCCCGGACAGCCAAGCGATCGCGGGCTCGCTTTTGAAGGTGCCCGGTGTTCGCTCCGCGGCGCCGGTGTGGGGCACCAGGTACCAGGTCGCGACGACCCTGAGCGCAGCCCAGCTAAAGGCGTTGCCGGGGGTCAAAACTGTAGCCGCTAACAACATGCTGGCTTTTTCCTCGGTGCCCGAGACAAACGACCCGGATATCTCTGACGAGTACTACCTGGCTAACTCCGGCCAAACCGTGCTCGGCCAGTCTGGGACCACCGGCGACTCGGCCAACTTCTCCTTCGCCTGGGCGCGCTCACGGGGTTCGGGGGTGGTCATCGCTGATATCGACACCGGCGTTGATCTCGCGAACGCTGATCTCTCGGGCCAGATCTTGGCCGCCTCGGAAAATTTCTCGGTCAGCCCGCCCACGAGCGACGTGCAGGCCGAGGGCCAGTCAGGCGGCTTTTACCACGCGACCACCGTCGACGGGGTGATGGTGGGCCTCGCAGGCAACGCCTGGGGCGGCGCAGGTGCGGTGCCCGAAGCAAAGGTGCTTGCTCTCAAGTGCAGCGACAACGGGTCGCTCGCAGACAGTTGCATTTACGCCGCTGGAGAGTACGCCATTGCGCAGCATGTCCAGGTCATCAATATGTCGTTCGGCGAGGCCGTCAGCTCCGACCCGACCCTCGCCAGCCTCGTCTCCAGCGCGGAGACTGCGGGGATCCTCGTCACCGCATCGGCGGGCAACGCCGGCACCGACAACGACAGTTCTCCTGTCCTGCCGGCAAATTACGCCACCACTTTCCCCAATGTCATCTCTGTGGGGGCGACAGACAACCAGGACAACGTCGCCTCTTACTCCGATTATGGGCCCACGACAGTCGACCTGATGGCCCCTGGGACCGACATGTACACCGACTACCCGACCTACTCGGGTTTCGACAATGCCTATGTTTCCGGCACTTCCTACGCGGCGCCGATGGTCGCCTCGACGGCGGCGCTGTTGTGGTCAGTTGACCCGGCCCTCACCTACTCTCAGGTGAAAAGCGACATCCTGGCTTCTGTCCGCGACGTCTCTGGCCTGTCAGCCAAGTGCGTTACGGGCGGTGTTGTCAACGCACAAGCTGCGCTCGCTTTGGTGCACGAACCAGTGCAGTTCAGCTTCACTGGCTTCGACGAAGTTGTGCCTAGCCAGGTTGCGCAGGTGAGCATAAGCGCAAGCGCACAGTCCGGGGCGTTGCCTTCGGCGACGCCGCTCGGGTACCACCTCGAACTTCTTTATAACTATTCGGGGACGATGTACGACGTGGTTGGCGAGACTTTGGACTGGAGCATGGGTGGGGGCGGCCCGCAGGTGGCCACCACTGCCAGCGACGGGACAGCGTTCATCGCACCGTCGGGGATCACCAGCACGAACTACGGTGCGAACCCGCTCGAACTTACGTTGCCGAGCCCAGGCCTGCCGTCTGGGACCTACGCCCTTGTCGCCTACGCGGCGACGACCGGGGCTCCGACTGTGCCGATCGGTAACCGCCAGGCGGTGTTTTTCAACGTTGGCCAGCCGTCGCCTACCCCGGTGCCGACGACGTCGCCCGGTGGGACGACCACCACCACTGCCCCGGGGGCCACGACTACGACTGGCGCCGGGGGCACCACGACGACGTCGCCCGGTGGGACGACCACGAGCACTGCCCCGGGGGCCACGACTACGACTGGCGCCGGGGGCATCACGACCACCTTGCCCGGCGGGACTGCGACCACCACGACCGTGGGGGGCACCACGACGACAACTTCGGTAGCCGGTACGACGACGACGTTGGGCGGCACCACTACCACGACGGCTGCGCCAGGAACCCCGACGACAACGCTGCCTGCGACGACTGTTGTAAACGAGACCCAGCCTTCGGTCGGGCAGGGTACGACCACGACCCTCGCGACCACCACAACCACTTCGGCCACCACTACGACTGGCCCGGGGGGCACGACGACCACGATGACTGCTCCGAGCGGGACCACGACCACCACGACCGCTTCGTTCACGATCGACTCGGTCGACCCAAACGACCTGCCCCAGACCGGGGGGGACCTGAGCATCTTCGGCAATAACTTGCCTGCCAACCCCGTGGTCAGCGTGGGTGCTGTCCACGAGAGTGTGAGCAGTGCCAGCTCCAGCGAGATCGACATCATGGTGGCCGCAATCACGCCCGGCAACTACACGGTGACGGTGTACAACGCCGGCCAGACCCAGTCGGCATCGTTGCCCAACGGGCTAACCATCGACGGGACGGGTGGGACGACGACCACCACGGCGCCCGGCGCCACGACGACGACAGCGCCCGGCGCCACGACGACGACAGCACCCGGCGCCACTACGACTACGACCGCCGGCCCCGGCGGGGCCACGACAACGACCGCCGGCCCCGGCGGGGCCACGACAACGACCGCGGCAGGAGGGACCACGACAACGACGTCTTCGGGGGGGGCTACGACCACGACCGGGCCGGGCGGCACGACGACGACAGCGCCCGGCGCCACTACGACCACGGCCCAGGTGACGACTACAACAGGGGCCGGCGGCACCATTGCCGGCCCGAACGGGATGACCCTCGCGCCTGTGCCAGGGAGCAATCCGATGGGTGGTGTGACCGTGGGCGAATGGCCTGCTTTCACGGCCTCCCAGGTCATTTCGGACAATGGGGGACCAGCTGGTTCGGCCGTGTACGGGGTGGACGTCTAGCGGCCGTTGCCCGAACGCCCCGTCTCGCCAGAGGGGCTCGTGAAAGCCTTTCGGAACATGTGTTCGATTGGTAACCTGTACACCTATGTCGGACCGTCTCATCGTTCGCGGGGCGCGCGAGCACAACTTGCAGGATGTCTCGCTCGACCTGCCGCGAGACCGTCTCATCGTCTTCACGGGGCTGTCGGGGTCGGGCAAGAGCAGCCTCGCCTTCGACACCATCTACGCGGAGGGCCAGCGTCGCTACGTCGAATCGCTGTCCGCCTACGCCCGCCAGTTCCTCGGGCAGATGGACAAGCCGGACGTCGACTTCATCGAAGGGCTTTCGCCGGCGATATCGATAGACCAGAAGTCCGCATCGCGTAACCCCCGCAGCACCGTAGGCACGATCACCGAGATTTACGACTACTTGCGGCTTCTTTACGCCCGCGTAGGCATCCCGCACTGCCCCAAGGACGGCAGCGTCGTGTCTCGCCAGACCCCTCAGCAGATCGTCGACCGCGTGCTGACCCTTCCCGAGGGCACCCGTTTCCAGGTGCTCGCCCCCATGGTGAGGGGCCGCAAGGGTGAGTACGAGAGCCTCTTCGAAGAGCTGGCGGGCCAGGGCTACGCCCGTGCCCGCGTCGACGGCACGGCTTACGAACTGTCCGAGGTACCCAAGCTCGCCGCGCTACGAGGCGCACACCATCGAGGTCGTTGTCGACCGTCTCGTGCTGCGCCCCGGCATCGAGCGCCGCCTGACAGACTCGTTGGAGACCGCCTTGAAGCTGGCCGACGGCGTTGCGGAGGTACAGATCGTCCCGCGGGGCTCGGAGCCCGACGAGGGCGGGGGAGCCCAAGCCGAGACGCTTACTTTTTCCCAGCACCTGGCATGTCCCGTGTGCGGCACTTCCTACGACGAGCTGGCACCTCGCAATTTTTCCTTCAACTCTCCCTACGGGGCATGCCCGCGTTGCGACGGGCTCGGGACTCGTTACGAGGTCGATCCCGAGCTTGTGGTGCCAGACCCCGACTTGTCGCTCGACGACGGAGCTGTGGCGCCCTGGGGAGGAGCGCGCAGCGAGTATTTCGGCCGCCTCCTGCAGGGGGTCGCCGAGACATTCGGCATTGCGACTTCGCTGCCGTGGCGGAAGCTCAAAAAGCAGGACCAGAAGGTCGTGCTCTATGGCTCGGGCTCCACTCAGGTCCATTTGCACTACAAGAACCGTTACGGCAGGACGCGTTCTTATTACACCGCATATGAGGGTGTAGTCCCCTACCTGCAGCGCCGCCACGCCGAGGCGGAGTCAGACAGCATGCGTGAGCAGATAGAGGGCTATATGCGCGAGGTCCCCTGCAGCGAATGCGAAGGAGCCCGTCTCAAGCCCGAGAGCCTTGCTGTGACAGTTGGAGGCAGGAACCTGTTCGAGGTGTGCAACCTGGCGATCCGCGATTCGACAAAGTTCGTCGCTGGTTTGAGCCTTTCCGAACGGGACCACCTGATCGCCGACCGCGTCCTGAAGGAAGTCAAGGCGCGGTTGCAGTTCTTGGTGGACGTGGGCCTGGATTACCTTTCCCTCAACCGCAACGCCGGGACACTCGCGGGAGGCGAAGCTCAACGGATCAGGCTGGCCTCCCAGATAGGCAGCGGCCTGGTCGGCGTCCTGTACGTTCTTGACGAGCCGTCGGTCGGCCTGCACCAGAGGGACAACCGCAAGCTGATCGACACTCTCGTAAGGCTGCGGGACCTGGGCAACACCGTGATCGTCGTGGAGCACGACGAGGAGACGATCCGCACCGCCGACCATGTGGTAGATATCGGCCCGGCGCGGGTGAGCACGGTGGCCAGGTCGTCGTCTCCGGGACAGTGAAGGAACTGTTGCGCACCAAAGCTTCTCTCACCGGCCAGTACCTTTCGGGCAAGCGCTTCATCCCGGTGCCCCTTCATCGCAGGGAGCCGAAGGGCTGGCTCAGCGTGCGGGGGGCGAAGGAACACAATTTGGACAACATCGACGTGCAGTTCCCGGTCGGGTGCCTCACCGTCGTAAGCGGTGTATCGGGGTCTGGCAAATCGACCCTTGTGAACGACATATTGCTGCGGGCCATGATGCAGCGGGTCTACAAGTCCAAGGACGTCCCGGGCCGCCACCGCAAAGTTGAGGGCATGGACGCCTTCGACAAGGTGGTAGACGTCGACCAATCTCCGATAGGGCGCACGCCGCGGAGCAACCCGGCGACCTACACGGGTGTGTTCGACCACGTCCGGAAGTTGTTCGCATCTACTACTGAAGCCAAGGTGCGCGGCTACCAACCCGGGCGCTTCTCGTTCAATGTAGCCGGGGGGCGCTGCGACGGTTGCGCCGGCGATGGGACGATCAAGATCGAGATGCACTTCATGCCGGACATTTACGTCCCATGTGAAGTTTGCAAGGGTGCCCGCTACAACCGCGACACCCTCGATGTCACGTTCAAAGGCAAGAACATCGCGGATGTCCTCGACTTATCGTGCGAGGAGGCGGCTGAGTACTTCTCCAACCAGCCCGTGATCGCGCGCCACATGCAAACCCTCGTGGACGTCGGCCTCGGGTATGTAAGGCTCGGCCAGCCGGCCCCCACCCTGTCCGGCGGTGAGGCTCAGCGGATAAAGCTGGCCTCCGAGCTGTCGAAACGCTCGACAGGAAGGACACTGTACATTCTCGACGAACCGACCACGGGGCTCCATTTCGAAGACGTCCGCAAGTTGCTCGGTGTGCTAAACCGCCTCGTCGAGCAAGGCAACACCGTGATCGTCATCGAGCACAACCTCGACGTGATAAAGACCGCTGACTGGCTGGTCGACCTCGGCCCTGAGGGCGGCGACGGCGGTGGGAAGGTCGTAGTTGCCGGCACGCCTGAAGAAGTGGCCAAGTGCTCGACAAGTTACACGGCCCAGTTCCTCGAACCGCTATTGAAGAGCCGTTGACCCTGACCCTGCCACGTTGACCTGAGCGTGGCTGTCGTTGGCGCACGAGAGCCCCCGGGTGCCTCACCGACCTGTGACCGGCGGACGCCCGGGGGCTAACTTGAGCGAGGACCAGGTGACGGTTACCCGTTCAGGTAGAACTCGTCGATCGACCACCACCAACTTGTATCTGACGTGGTTAGGACGACCTTGACGTATTGCGCCTTCTGGGTCGGCAAACTGACTATCTCGGTCGTGCCCGTGCCCGAGCAGGTTGCGACCGTGGCCCATGACGTGCCGTTGTCGGAAACCTCGACCGCGTACCCTCTGGCATAGTCGTGCGCGGAGTTCGGTACGTCCATCAGTAGTTCGTCGAAGCTGGCCGGGGCCCCGAGGTCAATCTCGAAGTACAGGCCGGGTTTTTGGTCCTCGTCGCTGCTGAAGCGGCTCTTCAGGTTGCCGTCGACAGCTTTCGCAGGGGCGTCAGAGCTGGAAGACGGTGCGTTGCTGCTCGCCACCCAGCCCTTGCGGGGCAGGACAGTGCCTATGACGTCGGCGGAGCAGTTGGCGGTCGGCGCTGCCGTAGTGGTCGTAGTGGCGGCCGTCGTGGTTGTCGTAGGGGCCACGGTGGTCGTAGTCGTGGGGGCCACCGTGGTCGTAGTGGTGGGTGCTGTTGTAGAGGTTGTCGTTGTAGGCCGAGGAGGGCCCTTGTGGCCCCGGTGGTGCTGGCGGAGCACGCAGCGGAAAAAGTGCCGCGGGCAATCCCGCCCCTTGAAGCCGCGGCCGGGGAACCCGTGGCCGTGCCTGCCCTTGAGCACAGCGGTCGTCGTCGTCGGCGCCACCGAGGTAGTCGTAGTCGGCGCAACCGTCGTTGTCGTAGTCGTTGTCGGGGCAACGGTGGTCGAGGTGGTGGGTGCTGGTGGCCTCGGCCTCCCCCAAGCGAACGCCGGTCCACCACTGGCGACCAGGGAGCCAATGGTAACTGCGAGAGTTGCGGCTAACGCGGCGCAAACTACGTACAGGCTATGGCGGCCTCGCCCTTGGTAGGTCAATGGTTCCTCCTCTGTAGATGGCGTCAATGGTCCCGCCAGGGATACCGTTCCCGGCGTCTATGACCTGGCGATGGTCGAGTTGTGATGGACTTGTGAAGTCCGAGGTAGAGCACTAACAAAAACCCCCGGGCCGCGAGGCACGTGTTGTGCCAGGGCCCGGGGGGGGGGATGCCTGCGGAGCTAGCGTTAGCTAGGTACCACGGCGTCGTGCGTAATTACAACCTGCCAATTAGACCGTGGTCGTTGTTGTCGACGCCGCGGTCGTGGTGGTCGTAGCACTACCGCCGCTGTGGTGGTGGCGAAGGTAGTCGTTGGCCTTCTGATTGTCCTTCCAGGCGGTCGCAAGTGCCTTGTTGGCGATAAAGATCTGGGTACGGGCGCCGTTGAGCAGGCCATGGTTGGCGTCCCACTCAGCCGCTGTGAACCCGAGCAACTGGGCCGCAAGGCCCGAGGTAGCGCTCGTGACGGCCGAGCTCTGAGCCTGCATGTTGGACACCAACGGTGCGAGCACTCCCTGGTTGGAGGAGTTCTCCTTGCCCGTGAGACCCGTGATCGCCGTGGTGAGAGCTGGCAATTTCACGTTGGTTATGGTGTCCACCTCGACGACGTCCTGAACTGCTGGGAGCAAGAAGTCATACACCCGGTAACCGAAAATCGTCTGGATATTGGCGTTTACTTGGCCGACCGTGGTGTCGCCGGAGATCGTCGTGCCGAGCCCCTGGATCGCCGTGATGTCGGCTTGCATGTCAGCGACGAGGGTGGTGCCGTCAGAGCCGAGGTAGGAGTCGCCCTGAACGTCTTTTATCGCGCGGTCGAGGGAGTTGACACGGTAAGTGACCTGTTTCTCCCCGTACGCCTGCGCCTGGCCTAGGCCTGGCGAGGTCGTGCTAGTCGTCGTAGTAGGGGCGACCGTGGTCGAAGTGGTCGTCGTCGTGCCGCCGCCGTGATGGCGAAGGTACCTGGCACCTTCTTGCCAATCTTTGTTAGCAGTGCTAAAAGCCCTGTCTACGACTCGGATCTCTGCGGTTGCGCCGTTGAGCAGGCCATGGTTGGCGTCCCACTCCGCGGGGGTGTAGGACAGAAGCTGTGCAGACAAGCCCTGGGTCGCTCCTGTGACTATGCCCGACTGCGACTGCATGTTTGCGATAAGCGGTGCGAGCACAGCTTCGTTGGACGGGTTCTCGGCGCCCTGGAGAAGTGAGATCGAATTGGCAAGTGCCGGCAATTTGACGTTGACTGCATTGTCGACGACGATAACGTCCTTGGTGAGGGGCAACATTAGGTAGTAGACACGGAAGTCGCTGTAGATGAGGTGGATGCTCGCTACGACCTCGGCCACCGTGGTCTCGCCGGAGATAGTCGTGGCGAGCGTCTGAAGACCGGTTATGTCAGCCTGCATGTCGGACACGAGCGTTGCCCCATCCGAGCCCAGGTAATTGTCTCCCTGCACCTTCTTTATGGCGACCTGCAAAGAGTTGAGGCGCTCCAGGATGAGCGCAGCAGCGAAGGCCTTCGCCCTGTTGAGGTCCCTGAAATCGTAGGACGGCACGGTTACGGGGGGCGAGACCGGCGGGGGAGTCGTTGACGCGGTCGTGGTAGTTGTCGTGGGGTCCGAAAAAGCGGGGGTTGCGACGGCAGCTAGGGACGCAGCCGCGACTGCGAGGGCAATTGCGCCGCCTGTCGCAGTTTGCCAGCGTCGCCGGCCTTGGGTGTGATTGGACATCTGCGCTCCTTGGTATTGGGTATTCGCTTCTAGAACTCATCTTCCCCCTGGCTTATGACCCGCTCTTGGGCCAGCTGTGATGGTCCTGTGATGGCTGGGACCGAGGCAGGTGAGTTTTTGCGGGCCAATTGCGCCAGACTGGGGCGGTGCTCGAACGACCCGCCGCAGGGCTCATCCCCGACGCTCCTGGCTCGTACCAGTTCCGTGACGGCGACGGCAGGGTCATCTATGTCGGCAAGGCGAGGTCGCTGCGCCAGAGGCTTTCCAACTACTTCCAGAGCCCGGGCAACCTGCTACCCCGGACGGCTCAGATGGTCGCCTCGGCCGAGAGCGTCGAGTGGATCCAGGTCCGCAACGACGTCGAGGCGCTCATGCTCGAGTACAGCCTCATAAAGCAACACAAGCCCGCGCTTCAATGTGCGCCTGCGTGACGACAAGAGCTACCCGTTCCTCGTGCTGACGATGGGGGACGAGTGGCCGCGGGCGACGGTGCGCCGGGGCCGCCCGAGCGGGCGTTCGCAGAACCGCTACTTCGGGCCGTACGCCCACGCGTACGCCATCAGGGAGACCCTCGACCTGTTGCTGCGCACCTTCCCCGTGCGCAGCTGCAGCGATGGCAAGTTCGTCCGCCACCAACGCTTGGGCCGCCCATGCCTGATGTACCACATCGAGCGCTGTGCCGGGCCGTGCGCCGGACTGGTCGACCACGAGCAGTACGGGCGCCTCGTAGAAGACCTCGCCAGCTTCCTGGCCGGTGACACCTCACCGGTGGTCGACAAGCTGGGTGACCAGATCCGCGATGCTGCAGCGAACCTGGAGTTCGAGCTGGCGGCAAGGGTGCGGGACCGGATCGCATCTGTGCGAAAAGCCATCGAGCGACAGCAGATGGTGACCGAACGCGCCGAGGACTTGGACTGCTTCGCCCTCGCTGAGGACGAGCTCGAGGCAGCGGTCCAAGTGTTCTACGTGAGGCGCGGGCGCGTTGTCGGGCGAAAGGGCTTCATCGTCGACAAGGTCGAGGACCTGGACCCGCCCCAGCTGCTAGCCGATATCGTCGAGCAGCACTATGCCGATGCCGTCAATGGGGTACCTCCGCTCATCCTGGTCCCAGGTGAGGTCGACGAGACCGACGTGCTCGAAGAGTGGCTCTCGGGCCTGCCGCGCAGCCGAGGATGGCGAGACGCGCCGGGCAGGCGTCGCCCCTCAGCTCAATGAAGAAGAGGGCCAGGGCCCTCTGGCGGCCCGCTGGAATGGTGGGCTGCAAGCGAGAAGCGCCGGCCCGAGCGCAGCGTCAACCCAAGAGCGACGGGCGCGAGCCGGGTACATCTCCATTTCCCACAGCGGGGGGAGAAGAAGGCCCTGGTCGAAATGGTCGCCAAGAACGCAGCGGAGGAGCTGGTGCGCCACCGGCTCAAGCGTTCCTCGGACCACAATGCGAGAGCTCGCGCCCTCAACGCCCTGCAGGATGCCCTGGACCTGCCAGAGGCACCGCTGCGGATCGAGTGCTACGACATGAGCCATCTACAGGGCACCGACTACGTCGGCTCGATGGTCGTCATGGAGGACGGCCTTCCCCGCCCGGCGGAGTACAGGCGCTTCAAGGTCCGCAACGTCGCCGGCAACGACGACTATGCCGCCATGGAAGAGGTCCTCACGAGGCGGCTCCAGGCTTACCTGGGAGAAAGGGACCTGCCGGTGGCGGACCGCAAGCGACGCTTTTCCTACCCGCCCCAGCTGCTCCTCGTCGACGGTGGCAAAGGCCAGCTCAACGTGGCCGTCAGGGTGTTGGAGGAGCTGGGCCTCGAGGACGAGATCCCGGTCGCTGCGCTGGCCAAACAGTTCGAGGAGGTATACCTGCCCGGTCAGGCTGACCCGGTCCGGGTGCCCCGTGGCTCAGAGGCGCTCTACCTGCTGCAACGAGTGCGCGACGAGGCGCACCGCTTCGCCATTTCCTACCATCGCCAGCTTCGGGGCAAGCGGATGTCGGCCTCCGTGCTGGACGACGTGGCGGGCCTGGGGCCGGCGCGGCGCAAACGCCTTGTGGCCGAGCTGGGCAGTATAAAAGCGGTGCGCCAGGCTTCCAAGGAGTCCCTCGAGGCTCTCCCCTGGTTGCCGAGGCACGTCGCCGAGGCGCTATGGGAGAAGCTCCACGGTGCCAACAGCGCCCGCCCAGCACTGAAGGCGACATCTTGAGCGGGGGCGACGACGGGGAGAGCGCGTACGGGGCCGGTGCATATCCGGCCGGTGCATATCAGGCCGGTTCGTACGCGGGCGGCCCGTACCATGAGCCGGGGTCGCCGCTGCCCGCTGAGGCGGAGCAACTGTGGGAAGTCAATTCTGCCTGGTGGCAGGAATCGTTTACCGAGGGCGCAGACCCCGAGTACACCGAGCAGATAATCCCGCTGCTCCGTGAACTGCTGGGGGAAGCGGGCCCCGCCGGAGTGCTCGACATCGGCTGCGGGGAGGGCCAGCTCTCGCGGGTTGCCGCCGGCCTCCCGGGCGTTCGCCGCGTTGTCGGTATCGACCCCACTCGTGCGCAGTTGGAGGCGGCCCTGCAACGCCAGCCCGACGCAGCGGCCACGGAGGTCCAGTACTCCCGGGGCGGGGCGACGGCTCTTCCTTTTTCCGACGCAAGCTTCGACGCGGCATTCGCATGCTTGGTGTTCGAGCACATCGAGGGGACCGCGCAGGCCCTCAGCGAAGTTGGCCGCGTGCTCAGGCCGGGCGGCACGTTCCTGTTGTTCTTGAACCACCCACTCCTGCAGGCTCCTGGCAGTGGCTGGGTCGACGACCACATCCTCGGGGAGCAGTACTGGCGGATCGGCCCTTACCTCGTGGAGCACCACGGCGTCGAGGAGGTCGACAAAAACATCTGGATCCCCTTTGTCCACCGGCCCTTATCGGTATACGTCAACGCTTTGGTGGCGGCTGGGCTCTACCTGACGGGGATGATCGAGCCTGCTCCTCCCGGCGGCTTCCTGGACAGGGCGGAGGAGTACCAAGAGGCGTCAGCGTTCCCGCGCCTGCTCGTCCTGCGGGCGGAGAAACTGCTCCGTCCCTCGGCTGCGGCACAATGAAGTAGTGGCACAGTTTGTCGTCGTCACCGGGCTTTCCGGCGCCGGGCGTTCACAGGCCGGGGCGACCCTCGAGGACCTCGGGTGGTACGTCATGGACAACATCCCGACGGCGCTCATCACCAAGGTGGTCGACTTGGTCTTGAGCACCGGCCCCGAAGCCCAGCGCGTGGCCTTGGTGGTCGGGCGCGACGCTGGCCAGTTGGGTGACCTGCAAGCGGCGATCGGCCAGCTAAGAGCGTCGGGCGAGGCAGTCAAGGTCCTGTTCCTGGACGCCTCCGACGAGGTCCTGGTGCGCCGCTTCGAGGGGACCCGGCGGCGGCACCCGCTCGGGCAGGAGGGTGTGCTCGAGGCGATATTCGATGAACGCCAACGCCTCGAGCTGATCAAGGAAATGGCTGACGTGGTGGTCGACACGAGCGAGCTCAATGTCAACCAGTTACGCGAGCGCCTGGCCGACCTGTTCGGGGGCGACGAGGCGACCGCCATGCAAATCCTCGTCATGAGCTTCGGTTTCAAGCACGGCGTACCGATCGACGTCGACAATGTGCTCGACGTGCGTTTCCTCCCCAACCCGCACTGGGTCGAGGAGATGCGCCCCCTGACGGGCCTCGACGAGCCCGTGCGACGCTACGTGCTTGGCCAGCCCGAAGCCAAAGAGTTCCTCGAAAGGGCGGACTACTTGCTCAAGTTCCTCGTCCCGGCCTACGTCAAAGAGGGCAAGAGCTACCTCACGATCGCCATCGGTTGCACCGGTGGCCGCCACCGCAGCGTCGTCCTGGTCGAGGAGATCGCGGACCGCCTCCGCAAGATGGGGTACAACCCGAGCACGATCCACCGGGACGTCAAGCGTTGAGCGCTCCGCTCTGCCAGGGGCAGGGCGGCGGCCCGCACGTCGTGGCACTCGGAGGCGGCCACGGGCTCGCGATCACGCTGTCGGCTGTCTCACGCTACGCCGGCCGTGTCACGGCTATCGTCTCGGCGGCAGATGACGGGGGCTCCAGCGGCCGCCTCAGGGCCGACTGGCCGGGGCCGGCGCCGGGGGACGTGCGCCGCTGCCTGCTCGAGCTCGCGGGCAGCGGGCCCGCCGAACAAGCTTGGGCGAAGGCGCTCGACTTCAGGTTCGCCGACGGGGACCTGGCGGGGCACTCCCTGGGCAACCTCGTCCTGGTCGGGCTGAGCGAGACGATGGGCGACTTCGTTGCTGCAACGGCTGAGGTCGGCCGCCTGCTCGGGGTCGCGGCGACGCTCCTGCCGGCAGCTTCGGTGGGTGTCAACCTGCACGCCGAAATCGAGGGAGCAGATGGGCCAAGCGAGCTGATCGGCCAGGTCAACATTGCTCACACCCCCTCGCCGGTCCGGCGGGTCTGGCTCGACCCGGAGCACCCGCCGGCCCCTCGCGAGGCGCTGGAAGCGATCTCGGGCGCCGACCAAGTCGTGCTCGGGCCCGGCTCGCTGTTCACCAGCGTCCTAGCGGTCTGTGCTGTCCCGGCCGTCCGGGAGGCCCTCAACGCTCGCCAGGGGGGGCGCATCTATGTTTGCAACCTCGCCACCCAGGACTCCGAGACGAAGGGCCTGGACGCCGACGCTCACCTCTGCGCATTGGTCGCTCACCACGTGAAGGTCGACATGGTTGTCTGCGACCCGTCGACCGAAGTAGGGGCGCCGTCGGCGCACACGACAAGGGCGGGAAGGGCCCTGTCTGACGTTGCCGGCGCGAGGGTTGTGAGCGCTGCCTTGGCCGCCTCAAACGGCCACGAGCACGACCCGGCCCTGTTGGGCGAGGTGCTCGCGGCTTTAGCCACCCCCTAGCGGTCCGGTCGCGGCCGCCGTCTGGCTGCCCGCTCGCTGCGTGCTTGCTGCCTGCTTGTCACCGGGGGGAAAGTAGCGGGGACCAGCGCCAGATGTAACTCGGGCGTGCGGGGGACTGGGGAAGGGTACGGTTAGCGGGTGGACGTACAGAGAGGTCACTATTTCCCGCTCGGGGCAACCCCAGTTGACGGTGGGACAAATTTCGCTGTGGCGTCGGACATTGCCGATGCGGTAGAGGTGTGCCTCTTCGACGAGGCCGGAAACGAACAACGCCTCGAGCTTCCCGAGCGCACGGCTCACGTTTGGCACGGCCTCCTGCCGGATGTGGGCGTGGGCCAACACTACGGCTTGAGGGTGCATGGCCCATGGGCACCAGCGGAGGGGCTTCGCTGCAACCCCGCCAAGCTCTTGATAGACCCCTACGCGACGGCGGTCAATGGCAACGTCAAGTGGGGCGAAAAGGTGTTCGCGCACCGCTTCGCACAACCCGAGCGGGCAAATACTGCAGATTCTGCGGCGAACATGCCCAAGTGCGTCGTAACCGACAGAGGGTTCGACTGGGCTGGCGATGCCCGGCTGGAGATCCCCTTGGAAGAGAGCATTATTTACGAAACTCACGTCAAGGGATTGACCGTCACGCACCCGGATGTCCCCGAGGAAATTCGTGGCACCTATGCCGGCTTAGGGCACCCGGCCATCACGGGTTACCTGACCGATCTGGGGATAACCGCCGTGGAGCTGCTGCCCGTCCACCAGTTCGTGCATGACTCGCACCTGCTCGAACGGGGCCTGCGCAATTATTGGGGCTACAACAGCATCGCCTTTCTCGCCCCTCACGGTGATTACAGCTCGGCCGGCACCTCGGGAGGCCAGGTTGCCGAGTTCAAGGCCATGGTCAAGGCGCTCCACGCTGCCGGGCTCGAAGTCATCTTGGACGTCGTTTACAACCACACAGCAGAAGGCAACCATCTCGGGCCCAGCCTCTCGCTGAAGGGGATCGACAACCCTGCGTATTACAGGCTTGTCGAGGGCGACCGCGGCCATTATTTCGATACCACGGGCACCGGTAACAGCCTAAACGTCAGCCATCCCGAAGCGTTGCGGTTGATACTGGGCTCGCTTCGTTATTGGGTGACCGAGATGCACGTCGACGGTTTCCGCTTTGACCTCGCCACGGCGCTCACCCGCCAAAGTGGAGAAGTTGACGCCCACAGTGCCTTTTTGAGCCTGGTCCACCAGGACCCGGTGCTCGCGCCGGTGAAGTTGATCGCGGAGCCCTGGGACATAGCCGGCTACCAACTCGGCGGTTTCCCAGCCCGTTGGTCGGAGTGGAACGGAAGGTACCGAGACGAGGTCAGGGATTTTTGGCGGGGGACCGACGGCACGCTCGGAGAGCTGGCGCTGCGCCTCACCGGCAGCGGGGACATCTACTCGTCTGATCGCCGTACCCCGACCGCCAGCATCAATTTTGTCACTGCCCACGACGGTTTTACCTTGGCAGACCTTACGGCCTACAACGACAAGCACAACGACGCAAATGGTGAGGACAACAAAGACGGGGAAAGCAACAACCGCTCGTGGAACTGCGGCGCCGAGGGCCCCACCGACGACGCCGAAGTCCTCCAGCTCCGCGACAAGCAGCGGCGCAACCTCCTCGGCACCCTGCTGTTGTCTGCAGGGGTGCCCATGATCCTCGGCGGCGACGAGATCGGGCGGACTCAAGGGGGCAATAACAACGCCTACTGCCAGGACAACGAGGTGTCGTGGTACGACTGGGAGAACGCCGACTGGTACCTGCAGGCTTTCGCCAAGACAGCGATCGCGCTGCGCAAGCAGAACCCTCCGTTGCGCCCCCGTGACTATCTGATGGGCCCCGAGGGTGGCCCGGCCCAGATGGTCCTGTACCGTCCCGACGGCAAAGAGATGAAGACCTCCGACTGGCAGGACCCTCACGCGCGGGCACTGGCGATGGCCCTGGATGGACGCCAGATCGAAGATGCCGACGGCGAACCCACCGACGACAGGTTCTTGCTGCTGCTCAACGGCCACCACGAGCCCGTCGAGTTCACCGTCCCGCGTGGCCGCGACGCCTGGGCGCCGGTGCTCACCACGGGCGAGCCCGACGACACTCCCCAGCTCAGCGCCGGTCTGAAGGCCAAGCGCACGATCACCCTCGACGCCCGCTCGCTGCTGTTGCTACACAGCCAGTAGCTCTCTCCCAAAAAGTATGGAAGGGGTTACACGCGCTTCGCCTAAGATCGCGCTCAAACGACGAAGACGAGGAGAACGCTATGGCTGTCCGGGTTGGGATCAACGGCTTTGGGCGGATCGGGCGCAACTTCTTGCGTGCCACGCTCGCAAAGGGCGCCGACATCGAGCTAGTTGCCGTCAACGACCTGGCCCCCCCGGCGGGGAACGCCCACCTACTCAAGTACGACTCCACGTTCGGGCCGCTCAAAGACGAGGTCAAGCTGTCCGAGGACACGATCTCGGTAGGCCGGCACAGCTTCAAGGTGTTATCAGAGAGGGACCCGAAGGCGCTGCCTTGGGGTGAGCTCGGCATCGACGTCGTGATCGAATCGACCGGCGTGTTCACCGACGGCGACAAGGCAGTCGCCCACATCGACGCCGGCGCCAAGAGGGTGATCATCTCCGCCCCGGGGACCAACGTCGACGGCACCTTCGTCGTGGGTGTCAATGACGACACCTTCGACCCGGCCGTGCACCGCATCATCTCCAACGCCAGCTGTACGACGAACTGCTTCGTACCGATGATCAAGGTCCTCGATGACGCGTTCGGGGTCGAAAAGGGCCTCATGACGACCGTACACGCCTACACCAACGACCAAAACCTCCTCGACCTGGTCCACAAGGACATGCGCCGTTCAAGGGCTGCCGCCGTCAACATCGTGCCCTCCAGCACCGGCGCCGCCAAGGCGACGAGCCTCGTGCTGTCCAACATGAAGGGCCGCCTCGACGGCTCGTCGTTGCGTGTGCCGGTCCAAGACGGCTCCATAACCGACTTCACCGGCGTCCTGGCTCGCGAAGTCACGGTCGAAGAGGTCAACGCGGCCTTCAAGGCGGCGGCGACGTCGGGGCCCTTGGCCCCGGTGCTCGTGTACACCGATGAGCCCATCGTCAGCTCGGACATCGTCGGCTCCCCGGCCAGCTGCACGTTCGACTCGAAGCTGACCATGGCCCTCGGGTCGATGATCAAGGTCTTCGGCTGGTACGACAACGAGTGGGGCTACTCGAACCGCCTAGTAGACCTGGCCCTCATCGCCGGGCGCGCCTAGCCGTGAAGCTCCCTGAGCTCGAAGAGCTCCGGCCGGTCGGAGGCAAGCGCGTCCTCGTGCGCTGCGACTTCAACGTGCCGCTCGCGGGTGACGTGATCACCGACGACCTGCGCATCCGGCTACCCATCGAGACCCTGGTCTGGCTGCTGGCGGACGGTGCCGAAAAGCTGACCGTGTGCAGCCACCTCGGCCGGCCCAAGGGCAAGCCGGACCCCAGGTACTCGATGGCCCCGGTGCGCCAGCGCCTGTACGAGCTGCTGAGCGCTCGGGGGGCCGATACGAGCCGGGTCGAGCTTCTCGAGAACCTGCGCTACAACCCCGGCGAAGAGGCGAACGACCCCGCCTTCGTGGCGACGCTCATAGAAAACCAGGACCTCTATGTTGACGACGCTTTTGGCGCGGCGCACAGGGCGCACGCCTCCATCGTCGGGCCACCTCAGTTCCTTCCCTCGGCGGCCGGGCGCGTCCTTGCCCGCGAAGTGGAGGTCCTGGACGGGCTCCTGCAAAAGCCCGAGCATCCTTTCGTCGCAGTCTTGGGCGGGGCAAAGGTCTCCGACAAGCTCGGGGTCATCGAGGCGCTGCTGGACAAGGTCGACACGCTCATCGTCGGGGGAGGCATGTGCTTTACGTTCCTCGCCGCCCAAGGCCACTCGACAGGCGCGTCGCTGCTGGAAGAGAGCCAGATCGGCACCTGCGAGCGCCTCCTGGCATCCGCTGCGGCTTCCGGCAAGAAGATCCTGCTGCCCACCGACATCGTGGCCCTCTCCCCGGGAGGGGTCTTCGGCGCAGGTAGGGAGCCCGAGGGCGAGATGCGCATGGTTGGGGCCGACGTGCCGGAGGAATGGCTCGGCCTCGACATCGGCCCCGGTTCGGCGGCCGCTTTTGCTGACGAGATCATCGCGGCCGCCACCGTGTTTTGGAACGGCCCGATGGGGGTTTTCGAGGACCCCCGCTTCGCGGCCGGCACCGAGGCGGTCGCCGAGGCCGTCGCTACTACTAAGGGCTTTTCGGTCGTGGGTGGTGGGGACAGCGCCAGCGCCCTCAAGCTGTTCGGCGTGGACGACCAGGTCGACCATCTCTCGACCGGCGGAGGCGCCTCTCTCGAGTTCATCGAGAAGGGAGACCTCCCCGGGCTTGTCGCCTTGCGGGAGGCAGCAGCGCGCCGTGGTTAGCGCCCTCGTCAGCACCCGGGTTGACGGTCTTGGCTAGGGAGCGCAAGCCGCTGATCAGCGGCAACTGGAAGATGAACCACACGCATCTGGACGCCATTGCCGTCGTCCAGAAGCTCGCCTACTCCCTGACACCGCGCGATTACGAGCGGGCCGACGTTTCGGTGCACCCCGCCTTTACTGCGCTGCGCTCTGTGCAGACCATGATCGACGCCGACTCCATCCCCATCGGCCTCGGGGCTCAAAACGTCCACCCTTCGGAGTCCGGGGCCTTCACGGGTGAGGTGAGCCCGGTCATGCTCGCCAAGCTCAACGTCCGTTACGTCATCGTGGGCCACTCCGAGCGCCGCGAACTGTTCGGCGAGAGCGACTCGTTTATCAACCAAAAGCTGCTCGCCGTGCTCAAACACGATATGACGCCGATTCTCTGCGTCGGCGAGACACTCGCCGAACGGGAATCAGGCGTGACTGAGGCCAAGGTGCTCGCCCAGCTCGAAGCCGATTTCACAGGCGTTTCACCAGCGGCCGCGTCCAAGGTTGTCATTGCATACGAGCCCATCTGGGCGATAGGCACAGGCCGCACGGCCAGCCCCGAGGACGCCCAAGCGATGTGCCGGACGGTTCGTTCATGGGTGGCCGAGCACTACGGCGCCGAGGTCGCCAGCACCGTGAAGGTCCAGTACGGCGGTTCGGTCACGCCTGCCAACATCGCCGAGCTTATGGCCCAGCCCGACATCGACGGGGCGCTCGTAGGCGGCGCCAGCCTCGACGCCGAAAAGTTCGCTCAGATTGTGCGACTGGGCAGGTAGACGGCCTTCGCGGGCACCATTCCCTACCCTGGGGTGAATACAGCGATCCGATCGCTCTCTGCTAAGTTGCTCTGATCCGGCCACTCGGTGGCCGGCGCCCGAGGTAAACGACTAATCCAACAGGAGGAGGTGCCGGCTAAGTGGTGATCACGTGGGTGGTGATCTCGGTTCACATAGTGCTGTGCATCACCCTCATCATCTCAGTGCTGCTCCACAGCGGGAAAGGCGGGGGCCTTTCAGAGATGTTCGGGGGCGGGGTTGGCTCGGCCGCCGCAGCTTCAAGCGTCGTCGAGCGCAACCTGGACCGTTTTACGGTTTTCACAGCCATTGCTTTCGCCTTTACCACGATGATCCTGGCGATCCGTCTTCAATAAGCGTCGGAGCGGTTACAACTGAGTTCAAGTCCCCGCAAGCGCCGCTGTGAGCACGGGCATCCCCTTACAGGCACGTCAACCGCTCACGAAAGGCGCAATGAATGAAGTTCTTTAGAACCGCAAGTGCAACCTCTGGCCTCGAGGCCAGCTCTCCCGGGTGGCGGGAAAGGCTGCGTACCACCAAGGTCCGCACGCTCGGCGTCATCGTCGTAGCCGGCGCCATGGTAGTGACATCCACGAGCAGCGCGGGCGCAGCGGGGCCCCTGTACGGCCCGACCGGCGCCGTGCCGGCGATGGGGACCAAGATCGCTGGCGGTACCGCTTACTTCCAGGAGGCGCCTCCGCCCCCCCAACGTACATTTTCCCGTTCATCAGCCCCCAGGTCTGCTCGACGATGAACTACGGGCAGCTTACCTACATGATGTACCGCCCGCTTTACTGGTTCGGTAACAACAACTCGCCGACAGTCGACCCGAACTACAGCATCGCAAACCCGCCCACGTTCAGCGACGGCAACAAGACCGTGACGGTCACCTTGAAGCACTGGGTTTGGTCAGACGGCGAGCAGGTGACGAGCCGTGACGTCGAGTTCTGGATGAACATGATGTTCGCCGAGAAGGACAACTGGTGCGATTACACACCGGGTTATTTCCCCGACAACGTGGTGTCAATTGCCTACCCGAACTCGTCGACGGTTATCTTCCACATGAAGCAGGGTTACAACCCGACGTGGTTCCTCTATAACGAGCTGTCCCAGATAACGCCGTTGCCCATCGCGTGGGACGTGACTGCGAAAGGCCAGGCGGCGCCCAGCCCGACCGCGGCGGGCCTGCCCGATACGACCCCGGCCGGTGCAGCCAAGGTGTACACCTTCTTGAACTCGGAAGCCACGAATGTTGCCAGCTACGCGACGAGCCCCTACTGGTCGATCGTGGACGGCCCGTGGAAGATCAAGTCGTTCACCTCGACCGGTCAGGTCACCTTCGTGCCTAATACGAGCTACAGCGGCTCGCCGAAGCCGACGCTCTCGCAGTTCGTTGAAGTGCCCTTCACCTCAGACGAGGCGGCTCTGAACGAGCTCAAGTCGGGCGGCCCGAGCGCGCTTTCAATGGCCGAGCTGCCGGACGAGTACTTGCCCCAGCTGAAATCGGTCGAGAACGAGGGATATAACGCCGTCAACTTCACCGGCTTCAGCTTCTCGTTCTTCCCGCTCAACTTCGGGAACCCGATCATGGGGCCGGTCTTCAGCCAGCTCTACTTCCGCCAGGCGTTCCAGCACCTGCTTGACCAAAAAGGTTGGGTCGACAAGATCCTGGGTGGCTACGCCGTGCCCACCTACGGGCCGGTCCCGCTGGCGCCGCCCAACAGCTTCGCCGACTCCTACGAGAACAACAACCCGTACCAGTTCAGTACCTCCGCCGCCGCCAGCATCCTCAAAGCTCACGGCTGGGCGAACGTGGGCTCGGGCCAGGTGGCCTACTGCGCCAAGCCGGGTACAGGGGCGGGCGAGTGCGGTGCCGGCATACCGTTGAACCGTAAGCTCCAGTTCGGCCTCCTCTACCAGAGCGGCGCGGTGATCACCGCCGAGGAGACCGAGGACCTCAAGTCGCAGGCCAGCCAGGTGGGGATCGACCTCCAGCTGACTTCGGCACCGTTCGCCCAGGTTGTCGGGCACGTGATCAACTGCGGGCCCGGTGGGCAGGCCAAGCCGAGCTCGCCGAAGTGCTCCTGGACCGCTCTTGACTGGGGCGCTGGCTGGATCTATGCCCCTGACTTCGAGCCCACCGGCGAGACGCTGTTCTACACGGGCGCCGGTTCGGACTACTCGGGCTACAGCAGCGCCGAAGCCAACCACCTGATCGCACTTACCACGACGGCACCCGCCAGCCAGTCCAAAGCCGCCATCGACAACTACGAGAACTATATGGCCCAGCAGCTACCGGTCGTTTTCCAACCGACGGCTACTGGTTCACCAACCTCGGCCTCGGTCGACCTTATTTCCAAGCACCTGGGTGGCTATATCAACAACGTGTACTTCAACCTGACCCCAGAGACTTGGTACCTGACCAAGTAAGTCTCAATAGCTAAACGTAGGTAAAACAGCCGATGAGGTGCTCCAGTTGACCGGGTATATAATCCGGCGGCTCCTGCAGGCGGTCGTGGTCGTCTTTGGGGTGACCATGATCGCCTTCGGGATGGAGCACCTCATCCCTGGAGGCATTGCCCGTTCCATCCTCGGGCCACGCGCCACCCCGGTGGCCATCACCGTGTTCAACAAGCAGAATGGCTTCGACAGCCCGGTTTGGTACCAGTACTGGGTTTTTCTGGACCACCTTCTGCACGGCAACCTTGGCTTCTCGTACAAGCTCAACCGCAGTGTCGACAGCATCATCGCCTCCGACCTGCCTCGCGACGTCATGCTCGTTGGCACCTCGCTTGTATTATCGGTAGTTATAGCCATTCCGGTCGGGGTGCTCCAGGCGGTGAAGCGGAACCAGGCTTGGGACTACGTCGGCACTGCGACATCGTTCGTGTTGTACTCGATGCCCTCCTACGCCCTCGGCCTGATCTTGATATCGATCTTTTCGATAGCGATCAAGGTCTTCCCATCTGAGGCGCCGCAGGAATCTACGGTTTGGGGGATGCTGGGCCACCCCGTTGGCATGGTCCTGCCTGTGATCACCCTGACGCTGGTGACCTATGCCCTCTTCTCGCGCTACATGCGCTCGTCGGCAATCGACAGCTTGGCCCAGGACTACATCAAGACCGCACGCGCCAAGGGCCTTTCGGAAAGGACGGTCCTGTGGCGCCATTTGCTGCGAAATTCGCTCGTGCCAGTTACGACACTGGTCGGCATCTCCCTGCCTGCGGTGCTCACTGCCGGGCTCGTGCTCGAGTACCTTTTCAATTTTCAGGGGCTTGGCCTCGAGTATTTTACCGCGGCCACGAACGATGACTTCCCTGTAATGCTGGGCATCACCGTGCTCGTGGGTACCGTGACCGTCGTGGGGAACCTGTTGGCCGACATAACATATGCCGTGCTCGACCCCAGGGTCCGTTACTGATATGGCGGGGTCCTGAGATGGCGGGGTCCTGAGATGGCGGTGTTGCCGATCGTGGCTGAGGCTGAGCCATTACCCGAAGCCGATGGGGGAGAGGTATACAAGCAGGGCAGCGTCGCTCAGCTCGTGTTCCGCACCTTTACCCGCAACAAGCTCGCGGTCGTCGGCATGGTCATCGTGGTCGTCTTTGTGGTCTTCTGCTTTTTGGGCCCGCTCCTGTACCACACCGACCAGGTGGACACGAACATAATCAACAGCAACGACGCCCCTTCAGGGAGCCACCTGCTCGGCACGGACAACAACGGCTTCGACATCCTGGGCAGGCTGATGAAGGGTGGCCAGAGCTCGATCGAGATCGCTTTTTGCGTCGCGATAATCGCAACGTTCATCGGAGTTGTTTACGGCGCAATTGCAGGCTTCTTCGGTAAGTTTGTGGACGCGATCATGATGCGGGTCGTCGACATCCTGCTGGCGATCCCGGTGGTGTTCCTTTTCATCTTCGTGTCGGACGTCGTTTCACCCTCGACAATGAGCAGCTCGGGGACCTGGATACTGATCGCGGTGCTGTCGGGGTTGTCATGGCTTGCGCCCGCGCGCTTGGTGCGAGGCGAAACACTGTCGCTGCGGACCCGTGAGTACGTCCAGGCCGTGAAGGTCATGGGCGGTAGGTCGCGGCGGATCGTCTTCCGCCACATAATCCCAAACGCCATCGGCACGATCATCGTGAACGCGACTTTCCAGATAGCCGATGCGATATTGGTGCTCGCAGTCCTGCAATACCTGGGCTTCGCGCTCCCGTTCCCGACGGCGACATGGGGCTCGATGCTCTCTCAAGGCAGCAGTTTCCTTTCCGATGGCTACTGGTGGGAGGTCTACCCGGCATTGGTGGCGATCGTGCTTATCGTCGTAGCGTTCAACTTCATCGGCGATGCCCTGCGCGACAGCTTCGAAGTACGCCTCCAGGAGCGTTGAGGAGCGCGATGTCCCGATGAGCCTCCTCGAAATACGCGACTTGCGCACTGAAATACAACTGCGCACCCGCGTGGTGAAGGCGGTCGACGGCGTCACCTTGAGCGTGGAGCCCGGCGAGACGCTCGGCGTCGTGGGGGAATCAGGCTGTGGCAAGACCATGGTGGCCAACTCGATAATGCGCCTCCTGCCCATGGGCGGCCATATCGTCGGAGGTTCTATCCGCCTGGCAGGCCAGGAGCTCACCACGATGACCGACGAGGAGATCCGCGCGGTACGGGGCAACGATGTCGGGATGGTCTTCCAGGACCCGTTGACGTCGCTCAACCCTACGATGACTATCGGTCGCCAAATAGCTGAAAGTGTTGTCCTGCATAAGAAAGTCCCCAAGGAGGAGGCGCTCGAAAGGGCCGCCGAAGTGCTCGGCCTCGTGGGGATGCCCAACCCGACCGAACGGCTGCGTGACTACCCCCACCAGCTTTCCGGCGGCCTGCGCCAGCGCGTCATAATCGCAATGGCGCTCGCCTGCCAGCCCAAGTTGCTGATCGCCGACGAGCCGACGACCGCTCTCGATGTCACGATCCAGGCCCAGATCCTCGCCCTTCTCGACGACCTGAAGCGACGCCTCGGCATGGCGGTGTTGCTGATCACCCACGATATGGGCGTCATTGCAGGCCACGCCGACCGCACGATGGTGATGTACGCGGGCCAGGTGATCGAGTCGGCCTCGACGGACCGCCTGTTCGAAGACGTCCACCATCCGTACACCGAAGCGCTGCTTGCGTCGATCCCACAGCTGAACCAGGACAAGACCCAGCGGCTTTACGCCATACCCGGGTTGCCGCCCGACCTCTCGCGACCGTTGTCCGCTTGCCGGTTTGCCCCGCGTTGCCAGTACGCCACGGAGATCTGCCGGGCCGACCAGCCACCTTTGGGAGGCGAGGACGCCGGCCACCCCTATGCCTGCTTCCATCCCGTCAGCCGAGCCGTGGAGGAGATCGCCGGCGCGGGTGACCTCATCGGCGAGGGGGCCGAGCCTGCCTTCGCCGACCGCCTGCGAGCGCCTTCGTGGAGCAGGTCGTCGCGGCCGGCGTCGTCTCGGTGAGCGAGCAGGCCGGCTCTGTTTCGGTCACCGAGCAGGCCGTAGTGGTCTCGGGAGCGGTGGGGTGGCCGAACGGAGTGGGCCCGGTCATCTTGGAACTGCGGGGCGTCCGCAAGGAGTACCCGGTCACGGCTGGAGCGGTGATCCAGCGCAAGGTCGGGTCCGTTCAGGCAGTCCGCGGGATCGACCTCGTCCTACGCGAGGGGGAGAGCCTGGGGGTCGTGGGGGAGTCGGGCTGTGGCAAATCGACGCTCGGGCGCATGATCGTGGGCCTTGAGCGCCCGAGTGGCGGCAGCGTGCTGTTCGAGGGGACGGACCTCACCAAGCTCAAGGGGGCCGAGCTGCGCCGACGCCACCGCGACCTGCAGCTCATGTTCCAGGACCCGTACTCGTCACTGGACCCGCGCATGCGGGTTGGCTCGATCATCCGTGAACCGCTCGTCGTCCAGGGCATCGGGACGGCGGCTGAGCAGCATGAGCGGGTGAGCGCGCTTCTCCGCGAGGTGGGACTGGCGCCGCATGCAGTCGAGCTGTACCCGCACGAGTTCTCAGGTGGCCAGCGCCAACGCATCGGGCTGGCGAGAGCACTGGCCCTCAACCCCCGCCTGATCGTGACCGACGAGCCGGTCTCCGCCCTAGACGTCTCGATCCGCTCCCAGATCCTCAACCTGATGAAGCGGCTCCAGGCCAACCATGGCCTTACTTACGTCTTCATTTCCCATGACCTGTCCGTGGTGCGCTACATCGCCGACCGGATAGGGGTCATGTACCTCGGCAAGCTCGTCGAGATCGGTACCGGGGACGAGGTCTACGCACGGCCCGCTCACCCTTATACCGCTGGGTTGCTCAGTTCGGTCCCTGTGCCAAACCCGGCTCTGCAGACGCGCCAGGGTCGCCATCCCGATGGTCGGTGAGCTCCCCTCGCCGCTGCACCCTCCCTCTGGCTGCCCGTTCCGCACCCGTTGCCCGAGGGCTCAAGCTCTCTGCGCGGAGGAGGAGCCGGCGCTCGGCCCCTTCGGTGGCGAGCACTACGCGGCCTGCCATTTCCCCCTCCAGGACCCGGTGAGCAGGGCCGCCGAGGAGCCGTCTAATACCGGGGCGGCAGTACAAGCGGTGTGATAGAAGCTTTGGGTGACCCGACGGGGATGGGCTCTGTTCCTGGCGCTCGGGGTCATCTGGGGGTTGCCGTACCTCCTTATCCGGGTGTCGATGCGCCAGGTAAGCCCCGAGTTCCTGGTGTTCGTGCGCACGGCCGGCGGGGCGCTCCTCCTGGCGCCCTTCGTCGTGAGGCGAGGAGCCCTCGCCCCCCTGCTGGTGCACTGGAAGGCGATCTGCGCCTATACCGTCGTCGAGATCGTGGTGCCGTGGTTCGTGCTGTCCAACGCCGAAAAGACAGTGACGAGCTCGCTCTCGGGGCTGCTCGTAGCGGCTGTGCCGATCGCAGGCGCGGTCATAGCCCGTTTGACCGGCACAGACCGCATCGACGCGCGGAGAGCTTTAGGGCTCGTGCTCGGGCTCGGAGGGGTGGCGGCGCTGGTCGGTTTCGACGTGGGGGGGCCGCACCTGCTCGTAGTGAGCTCGTTCCTCCTGATAATCGCCGGGTACGCCCTCGGCCCTGGGTCTTTTCCAGGTACTTGGCGGACCTGCCCGGGCCTAGCGTGATAATCGCTTCCCTGGCGCTGGCCGCGATCGTCTACGCGCCGTTGGCCTTCTTGCAACGTCCTCACCACGCGCTGTCGGACGCGGTGCTCTCCTCACTGCTCGGGTTGATAGTTGTATGCACCGTCGGGGGTTTCTTGACGTTCTTCGCTTTGATAGGCGAGATCGGGCCGATGCGGGCGATCGTCATCACCTATGTGAACCCGGCCGTGGCGGTGCTGCTCGGGGTGGTCGTGCTGGGCGAGAGCTTCGGGCCAGCTACGGCCGTCGGCTTCGTGCTGGTGCTCTCGGGCTCGGTGCTCGCCACCCGGCCGCTGCGCTCTTCGCGGACGTCTCCCAGCTCGGCGAGAGCGCAGGCTCTGGAGCAGCCACCCATGGTCGCCGAGCCCTGAGAGCGCGCTGCCACTACGCTCGCGGCGCGGTGTGCCCCTCGACCCGACGCTCTGGCTCAGCGGCCTCGCTGGCCTGCGTGGCCCCGTTCTGCGCATTCGTGGGGGTTGCAGCGTTGCTCGCCGCGACGTTGGCCGGTTGCGGCTCGTCGGGCCCTTCAGCCAGTGCGCCTCCGAGCCCAGTTCACCCTTCGGCGACGGCGAGCTCGTCCTCAGTAGCATCCACCGGCTCGCGTACGCGGGTCGCAGCCCCGTCTGTTTCTTACCTTGTCGGGAAAGGGGTCGGGGTCGGCAAAGGGGTCGGGGGCGAGATCGTTACACCCACCACCGGCACACCCACCACAGTCACGGCGACCACAGTCACGGCGACCACGGTCACGGCGACCACGCCCGCTACCACGACGCCGGGCCAGAACGTCGAGTACAACACCAACTCGGTACTTTCGTACGCTCTCGGTCTCGAGCCGCACAACTGGGACATCCACTCCGCCGCAGCCGCCCCCTGGTACCCCACATTGGAGCAGGTACTGGCCCAGGTCTGGCCATCTGCATTTGACGTCGGGGCCAACGGGGCGCCGGTCCTCGACACTTCGCTGCTCAACTCCGCTACCGAAATAAGCTCGAGCCCGCAGATAGTCGTATACCAGATAAACCCGAGAGCCGTTTGGTCTGACGGCAGGCCGATAACGTATGCCGATTTTGCCTACAATTGGCAAGCGCAGTCCGGGAAAAAGGCGTTCTCAGACGTGGACGGCCAACCGTACGCCCCGCTGGACGACGCCGGCTACGACGATATCGCGAGCGTGAGCGGGGCCCCCTCTGACCCATACACGGTGACGGTCAGCTTTTCCCACCATTACCCTGATTGGCAGTCACTTTTCTCCTACCTTATGCCGGCTCGCGTGGGCCGGGCGGTCGGTTTCGACTCCGGTTTCACCGACCCGGTCGCCGACCTCGTGTCGGGCGGCCCATACCTCGTGTCCGAGCTGCAGGATGGTTATTCGCTCGAGCTCGTCCGAAATGCCCATTACTGGGGGAGCCCCGCAAACCTCTCTTCGATCACGTATTACTTCATGAGCGGGACGGCCGAGGCGATAAACGCGCTTGGCTCAGGCGAGGTGGACGTCGCGGCCTTTGAAGCAGGAGCGAGCTCGTTCGAGCAATTGCAGGCGACGGGCGGGCTTTCGGTCAAAGCAGTCGCCAGCAATATCTATGAGGACCTCGATTTCAACGAGGTGGGCAGCCCGCTGTCGAGCCCCGTGCTCCGCGAGGCGGTGATGATGGCGCTCAACCGGTCCGCAATGTCAACCGAGCTGCTCGGCCCTTACGACCTGGCGACGACGATCGTCGACAACAGGGTGTACCTGCCGGGTGAGCCCGGGTATGCGCCCGATGGGGCGGCCTACGACGAGGCGGAACCGGCGGCAGCTGTGAAACTGCTCGAGGCCAAGGGCTACACCATGACGGGCAACGTCCTGAAAAGCCCCAGCGGGAGCCCGGTGGAGTTGTCGCTGTTCGTGGAGCAGGCTGACCCGGTGGCCCAGGATCTTTCGTTGCTCGTGGTGAGCTCTCTCGAAGCGATCGGGGTGCACGTGGAGATCACTCCGGGAGGCCCGCCAGACGCCGACGTCTTCGACGAGCCGGCGCCCTTGCCGCCCAGATCCTCGCCTGCTAGCTCCTCGCCGGCTGGTTACTTGCCCGCCGGTTGGCAGATGGCCATCGAGCTGCGCCAGGTCCCCCTGTACCCGTCGCAGATCGCGCGGAGCTACGCCACCGGAGGGGCGACGAACTTCGACGGCTATTCGAGTGCCGCAATGAACGCCTTAGCCAACCAGGTCCGGTCGGTTGCGCCCGCCGAGCTGCCGGCCCTCTACGACGAGATCGACGAGCGGGCGTGGGCTGATTTCGTAGATATCCCGCTCGTGCAGGTACCGGTCGTCGTTGCCCGCAACTCCGGCCTCCTCAACGTCGAACCGGGCCCATATTTCGGCGACATTGCCTGGGACGAGCAGGACTGGGGCTTCCGGGCACCCTAATCTCGGTTGCGTGCGTGACAAGAGCGTTGTTTCGGAGCTGTTCGACGCAGCAGCCTGGGCTCCCGTCGAGGGCTTCTCCTTGGAGGACGTCACCTACCACCGGTCATTGGCGCACGGGACCGTACGGGTCGCGATCGACCGCCCTGAGGTGCGTAACGCGTTTCGCCCCCGGACCGTCGACGAGCTCTACCTGGTCCTCGACCACGCCCGTCAGTCCCCGGACGTGGGCTGCGTGCTCCTGACCGGCAATGGGCCGTCGTCTAAGGACGGCGGGTGGGCCTTCAGTTCAGGTGGCGACCAGCGGGTGAGAGGCAAGGGTGGCTACGAGTACGAACATGGCGGAGCAGCGGCCGAGCCGTCTGCGACGGGCATGGCCGGACGCTCTGAACAGGCATCCGAGCAGGCATCTGATCGGTCTCCCGAGCTGAGTTCTGGGGGGGCTTCTGCACGGGCGCAGCTCGGCCGTCTCCACATACTCCAGGTCCAACAGCTCATCCGCTTCATGCCGAAGGTTGTGATCGCGGTTGTCCCCGGATGGGCGGCCGGGGGCGGGCACAGTCTCCACGTTGTTTGCGACCTCTCGCTCGCCAGCGCCGAGCACGCCCGTTTTCGCCAGACCGACGCCGACGTGGCGAGTTTCGACGGCGGCTTCGGCTCGGCGTACTTGGCGCGCCAGGTCGGCCAGAAGCGTGCCCGTGAGGTCTTTTTCCTTGGCCGGACCTATGACGCCGAGGAGGCTTACGCGATGGGGATGGTCAATGCCGTCGTGCCACACGCTTCTCTCGAAGTCGTTGCCCTCGAATGGGCGGCGACGATAAACGCGAAGAGCCCTACCTCAGTAAGGATGCTCAAATACGCCTTCAACCTCGCCGACGACGGACTTGTCGGCCAGCAATTGTTCGCGGGGGAGGCGACCCGGCTGGCCTACATGACCGAGGAGGCCGCAGAGGGGCGGGAGGCGTTCCTCGAGCGGCGGCCTCCGGACTGGTCGCCTTACCCCTGGTACTACTGACCTGGCGGTATTACTGAGCTGTCTCGCTCGGGCAAGGCGGCCCCGCCGTCGGAGGATGGCGCAGGCTGGCCCCGGCGAGGGATGGGAGCACCGATTGCTGAGTACCGGTCAGCGGTCAGCGTCATGGCGCGGCGGGCTCGTTTACCAAAGGTTCATCCTCGCGTGGGTTGGCGTACACCGGGGGCGACCTCGGGTGGCCGATCGTTTGGTAGCGTCACCGCCAGAGACATCACCGGGCTAATAGGCCCGATCGAGGATTACAGGAGGCCTGATGCTTAGAAAGTCGGGAGCCCAATGGCGCCGCCGGTCCGTAGCCGCCGGAGCCGCCCTCACCACGCTCTTGTCTGTCGTAGACGCGACAGGCACCATCACTACCGCCAACGCCGCAACCTCCGGTTCGTGCTGGGCGACAGCCGTCAGCATCAGTTCGTGCGGGGGCATGGGCGCCCTCGTCGCGGCGGCCAAGGCGGAGGGTACCCTCAACCTCACTGCGGATCCCCCCACCTGGGCCAACTACAGCAGCATCATTAAGGATTTCGGCGCCAAGTACGGCCTTCATATCAACGATTTCAACCCCGGCGGCACGAGCGCCGAGGAGCTGAGCGAGATCACCCTCGACAAGGGCAAGTCCGACGAGCCCGATGTGGTCGATGTGGGTACTTCTTTCGCTGTCGAAGCCGTGACCGGGGAACCCGGTGTCTTCAAGGGACCGATCTTCGCCAAGTACAAGACCCAGGAGTGGAGCGAGCTCCCGGCGACCTGGAAAAACACACAGGGTTACTGGGCATACGACTACAGCGGCGTGATCGCGATCGGCTACAACGCCGGAGCTCTCAAGACCCCCCCGACCTCGTTCGCCAGCCTGCTCCTCCCCGAGTTCAAGAACGCGGTCGGCCTGAGCAACAACCCGACCTCTTCCAATGCCGGTTTCTCAGCGGTCTATGCGGCTGCTCTCGACAACGGCGGGTCGCTCAACAACATCCAACCCGGGATCAACTATTTCAAGCACCTGAACTCGGTCGGCAATTACAACCCCGTCGAGGCAGGCGGCAACGGCGACGCTCCCATGGCAGACAAGACCGTCCTCGCCACCCTGGACTGGACGTACAACCAACTTTCGTGGCAGCAGGAGCTGAAGAGCCACGGGATCGACTGGAAAATAGTCGTCCCGTCGGGAACGCCTTTTGCGGCCTACTACGCCATGGCTATCAGCGCTTACGCCCCTGACCCGGCGGCCGCGCGCCTGTTCCTCGAGTACATGTACTCCCCGACGGGACAAAACCTCTGGCTCGAGGGCGGTGCGGTCCCGGCGACCATAACGACAATGCAAAAAGACGGCACCGTCAATAAGACTGCAGCGTCGTTGATACCGCCGTTCAAGGGCACTCCAGCTATTGCCAACAATGCCCAGGCCACTGCGGCCAAGGCGCTGGTGGTCAAGGAGTGGTCATCTGCGGTCGGCTAACGACCTAGCTGACGACGTCAATGTAAGCGTCGCAGAGGGGGCCCGTGCTGATAGCGCGGGCTCCCGTCGGCGCTGGCGCCGCTACCTGGCCGTGATCGGCCTGTTGCCCTTCCTGGGGTATGTCGTGTTTTTCCTTGTGGTCCCGGCGGGGACGGTCATGGTCGAGGCGTTCAGGAACAATAATGGCCAACTTTCGCTGTCCAATCTGTCCGCCGTGCTCTCCCCGCACCAACCCTGGGTGCATTCCTATGTCGTAAGTCTCGAGCTCTCGGGCGTATGCGCCGTAGTGGGCGGCATCATCGGCCTTGTGGTCACTGTGGCGTTGGTGAGCGCGCCAAGCTTGGTCCTGCGCCGCCTGGTCACCACGGCCTGCGGTGTGCTCGCCAACACCGGGGGAGTGCCGTTGGCGTTTGCATTTATAGCGACAATCGGCAATGCCGGTATCGCGACGCACCTGCTTTCCGACATTGGGTTGAACCCGTACAACCACGGCTGGACGCTGTACTCGTTCAGCGGTTTGGTGGTTGTTTACCTTTACTTTCTCGTACCACTGGTGGTACTGCTGATGCTGCCTCCGGTCGAGGCCTTACGCAAGGAATGGCGTGAGGCGGCTGCAACATTGGGGGCCGACAGCCGTACCTACTGGCAAAAGGTTGGCTTGCCTGTGCTGACCCCGCCGTTCGTGGCCACCCTGATGGTCCTGTTTATGGACGCGTTTGCTGCTTATGCCACGGCCGAAGCGCTGACTACGGGCTCGGTCCCGCTCGTACCCATCGAAATTGGTTCGCTGCTCGCCGGCAACGTGGTGGCCAACCAGGCCAACCTCGGAGATGCTCTTGGGTTCGGCATGATCGTGATTGTCGCCGCCGCCGGGACGCTGTACGTCTTCGTTCAGCGCAAGACGTCGAGATGGCTCAGGTGAAACGGTCGCCTACGTTCCGCTGGGTCGTCCTTGGCCTGATCGCCCTCTACTTCATGGTGCCCATGGCCGCCTCCGTGCAGTTCAGCCTCGAGTCGGGTTACGACGGGCGGCTCTCGCTGTCTGCGTACTCGCAGGCATTGACCGAGCCGGGTTTGGGTTCGAGCCTGCTGACATCGGTCGAGGTGGCTCTCGGGTCGATGGCAGTAACCCTGGCCCTGCTGGTCCCTACTGTGATCTTCGTCAACCTGCGGTTCCCGCGCTGGCGGGCGGTGCTCGATGCCATCAGCCTTCTGCCGTTGGGTGTCCCTTCGGTGGTGATCGTCCTTGGTGTGCTCGGTGCCTACAGGAGCCTGCCGAACTGGTTCACGGGCAAGCCTTTGATACTCGCGCTGGTTTACGTGATCCTGGCTCTGCCCTACTCGTACCGGGCCATCGATGCCGGTGTGCGGTCTATTGACTTGCGTACCCTGGTAGACGCCGGCCGTTCGATGGGAGCCGGTTGGGGCAGGTTGCTCGCCCGCTTGCTACTGCCCAACCTGCGCTCGGGGATCCTGGCTGCCGCTTTTCTCACGGTGGCGCTGTCGCTGGGGGAGTTCGCAATTGCCAGCATCATGGGGTTCAATACGTTCCCCGTGTGGCTGGTGGGCGTGGAGGGCAACAACCCCTATGTCGCCGTGGCCCTGTCGATCGCGGCTCTCGTGGTCACGTGGCTATTGCTGGTGGGACTGGCCCTGGCCGGCTCTGGGCGTCGTAGGCGCACATCGGGCGGCTTCGGGGGCGGTCTCGTGGGGCCGGGCATGGAGGGCGACGGCTCGGCGCAGCCGAGCGCCCCCGAAGAGCCCCTAGGAGCGATGTCTTGATGAGCAACGGGAGATTCTTGACGATCAACGGGAGCCCTGAATGACAACCACGTCACCAACTTCCTCAACTTCCACCCGCGACGGTGCGCCGGCCGCCGGCCAAAGCGGGGTCGGTGTCGAGCTCGTCAATTGTCGTCGCACGTTCGACAAAGTCAACGCGCTGGATGGTTTTTCGATTTCGATCGCGCCGGGCGAGTTCGTAGCCTTGCTTGGGCCCTCCGGCTGCGGCAAGACAACGGCACTGCGCGCGGTGGCCGGCCTGGAGCAGCTCGATGCGGGTCGCGTGCTTGTGGGCGGCGACGACATCACCAATGTGCCACCTCATCGTCGCAACTTGGGCATGGTCTTCCAGGCCTACAGCCTTTTCCCGAATATGAACGCGTTGGAGAACGTCGCCTTTGGCCTCGAAGTTCGCCGGGTTCCGGCCGCCGAACGGCGGCGGCGAGCCGGTGAGTTGCTCGACCTAGTGGGATTGACGGGCATGGCCGGCCGCTTCCCCCACGAGCTATCAGGAGGTCAGCAACAGCGCGTCGCCCTGGCTCGAGCACTGTGCGTCAAACCTCGCCTTTTGCTACTGGACGAACCGCTCTCAGCTCTCGATGCGAAAGTGCGCGCTCAGCTGAGAGACGAGATACGCCGGATCCAGCTCGAGGTCGGGATAACGACTCTGTTTGTCACCCACGATCAGGAAGAGGCGCTGTCGATGGCTGACAGGGTCGGTGTGATGCGGGCGGGCCAGCTCGAACAGCTCGGTTCGCCGGCTGAGGTGTACTCGACCCCGGCCACCAATTTCGTTGCCGAGTTTGTCGGCTCGGTCAGCCGGCTCCCAGGCCAGGTGGCCGCGCCAGGGCTAATCGATGTCCTTGGTTCACGGTTAGCGGTCCCGGCTCGAGGTGGTGCGGGCCGGCCGTCGGGAGCCGGGTCGATGTCCTGGTCAGGCCCGAAAGCATCAGGATCCGCCCAGCGGTCAACGGGTCAGCGGTGGTGGCGCGCGCCTCGTTCCTCGGGGCAACGGTGCGAGTCGTGGCGACGCTCCCCGATGGCGTGGAGGTCATCTCGATGCTGCCCGCGGGCGAGGGCTACACCTTCCCGCCGGGGGCCGCGTGGACATCGAGCTCATCGGAGACGTGCTATTTGTCGTTGACCGGGCCGGCTCGAGTTGAGTTGTCGAGGCGTCTGCTTCTAAAGGGGAAGTTCTAGGCCCGAGGCGCAGCGAGGTTTGCCGTTACCGGGAACTGCTCTCAGTGGCGGGCTTGGTCGGGCCCCCAGCGAGCTTGTCCTGAGCGAGCTTGTCCTCATCGAGCTTTGCCGCCCCGGGCTGGAGTACCAGGTGGACGATCTCCCTCAGGCCATTGGGCATAAAGTCATCGCCGGAGCCGGAGAACAAGTCGACGGTCATAAACGGCGTAAGGAACGCAACGGCAAACGCGGCTGCCATCCGGAGCCGGTCCTCGGGGCTCACGGAGGGTTCGGAGAAGATCCTCCTCGCCCGCTCCTCGAGCTCTTGGTGCTCGCCTTCGTGCCCCTCTGAGTGCAGCCCTGCGAGCGCCGACTGGTTGATGCGGTGCATCTGGAAAATCTTCTGGTTGTCCTTCAGCGTGCTTATGCAGGCGTCGAGGAAGCTCTCCCACATGGCCAGGGTGACCGTCCCGTCACCCAAAAGGCTGATGTGCTCGTCGATGAGGCCGTGCATCCGCTGGTGAAGAGCGAGGAGCATGTCGGCCTTACTAGGGAAGTGGTAGTAGAGGGCTGCCTTGGTGAACCCCATCCGCTCAGCGATCTCGCGTAGCGAAGCCTTGTCGTAGCCCTGTTCGATGAACACGTCGAGTGCCACATCAAGTACCCGCTCCCGAGTGCTCCTCTCGTCGCCGCGTACTTGGCCATCGCTGCCCGCCCCGGTGCTTCCTGCGCCTGCACCCCACCCCCCGGTACGTCCCGCGCCGGCAATCCCGGCACCGCCGGCCTGGCCACTGCTGCTGCGGCCCCGTCCAGGTCCTCGCAAACCTCGTGCGGCGACGCGCTGGGCCCGTGCCAGCTCCCGTAGTTCTCGCGCTTGTTCGCGCGCGACCTCTCGTTGTACGCGCGCTAGCTCCCGCAGCTCACGCGCCCGCTCCCGGCCGATTTCGCGGAGCTCTCGTCCCCGGTCGCGCAGCTCCTGCCCACGCTCACGGAGCTCCTGCTCCAAATCGCGTGCCGCCTGCTCCGCCTCCGGGCCGTCGCCGACCGCGCCTTGCGGACCGGTCGCGCGGCGGTTCAACGGGCCTCCGTGTTCTGCCGCGCTGCTGGTCAAGGAGCCTTGCTGGCTGCCCGCGCCGCTAGCCGAGGTTTCTGAGCCGGCCTCGTTATTGGAGGTTCGGGCCTCTGGCGCTTCCGTTCGTTCGCTCATTAACGAATAGTTTACTTGACGGCCGGCAAGTTAGCTTGGTACGGTCTTACTTACCGTGCGGCAAGTAAGACGAAGAAAGAGTGAGACATGGCTGACACCCTAATGATCGAAGCAGAGGGCTTAACGAAATCGTATGGCACCGTCCAGGCGCTCTCCGGGCTGGACTTGGCGGTGCCCAAGGGCAGCATCCTTGCGGTCCTGGGGCCCAACGGTGCTGGAAAGACGACCGCTGTGCGCATCCTGACGACGCGCACCGTTCCCGACGCCGGCCGAGCGCAAGTGGCCGGCCATGATGTCCGCACAGAGGCAGCTCAGGTCCGCAAGTACATCGGCGTGACCGCTCAAGACGTGACTCTCGACGGGCTGCTCACTGGTTATCAGAACCTCGTGATGATCGGGCAACTGTCCGGCATGAGACGGGGAGCCGCCGGGCTGCGCGGCGAATGAGCTGCTGGAGCAGTTCAACCTGACCGATGCGGGTAGTCGGCTTGCAAAGGGTTACTCAGGTGGCATGCGGCGGCGCCTCGACCTGGCTGGGAGCCTGGTCGGCCGCCCGCCCGTCCTTTTCCTTGATGAACCCACCACGGGCTTGGACCCCACCAGCCGAGCCGAAGTTTGGGAGATCGTTAGGGGCCTGAGCAACCAGGGCGTGACTATCTTGCTCACGACCCAGTACCTCGACGAGGCAGATCAGCTTGCGGGCAGTGTCATTGTGGTCGACCACGGACGGGCGATCGCCGAGGGTACCCCGGCCGAGCTCAAGCGCTCCGTTGGGGGCGCCCGCCTCGAGATCACTCTCTCGAGTGGCGCTCGCAACGACGGCGTTGTCGCCGCGCTGGCCCCCTTCGTGGACGGGCCGCCTCGTGTGACCGACGGAGGACGCCATGTCTCAGCCCCGGTGAGCAGCCGTAGTGGCCTGGCGACCATGGTCGTGCGTGCCCTCGACAGTGCCGGCCTTTCCGTCGACGATGTGGAGGTCCACCAGCCCTCCCTCGATGACGTGTTCTTCGCGCTCACTGGCCGCCCGGCCGACAGCGACGGCTCTGTGACCCAAACCGACGATTTAGTGGAGGTGGCAGTATGACAGCAGTCGAGCTCACAGCTCAGGATGTGGCAGCGCGCGACGATGCCGTGCCAGATGGGGGCGTCCTAGGCCTGGTGGCCTCACGCCTGCGAGACGTCGCTGTAATGACGCGGCGCAATTTGGTCCACATTGCCCGGGAGCCAATGCAGCTTTCCGACGTAACGGTGCAGCCTGTTCTGTTCACGGTGTTGTTCGTGTACGTCTTCGGCTCTGGTATGACCCTCCCGGGTCACGCCAGCTACACCAACTTTGTAATTGCCGGGCTACTTTCGATGAACCTAGTCACGTCTTCTATGGGCACTGGCATTGGCCTCGCAACCGATATTTCCACTGGGATGATCGAGCGTTTCCGCACTCTTCCGATGTGGCGTGCGTCGGTTCTCGTGGGTCGCACGGTCTCGGACTTGTTGTCTGCGGCGGTGTGCTCGGTGATTGTCACACTGGTCGGCCTTGCCGTTGGGTGGCGTCCCGAAACCGGGGTGCTATCGGTGCTGGCGGGCTTCGGGGTAGCGCTCCTGTTCGCCTATGCGCTGACTTGGCCGACGGCGTGCGCCGGCATCATTGCGAAGTCACCGGAATCGGCGATGTCCGTAGGCTTCATAATCATCTTTCCCCTGGCGTTCATTTCCAACGCCTTGGTACCTACGCGCCACATGCCCGGCTGGTTGCGGCTAATAGCTAACTGGAACCCGGTTAGTTCAGTCACTTCGGCCGTCCGCAACCTGTGGGGCAACCCTAACCCACTGCCTCCCAGCCCTTCATGGCCCGTGGAGCACCCCCTTGCCGCTGCGTTGATGTGGTCGTTTGCGCTGATCGCAGTTGCGGCCCCAGTGGCGGCTTACCTGTTCCGCCGGCGCACCACCGACTGAGCCACGTCGGCCCGAGCCGTGTCGGCGCCCCGCGCTGATGAGCGACGTCGGCCCGAGCTCCGTAGGGGACCCGGGCTGAACGCACACCACCGGGGCTACAAACAGACAGCCGCAGTGCGTTCAGTCAGGGCATCGCTTTGGGACGGCTTTTGCCCGACCAGGCTGGGTTGAAGGGCCATTTGGTCGTGACGTGAGCCTCACGAATGATGGGCCGGGTCATTGTCTCACTGTCGGGGCCGGGTACCTCGTACTGCGTGCCAGCGGGCCCGGCCTTCGCGCTCGGGCGGTGCTAAGAATCACCTATCCGTGAACAAGGAGCCAGAGGGAGGGGCTATGCCGAAGTACCTGCTTGAAGTGAGCTACACGCTCGAGGGTTTGAAGGGCCTGAAGTACGAGGGTGGTTCGGCTCGTGTCGCTGCTGTCAAAGAAGCGACCGAGGCGGCCGGTGGGAAACTCGAGTCCATGTACTACGCATTTGGCGAGTACGACGTTTACGTTATTGCTGACTATCCCGACAATATGACTGCCGCCGGCGCTGCGCTCGCTGTGAGCGCGAGCGGCGCGGCCAAGGTGCGAACAGTAGTGCTTGTCACCGCGGATGAAATTGACGAGGCCGCCAAGGCCGCGTCTACGTACCGCCCACCCGGAGGCTGATCGGCGATGGCGCCAGCCGCACCCAGCCTCTCCCCGGCGCGCGCACCCGGAGCCTCGGAGGCCATGGGGACCTAGGGGCGTTTGGGACAACTTCGGGGCTATTCGGGACTTCAGGGCCCATGGGCCCTTTGCCATAGCGGGGATGCCGAGGGTCATCTGGTGGGACGAAGTCGCGGTTGCCCGTGCCTTCAGCCAAGGCCCAACCCTTAGTGGTCTTGAGGCCGTGGTGGTAGCGACAGAATCCGGTCGAGCATCTCGAGCACCGTGGTGTGCTCGACCGTGCTCGGACTGCGGTTGCCTTGAAAACGGAGAGCGCTCCGGTACATGAGGTTTACTTGCCTTCCGACTTACGCGTTGCCACGTCGGCGCAGACCGCAGATCGTTCGTAGCTCAGCCCTGCCCCTATACCCAGGAACCAACGGGGGGCCGACTACCTGATCTTCGACTCGGCGGCGTTCTCGGGGAGGCGGGCGCTGTGCGGCCCTGAGGCCAGCCGGTCATTGTTCGTGGGCGCCCCTTTCCGAGCGATTTGCGCTCACAGAATCTCGCACGAACAGGAGGCCGTTGTGGTTTGGGTCCCAAAAGGCAAACTCGCGGCTGCCCCATGAAGTACTGGGCAATTCCGTGCCCTTGCGGAAGACGCCTCTGCTCTTGTACTCCTGGAAGAGCATGTCGGGATCGTCTACTACTAGGCGCAGCATCGCCTGGCCGGCGGTCCCAGCTCTGTAGTCCTTTTCGACTGAAACTGTAGGTGCAGTTCCACAGGGCCACGACGGACGCCCGCCTAGTGCGGGTCACGGTCGTCGTCCTGAAAAACCAGTTCGAACCCACGCCGGTCGACATAGAAATGGACCGCTTCACTCACGTCTCGGGCTGGCAAGACAGGGACCAAGTGGCTCAGTTCCAGCGCGTATGGCTATACGCCGACGATGACATAGCTATCGCAGTGGCCGCAACGCTTCGGCGGCGCAGGCCGTCTGACATGGTGGAGCCACTCGCGCCTCTGTCGTCCTCCCTGCCGACCATTTGCGCGGCGGACCCATTGGACGTTGCGTCGAAGGGGCCCTTCCAGGTCGCCCGCAAGCGTGCGACACTAGGCAAGTGACCAAGGCGACTGGACCCACCCTGGCCGTCCTGGCTGTGTTGGCGGCCTTGAGTTCCCTGGCGTCAGCCTGCGGGAGCGGGCCGGCGCAAAGCGGGGTCGCCCGCCTTGGTAGCGCAAAGACTACGACAACCCAGTCGGCCGCTCCCGCCGGCTCGGGCTCCTCGGGCTCGTCGGCACCGACGGAAGTGCAATTGCTGAAGTATGCACAGTGCATTCGCTCGCATGGGGTTGGCGATTTCCCAGACCCGGGCCCGGCGCCGGGGGGCGGGTTCGCCTTTGGGCCCAACCAGACGCAAACCCTCGATCGCCGACGCCCCAGTTCCAGACTGCTGAGAAGGCCTGCCAGAGGGACGTGCCGCCCAGTATCGCCGCGTCGACACCCGCCAAGATGGCGGCCAACGCGCTCAGGTACACCGAGTGCATGCGGGCCCACGGTGAGCCCGACTTCCCTGAGCCCAACGCGCAAGGGATGATCACCATCAACCCGACCGGGATCCTGGCCCCGAGCTCACCCCAGTTCCGTAGGGCTGAGAAGGCCTGCCAAAGCCAGAACAACGAGCTTTTCGATGAGCAATTTACCCCCAGCTCCGGTAGGTAGGGGGGGTCGAGAAGCCCGCCCCGTGCTGCAGCTTCGAGTCGTGGGACGCCGACATCGGCGCACCGGCATGAACTCACCCGGTGGCAGGTACATCTGCGAACCGTGACATGGGTGCGCGCCCAGTCTTCTCGGTGGTCGGTCTGTAAGAAGTGCGCCTTTGTGCCACAGCCATTGACCGCGCAAGTCGGGTACAGCCTCTCCAGAGCCATCTTCTGGTACGCGTTGGGCCGTCCTCGAATGTGCACGACACCGACGACGTTGTTGGCGTTGGTGACGACCGCCGTTAGCACCGGGTCACCTGTTGCGATCATGTCGCGTACGCCTCGACGGTCGTGACCCCAAAGCCGGGGATGTAGCGTACCTCACCGTCTAGTGGGTAGCCGCATAGCAAAGCGCGGTGGTCGACCCTGATGATGACCTCGGTCCTGGGCCTGCCGCGACCGCCACCGCCACCGCAAGCCAGCGCGACCAGGGCGTCCCAGGCATAAGCCTCCGGCCTCTCGCGCCGGCCCTGCTTGCGGGAAGCGTCGAAGGCTTTGTCTGTCAGGGGGTGCAGTGCCGCCATGACGAGGGCTCCCTGTTCTGGGGGTAGCCCGCCCGCTCAGCTGTGGTGCCGTCCACACGCGCCGCGCAAGCTGCCGCGATGCCGGCGAAGGTCTTTTCGATCGTGCCCGCGTCAGATAGGACCTGGGGCAGCTGGGAAGGCGTCAGGAGCGCCACGTCGAAGCGGGCGGCAAATGCTGAAACAGCCTGTTTTATCCCGCCAGCGTTTCGCACATGGACAAGCCCCTAGCCGACCGACCTTCCCGCCATAGGGCCGGGCGCCGGGCCGGCGAGCGCCCATTCTTCGCCGGAGGGAGCGTGTGTATGACTTTACGAGCACGGGGTGACGGGAACCCTTGAGCCGTGTCCGAGCGGTATGCTTACTCGCTGCCGGTATAGCCGGCGCCACGTCGGAGTGGCGGAATTAGGTATACGCGCTAGCTTGAGGTGCTAGTGGGCGCAAGCCCGTGGGGGTTCAAGTCCCCCCTCCGACACGTGCAATCTCCGACTCCTTGAGCCCGACTTCGCTGTAGCGGACGTTGAGCGGGGGAGAGCCACCGACAGTCACCTCAAGGTGGTCGGGGAAAACCGTGACCCTGTCCAGCAGTTCGTCGATCAGGACACGTCGTTCCGACTCCTCGGCCGCTTCCCAGACCCTGGCGATGTCGAGGTCCCGGAGTGTGCGCGCCACCTGCTCGAAACGGGCCAGCAGATCGTTCCTCAGGCTTTCCTGTCGTTCCTGATCGCCGGCCAGCGCCAGTGCTGCCTCGATATCGGCACTGATACGGGCCTCCTCCTCCTTGAACAGCCCTTTGTCGATCCCGTCCTCGTAATACAGGTCTAAGAGCTTCCGCCGCCGCCGGGTCAGTTCAGCGAGAGCAGCCGCCGGGTTGCGCCGGTGCCGTCGGCCGTCCTCGGAACTCGGACTGCCCGACTGGCCCCGGGCGAGACGCCGGCGGATTGCTTCCTGCAGCCGTTCGTCGCCGCCGATGAGCGCCAGGCCCAGCACAGCGGCCCGGATAAGGCCCAGGTTCGTCCTAGCTGGCTGAGCACAGCCCTGGCCACGGTGCCGACAACGGTAAAGGACCCGGCCCTCGCCGTTTTGGTCCACGGCCATACTGCGCCCGCAGAGCCCGCAGCGCACACGTCCCGACAGGAGGTCCGTCCCGCGCCGCCGCCCCCGCACGAACCCGCGGTTAGCAGCGGCGAATTCTTCAGGTGTTACGAGCGGTTCGTGCCGACCAGGCGACCACTTCCCGTTATGCAGGACGTCCCCCAAGTAGATGCGCGACTGCAAGATGACACCTACCGTCGAGTACCTGATCCCGGTCCGGTCTTCAATAGCGCGATGGCTCATGCCATTGGCGCGAAGACGGAACACCTCGTGAACCCGTTCGGCGTCATCGTTCGGGACAAGCAGGCCGTCCACGAGCGAATAGCCGGTCTTCGGCCGGTTGATCCACCTGCCGTCCCGAACCGCCCGCTCGTTGCCCATCTTCACGTTCTCGGCCAATTGCTCCCGGAAGAACTGAGCGAAGGTCCCGAGGATGTTGTAAAACATGCGGCCCGCCGCCGAGGACAGGTCCAGGTTCTCTTGCACCGAGTGAAGCGCGACGCCGTACTCACCAAAGGTGTCTGCCAACAGGATGAGGTCGCCCAGGTTCCTCGATAGTCGGTCGAGGCGCCAAACCAGCACGTGCGCGACGTGCCGATCTTTGACGGCCTGCAAAAGTTTTTCCAGCCCGGGCCGTTTGAGGTTCTTCCCCGACCACCCAGGGTCGTTGACGACCGTTACCTGTCCCAGGTCACGAAGGTCGGCATAGGACCGGAGCTTGTCGGCCTGGCCATCCATCGAGAAGCCTTCCTCGGCCTGGTCTTCGGTCGAGACTCGGCAGTAGGCCACAGTCAGCACCAAGGCCACCTCCCTTCGGTTCGTCATCTTTGCCGATCAGGCGGAGCACCACCTGCACGAGCACGTCTGCCACCCGGTCGAAATCCGGAGCGCCGCTCATAGCAGCGTGTACTTCTCCGCCTTGTCGGCCACCCGGTCGTCAAACGGCTTCCCGGTGAGGACCCCATACCAGCGCACGAAGTCGCCCAGGCTCGCCTCGGTCTGCTCCCAGGTGCCTCGGCCGCTGAGAGCCGCGAAGGCCGTCAAGTACCCCACCAGGCCCGGTGCCAGGCTGCGGAGCTGGCCCCGACGCTTGCCGTCATAGACACGCTTTATTCCGAACGACCCTTCCCCGACACGGGACCGGCGCACCTGCTCCCACTCCGGCGCTACCGGCCAACGCGACCTAGTGCCGTCGTCGGTCGGGACCCGAAAGGTGAGCCAATTCCCGGTCAGGTTGGCCCACAATGCGCCAGTTGCGCCCAATACGTCCTCGGGTGTTTCGAGCTTGTACTCCCGCAACGCCTCCCGATTGAGCTCGAACTCGACCCGGACAACCGGCTCGCCGTGGCGGTAGGACGGCCCCCAGATATCGGGCCAGTAGTCGGTGCCTTGTTCTGCCGACTCGGCCGTCTTGTCGTAAATCCGTGCGCTCACTGACTTCGAGCTGCGCTTGCCGAACTGGAACCCCGTGAAGTCCTCCGAGGTCTCATAGGTCACCCGGTCCTTGGCCCGGCACACGAAGCGGGCGCGGTCGTTGCCGCAGAGCCCCCAGCCTTGCCAGTCGGAATGCAGGTCGACGCGGCTGACGCTTAGGTAAGCCGGCCCACACTCGGCCTCGACAAGGCTGCGGAACCACTCCACGACCGGCCCCGGCCCAGCCCCATGGATGAACTCGGCCCGGGGCTGGAAGCGAGCCGCCGGCATCTTTGTCTTCGGTGTAATGCCGACCTGGCCAAGAGGGTGCTTCAGACTGAAGTGGTACCGCCCGAAGCTCCTGGGCTCCAACACGAACTCCTCGGGACCAAACCTGAAGGGGATGCCCCCGGCGGCGTCCTCGGCCAGACCGCGACAGTGCGCCAGCCTGTCGAGCAGTTCCTCGCCCGGGACCGCACGGGCCGAGAGGTAGAGGGCGTCCACGCCCGAGGACAGCTCAACCATGCCGCTCCGGTCCTCGTCCACCTGTAGTCCCATAATCTGGGATTCTAGGACGACACCGGCGTAGTTTCAAGGGCTGGGATTGCGGAACACCTCCGAGGTCGGTGTGGCCCGGTACTTGGCCACGTCGATAGTCACCCCGGGCATCTCGAACTCGTCAGGGTGGTAGCCCGTTACCTGGCGGAACCTCTTGACGCGACGGTAGATACCGGACCGGCTCAGGCCGAGTCTTTGCAAACCCTCGAAACCGCCGCACATGTGCCAGATGAGCCAGAAACCCCATAGGTCCGTGTTGATGTTGCCAGCTATGCGGTCGATGACGGGATACGCGGGACGTCTTGCGGCTTGCGATGCCCCGGGGCCGGCCGCCTCCCAGGCTCGACGAGCGTTACCCATCCCCTCGGGCGACTCCATACGATCAGAGCGGTAGTCGGGCGCCAAGTTATCCTCCTAGTCCCAGCAACCGACACTACACCGTGCCGACGACGGCTTATCGCCCGAAGACGTTCCAAGCGTCGGGGGAGTGCTGACCACCGGCCAAGCGGGGACCCCTAGCGGCGGCCGGCGTCCCCACCAGGTCTAGACGACGACGCCGGGAGGCCCGCCGCCCCCGCTTGTCCGGCTCGTCGATTGGCTCGACCAGAGGCCACCCGCTAGCCATGCAGTTTGCGGGTGCTGTGATACAGGCAGCGCACCCGCTGCATCGCCGACTCAAGCGCTGGTCCGGCCCATCGATCCTCAGGGTAAGCCCGGCGCGATAGCCAAGATTCTGCGCTCGCGTCGTTGCCATGAGCCACGATATGGATGTGCCCGAACGGACCTGCCCGCAGTGCGGTCGACCCCTTGTCGACCATGATCGCCACGTCCGGTTCAGACTGCCCGACCCGGTTCTCAACAGCAAGGACCAGGAACGGGCCGAGGGAACCTGGATGACGGACCCCGACCCGATCAAGGCAGTGATGATGCAGGTCCCGCACATCGGCCCCTTCGTCAGATGCTTGTTGCCGGTACAGCTGACTGGCGGCTACAAGGTGACGTTCGGCGTGTGGATGGCGGTGCATCCAGACGAACTTCAACGAATCGCCCGGGCGTGGCACGCTCCCGAGTACAACGAGCTTCGCTTCAATGCCTGGTTGGCGAACGCCCTCCCACTCTTCGGACTGCTCGCGACGCCAGCAAGCGCGGGCGTCCGCGACCCCGACGCTACGCCCTATGTGGAAACCAGTTCGGACGGCCAACTACGTGATGTACTCACCAGAGAGTGGCCGCACGAGGAACTGCTGTCAGCTCTTGATGAGCCTGAGCAGTAGGTGGAGCACGAGTCATCGATTCAGGAAATGGGAGAGGCAGCGCTTTTCGCCCCAATTACGACGGCCACCCCTCCAGCCTCCAGTCGGAGATCGTGGACATCGGCCCTCCGACACCGGTTCTGAGCTGCGGTGATAGCCTTTGGCGAAAAGCCCGTGCGACGCGCTCTGGAGCGGTACCGCACTTACAGTTTGGGACGAGAGCCCCACGGGGGTACTCTGCCCGACGTGGACGACGCAGAGCCGGTGAGGGTCCATCTCGCCCTTGGCTATCTGCCCGGTGAGCCATTGGCCGACGATGACGAGGCGCCGATGTGGCTCACTTTCACATCGGGCCCTATATGTCTCCTTCGCGAGGAGGTTGTATTTACTGATGCTGCCGAAGGGGCCGGCTATTGGCGAGCGCAGGGCGTGGAGCGCATCTTCGTTTCGTTAGAGTCCGCCTGCCTTGAGGGCCACTTTCTGTGGGCGGGGATCGGCGCGCCTCCGCTGGACCCGACAACCGGCAAAGAGATGGAAGTCTTCTCTGACGACGACCCACGCGGGCGGCGAGAGGGCGCACTGAGAACCCAACTTGCTGACATGGAGCGCGAGAACGAGTCGCGCCGAGCCTGGCATGCAGACATGCCTGGCGCGACGGAGAAGCCTTGAGGCTGCGACGCGAGGCGTTGGGCCTCTCGGTCGAAACGGTGGCCGAGCGCGTAGAGTTCGACCCAGCTTGGCTACGTGAAATGGAAGCAGGGAGCGCATCGCAAGTTCGCCTGAGCCAATGGGTCGAGCTCGTTTGGGCAACACAGGAGGGATGGCCAGATCCCAGGCGAAGCCGCCTCTCAGGAGCTGACAGTATGTGGGGCTGGATGCCCGGCCCTGGGGGATTTAGTACCGCCGAAGCGCTCGTGAAACGGGTCATGAGAGACGATTGACGTTTGCGGCGACTGCCGCTGCGCTGATGCTGCGCTCGCGAGTCGCCAGTGCGTGGTACCAGAACGAGCGTCGTCGGTCCTCCGACACCGAGGCCTGAAGCGCTTTTATGCGCCCTCGAGGTGCCGCTTCACCCAAGAGCTCCCTACGTCGGGCAGAGGCGGACTCGAGCTTGGTGAGTTCCAGTCCTCGGCGCGCCCTCTTCGGGTTTGGGTGAGGGTGCAGCCCAGCATTGCCGCGCGCGGTGGGCTAGGCCCCTAAAGGTCGAAAGGCCCGGCGGCCGATGAAACCCAATGTGGCCATCGCCGTGCCTGCCCAGCCTGAGCCGCTCCGCGGGGACCGTTTTGTACGTAGGCTGGCCCGCCTTGGCGCGGTAGTGGGCCTGCTGGTCGGCCCGCTCGTGTCGGCGGCTTTCATCGCGTCACCGGCGCTGGGGGCACCCAACCTGGCTTGGTCCGCCTCGACGATCATCGATGGCGGCAGCTTCCTATCTGGCGTTTCTTGCGCTTCGTCCAGTTTTTGCGCGGCGGTTGATAACGACGGCGACGCTCTCACCTGGGACGGGACAAGCTGGTCGAGCGAGGCCATTGACCCCGAGCAGGCCCTCGATGCCGTATCGTGCACGGCGGCGAACTTTTGCATTGCGGTCGACAACGACGGCAACGCTTTCAGTTGGGACGGAACCACCTGGTCCTCCGCGGTAGACATTGACCCCGGTAACGACATCACCGCCCTTTCCTGTAGCTCTGTCGACTTCTGCATTGCGGTCGAGGGGCCCAAAGCGCTCACCTGGAACGGGGCAACCTGGTCCTCGGCGATCGTCGACAGCTCCAACGGGCTCGACGCTGTCTCGTGTACGTCCTCCAGTTTTTGCGCTGCCGGCGATAGCAACGGCGAAACATTCACTTGGGACGGCGTCACCTGGTCCGCGCCCGATGACATCGACGGGGTGAACCCTTTGGGCCTCTCCTGCGGGTCGGCGACCTTCTGCGTCGCCGTAGACGGCAATGGCGACGCTTTCACCTGGGATGGAGAGACGTGGTCCGGTTCAAATGACATTGACGGGAGCCAGATGCTCACCGGTGTCTCCTGTGCGTCGGCGAACTTCTGCGTCGTGGTCGACGGCGACGGGGCGGCGCTCACCTGGGACGGAGAAACGTGGTCCGAGCCGACATCGATCGACGGGACCATCGGCATGACGGGTGTCTCGTGCCCGTCGCCCAGCTTTTGTGGCGCGGTTGAGTATGACGGGGGCGCGCTTACCGGGTCAACGACCGTGGTGTCGCGGTTACCTCAGGCCATCTCGTTCACCTCGGTCCCGCCAACGGGCGCGCTCTACACGGGCTCGAACGACCAGAGCTATCGGGTCAGCGCGACAGGGGGTGGTTCGGGGTTGCCGGTTACCTTCAGCGTCGACGCGAACTCCACGTCTGGGTGCGCCATTTCCGGGAGCATTGTCTCATTCGGCGAAGCGGACGGCACCTGCGTCATCGATGCCAACCAGGCCGGGGACACCGACTTTGTCGCCGCGCCTGAAGTCGAGCAGAGCTTTTCGATCGTCGGCGGACTGCCGGAAGCGAGTGACGTCCAGGCGGTCCCGACGCCCAACGCCAGTGACTCCGCCACCGTCAGCTGGGCCCCGCCGAGCTTGCCTGACGGCCCGCAGGTCACCGGTTACACGGTCACACCTCATGACCTGACGACAGGCATGGAGGACGTCCCGGCGGCTGCAGGCCCGAACGCATCCTCTCTGACGCTCGGCGGGCTAAGCGCGGGCGATGCCTACGACTTTCAGGTCTCCGCGACAAGCAGTAACGGGAACTCCGCACCGGCGACCTCCAACTCCGTCTTGGCGGTCGGTGTAGCCCCTGTCGGCACGTCGGTAGGCACGTCGACATCTCCCTTGGGCGTAGCAACCGCGGGAGTGGCAGTGCCAGGTGCCGCTTCGATCGGCGCCTCAGCGAGCGGGGCCGGCGAGCTCGTTGTCGGCGTGTACCCGTCGGACCCGTTGACGCAGATCCCGACGCCGCTGGGCACGGTTTTCTTCGACGTGAGGACCATGTCGCTGTCAACCTTCACGACTGCCCAGGTAACATTTTGCGGCGACACGAGCGGGGCCCCGGTTGAGGTGTTCGACCCGGTTTCCCAGCATTTCGTCCCCGTCCGTGGCGCTCAGGAGGCCTTGTCCTCCGACGGCTGCATGACCATCACGCTCGACGCCCAGAGCACACCTTCAATAAAAGACCTGATGGGTACAGTATTTGCCGTCCCCGGTCCCGCGACGCCAGAGCTCACCGTTTCAGCCTCGGGCCACCTCGTCTTTGGTGCCCTGGTCACCTACACGGCGCACGTCATCGATCCGGCGGGCGCTGTTAATGGAGGGACAGTCCTGTTCGGCGTCGGCAAGCAAACCATTTGTAGGGCGAAGGTCGCTGCTGGAGCAGCCGAATGCCGCTCCCGCAAGGCGCCGAGCGCGGGGCGGGCCGTCCTGGAGGCGTCCTATTCGGGCGCGGCTGGAGTGCGGGCGTCGCGTCATGGGTCGGAGTTCCGTATCCGGCCTGACAGCGCAGTCGTCAAGGTCACTGCATCAGCCCTTGCCGGGGGCTTCTGGCGTGCCCAGGTGACCGTGGTCGCCGGCAAACCGGGGTCGGGCGTCCCAACTGGCGATGTGGTGTTCCGCACTGGCAAGCTCCGCTACACCGTGGTCCTCCAACATCGGGGGGCAACGATCGTCCTACGCGTTGCGGTCGGCCAGGACGTGTCGGTGAGCTACGTCGGCAACGATGACTTCGATCCGGCCAAGGGGAGCTTCACGGGCTAGCGGCCTCCAAATGGGTGACGACCGAAGTCTTCGGCGCCGGACCAAGAGGGCTCCTCCCCCGGAGCGCCAATGCGGCGACAACGAAGCTGCCAATGGGGGCTCCGGGAGCGCCATGCGAGGGCCGCGATAGGGAGCGCGACGTCTACGAGAAGCTGCGGTGTGGTTATGGGGTTGATCGGGTCTCCGACACGCTCTAGGTCCATTCAGCCTGAGTCGATGTGACGAATCTCGGAAGGCTCACAAATTCGCCGCAGCGCAAGCCCGCGTCGAGTTTGCTGACAGCCGATTGCTGGCCAAGGCGGCGCCGCCGCGGGGTTCGGCAACTAGTCAGTGTCGCTAGAGGCGGCGCTGCGCTACTCACCACCTAAGAAGTCAGGGTGAACCGTTTCCTCGCCGAGCGTGGAGACGGATCGGCCCCGCCCATCCGCTTACGAGCGACACACCGACGTTGGGGGTCACCTGCTAGCGGGGAGCCTCAAGCCGTAGCTGATCCCTCGGGAAAGCGGGCCGGTCAACGATCTGCGTACGAGAGGAAGGGGCGGCTCTTCGTCCCTATCCGTTTCCAGCATCACATATTTAACCAACAGGGCCTGTGCGCCCTCGTTGCGTTACGTTATGTGACCACTAAAAGCTGGGCAGATCCGACTGCGGAGACCCTGCGATGGTCAGGTAACCATCAGATTTCGCCGCTACGACTTACTCGATGCGAGTTTCACGATTGACGAATTTCCGTGGTGGTCCTATGTCCGAGTTCTGTCACTCACCAATAGGCCCGTGCTACTCGGCTCTCAGCACTAAAGCGGTTCGGGTGTGCGCCGCGATCCGACCGGGGAGGGCCGCGACCAGGTTTGCGAATACGAGAGCACCGACGGCAACAAGGATCACCGACAAGACTGGCACGGTGGGGTCAGGCACCGCGTTGATATTGCGGGCGAACAGTGTCCACAGTTGGCGTCCGACGGCGATCCCGAGCGGAACGCCAATGATGATGCCGATAGTGGCGACGACAGTCGACTGCCAGGCGACCGCTGCGGTCAATTGTCGGGGGGTGAACCCGAGGGCTTTCAAAAGGGCCAGATCCCGTCGGCGGTGGCGGACCGACGCCACAAGAGTGAGGGCGAGCGCAATGATCGCCCCTACGGCGAGCGCGGCGGCGAGAATAATTGGCGTGTCGCCGATGCTGCGGTAGTTCACAATCTGAGCGGGGCGCTGCGCGCTCAGGACGGCGACGGTGTTGCCTGCGGCATTAGGGTCGGCGGCGAACACGTTGTCCGCAACCTGGGCGATCCGTTGCAAGTTGGCTCGGCCCGCCGCGGCACTGACCCCGCTTCGTAACCGGACGAAGACCATCTCTGGACCGTTGAGATTCGGGTCGGGGCTGAGGAGAGCCCGTTGGAAAGCACGCGGCGCCACTCCTTCCGAGACCAGTGCCCCGATGCCCATCGAGGTGTGATCGGCAATAAAGCTGGAGAAGCCCACCGCCGGAAAGGTTGCAGACCCGACGATCCGCAGATAGGTCGGCGGGATGTAGACGGGGGCGTCACGGGGAGCTCCATAGCTCACCGTGACCGTGTCGCCGACGCGCTTGTGGAGATCGGCCAATGTGGCTGCCCCCAACACGATCTGGCTATTGGTATTCAGGCCATGTCCGGACAGAATTGGTGGGGCCACCGTAGGACGAGTGCTACCGCTCACCAGAGTCGGTACGGTTTGGCCATCAATCTGGGTATTGGCGAGTTGACCCCCGCTCCAGGCGGCAACATCGGGATCGTGGTCGAGGAGCTTCAGGGCTTGCGCCGGGACGTCATCGCTCGGGTTGAGCATGTAGCTCCAGTTCCACCCGTAAAGCGCCGGAGTCGATACCAGCGTGCTTAAGCCGCTGGAGAAACTCAAGGTGGTGACTAACAAGGCAACCGCCAAGGCGGTTCCCGACAACGCCGAGCGCACCGGCACCGCGGTGCGGCCTCGACCTGGTTCGAGTGCGAAACGCATACCCAGCACACCTGTCACTGGCATTCCCGCCGCTTCAGCGCCGCGGACAACGCTCGAACTACGAGCCGCCCCCTGCCTGGTCCGAGATGACCGATACTGCGCCCCGCGATAGGAGAGCGTGACTGCGGCGACCCCAATTACGCCTATCAGTAGTAACAGCCCGATGCCCAATACCGTCCAGTCGAAGGCAATCCCCGGGTTAGGGTAGACGGGGCGCACCGGTCCCAGAGGGGCGAGCGGTGAAAGCCCCACCGCCACAGCGACCGCCAACAGTGCGCCCAGGACCACGGAGACCAGCGCTCCGACGAGCCCGTCGCAAGTCGTCATAGCCGGGCCCGCCCCCAGAGCCCGCAGCACCCGGCGATCCTCATCTCCCCAGCGGAGTTGGCGGGAGATGGCTTGCAATCCGAGCACCAAGGCAACGAGGGCGGCGATAGCTCCGAACGCGCCTAGGGCAACCGACTCCGGCTTGACCGCCAGCTCCACCTGCGCCGCCACCCGAGAGGTCACATGGATTTCGTAGCCCGAGCCTGGCGGGACCGCGCGGATGAACTCCTGTTCCACTGCAGGGACGTCACGGCTGCCATGGTCGAGCTGCAAGCCGTATTCGACCGGTGCGTTCGCCGTAGGAGATATGGCGATGAGCTCACGGATGAGCGCCGGGGTCAACACCATGAACCCGTAAGCTCGGTCGATATCGTCCTGAACCACTTGGTTGTTGAACACGACGATACCCACCAGTTTGGCCAGAACCCGGACGCGGGGCGCTACGCCGGATGTGCCGAATCCCGGCAGCCCAGTTTGAGCGACTGTGTAGAAACCCAAGGGCAGGATCTGACCGACGTGCGCTCCAAGGATCTCGGCCGCGCTGACCGTCATCATTACTTCGTCAGCTTGCTGTGGGTCGGCCAACCGACCCTGGACGGCTGTCAGACGATCCTGGTCGAGCAATTCGCCGTTCACGCTGCCCACAGAAGTCACATAATTCAACGCCTCCCTACGTGGAGCGCCGTCCGAAGCGAGAGCCACGATGGTGGGCCCGGCAAGGTCTCTGACGCCCTTAACGCCAGCGAGGTGGGCGATCTTGGCCGTCAACTCACGAGAGCCGAATGAGAAGTTGGAGTTAGGGGAAAACGCGGCGACGGTAAGGTCAGACGGGTTGGTGCTGTCTAAGAAGGTCGAGTACGACGACTGGGTGCGCCGGGCACCGGCAATGGAGCCCATGGCGAGGCCACCCGCTAGCCCAATGAGAAGGACTATCGCCAGATAGCCGGTCCACTGGCGGCGCAAGGTGGCCCGGAAGCGATACCAAGCAACAGTCAGCACGGCTCTGCTCCTGGGGACGCACCCACTGGCAGTCGCGTCTTCACTGACATCAAACCTTCATCGACCCGCCAGCCTCTGGTGTCACCTCGGACAGTTTTGTCGAAGCTCATCCAGGGGCCAAGGGGGGTAACATCTCGACCGACTTCGTGCCAACACGAGTTTGGTCGTGCAGATGTCAGTGGTCCACTGACGTGGGGTCAGCGTTGAAGGGGCGACCTTTGTCGATGATGACGTGCCACAGCACCCTCTCCCTCCAGATTTCTTTTGCGGGGGCACGTCCGGAGGACCTTTCGCCGGCGCGTTACGCCGCTCTCCCAAGCTCTGACCCGCCACCATCCAGGAGGAAAGGGCGTGGACCTAAGTTCGAGTCGCCCCTCCGACACCCATCCTGAGCTGGGGAAATGCTGAACAGGAGATCGCCGACCGTGCTGGTTGTCGGTGGCGTGCAACTACATGCAACTCCGACACGGCGTGCGCCTCCTCGACGTGTCGGTCAATTGCTCCCCCGATAAACGCACCCGCCCTTGCTCTCTCAGCGAGGCCCGCGGCCCGTGTAAGCGAGCAGACGCTCCTGCGGGGAGGCATCGTCGGCGACCGCGATCGGCATTTTGAACACGCCTTTTCGTTGTTCGTCGGTGAAGCGGCCGTGGATGGTCTCGTATGCGGCCTCGGCTAGCCCGGCGGGCATCGCCGTATCCTGCCCGGTTGCCTTAGCGAGGTCCCAGCCATGCAGCAGCTGGTCGCTGAAGGCGATGCCGAGCGACATGCCTGACTTCTCGATAATGCCAGGCTCGCTGAACGCGGCAAGCATCTCGGTGCGCGAGTGGTTGAAGTCGTTGACCGGGTCATCGCTCAGTACCTGTGGCGGCGTAGCAGCGGGGGGCGGCGCGTCCTCGCCACGCGTGCTGCTGAGGAAGAATCGCTGTGTTTCGAGCATGTGGTTCAACAATTTGCGCACGTTCCACGCGTCGCAGGGGGTACTGGCGTCAAGATCCGAGACGGCACCGGCGACCTTTTCGTTGGTCCACTCGCTGGCACGGCCATACAGCTCCAGTATGTCAAGGGACATCGAAATGCTCCTTCCTGTTCTCGGTGATGAATACCCACAACAGCTCAGGTCGACTCAAAAACCTCCGCCGTACGGTTACCCTGCTAGGAATAGGGCCTCTTCGAAGCACTGGCGTAGCGAGGTCCCTCTCCTTCGCCCTCGTCCACGCTCTGACCAGCCACTATCCAGAACACAGAGCGTGGACCTAAGTTTCGAGTCCCCCTCCCACACCGCTTGACCAGTTTGCGGGGGCCGTTTGTGGCCGCTACCGACGGACCTCCTGCTCCCCAAGTCGTCAGGCCGAGTGCCCCCTCCCCGGTGAGCGCTTTGGTTGGTCTGGCTCGCGGCGACTGTTATCGAGGTCACCGAGCAGATCTTCAATAACCTGTTCTTCGTAGATGGCGGTGCCTGCTGTTTTCAGGATGGGCGCCAATCCGGGGTCCCATGGCGACACATGTGGGGCGCCGGATAGGGGCACCGTCCCCAGCCCGTGTCGCACGGCCTGTAGGTAGTCCGTAGTAGTGAACCTCCACGGTTGAGCACTTGGAACTTTGCGGGCAAGTACCCCGGCCATGCCCGAAAGCGTCGCCGCCGCAATCGTCGAGTTCATATCGGGGCCCTGGTAGATGCGCCTCGCCGCGTCGGCAACCCGCTGTAGCGGGAGCTCGAGGGTCTGTGGGCGGCACGTCGGGGTCCCTACCGTGTTGTCCATGAGGTCGACGACGATCATGCCGCGGTGGTCGTTTTGCGGATCGACCATCGCGCTGACGTTTATCGCAGGCGTTAGCGCCTCGACGGCGGGAAAGCCACCGCCAAACGTGGGTCAGGCGGCAGGTAGCCAGAGGTAGGTGGCCCCGTTCAGGCGTGGAGTTTTGTATCGAGTCCCCCCTCCGACACCGGCGGTGAGCTGCGTAGGCGTGGGGTCGTGGTTCCGACTAGTGACCTCTATCAGGCGAGGGCGGTGGGCCTGGACTCACGTGAACGTGAGACGATGGCGGTTACGACCTTCCGGCCAAGACCGGAGACCTCGGCGAGTTGACGGATCGATGCACCGCTGCGATGAGCGACCCTGATCATCTCGTCACGAATTTGCGACTCCTTGGCGGCTCGTTCTGCGCTTAGACCGACGACTACTAGAGCCGCGCCAACCTCACCTCCTTCTCCGGCGCGGTGCTTCTCCATCAAGGCGAAAGCATCTGATGTCTCGGCGACCGAGTACTTCATTTCTCCTCCTGTAGCGCGAGAGCGAGCTTGTCTCGCATCGTCAGCAGAGGTAGCCGAGGCGAGACCTCGGCCCGGTCCTCAGCCAAGCGGAGGTGGGCCAACGTCATCCCTAGGAGTTCCAACGCCTCGACCCGTTCAAGCTCGATTCCGACCACTGGCGCTATTATAACCACGGGTGGCTCGTTTGGGGCCGCCACCCCACGAGCGAGCGCAGCTAGAGGTGGGTCCTCAACGGTCCCGTGGCCCGCCGATGTCGCCACCGACGCACGCTCCCGACAAGCGCCAGTGCTTGGTACCAGAAGGAGCGGGTCGGTCCTCCGACACCCAAAAACCGAATACGTAGGAGCCTCGACCAATTAGAGCTTGCTCCGGTTGTAACCCCGTTAGACGGGGTGGGGCCTCACTACTCCGTCGGCGTCGGCAGGAGTGAAGCTGACAACCGAGTCGCCGTCGTCGTCAGTTGCGGGGTACGCACCATAAAAAACACTGTCGCCCGAGCGCGCCGGAGCCAGGTGCTCTCCTAGTTCCGAGGAATCGAGAAGAGCCATCTCGATCTCAAGGCTCGATGGCTCTGATGACCGCACAGTCGCAGCCCGCCTTTAGCCCGAGGGGTTACCCGGACCGGGGGACGCAGCGGCACTACCAGGCCCGGCGGTGATGCCGTCGACACCTCAGCGGCACGCCCTTCAGTTCCTAGCGTCGCGCTTGGTACCGACCCAGCGGAGTAGCGCATGGGCAAGCAGCACCCCTACCACGACGGTCCCCCAGGTCTCACTCGAGCAGCGAGTCGCCGAACGCCGAGACAGTGAACAACAGGACAATGGCCCTGAAGACGCGGGACTTCCTCTTACTGAGCCTGAAGCCGCCCCCGAGGTTTGGTGCCACATGGAAAGCCCTAGCCATCCCGGTCCCTTCGCCTTGGTGCCGATCGTACTGCCTCCTAGCGTCCCACCGATGGGTGGGGGGTTCACATCGTACGGGGGGTCCGAGCCCCGTTCTGTTAATGAGCATTGGTTTCTGCAAGGGACGAGGCCAGAAGCGCCGTCCAAGCGGCCCCGCGGACGGAGATTCTTCGGGAACCCGTGCAGGCCTAATAGGAGTTAGCTGAATATCGCCTTTACTCGCGCCGTTGCGCTAGGAACAGTTGCCGTCGTTGTCGGGTTTGGCGGGACGTCCGGTCAAGTTGCGAACGGTGCGCCCGAGCTGCGCGCGTCCGCCACAACAAATGCTGTGCCGAATTGTGCTTTTTCTCAGCTCAAGGTCGACCTCGTAAGGTCGTTCGCCGCTGGCGGCACTGCTGGGGGTCTTATTGGGTTCACCAACCGCAGCGATCGAATGTGCCGTCTCTCGGGCTGGCCGACATTCGTGGCCGTCGAAGCCGCTGGCCGCTGGGTGAAGGGCAGAGACGTAGAAGGGACGATGTTTGGCCCCTACGATACTCGTGGTATACCGACGGTTATCCTTGAGCCAGGACATCGGGCGGACGCCGTCTTCGCTGGGGGTGACGGGCCTACTGGCGGGAAGGGTACTTGCCCACCGCCCGCCCGTTACCTCAAAGTGGGAGCTCCCAAGACAGCAGCCACTGTTCTACTATCCGGGTGGCTCCCCGACCTTGACGGGTACACGCCGTGCTGCACCAGCATCGACGTGACTCCGGTCGCGCCGCCGACCGCGCTCTACCATGGGTAGTCCAAAGCTAGCGGGAGCGCGACCTGTAATCACCGCACCCGCGAAGTGCGCGGCCGGCGCGGGTTCTTCCGCTTCCGAGGTCAATTGACTTGCGGCCGATCCCGGAGCAGACCGTGGCCGCCAGCGACACAGACTTCGACAGCCGACCTAGTTGTTACTGGCCCACAATCACCCAGCTCGCGTACGCACGCCCATCTGTAGCCCTTCAGGTCGTGCGTGGCTAGCGATAAAAAGACAAGAAACGACCACGATGAGCCCGGGCTTCGACGCGCTGAGGAGCCTAAATGGCCTCTCGCAGCCGCCCCGATGTGTAGCTTCGGTACCCTAACTTTCTCGGGCCTTCTGTTCCAAATAACTATTCCTATAAACAGACAACATTCCAGGTACTGAAATCCCGATTTATCTGTGAGCGGTCATCCAAGGCCTTCAGCGAGACCGTATAAGCCATGTGCGGATGTTGGAGCGGTGCTTAACGGGGTTGGTTTCCGGACTGATAGCGCTGTTGGTGTTCCTTGGCGTCGCCGAACTCGCTGCCATACTTACTGGTCCTGACTCAGCTCCCAGTATCGCCATTGGCCAGAACGTCATTGCTCACACCCCGCAGAGCCTAAAAGAGTTCGCCATCAGCCACTTCGGTGAAAATGACAAGGGGGTGCTGCTCGCGGGGATATACACCACCCTGGCCGTCATCTCGGCCGTAGTAGGTGCCATGGCGGCGTTGACGCGCCGAGCTCTCGCATTCGTAAGCGTGGCTCTTCTCGGTGCTTGCGCCGCGGTCTCGGCTGCCACGCAGCCAGCTGCCTCCTGGGTTGACGCCCTGCCGTCCCTCGCCGGCGCTGGGGCTGCCATAGCGGCCTACATGCAGCTCGTGAGGGACCGGCCACGCCCCCGGCCGAGTGCGCGCCCCGAGGAGCACCGGGCCGATGAACTGGCTATTTCCAGGCGCCGGCTGCTGACCGGCGCTGCGGCCCTGACGGCGTTTGGCGGCGCCACATATCTGGCGGGTCGACGGGCTCTGAGCAGCATATATAACGCGACAGCTTCCAGGCTTTCGATCAAGCTACCTGCGCCGGGCAGCGCGACACCGCAGGCTAGCGGTACAAGTTTTGATGTCGCCGGGTTGGAGCCTTATGTCACCTCCAACCACGACTTCTACCGGGTGGACACGGCACTTGTTGTGCCCCAGCTGTCCACCGAGAACTATACGCTGCGCCTCCACGGGATGGTCGAGCACGCGGCCAGCTATTCCTTCGACGACCTGTTGGCCATGCCGCTGGTCGAGCGGCCGATCACCATGGTCTGTGTCAGCAACCCGGTCGGCGGGCCATACATCGGCAACGCCCGGTGGCTTGGCGTCCCACTGGCACACCTACTGGAACGCGCTGGCGTACACCCCGACGCCGACCAGTTGTTCATGACTTCTTCGGACGGCATGACCATCGGGGCCGACCTACGGGCGGCCATGGACGGTCGCCCTGCCATGCTCGCGCTCGGGATGAACGGCGAGCCGCTTCCCTTCGAGCACGGTTTCCCGGTGCGGGCCATCATCCCGGGGATTTACGGCTACGCCTCCGCGTGTAAGTGGCTCGTCGACCTCGACGTGACCACCTACGGGGCCAAGAAGGCGTACTGGGCACAAAGGGGTTACGCCGAAAAAGCGCCGATAAAGCTGGAGTCGAGGATCGACACGCCAGCGTCGTTCGCTCAACTGTCGAGCGGGCCGGTGACCGTAGCCGGGTCCGCCTGGCACCCCGGCATCGGGATCGGCCGGGTCGAGGTCAAAGTAGACGATGGCCCTTGGGCCGAGGCGTCGCTCGCTGCAGTCGATTCGGTCGACACCTGGCGGCTGTGGCGGTGGGAGTGGCACGCCACGTCAGGTACCCACAACCTTCAGGTCCGGGCGGTAGACGCCAACTCGCAGGTACAGGCACTCGCTGAAGCGCCCGTGGTGCCCAACGGGGCGAGCGGCCAGCAATCCGTGGTGGTCAGCGTGATTTGACGCCGGCACTTGGCGACCTCTCCCCGGCCCCCCATCGTGCCGGGTGCTCACACTGCAAATCACCACTGACGATCGACCATTGAACATACCCCTACCATCAACAAGAAAGGCAAGATAATGCATCGTAACTTCATAAGACTGACCGGAGCGGGGATGGCCATGACCCTCGCTGCGACAGTGTCCGGACTGGGCACGGCTGGCGCGGAAGCCGCCTCAATAAACGCCAACACGACGGCCGCGGCGACTATGACAATGACCGATTTTGGGTCAGGCTGCAGCGCCGTCCCGACAAAGGGTGCCGGCAGCTTCAGTGGCATGACCTCGGCCCCTGTGGCCACCGCCGCCAGCCACAATCCCGTGCTTTCCACACTGGTCACGGCGGTCGAGAAGGCGGGTCTCGTCGACACGCTCAACAATGCCAAGGCACTCACGGTTTTTGCCCCTGACAACTCGGCATTCGCGGCGATCCCGGCTAAGACCCTAAACGGCATCCTGGCTAACAAGATGGAGCTGACCAAGCTCCTCGAGTACCACGTAGTCGCCGGGCGCCTGAGCCCAAGCATGTTGGCGGGCGTCCACACCACGATCGAAGGCGGGAAACTTTCTATAGCGGGCAGTGGGACCACCTTCAACATCGATGGGACCTCCACGGTCGTTTGCGGCGACGTCCAGACAGCCAACGCCACCGTCTACATCGTCAACAGCGTCCTCAGCCTGCCCACGATGACCATGCCGATGGTCAAGGCCGATTTCGGGGCTGGGTGCAGCACTGTACCCACTAGTGGTGCCGGCAGCTTCAGCGGCATGACCTCGGCCCCTGTGGCCACCGCCGCCAGCCACAATCCCGTGCTTTCCACACTGGTCACGGCGGTCGAGAAGGCGGGTCTCGTCGACACGCTCAACAATGCCAAGGCACTCACGGTTTTTGCCCCTGACAACTCGGCATTCGCGGCGATCCCGGCTAAGACCCTAAACGGCATCCTGGCTAACAAGATGGAGCTGACCAAGCTCCTCGAGTACCACGTAGTCGCCGGGCGCCTGAGCCCAAGCATGTTGGCGGGCGTCCACACCACGATCGAAGGCGGGAAACTTTCTATAGCGGGCAGTGGGACCACCTTCAACATCGATGGGACCTCCACGGTCGTTTGCGGCGACGTCCAGACAGCCAACGCCACCGTCTACATCGTCAACAGCGTCCTCAGCCTGCCCAAGTCATAACGTCCGGGCGGCTCAGACCGACGCCAGTGCCGCGTGCATTGGCGCCGGTCTGGGCGCGAATGTTCTTTGGCCCAGAGTCGCGCGATCGTGTCCGGCGTGGCCCAGTGGGTCAGTCACCAGTCCCAAGCGGTCGAGTGTTGGTTACGCAACCCTGTCGGGGAAGGCGCGAACAACCGCCGCAGTGCGGTTCGAGACATTCAACCTGGCATAGATGTTCTCCAGGTGAGTCCGGACGGTACCTTCTGACAGCCCGAGATGGCGTGCGATTTGCAAATTACTACGTCCGCCCGCGATCAGTTGCAACAAGTCCCACTGGCGAGGGGTGAGCTTTGGGACGGGGCTCCGACGGCGTTCGGCATCGTGGTACGCAAGCTGAAGATGGGGTCGCAGCAAGGTGAGCAGCGCGCGGTCGCGCTCTGAAAAGTCAAGGCCGCGTTCGCGCAGGAAGAAGAGCCTAACCGTCCGGCCTGGCCCGGCGTCGGGGCCAGGAGGTTCGGAGAGACAAAGCTGTATGTGGTTCTCGAAGCCCTGCGGCCGCACGATTTCCCGGTAGAAACCCGTGGAACGCCATTGACGGGTTGAGTAGAAGTCGTAAACCTTCACGACACTGCGCAGATCTCCGGTGTGGTCAGGGTAGCTGCAGACCTGGCAGTCCCAATACTGCTCCCAAAAGACCCGGAGGAAGTCCTCGTCGACCGGGCCTCCCGCCCCGTCGTCGCGGGGGATTTGCTGGGTGAACCAGTACTGCTGGAGGGTGGTGTCGTACCCGTGGCACAGCAAGAAGTCGCAGGGGATCTGGTCCTTGAGGTCGTTCAGTAGTGATAACGGCAACCCCTGAGCGGGCAAGTCGGGACGTACCTCAGAGACGACCCCGGCCAGCGCCCGCAGGTCCTGTTCGTTCGTCGATTCCCGACTGACCATGTCGCACCTCCGTATTGTGAGTCTCATGTTAGGTCGGGCCGAGCCTCCTGGCTATCCGTAAATGATCGGATAGCGCAACCCGGCTCTGCGTGCTCATAATCCAAACAGAGCCGTTCCGTGTAACTAAGGAGGTCGTCATGAAACACATCCACGTCGTCCGACGCACAGCCAGCGCCGTTTTCGCAATCTTCACTAGTTTCTTGGGTTTTGCCATCTTTGCCCCATCGTCGTTTGCCTTGATGGTGAATTTCCGGACCTATGCCAACGGGAGAATACCGTCGCCGACGGGTGCAGGCCAGCCCGTGCCACCCGACCCGACCGTGGTCCACACGGTCATTACAGGGGGGATGGCTGGTTGGCTGATCACGCTTATCGCCATCGGAGCAGCACTGTTTACTGCCACGATTGCGGTCATGATGGACCGCGCCCGGGTTGCACGCCGAAGACTGACGGTGTCGGCTGCTTAGATCCTGGTTTTGACAAGTCGCTGGCCCGGTTTGCGACCACAGCGGGCGCGGCACCGCAGGATTCTTGGTGCCAGACTGGGCCAGCTGAAATTAGGACAGGCTTCAGTGCTTGTGCCGCACCGCCGTTACTACCCGCTCGAGCGGCCCGTCGAAGCTCTGACCAGCCACTATTTACAATGATCAGGCATGGAGTTTTGTACCGAGCCCCCCCTCTGACAGATACTAGAGAAGTCAGGATCAAACCCTGACAAAGGCTTCTACCGCCCGGCTTGCGGTTACTGCGAAAGCTTGACCCTGGCGGTCAAGGGTGGCACGATCGCCGGGTGAGCGGGACGTTGAGGGACCTGTTGACCCGTTATTGTGCTGCGGGCATCATTCCTGGCGGGATTGCGTTCTGTGGTGGCGCGAACGCCGAGGTGGTTACCGCAGGTGTGGCCTCTATCGGCGGCGCCCCGATGCGTGAGGACGCGATCATCCGGATCCAGTCCATGACGAAGGCGATCACATCTGTCGCAGCGCTGCGCCTTGTGGAAGCGGGGCGTCTGGGGCTCGACGACAGCGTGGTGGACTGGCTGCCGGAACTGGCTGACCGCCACGTGCTGCGGCGTCCGGCAGCTGAGCTCGACGATACCGTGCCGGCCCGCCGGGCCATCACGCTTCGCCACCTCCTGACCAATACCTCCGGGTATGGAATGGTGATCCAGTCTTCGCCGCTGCAGCAGGCCATGGCCTCGAACGGCACAGAGGCTGGCCCTGAGCCGCCGACGATGGGTGCTGACGATTGGCTACGCCGGCTGGCAGAACTTCCGCTCGCATTCCAGCCCGGAGAAGGCTGGCGTTATCACCATTCGTTTGCCGTACTCGGCGTCCTCATCTCGCGGGTGACGGGCCGGCCACTAGGTGAGCATCTGGACGAGGACATGTTCGGGCCGCTCGGTATGACCGACACCGCACTGTGGGTGCCGGAGGACAAGCTGGACCGGCTCCCGGCGGTTTACCGGCACGGCGACGACGGACTAGTGGAGATCGAGCCTGCCGGTGGCGGTTTCTATGCCGGGCCGCCATCGTTTGACGTGAGCCATGGCGAGCTCGTCTCCACGGTCAGGGACTATCACCGTTTCGCTCAGATGCTCGCCGACGGAGGTCGGGTCAAGGGCAAGGCGATGATCTCACCTGATCACCTGCAGATGATGACCAGCGATCAAGTGCCGGCCGCGTGCAAGACGGCAGACAGTTTCTTTTTCCCGGAGTTTTGGGACGGCGTGGGATGGGGATTTGGTGTGGCTGTGAGGACCGAGGGACCGCAGCGCGGCCGTATCGGCTGGTCCGGCGGGTTCGGTACAAATTTCTTCGTCGACACCGACGCTACGGTCGGCATCCTTCTCACTCAGGTAGAGATGGGCGAGGGCCTGGCGTCTTTGGTCGCGGAGTTCCAGTCGCTTCATGACCCGTCGCCATCGGCCGACCGGTAACCCCCGGTTGCGCGTCTTACAAAGGGTGGCCAGGGTGGCCAGCCTTACTCCGAGCGCAGCGCCTCGGCCGGCTTGGCCTTCGCCACCCTTCGAGCCGGGAGCACGGCAATAGCGTTACTGGCTACAAGGACAACGGGGATAGCCAGGACGACGACCAGGCCTGACAAGGGTGGTACGTCCACGAGGGGGACCCGCGTGGTGACCGCAGACCACCCCCATCTCCCGACAACAACCCCTAGTGGTATGCCGATGACGAGCCCGATCGTGGCAATGACTGAAGCCTGGAAATACACGATACTGCGCGACATCTTCTCGTCCAATCCCAGCGCCTTGAAGACGGCGAACTCGGCTTTGCGGGCCCGCCCGGATATAACCAGCACATAGCTCAGCGCCGCTAGCCCTAGCACAGCGAGGAAAGCGCCGAGGACAATCGGCAATTGCGAAAGATCCTCCAGGTTGATCAGCTCGACGGGGACATCAACTGGTTCGACGCTCGAACTGAATGCACTGATTGGTACCCCGAGGTTTGCCGTCAACCTTCCTATCGGCCCGGTGCTTATCGGGTTGTTTGCAGGGTCGGCCTCAGACGCGGCAATGGCCTCGTTTTCCTGGTTGCCGGAGTCGGGAAAGCGCACGGCCACATACTCATTGGGCGCTGCCGGCAAAGACGGTTGTACTACCCTGTCAAACTCGGCCGTCGTCAACCACAGCCCCTCGTCGAACTCGGCGTGTACATCGCTGGGGAACAAGGCTTCGCCCACCAGTCGCACCCTCTGATGGTCGCCGATGTTGACCCAATCGCCCAGGCGGGCCTTCAGTGATTTTGCCGTAGCCGGCCCGATGGCGGCTTCGTCCGGGGCAGTTGGAGGCCGGCCAGTGACCATAGCAAGAGCCACGGTCGGCCTGCCGCGGCCGGCGTCGCGGACAGAGAAGGTCGGTACCCCCACTCCGTCGACGGCCACCAGGTCGCGCCGCACCACAGCCACTGAGGCACCGGGAGCGGCGCGTTCCACTTCGGCAAGGTAGCGGGTCGAGACAGATGTCGAGGTGACCGCGTCCTCCGGCGGCGTGATGGCGGCGCCCCAGGTGACGCCTGCGAGCTGCGGGTTGTCTAACGCGTGGTGGATGCCAGCGTTGATGGTCAGAGCACCGACGACGCCCAAGACACCGATAACGGCGCCGGCCAAGGCCGGTCGGACGGGCAGGCTGCGGGCGCCAGGGCCTCGTTCGAGAGCCATCCGTGCGCCGATCCCGACGGGCAGCGGAGCTACCCGGCCCAGCCAGGAGGCAATGGCCGAACGCTGAGGCGCGACATGCTTCGCCTCGCGGGACGACGCGGACAGGGCGAGGGCAATAGCGCCGGCCACCAGGGACACGGCGGTGAGGGCAAGGCCGGCTCCGAGGGCGGTCCAGTCCGCGTGGACGCCGACATCGGGGTCGACAGTTCGGCCCATGCCTACGGGGAAAAGTGGTGACAGCGCGACGGATTCCGACGAGGCCCACAACGACCGCCACCGCCACTGCCACCGCGTTGCTCAGGCTGGCCGCCGCTGCTGTCCCGGGACGAGTCATGCCGACGGCGCGCAGCGCGGGCACGTCGTCTCCGATAAAGGCCACCGACCGGGACAGGACTTGCGCCACCAAAAGGCCGCCCGCCAGCACAAGGGCCAATGCGATCATGTAGAGGGCGAAGCTCTCCACGGCCAGGCTGGTTGTCACCCTTCGACTGGTGTCTTGCAAGTCCAGGACCGGTACGCCGGGGGCCACCAACGAGCTGACGTCTCGGCGCAGCGCTGCCATGCCGGCCGCTCCCCCTTTGAGCCGAACGACTGCATTGGGGGCAAAGACGGCTTGGTAGCGGTACTTCGCCACTACGCCGGGCGAGACCAGCGCCCCCGGGGTGAACAAAAACTCTTCTGCTGTGCGGACTATCCCAACGACGTGCAGGCTGATGAACGGTCCCCGAGGAGTGCCGGTGGCGTTTGGCTGGTCGGGAGCATAGGCCTTGACCTGCAAGACCTGGCCCAAGTGGACGTCGTCCTGGGTGGCTACCTGTTCGTTGATCACCATCTCGTTGTCCGCCCTGGGATTGAACATCCGCCCTTCGAGCACAACGGGTTTGTCGATTCGGGTGAGCCACCCGTTCCCGTCGGAGGCGAACAACAGGCCGCCCGCCTGGCCGTCAATCGTGCAGAAGAACAGGTCCCAGACTGCTAAGTCCGCTACTTCGGGACGGGCCGCCAACCGCTCCCAATCAGGGTGTAGATCCAACACCTGGCTTGCGAACACGACGGCATTGGGTGCGTTGGTAACGCTTTCGAGCCGGGCCAGAGCGGTGTCGGTGCGGCGAGCCCCGGCGAAGGCGGCCATGGCCATGCTGGCCGTGAGACCGGCAAGTAGGCCCAAGACCACCAGGGAGCGCCACCGGCGGCGGATATCGGCGTTGGCCCACAGGAGTGGCGCCTCCCAGAGCCGCATGGGGAAACGGTACGACACCGCTTAGTGGAGGGCAATACAGCCTGCCCCACTCGTTACGATGGTGCTGGCACGCCTGCCCACGGGCGGTTCAGGCCGCGCCCTTCGGCGGCGGAGCGCCTGCCGGGGCCATATTCCGCTAAGACGATGACTCGCGCACCGCCGGACGTCGGGCCGAATGACGTAGGCTTGTCCATGGCGCTCGGCTGAATCACGCAGGCTGTGCGTTGTTGCCGGTCACCTAGAGGTCGCCCTCGCAGGTTCTCCCGCAATCGAGCGTGGAGAAAAGAGGCCACAGATGGGTATAGCCGCGCGGAGGCCCCCAACCCTTTCCCTCTGCTTCCGAGAGGGGGGTAGCCACAGGGAGCACCTAGCCATGCCGTCTCCATACGCCGCAATGCGGCACGCCTGCCCCGTCGTACTCGAAGCGATGGTCGGTCCGCTCGTCCTGTTCTATCTAGTGTTGGTCACAGCCGGTTTCAGAGGTGCGTTGATCGCCGCCCTCATCTGGTCGTGCCTGGCCCTTGGACGACGGCTCAAACGGGGAGAACGCGTCTCCACGCTCCTGTTGCTGGGCACAGGCATTTTGATAGTTCGCACCGCGGTGTCCTTCGTCACTGGCAGCGCCTTCTTTTATTTCGCGCAACCAACAGCTGGCATGGTATTGATCTCTCTTGTTCTCGTGGGCTCGGCCGTAATTCGACGCCCGTTTACACAGCGGTTCGCACGCGACTTCTGCCCGATCGACCCCGAACTCCTTTCCCGCCCGTGTATCCGGCGGTTCTTCATCCGGATTTCGCTCCTCTGGGCGACAGTCTTGATGCTCAATGCCGGAATCGTGTTTTGGCTGCTCCTGTCCTCTTCGCTCCGCGCATTCGTCCTGGAACGAACCGCGGTCACTTGGAGCCTGACCGCCTTTGCGATCTTCTTCTCAATTACCCGTTTTGTGGCCGCGGTGCGCCGAGATGGGGTCACCGTCGAGTGGGGCCGAAATCGCGACCGTAAAGTGCTCGCCGCCGGGCAAGTCCCTGGGTGAAAGCAGAGGGCCGACCTGATCGGTGCGCGACTGGCCGCCTACTTTGGCCTTCGACTGAACGTGCAGCGGCCTGGACGGTCCCGCAGTCTGTAGGGCCGGGGTCGCGAGCGCTTCTCGAGCGTCGCAGTGCTCGGCCCGTTACTGCGACGACAGCGCATCTCGTGGCCTGTCCTGGCGTCAGTCATGTCGCCCGGCAAGCTCTGACAAGCCATTTTCCGCCACCACCGGGTGTGGACCTCGGCCGAGTGGATTCGGTACCGAATGATTTGGTACCATACGATCTATGTCCACCACATCATCTCCCACGGCCGCGATAGCTGCCGCAGCAGACAAGATCCCCCGCCAGGTGTGGATCATCTCGGGCGTCGCCATGCTCGGCGCCATGATGTCGATCCTCGACACCACGATCGTCAACGTCGCGCTTGCAACGCTTGGCAAGGATCTGCACTCCTCGCTCTCTAACATCCAGTGGGTCATAACCGGCTACATGCTGTCGCTGGCGGCGGTGATCCCGGTAACCGGTTGGGCCTCGCGGCGATTCGGTACCAAGCCGCTGTTCTTGGTTTCACTAGTCCTGTTCACAGCCGGGTCGCTGCTTTGCGGCTTGGCGACCTCTGATACCGAGTTGATCGCCTTCCGTGTGCTGCAAGGCTGCGGTGGCGGCATGCTTATGCCCGTTGCACAGATCATCATGGCCGACGCGGCAGGCCCGAAGCGGATGGGGCGCGTCATGGGCTTGGTGGCTGTTCCCATGATGCTTGCCCCGACGTTGGGGCCGCTCCTGGGAGGCGCGATCATCCAGACGCTGGACTGGCACTGGATCTTCTATGTGAACATCATCGTGGGTGCCTTCGCGCTCCCGATGGCCGTCAAGCTGTTGCCGACAAAAGCCGGAGCGCGCACCGACCGGCTGGACTTCCTGGGCCTGATCCTGATGTCGACCGGCCTGGTGGGGATCACCTACGGGTTGGCTGAGACCGGCACGCTGGGCACCGTCGACACCTGGAAGGTGTACGTCCCGGTTATCGCCGGCTTGGCGCTGGTGATCGCCTTCGTGTTCCACGCCCTGAGGGTCAAGTACCCGCTGCTCGACCTTCGCCTCTACAAGCGCTGGCACTTCTCGGCAGCTTCGATCGTTATGTTCGCGCTGGGTGCGGCGGTGTTCGGCGCCATGATCCTAATGCCGCTGTACTGGCAAGATTTGCGCCACTACGACGTGATCGACACGGGCCTGTTGACCGGCCCGCAGGGCCTCGGCATGGCGGCTGCGATGCCGCTGGCCGCAAAGCTGACCGAGCGCTATGGCGGTGGGCCGGTAGCCCTAGTGGGCGTGTTGGTAACCGCCGTAATGACGATCCCGTTTGCGCTGATAGGCGCACACACAAGCGTTGCCTACCTCTGTGTCGCGATGGTTCTCCGCGGCGCTGGCATGGGGGCCTCGTTCATGCCGGCGATGACGGCCGCGTTCGCGGCACTGGAGCGCCACGAGGTGTCCCACGCAACGCCACAGCTGAACGTGCTGAACCGCGTCGGCGGCTCGATCGGCACGACCGTGCTGGCGGTCGTGCTGGAGCGTTCCCTCCTGCACGCCCACACCATCGCGGCCGCCGCCCACAGCTACGGCATTGCCTTCTGGTGGTCCGTCGGACTGGTGGCGCTTTCGATCATCCCGTGCGTGGTCTTGATGCGGGCCGAATCCAACGCTCGTCGTGCAGCCAGAGAGCGCGGCGACAAGAACCCTGATGAAGCAGCAATTGAGTCCGGAGCCGTGGCCGAGGCGCTCGCGTGAGCGCCGACACTGAGGAAGATGGTGGACCGGGCGACGCCGGCCGCCGGCCGCCCACACCGAGCCAAAGCACGCCGCACGCGCCAGCTTGGCGCGGCGTTCAAGCGAGCAATGGGTGCCGTGCGTCGGCTGCGTGGGCGCGAGACTCACCACCCGGAGCAAATAAGCTTCGCCCAGTACACGCTGCTGTTTAGCCTTGTGGGGCTCTGTGAGGGTTCTGCCCGCGACCTGGCCGAGCAAGCCGACTTGAGCCCCGCGACTGTCGCCCAGATGCTGGACAGCCTTGAGGCACAGGGGCTCGTCACACGGGCGCGCTCAGATCAGGACCGCCGCGTAGTGATGAGCTCGTTGACAGAGCGCGGAGAACAGCTGGTCGCCGACCGCCACGCGCGGATGGAACCCCGCTGGCGCGCTGCTCTTGGAGAGTTTGACGACGAGGAGCTGTTGGTCGCCGCCCGCATTTTGGAACGGCTTGCCGACTACTTCGACGCTCTGTCGGAGGCCGAAGAGCCGCCCAGCGACAGGCAGCTCACTAGCCCGGAATTAGTTTTCGAGGCCCCCTCAGGGAGCCCTCCAAGCGGTACGCCGGAAAAGACTTCCCATCCCTGAGCTTGGTCCACCCTGTTGTCGCGGGTACCCGTTCGACAGCGTCTTCAGGGCCCGAGGTCAATGTCGGTCACGCTGTTCCCCTGGCCGTTGGCCACGTACAGGTGGTGACCCCAGGTCGCTTCGCCGTCAGGCCCAACGAAACTGTACTGGTCCCCGTCGAGCAGCTTGACCAGTGCTCCCGTGGCAGGGTCGATTTCGGTTACCGCGTTGGCTCCTGCGTCGGCTATATACAGGTCCCGGCCCATCACAGCCATGGCCGTTGCACCGCTCAGGTCATAGCGAGGGCCGGAGATCAACCTCACAAGCGCGCCGTTCTCGGCGTCTATTTGTGCGATAGTCCCCGGGCCGAAGCGAATGACCTCGCCTTCCGAGGTCAGGCTCCCGACGTTGAGCGCAAAGATGTAGGACCCATCCGCGACAATATCGATGGTTTGGCGGATGCCACGCCCTGCGCCGGATATAACCCGTACAAGTTGCCCGCTGGCCATGTCGATCTCGGTCAGGGTCGAGGTGATGTTGCTGGAGCTGTTGTCATCATTGACCGTGTCCATGAACACGTCGGGCCCGACTGTGGCCAAGGAAACAGGGATACTGAGGCCGTAGCGCTTACCGCTGATTGTCTTTACCAGGCTGCCGGTGGCAATGTCGATTTCCATGAGGCTGCCCGTGTCGGACTTGTTCAGGACGCCGACTAAGAGGTACTTGCCGGAAACAGCCAGCGCCGTTGTGGCCAGCGTCCCTGGCTTGCCAACGCCGATCACCCGGACCAGTCTGCCCGTGTCAGCGTTGATCTCTGTTATGCCGTTCTCGAAGTTGGCCACGAAGACGTCCTTGCCCGAGGCGGCAAGGGCACCGAATAGGCCCAACTTGTATTCGGCCCCCTTCAACACCCGTACCAAGGCGCCCGTGGACGGGTTGATCTCGGTCATCTCCGAAGCGAAAGAGCCATATGAGGCCAGACCAACCCCCGAGAAGAGGTCGCTCACAGGGACTCCTCCGACGACGAGGTGCCCGTGGGCGACCACCATGGCCGCTGGGTCGTCGAAGTCGTAATCGGAGCCGACGGTAGCCACGCCGCACTCGCCCGAGACTGTGCTCAGCTCGCTGACGGTGTTGTTGGCCGCGTTTGAGACAAGGAGTTGGTCACCCGCGGCGGCGAATGCCTCAGGCTCGTCGATATGACATGAGCCAGTGGAGTAATTCCGCACCAGCGTCCCGCTTTGGGCATTGATTTCCACGACGGACCCGGCACCGCCGATGGCCAAGGTACTGAGGCTCCCGTTTGCATCGGAGCCCTCTGCACCGAGATTGGCCACGTAGAGGTCGTCGCCCACAACGGTCGCAGCGAGGCTTTCGCCCAAGCCGTACGGCGGCCCCGTGATGATCCTTACGATATCGGCTGTCGGGGGCGGGCTGATCGTGGTTGGAGTAGAGCTCGAACCCTCCGTTGTCGCCGGCGCGATCGGCGTTGTGGAACTAGTTGGGCTTGTAGTCGTCGTCGTTGAAGTGGCGACCACCGGAGCCGGGGTCGTACTAGGTAACGTCGTGGTGGTAGGTGCAGACGAGCCCGTTGGGGCATTCGTGCCGATCTGTGTTATGGACCCCACGGCTGACCTCGTGGTGAGCACAAGGCTGAAGACGAACAGGTCCGGCCCCCACGATGCCAGTAGTGCTGGTTGGTCGAACTTGTACTGAGGGCCGCCGATTATTTGTACCAGCGCCCCCGTCGCCGCGTTGAACTCCGTCACGGTGCCTCCAGCACCGCCTTCGTCGTTGGCCACGAACAAGTCCGGACCGATGCTTGTAATCGCGCGGGGTTCGGCGAATGCATAATTCGCGTAGTTGATAAGGCGCACTAATCGACCGGTGTCGGCGTCCAGTTCGGTCACCTGGTTTGCGCCTGTATCGGCTACGAAAAGGTCCGGGCCGTCGATGGTCATGGCGTCGGCTCCGACCATGCCATAGCTGGCCCCACTGACCACCCTCACTAACTGGCCCGTCAGGGTGTCCACTTCAGTCAAGGTGCTAGCCGCCTCTTGTCCCGGGAGGAATATCGACACTGCCGACGACGCCCCGAGCTGGTTGCTGAGCACCCACAGGAACTGGCCGTAAACGGCCATCGCGAGCGGCTCGGCGAAGTGGTACTGGGTGCCCTGGATAACCCGGGCCAGCGCAAAGCTCGGGAGCCTCAGTTCGGTCACCGTGTTGCCGTCCGCGTTCGCAACGAACACGTCCTGACCGGCCACGGCGATACTTGAGGGCCTGTCGAAGCCCCAGCCGAGGACCTTGACTCGAGGCCCGCTCGCCGAGGCGCTCGCCAGTGCGGTTGTCCCGGGCAGGCCAACGGAGACCAAGGCTGTGACGACTAGAGCTATCCAGGCTCCTCGCCTTCTAGGCATGACTTTTGCAAACCGAGTGCTACGTAGTCCCATTGGAATACTGTGCCACGCCAACTGGGGCGAAGCGCGCAGTGTTTCTTCGGTTGCCTTCCTGGGCCGGCATGGCTCGGGCGGGATCGCCCGTCAGGCCCCGAGTTCGGCGCCCAGTATCTGCGCGACGAAAACGCCGGGCCTCTCTTTAGCGACGATCTCCTTGGCGCGTTCCAAAACGCGCGCAGTGTTAGCGGTGCTACTGGGACATCGTGCTTTGGCACCCCAGTCTCCTCCACGCTGCCCCAACGCATCGAGCCGGCCTCGGTTCATGCTCACCCACACTGCGCTCCGCCGCGCCCGGTCAGGCTCGGGTTGGAGGTCGAGGCGGTACGCGATTAGCAGGCTGCCCGATGTTTGTGGCCGGCGCGTTTTAGTCCAGGACTGACGATCGCACGAGGGGACGGACCTCGCTGGCGACAAAGCGAACGAACTCAGCCATATCCGGCTCGTCCCAGGTCGGCTGTAGCACGACTGTGCCCGCACCCGCGTACGCCCATTCATCCACGGCTCGCGCCAGCTCAAAAGCATCGCCGGCAACCCCGACCCCGTCGCCGGGGCTCAGTCCCCATTGCTGATATTGGCGCGTTAGGCGTTCGCCTGCTCCCGGGCCGGTGGCCCCGAGCAGGTAGCACACCAAGTGGTGATGGCCAACACGCCCGCTCGCCGAGCGGCCTTGTTCGACCTGGGCGCGAGCGTGCCGCACGCCCTCCAGACTTGTTCCGCCGGTAAGGATCGTCCCATCTGCGAGCTCCCCAGACAAGCGCAAGGAGAGCGGCCCAGTGGCTCCCGCAAGCAGCTCGGGTGGCGATACCGGTGGCCACTCCAGCTTTACCCGCTCCAACCTGACGTAGCGGCCGTTGGTACTCAGCTCCTCGCCGCCGAGCAGAGCCCTCAGGGCGCCGAGGTGCTCACGCAGAAGGCTGAGAGGCGAACCGGCACGGGCACCGACTTGGCCCATCCAAGACTGCACCCCGTGCCCAATGCCTACCCGCACCCGGCCCGGGAACAGTCGCTGCATCGTCGCTATCTCCATCGCCGTCAATGCGACGTTCCGCAGCGGCACCGGCAGCAGCCCGATGCCGACGCGTAGCCGCTCCGTCCACGCCAAAGCAGCGGACGCCGAAGCGATACCGCTTTCAAAGAAACAGTCCTCCCACAGCCACAACTCCTCGAGACCAGTCTCGTCGGCGACCTCGGCGACCTCCCGGAGCACCTCGGGCGCAAGTTGGGGCAAGAAAACCACTCCGAGCCTCGTCATCGTGAGTGATCATGGCACAGGCTCTCGGTCCTGGCCCGCGCTGGTCCAGGTTGACTTGGGGGATCCTGCTCCAAAACGCACGGGAGGCGAACCAATGTGACCAGCTCCGGGAGAAATTCGCTCCCCTTGATGTGGGTAGTTTGCCGTGGCACCGTTGGGCGGTGACGGCCGTAGCAGGTCCCAGGCCGACCAGCGACGGTGGGACGACTTCGAGGAGATATGGCGAGCCGGCCGGCGGGAGTAGCGTTAGGTCAATGCACAACGGCTCGGGCTGGCACAGCCATCGGGTGCTCGTGAAATCATTGTGGCTGAGCGCTTTTCTGATCACGTCCATCGTCTCGGCCGGCTTGGTCTCGACGGGCGTGGTGCAGGCGCAGTTGGGACCGTGCGGGACGGGCGGTACGTTTTACTCGTCACAAGGCACTGACAGCTGCCTTTACGGGGGAAGAGGTGCCACCTATACCTTTGTGGTGCCGGTTGGGCTCAGCGACGTAGCGGTGGTCGCAACCGGGGGTGCGGGTGGCGAAGGCTGGGACGTTGCCTGGTCCCCTCCCGCTGGTGGCTACGGGGCAGTCGTCAGCAATGCCGCTTTACCCGTAGTCGCTGGCGCCACCTTGTACGTCTACGTGGGCCAGGACGGGAGCCCCGGTGGCTACGGAGTGTCCTCTACGCCCAGTGCTGCAGGCAACTACGGACAGGGCGGGGCCGGTGGGGCAGCGGGTGGGAGCGCGGGCGGGAGCGTGTACGCAGGCGGCTCGTGCGTTCCGGGCACCAGTTGTGCTGAGGCGGGCGCCGGCGGCGGAGGTGGCGGTTCCTCGGGCTTGAGCCTTCAACCTCTTAGCTCTGCCAACCTCACCGGCGACCCAGGTACTGACCCCCGGCTATTGGTGGCGGGCGGCGGCGGCGGAGGCGGCGGTGGCGGCGAATTGAGCGACAACGGCTCGGGTTTTAGCGTCACTTATGCAGGAGGGCTCGGAGGCAACGCAGGGACGAGCGGCCCGGGCAGTGGTCCCGGCGGTAGTGGAGGAACCTCTGCGGCTGCGACTAGCGGCTTACCGGGAGGGATCGGTGGCCCCGCTGGGGGTAACGGTACAGCGGGCACCGGTGGCGCCACCATCGACGGCGGCCCGGCGAATTGGGTTGAATCAGGAGGTGGCGGTGGAGGGGGCGGCTGGTTCGGCGGCGGCGGAGGCGACAGCAACGACGAAGGGGCCGGCGGTGGAGGGGGTGGCTCCAGTTATGGTGGCCAGGGTGGCCCCGTGACAGTGGCTACGGCCGACCCAGGAACCGAGCCGTCAGTAGTGATTAGTTGGGCGGCGTCGGCCATAGCGCCGCCCAGCACGACGACGAGCAGGGCGACGACAACGACGACGATCGCGCCGTCGCCTCGAGCCGTCATCGCTTCGCCTCTGGCCAAGGCCTCAAAGGGTTACGTCACTGCGGAGTTGTCCTGCGAGCGCGCGGCGTGCTCAGGGAGCGCTGAGATCACCGAGCAACTCCCGGTGAAGCAGCACAAAGCCGACAGCACCACTGACTACGAGACCGTCGTCCTAGCTAAGGCCAGCTTTCGCATCGGCTCGGGTAAAAGCGCCATCATCAAACTGAAAGAGACCAAAGCTGGCAAGGCCCTCTTCGCTGACGTTAACGGTTCTCACCAAGTGCGAAGGCGTATCGTCGTGAGCGTGCGAGGTGGCTCCGGCGTCGCGGGAACACTGACCATCACCTAAAGCCTTTAGTTGGCTTACAACTTTGCTAATGGCCGCAGCAGTTGTTGGGCTCTTCGCCACTCACCGCGCAGCCCTAGGCGATCAGACGAGCCTGCCGCTCTCGCGTGCCCAGTTCCTCACGTCATCGCCGTACCAGATCTGGTTGCCGTGCACTACTTCTAAGGGTGCCGGAAAGCTCTTCTCGCAAGCTAGTTCGTTGGCTTCGCGCCGCGTCAGGTCAAGCAGATCGGCGAGCCCGGTGAGGTCCACAATTTCTCGCATGGTCAGATTGTGGCTCTTCATGGTTGCCCAAGAGCAAACACGACGCGCCCGACAGGGCAATTCGCTCACCGAGAGCGACCTCACCACAACACACGGTACCCACAGAGCTTCTTAGCCCCGGAGGCTCGCCTGACAGGGGCTCCGAGCCCACGCGTCGCCCGGCGGTCCTTGAGGCCACAACCGTCTTGCCGAGCGCTTCCTCCGCCCACACAAGGCGAAACCCCTCGCCGTCGTGGCCGAGGTCGGGCCGGCCCCTGTTGGGGGGGGCCGGGGGACCTTGTGGGTTAGCGCGAGGCGGCAGTGTTGGCTTGCCCGGGTGCAGTGTTGGCTTGCCCGGGTGCAGTGTCGGCTTGCCCGGGTTCATGTTCGAGGACGCAGACGGTCAGGACTGGATGAAAGCCAGCAGATCCGGGTTTATTTCGTCGGCGTGGGTTGTCGGCATGGCGTGCGGGAACCCCGGGTACGTCTTCAGCGTCCCGTTCTGCAGGATCTCCACCGCGCGCGGCCCCGAGGTGGCGTAGGGGACGATCTGGTCGGCGTCGCCGTTCATGACGAGGACCGGGACGCTGATCTGTTTCAGGTCGTCGGTCCAGTCGTCCTGGATGAACGCTGAGACACAGTCATACTGGCCCTTCGCGCCGCCCATCATGCCCTGGCGCCACCAGTTCGCGATGACGGCCTCCGACGGCTGAACGCCCGGTTGGTCGAAGTTGTAGAACGGCCCGGAGGGTACGGCTCGGAAAACTCTGAGCGGTTGGCCGCCAACTGCGCTTGCAGGCCTTCGAATGCCGCTTGGGGCACGCCGACGGGGTTGGTGGCGGTCTGCAGCACCGACGGCGTCACCGCGCTGATCAGCGCCGCTCTTGCCACGCGGCCCTCACCATGTCGGCCGATGTAGCGGGCGACCTCGCCGCCACCGGCGGAATGGCCCACATGGACGGCGTCGTGCAGGTCGAGGTGTTGGACTAAATCGGCCAGGTCGTCCGCGTAATGGTTCATGTCATTGCCTTCGCTGACCTGTTCAGACCGGCCACGCCCGCGGCGGTCGTGAGCAACCACCCGGTACCCGTGGTGCAAGAAGAAAAGCATTTGGGCGTCCCAGTCATCAGCCGACAGCGGCCAACCCATGGCTGAAGACGATCGGTTGACCGACGCCCCAGTCCTTGTAGGAGATCCGAGTTCCATCGCTAGTCGTAAACTCAGCTACTCTTTTGCCTCCCTATATAACAGGTTCTCATGATTTCCAGTTGGCCACGACGTCCAGATTGCCGGGTCGGTGGACCACGTTAGAGGCCCCTGTGCCGGTTCGTCCTGTAGCCTCGGGTCAAGTGTGTTTTTCTCCGCAGGCTGATTTTGTCGGGGGTACCGTCATTGCCGCGATCGGCGTCGATGCTGTGCGCAGCGCGAGAAGGCGTCACGGTGCCGTAGCTCTCGCTGCGTTGCCCATTCTTCTCGGCGTCCACCAAATCATCGAGGCGTTCGTCTGGCTGGGCTTGCAGGGTCACGTCCCGCATGAGCTCGAGAGGACCGCCCTGTGGGCGTACCTGCTAATAGCTTTCGTGGTCCTTCCTGTCTTCGTACCTCTCGCAGTGTTGTTGAACGAGCCGTTGCGACGGCGCAGGCTCGTCATGGTCCCGCTCGTCCTGGTAGGTCTGGCCGTGGGCGGCGACCTACTTGGTTCGATGGTTCGTGGCCCGCTCAACGTGGCGCTCCGTCCTTATCACCTTTCGTACGACGTAGACCTCAGCCATGGGGTCTTCGTTACAGCGCTCTACGTAGCCGCCGTGTGCGGGACGTTGCTGTTGTCGAGCCGTCGCCGCGTCGTCACTTTTGGCATCGTCAACCTGGTCGCGATTGGGGTCATCGCCTGGCTCACCTTCGACGGGTTCGCCTCGGTATGGTGTGGTTGGGCGGCGGTCTCAAGTGGCGCTATCGCGCTCCACATGCGCGTCGGCCGGCTTCACCGCCCCGGCCCGGTCGCCCTCAACGCACTGTGACGAGGTCCCGTCGCCGTCGATGCCAGTCTGTGCGCAGCTAGCTCAGTGAGAGGAGGCCGACAGTGGATGACCAACCAACAGGCGACGCGGGCGGTCCTGAACCGCCCCCGAGATTGCAACCTGCCGATCCGATCGCGGGAGAGCTCGTTACCGAAACCCTCGACTACGACGGTGGTCGCCAGGTGACGGTGTACGTCCCGCCGCACCCGCCCGATGCAGTCGTGTTCGCGGGGGACGGTCAGGGGATCTCGCGCTGGGGCGGTTACCTCGAGGCGGCGGGCCTAACTTCCACGATGATCGTCGGTGTTCACGGGCTGACCGACGAGATGGCGCGCCTGCATGAGTACTCGCCTGTCTTTGACGCAGAACGCTTCGAGTCGCACGAGAGGTTTTTCGTCGATGACGTCCGCCGTTGGGTGCGGTCGCGTTTCGGAGTAGCACTTCTCAGCCAACGGAGCGCCGTGTTCGGTGTCTCGGCGGGAGGAGAGCTCGCGCTCGCCCTTGGGCTGCGGCACCCCGACGTCTACGGTGCGGTCATGTCCGGCTCGCCAGGCGCGGGTTATAAGCCGGGCGGTGTGATGCCGAGCCCGCTCCCGCGGACGTACCTCGTAGCTGGCACATTGGAACCGTTTTTTCTCGACAATGCAAAGCGGTGGGCGGTCGCACTGCGCGACGCGGGCGCCGACGTAGTGATGAGCGAAAGGGTCGCGTCGCATGGCAACGCCCTGTGGCGAGGAGAGTTCCCGCTGATGGTGGCGTGGGCGTTCGGAAGCTGAAGCATGACGCTCCTCGGCCCGTCCAGCGTGCCGCCGTTGCCCTATGGTCGACGCTATGGAGCTCTGGGGAGTCATCGGGTCGCATGTCGCGGGTATGTCGGAACTTGCAGGTCAGGTCAGGCGCTGGGAGGAGGTCGGGGTTGCCGGGGTGTTTGCCACCGACCACCTGTTCTTCGACATGGACGGTTCGCGTCGCACGGCCCGACGCCAGCCCGACCCCTACATCCTGCTCGCAGCGGCCGGAGCGGTTACAGAGCGGGCCAAGCTCGGCACCATCGTCGCTAATGCCGGTCTTCAGCACCCCGCCCTGCTTCTGCGGCATTTTGCTCAGCTTGCCCGCCTCTTCGGTGGTGATCGCGTCTACGCCGGGCTTGGGGCCGGATGGAACCGCGAGGAGTTCGAGGCCCTGGGTCTTGTTTGGCAGTCTCACGACCAGCGGATGCAGCGTCTGGAGGAGACCATGGTGCTCGGGCGGCAGCTCTTCGACGAGGGCTACGGTCATCTTCACGGCGCCCAGATCGTGGCCGACGACTTGCCGCTCTCTCCCGATCCCGGGGTGCCCCCCCGGCTGATGCTCGGCGGTGGCAGTGCCCGGGCGTTGCAGATGGCCGGACGCTACGCCGACCACGTCGACCTCAATTCGCCGACCAAGGCCGGGAAGGTGAGCGCCACCATCGGCGGTGCGGTGACCGTTGAAGAGGACAATCGCAAGCGCCTCGCCGGCACGGTGGCCGGCTTGGAGGAGAGCATCGCCGTCCTGGCCGCAGCAGCCTCGGAAGCCGGACGGCCGACGCCCACCACCAGCGTGATGCTGACGCACGTGATGAGCTGCCGGGCTGGGGAAGTCGAGGATGTCGAGCGGCGGATGTGCGAACAGTACGGGCTTGCGCCGGTGCCCCTCGGCCAATGCCCGTTCGCTCTTGTCGGGCCGCCCGAACGGATGATCGACCTCTTGGAGGAGCGCGCCGAGAGGCTCGGGCTGGCCTCGGTTTTCTTGCCTGGCAGTAACGACGTCGAGGCCTTCGCTACCTCGGTGTTCTCCCAGGTCAAGGCCTGACCTCTAGATCGCGCCGTTGCCCTCGCGGCCGCCCTTAGAGCGCTGCTCCGGCCACTGAGCGCAGGACCACCCGGCTGAGTGTCCCTTGACGGCGCTCAGACATGGATGGTAGGGTCCCGCCGTTGACTGTCAACAGTTAGCGCGACCGATGTCATCCACATTGGCCGGGCCCGTCGACGAAGCCGGGCCGGAGGGAGGGCCGACAATGATCCTGTGGCGGGGGGGTGGCGGTTTTTGCCTGTTGCGTCATGGGAAATTGGGCCTGCCTCGAGCTAGCGATGAGGGTTATCGGTGAACCTCCGGCGAGCCCGCGATTGGAAGATCTGCCTTGACCCGGCGAACGAGGGGATCGTGGGCCAATGGTGGGCGCGCGTCCCCGACGATGCCGTGGCCGCCCCGGTGCCTGGGATAATCCAGCAGGTCTTCCCCGACCACCATGGTGTCGCTTGGTACTGGTGCGAGCTCGGCGTACTTGGGGTGCCGCCGAGGGACCGTGCCTTGGTCCGCTTTGAGTCGGTCGACTACGGGGCCACGGTGTGGCTGAACGGTTGTGAGATCGGTTCGCATGAAGGCGAAGGCCCCTTCGAGCTCGACGCCACCGAGGCTGTGCAAACCGCAGGGCGCCAATCTGCTGGCCGTGCGCGTCGTCAACCCAACCGATGAGGCCATCGACGGGCTGGTCCTGTCCGAGGTGCCGCACGCCAACAAAACGCTGCCAGGGGAGTTCAGGCCGGGGTGGGCCTACAACTTCGGCGGGATCTTGGGCGACGTTGTGGTGCACGTCGAACCTGAGGTGCGCCTCGCCGATATTGTCGTGCGCTCGCAGCTGGCAACCGGCGTTATCAGCGTCGATGTCAGCGTGCCGACCATCGCGCGATAGCGGCCCACCTCTGGTGGTCGACGTTTTGGTGAGCGAAGCGCTGAGTGGGATCGGCGTCGCCAATGCAACCAAGGGCGCCGTGGTGCACGACTCGCCAGAGGGGCCGACAGTTGTCCATCTTGAGCTCCAAGTACCCCTGCAGGAGGTGCGGCCCTGGCACCCCGACGACCCGTTCCTCTACCTCGTCCGGGTGCGCCTCGAGGCGACTGAGGGAGGCGGCCCACGAGACGAACGAAGCATCCGGACCGGGTTCAGAGAGCTACGCGTCCGCGATGGGTGGTTCGAGCTGAACGGCCAGCGCATCTACCTCCGCTCGACACACACCGGCAACCACTACCCGATCGGCCAGCTCGTGCCTCAAAGGCCGGCATTGGTGCGCCAGGACCTGGTCTATGCCAAGGCCGCCGGGTTCAATACGGTCCGTTTCATCGCGGGTATGGCACGCGAGGACCAGCTGGATTTCTGCGACGAGCTCGGCCTAATGGTCTACGAGGAGACTCACGCTGCCTGGCTGCTCGGGGATTCCCCGCGGCTCGGGGAGCACTTCGACCGCTCCAATGACGAGATGGTACGGCGCGACCGCAACCACCCGAGCGTGGTGATCTGGGGCCTGCTGAACGAGACCTACGAGGGCGCGGTCTTCCGCCACGCCGTCGGGTACCTGTCCAGGCTCCGGGAGCTCGATGACACCCGTCTGGTTCTGCTGAGCAGCGGGCGTTGGGACGGCGACTTGTCCGTGGGCTCGCTCAGCAACCCGGGCGAAGCAACCTGGCGCTACGAGTGGGGCGCGGAACAAGCCGACGCCGCTACCGTTGAGGTGGGATGGGCGGGCCAACCCGATCGTGGCGCTTACGTGCCTGGCGGCGGCGACCTGCACCTGTACCCGGCGCTGCCTGAATCGGTGGGCGCTCAAGAGTTGCTGCGAACGATGGGTGCAGGGCAGAAGCCCGTTTTCCTTTCGGAGTACGGAGTCGGGAGCCTGTTCGATGCCGTCACGGCCCTAGCCGAGGCGACCTGTCACGCCGGCTCGGCCGGTGGGGGAGCGGCGCAATCCCTTGAGGCCCCTGATGTCGCCTATGTCCGCTCTATGGCGGAGCGCTTCATCTCCGACTGGGAGCGCTTCGGGATGGACCGTGTGTACTGCTTCCCAGAGGACGCGCTAGCCGACGGCGAGCTCAACCAGTCGCTCCACCGCGCGGTGACTTTTGACCTCATCCGGGCCAACGGCAACATCTCTGGGTACAACCTCACCGGGATGTTGGACCATGCGCTCACCGGTGAAGGCGCCTGGACGTTTTGGCGCCGTTGGAAGCCCTCCGCCATGGACACCATGGCCGAAGGGTGGTCCCCGCTGCGCTGGTGCTTGGATGTGGCCCCAGCGGTGAGCTTTTCAGGCAGCGAAGTCGAGTTGCACCTATCGCTCGCCAACGAGGACGTGCTGGCGCCGGGACGGTACCCTGCCCGGGTTGCAATCGTCGGCCCGGAGGGCTGGCGCTGGCAACGACCGGTCGAAATTGTGGTCCAGGACGGCCGCGGGCCGCTCGCTTTCGCTGTGCTCGACGAACACGTCACACTCGACGGGCCGCCGGGTGAGTACCGGTGCGCAGCGTCGCTCGGTACCGCTGCGGCACCGGCGTCAGGGCGCTCCACGATTGCCGTGATAAAGCGCCCGGCGCCGTTAACGCCGCGACAGAGCGCCGGTGCGCTCGGCTTGCACCCCGCCGAGTTGAACTGGTTCTCGGGCCACGGCCTTGACCTAGGCGACGACGGCGAAGGCCTCGAGAATTCCGGCCTATTGCTAGTCGGGCACGCCGCCGAGCTTGACGAAAACAAATGGCGTGCCGTCTCGAGCGCGGTCGACCGGGGGGCAACGGCGTTAGTGCTCAACCCTTGGGAGCTGATCGCTCCGGGAGATATCTCAGTGAGCCTCCCCTTTGCGACGCAGATCTCTTGCACGAGCTTTCGCGATTGGCTGTACCACAAGGAATGTTTTGCCACGGGGCCCGACCTCGTGGCGGGTTTGGCCGGGCCAGGCCTAATGGGATGGCGTCGCTTCGGTCCTGTCCTGCCGCGGCACTTACTGCAAGGCGACGCCGAGACAGTGGCAGCTTTCGCCGCTGCCATCGGGTTCCCCTGTCCGGGAGGGTACGCATCGGGCATGCTCGCAGCCAGCTTCCGTCAGGGGGCCGGTCGGGTCGTCGTAAGTACTTTCGACCTGTTGGCGAACCTCGGCTCGCTCGCGGTCGCAGACCAACTAACAGCCAACCTGTTGCGGTATGCGAGCAGATGACACCCTTACCGGTGGTCCTCACAGGCGCCCTTTCGGCCGTCCCTCGCGGCCGGTCACTGCAAGCAACGAGCATCGTCTACAGTAGACATTCGACGACGCAGCAGCGGGCGTTTAGGCAACCGGGAGGGGGTCCCCAGGCAATGATCGGGTGGGCGTACAAGCGGGGGCTGACGTGATTATCACCCCGGCACCCAGCACAACGGTGAGCCCACCGCGCCCGCCCCGGCTGACCAGACGGTCCGTCTCCCGAACGCTAAAGGGCTGGGCCTTCCTGGTCCCGACCATGCTCTTTATCGGGATCTTCTGCTATTGGCCTGCAGTACGCGCGCTCGAAGGGGCGTTCACATCGTGGGACGGCGTGTCGGCGCCCAAGTTTGTCGGGCTGAAGAACTTCGACCAGCTCATACATGACACCATCTTCCGCGGAGCATTCGCCCACTTGTTCTGGTGGTCAATAATCGGTATACCCGGGGGGATTTTCGCGAGCCTGCTGGTCGCGCTGCTCATTTATCGTTTGCGCAGCACCCGGGCGCAGTACTGGTTCCGGGTTGCCTTTACCCTCACGTTGTGCCTGCCTGGCCTCGTCGGTATCCTGACATGGGGCGTATTTTTTGAGTCCGGTGGCGTCATCGACTCTATCCTCGGCGACCTTGGGCTGAAAGGGCTGGAGACCGCGTGGCTGGCAGATCCGCACACGGCCATGGGCGCGTTGATATTCATGGGGTTTCCCTGGGTAGGCGCGTTCTACATGTTGGTCTTCTACGCTGGCCTGCAAGCCATCCCTACAGACACCCTTGATGCTGCTGCCGTCGACGGCGCCAGTTCTCTGAGGCGCGTTTGGCATGTCGAGCTGCCGCTCGTAAGGGGCCAGTTCAAGGTGATCCTCGTCTTGTCCATCATCGGCATAACCCAAAACCTTCTCCCACCGTTACTTCTTACGCAAGGTGGCCCGGAGAACGCGACCTGGACGCCGGTGCTGTACATGTACGAGAACGCCTTCGAGTACGCTCAAATGGGTTACGCCCTGGCGATCGCCTTTGTACTGTTCCTCGTCTCTTTGGTGCTGGCTTTTGCTGCTATGAGGTTCCTACGTTCCGACAAGGACACGCGAAAGACAGTGGCATGACCGCAGCCCGCCTCGACCGCAGTGACCGTCATCTCAGAGCCAATCGTTTGAGAGGCGTCAAAGGCGTTACCCACTATGCGGTGCTGATCTTCATCGGGGTCTTGGCTCTCTTCCCCATGTACTTCATGGCTGTGAGCGGGCTTCGGAACGGTATTCAACTACAGACCCACCCCTTCTCCTTGTCACTGGCGAAGCCGTTCGGGACCTTCTATAGCCAAGCTTGGGGCTACCTTGAGGGCGATTTCCTGCGCACCGGGCTGATCATCGCCTCGAGCGTCGCCGGTATCCTCATTTTCGGCATGTCCAGCGCCTATGCGTTCGCGCGTATGGAGTTCCTGGCCAGAGGGTTCCTGTTCTATGCCATTTTTGGCCTCCTGCTAATACCCAGCTTCCTGACACTCATACCGCTGTTCATCGAGGTCAAGGACATGAACCTGCTGGGCAACCCGCTATCGCTGATCCTGCCTTACATCGCGGGCGGGCAGGCGTTCGCGATCTTCGTCTTCCGGTCTTCGATACGTGATATCCCTGAGGAACTCTTTGAGGCAGCACGGGTGGATGGTGCTAGCCACCTCAGGATGCTCCTACGAATTGTTGCCCCACTGTCGAGACCGATCATGATCGCTGTGGCGCTGCTGAACATAAGCGCGTTCTGGGGCGATTATGTGTTCCCAGCCCTGGTCCTTAACCCTATTAGCCCGACGATTGCCATGGCGATTGGTAACTTCACGCCACCGCCCTCGGTGCCGACCACAAATCTTGTCAACTTGGAGTTTGCGGCGTACACCATCGTCTCGATCCCAATGATCATTCTTTTCGTGATCTTCCTGCGCTACTTCATCTCTGGAATGGCAAGTGGCGCCGTCAAGATGTAAACATGTCTCCGATGTAACAAACACAAAGGGAGGATGCCACAAAGTATGACAATAGAAACCTATCCAACTAAGAAAGCCAAGAACCCTCGGCGCTACGCAATGTGCGCAGTCGCTGTTGTTGGTACCGTAGGCATGTCTGTCACAGCAGTACCGAACGCCGGCGCAGCAACAGGGCCGCCGAACCTGAGCTACAAGGGCACTATCACAATGTACGCCGCCAGCTATGACCCGCCGATCGCCGGGTACAAGGTGGCCCCGGGCTCAATAACTGACCCTGAGATGCAAACGGCCGCAAATGCGTTCGAGAAGATGTACCCGAACATCAAGATCCAGTTCATCCCGCCGACGGCTAACTCGGCCGGGTATTCTTCGGGCCAGTACTACATCTCCGAGGCCGCTGCCGGTGAGCTGCCGGACGTCACCTGGGTCCCGGGGTATTACGTAAACGTTAACCTGCCTGTTGGCCTGTTCCAGGACCTGACACCCTCGTTCGAGCAGCCGAACCCGTTCATCCCGGGCAACACCAAGTGGATCAACACGATGAGCTCGGTTGCGTTGAACCTCGACGTCGTCCCCGGGAACACGCCTGGGACGTCCGGAGACTTCGTAGTGAACGGGGACTGGGGTGGTATCGGCTTCTACTACAACAAGAACCTCTTCAAGGAAGCCGGCATTATGGCTGCCCCCACATCGTGGAACCAGCTGCAGGCGGATTCCACGCAGATCGACACGAAGCTGAAGTCGAAGCACGTTTACGCCGGCGCCTCGTGGACCCCGGTCATCTACAACTGGTTGGCTCACTACTTCCAGACGAACTACCTGGGCATCGCTAAGGACAAGGAAGTTTGGGACATCCCCGCATCGCTGCGCGACGCCTATCAGTCCTACTTCTACACCCATGACGGCGATTGGTTGAACCCTGCCAAGGATCCGGCAATGGCTTCTTCGTGGTGGGCACTCGGCAAGGCGCTCGTGCAGACATGGGACCCCAAGAACGTAGATGTCCCCGAGACGACAGGTCCTACTTCGTCGACGGGCGTCCCCGAGTTCCTCGGCCAGAACGTGGCCTACGTGCTCGTGAGCGGGTACGCAGTCCCCAAGGAAGTTGCCGCTCTGCCGAAGTCACAGCAGTTCCCGGTCGGGTATTTCGAGCTGACGAGCTTCAAAGGCACCTCGCCCCTCGCCACCTCGTTGCCGGTATGGCAGGATAATGGTGGCCCCGAGACGTCGTTCCAATTCGGGATCGCTTCATCGAAGGCCGACAAGACCATGAACCCGGCCAAGTTCCAGGCCGCGTTGGCTTGGCTACAGTTCATTTCGACGCCGAAGTGGGACTCCGCCATCGTGAACTACGAGGGCAATGCGATGCCCATCATCGCAGGCTCACAGGTCACGCCGGCGCTATCCTCAATCCATGCCGCCCTGCTCGCAAACCAGAAGTACTACCTCGGGGTTTGCGCCTACGATGGCCTGACTGCTTCGTCGTTCTCGATCATCGATGGCCTTTACCTCTCGTACGTGGGTGGGTATATCTCACTGAGCAAGGCATTGTCGGAGCTCGACAGTGATGTTTCGACGCTGATTTCGCAGTACAACTCTGCGAACCCGGCGCTCGTATCGAAGCTGACAGCTTTGGAGGCCAAGGGCCTTATCAAGTAAGTTGAGAACAAGGTTGCATTAGCTATGACGGGGGGACGGTCGTTGTGACCGTCCCCCCGGCGTTTTATGGGCCTGGAATGAACGGGATCTTGTCGCCTTGGTGAGCAGTGCTGGGCCGCCGGGAAGAGGGGGAAGGTGATGAAAGCAGTGGCACGTGGAGAGGGGCCGTCGCGAGGCGACTGGGAGCGTTTCGCGTCGTGGTCCGAGGAGCTGGTCGACCAGGCGGCAAGGTTGCCGGTCTCTTTCGTCTACGGCGGGTCGTTGGTGCGCGGCATCCCACAAGAATGGTCACCAACGAGTAGTTTTCGGCGCTTCGGGCCAACCATCGTGCTCAGCACTTATGAGGGCAGGGACCCCGAGACGAGCCTCGGGGTCCGAGTGGAGGTCGTGCGCTACCTCGACTTCCCTGTCGTCGAGTGGACGGCGTGGTTGACGAACGAGTCGGATGTCCCGACCCCCCCTGTGCAAGACCTGCTCGCTCTTGCAGCGTCTTTTGGGGGTCGCGCCGGCGCCTTGTACCACGGCAATGGTGATTTCGACTCGGACGAAGGGTACGTCTGGCAGACGACACCGATGACGGGCCGCGACCCGCTCGAGATCAGCCCAGAGGGCGGACGTCCCTGTGACCGTGCCTTCCCCTACTTCCGGCTGCTCTTCGAGGGCGGAGGTCTTAGCGTGGCGGTCGGCTGGCCAGGCCAATGGGCCGCTCGCTTTAGTGATGACAACGGGGCCATCGTTGTCCAAGCGGGGCAGCAGGGCACCAACATGCGCCTGCTGCCTGGGGAGACGGTCCGCACACCGCGCATCACCTTGATGGGTTGGGCCGGCGATCAGAGCCACGCCGTCAACCTGTGGCGGCGATGGTACCGCCAGCACGTCATGCCTCGTCCGGGCGGTCAACTGCTCGCTCCGTTGCTCTCGGCGTCGGGGACCGACGAGGGGGTGGAATTTACTGCTGCTACTGAGGCGAACCAACTGGAGTACCAGCAACGCTTTTCTGCCGAGGGAGTCGCTTACGACGTCTGGTGGATCGACGCCGGGTGGTACCCGTGCCGAGACGAGCAGGGCAAGGCTGACTGGACAATTACCGGGACGTGGCGCCCCGACGCCGACCGCTTCCCGGACGGGCTGGCGCCGGTGGGCGAAAGCGCTGCTGATCATGGAGCCAAGTTGCTCCTATGGTACGAACCTGAGCGCGTCTTCCCGGGGACCGAGCTAGCCAGGGACCACCCCGACTGGGTCCTGGCCAAGCCGGCTGCCCATACTTACGAGGTGCAGCGGCGTCACCACGCCCTCTCAGGCCTTCTCGACCTGTCCAACCCGGTGTGCCGAGCCTGGCTTACCGACCTCGTTAGCGACCAGATCAGTGTTTACCGGATAGGGATCTACCGCCAGGACTTCAACTTTCCCCCTCTCGAGCACTGGCGGGCTCACGACGAGCCAGATCGTCAGGGCGTGACCGAGAACCTTTACGTACAGGGCTACTTGGCCTTCTGGGACGAGTTGCTCGAGCGTCATCCCTCCTTGCTGATCGACTCCTGCGCCTCGGGGGGCCGGCGCAATGACCTCGAGACAATGCGCCGATCGGTGCCCCTACATTTCACGGACTACGGGTACGGGCAGATCCCGACCAAGCTCGACTTTCATCGCACAATGTTCGAGTGGCTGCCCTACTTTAAGGAGACGACCCTCTCCTGGGACATCCGAGACGCACTTCACGAAGGGATAGACGCCAAGGAGGGGGACAGTTTTTCGTACCACTGCGCTCTGGCTCCGATGCTGGCTCCTGCCATCGACATAAAGCGGTCGGGCAACGACTTCGGCACCCTGCACAAAATGGTGGAGGTCTGGCGGTCGGTGGCGGACATGTTGCTCGACGGTGACTACTACCCGTTGACCCCACCTGGTCGTACCGGCAAGGAGTGGGTGATATGGCAGTTCAACGAGCCCGGCGGGCCAGACGGGGGAGCCGGTGGTCGCGGCTTCGTACAAGCCATTCGCCTTGCTGGAGCGGACGCGGCAAAGTCTCAGGTACGTTTGCAAGCCCTCCGTCCAGAGGCCGTTTACGTCTTGCGAGAGGCTGAGACGGGCGAGGAGGTCGAGTTGTCCGGTACTTCGCTCGTGGAGGACGGCTTGTCCTTTGAGCTGCCGAGGCGGTGCGGCTCCTTGTGGTCATACCGTGAGAAGACCGCCACGACTGAAGCCGCGACATGACCAGAGCGGACCGCAACGGGCGCACCGTGGTGGTCACCGGTGCCGGCAACGGCATAGGGCGGAGCATTGCCGCCCGACTGGCCGCCGACGGTTGGACGCTTGTCGGCATAGACCGGGACCAGGCCGCGCTAGCGGAGGTGTTCGCGAGCATCGACGGTGAAGGGATTGCAGGTGACGTACGGGACCTCGACGTCCTGGCCGAGGCGCGGCGCCGAGCGGAGGACCTGGGACAGCTGGCCGCCTGGGTCAACAACGCGGCCATCGTACGCCTCGCGCCTATCCACCTGATGGCGCCTGCCGTTATCGACGAGATGCTCGATATCGATTTGCGGGCAGTTGTTTTTGGAGCGCGGGAGGCGCTGGGATCGTTCCTGGCGCATAGCGTGGCCGGTTCGATCATCAACATTTCATCGGTCCATGCTTCGGGCGCCTTTCCCGGCTACGGGGCGTACGACACAGCCAAGGGCGGCATCGAGGCGTTCACGCGTTACGTTTGTGTCGAATACGGGCACCTCGGGATCCGCTGCAACGCCGTTGCTCCGGGAGCGGTAAACACCCAGATAGTGGCATCAGCGCAAGTCGATGGACCGGCTCCACCCTCATTTTCTTCTGAAGCGGCCGCGCTAGCGCCAATGAGGCGCGTCAGTGAACCGTTTGAAATAGCAGAGACAGTGGCCTTTCTGCTCAGCAGCGCTTCAGTGTCCATCAATGGCCACTGCCTGGCGGTGGACAACGGGATGTCGGCCTGGCACCACGAGTTCCCACCCGACGAGAGCGTTGTTTTCGCCAAGCCAGTCAAACCGCCAAACCCTGCTACAGAAGGCCTCCGCCCGGGAGCTCAACTTCCCGAGCCCGGAGGGCCCGTGCGAGGCAACTAGGTGAGCGGGGCAGGGTACGTGGCGACTTCAGACCGTAGATTGGCGCCCGCGCGCAGGCGCGTGCTTGCCGACGAGGTGGCTGACGCCATACGAGAGGCGATTTTCAGTGGGCGGATCGACCTCGGGCAGCGGCTCATCGAAGAGGACCTGGCAACGATGCTAAATGTCAGCCGCGGCCCGGTGCGCGAAGCCCTCGCACACTTGACCCAGGAGGGGCTCACCAAGGTGGAGCGCCACCGGGGGACGACCGTGGCCCCTTTGTCGGTCGACGAGCTCCACGAGATTTACAGCCTGAGGTCAGCCTTGGAAAGCCTGGCCGCTGACTGGGTCTGCCGTAATGCGACCGACGAGGACTTCGCACACCTTGCGGTAGTTCTGGACGGATTTGACACGCTGGCGTCTCCGGCCACCCGTTCAGCAGTTGCTGCTTTGGACTTGGAGTTCCACGACGCGATCTTTCTTGCCGCCCACCACGAGCGCCTCTACCGGGCATGGGGCGGCATACGTTCACAGATATTCCTGTACCTCGTCAACCGGGGCGCGCTGCGGGTGGATTATGCCCTCACATGGCGAGGGGACCACGACGAGCTGCTCCAAGTCCTGCGCCAGCGCAAGCGGGCGCCAGCCCGGAAGTTCGTGGAATCACACATCCTTGGGAGCTACAAGCGTGCACTGGCCGCGAGTGGAGTGCAAGGACCTCTGAAGTAGCTTCTCCGGCGGCCACTGGGGGGGTTAGCCTGGGCTAAATGACGAACCCTCCAACGGTCGACGCCGCAGGACTGCTCGGTTACAGTTGCCCCCGTTGTGGCAACGAGGTCTCCGAGCGGTTCTATGGGCCCTGTGAACAGTGCCGCGAGCAGCTCACCGAGACCATGGGAGCCAACCCGTCGGGCGACGTGCAGGGCCCTTCCCGTTACGAGCCCAAGATGAACGTGGTGCCCAACTTCGTGGCCACAAAAGACGACCTCGACGACTTCGAGCCTGACGCCGCAGGGTGATATCCCCGAATGCAAAAAGCGTCGCGCCAACAGGGTTCATGCTTGAGGAGTAGCCCACACGATCACGTTGTCTAGAAAGTGACCGGTGGCCGCGTCAAAAGGGCCGCCACAGGTGACGATCGCCAGCTTCGGCGCCCCAGTGCTCACCCACAGGGCGGGTGGCAATTCAGTCTTGAGCGCCGTTTCGGGCGGCCCGCTCACGGTCCAGACCGAGCTGCGGCCACGCGAATCGACGATTTCGACGGTGTCGCCCCTGCTCAGTTCTCTGAGGTCGTACAGCGCGCCCGGGCCCTGCGAGGCTGAGTCGATATGTCCAGCGATTACGGCCACTCCTGGCTGGCCGGGGCTTGGCGCAGCCTCGTGGACGACACGGTTGCCGTCCGAGACCGTGCCGTCCCACCAGGCCACCGTGTGGACATCGTCGGGGATCGTTAGCGAGGCCGTGCCGGGAGCGCCTTGTGCGCCGGTAGGCAACAAGGGCGCGCGCACCCCGATGGCCGGGATCTCCAAGACCGCTCGCGAGCTTTCGATGTCAGCGACCAAGGGCTTTGCGAGAGAGGGCCTGATTCCGGCGGGTTTATGTGCTTGCGGGCCGCCTCCCCAAGGGCCCTTGTCTCCGCCGGGTGCGCGGCGAATGGCGGGGCGCGGGGTGAGAAAACGGCCACCGGGACCGAGCCGTTATCACCCGAGCGGGGCGTTGACGGTGTGCCCCCGTAGCTAAGGGAACAGTTGTTGCGTGCCCGGTGAGCATTAGTGCTGCTCCCCCGAGCGTCAGCGAAGCGGTCAACGCGAGGGCGAAGTAGCGCCACAACCGAGGGCGGCGCCCTACCTTGTTCATGCCCTCCGGCGCTGGTTCATGCCCGCCGGCGCCGTCGTCGTTGTGAGAGGGCCAGTCCTGCGCCGCACATGGCCAGGAAGCCAGCGCCAACCGCACCGCCCAGGACCGCTGCCCAGGGCTGCGTTCTCGGCGACCAACGGCCGAGGTCGGTGCCGATCAACCCGAGCCCGTCTGGCAAGGCGCGCCCGGCACGGGCCGCGCGAGCCCGGGCAGTCTTGGTCCGGGTACGGCCTGGGCTATGCGATGGAGCGGCTCCGTCTTTCGCTTTGTTAGTGGACCGAGGTGACCCGCTCGACAGCTTTTCCGCGCTCTTCGGCGTGGTGGCGATGCCAGGAGCCGCGCCCCGGCTGGGGTCGGGCCCCGGGAGGCGCCGAACCCCGGGTTGGGGTCGGGCGCCCGGGAGGCGTCGAGCCCCCAGCCGGCGTCAGGCCTACGGGAGGCGCGACGGCCCGTGGCATTTTTTTATGCGACAGCTGGGTCGTGGTGACGGTGCTGCTCGTGGAAAGAGCGACCGGATCCGGAGGAGAAGAAGTCGTCGTAACGAGGCCGCGATCCGAGTTCCGGAGCGCTTGGTGGGACATGTCGGGCGCTGTTGTCGTCGTCGTTGGCGGCGCCGCAGTCGAAGTTGTGGTGGGCTCAGCTGAGAGAGGTGGTGAAGGCCCCGTAGTCGGGGGGGAAGCCGTGGTGGTGGTTGGAGCAGGGCCAACGACATTCGTTGCAACGAAGGTAACTTCGTAGGCGGCCCCTGCAGCGACTGACGTTGCCGAAACGAAGGCGTTGCCAATGAAGTTGTCGGTCCAGCTGTAGCAACCGGGCTTGCCAACGTTCGCCGGGCCAGTCGTGTAGCTGCCGTCCGCCGTGACGGCGACTGTGCCCGAAACGACGATGGGGGCCCCGGTCCAATTGACGCCGGTACAGTCGCCCCCGGGGGCTGCGGCGACAGGCCCGACCAACGACCAGTCAAGGCTGCCGGGATTGCCGTCTGTCCCGCTTACCGACACGCTGTCGGACACCGAGCCGTGCGGTTTCTCCGTGGCGCTCGACGAACGAGTGACGATCCCCGGCGGCGCAAGTACGGCGACAGTCTCGGGCCCGTCCCGGGCTCGCTGCTCGCAGCCGTTTCGTCCGAGGCGGCCTGCAGCTCCTCGCTGAAGGTATAACAACCGGCTGCAAACAACTGCTCCGAGGGCGTCGAGTACCCCCCGTTGCCGGTTACCGACATGGTCCCGGTGGCAGCGACGAGGGCCCCCGTCCAGTTCACCCCGGAGCACTGGCCGCCCACGGGTGCTGCCGGCCCCAGCAACGTCCACTCGAGCGGCGCGCTGTAGGACACGGCCAAGCCTTCTCCTTGGCCTTGGCCCAGGCCCGAACGGGCCACGGTGACCGTGTCGGACACGCTATTGGCCCCGGCGCCAGTGGGGCTGAGCGCGGCAGCCGTCGATAGGAGCGGCTGGTAGGCCTGGTACTGCACCAGGACGACCTCATTGGCTGCTCCCGCGGTTATCGCGCTACTGCCGGGGAAAGTCCCGGAAAAACTGTCGACCCACGCATAGCAGCCCACCGCGGCAACACTTGCCGGGCCGGTGGCTACGGTCCCGTCGCTCGTTATGTCAACGGTGCCCTGGCCGACGGGCGTGGCGGGAGCGGCGCTCCAATTGACGCCTGTGCAGGAGCCCCCGCCCACCGGCGTCATCGGGCCGATGAGCTCCCATGTCAGGGTCCCGGTGTACCCCTTTAGCCCGCTGATTGTGACCTCGTCGCTCACCTGCGTACCGGGGGCTGCGTTCGCAGTGGCCACGCTCGTGAGCGCGGGAGGCGGCGGCACGTCGGCCGTCTCAGTGACCACACCTGCTGCAACGTCGTATGCGGCACTGTCGGTAGTGGCGGCGAGGTTGTCGCCGTAGGAGTAGCAACTGTTGAGTGTGAGGGCGCTGCTCGACGGGGTGGCGTACGTGCCGTTGCCCGTCACGGTGATAGTCCCCGAGCCGGCCACCGGGGCGGTACCCCAGGTGCTACCGGTGACGTTGCCGCAGCCCCCGCTCGGCACGTTCACCGGGCCGTAGAGCACCCAGTCGATGGCGCCCGACGTCGGGGCACCGGTGGGATTGCCGGGGGCGATGTCGGTGCCGCTAACGACGATCGAATCGTGCACGGTTTCGTTCCCAGCGCTGACGGCAGCTTGGATGGTGGTCACTAGCTCCGGTTGCAGCACCTGGGCTTGGAGCACCTCGCCTGGAGAGCCACCCGGGAGGTCCGTGGAGCCGGGGAAAGTACTGCCCAGCACGTCGTCCGCCCAGCTGTAGCAGCCCGGGGCGCCCAGCACGACGCCGGCCGCCGGGAGGGTGAGCGCGCTTTGGTCTCCGGTAATGGACTTGGTCCCCGAGGCGAAGACGGCGGCCCCTGCCCATTGCGGTCCGGTGACGGCGCTGCAGCCCAAGCCGGGTACGCTCACCGGCCCAAGGAGCTGCCAGCTTATGGAGCCGCTGCCGCCGTTCGTGCCGGCCACGGTGATCGAGTCCGACTCGGTGGTGCGTGGGTTTGGGCTTGTTGCACTTGTCAGCGTGGACACGCTCGGCGCAGGCGGCACAGCGAGCGTCTCGGAGCCCGCCCCGGCCGCGACCGAGTACGAGGCGCTGTCGGTGGTCGCTGCGAGCGTCTCGCTGTACGAGTAGCAGCTGTCGAGGGCGAGGTTGGTTGTGGAGGGGGTGTTGTAGGTGGTGTTGGCGGTCGCCGTGAGGGTGCCGGAGGTGGCGATGGCTGCGGCGGTCCACTGCGCGCCCGTCACGGCGCTGCACCCGCCCGACGGCAGGGCCACGGGGCCATGCAGGGCCCAGGCGACGGTGCCCGAGGTCGGGGCGCCGGTGGAGTTGCCGGGGGCGACGTCGGTCCCGCTCACCACGACGGTGTCGTGAGCCGATTCCTGCCCGCCGCTGACAGACCCTGCTTGGGTGGTGGCCAAGGTCGGCTGGAGCACCTGGACCTGGAGGACCTCGTTGGCCGACCCGGCGGGCGAGGTGGTCGTGGACAAGAAGTTGTTGCCCGTCAACGATTCTGCCCAGCTGTAACAGCCCGGGGCGCCGATGGTCAGCCCGCTGGACGGCACCGTGAGGCCGCTCTGGTCGCCCGTGACGGCAACGGTGCCCGATGCAAACACCGCCGCTGCGGTCCACTGGGGGCTTGTCAGGGCGCCGCACCCGCCGCCTGGGACGCTGACCGGGCCCAGGAGCTGCCAGGCGAGGGTGCCTGAGTGGCCGTCGGTACCGCTGATACTGACCGAGTCCGACACGGTGGCGCGTGGGTTAGGCGTGAGCTGGTTGGCTGTGGTCGTGACCTGCTGGGTGGAAATGACCTCGAAGGTCTCGTTGGCGGCGCCGGCTGCCGAGGTGCTCACCGCGTTCGTGTCGGTGGTGGCGGCAAGGCTCTCGGTGTACGAGTAGCACCCGATGGCCGACAGCGATGTCGAAGCGGTCGAGTTGCTCCCCTCGCTGACGTTGGTCGTGCCGGACGCAACCGTTGGGGCGCCCGCCCAGGTCGAGACGTTGCCACAGCCCCCTGAGGGAATGGCCAACGGGCCATAGAGCGTCCAGTCGGCGACCGCGTAGGCCGGGGCATCGCTCCCGCCGCCTAGGTCGGAGCTGCTCACCACTATCGTGTCGCTGGCGGTGTTCGACCCGCTCCCGAATTCGGGCACTGCCGTGGTGGACAACGACGGCTGATAGGCCATCACTTGGAAGTACTCGTTGCTCGCCCCGGCAGCCACACTGCTCGTGCCTAAGAAATCCGGCCCGTAGACGCTCTCGGCCCAGCTGTAACAGCCGGGCGGGCCGATGTGGGTCGCGCTCGAAGGCACCGCCACCGTCGAGTTGCCGCTGAAGCTTCGCGTCCCCGATGGTGTAGTCGCAGTGTTCGAGGGGCTCCCTGAACTGATCTGAGTGCTGGTCGCGCCCGACCATTGCAAGGGGGTCACGTCGCTGCAGTTGCCGCTACCGGGGACTGTGACCGGGCCCACCAAGTCCCAGGCCACCGTCCCGGAGTAGCCGTATGTGGACGACAGTGTGACATCGTCTGTGACCGAGGTCCGCGGGTAGGGGCTGGATTGCTGGGCGGTCGTGCTGACCCCGGGCGGCGCCAGGAGGATGAAGGTCTCGTTGGGAGCACCCTGCGAGGTCGCCACCGCAGTACCGCTGCCCGTCTCGGGCAAGCTATCGGTGTAGGTATAACAACCCAACCCCCACGTAGTGAGGTTGGTAGACGGGGTCGTGTAGGTCCCGTCCCCGGTCGCGGTGATCGTCCCCGAGGCGATCGGGCTCGAAAAGCTGGACCAGTCGATGCCGGCGCAGGTCCCTGCGGTCACCGGCGTTGCCGGGCCGAACAGGTCCCACGACAGCGCTGCGGACGTCGGGGCACCGTTGCCTGTGCCGAGTCCGGACCCCTGTAGCGTGATGGAGTCCTTTGCCAGGTTGTCGCCGCTGCTTGTGTTGTAAGAGGGCTGGGCCGTGGTCGCCAGGGTCGTGGTGTACGGGTCCGCCTGCACCACCTCGGAGGCCTCGTCGCCGGCCGCCAGCGAGGCCGTCCCGGCCCCATTGTCGAGGGTGAGCGTCTCGGTCCAGCTGTAGCAGCCTTGGCCCTGGACTTCGGCCGGCCCGACAGTTACGACGCCGTCAGCGGCAGGGGTGGTGATCGACCCGCTCGCAACTGTTGGTGCTCCGGACCAATCAGCGCCCGTGCACGAGCCTGCTGCCGTGCTGACCGGCCCGACAAAGGACCAGTCCAGCGTGCCCGAATTACCGGCGCTGCCGAGGACCGTTACCGAATCGTTGAGCGCTGTGGTCGAGTAGGCCGTCAGGCTTGTCGCGGAACTTGTCGTGCTCAATGTCGGGCCGCCAGAGGGCGCCGTGAGGCCGACCTTGGGCGGCTCGGCGGGGAGGGGGACCGTGCCGGGGTTCGAAACGTCGCTCGCGTTGGTGGCCGCGCTGTTCCAGGCAACCTCGTTGACGTCGCCGTTTGGCACCGTGACCGTGAACGACACGGCGAAACTGGAACCTTGCGTGTACTGGTCCGTTGTGTCGATGAACTCGAGGGACTTGATGTCGGACGGGTCGGCCGGAGCGGTGGTGCTCCAGTCGGCAACGCAGCCGGCGTTGTCGCTGTTTGGGTAGACCTGGTCCCGGCATGGGTTGGTCGACTGCGAGTAGTAAACCGTCACGCCGCTAGGCAGCGTCCCCACACTGGAGAACACAGGGGCAAATTGGCTTTCCCGCGGGACGTCTTTTTGGCCTTCGCTGACGCCGGTGTCGCCGACAAAAGGCAGGATGTCATAGATGACGGGGTCGTCGAGGGTGTCACTGCCGACGTTGGACCAAGTGAGCACATAAGTGCCGGTGCCGGCCCCGCCGCCGGAGGCATCGCCGATCCCGAGCGCCCCCTTGGCCGCCGGGTCGAGGTCGCCTTGGACGGTCTTGGTGAGGCTAAACGCGGCCCCCGAGGGCTCGACGACAAGCGTCGCGCTGGCCTGGCAGAAATCCTCCTGGGTCTGCCCGTCACCGGCCAGGTTCATCGGGTTGTACGACTCGAGGGTGGCAGGGCTCACCCCACCGGTGGTCTGCGTGGGAGCTGTGCAGGCGGGGTCTATCTGCGTCGGGGCATAGCCGTACAGGAAGATCTGGTCGGTGTTGGCATAGGTGCCGAGCGTCGTGGGCGTTACCAGCTCGAAGAAGTTCGTCGGCGGGCTAATTGTCCAATAGCCTGCGCTGAAATCGGTGCTCGGGATGGTGGCGCGGACCAGGTTGCGCCCGGTGCCTTCATAGTCCTGGTCGTAAGCGACGCTGGCCGTCACTGCTACAGACGACGCCCCCGAAGCTTCAGTCAGTTGGAACAAGCCAGACGACGACGGGTTGCTCCAGCTGAGCCCTGTCGGCAGCAGGTCGGCGAGCACGACGTTGTTGTTAAGGGAGCCCGAAAAGCTTATGGCGCCTTGAATATTGAGCACGGTCGTGCCGCTTGGCCCGTTGCCGAGACCTCCGAAGCTCTTCGAAACCCCGAGCTGGGCCGTGGAGCTCAAGATGTACAAGTTGGCGCTCGCCGTAACCGGCACCAGGGGCGTGCCGCTCAGGAACGGCGTAGCTGTGGCAGTGTTCGCCAGGACGTCGGGGCTTGCCAGCGAACTGTCTGCGTAGCCCCACAAAGTGAGGCTCAAAGAACTCCCGTTGAGGTAAGACGAAACGGGCAGGTTGATGTCGGCTACCGAGCTCACGTCCGCCCCGGGTACCGAATAAAACGCGGCGGTGTCACTGCTCAGCACCGTCGCAGTAGCAGTGAGCGCCATCGTGGAATTGTCCACGAGCGTCGCCGTCGGGGCCCAACCGTTGACCACTGCATTGCCCGTACCCGGGCCAGACACCTCGATCACCGTCGTGTGGAAAGCGGGGTCCGTGCACGCGGGCGCCGTGGGGCTGTCGGACGAATAGGTGCCCCCGCTCACGTTGTCGAGGCAGGGGAGCGGGTCCACCACCTGGGTCTGGTAGGTGTGGGTGAGCGGGAAGCCGACGTCCACCCGGAAAGAGCCGGCGGCGGCGCCCACGGTATAGCTCGGCTTCGTGGCCGAAGCCACCCAATTTCCGGCATATGTCCCCTGGTACTGGTTCGACGGCAAGCTCGATATGGCGAGCGGGGCGAGTGAGGACTTCGAGATCGTCGGGTAACCGGGGCTACCTGGTGCGTTCGGAGCCGTGTCGACGACGTCGATATCGGCCTCAGCGTGGGTGGAGGCAGATACCGGACCTGCCTCGGCATCGGGGCCTTCTCCCGAGAAGGTCGCTATGTTCCTAAGGGGCTGAGCGCCCAGTGCGGGGGCAGGGTCAGGCGTGGTCGCCACGATCTGGTAGCTGGTGGCGCCGGTCGAGCCTGACGCGCAGCCGGCCGGTGTCGAGGCGGCGCTCGGGAACGTCCAAGTCACGGTATTGGTACCCGAGTCGAACACACCGCCTGGCGGCGATGACGACACGTACGTGAGCCCGGATGGGAGCGGGTCGCTCAAGGTGCCGTCGGACATATAGAGGTTGCCCGTGCCGGAGGTGTTGCAATTTGCCGTGATGTCGTAGGTGACGTTGCCGCCCGAAAGGTAGACGCTGCCGCCGTCGTCGGTGAACTTTGTGATCACGGGCACCGGCGCCGAAGTCGCTTCCCCGCTCGCCGGCGTAGGTGCCGTCACGGTCGTGATGTTGCCGCCCGACAAGGTAGGCAGCAACGACCATGTCGTGCCGTTCGGTGTGGTGTTGTCGGGCGGGGTCACCTCGAGGCTGAGAGTCCCGCTGAAGCCGGACACGAAAAGGGAGTTGCTAAGCCCGAGCTCTAGGTTGTACCCACCACTGCCGTTGGAGACCACGCTTGGGCCGCTGACGATCAAGTTGGCCGTCCCGCTGGCGCTCGCATAAGCCCATGCGCTCATGTCTGCCGGGACGGTGTTGGTGCCTGTCAACGGGACCGTGATGGTCGCTGCCGCGCCCCCTCCGCACGAGGTACCGGCAGTCCCTTCGCAGGAGACTGCGATCGTGTAGGTGGTGGGCGCACCCGATGGCTCGCCGGCCGGGCTGGCGGGCGAGATCGTAATGAGCCCCGTCTCGCTGGTGGCGCTCACCGCCCCGACGCCGACGACCTGGAGCAGGCCAAGTACTAGGAGGCCCCCCAAGCCGATCGCGGCGGCACTTTGGGTAGAGCGGGTGGGTCGCCACATCGTTGGTACTTCCGCCTCTCTGGCCTCGGCCCGGTCGCGCTAGGCGCGACGCGATTAGGGCTCTGCGAGCTTGTGGTCAAAGTCGTTGCGTTGCCAAGGAGAAATGTCGGAAAACAACGAAGGCGACTTTAGGAAGTGGTCACCAGTCCAGGCGGGCTCAAGGACGGGGCGGCCGGTCCCGATATGGGCGAGCCGAGCCAAGGTGACCGATCGGGCACCGCCGACGCCTCGTCCGGTATGGCGCGAGCCCTACGGGAGCGTGTAGGCGATCAGCTGGGGGTGGCCGCTTTTGCCGTGGCTCAACGCAGCCGGGCCTCCCGCGGGCACAAGCACCGTATTGCCGAAGACAGCTAGCGGTGCGTTGGCGGACGTGGGTAGCTGATGGCGGTACACGATCTTGCCGGTTGAGCGGTTGAGAGCGATCAGCTCGCCGTTGTAGAGATCCGTGAGGATCAAGTCATTGGAAACAGTGGCCGCTCCGAGGGGCATCGAGGCAACCTTGGTGTCCCATTCGACCCGGCCGCTGGAGAGGTCGATCCCCTCGACCTCTCCGGTTGGGATGGCGCCCTTGTGGCTGTAGTCCGTCGGGCTGGTGGCGGTGGCGGCGGCGTCGACCGTAGCCACATATACGCTGCCGTCTCCCAAAGCGACGTTCGATAACACGCCTCCGATCGGCCCTGGCTCGAAGGTGTAAGGGAAAGTGATCTTGAGCTTGTGCGAAAGCGCCAGCCGTGAGTCGTTGTCGTGTCCGTTGTGCTTGCCGACAGCCGTCTTCCACAAAAGCGCCCCAGAACCCGCGTCCAGTGCGTATACATAGCCCATCTTGCCGGCGGTGATGATCACGGCGGCACCATTGATAGACGCCGAGACTGGGGACGCCTGCAGGTCGTGGTCCATGTAATCGTCAGGCACGGCCTGGTGGTACCAGCGCAGCTTCCCGGTCGCAGCGTCCAGGTTCACCGCGCTATCCGTGTAAAGCTGGCGAGAGGGGTACTCGATCGCCTTTCCGATGGTCTGGTAAGGGTTCCCAGTACCGAACGTCACCGACCCGTCTTGGCTGACCAGCGGCGTCTCCCACGCGCCCCCTGAACCGAGGCCGAGCGCTTGCACGCCTCTGGACGGCTGGAGGACAGTGTTGAACTCCCACAACAGGTCGCCCGTTGCAGCACTGACAGCCATCAGCACGCCGCCGCCGGGGCTCGACCCGTAGGAGCTGGCCAGGTAGACGCGTCCGTCGGCCACCTGCGGTTGAATGTCGAACGTCCCTTGGCCTTGGGCGAGAAGGTGAGCGTCCAACCAGCTCGGCTTGCCGGTCCCGGCCTTCAAGGCGAAGACCGACTTTGACGTGTCGCCGTACACCGTGCCATCGACGACCGCCACACCATCAGGCCCCGGCCCAGCGGTCTCCGGAAGGTTCACTTGGTACTCCCACTTCAACCTCCCGGTCGCCAGCGCCAGCGCGTACACGTTGGCGTCCTGGTCCTGTATGTAGACCACACCGTCGCGTACCACCGGTGCGGCGGTCAGCGAGCCGGTCCCAAAGACGCCCGCCGCCGCCTTGCCCGTGAGCTTGAACGCCCAGGCCTCCCGCAGTTGCGCCACGTTCGCCGACGAGATCACCGAACCGGGCGCCTCTCTCGTGTTGGCCAGGTCGCCGTTCGGGTACGGCCACTGCCCCGATGGGCTCAATGCCTCCAAGGTCCTGGTGGCGGCCTGTGCGGCACTACTGCCTCGTCCGCTTGTGAAGGCGAGCAAGGCGACAGAGGCGAGCAGTGTTGCAGAGCTGAGAAAGGCGGCCGGGACGTACTTGCGCGCTCGGAGCCGCCGGGCGGGCTCACGGTAGCCGCGCAAAAGTGATATCACATAAATTGTGATATCACTTTTGGTCGTCGATGTCAACGCCGGGGTCGGTGGAGGTCCGGGGGGGCCGGCCTCGGCGTGGCATCTTGCCCGTGCTAGCGGGGAGGCGTCCGGCGGCTTGGAGCGACCTTCGCAGAAGGAGCTCGATCTGCGCCGTCGTGCTGCGAAGTTCGTCCGCCGCCCAACGGGCGAGGGCATCGTAAACGGCCGGGTCGACGCGCAGGAGTAAGTTCTTGCGCCCTTTCGCGATGCTGGTCGCGGCCGGGCTCTCGTCGATGGAGGTAGCGGTCATCTTGAACCCAGAGCCTACCGGTATGTAGATATCAGGTTTCGGTGCCTGGCCGGGCCCGAGCGAGCTTCAGGTGCTCCGAGCTGACGCTAGGTACGCAGGGGTGTCCTGTCCCGGCCATGTCCCGACGAGGACTGGGCCTTGCGGGATGCTCGCCTCGGCAGAGACGTCGATCACCCGGGGCACGCTGAGTTCAAGGTTGCCCGAGGTGATAATGGTCGTCGTCCCAACATTGCGGTACGTCACTGCGTTTACAGGGGCTACAGCGGAGCCGGGCCGGCCGTTACCGGTCACCTTCGTCGTTGCCTCGCGTCGCTCGGTCCCTCCATCGGTCACCACTTCGAGCTCGGCCTGGCTTCCTCCGGTCAGGATCGCCGTCGCAAGTGCCTGCCCGAAGGCTGGGTCCCCGCACCCGTCGTAGACCCACCGCTCGCCCAGGACGGAGTGTTGCATCGTGGTGATCAGGGCTGTCTCGGCGCCGACCAAGGCCGCGCCCCTGTAGGTCAAGGGGACTTGGGCCACCTGACCGTCTGCGCTCCTTACGAGGAGGGTCTCAATGCCGACTTCACCCTCCGGGTCGTCGAAACGATAAGCGCCTGCCGGGCTGATCGTGCCCAGGTCGAGGCCGCCAGACCACGACTGGAGCGGTGCCCAGGCTGACACGATCTCCACTTTGGAGGGGGTTATTTCGGCTCTGTAGAGGAGTGCCACGCGGGAGATGTTAGAGCGTTGCTCCGGGTGGCCCAGTTTTAGAACGGCCAGTAGTCCCACGAGCCCAGGACCGGGCCTAGCACCTCTTCTTCGTAGGCGAGGTGCTCGAGCAGGTGGCGGGACAGTTCCTCCAGGGCGCCGACCAGCAGTGGCCGCACGGCGACATCGGTGGGAGCCCCGAGCTGGTTGGCTGCGGTTTCGACGGCGTCGAGCAGGTCTGAGACACGTCGATGGTCCGCTTCGAGCTTGTCCACAACTGCAGCCATGTCGGGGGCATACCGACGGACAGCAGGGAACAACGAGGCGTCTTCGTGACCGTGGTGACTGTGGACGAACCGGCAGTAATAAAGGCAGTTGACCCGCAACTGGAACAGTGGCCCGCGGGTTTGCAGAGCCTCGACTCGGGTTCGGACAACCTCCGCGGACGCCCCGTTGGCTACATCGCTTGCTAGTTCAAGGCACGCTTGAAGCTCGCCCCGGACCAGGCTGTGCACCCATTTCAGCTGCCCGAGCAGTACGTTGCCCGCTTCCTCGGTTGAAGCCATTGCGAAGAAGCTACCGGGCCGGAGAACCTAGTGCTGAGGGTGGCAGAGCTCTCTGAGGCGCTCGGCTTTACTGCAACGCTGGCTTGTCCGCAGCGCCCAATTATTAGCGTATTGGGGTAATCCGCCAGCCTTCGTCGTGCAGCCAGCGGACCAGGGTCTGAGCGTCCGGGCGGTCGTAAGCGTCCGGTTCATCGGCACCGAACTGGCCCAGGTAATCGGCAATGACTGCCACCGGGTCACGCAGGGGGATGTTGGCAGGCTCGGTCGGCGGCTCGGTGCTCATCGCGACCAACATAGTTCCCAGGGCGCCCATTTTCGCCCCCGAACAGGCTGAAAGAGCCACGAGGCGCAAGCAAATGACGACATTCGCCTTGGCCGCAGAGCGGTCCTTGTCGGTGGTCGCACCGCTTCTGCGGCGCGTGAGGCCAGCTGCTTGGCGCCAAAAATGCCGAAAGTCCGTGCCTATTGACGAGGGCAAGGACTTTCGACTGGCGGCAGGGCGGCGGTTGCACCGCGGCCCGTGAAGGGCAATAGGCGCTTAGGTTGCCAAGACGAGTTGTCGATAAGTGGCCGGCACGCTGGCCGGCACCGGGAGCCCCCCTGACGCGGTATAGGACGCCTTGACCTCGTAACTCCCGGGCGCCAGGTGCTCACTGTCGACGACGGTCGCTTCCCCGCAGTTGACATAGGCGCTCGACGGGACGAGGGCGACCGTGCCCAGCACGAGACCGGTGCTGAGGTCCGTGAAGGTTATCGTCCCCGTGGCGCGGACGTCGGCGACCCGGTCGCACTCGCGCCCGGTGACTGTGAATGTACGGTCGGGGCCGACTGGGTTGGGCGTCCCGCTTACCTCGGTGAAGGTGGGTGCGCTGCAGTCGACGACGAGCGCGGGGCCCGCTACCTGGGCGCAGGGGTGAGGATCGCCAGTCACGAACCCGGCGGTGCCATTGTTTTGCAGGTCCCAGGCGAAGTACTCGGGCGACGCCAGTGACGCCGACTCGAACTCGTAAGTGCTGGGGACAAGGCGGAGGTACTGGATACTGGTTTGGTCAAAGGCCGGCCCGAAGATGTCCGGTCCCAACGTGAACGTGCCGGCTCCCAGGCCGGTTGCGTTCACTCTCGCCGGGAGGCCGTTCACGACCAAAGTGGTGGTGCCCTTCCCGGCAAGAAAAGTGCTGTCAGCGGAAGGGTAACTCACGAGCCCGGCCGCCCCGATGCCCCAATGGAAAGTAGCGACGATTGCGGCTCCTATTTGCATCGTGTAGCCATTGGCGGCCATCAGCCGGTAGTCGTGGACACTGGCGCTCGAACTCGTCTGCGCCTCGAGGCTGATCGCATCGATTAGGTACCCGTTTGTCGATAGCGAGCGAGCATCGAAGGCGAACGGGAACCCGACGAAGTTGACCGTGTGCCCGGACACAGTGGCGCTCGTCCCGCAGTGGTAGACGGTGGCGTTAGCGTTGGTGGCCAGGCCGAAACCACAGCGGCTCGCCAACGCGGAGCCAACCACCATCTCGACGGGCGGCTGCGGCATCCAGGTAAAGCTCTGCGTGCTTCCCGCAGCGACCACGAGGTTGCCGTAAAGGAGCGGGTCGACTCCGGTGGACAGGTCGCTCGCATCCAATGTTATTGGCAGGCCGGTGAGCTTAAGCGCGGAGGTACCCGCCCCCGATGCGGCTCCGTCGCAAGGAGCAGGAAGGCTCCACGTGCCCGTGGCGGTGACCGAAGGCTGGCAGTAGAAAGAGCCGCCCCCCGCGTTGAAAGTGGTCACGCCCTCGGGGAGGTCGACCGTGATAACCGAGGTTGTCGAAAGGGCGGTCGTGGTAACCCCGGCGATATTGATTGCGTCGGTGGAAAGCGCGGTGGCGTCGATTGTCATCGCGTGGAGCGGACCGGCGGAGGCCGGTGAGGCGCTGGCTAATGCCAGGCCGGCGGTCACGACAGAAACGGCAAAGACAGCCGTACTGCGGGCGATAGCTCGTTGTCCCGGGCGATAAGCGGGAACAGCATGGCTCAGGACCGAGTTTTTGGCATTAGCGAACAAAGCAGCGGCGTTCATCTTGTTCCCCTTCTGGTCGGTGGGCCACGTTGGCCCGTTGACAATGTTCTGTCACACGTTTTCGCGGTACCTGCCATCAAGTTGTGATGGTCGCATGTGTTGACCAGAAATGTGTGGAAGGGGTGATTGCGGGGCCGCGGCGCGCAGTACCCACGCCGGCGAAGCGCCTGGCGCCCCGTATGCTCCATGCATGAGGGAGTTGGACGCAGTCGAGGCTCGCGTGATCGGGAGCCTGGCCGAGAAGCAGTTGACAACGCCCCAGCAGTACCCGCTGACCCTCAACGCCTTGGTCCTGGCGTGCAACCAATCCTCCAACCGCGACCCGGTGGTTGCCTACGGCGAAGGTCTCGTCGAGGTCGCTCTGTCGTCGCTCAAGGACGCCGGGCTGCTCCGCTATGTCCACCCGTCTCATGGGCGCTCGGTGACCAGGTACCGCCAGGTGGTCGACGAGCGCCTGGCCCTCGGCTCAAGGAGCCTTGCTTTGCTGGCGGTCCTGCTGCTCAGAGGCCCCCAGACGGTAGGGGAGCTCCGCATTCGTACCGAGCGGATGGCTGAGTTCACTGACCTCGGCGACGTGGAAGCTGAGCTGGAGCTGCTGAGCGGGCTTGCTGACCCGCTTGTCCGTCGCCTCCCGCGCCAGTCCGGTCACAAGGAAGAGCGTTGGGCGCAGCTTCTCACCGGCGAACCGCCGGTTTACGTCGGGCGTGCTGAGGCGCCCGAGGCCACCGCAGGGCCCAGGTCGGTCCCGGTCCGCGACGAAGTCGCATCGCTGCGCGATGAGCTAGATGTGCTGCGCGCCGAGGTGAGCGAGCTGCGAGGTGATCTCGCAGCGCTCAAGGCCGACGTAGGCGAACTACGGGCGGACTTGGGCGCAGGATAAGTCTTGAGCGATGCCCGAGATCGAGGTGCACAAGGTCACCGACGAGGCGGGCGCAGCGCGCTGCGAGGAGATGTATGTCGAGTATGGGGCGTGGGTATTCGAGAAGTTCAAAGCAGTGCACGGCTTAGTGTTCCCGGTCGAAGACCAAGCCATCGTCCATGCCGAGTTTCGCGCCGAGTACCCCAAACTGTTCGGGGACCGTGGGCGAATGGTGCTCGTGACGGTCGACGGGCTGCCGGCTGCGGTGGGCGCGCTGAAGCCGCTCTCCGATTACGGATTTGAAATGAACCGGATGTATGTCAGGCCGGCGTTCCGGGGGCTCGGGCGACGAGCCATCGAATTCCTGATCGGGGAGGCTCGGTCACTCGGTTACCGGACCGTTCAACTCAACACCGTCGACTTCATGGCGGATGCCCACCGGCTTTACCGGTCGGCAGGGTTCGTCGGCGGCCCGACCTACCGAGGCGAGACCGCCCGCCATGCAGTGGATGACCACGCGCTCTAGATGTCACTCGACCTAATAGCGCCGCCCGAGCCTACGGGCGCTCGGACTGCGAAAGGCTAGGTACTGCCCGGTCGGCTCAGTCCTCGCTGACGGTATCGACGATCAGGACCGAGCAGTTCGCCTTGTGGGCGACGGAGTTAGGCACGCTGCCGAGAACACGGCGGACGCCCTTCATCCCCCGGTTCCCGACGACGATGAGGTCGGCACCCACCTGGTCCGCGACTCGGACGATCGCCTCTGCAGCGTCGCCGGCGGCAGGGTGGTACTCGGCCTCCAGACCCGCTTTGGTGACCGAGTCCCTCAGCTTCAACAGCAACAGGTCGGCGGGGTCCGTCACACGGTCCATGAACTCCTCGGGCAGCTTGTCCGCCTTTACGGAGCCCGGATGGTAGGCGGTCATAACGTGCAATTTCCCGCCCAATGCCGCCACGAGCTCGATAGCGGTGGTTACGGCTCGGGAAGCGGTGACGGAGTCGTCGGCCGCCACAAGCACGGTTTTGAACATGGCCACCTCCAGTTAGTGCGAGCCCATGAGCCGTCTTGGCCAATGCATAAAGCGCGCCCAGCAGGCGAAAAGTTACTATAGACATTGACGCCAGCGCAAATAAGGTTATTCGCCTTGCGGTGCGCCGTCTTTTCTCGGTCGGCCGCGTTTTCGCAAAGGCCTCGCAGCCGCGCCACGGCCTCTATCGCTCAGGGCTTGCCGCAGCAAGAACTCGATCTGGGCGTTCGTGCTGCGTAGCTCGTCGGCTGCCCAATGAGCGAGCGCTTCGTGGACGGCGGGGTCCAGGCGGAGAAGGAGGCTTTTGCGCCCGGCCGCTGGGACGTCGGGCACCGGCTACTGGTAGAGCGATCCGGCATTGACTATCGGCTGTGTACCGCGGTCCCCGCAGAGCACGACCAGCAGGTTCGAGACCATGGCTGCTTTGCGCTCCTCGTCGAGCTCGACGATGTTCTCGGCGGAGAGGCGGCCGAGCGCCATCTGGACCATGCCCACCGCGCCGTCGACGATCCGGGACCGGGCCGCAACAACGGCGCCGGCCTGCTGGCGCTGGAGCATTACCTGGGCGATCTCGGGCGCGTAGGACAGCCGAGTGATCCTGGCTTCGACGACGTCGACGCCGGCAGGGACAACACGGGCTGCGATCTCGGTGGCGAGCTGGCCGGCGACCTCGTCGGTATGGTCACGAAGTGACATGACGCCCTCGCGGCCACCGTTGTCATACGGGTGGCCGTTGGCTATATGGCGCAGCGCGGTTTCACTTTGGGTATTGACGAAAGCCACAAAATCCTCGACGCCATAGGTCGCGCGAGCGCTATCGCGCACTTGCCAGACGACGACGGCCGCGATCTCGATCGGGTTGCCGTCGGAGTCGTTGACCTTTACCGTCGGGGTCTCCTTGTTGCGGATCCGCACCGAAACCCTCCGGCGCACAGCGAAGAGGTTTACCCACCGCAGCCCGGTGGCCCGCACCGTCCCGCGGTAGCCCCCGAAGAGCTGCACGACCCGCACCTCGCCGGGCTTGATAGCGGTGAGCCCGGAATAGCAGATCGCCGCCAGCACGAACAACGCTCCTCCTGCCCATCCGCCCACAGCTCCGCCAACGACCAAGATCAATATGAACCCGCCCGCAGCGGCCGCTACGGCGCCTATGAGCAGCGGTATGCCTGGTACTGAGCCAGCCCTTCGCTCGTCAACCGGGACAGCAGCTTTGGCGGGGCGAGCCGGTTCCCCAGTTTTTACTTGTACTTGCATCGAATTGCCTCCTACTCGATAGGCAGCTCCCGGGTGGGTGCTACCTATCAAAGTGATATCACTTTTTAGTAGGGCTTGTCAAGATGAGCTCAGAGCGAACGAGGGGAGCCACTTTGGTGCCGTACAGCTCGATGTTCCGCATGATCAGGTCATGGGGAAGCGTGCCGGCGCTCGCCTTGAGGTCGAGGCGAGAGAGCCCGAGCCTGTTGACGACATGGACGATCTTTTCGGCCACCGTGCTCGGTGAACCTGCAAAGAGGGCGCCTTCAGGGCCGGCCGCGGCCTCGAACTGTTGGCGGGTCATGGGGGGCCACCCGCGCTCGCGTCCGATCCGGGCGTGCACCGCCGCGTAATGGGGCCAAAGCTGCTCCAGGGCGTCCTCGTCGCTGTCGGCGACAAAGCCGTGGCTGTGCATCGCGACCGGTAGCCGGGGCTGGCCAAATTCGTCGAGCGCCCTGTAATAAAGGTCGATCAGGGGGGCAAAACGTACAGGGCTCCCGCCGATGACGGCCAAGGTCAGCGGGAAGCCGTACCTGGCCGCCCTCACGACTGACCCGGGGTTGCCCCCGACCCCGACCCAGGTTCGCAGGCCATGTGCCGTCTTCGGGTAGACATCCTGGTCGCGCAGGGCGGGCCGGGTTGAGCCCGACCAGGTAACCGGCTCCTCGCGCAGGAGAGCCGCGAATAGGTCCAGCTTTTCGTCGAAGAGCTTGTCGTAGTCGGCGAGGTCGTAGCCGAACAGAGGGAACGACTCAGTAAAGGATCCTCGGCCCAAAATGACTTCTGCTCGCCCGCCGGAGATGGCGTCCAACGTCGAGAAACGCTCGAAGACACGGACCGGGTCGTCCGAGCTGAGCACGGTGACCGCCGAGGCCAGATGGATATTGGACGTCCTCGCCGCAATGGCGGCCAGCACTACGTCGGGCGCCGATACGGCAAAATCGGCTCGGTGGTGCTCGCCGATGCCGATCACGTCCAACCCGACCTGGTCTGCCAACACGCCTTCCTCAACCACGTCGCGCAGTACGGCGTCGTAAGCCAGTGGGCGGCCGTCAGGGCCTGACGTGATATCGCCGAAGGTGTCTATTCCTAGCTCTAAGTACCCCATAGCTGCTCCTTTGAGCCCGGTCCCCTTGGGCCGGCCGTCTCTTAACTCATCGCAGCTTTCAACATTGTTGACGCGTCAACTATTCCGCTCGGAAACCGCTACTAGGGGGTCCGTGCGCTCGGCCGAATGTTCACCGGCCGATGCCGAGCGCTGGCATCCCCACCCGGCGCCGGAGGACCTCTCGCTGGACGCCAAGAGTGACGGCCAGATAGAGCAACAGGCTGGATGCCCCGAGCCCAACGATCTTCGTCGAATGGTCGATGCCAACCTCCATGGCAAGGTGCGCTCCGAGCGAGACCACCCAAAGAACGGCGGTGACAACCGTTCCCTGGCTCATGGCGGAGCCGTCCTGAAGCCGCCAAGTTTTTGCTGAATAGGCCCTGGCAGCGCCGAGCGCACCTCCGACGACCAAAGAAGCCACGATCCAGGCCACCGGCCCGGTCCCCACCGAGTGCCCTTTTGTGGCGTCGCTGAGCTCGATGAGGCCGATTATCCCGAGGATCACGGAAAAGCGCGCCGCCGACCCTTCTCGGACCGGGCGGGCCCGCATTTGGCGCGCTAGCAGCAGTCCGACGACTGCGACTCCGATGACTATGTCTATGACAGCGGTGCCCGACATGACTTGGCTCAGCTTGCCAGAGACAAGCGTCGTCGCAGGATCAAGTCTCCTAAGCGAGCGACCGTTAAATGTCCAATGACGATGTTGCGACCCGTGTGATCGCGGAGAGCTGATGGTCCAGGCGGGACGTTGGCGGTCGCACCGCGTTTTGGGCACGGTGCTGTCGAGTGCCGCGGTCCTAGTCCCGTTCGCGGTGTCGATCGGCGCCGCGATGGCCGTTGGGCGCGATGTGCCCCGCGGAGATGCCCTCTTCAGAGAGGCGCTTTGGTGGAGCGCAGTGCTCAGTTCGTCTGCCATTGTCTTCGTCGGCTCTGAACGTCTTTGTCGGCGCCTTCTCCCGCTCGCTGCCTTGCTGAAGATGACGATGCTCTTCCCCGACCAGGCCCCCAAGCGCCTAAAGGTGGCGTGGCGGGCGGGTACCACCCGGGAACTCGAGCGCGGTTCGAACGGCGGTCCGCTCGCCGACCAAAAGGTGCCCGCCGCAGTGGCGGAGGAGATCCTCGCGCTGGCGACCTCGCTCAGCCGTCACGACCGGAAGACCCGTGGGCACTCTGAACGTGTCAGGGCGTTCACCGACATGGTCGCCGACGAAATGCGGCTCCCTCAAGCCGACCGCGACCGGCTCCGGTGGTCCGCCCTCCTCCACGACGTCGGCAAGCTCGCCGTGCACCCGCAGGTGCTGAACAAAGCGGAGAAGCTGACGGACGCGGAGTGGGAGGAGATCCGCGATCACCCCCTAGAGGGGCGTCGCCTCGTCGCCCCGCTTGCGCCGTGGTTGGGCGCCTGGAGCCTCGCCATAGAGCAGCACCACGAGAACTACGACGGCTCCGGCTACCCCTTCGGCTTGTCCGGTGACGAGATCTCACTCGGGGCACGCATTGTCTCGGTCGCTGACGCCTTCGAAGTGATGACGGCCGCCCGCTCGTACAAAAAGGCGATGAGCCCCGTCGCGGCGCGCACTGAGTTGACGCGCTGTGCGGGAACTCAGTTTGACCCGGTGATAGTGAGGGCCTTCCTCAACGTGTCGATCGGGAAGCTGCGCTGGGTGATCGGGCCGGTCTCGTGGGTCGCGGACGTCCCGATCGTTGCCCGCCTGGGAATGGCGGGACATGCTCTGGTGACAGGCGCGCAGGTTGCAGTCGGCGCGGCCGCATTGACTGCTGGCGGTGTCCTGGCGGCGCATGCAGCGCTAACGTCCACAACTCAAGGCACTGAGCTTCGCGGTGCCTCGCTTGCGGCCAGCGTCCCTACGACCGTCACGACGACCGTGCCGACGATGACGGTACCGCTCACCGGCTTCGCGGGCTCGGCCAGGACGGTCGCGACCACTGTCAGCACCACGCGTCCAGCGACTACGACGACAAAGCCGTCACATGCCAGGGCGGGGCGGCGCAAGCCAACAGCGCTGACAGGCCAAACGACGGTGACGGTGGCGGCTACCGCGACCGCGCCAGAGACGACCACGACAAGTCCTCCCGGTCTCGGGGCGCCACAGAGCACTCAGGCACCGACGACGAAAGCCCCCACCGCGGCGCCCCAGCGTCAAATCGCACCGACGGTACACGCAACGGCCGCTCCGACAAGCCGACCGATAGCCAGCACGATGGCCGTGCCCCCGACCGGCACGACGTCCCCGCCGAATACGGCCACGACGGCGGGACCGCCCCCCAGCACGGCCCTCGCGCTCCCCACGACCGTGACCGCTCAGCCGGCCCCTGTCCCGACGACCTCGCCAGGCGCCGGTCCCGGGCCGAGCACCACGAGAGCCGAGGTGGTGGCGACGACGACCACGAAGCCGCCGACCACTACCACCACGCCGACAGCAGCGACGACCACGAAGCCGCCGACCACTACCACCACGCCGACAGCAGCGACGACCACGAAGCCGCCGACCACTACCACCACGCCGACAGCAGCGACGACGACGCTGCAGACCACTACGACCAGGGCAGCGACGAGCACCACCGCTCGACCCACGACCACAGTTCGCGCTACAACCACGACTGCCCCGGTCACGACGACTCTTCAGCCCACAACGACGGTCCGGGCTACAACGACGACGGTCCGGGCTACAACGACCACGGTCCGGGCTACAACGACCACGGTCCGGGCTACAACGACGACTGTTCAGCCGACGACGACTGTCCTGGCAACGACGACGACCGTGCCGCGCACTACCACGACCGTTCAGCCGACGACGACAGCGGGGCCGCCACCGACGACCACAACTCAGCCGCCGCCGCCGACAACGACCACTCCGCCGCCCACTACGACTACGACCCACTGCATCATCAATCTGCTCGGGATCTGCATCTGAGCTGCCGGCGCGTCAGGCAAATGGCGCGTCAGGCAAACGGCGCGTCAGGCAAACGGCGCGTCAGGCAAACGGGACTGCAAAGTCAGTGTCCGGCACGCTTTCCGCGGTGATGGGTGGGGTGGCGAGGTATGTCATGCGAACGCCAAGATCAATCGGTTTTACGCCATTTTCGATAACCCAAGACTGCAGTGACTGAGAAATCAGCTCCCACTCGGCGGGTGGGACACCTGGCGCCCCCAACGCGACGAAAGCCTCCTTGTGGGCGGGCTCGGTCCGTACAGACAGTTCCGGGACGCGCGACGCGAGCGCCTCAGCCTGTTCTGCGGGCACTGGTAGGCAAAACTCGAGGGGCCCGTCGCTGTCCTCGTTTACCAAGCCCCACCAGATCAAAAAGCTGGCACCCGCCCTTCCCTCGACCCGGGGCATATCCTTGCCTTTTATAAGGGAAATGAACTCCTTTCCGAAGGCCCACACTGCCGCGTCGCCGCCCACGACGTTGCGCTTCAAACAGAGGATGGTCCGCTCGGGGATTTCCCTAGTAGATACTTCGTACATGGCTAATTCCTTTCCATTTAGCTGGGAAACCAGGTAGCCGGCCAGTTCCTTGCGAGCCTTGTGCTCAACTTCGGCGTGAGCCCAGAGCTCCGCAATGCGCGCCACCGCCGCTTGCCTCTCGAGGCCGAGGACGGCCCTGATATCCGCTAGCGGGAAACCCAGCTGGCGCAACCCCGAAATGAGGCGTGCCGGCTCGAGCTGAGCGGGCCCGTACAGGCGGTAGCCCGACCTCGGGTCGACTTCGGCGGGCGGTAACAGGCCCAACTCATCGTAAAGCCGCAGTGCTTTGGCCGATAGGCGGGAGCGTTTCGAGAATTCCCCGATGGTCATCAGCTCCACTGGCGTGCTCCCTCTTGGTTGATTATCGCCGGGTGCGATGCCGGCAATCCCAGTGTGCGGCCTGCCCCAAGGTGAAGGTCAAGTAGCGTCTGCGCGCTGGCGGCGAAAACCCGGCAGGACGGCCGCCAGGAGCACGGCACCGACGACGCAGGCGAGCCCGCCCGAGACCACCGATGCGGTATCGCCGAAGCCGGCGGCAACGGTGCCTGCTTCGAAGTCGCCGAGGCGCGGCCCACCCGACACCACCGCTGTTTGGAACCCTCCCAATCGGCCCCTCAGAGCGTCCGTTACGGCCAGCTGGATGATCGTGTTGCGGAACACCGCCGATATGACGTCGGCCCAGCCCGCCACGGCGAGCAGGACGAGGGCGGCGGGCAGCCAGTGGACGACACCGAAACAAGCTATGGCTAGCCCCCAGACGATCACCGCCAGGATCACGGCGCGGCCTTGGCGGTGCACCCGGCCCACCCAGCCGGTCGTGAGCGCGCCGAGCAGAGCCCCGGCGCCGGGGGCGGCGTAAAGGAACCCGACCGTCGTAGCCCCGCCGCCGAACACGGTCGTCGCCAAGGCAGGGAACAAGGCGCGTGGCATACCGAACACCATCGCGTCGAGGTCGATGACGTATGCGCCTTGGATCTGCTGGCGGCCACGGAGGAACTTGAAACCCTCGAAGATCGAGCGCAAGCCGGGACGGTCACCCTTTTCCTTAGGAGGCTGCGGGGAAATCCGGAACACCGCAACGAGCGCGACGGCGAAGGTGGCCACGTCGACCCAGTAAACGAAGCGGACGCCGGCACCGGCCAGCAAAAGGCCGGCTACTGCCGGGCCGACGACGGTCCCGACCTGGAACAGGGCCTGGAAGATCGCATTGGCCGCCGAGACGTCCGAGCGCCCGACCATATTGGGGACCAGCGCGTTGCGCGTCGAGCCGTCGCAGCCGCTCAGGGCGGCCGCCGCTGCCGGCAGGATGAACAAGGGCCACAGCGCCGCTCCGAGGTCCGCGTTGAGGGCGAGCCCGGCGCTGGTCAGCGCCATCAGCGATTCGACCGCTAAGAGCAGGCGGCGGCGGTCCACCGCATCTGCGACCGACCCACCCAACAGCGACCCCACTATCAGGGGTAGGAGCTGGGCAAGCGAAACGAGGCCGACGTCGAACGATGAGTGCGTCAGACGGTAGACCTGCCAGGGCACGGCCACGGTGGTGACTTGGGACCCCAGGATCGCGACACCCTCGCCCATCACCAGCCGGCGGAAATCGCGAGAGCGCGAAAGCGGGCCGAGGTCGATCAAGAGACTGCGCCGCGGCGGTCGCGAGGGGGTATCTTCCGGCTCTGGCACGAGAGAGGCCAAACTAGCGGCCGCCCGAGCGCGGGGTGTGGTCCCGGTTTACTCGGATTGCTCCGCACACGCTTGGTGGTGGGCCAACCGCTACCATCAGGGCTATCTCGCTACTAAGGAGCACGGCATGTTGCCCTTGAACCAAAGTGCCAGGCAGACGACCGCCACGCCACGTGGCCCGCAGGGCCTGAAGGCTTTTCGCCGGCTAGCTGCCGCAGGCTTTCCCGCATTGTTGTTCGCGGGCACGGCGCTCAGCGTTGTCATGTCGCAGTCGCCGGCGTCGGCCGGGGCCGCGACCTGGTACGCATATGCAGGTGGTGGGGCCAAGTCGCCCATCAGCTGCCCGAAGACGACGGTCGCGTCCAAGAAATGCACCTTGGGGGAGGCCCTCACCGATGCCGCCGCCGGGGCCACCGTCGAGCTGGCGACGCCCGGCAGCAAGGGCCACTACATAGGCAACTGGGCGATCGAAACAGGGGGCACGTTTGTAGCAAAACCCCTCACGATAAAGCCGGCGCCGGGCACTTCCATGCCGGTGCTCGATGGCAACAACGGCAAGGCCGGCGGCTGCCAGACCAAGACTTGCAACGGCCCGGTGCTCTCAATCGGCTCCGGCGTACATGTGGTCCTCGATGACATCACCATCGAGCACGCAAACGTCGCCGGCAACGGTGGTGCCATCGAAAACTCGGCCAGCGGCTTCCTAACCGTGTCGGCCTCCACCTTCTCTGGCAACACCGCGCTTGACGGTGGCGCCATCGACAACGGCGACAAAGGCGGCGGCATACTCGTCGTGTCGGCCTCGTCGTTTATCGACAACACCGCCACCAGCGACGGTGGCGCAATTGACAATGCAGATAAGGGCAGTGGCACCCTGACCGTGTCCGGCTCGGCGTTCTCTCAAAATAGGGCCGGCGACGGCGGTGCTATCGACGACAGCGACAACGGCGGCAGCGGGACGGTGGCCGTCTCGGGCTCGACCTTCTACGCCAATATCGCAAGCCATGACGGCGGCGGTATTGACAACGGGGAGAGGGGGAGCGGGACCCTGACCGTGTCAACTTCCACCTTCTCGGCTGACGTTGCGCACGGCGATGGCGGCGGCATCGACAACGGTGACAAGGGAAGTGCGAACCTGTTCCTGTCGACCTCTACTTTTTCGGGTGATACCGCTTCTGTCGACGGCGGCGCCATAGACAATGCCGACAGCGGCAAGGGGACCCTCAAAGCATCGGTTTCTACGTTCTCCGGCAACGTTGCTTCCGCCGATGGCGGCGCCATCGACACCGGTGATAGAGGCAGCGCCGCTGCGAGCGTGTGGGCCTCGACCTTTACCGGCAACAGCGCCACCGGCAATGGAGCGACCATCGACAACAGCGACCACGGGGGCAGCGCGGCTCTCTGGGTTGTCGCCAATATATTCAATGGGAGTTGCGACCAGCCAGGAGGAGCCTGGTTCGACCAGGGCTACAACGTAGGTACTAACGCCACATGCCTCAACGTCGGGACCGGCAAGACCGACGTAACCTCGCCCAATGCTTCGGCCCTCGGGCCCCTCGGCCATAACGGTGGGCCCACGAAGACCATCGCGCCGGCAGCGGCCAGCCCCGCAGTAGGCGTCGTACCGAGCGGCTCCTCGGCGGCCATCAACGGCGGTACCGTCAAGCTTTGCCCAACTACTGACCAGCGCGGCGTGGCCAGCCCTGCCGGGAAGGCCTGCAACGCCGGGTCGGTCCAGTAAATCCAAGTAAGCCCGGTAGAGCTCGGTAGGGGCTAGGAACCAGGGGAGATCTAGGGGACGACAATAAGGGCGCGAGCACTAAGTTGCGTGCATGTCCGACAACCCTGTCGCGTTCCCTCTTCTTGATGCAGTCGAGCTCGAGCGCCTCGAGGCTGTAGGCACCCGCCGCTCGGTCAGCGCCGGCGAGTACCTGTTCCGAGAGGGCGACCCCGCCTCTGACTTCTACGTGGTGTTGTCCGGCGCGGTCGACATATTCATGCGCACCGACGGCGCAGACCGGCTCGTAACGCACCACGTCCCGGGACGGTTCGTGGGAGAGCTCAACCTGCTGACCGGCCAACGGACGATTGTGACGGCGGTCGTCGCAGAGGCGGGTGAGGTCCTGGTGGTGGGGGCCGAGGCGTTCCGCCAGATAATCAGGACCGACCCAAGAGTTGGCGACAGGATCCTGGCCGCTTTCCTGGCCCGGCGGAGCGAGCTTTTCAGCGCCTCGTCAGCCGCCATTCGCGTCGTCGGGTCGAAGTTCTCGCCGGAGCTGACCCCGATCCGAGAGTTCTTGTACCGCAGCCGCATCCCCCATGAACTGATGGACCCGGACGAAGACCCCCATGTCGAAGAGGTCCTGCGTGAGTTCGGTGTCACGCCCGACGAGCTCCCCGTCGTGATCGCCACCGGGTCGGTCCTGCGCCGGCCGACCCCAGGGGCGTTGGCGGAGTACCTCGGCCTTACGGTCGAGAGCCTTCCGGGGCGCTGCTTCGACCTCGTTGTGGTCGGTGCGGGCCCGGCTGGCCTGGCTGCTGCTGTGTACGGTGCCTCTGAGGGCTTGGGGACCCTTGCCCTCGACATGATCGCGGTGGGGGGGCAGGCGGGGACCAGCTCGCGCATCGAGAACTATTTCGGTTTCCCGATCGGCATCTCCGGGGGGGACCTCACACAGCGGGCCATGGTGCAAGCCGAGAAGTTCGGCGCCCGTCTCGTCAACCCCTGTGCCGCTGTTTCGCTGCGAGAAAAAGCGGGGCACCTGGTGGTCGACCTCACCGACGGCACCTCTGTTGCCGGGCGCGCCGTCATCGTCGCAAGCGGCGCCCGCTACCGGCGCCTTGACGCGACGAACCTCGAGCAGTACGAGGCCAGCAGCGTCTTCTACGCCGCCACGGAGCTCGAGGCCCGGCTCTGCGCCGGCTCGCCGGTGGTGGTTGCCGGCGGGGGGAACTCTGCGGGGCAGGCTGCCCTTTTTCTTGCCGAGAAGGGCTGCCACGTCAGCATTGTGGTCCGCGGGCCTGACCTGGGCGCCAGCATGTCGCGCTACCTTGTCGACCGGGTCGAAGCACACGAGCGCGTCAAAGTGCGCTCCGCCACGTCGATTACCGCCCTCGACGGCGACCAGTCGCTGTCTACGGTGCTGGTCACCGGCAAGGACGGCGAGGACGCGATCTCCTGCGTAGGGCTGTTCTCTTTCATCGGGGCTGACCCATCGTCAGCGTGGTTGTCAGGGTGCGCAGCCCTTGACGAGAAGGGCTTCGTGCTGACCGACCGCTCTCTCGGTCCCGAACATCTCGACAGCCGGTGGGAAATCTTTGCCCGGTCGCCCCTCCCGTTCGAGACGAGCCACCCAGGCTTGTTCGCTGTCGGCGACGTACGGTCAGGCTCTACCAAGCGGGTAGCGGCCGCGGTCGGCGAAGGGTCGGCCGCGGTTCGCTCCGTCCACGAGTACCTGTCCTTTTCTCGCTGAGAGCAAGAGTTCTCGCTGAGAGCAAGAGTTCTCGTTGAGCGCAAGGACTTCCAGCTAAGGCTACGACGCCAGCGGGAGGGTCTCGTCATTGCCAATTTCACCCGAGCGCTCACCGAGCGCGACGGCCAGGACGTCAGCAACTGTCTCGGCCAGGGTGAAGGTCATCTTAGAACGCACCTCCTCGGGCACGTCCTCCAGGTCCGGGCCATTGCGTGCAGGCAGCACGACCTCTTGGAGGCCGGCCCTGTACGCGGCGAGCACCTTTTGCTTGACGCCCCCGATGGGAAGCACCCTGCCCTGCAGGGTGACCTCCCCGGTCATTCCGACCACCGGGCGCACCGGGCGGTCCAGGAGCAGGCTCACGAGAGCCGAGACCATCGTCACGCCGGCTGAAGGACCGTCCTTCGGGACTGCGCCCGCGGGCACGTGCAGGTGGAACCGCTTGCCGGTGAAGGCATCTTTGCCGATGCCAAGCTCGGACGCATGGGCACGAACGTGCGAGAGCGCGATTTCAGCAGACTCTTTCATCACGTCACCCAATTGGCCCGTCAAGGTCAGGCCTTCGCCGCCGTCCATTGCGGTCGCCTCGACGAACAGCACGTCGCCTCCGGCCCCGGTCACGGCGAGCCCGGTGGCAACTCCAGGCACACTGGTGCGATCGGCTGCTTCGAAAAAGAAGCGAGGCCGCCCGAGCCAGCTCCGCACGTCGTCAGCACCGATCACCACAGGGGCCTGTGCCGAGCCGGCGGCGAGCTTGGTCGCCACCTTGCGCAGCAACCGGCCGAGCTCGCGCTCGAGCGACCGGACGCCGGCTTCCCTCGTGTAGTCAGCCGAAACGACGGCTAGGGCCTCGTCAGTGATCTCCACCTCGTCGGCGCGCAGCGCAGTGCGCTCCAACTGCCGCGGCAGCAGGTGGTTGCGGGCGATGGAGCGCTTCTCCGCCTCGGTGTAGCCGTCGATGCGGATGACCTCCATACGGTCCAGCAACGGCCCGGGGACCGTCTCGGTCACGTTTGCCGTCGCGATGAACAGCACCTTGGACAGGTCCAGTTCGACCTCGAGGTAGTGGTCGCGGAAAGTGTGGTTCTGTGCCGGGTCGAGCACCTCGAGAAGTGCCGACGACGGATCCCCGCGGTAGTCGGAGCCCACCTTGTCGACCTCGTCCAGGACGATCACCGGGTTCATCGTCCCGGCCTCGCGCAGCGCACGCGCGAGCCGGCCCGGTTGTGCCCCGACGTAGGTGCGCCGGTGCCCCCGGATCTCAGCTTCGTCGTGCACCCCGCCGAGCGAGACACGCACGAACTTGCGCCCGAGCGCCCGCGCGACCGACTCGCCGAGGGACGTCTTGCCTACCCCTGGGGGCCCCACGAGGGCCAAGATGGCACCCGCGCCGCGCCCACCCACGGGGACCAGGCCGCGCTCGACCTGCAGTGCTCGCACGGCCAGGTACTCGAGGATCCGTTCCTTGACGTCCTCGAGCCCGTCGTGGTCCTCGTCAAGGGCCTGGGCGGCTTCTTTGACGTCCAGGTGGTCTTCGGAGGTCACACCCCAAGGCAGCTCCAGCACAGTTTCGAGCCATGTCCGGATCCAACCGTGCTCGGGGCTCTGTTCGCTCGTGTGCTCGAGCTTGCTGATCTCGCGCTCGACCGCTCGCAATACAGCCTCGGGCAGCTCGCGCGAGGCGATCAGGCCTCGGAAGTACTCGGGCGTGCCGTCGTCGGCGTTGCCGTCCAGCTCGCCGAGCTCTTTCCTTATCGCGTCGAGCTGGCGGCGCAGGAGGAACTCGCGCTGGGTCTTTTCCATGCCCTCTTCGACGCTCGTCTTGATCTGCTCGCGCAGGGAAAGGTCGGCGAGGGTCTCACGGGCCCATCCGAGCACCAGGCGGAGACGCTTTTCGACGTCGACGGTCTCGAGGACCTCGACCTTTTGCGCAAGGGACAGGTCGGGCGAATAGCCGGCCAGGTCGGCGATCTGCGACGGGTCGGTGACCTCCCGCAGCCGCTGTGCGAACTGGCGGGCGCCGCGGGTGAGCAGGATGTTCTCCAGGACGGCCCGGTACTCTCGGGCCAACTCGGTGGCGGCCTCCGGCACTTCGCCCTCGGTTATCGGGTCCACCTGGACCCACAGCGCGCGGCCGGTCCCGGGGACACCCGTGCCTATGGCAGCGCGCTCCAGGCCGCGCACCACCATGGCCGGCGGCCCGCCGGGCAGCTCGCCACGCTCAACGATCTCAGCGACGACCCCGACTGATGCGTACCTCCCCTCGATGCGGGGCACGAGGACCAACCGGCCGCCGGCATTGCCGGCCGCCTCGGTCGCGACCTGGGCGTCCTCGGTCTCCAGGGCCATGGTGAACACCATCCCCGGAAGCACAACTCCCGAGGTCAGGGGCAGTAGAGGCAGTGTCTGAGTCATCTGTTGTGGCATTGGATCTCCCAGCTAAGTGATGTTGTTACAAGTTTATTGCTTGTCTGTGCAACAACTTGTCTCTCGGTTTCCTTCCCGAGGGTCGCGGCAGCTCGGAGCGGGCCTCAGAGGCGGGTTTGTGCTGCTTGCAGGACCTAATTGCTACCAGGTCGCATTTATGCCAGGCTGGGGCGCGACGGAAGCTGTACCGGGACTGAGATGGCTGAGGCACAGGAGGAGGGCGGCCGGATGGCGACTGACGTCGCAGCGCCGCAAATGAGCACCAGGGAAATGCTCCGGGTGTCGTTCACCACCCTGAGCCCCCGGGAGCGCCGCAGGGTCGGGGCGATGTACGGCTCGATCGCGGCAATGCACGCCGTGGGCTTCTTCGTGTTCGCTGTGTTCGTCGTCCCGGCCCATTACCGGGGCCTCGGGATCGGCGTGAGCGTGCTTGCCTACACCCTCGGGCTCCGCCACGCCTTCGACGCCGACCACATCTCGGCCATCGACAACACGACCCGTAAGAACATGAACGAGCGCCGTGGCACGGACCAGCCGCGCCCTCTTGGCTTCGGGTACTTCTTCTCCCTTGGCCACTCGACGATAGTGGTCGTCATCGGGGTCGGGATAATCATCGCCGAAAAGACCGTGTTCTCGGCCGTTTCTCACAACAATTCCGGCCTGCAGCAGTTCGGCGGCCTCTTCGGCACGATCGTGTCGGCAGCGTTCTTGTTCCTGATCGGGGCCCTCAACCTGGTGGTCCTGGCCGGGATCGTCAAGGTCTTCCGTTCCATGCACCGCGGCGAGTACGACGAGGAGGCGCTCGAGCGCCAGCTCGATAACCGTGGTTTTTTCTACAGGTTCTTTGGCCGCTGGATGAAGGCGATCAACAAGGAGTGGCAGATGTACCCCGTCGGCGTCGTGTTCGGGATGGGCTTCGACACCGCCACCGAGGTGGCCCTCCTTGCGACCACGGCGCTCTATGCCTCCCGTCACGTCCCCTGGTACGCGATCATCTGCCTGCCCATCTTGTTCATGGCCGGCATGACGCTCATGGACACCACGGACGGCTTGTTCATGAACTTGGCTTACGGTTGGGCCTTTTTCAACCCCGTGCGCAAGGTTTATTACAACCTGGCGATCACCGGGCTGTCCGTCGGCATCTGCTTTTTCATCGGCGGGGTGGAAACCCTCGGCCTACTGCCTATGGAGGTCCACAGCCTGAGCCGGGTGCACGGTTTTTGGGGCTTCATGTACAGGTTCAACATCAACACGGCGGGCTTCGTAATAGTCGGGATGTTCATAGCCACCTGGGCTGTGGCCATGTTGGTCTGGCGTTATGGTCACATCGAGGAGAAGTGGAGCGCGCGCTTGCAGCCGGCCGGCGCGGGCGTCGAGGTGGCCCCCGGCCCTGGGAGCGGTAGTTTGAAGCTCTGACAATGGACGAGAGCCTGAGGGATGAGCGGAGCCCGAGGGGGTTGTCGGCCGCGTCGAGCGAGCTCGTCGAACGCGGCGACCTCGACGAGCTCACCCGCCAAGTCAACCGCCTCGTAGCCAGCGAGGAGTGGGACGAGTTGGCCGAGCTCCGGACGCGGTGCCGGTTGGCCGTCGAGCGCGGCAAACAGCTTTGGGCCGTCGCAGCGCACATCGAGTACCGCCTAGCCCTGGGGGCGCCCGGCCGCTGGGCAGCAATGATGCTGGAGACAGGTCCCGGGCGCTTTGCGCTCGGCCCTCTGCCTGAGGTGGCAGCGTCGACGCACACCTGGGAAGAGCTGTCGGCGCACGTCCACCCCACGCCACAAGGTGCGATGGCAGCCCACGAGAGGGTGATGCGAGGGGACGACCTGAGCGACGACCAGGTGGCATTGAAGTTGCCGGACGTGCTCGACCTTCCCTGGACGCTGCAAAGTTGGGAGCCGTCGTACGCCCTGGCCGACTACGAGCCGGACCGGATGGGCGCACCGGCACCAAAGTTGCCAGCCCTGTCGCTGCTGGGCGCGACGGCCCAGGGCAGCGGGCGGGGCTCTCGCGGTGCCTCTCCGCTTAGTCGGGGCGAAGCCGACGCGGTGGCCAGCTCCCTCGTGGACCTGGTCGGCACCTGGACCGAGGAGTCGAACGGGCGGGCCGAAGCCATCGGCGTTCGCGGCAACGCCCTAAAGGCAATTGAAACCCTCGGCGCGCGCCCCCGAGAGATCGTCGAGCTCGACCCAGCCCTGGCGCTCGCGGCGATGGGGTGGGCGGCGGCCAGCGGCGGGGCTTACGGCCGGCGGCGTGGCGCGGCCCCGGGCCGCTTTGCGGCATGGTTGGTCCTGGTCGCCCTTGGCGACTTGTCAGCTAAGTGGCCCCTCGTTCCCAACGAAGTCGGGGCGGTCCTTCATCAAACTCACTGGTACGCATGGGGGGCGGGCGAACCTGCGACGGGATGGGCCTTGCGCCTCGCAGTCGAGGGCACGGCCGGACGGATCAAGGACCGGGCCTGGGCGGTGAGCGCTACCGACGCCGTGTAGAGCTCGGCTGCTATGTGGATCTCGACTGCAGGGCCGTCTGCTTTTGACGGCCCTGTGCCAGTGGTGCACCGGCAGACAGGTCCGGGGTAGGGGCGAGTACCGACGCGATGTGGTCGGCAAGCATCTCGAGGGGGGTCACATCGTCGCTTGTCAGCTGCACCGGCCGAGAGTGGGCTAGGACGATGCTGCCGATCCGACGTCGCCAAGCCCACAGAGGCAGGACGACCACCGCGCGAGCCCCGCCGTCGCGCAGAGCCCCGGTGCCGGCAAATCCCCTTCCGGACGCGTCACCGGCCGTGTAGCAAGACCTGATGTCGCCAACGAGGGTTGAGAGCGCCTCGATCTCGTCGGCGCCAAGCCCTGACAGTGCTCGGGCGAGAGGGCCGATCGCAGCTGCGACCCGCTTGCCCTCTTGGCCGTCCAGGACCAGGGCCGCCGAGTCGAGACGGGCCGCCGAGCTCAGGTGGCCGAGCAGCAGTTTCGCTGCTTGGCCGCCCCCAGTCACCCCCGAGATGGCGACTGACGCCTTGACAGCGCGCTGCCAGGCGGAGTCGTCCACGGCTCTGCCGATCTCACCCAAGCGGAGCGAGAGCAGCTCTGCGCAACCCTCGAGCAGCTGGAGGGTCCCGGGCGGGAGCGGCACGAGCGACTCGACGTTGAGGGCCCCGAGCGGCTTGGGACCGGCGCCGATCGGTACACAAATCTCGGCGACGACTCCCGGTATCGCTTCGAGATAGTGGGGGTCGAGCCTGACGTCGGCCACGATTACGGGCTTGCCGAGCTTCCACGTCCGTCCCGTGATCCCCGCCGAGCCGGGCATCCCGTCGAGCACCTGCCAGAGGCCTCGCTGCGCCATGCAACGAAGCTCTCCGTGGCGTTCAAGATAGACGCTAGGCATCATCTCGCCCTGCCTGAACAGGTACTCCGCCACCGCGGCGCACGCGCCGCGAGCGTCTTTTGCCTGTGCAAGGGTTTCGTGGAGCCGGTCAAAATGCGGGCCTGTTACCGGCTCGCCCCCGGTCGCGGCTGTTGCGATGGACGGCCACGGCGCCCCGGGCCGGGCGAGCAGGTAGCCCTGGACGAGGTTGACCCCGGCGTCGCGCAGGACCTCGAGTTCCCTGGAAGTCTCGATCCCCTCGGCGATGACGCTCGTGCCGACCTCACGTGCGAACGCCAAGACAGACCTGACGAGCGCGCGGCGAGTGCGGTCCTGGTCGATCCCACGGACAAGTTCTCGGTCAAGCTTCAAAAAATCAGGGGACAGCTCGATGACGTGGCGCAGGCTCGAGTAACCCGCGCCGGCATCGTCGATGGCGATGCGTAGGCCCTGCGAGAGCCAGCGAGCCAGGTGGGCCCTCAGTTCGGCGTAATCGATCACCGCTTCCTGCTCGGTGAGCTCTACGACGACGCGCCCCGGTAGCGAAGCGACCAGAGCGAGCGCGGCTGGGTCGGCCAGCGTCGATGGGCTCATATTTATGAACAGCAGCCGTCCTTCGGGGACCGGGCCGAGCCGGGCGATGGCGGCGAGGCAGGCGATCTCGAGCTTTCGGCGAAGACCGAGCTCCTCCGCCCGGTCGAGCCACCAGTCGGGCGGGTGGGCCGGTCCTATGGACATGCGGGCGAGCGCCTCGTAGCCCACGATGACCTGGTCGCCGGGCCTGACGACAGGCTGGACGACGGTAGTGATCGCCCCGGGTTCGCACAATTGTTCAACAAGCTGGCGCATTTCCCGGTTTTGCGCGACTTCGTCCTCGTGTTGCGGGGCGCGCAAACTCACAGGTACTTCTCGACCGGCTCGCCTCTGAGCTGAACGGTTCGCACGGGTGGCACCTGCGACGTGACCAGGCCGGAGGGGACCAGGTTGGGTACCCTTACTTAATGCCGGCTAGCGCAGCGGTCGACGCGAAGGACCTAATGAGCAAGGACAACTGGTCGGGGCCGGTCCTGGAAGTGGACGGCCTCAGCACCGAGTTCCACTTGCGCCACGCCACGGCGCGCGCCGTTGACGGCGTCTCGTTCTCGGTGCGCAGAGGCGAGTGCCTGGGCCTCGTCGGTGAGTCAGGTTGCGGCAAGACCACGATCGGCCTGTCTGTGCTCAAGCTGCTGCCACAGGTTGGCCACATCACCAGTGGGGCCGTCAGGCTCAATGGCCGCGACCTCGTCGGCCTCGACGAGGGAGAGATGCGCCGCGTCCGGGGCAACGAGATCGCGATGATCTTCCAGGACCCGATGACATCTCTCAACCCGACGTGGACCATCGGGCGCCAAATAGCCGAACCGGTCCGGATCCACAGGGGGGCGACCAAGAAGGAGGCCCTTAAGCGCGCCGTCGAGGTGCTCAACCTTGTCGGCATGCCCCGCCCCGAAGAACGTCTCAGCCAGTACCCACACCAGCTTTCCGGCGGGCTCCGCCAGCGCGTGATGATCGCCATGGCCCTGGCGTGCGAACCAAAGCTGCTGATAGCCGACGAGCCGACGACCGCCCTCGACGTCACCATCCAGGCGCAGATCCTCGACCTGATCGACTCTCTCCGACAACGCCTCGACATGGCGGTCCTGCTCATCACCCACGATATGGGTGTCATCGCCTCGCGCACCGACAGGGTCATGGTCATGTACGCCGGCAAGGTCATCGAGGGGGCCGGCACCAACGAGCTTTTCGGCACCATCCGCCACCCCTATTCCGAGGCTCTCTTCGAATCGATCCCGCGCCTCGACCAGGACCGCGAGCGCCGCCTGTACTCGATCCCCGGAGTGCCCCCGGACCTGTCGAGCGAGCTCGTTGGCTGCCGCTTCGCGCCTCGCTGCCAGTACGCCACGGAGGTGTGCTTGGAGCAGGAGCCTCTCCTGGCACCGAGCCCCCGGCCTTCGCAGGCGCCCCTCCCGTCGCCCAACGCTTGGCAGTCGGTGAGCCCTTGGCCGGGCGAGGCGGCCAGCGAGCATGTTTTCGCCTGTCACCACCCCGTTGCGGCGACACGCGCCGAACGTCTCGCCTTCCACCAAGCCGGCGCTGACCAAGCCGAGCCGGGCGGAACTGCAAAGGCGATAGAGCGACCTGCCCTCACTGCCAGCGCCGAGCGCGAGGTCTTGCTTCAGGTGAGCCGGCTCGAAAAGGTCTACAGCGTTACCGCGGGGGCGGTCGTCCAGCGCGTCGTTGGCACGGTAAAGGCTGTGTCCGACGTGTCGTTCTCATTGCGACGGGGAGAAACCCTTGGCCTTGTGGGCGAATCGGGCTGTGGCAAGACGACCATCGGTAGGTTGGTCGTGGGGCTCGAGCGGCCGAGCGCCGGGGCGGTCTACTTCGAGGGCGAGGAAGTCTCCGCGCTGAAGGGGGCCCGCCTGAGGCGCCGTAGGCGCGACCTTCAGCTCATGTTCCAAGACCCCTACTCGTCCCTCGACCCGAGGATGCGGGTGGGTTCGATCGTGGGCGAACCCCTCCGGATCCAGAACTTCGGAACGGGAGCCGAGCGCGACCAACGCGTAGCGGAGGTGCTAGCCGAGGTAGGGCTTTCGCCCAAGGCAGCGAACCTTTACCCCCATGAGTTCTCCGGTGGCCAGCGCCAGCGCATTGGCCTGGCGCGTGCGCTCGTGCTGCACCCCAAGCTCATCGTTGCCGACGAACCTGTTTCGGCTCTAGACGTGTCGATACAGGCTCAGATCCTCAACCTCGTGCGCTCATTGCAGGAGCGCCACGACCTCACCTTGATAGTGATCTCGCACGACCTGGCGGTCCTCAAGTACCTGGCCGACACGATCGGGGTTATGTACCTGGGCAAGCTCGTCGAGATCGGCCCCGCCGCCGAGGTATATGCCCACGCCGCCCACCCCTACACGCAGGGCCTGATCGACACGATCCCGGTCCCCGACCCCGAGACTGCGAGGTCGCGCCGCGGCCCCGCGGTGAAGGGAGAGCTCCCGTCGTCGATTGCCCCACCGACGGGTTGCCGTTTCCGCACTCGTTGCCCTTTCGCGCAGGCGATCTGCGCCGAGCAGGAACCTCCGCTTCGCCCGTTTGGTACAGGCCACCAGGCAGCTTGCCACTTCCCGCTCCAAACCCCGCTCAGCGAGGACCAGGCGGCCCTCAGCGCGGCCTCTACCGCCTGAACAGCCGCCGCTCCTTTAGCGTCGTTGGAGCCGGACGTCTAGGGTGTCGCGCAAGCCGTCGCCCAAGAAGTTGAAGGCGACGACCGTAAGCACGATCGCGATCCCGGCGGGGTATAGCTGCCACCAGTAACCGTCGTAGATGACCTGGGTCCCGTTCGAGAGCATCCCGCCCCAGGTCGGTGTCGTGTCGGGGAGGCCGAGCCCGAGATAGCTGAGCGCCGCAAGCGCGAGTATCGAGTCGGCGATGAGGAACGACGTGTTCACCATGATCGTGCCGATCGCGTTGGGGACGATGTGGCGCAGCACAATGCGGCCCTGGGTCCCGCCGGCGACCTTTACCGCCTGGACATATTCGCGCGTGCGCAAGCTGAGCGCCTCGCCGCGTACCAGGCGCGCTGGCGCCAACCACGAGATGAAAGCGAGCACAAATATCATGAGCGGGAGATTGGGGCTGAAGATCGCAGCGAGCAGGATGAGGAGAAATAGGGCGGGCAACGAGTAAAGGGCGTCGACAATACGCATCATGACAGCGTCGACCAAACCGCCTGCCACCGCAGAAACCGCTCCGTAGAGGGTGCCGAAGATCGCCGCGCAGAGCCCTGCCGCAAGGCCGATCTCTATAGAGCTTTGGCCGGCGACCATAAGCCGGCCGAGCACATCGAAGCCCTCCCCGTCGGTGCCAAGAAGATGCGTCCCGCTCGGGCCGTAATTGTTTATAGCCGGGTTGAGGGTCAATTGGTCAGTGATGTAAATGTGCGGCCCGACGAAGCAGAACAGCACGAGGGACACGAGGATTATCATCCCGGCGAGAGCGACTTTGTTCTCGAGGAAGGTCACCACGGTCATCCGCAGCATGCTCCCCGACGACTTTGTTGCGCCCCCCTCAAAATGCTCTGGGTCGCCACTTGTGGGGCCGATACCTGCGGCGAAGGCACCCGAGGCTGCTGGCCGCCCCGGCCGGGAAAAAATCCTTCTCCTCTAACGCGTTCGGAACCCTCTTCGGGTCGGCGCACGACGTCAGCCATCAGTACCGGATCCTCGGGTCGAGCACGGCATAGCCGATGTCTGCCACAAGGTTGCCGACGATCACCCCGATGGCCGCGATCAAGGTCAGGCCCAGCAGCACCGGGAAGTCCTCGCTGTCGGCTGACTGTATGAACAGCAACCCGACGCCTGGGTAATTGAAGACCTCCTCGGTGATGATAGCTCCCGAGAGGAGCCCCGGGATCGACAGCCCGATCAGCGTGGCCATCGGGATCAGCGAATTGCGTAGTGCATGGCCGAGCAATATCGTCCGCCGGCTCACACCTTTGGCTTTTGCGGTGCGGATGTAGTCCTGGGCGAGGCTGTCGATCATTGACGAGCGCATGTAACGGCTGTACGAGGCGATGCTTACGAGGGCCAAGGTCGTGACCGGCAGTACTAGGGCCTGCCAATCGGACAGGATCTGTCCCACGTCGGTCCCTTGGGGAGCGAAAGGAGGCAGGACGTGCAAGGTGATGGCGAAGATTTCGATCAGGATGATGCCGAGCCAAAACGTAGGGAAAGAGTAGAGGACAAACGACACCCCCGTAAGGATGTAGTCGTCGATCGAATTGCGGCGGTAACCCTGGAGGATCCCAAGCGGGACAGCGACGACGATCGCGACAGTTGTCGCGAGCCCGACGAGCAGGATGCTTTTCGGGAAGCGTTGGGTGAAGAGCTGCGCCACCGAGGAGTTCTGGATGTAGGAAAACCCGAGGTTGCCGTGGGCCAAACGGTCGAGGTAAAGCCAGAATTGGTACCACAGCGGCTTGTTCAGCCCGAGGAGCTTGTCGAAGGCGGCGATCGACTGGGGCTGCGCCTTCACACCGAGTTCGGCCTTGGCCGGGTTGCCGGGCAATATATGGAACAACACGAACATGATGACGGTCACGAGCAGCAGTACTACGACCGACTGCAGGACACGCCTAAACACGTAGCCGGTCAAGTCAGGTCCTTGGCTTGCAGCGCAAGACGAGGACCGGGCTCATGGAGAGCACTGTCTTCCTGAGCCCGGTCACGTTCCATTTCGCTATCTCTTTACAGCGTCCCTACGAGGCGATCCTCCAGAACTGCGGCTCGATGTAGTTGAAGCCGCCGTCGAACTCGCTCGTCAGGCCGTAGCCGGTGAGGCTCTTCGCGGTGGCGAAGATATTGTCCGGGATCGGGACCCAAAGCCAAACCGCTTGCTGAACTATGAGGTTTTCGTACTGGTCGAAGGCCGACAGGGTGCTGGCGACCGTGCTCTCGTTGATGTACTTGTCCAGTGTCGGGTTCGAGTACGACCCCACGTTGAGGCCTCCGCCCGTGTTGAAGACACCTTCACCGCTCGGGTAGGTCGAAAGCCCGATACCCCCCCAGAACACGAGTTGCCAGTTGCAAGCCGGCGTGCCCTTTCCCTTGGGTAGGACGCACGGCGTTGCGACGGAAAGCACCGAGTTGAAGGTGCCGGACTTCGGGTTGATCTGCACGCCCGCTTGAGCTGCGTCGGACTGGAACAGGTCGACAATCTCCTGGCTGATCTCGAGGCCACTGGCCCACAGCAGGTTGATCGAGAGCTTTTCGCCCGCAGTTATGCCCGCGCCGCATTGCGAAGCCCCGGTACCGGGGGCCTGGCAGGTGTCAACCCCGCCCGGGTCCACCTTCCAGCCGTGCGCCTTCAATATCGACTCGGCCGTGGAGACCGAATACGGATAGGGGTTGTTCTTCTCCGCGTTCGTCACGAAGGGGTTCCCGAGAGGGTAGATCGGCGCTGGCCCGTACACCGGTGTCCCGTAACCGTCCATGAAGTGTTTGATCATCGTGTTCTGGTCCATAAGGTGCGCAAACACTTGGCGGATGTAGAGCTGGTTCAGGACCGGCCCGACGGCCGGGTTTGCGAAGTTCGGCATCATGAAGTCAAAGCCCCAGGTGGGCACCGGTGTGACGTTGTAGCCCTCTGCCTTGATCGACGGGATGGTCGGTATGTCCTGGGTCGGGATGCCCCCGTAGTCAAGCGTTGACGGCCCGGCTTTGAGGGCGGTGAACACAGCCGAGTCGCTCGTGAAGGGGATCTCCTCGAACTCGGAGGCGGTTGGCTTCGGCCCCGAGTACTTCGGGTTGGGCACGAACACGTCGGGCGAGCTGGCTCCTCCGAAGCTTTGCAGCTCCCATGGCCCGTCGACCACTTTCCATAGTGGGTTCGTGGAGTAAGTCGTGGTGTCCTCGGCCTGCTTCGACAGGAAGGCGAGCACTGCCTTGGCCCCGGCCGCGGTCTGGTCGTAATTGCCGATCGCGCCGGTCACAGAGGTCTTGTCCCAGGCGTGCTGGGGTATGACGTACATATCGTCGATCCCGTTATCGTCGAAGAACGTCGGGTTAATCGGGGCGTTGAGCACGAACTTCACGGTCGTAGCGCTGGTAGCCGTGCAGGTCTTGACGTTGAAGGGGAACTGCGTCGGGCCGCCGTAGCCGCCCCACGTCGGGCCCATGGCCCTCACCTCGTTATAGAAAAAGACGACATCACGGGCAGTAACCGGGACGCCGTCGGACCACATGTAGTGCTTCAGCGTGACGGTCGCCACCGTGTCGTTATTCGACCAGACCGGCTGGTAAGCCATCGAATTGGCATAGTCCAAGGTCGGCTCGTTCGGTGTGGGCAGGTAGATGAGCGGCCACATCAAGTTGATGAACTGGTAGATGTTGTAGAGGCTCTGAGTGGCCGAAGTCGTTAGGGGCAATATGTAGTTCGGCCCGGCGCCCGGCGACTCGGCGAACTTGATCACACCCCCCGTTGTTGCTTGGGGCTCGATAGCCGAAACTTTTGCCGCTGCAGTGGCGCTTGCTCCCCCGGCGCCAACTCCCGTAGCAACGAGCGCCGCGCTTACAGCGACAGCGACTGCTGCGGCCCGCAAATGACCGAACCTTCTCATACGGTGCTCCTAACTGTGCACGCCAGCACATGGCTGACCCTGTCAAGGGACCAATTGCGCTTTACGTTACCCCTTTCGCTTGGCTGGCACACTGCACCGCTCCGTGGCAATGAGTTAAGCGCGCACTGGGGCATCGCTCGGATTTGCGTTCGGGCCGCCGTCGGCTTCCGGCCAGGCTGGCGCGGGCCATGCCGTCGGGCTGGCGGGGCCGTGCCGTCAGGCTGGCGGGGCCATGCCGCGCCATATGGCCTCTACAGCCTTGTCGGCCCAGCCCGGGCTTGCGTCGTAGCCGCCGACGCGCCGGAAGAAGACAGAGCCGGCCAGCATCTGCATCGCGAGGCACAGGTCTGCGTCGGCAGCGAGCTCACCACGCCGTTGCGCTTCCTCGAGTAGTGAGAGCGCATAATCGGTGCGCGGCTTGACCACCCGGTCGCGGTGCATTTGGAGGGCGTGCGGCGCTGACCTTTCGCCGACCAGGCCCCCGATTACCTCGAGGCATGACTCGGCAAAACGGCCGTCGAAGGCTTCGAGGAAGCGGACGAGGTCGCGGCGTGGGTCAGCCCCGCCGTCGGCTGCCGGTCGCACGGCGACGGCAGCTCCGGCGATCGCGTCGGTCACGACGTCGGCTTTGTCCCGGTAGCGCCGGTAGATGGTCGCTCGCGAAACCCCAGCTTCGAGGGCGATGCTCTCCATTGACATCTGCCCGAAACCGAGCTTGTCGAGCTGTCGCAGGGCGGCCTCACTGATCGCTTCGCTGGCACGCTCATTGCGCGGCCGGCCCGGTGGCCGCCCGGGCGCCCGTTCAGGTGCCGGCAGCCAGTCTTCGTCGGCCGGGGCGGCGGCTGCCCTCACGCCACCACTGCTTCAGTCGGGCGGGCGCCCTCGCCGCTCGGACCGTGAGCGCTGGGAGCGCTCGGGGAGCCAGCACCGTCACCTGCATAGCTGGGGACGAAGTCCTTTTGGCGGACCAGCGCCAATGCCAGGAGCGCGCCGACCAGGGCTACCACCGCACTGATGCGGAGAAGCTCGTTCAGGGTGCCGGAGAACCCCACGCGGTACGCAGCGAGCAACACCGATTGGGCAGGCCCGGGCATCGCCTCCATAGCCTGGCGGACGGCCCCGGCTTGCATCGCCTGGGTCAGGGCGCTGCCGCCCTGATGGGCTACCTGTTGACCGGCGCGTGTTGCAGCGAGCACGGCGTTGGTCTTGGTTACGATCTGGTGGCTGAAGATCGCTCCGAGGCCGGCGATCCCGGTGGCGATCCCGATCTGGCGGAACGTCGAGTTCGCCCCCGAGGCCATGCCACTTCGCTGGAACGGGACGACGGCCACCGATGTCGATGCCAGAGTCGGGTTGACCAGGCCGACCCCTATCCCGGACAAGATGAAACCGGGGAGCAGTTGCGTCCAACTCGATGACCTGGTGGTTGTCCCCAACAAGAGCAAACCGCCGCTCACCAGTAGCAGGCCGGCACCCAGCAGGTAGCGGGACTGGATCCTCACCGTGAGCTTGCCGGCGGCCGGGGAGACCACGAACATCATCAACGTGATCGGCAGGAAGCGCAGGCCCGCTTGAAATGGGCCGAAGCCGAGGTCGTCCTGGATATAGAAAGTGAGGTAGAGGAACATCGCGAATATTGAGGCCGACAGGGTGAACGCGGTTAGCGACACACCGTTGAAGGCCGGGCTCTTGAACAACGTAAGGTCGAGCATCGGGTCTTTTTGGCGCCACTCGGCTACGACGAAGGCCAGCATCAATACGGCGCTACCGATGAGAAGCCCAAGTATCTTCGTACTTCCCCAGCCGTCGAAATTGCCGCGCACGAGGCCGAGCACAAGCAGGAACAGCGATACGGAGAAGGTGAGGAAGCCGGCCCAATCGATCCGGCGCGTGTTGGTCTGAGCCGAACGGTCGATCTTGTTGAGGGTGATGAACACAGCGACCACACCGATCGGCACGTTGACGAAGAAAATCCACCGCCAACCAATACCGCTCGTGATCGCGCCGCCGATGAGTGGTCCAACGGCGACGGCGGCACCGAGAACGGCGCCGTAGATCCCGAATGCCGTGCCTCGCTCCTTGCCGTGGAACGCCGTAGCGATGAGCGCTATGGAAGTGGCGAACATGGCCGCGCCGCCGATGCCCTGTACGGCACGCGAGAAGTTGAGCATGTCCGACGACGTGGCCAGCCCGCAGACGAGCGAAGACAGCGAAAAGATGACCAACCCGACGCTGAAAACAGTCCGGCGCCCGAACATGTCGCCGAGCACGCCACCGGTTAGTAGGAACGCTGCGAGCGTGAGCGAATAGGCGTCAACTACCCACTGGAGGTCGCTGAAGGAGGAGTGCAGTGAGCGCTCGATCGAGGGCAGCGCCACATTGACGACGGTGATGTCGAGCAGGAGCATGAACGTTGCAGTGCATACGGCTATCAACGTCCACCACTTACGGTCGAGCGCGGGCATTTTCGGCTCCAATCTGGCTACGCACGTCTCGTGCGAGAACAATTACGATCCGAGACGTATCGTATCGTAATGACTGGTTGGGCGCAACTGAATTTCAGCCGGGCTACCGCTTGTTCATTTGGTCTTGAACGTCTTGTCCTTACTGTAGGTCTCGCCGTAGGGGCTGAACGCTTCGATCTGGTAGTGGTACACGGTGTTGGGGTGAAGGCCAAAGGCATAACCCGTCACCTTTATCGCGATCGTGGTGGCGGGTGTGAACTGAGGGCTCGTCTCACCGTCCATCCAGGCAGGGTCGGATCCGTCACGTACCTTGTCGTACTTCGCGGTCAACCCGTAATCGAAGCAGTAGGAAGTCACCGAACCGTTGGGGTTGAGCAGGGCCGTGAACGTTACGCTCGTTGCGCTCGCATTAGGCCCAGAATTGGGAGCGCCTGGCGCAGCTGTGATCGAAGGGACCGTTGGCTTTTGCACCGGCTGGCCAGATGCAGTTGCTCCTTGGGGCACCATGACAAGGGAGCCTGCCAATACGGCAACCCATGTTGAGAACAGGGCGCTGCGCCGCCGCCGTTTCGTGAGCTTCATCGGCTTCCTCTCTACGACCAGGTCCTCCAGCGGACACCTTAGATCAAGGTTTGAGGGTCACGGTTCCGGAGCAGCGTCCCGGGTCAGGGTTGGAGGCCGGGGTAGGGGAGCGCGGCGAGCACACCGCCGCCGTTGAGCGGGGCCCGAGGAGCGGGGTCTCCTTCGACGTAGTCGGGTCGAACCAGAACAGCGACTCCCCGCCCCCGCACCCGAGCACGGCTTGCAACGCCAGCTGGTCGTTGCCGGCGCCGATGACCCGTTCGTCGTTGGCAGCTTTCGGTACGGCGACTTGCTTTGTGGCCCCGTTGGGCAGGCGTCGCGCCAGGTACTGCGTACCGCAGGCGCCGAGCGCTTGGAGGTAGACGGCGTTGCCGACCTTCCATGCATTGACGTCGCCGTAATCGGGAGGTTTGGGGAATGTCAGCTGTGACGGGGCCGCCCCATTGACCGGGGCGAGCCACAACGCCGGCTCGGAACTCGAATTGGCCGACAAGCTCAGGCACGAGGCGACCAGTTCGGTGGCGTCCCACCACCGCTGCGGCGAGCAGGTCCTGGTCGAAGGGCCGATGTCCTTGAGAAAGGTCCCGTTGTTGGCGAACAGGGCCAAGCCGTGGGCCGCCGCCACGACCAGTTCCGTGCCGTCAAGGGAAGGCAGGACGGCGTTGTCGACAGAGGCAACGGCGGGAAGGGCCGCCGGGTAGGCCTGCTGGGTTGACCCGGACAAGCTCACCCGGGTAACCGAGATCACCCCGTTGCCGGCCTGCGAGGACCGCAACAAAGCCAGGCCTGTCGGCCGCGTGAACTGGTACCACGCGCCGTAGGGGCTGGGGCTGGTGAAATGACTGAGGACCTTGCCGGTGGCCAGGTCGATCTCCTCAACCTGTGATTTCGGCTGAGCGCCAGCAGTGGAAGTCCCGATCAGGGCCCTGCGACCATCGCCCGACCAGTCGAACAACTGGTACAGCGACGGCGCAGGAAGGGTGTCGATGAGGTAGCGGCCGCCCCGCGGGTCGACCAGGAACAGGGTGGTCCTCTGTTCTTCCCATTTCTGTACGGCCGGGCCGGGGTAGATGGCGGCGTGAGGCCCCCAAAGCGCGATGAACCACCCGGGCCCGACGCTTGTCCAAGGGATGGCCGAGGCGGGCGCCTCGACACCGCTGGCCACCGGGGCACTGCTCGACATTGGTGCCTGCGCCGCCGAGGTGGAGGGGCTCGCGCTGTACATGCCCAGGCAGGCCATGGCGCTGATCGAGGATGGGCACGAGGGCTCTTGTTCGCACCCGGCAAGCATCCCACGTCGGCGAGACTGTGAAGGTGACCTGCCCACGCCCCAGCCGGTTGAGCCCAGCCGATTGAGCCCCCTCCGAGCGAGGGTGGCCTTGCTGCTCGAGGAAGCGGGTTGCGTCGCGCCGTTAGAAGAGGCTGATGAGTTGATCGAGGCCGCTGACGGCGACGAGGGGTTGCTCGACCGCCTCGTTGCGCGCCGGGTGAAGGGCGAGCCACTGGCTTGGGTGACCGGGTCGGTGCTCTTCGCCGGCCATCTTGTCCGAGCCCATCGGGGGGTCTACGTCCCTCGCTGGCAAAGCGAGCCCCTTGCCCTGCGGGCCGTCGAGCTGCTCCCTGATGATGGTTTGGCGGCGGATCTGTGCACCGGGTCGGGTGCAATCGCAGTTGCGCTCGCACGGGCGAGGCCGGCGGCGCGGGTCCTGGCTACCGACATCGACCCTGCTGCATGCGCATGTGCAAGGGACAATGGGGTCGAGGTGTTCGCCGGTCACCTCGCGAGCCCGCTGCCGGCGGGGCTCCGAGGACATTTTGACGTCGTGATCGCGGTGGTGCCCTACGTGCCGACCGACCAGCTTGTCTACCTGCCGCGCGACGTTCGCGAGTACGAGCCGCTGCTGGCTCTGGACGGCGGGCCGCAGGGCACCCGAGTACTCGAGCAAGCTGTCTTGGCGGGCGCAGAGCTGTTGCGGCCGGGCGGAGCACTGCTCCTCGAGCTCGGCGGCGGTCAGGCTGGAGCGCTCAGCGGTGCGCTCGCTGCCGCGGGCTTCGCTCCCGCGAGGCGCTTTGTGGACGATGAGGGCGATGTGCGCGGCATCGAGGCTACAAAGAGCAGGGGCTAGCGCCAGGGGAGGTTAGAACCAGAGGCCTTGCTTGGAGGGCACGTTCTTCTTGGCCTGCGCCCGTGAGCTCCACCACGTGCCGAAAACGACACGGCTGAAGCGGTACCCGTAAGCGAGGTTGCCGCCCTTTTTGGTCGTACCGCTCTCTCGCTTGTACATCGTCACGGGGACCTCTTTAACTCTGTAGCCGTTGGCGATGGTCCGGATGAGCAGCTCAGAGCTCTGGTACTGGGGTTGCACGAGGTCGAGGCCGGCGGCCACCTCGGCACGCATGGCCCGCAGGCCGTTGGCCGGGTCGGTGATCCGCACGCCGGTAAGGATGCTGATGATGCGGCCGAACACGATCACGCCCCAAGCGCGCACGGAGTCGGTCGTATGGGCCTCGCCGAGCCGGCGTGAACCCGTGACCAGATCGGCCTGGTCATTGATCAGCAACTCGATAAGGCGCTCGAGCTCGGCAGGGTCGAACTGCCCGTCAGCGTCCGCGGTGGCGATGTAGGTTGCCCCCCGTGCGCAGGCGAGGCGGTAACCGAGCTTGAATGCGTTGCCCTGCCCTGTGTTCTTAGCCAGGGTCGCCACGAGTGCCCCAGCCCCGGAAGCCTCGGCTGTTGTCTCATCGGCCGACCCGTCGTCGACCACCAGCACATCGACGTCGAGACCGCAGAGCTGTGGCGGCACCGTCTTGACGACCACACCGACGGAGCCCGCTTCGTTGAGCGCCGGGATGATCACCACGACCGAGGCACCATGGCCGGGGTGCTCAGCGAGGAACGTCCGCGCAGCCTCTTCCGTTACAGGGGCGTTTGCCCTAATTCGAGCAGATGTGGCGGCGTTCACGAAGGGCCTATCGTACAGCACCGCGCACCAGGCGCTCAGCTGCCAGTGCCTCGTGCCGATCGGTTGAGGGCAACGAACGCCCTTGTTGGGCCGGATAGCGGAGCTGGTACGAATGAGCGCAACCTGTGTGATGACAGACGAAATTGAGCGGTGGGGCGAGGCTTCGATAACCGCGCCGCGCACTGTAATTGCACCGAGCGCGACAAGTTACGCCAACGAAGCCGTACCGAGCCCGGTCGACGGCGCCGAGCTGGTCCAGTTCCTGAGAGCCGCGTACGGCCCGCCGCAGACCGAAGCCGAGTCCGCTGCAGAGCTGAGCAGCGACCTGCTCAAGTTCCTGCGTGACTTCGGTGCAACCGCTCCGAGGTCGGTCGTCGGGGTGACCGCCGGCGACTACCAGGCCCCGCGACGTGTGCTCCTAACAGAAGGGACTGGCCGGCGCCGGGCTCCCGCTGCGCTTGCATCTTTGGCAGCAGCGAGCTCGCTGCGGGCACTTCGCCCAGCGGTTGCCAGCCAGGTCAGGGTCCCGCCTTATGTGGCTGAGCTCTCTGGTCGTGGATGGATCGTCAGCAGCGGGCGAGAAGTCGCTGAAGTTGCCAGCTAGGCGGTAGGACCTTGGCGGCTTTCCCCGCCGCCTCCGGCCGGGCCGCGGAGCAGCGATAACCCGCAAGATTTCACTGCTCGTTTGAGCGACGTTATCCCGGGGTTCAAGGGCTCTTATTACGTTGCTTGCCCATGACCACCCCCGACGACGGAACTGCCGAAGCGACCACCGACCGGAACACGAAGGGACCGGGCCTGTCCCGCCGAGAGTTCATGAAGGCGGTGTCCGGTGCAGGGTTCGCAGCAGTGGTCCTCAACTACGGCTTAGGCGGCGGTTACGCGTGGGCCGCTGGTCCGGGAAGCGTAGCGGGCGGTACAAGCACCTTGGGTACCCCCCCGTTGTATATACCGGAGCAGATCCACCTCACCTGGGGGGCTGACCCGTCAACCCAGGTCACCGTGTCGTGGGCATCTCTGTCGCCTGAAAGCGCCCCAACGGTTACGCTCCTGCCGTCGATTGGCACCCAGACGCTCGTGCAGCGCAGCTACACCGACGGCCTGAGCGGCGAGGTGGTCCACTGCTACCACGTGACGCTCAGCGGTCTGGTACCGGGCACGACTTACACTTACACCGTTTCTGACGCCGCCGACACTACTGCGACCTTCACCAGCACATTTACTACGGCGAGCCAGGGCCGGTTCGCGTTCGCGTTCACCAGCTTCGGCGACCTGGGCACGCCCGGGGCAGGGGCTGCGTACCTCATGGCCGACGGGAGCACCATTTACTCGAGCACCTATAGCGAGTCACAATGGAACGCATACAACGCAGTGGGCGAGGTCGAGGCGCTTGCCCCACTGTTCCACCTGCTCAATGGGGACCTTTGCTACGCCGACAAGGAGACGATAAACGCCTCGGGACAGACCGGCCCAGCTACGACCGGCGTCCAGCCCTCTCCAGAAGTGTGGCGTGATTTCGCCCTCAACGTACAGAGGTCTGCGGCTAACCGTCCCTGGATGCCATGTGTCGGTAACCACGAGGTCGAGCTCGATAACGGGCCGTACGGGCTCAACTCCTACAACACACGGTTCGGGCTACCCAGCAACGGCAGCTCCTCGTTCCAAGGTAGCTACTACTCGTTCCAGGTCGGCTCGGTGCTGTTCATCAGCCTCGATGCCAACGATGTGTGCTACCAGGGGGCCGGCGCATATAACGTCGGCGGTGTTGCCACCACGGACGCCGCGAGCAACACCGTCGGGGCCGCCGGCTACCAAAATAACCAGTACTACACCGGCACCTTTACAACTAACGCCGATGGCACCCTGTCTCCTGGTGGGACCGTCCCTAACGCACAGACCATGTGGCTCGAGTCGGTCCTGGCAGCGGCACGGGCCAATATGAATATCGACTGGATTGTCGTCCAGATGCACCAGTGCGCACTTTCGTCCTCGACGGACAACGGTTGCGACGCAGGAATCCGCCAGGCGTGGGCACCGCTTTTCGACAAGTACCAAGTCGACCTGGTCGTGAACGGGCACGACCATGACTACGACCGGTCCTACCCGGTGCGGGGCTTCACGGCCAACCAGGGCACTTCGACCTTCGCAGGAGGCAACGTCTGGCAGGTTCCCGGGAACCAGCTGGCGGGCCTGTCACCGGCCACCCTGCCGCCGACATCGGGCAGCACGGTGAACACCTTCACGCCCAATGTCGTCAGCGGCGACACCACCAGCCCGTTCAACACCTCCCTGGGTACTGTGTACCTCACACTGGGAGGAGGAGGGACTAATAAGCGCGACAATACCTATGGTGGCGCCATCGCCAACGTGACGACCTTCACCCAGATCCGCACCGGCTCCACCAAGCCCGCGGCTGATGCCCACGAACCCTGCGCGTGGTCTGCCAAACAAGACGCGACTGACGCCTACGGTATCGCTTATTTTGCGGTCAACCCGGGCACCGTTGCCGGGGGGAACACCACCATCACCGTTACGTATTATCACACGCGCCGACCCAGACGACCGGTACGCCCAATTACACGATCTACGACAGCTTCGTGTTGGTCCGCTCCCGCAGCGACGGCCCGGTGTCGGCCCTTCCCGAGTTCCCTGCCCCGGCGCTCGGTATAGGCGCCGCGCTGGTTGTCGGGGGCGCCTTGGTGGCCAGCCAGAACCTCAAGGAAAAGCAACTCGAACAGAGCGCCCAGCTGGTCGAAGTTGGCGACCGCTCCTAGGGCACAGCAACCTGGGAGCCTTTACTGCAGACGCTAGCCACGGGCGGCGCTTTGTTGGTAGGCCAACACCCCAGGGCGTCAGTTGGTGCCGGCGTGGAACAAAAGGCCGATTAAAAAGCCGAGGCCTGCAGCGCCTAAGCCGATTGCGATCATCCTCGGTCCCTGCTTCCACCAGGTGCCAACCCGCGTGATGGCCGAGTAGGCGCCCACGCCAAAAAGCACCATCGCACTGAGGATAATTGCCAGGACCAGTGCAGAGGACCGGGACAGGAACAGGAACGGGGCCAGCGGGATTAGATGGCCTACGAGCGTGGCGAGAGTGATCACGACCGAGCTGCGCACGATGTCGGAGGTGGCTACCGGCTCGAGGTGACGTTCTTCTTCCATGATCGTCCCGAGCCATTTCTCGCGGTTCGCAGTAATGGTCGCTACGACCTGGTCCAGCAGAGGACCTGAGAACCCCTTGTTCTTATAGAGCTCCCGTACTTCTTCGCGCTCCATGTCCGGGTCGTCGGTGAGAGCGGCTTCCTCCCCAGCGCGCTGCGCCGCGTAATAGTCGCGGTCGGCGACCGTAGAGGTATAGCCCACGGCTCCCATCGAGAGCGACTCGGTTATCGCGGCAGCGAAGCCGGCCGATATCAGGACCGTCCTGTCGCCTCCGCCGGCCATGACCCCGAGGATGATCCCGAGTATGTTCACCAGCCCGTCCTGGCCTCCGAGGATGACGTCGCGCAGCACGTCTTTGCCGGTGTCGTGACTGTGACGGCGGCGCACTTGTCGCTTGGCCTGTCCGTTGGCCGCGCCTTGACCTGTGGTAACAACACGCCCGAGCCGAGTGACGGAGGGCGCCTGGGCGAGCCCCTGGCTCGCTCATGGCCCGCCGAGGGGGTCGGTTGAGGTGACGACATTGCGGGCCCCCACTGCGACGCAGAGGCTAGCCGAGCCGCACGAGGTCCCCCCGTGTAAATGGTTGGCTCCTTCGCCTCCCGTAAATGTGGTCGTCCAGGCGGAGGGCCCTGCGGTCGGGTCGGTCGCGCTCACCAGATTGGTGGCGACGTCTTCGGCTTGGCAATAGCTGTCGCTCAGGCATGTCAGGGATACCAGTGGCAAAGATTGGTCCACACCGTGGGCTCCCTTCCAGGCACGGACGCCACCAGTTGGGTCGGTCGAACTGAAAAGTATGTTCCCCGCGCTGCCGGAGGCGGCAGCCAGGCAGAGGTCTACCGTTGGGCACGCCACAGCGCTGAAACTGTCGTCGCTGGCAGGAGGGTCGACCAGGTCTCGTTGCCACTGCGGCGCAGCGCCGCTTGGGTGTGCCGACACGAAAAGGGCCCCGTTGCCGTCGGCGGCCACGCAAAGCTCCGCGTCCGGGCAAGATATCGCATCGATCGTGTTCGAACCGTCGATATTGACGACCTTCCACTTGGAAGCCCCGCCGGTGGGGTCGAGCGAGCTGACAACGTCACCGTTGAGATCTCCTGCTGCACAGAACTTCACAGTCGGGCAGGAAACCCCATATATGTACTGGTTGCCGTCCACATCCACCCGTTGCCACGCCTTGGCGCCGCCAGTCGGTTTAGCCGAGATAACGACCGAGCCGTCGTCGTCGACTGCGACGCACAACTTTATGCTTGGGCACGCTACGTCGTTGAGGGCGTTGGTCCCATCAATGTCGACCACCCTCCACGCTTTTGCGCCATCGGCCGGCGCGGTCGACTCGACAGCGTGCCCGTCGTTGTCTACGGCTACGCACAGGTTCGCGCTTGGGCAGGACACTGCCATGAGCCCGTTCGGGCTCGCAAGCGTGAAAAGTCGCCACACGGACGGCTTCCGGGGAACGGTCGTAGCCGTCGTCGTCGTTGGCGCCACCGTTGTAGTCGTAAGTCGCGGTGCGCTCGACGGGACGGCGGTTTTGCTGGAGGGACCGGAGGAACAACCGGCTGTAGCGAAGGCCACCACGAGAAGTGACACTTTGGCAAAGCGCGCCCAATGACCGTTCATAGCAATTGGGGATAAAAAATACCAGCTCAGGCCATTGTGACGAGGTCGAGCAGTTCGTCGCTCCAGCTGTCTTCAGTGCCGTCGGGCATGAGCAGTACGCGATCGGGCGCTAGCTCGCTCACAAAACCAGCGTCGTGGCTGACAAGCACCATGGCGCCAGGCCATTCGGACAGCGCTCTGCCGATCCCCTCGCGCGAAGGTGGGTCGAGGTTGTTGGTCGGCTCGTCCAGCAACAGGCAGTTGTGGCGGCCGGCGACGAGCTGGGCCAAAGCCAGCTTGGTTTTTTCCCCACCCGAAAGAGTGGCCGCATCTTGGAACGCCTTGTCCCCGACGAGGCCGAACATGCCGAGCAGGGCACGTAGCTCGCCGTCGGGGGCGTCAGCCTGCTCGCGCAGGTTGTCGATGACGGAGCGCCCGGCGACGATGCCTTCGTGCTCCTGCGCGTAGTAGCCGATGGACACTCCTACGCCGCTACGCCAGCTGCCCTCTGTGGGCTCAGCCAGGCCGGCCAGGATCCGCAGCAGGCTCGTCTTGCCGGCACCGTTCAAGCCCATGATGAGCAGGCGCTGACCTCGCTCGACGGCGAACGTCACGTCCTCGAACACCGGCGGGCCTCCGTAAGCCTTGGCAAGGCCGTCCGCTTCCAGGACGACGCGGCCAGTATGCGGCGGCGCCGGGAACGTGACCTTGTAGCGCCGTTCGTGCCGGCGCGGCGCCGGGGTGGCGACTGCCTCCAGCCTGGCGACCCGCTTGTCGAGAGACTTGGCGACGCGGGCACGCTTGGCGGTCTGGTGGCGCATCGAGGCGGCGAGATCCGAGAGCCGCTTGATCTCAGATGCTTGGTGGTCGGCGATCTTGGCCTGGCGCACCTCGTCCTTGGCGCGGGCGTCGCGGTACTGGGTGTAGGTGCCTTTGTACTCGACGAGCGCGCCCTCATCGAGGTGCATGACCCGGGTGATGGACTCGTCGAGGAGCTCGATGTCGTGGCTGACCACGAGGAGGGCGCCCCGGTAGGAACGAAGGAAACCCACGAGCCAGGCCTTGGCGTCGCTGTCGAGGTGGTTCGTCGGTTCGTCGAGCAGTAGGACGTCGCTACCGGCGAAGAGGATGCGGGCAAGCTCGAGCCGGCGGCGCTCCCCACCGGACAGGACCCCGACCGGGAGGTCGAGGCGGTCGTCGGAGAGCCCGAGCCCCGCCACCAGCTGGCGCACAGCAGCTTCTGCCGCGTAGCCCCCGGCCGCCGCGAAGCGCTCCTCTGCGCGCGAGTAGCGGTGTATCGCCCGCTCGGAGGGGTCCTCCTCCATCGCCAGGCGAAGCTTCTCCATCCGTTCGGCGGCTTGGTCGAGCTGGCGGCCCGACAGCACGTGGGCGAGCCCGGTGGCCTCTACCTCGGTGGCCAGTCGCCGCGGGTCTTGGGTGAGAAAGCCCAGCTCACCATGGGTGCGGGCAATGCCGCCGGCGGCAGGGACCTCCCCGCTCAGGACCTTGAGAAGGGTGGTCTTGCCGGCCCCGTTGCGGCCCACCAAACCGACCTTGTCGCCGGCGCGCACAGTGAAGGACGCCTCGGACAACGTGAGGCGCCCGCCGACTTCCACGCTCAGGTTGCGGGCCTCGAGCACAACTCCATGATGGCTGGTCGGCGGCGGTTCTTAGAGATCTTGATCGCGCGGCCGCTTTCCGGACGCTTCCCAGGTGCCGTCCGCCTTGGCTCGCTCGACCGCTGCAAGGCCCGCCGGGCTCATCCGGCCCTGGGCCATGAGCCGCTCTGCGAGCGCCACGTTGTTGGCCGACCAAGCGCTCTTGTGCCGCCTGGGCGTGAACCTTTGCCGATATGTGAGCTCGTCGCGCCGGCCCACCTGCCCGTCGACCCAGCCGTAGCAGACTGCCTCCGCGAGAGCTTGGGCGTAGCTAAGGCTCGTCGGCCCAGTCGTTGTTTTCTTCGCCAGGACCAGCCAGATCCCCGCGGTGACGGCGTGGTTCGCAGCGAGCCACGCATGCCACTCGGCGCGGTCAAGGACAAGCAGTTCGGGCAGTTCCGGCGCCATGACCCGCCAGCTTGCCAGTTGCCGGCGCCGAGCGGCACCGTCGCGCGACCGGTGGCGACCATGGCGTAACCTGGCGGAAGTGCCGTCGTCTACCTTCAGCGAGCTCGAGCCGGTAGTGGCCAAGTTGCTCGACCGGCATTTGGCCGCTGCTCGCGAGTGGTTCCCGCACGAACTTGTGCCGTGGGACAGAGCTTGCGAGATCGTGCCGGGGGCGCCCTGGGACCCCTCCATGGGAGCGGGGCTGTCCCCCGGGGCGCGCAGCGCCATCTTCGTCAACCTTCTCACCGAGGACAACCTGCCGTACTACACCACCGCGCTTTCGTCGGCTTTCGGGGAGGACGGCGCTTGGGGCGAGTGGATGTGGCGTTGGACGGCAGAGGAGGGGCGCCATTCCATCGTGCTGCGCGACTGGGTGACCGTCTCACAGCTCATCGACCCCGTCGTGATGGAGCGGGGCCGCATGCAGCAGGTGTCGAGCGGCGTGGCGCCGGACCCGTGGTCCTCGGCGCTGGGCCCCTCGGCACCGGCGGCGACCCTTGTGTACGTGTCGCTCCAGGAACTAGCCACTCGGGTGGCGCACTTCAACACCGCCAAGTCTGTTGATGACACGGCGGGTTACGAGATAATGAAGCGCGTTGCGGCCGACGAAAACCTCCATTTCCTGTTCTACCGGGACCTGTCGACAGCCGCCATGGAACTGTCGCCTTCCGAAATGGTCATTGCGGTGGAGCGTGTGGTCAAAACCTTCAATATGCCGGGCACCGGGATTTCGGGGTACCACGACCACACCGTCGCTATTGCCGACGAAGGTATCTACAACTTGCTTATATTCCATGACAACGTGCTTGCGCCGACGTTGCGGTCGTGGCGGATCGAACAGTTGACGGGCTTGAGCTCCGAGGCGTCTGCGGCACGCGACCGCCTGCTGGCGCACGTGCAGCGAGTGCAACGGATAGGCAACCGCCTCGAAGAGCAACGGCTGGAAAAGCTTTCAGAGGCGCCAGCGCCTGCCAAGTAGGAACATACCGCCGACGCTGAGCAAGCCGAACGCCCACAGCTCTGGGTACCACTGGAAGCCGCTGTAGCGGAAAACGATGTAGTGCTTCCCTGCTGCGAGCTTTACACCAACCAAGGCCGGGGCCAACATTTCGGTGGGTGCCGACCGGCCGTCCACCCAGGCGTGCCAGCCCGGGTCGTAGGCGACGGAGAACACCAAAGTCCCGGCCTGTTTTCATCGTTACCTCGGTGTCAAAGGAGCTCTCCGGTGGGCTTGCCTGAACGCTGTTGACGGTGCCGGGTGAGGCGACGCCGAGTTGCGCCTGTGCCGCCGGGACCGACGGAGGCGGGGGAGGGGCCGCGCCCTGGCCATATGACATCCCAGTCCTGGTTTGCCTGGAGAAGGTCCATGAACACTAAGGACTTCGAGCCAATGTCTGCCCGGTCGGCGGAAAGGGTGCCCGTCACCTGGACCAGGTCGACATAGCTGTTCGAGGCGATCACCCACAGCGAGTAGTTGCCGTCGGCGAGGGCCCGCTGCGCGGGGACGGGAGCGTTCATCCCGGTCGGCAAAAGCATGTAGCGGACACCGAAAAGGGCATAGTCCGCCGGGTCGTCCTCGTCGAACTGAATTTCGGGGTCAAGCATCAACGACAAGCTCGGTACGGTGTACGCCACTTCGTCGATGTCTTGGCTTTCGATGTACTTGTAGACAGGTACGTACCCGACGGTGAACTCCTGGCCCCAATTGATGGACTGGCCTGCGTAGGTCCGGCCACCGCCATGGTCCTTTATGTAGCTGAGCAACGGGGCTATTTGGGCGCCTTGGGTCGCGTCCTCGCCCCGCTGGTAGGAGATGGCAGCCGCATTGCGCTGGTCGTAGTGCGAGACCGCTCTCGCGGCGGGCCAAAAGCACGCCGCTAAGCCGGCGGCTACGGCCGACAGGGCCGCCAGGCGTGCTCGCCGGGAGGTCGCTATCGCATTAACTGTCGAGGCGGAGGCCTGCCATAGCGCGACGATCAGTAGGCCTGCCAGGTAGAGACCGGCGAGTTGGCTCCCCATCGTGAAGCGGCGGAAGTACAGGTCTGCGTGCCCTGGCACCAAGTCTGCGATGCGGCCCCACGTGGTCGGGCCAAAGCTGAGCAGAAAGCTCGCTACCGCCAAAGAGACCAGAGCGCGCATGAGCGGGTCCCGTCGCCACCTCACGATCGCCATTGCTGCGCCAAGGAGCACGGCAACGGTGATCGCCGGGACGGCGTGGTGCGCGTCAAAGATCCGCCCGGTGAACAACCAAACGACCTCTTGGCGCGCACCGTAGCCCCTCACGTAGCCAGTCGTCGCCAGTTCCTGGTTGATCGCCGACCACTTGGTGAACAAGATGAGCGGGACGATCACCCAAGCGGCAGCCGCCAACGATCCAAGGAAAACGGCGGCCGCTCGTACGAGCCGGCGCCGCAGCGGTCCGTCCGCGACCAACGCGACAACGATGATCCCGAGGAAAGCAAGGTCGCCGCTCATGAAATGAAGTGCCACGGTAAGGCCGGTCAATGCTCCCGCGAGCCAGAGATAGCGCGCATCGCGCATCGCCCTCCAGCTGGCCGCCCAGGCGAACGGGAGGACCCAGGAGCCCACAAGCTGGGTCCAGACCTCGGCTCCCCCGACCCACAGGTAGGCACCCCGCTCGTAACCGACGCCCGTAAAGCTCACTATGAAAGGCGAGAGCATCGCCGCAATGGCGGCCGCGCCCCTTGGTAAGCCGAACAACCGTGCCGACGAATAGATCACGAAGGGCCATAGCGATAAGAGCAGGTAGACCGACCAGCGAAAGGCCGTGTCCGGCCCGACTACCACCCCGACGAGACCGGTGAGCACCGACCCAAGGCTCTGGTAATGAAGGTATTGGGCCGAACCCAAGCCGATGTAGGGGAACCACGAAGTGTAGGGGTCCCTGCCGGAGCTGATGACGCTGCTCGCGTAGCGGGCCATCATCTCGTGGACGGAGCCGTCGTTCAAGAACGCGACGGGCAGCACAACCGAGCGAAGGCTCCACAGGTTCCAGGCAACGACCGCCGCCACCGCCAACAACGGACCGGGGACCTCGCGCCCGAGGCGGGCGAGCTTGCCGATTAGCGCGGAATGGTTAGCAGCATATATCAGCCCCACCGCACCGAACGAGCCGCGCCGGCGCCTAGGGGACCAGTAGCGGGGCAGGCCTCAGTTGGAAGCCTTGAGCCGTTCCTGTTCGCGTACCGGGTTGCTCTGCGGTGAACCGGCCGGTCGCGATGAGGTGCTCGAGGGCCATCGCCGGGACGGCGGGCGAGAACAGGTAGCCCTGGCCCCAGCCGCACCCGAGGTCGCGCAAACAGGCTTGCTGGTGCGGCGTCTCGACGCCTTCGGCGATGACGATGACGCCTAGGTTCTTGCCGAGTTGCACGATCGTGCGGACGAGTTCGGTGGTGCGTTCGTCGTGGCCCAGCCCTGCAACGAAACTCTTGTCGATCTTCAGTGCGTCGATAGGCAAGCGGTGGATCGCCTGCAGGGATGAATACCCGGTCCCGAAATCGTCGACGTGGACCTGTAGGCCCCGGGCGTGAAGTTCATGGAGCACGATAAGGGCGCGTTCCAAATTGTCGATGATCACGCCTTCGGTTATCTCAAAAGCGAGGCGCTCAGGAAGTACGCCGCTTTCTGTCAGCACGAAGTCGATATGGTCCAGCAAGCGCGGGCTCCAGAATTCGCGGTTCGACAGGTTGAGGCTGACCCGGACGTCGGGGCCTAAGAGCTCGACAGAGTTCCAAAGCGTCAATTGACGGCAGGCCTCGGCCGCGACCCAACGGCCCATCGGCACGATCAGGCCCGAGTCCTCGGCTACTTGCAAGAACTCGAGAGGGGTAACGAGGCCTCGCACCGGGTGGCGCCATCGCACGAGCGCCTCGAGGCCCATTACCTCGCCGGTGCCGATGTGCACCACAGGCTGGTAATGGAGCTCCATCTGGCTACTGTCCTGCCCACGCTTTTCGATCGCTTGGCGTAGTTCGGTCTCGGTCTTGAGGCGTGCCATTGCGGTCGCGTGCATCGACGAGTCAAATATCGCGTAGGTCCCCCGGCCGTTTGATTTTGCCCGGTACATTGCGATGTCTGCGTCGCGTAAAACGTCGTCAGGCCGGTCGTAGCCCGTCGAGCTCATTGCAACGCCGATGCTCGCCGTGACGACGATCTCATGGCCGTCCACGTCGTAAATCGCGCCGAGGTTCTCGAGGAGCCGGCGGACCACCCCTTTTACCGTGGGCGTGTCGGGGATGTCCAGCAGCAGCACCGCAAACTCGTCGCCCCCGAAGCGGGCAGCGGTGTCGGCCTCGCGCAGCTGGGCGCGAATGCGGTCGGCCACCTGGACCAGCAGCTTGTCACCCATCTGGTGGCCCAGGCTGTCGTTCAGGATCTTGAACCCGTCGAGGTCCAGCCACAGCACCGTGTAGGTGTGGTTGCTCCTTCGTTTGGAGTTGGCCAGTGCCTGGGTCAGGCGGTCCAAGAAAAGCGCCCTGTTGGGCAGGCCGGTCAAGCTGTCGTAAAGAGCCTGTTGGCGCAGCCGCTCTTCTAGCAGGCGCTGCTCAGTAATGTCGGTGAGGGACCCGACGATCCGCGTTGCCGGCCGGCCGAGACCTGGGACTGCCAGGCCCCTGCAGAGCAGCCACAGGTAGCTTCCGTCGCTCGACTTGACGCGGTGCTCGTGCAGGATCGAAGCCTGTTCGCCGAGTTTCAGGCCGACGATCGCGGACATGAGGGCGGCACGGTCTTCAGGATGTACCCGGCCGAGCCACTCGTCGGGGTTCGTGCCGATGGCGTCCTCGGTGTAGCCGAGCATCTCGCTCCAACGCGCCGAGTAATAAACCGTTCCCTTGTCGAGGTCCCAGTCCCAAAGGCCGTCGTTAGCAGCCCGCGCCGCTAGCGCGTAGCGCTCCTCGCTCTCACGCACGGCCTGGGCCATTTCTCGCTCACGTCGGTACGAAAGTGCTAGCTGCTCGCCTCGCTCGTGGAGCTGTTGGCTGCGCTCGCGCAGCGATTCGAGTACGTACTGGTAGTCGAGGGCCTCGCTGAGGAGCGCCTCCCACTGGAAATACGTGTCCTGGCCTAGGAAGCCGGTGTCAAGAGGGACCGCCACCGACAGGATCCCCCAGTCAATGTCCTCGCTCGTCACCGGGAAGTGCATCAGTACATTTCCTTGACCGGCCATCTGGAAAAGCTCTACGGGGGGAAAGGCTTCCACTTCATAGGAAGTGGCGCTCATTGCGAACGGGCGGCCTGTCGAGTCGAAGGTGCCGACCACTTCAAGCTCGGGCCCACTTGGCTCTCGGGCCGTTTGCGCCTCGTAGCCGGGGCTGAGCGAGCTCTGCCCGTCCACGCCAAGCCGTCGCAGGTCAAGGTTGCTCCTGGAGGCGGCGTTGTGATCGTCGTCGCGCGCGGCGTTGGGCGCCTCGCCGTCGCTCTTCCACAGTGCCAAGACGCCGGCAATGGCCTTGGTGCGTGCCAGCCACCCGAGCGCACGCGGGTCGGCTTCGTGGCTTCGCAGCAAGTCGAGGCTTATTTCATGCTCATCGCGGATTGCCTTGCGCAGCTCGTAGTAGGCGTCGTTGCGCTCGTTCAGCAAGGCCTTGGAAAGCCCCAGCCGGACTTCGGCCCAGCAGTTGTTCAGCCTGGCGAGAGCCTCTTGGCCGCCCAGGCCGGCCGCGTCAACGAGCTGCGAGCTGAGCTCGTTGGTAAAGGCCAGGATCGCGTCGAAGGTTTCCTGGCAGGGCCCGAGCTTGTACAGCTCCTGGCAGGCCTGGCCAAGTTTGACGAGGTTTTCGGGGTTGACCTCGCCGACGGCTGCCTGGCGCAAGGTGCTCTCCATTGCGCCCACCATCCTGGAGACCTTCTCCTGCGGGAACGCCTGGCTCGGGCCAGTGGCTGGTGGCGCGATCTTGCGCAGCGCCTCCGTGAGGCTCGCAACGGGGTCCTGGGGCTCCTTGTTAGTTGCAACGTCCCGGCTGAGAGGCCTGGGGGCACATCCGCAGCTCTCGCGGGCGATGAAACACCCGTCCACGACATAGTGACCAGCCGTCACCACCTCGCCGGCGACCATCTGCATAACCAAATGGGCGGCCTGCCTGCCCATTTCCTCCAGGTTCTGGGAGACGCTCGACAGGCTGGGCGACAGGGAGCTGACGCCCGGCATATCGTCGAAACCCGTGATGGCCTGGTCGTTCGGCAACACGTAGCCGGCTTCCTTGAGAGCTGACATGATGCCCGCCGCGTTTAGGTCCGTCGCTGCCACCACGGCAGTCGAGGGCAGCCCAGCCGCCAACATGGCCTCGGCCGCGTGCCGCCCGGCGAACTCGTGGTTGTCCTCGATGTCGTACATGAGAGCGGGATCAGGCTCGCTCCCGTGCGCCAGCAGCGCATCGCGGTAGGCGGCGTAGCGCTCGCTCACGTCGTACTGCTGCATGCTCCCGGCAAAAGCAATCCGAGTGTGGCCGTGCTCCAGGAGGTGCTCCACCGCTTGGCGGATGCCACCTTGGTTGTCCGGCAGGACGGCCGGGTACGAGAACCCGGGCTCCGCGTGGCCGAGGGCGACCACCGGCTTGCCGGCCTCTCGGAGCTTTTCGAGGTACTCGAGCGAGATGGCGTTCGCGATGGTCACGAAGCCGTCGATGCGGTCCCATCCCAGGTGGGGGAGGTCTTCGATGACATGTTCTCTGTGGTACCCGGAGCTGAAAGCTGCCGTCGAGATGGCGGTGAGCCGCCCGCCGGCAGCCGAGACCGCCTGGTTAACGGCAGAAATGAGCGAGCCGTAGTAGTAGCCCGCCATCAACGGCGACAGTATCCCGATCGTCGGACCTTCCAAAGCGGCTCCTAGCGCTGCGGTGGCGGAGGTTAGGCGGCGCCTCGCTTGGTTGTATATATCGTCGGGAGCGGTCCTCGGTTGAACGGAACACTAAAAAGAGCACGTCACGACCGTGATGTGGTTGACCTGCCGGCGGAGACGGGCCTTCGGGACCATCTCCCCTGCGCCTCAGCCTTTCGAGCCCGAATTCTTCTTGTCCAGGCTCACCTGCGCAGCTCGCAGTCGCTGTTCGGCAACGGCGATTAGCCCGATGATCGTTGTTTGTTGGAGCGTGATTTCCCCGTTCCCACCCTCGGTCGGCCATGATCAGTTCCTGGTAGTGCCCGGTGCTCGGCGAACGGTACTCGGTGCTGGGCTTGCGCTGTGAGTTGAATTGCTCGCCCCTCAGAACGCCAGGAGGTACCCGCACAGAGCGCTTATCGCCGACTAACCGCCGCGCCCGCTCGCGCTTGCTCCATGACGGGAGCGTCGTCTCGTTCCCGGTGCAGACCAGGTTCCGAGTAGCAGTCGGTGGCGCTAGCGTCGACCGTGAAATGGGGGAACTTGACGAGCACGGGTGTTCCGAGCCGCCTTTGGGTAGATGAGGAGGCCACTCTGGTCGGGTTCCTGGAGGGGCAGCGGGCGACGTTCGCCTGGAAGTGCGCCGGGGTGGACGCCGCCGGTTTGAGCGCAACCGTCGCCTCGTCGATGACCCTGGGGGGCCTGCTCAAGCACCAGGCTCGGAGCGAGGACTACTGGTTCTCTCACCAGCTCCTCGGGCGGGACATCGGGGTGCCGTGGGGTTCACTGGACTGGGGCCCCGACTGGAAGTGGCACTCACTGGGGGACACCCCCCAGGGTCTATGCGCGCTCTGGGAGCAGAACGTCGAGCGCTCCCGAGCCGCGCTCGGACAAGTGCTCCGGTCCGACGGGCGGCGTCGGCGCTCTGGTGATCGTGATGAGATCAGGTCGGCCCATCTGCACCGACCGCACGACATTCCTTTTGCACTAGGCGAAAGCGCCCGATGACGGATCTGCCGGCTTCACCAGACGTGGTCCTTGTCACTTTCGGTGGCGAACTGGCCGTCAATCGGCCGTAGCAACTAGAAGGCTCCCGGCAGATTCTTGTTGGCCGCCAACTTTGCCCGTGCAGGCTCACCTTTGACCTCTTGGGCATGCTCGCTAACGCCGAACCTCTGCCGTCATGGAGGCAGCAGCTCTGCGCGCGCCCGGACCATGATCTCCCACCGCATCGTCACGCAAGGACGTTCACCAGGTGAGCCGTGTTGGGAGCATAATTTGTATGGAGGACCAGTGCCGCCGCACCGAGGGCTGCACCGTCGCCGCCCATCTCTGAAATCGCCACGCGCACGGTATGGGTCTTGCGCGCTAGGGGGCGAGAGCACAGGAACTCGGTGACCTTGTCCTTGTATATGTCGCCAACGTGGGTGACGCCTTTGCCGCCTAACACCACCAGCTCGACATCGAGGGCGTTCGCGATGGTGACTGCGCACTCCGCTATGTACTCGGCGGCCTTGTCTATGACGCGCCTGGCCACATCACGCGCTCGACCGCAGCAAGGCAGATGGCGGCATGGTCGACCAACCCAGGGTCCTTGTGGTAGGCGGGGGCCAAAAGGCTCTCCCTACCCATGTCCAGCTCGGCATGGACATTTCTTGTGATCGCGGCCGAACTGCACATGGCTTCCAAACATCCGCAGTTCCCGCAATAACACGGGGCCCCATTTGGTTCTACGACGATGTGCCCAAACTCTCCGGCATTTAGCGACACACCCCGGTAGATATTGTTGGACAGGAACATCGCTCCGCCGATGCCGGTACCGAGGTACAAGAACGCGAAGTCAGAAGCTGAGCGGCCGTGGCCAGCCCACCGTTCCCCGATGGCGGCGGAGTTTGCGTCGTTGTCGATGATGACCTCAAACCCGATGTAGTGCTTGAGGAGCGGCTTGATCGGCACTTCTGTCCAACAGTCTCGCCGCGGCGGGGATACGACGAGGCCCTGGCGCTGGTCGATCGGGCCGGGGCAGGCCGCCCCCACTCCCAGCACTCGTTCGTCGAGTACCCCAGGTTGGCCAGCAGCTTGCGAGCTACCTGGGCGGCCTGGTTGATGAGCGCTTCGGGCTTGAGGCCGGGCGAGAGCGCTTGATGCGAGCGGGCCAGTGCCTGCCCCGTCATGTCTACTACCACTATCGACATCTCAGTGGGGTCGAAGTGGATGCCCACCGCGTAGGCGGCGGTCGGGTTGATGCAGAGCGTTCGTCTCGGCTTGCCACCAGCCGAGGGTATGGTCCCGCTCTCCTGCACGATGCCGCTCTCTATCAGCCGGCGGACTATGACCGATACAGTCTGGGCGGTGAGCCCCGTGCGCTGTGCGATCTCGACACGGCTTGTCCCTTCCGACACCTGGATGGAGCTGAGCACGACGTTGGCGTTGTAGGTGCCGATCCTCGGGAGTTTGGTACCGCTGAACATTGGCCTGCCCCTCTACCGTCTAGATCGTTTGATTCCTCGTTGCACCGAACCGGGCTCGTTGAGTTGGCGGGACGGCGTGCACAGCGGGGGCTCAGCGCCAACAACAGGAGTAGGGTCCACGGGCGGCTAGTTGATCTGCAAAAGCAACCACAACCACAGCGTTGCGATGGCAAAGAGATGTTGTTTCGGGACCGTTCCAGTTCGAGAGGTCCCATTGTCGACAGCCTTGTTAGGCTGCCGTGCCGACTCGGACACCGTTCACGATCTGGACGATCGTGGTCAAATTGCTGTCATAACAGGAAGCCGAACAACCAGCAACGATAAGCCAGAGCTGGCCTCCCTTCTCGTAGGCCAGTTCATCGAAGCTGGTGCTGCCGGCTGACGACACGACCGTGAGCGCGGCCGCTGAGCCGCTCAGGCCGCCTTGGTGGACAGAATGGTGCGGCACGAGCGTTTTGACTGTGGCGCCGGAATAGCCGGGCTCAGCTTGAACCAAATATTGGGGCACCAGCTCGTAAGCCTGCGAGGGCGGCTCTATGGGAGGAACGTCCTCTACTGTCACGAAGAGCCAGGGGGCGGACGAGGCCTCCAGCACAAACGAGCTCGGCGCCTGGGACGGTGACGCTACTCAGCGCGAACAGCGGAGCGGGCGGCACGATGAACCCCGATGTGGACAGTTCCTGCTCATTTTGGACGATCCAACCTTCGGGGACATCGAAAGATATCTCTGCAGCCAAATTGCCCTCGTGGACGTTGGGTACGGCGGCACCCGGGCGAGCGAGAGCGCCAAGGAGCGCTGTTGTTAGAAGGAGATTGAAGAGGCCTCGGTTCATGTCGTAAAACCTAAGCAACAGGTATTTCCGAAACCTTTCCGCCCCGGTCAAATGCAGTTTTGGTGGGCTCTTGAGCCGCGATCGTGTGTCATCTACGCCCTACCGGTGTGACGGGAGCGCATGCTGGGGGTGGACTGGCGGATGTACAGCCAGCGGTGACAGCTAGCGGCGCGTCGACCTGGGACGGTCCGCTCTGGGAACGGAGCTAATGCGGAAAAGGTATTTCCGAAATCTTTCCGCCCCGGTCGGAAGCAATCTGGTGGCCGCTCGTTCTGCGCTTCCCAGCGCCCGGTCGGGGTGGGATAATGCGCCGTGGCGGGCGAAGCTGTGAGTGGCTCCGAAGGGTCGAGCGAGGTCTTGCGAGTGACCCTCCTCGGCCCGTTCACCATAAAGCTGGATGAGCGCATCGCAGGCCCCTGGTACCGCCCTCCGGCCAAACGCCTCTGCGAACTGGTAATGGTGAGCCCCGGTCTCCGGGTGGGCCGGGAGGTGGCCCGGGAACTGCTCTTTGGCGACCTGGCGCCGGCCGCTTCGGCCAACGCCTTGTCCAGGGCGCTGTCCTTGGCCCGGGACGCCCTTTCCACGCTGGGCCACGAGGTGGCCGGCGGCTGCGAGCCGACCGGGCCCACATCTGGTTCTCGGCCGAGGCTCCCCTCGAGGTTGACCTGGCGGCCCACGAAGAGGCGCTCCGGTCCGCCTTGGCGACGGAGCCGGGAGACCCTCGCGACGTCGCGCTCTCCACGGCGCTGGCCGAAGATGGCGTCCTGCTCGAAGACGAGCCTTATGCCGACTGGGCGCTGCGGCCCCGAGAAGCCCTCGAACTGGTCCGCCAAAGAGCCCGCTTAGAGCTGGCCAGAGACCGAGCGCGGGGCCGGGGGCGCTCGGCGCCCGAGGCTGTTATCGAAGCTTGGGAGGACTGCCTGGCGCACGACCCAGCATGCGAAGAAGCCGCTTCTTCTTTGATGCGGGTCTACGCCGCGCAAGGCCGCCGCCAGCTGGTGGCGAGCACATACGAGCGTTGTCGCTCGGCTCTCGTGGCCTTGGGGTTACGGGTATCGCCCGCATTGGGACAGGCCCAACTAGCGACCGTCGAGCTAGCTCCCCCCTCCGGCGGGGTCAACTACGGCCTCCCGGTCCCCCGGCGCCCGCTCAAGGAAGAACGGAGGTTGGTGAGCGTGCTGTTCGCCGAGCTCTCCGGTCCGGTGGGCATAGGCCGCAGGTTGGACCCAGAGGAGATGCGCCAGGTAGTAGGCGACGCCTTGGCGGGCCTGATCGCCGAGGTGGAGGGGCTCGGCGGGATGGTCACCTCGGTGTCTGGTGCCGGCCTGGCGGCCCTCTTTGGCGCCCCAGAGGCCCACGAGGATGACCCCGAGCGTGCCGTCAGGGCCGGGTCCCACATCCTGCGGGTGGGGGCCACCGGGAGCCATGGACCTGGGGCGGGCAGCCTCTCGGTCCGTGTCGGTATCGAAAGCGGGCCGGCAGTGGTCGGGCCCATCCAGGCGGGGCTGGTTATGGGGCGGTTGGGGAAGTTGTGGGCGCGGCCGCCTCTCTACAGTCGGCGGCCAAAGCGGGCTCTGTGCTGGTGGGCCCAGTGACCCGCGGCGCCACGGAGGAGACCTTCGTGTGGGGGCCAACTGAGGACGTGGTGCCCACCCCTGGAGGCAAGCCGCTCGTCGCCTCTTACCTGGAGCGGCCAGAGCCGCGCCCCTCCGGTTACCGCGGCCAACGGCGGGTGGCGGGTCGTGCCCCCCTGGTCGGCCGCCAAAAGGAGCTGTCCCGGCTTGACGGAGCCCTGCGCGAAGCTCTGTCGGGGACCGGCTCGGCCGTGTTCTTGATTGGCGAGCCTGGGATCGGTAAGACCCGACTGGTCCAGGAGTGCCGTAAGCGTTTCATGGCCTGGGTAGGCGCGGGAACAGGCCGGATGCCGCTCTGGCTGGAGGGCCGCTGTGCGTCGTTCGCGTCCACGACGCCTTACGGGCTTTACCGTCAATTGCTCTGCGCCTGGGTCGGCGTCATTCCCGAAGAACCTGAGCAGGTTGTGCAGCGGGCGCTCGAACGCGCCATGAAGGCGGTGTTCGGTACTGAGGTATATGAGGTCGGCTTCCTCGCCCACATGCTTGGGCTGCAGCCACGCGAGCATGCCGACCGCCTCAGCGGGCTCAGCCCGGAGGGCCTGCAACGGGCGACGTTCGCCTCCGTCAAATCGGTCGTCGAGCGACTTGCCAGGAGGGGGCCAACGGTTCTCGTCCTGGAAGATCTTCATTGGGCCGACCCGATCTCGCTTCGGTTGACAGCGGAACTGGCCACGCTGACCCAGAGCCTGCCTCTGCTACTGGTAGCAACACGCCGACAGGAGCCCGATCCGGGAGTTTCGGCGCTGGAAACCACGCTGGAGACCGGGTCGGGGTGCAGGTTCCGAAGGTTGGAGCTTTCAGCTCTGAGCGATGAAGCCGAGCGCGAACTTGCAAGATCGATGGTCGGGGGAGAAGCGCCGCGCGACGTCATTGCCGCACTTAGGCGGAATGTTGAAGGGAACCCGTTCTTCCTGGAACAGCGCTTCAATTCTCTAGTGGAAACGGGTGCCCTCGTCAAAGACCCGACCTCATGGTCCCTGAGTGGGACCGACATCAATGACGTACCACAGGTTTTGGAGCGCCTCATACGTTCGAGGGTCGACCAGTTACCGCCCACGACGCGCGAGGTCGTGATCGCCGCCTCGGTGCTAGGGCCAGAATTCCCACTCTCGGCGCTGAAGGCTGTGACCGAGATGCCAGATGAGTTGACCGCGGCAGTGAACGAGCTGTGCCACGCCGGGCTGCTGCTGGAACCTCGCTCTTGGCCAGAGCCGGTTTATCGTTTTAGGCACGCGCTTATCCAGGAAGCCACTTATGGCAGTCTCCTCCGCAGCCAACGGGCCGAGCTCCACGCGTGGGCGGCCTGGGGACTTGAAGCGCTTTCCAGCGAAAGGCTCGAAGAGGTCGCTGCGGTCTTGGGGCATCACTACGCCATGGCCGGGGAGAACGAGCGAGCCGTGCACCACTTCCAGGTGGCTGCCACGCACGCGGCTGCACATTACGCCATTGACGAGGCCGTCGCTTCTTACCGAAAAGCCATCCAGATAAACGACTCGAAAACGAGTTGTCAAGGTTCCGCCGAGCTAGCGGTCGAGCTCCGGGCAAAACTCGCCGAGGTACTCTGGCGGAACAAACGCCTGACCGAGGCAAGGGAAACGCTCCAGGAGGCCCTGGTGTTAGTCGGACCGGGGCGCCCGTTGCGAGCGGCCAGCCTGCAAGCCCGCTTGGGACGCGTGGAGCTGGGATCCAGTTTCCAGGGGCAAAGCGACCAGGGCCATCAGGCTGCCATTGCGGCGTTCGATGCCGCTGAAGAACTTCTTGGCAATTACCGCGAGGAACGAAGCGACGAGTGGGTCGACATATGGCTGGAGGTCCTGATAGATGGGCGCGCCGACCTGCACAACCATTACCGCGAGCCAGAACGCGGAAGAGAGGTCCTTGCCCGCGAGGCCAGTCGCCGAAACGAGGGGCTCGTCCAGTCGCAAGGCCGGCTTGTTCGTCCAACTTATTTCTCGCCGGATCGTCGACCGCGGTGGCCAATCCGATGAAGAGACGGTGGAACTCGCGCGCAGTGCCGTACAGGCTGCAGAGCAAGGGGCAGACCAGCACGTGCTCGGAATTTGCCTTACCGCGCTTGGAAGGGCGTTGCTCTATAACGGCGAGCTCGTCGATGCCGAGGAGAAGTTGAAGGCGGGTTTGGCGGCCCTCGAGCGTGTGGACGATCCTCAGGCCCGAGCCTGGTGCCTCTGCGCCCTCCGCATTCTCTATGTCCGCCGCCGAGACCCGGATGCGGTCAGGTCGCTGTCGCGTCAAGCTCGCGATGCAGCCATGGGCGCTGAAATGCCACTGTGGTCGGCCGCCGCAACAGCCACCGAGGCTTGGATTGCGTGGAAGGACGGCCGGTCCCAAGAGGTGGTCGACCTCGCACGCGAAGCGCGGGAATTGTCCCTTATGCTTAGCCATCTTGCTCCCGCCCTCATTCCTCCGTTCGAGGGCTTGTGGCTTTGGCCTCTGATATCCGTACATCTCGCTGCGGGGCATATCGCGGCGGCCGTCGAGACGGCGTGCTGGGTCCTCGAGTCCCCACTGCTCCGCCCACCCGATGAGGTCATGTCGCTCGTGCGGAGCGCGAAAGAAGCCTGGGACCACGAAGAGGTAGAACGAGCAACGAGAATGCTCAGCCAAGCCGTGAAGCTTGCGACCAACCTCGGCTACTGCTGAGAAAGGTTGCAATCGATCCTCGCCTGCCGGCCTCTGTGTGTGGTGTGGCTGCAGCCGTCGCTGAACAGCGGAGGAGTGGGATGATGATCGACCACTTGCGAACCCCTGGCGACCCGTCGGCGAGTTTGTAGAGCGGCTCTCGAATCCAGCACGCCGGGAGGTCACCCTTGGGCCACCAGAACCAACGAAGGGCAGGTCGTCCGCATGTCGTGGACAAGGTACTCAAGGAACACTCAAAAAGTTTGGCTTGCGCCAAACTCGTCATGGTGGACGCTTCACCGGGCAACCCACAGCGACCACGTCTGGTTCACTTCACCGGGCAACACAAGCTCGAGACAGATCTCCCTAACGGCAGAGGATGTCCCGGCTCCCGTAGAATTTCGGTGACGGGCCCGTGGCTTTCAGGCCACTTCTTGATCGTACTCGGGTGGTGTGACGGTTATCTTGGCGACCTCGGCGTCGAGGGCACGGCGCAGGGCGGGCAGGTGCAAGAAACCGTTGACTTTCCTGAACTGTTTGGTGGCTTCGGCCATCCCGGCGGCGCACCAGCGCAGGGCCATCTGGCCGTCACGCCAGCGTTTTACGTTGGTGGAGTGGTCCCGGCAGATCTCGATCATGGACTCGATGGGGTTGGTCGTACGCAGCGTGCGGGCCAGGGTGGGGGCGACGCCCAGGCGCATGACGGTGAGGGTCTCGGCCAACCCCTCGCGTAGCGAACCGGCCGCCCCGGGGTGGGACTTGTCCAGCTCCCGGGCCAGGTCCTCCAGCACCGCCTGGGCGGCCGAGGGCACTGTCCATCCGGTAGGCGGCGCGCATCTTCTTGGCCACCGTCTCGCCCAGCGCTTCGGGCAATTTCGCCACCACGTTGCGGATTTTGTGCAGTTGGCAACGGGCGATGACGGGGTGGTCGAACACCGCCCGCACGGCCGCCGACAGCGCCTTGGCGCCGTCGATGACGACCAGAGCGGCCTGGTCACGTCGAGGCCCCGGTCGCGCAAGCCGACGAGCAGGTCGGTGACCAGCGTGGCGTTCTCGGTCGAGCCCTCCACTACGGCCAGAGGGTGCTTGGTGCCGTCGATGCCGATGCCCAGGGCCACGACGACCAGATGGTCGGCGAAGTGCACCCCGTCGACCATGAGCGCCACGAGGTCGAGGCCGGAGAGGTTCTGTCGCCAGCAGCTCGGCCAGGGCCGTCTCGGTGGCGTCGACGAAACGCCGGGACACCGCCGACTTCGACGTCGAGCGGCGCCGTGGCCTCGACCTGCGTGCCGACGGGCTCGAGCCCTGCCCGGTAACGCCGGGTGGACAGCTTGGCCAGCATCTTGGTCATGGCCATCTCGCCCAGCAGCTCGGTCGAGCTGAACAAGTCATAAGCCGGGACGGGCAGTTCGCCCGAGCCGTCGGTGGCCCTCACCCGGGGCCGGCGTACCCCGACGTGCCGGCCGCCGAGGGTCACCGACCCGTCCTCGGCGCCGTGGCGCACGGCGCTGCGCCCGGCGTCATGCTTGCCCTTGGGGCCGCACAGGGCGGTCACCGACTCCTCCATCAAGGCGCCCATAACGGCCAGGCCGGCACCGACGGCCATGGCCAACAGGCCCTCTCTCATCGTTGCGGCGATGTCGGCCATCGCCACGCTCACGCTCCTCGGCACCGGGATCGGCGCGTGCGAGCTCTTCGGTCTGATAGTTCTTCATGTTGGTGGTCCCCTTGCTCTCGGGTTGTCTTGGCGGACACCCGAGACCTACCAGACGGCAGGTCTCGAGCGGGGGACCGCCACCTCAAAATCCACGACGAGCGGGAGTGCGCACAGTGATCGGGAGGGGTGACGTTGATGAAGACGTGACCTGACTTGATCTGAAGCTCGTCGTCGCCAGCCGGTGCAAGTCCGGTCCGGGTAGCTGCCAGGAGGCCCGGTAGCAGGCTGGCGGCTCGGTCTGGAGACGGGCCGGGTCGAAGCCCAGCGTCGAAAGCCCTACAAGGGGGAGCGACCGAGCGGTCCGTAGCATGACGCGAAGCCTGCCGCGCCGTGAATGTGCCCGCGTAAGCGGGATAAGGGAGAGCCGAGCCCCGTCCTTCAGGGCGAAGGCCATGGAAGCGGTGAAGACCCTGGATCACAGCCGCGAAGAACTCCCCGGCGTAGAGGGCTCGGAACGTTCGGAAGGTGATGACGGGAACTGTGGAGGCCCTCGCTGGCCCGGTGACTGCGGAAGTCCACCGGAGCGTGGCGCCCTATAACGGCGGAAAGCAGGGAAGTGGGCGACCAGCCAGCAGGGAGTCGGAGGCGGCCATAGTACCGATCGAGCCGGACGGACAACACAACCGCCGGTGAGGGAAGGGCCGCTGCTTCGTCCATGCGTGTGTGAGAAGGAAAGGCCGGTGAGTGCCCATGTGGCTAGTCCCACCCCTGGTGTCGAGGATGTACTCGACGCGGTCCGTGCCTTGCAGCGCAAGCTTTACCGGGCGGCCAAGGCCGATCCCGGACGACGGTTCCATGCGCTCTATGACAAGGTCCACCGCAGGGACGTGTTGGGGAGGGCGTGGGTGCAGGTGTGGCGCAATGGCGGCGCACCAGGCATCGACCAGACCACCATCGCCGATGTCGAGGAGTACGGGGTTTCCCGGCTGCTCGACGAGCTGGAAGCGGAACTACGGGAGCAGAAGGTTCAAGCCGCTCCCGGCCCGACGGGTCTACATACCCAAACCGGGCGGAACGAGCTGAGACCGCTCTCGATCCCCGCTGATCCGTGACCGGGTCGTGCAGACTGCCTTGAAGATCGTGCTCGAGCCGGTCTTCGAAGCAGACATGCTGCCGTGCAGTTTCGGGTTCCGGCCCAAGCGGTCGGCGCACGACGCCTTGCAGGTTGCCATCGATGAATCCTTCGATGGCAGACGCTGGGTGGTGGAAACGGACATCGCCGACTGCTTCACGGCGATCCCGCACAATGGGTTGATGTCGGCAATCACTGAGCGCATCTGTGACCGCAAGGTCCTCGCACTGCTGGGCGCATTTCTGCGTGCAGGGGTGATGGAGAACGGGTCGGTTCGGCGGGCCGGGAGTGGAACGCCACAGGGCGGGGTGATCTCACCTTTGCTCTGCAACGTGTACCTCAACCGGCTCGACCGGGCGTGGCGTCCTGCATACGGGCGTCTTGTCCGCTATGCCGACGATCTGCTCGTGGTCTGTCGGAACCGAGGTCAAGCGGAGGCCGCTCTGGCCAAGCTGACCACGCTTCTCAGACGGACTCGGCCTGCAGCCGAAACCTGAGAAGACGACGGATCGTGCAGCTGGTCGAAGGTGGACCGGGATTCGACTTCCTCGGTTTTCACCATCGGCTGGTGCGCTCAAGACCACGCCGAGGTGCCGACGGGTTTGTGTATCTGGCCCGCTGGCCCTCCAGAACGGGCGGTGCAGCACGCCCGAGATCGCATCCGTTTCCTTACGATGCGGCCTTGGCTGGTTGCGCCGGTCGAACAAGTGGTGGCGGAGCTCAACCGCTTCCTCCGCGGCTGGGCCGGGTACTTCCGTTTCGGGAACTCGGCTTGGGTGTTCGACGAGATCAGGAGTTACGCCGTGATGCGAGTCGCACTGTTCGTTGCAAAGCGACACAAGCGGGGACGTTCATGGGGGTTCGCGCAGGTGTACCGGTCTTCAGGACAGCCTCGGCCTGGTCTCTCTGAATGGCATCGTCGTCGCTCCACAGGCCGAACAGGCCATGGCGGGCTGAAACTGAACACCGGTGGTGAAGGACGTCGGTGAGCCGGGTGCGGGAGAACCGCATGCACGGTTCGATGGGGGGGAGCTGGAGAAGGAGCCAGCTACGGCAGCCGAAAATGGCGGCCCTTGGGAAACCGAGGGACCTGAGCCCGACATCGCCTACGGTCAGGTCACCTCGCCAGCTCCCTACCCGACCAACCTCTAACGGCAACGCTTCCCGCCCTACCGTGGGCCCAAGGAACATCAAAGCGACTCATGGACAACCGACTACGCCGGACCGAATGCAGTACGACGAGCCCACTGCAGACGAGGAACAACACGTCCCAGAGAAGGGCCCGATAGTCGGAGATCGGTTCGTCGTGGCACCCAGTGTCACGTCGTGTAACATGGGGGCGGTTGACTGATCATTACACACTCAGGCTGGCGCCTGGTACTAAGCAGCGGCTCGCTGATCGCGCCCGCCGCGCTCGGTGTGGCAGAGCGCACGCTCGCACAGCGTTACGTTGAGGAGGGCCTGCGGCACGACTTCCACCCGCTGGTCCAGTTCCTCGATGGCCCAAGTGGGCGGCGCGCCAGCCTGGTCGGTCGCGGCCTCGATGTCTGGGAGGTCATCGCCACCGTCAGAGACAACGCCGGGTCGGCCCGCGTGGCTGCGGAGTACCTCAAGGTACCGTCCGGCGTGGTAGAGGCTGCCGTCGCCTACTACGGCGACTACCGCGACGAGATCGATGAAGAGATCGAGCTAAACGAGCAGGAGTACGAAAGGGGCCGGGCCGCAGCAGCGGCTGGTGAGCGGGCCCTGAGGGCGTGAGGGCACTTCTGGACGAGCAGCTTTCACCCGAGGTCGCAGTCCTGTTGCGCAAGGCCGGCTATGACGTCGTAGCCGTGGCCGAGCGGAGCGAGCTCGTTGGGAGCACCGACCGGGCCATCCTCGAGATCGCGAGCTCGGAAGGGCGCGCTTTGATCACTAACAACGTCAAAGACTTCCGGCCGCTCGCAGCCGAAAGGCTGGCGACCGGAGATACGCACCCGGGCCTGGTCCTTCTTCCGTCGGCCCGCACGCGAAATCGCGCTGCGGTTGCGGCACTAGCCAACAGGCTCGAGCAGGTTCTACATGACCACCCAGAGGGACTACGGGAAAGCGAGTATTGGATCGGTCCGCTCTCAGGCACGTGATGGTGACTGTAGGGGCTCGCCGGGAATGTCAGGCAATCACTGCCCCCGTCGTTGTTATTCAGCGCGGCCGTAAGACTGGATCTCCTCGAGTTCTTTGGCGCTGAGCTCGCGAGGTGCCTCGCCGCGTTGTGACTTTTCCGCATAAACGTGTTGGCGTATCCCCTCGACGACATCAGGGTTTGCCAGCGTCGTTATATCGCCCACGTCGGCGAAGTTGGAGATGCTTGCGATGACACGGCGCATGATCTTGCCCGATCGTGTCTTGGGCATGTCGGGGACGATCCAGACATTTTTTGGCCTGGCAACCTTGCCGATCTGGGTCTCGATCGCGCCTTTGACCTTGTCTTCGATCTGCTGGCTTGCTGTGACCCCGGGCTGGAGCGCCACGTACATTTCGACCACACGGCCGCGCACCTCGTCGATTACCGGCACAGCTGCCGCTTCGGCGACCTCGGGGACGGTTAGCACCGCAGATTCGAGCTCTTTGGTGCCAAGGCGGTGCCCGGCCACGTTGATCACGTCGTCGATGCGGCCGAGGATGCGGTAATAACCATCCATCGACTGGAGCGCTCCATCACCGCACAAGAAGGGCCAGTCGTGCCAGTCCTTGCTTGATTTGTCATGGCAGTACTTTGCGTAATAGGTCTGGACGAAGCGCTCTGGTTGGCCCCAGACGGTTTGCATTATCCCCGGCCACGGGTTGCGCATGCAGATGTTGCCGGCGCTGCCGCTGCCAGCTTCGACAGTCTTGCCGTCCTCGTCGTATATGACGGGGTAGATCCCTAGTGCCGCCGGGCCGCAGCTACCAGGTTTCATAGGTTTGAGGGCGGGCAGAGTGCTCCCGAGGAACCCCCCGGTCTCCGTCATCCACCATGTGTCGACGATCGCCGCCTCCCCCTTGCCCACCGCGTCGTAGTACCACCGCCACACCTCTGGTTCGATTGGCTCGCCCACCGTGCACATCAGCTTGAAGTGGTAGTCGTACTTGGCCGGCTCATCGTGCCCGACTTTGCGCAGCATCCGGATCGTCGTGGGGGCAGTGTGGAAAATGTTGACCCCAAGGCGCTCCGCTATCCGCCATGGACGCCCTGGGTCAGGGCTGGTGGGCGCTCCTTCGTACAGGACGCTCGTAGTCCCAAGCGAGAGCGGCCCGTAGACGATATAGGAGTGCCCGGTGATCCAGCCGATGTCCGCGGCGCACCAATAGGTGTCTTCGGGGTGGATGTCGAGGTAGTACTTGGAAGTCCCGGTCACATATGAGAGATAGCCACCCGTAGAGTGCTGGGCTCCCTTGGGCTTGCCAGTCGTGCCGCTCGTGTACATCAGGAAAAGGGGCGCCTCCGCGGGCATTGACACCGGCGGTACGACCTTGCGGAGGTAGTCGACCATGACCTCGTCGACGAAATAATCACGCCCTTCTACCATCGGAGTTTTTGAAAGGTACTGGCCTGCGTGCCTCCTGAACACGAGGACCTTTTCTATTTCGACCCCCTCTTGCTTGGCGACAGCCACCGCCTCATCGGCCTTTGCCTTGTGGTCGATCCATTTCCCGTCCCGGTAGTAGCCATCGATCGTCACGAGGACCCGGCTGCCCGAGTCAGCGATACGACCGCCGCAGGCGGTGCCTGAGAAGCCCCCGAAGACCTCGGAATGTACGACGCCGAGCCGAGCGCACGCAAGCATGGAAACGGGAAGGTCAGGGACCATCGGCATGTGGAGCGTGACACGGTCCCCGCTCTGAAGGCCGCAGAAGCCGGACAGCATTGCTGCCAGCTCGTTGACCCGCCGGTACATCTCGCGGTATGTAATGGTCCTAGTTTCTTCGGCCTCTGGCTCAGGCACCCATATGAAAGCCGCTTTGTTAGCTTTTGTCGCCAAATGGCGGTCAATGCAGTTGTAGGAGGCATTGAGGCGTCCTCCCACGAACCACTTCCAAAACGGCGGGTCGCTCGTGTCCAATGTCGTGTGCCAGTACTGGTCCCAGTCGAGAAGCTCCGCGTACTCGCGGAAGCATTCGGGAAAATGCTCCTCGGTGAACCGCTCAAAGATCGCCGGGTCCGAGGCGTTGGCTTGGCCGACAAACCGTGCAGGCGGGTAGAAGTACTCCTCTTCCCGCCAATGGACCGCTATCTGAGCCTCGGTTGCTGAGGTCCCAGTCTCCTCTTTGTCGTTAGCCATTGGACCACCGCCTTGTCGTCGTTAAAGGAGCCCCAGAGCGGATAGTACCAGCGCGGTGCGACCCGCTGCGACGTAGTCTGCGGTGATGGCGGGGCCGAACGATGGGGGCGTGTTGACCCTTGTCCCGACGGCTATGGCCGCGGGCGGCGCCGCAGTCGCGCGGGAGGCCACGGGGCGCGTCGTTTTAGTTGACGGAGCCCTGCCGGGCGAAGCGGTCGAGGTCGTGATCACGGAGCAACGCTCCAGTTACGCCCGCGCCCGCGTAGTCGCTGTCGTCGAGCCCTCGCCTGACCGGGTCTCCCCGCCGTGCCCACATGTGGCCCGAGGCTGTGGGGGCTGCGGCTGGCAGCATGTCTCCCTAGAGGCGCAGCGCCGCTACAAGACAGAGGTCGTCTCAGAGGCCCTCGGGCGCATTGGCGGCCTCACGGGGGCCAAAGTGGTCCCGGCGCCACCCGCGAGCCTGGCCGGGTACCGCACCACGCTGCGCCTGAGCTCCGACGGCGCTCGTCCCGGCTTTCGACGCCATCGTGGCCACGAGGTCGTCCCGGTCGACAGTTGCCTTGTGGCGCACCCCTTGCTAGCCGAGCTGCTGGCGTCCGGTGAGTTTGGGGAGGCAGCTGAGGTGACCCTTCGCTGTGGGGCGCGCACCGGCGAGCGCCTCGCGGTCCTGGCGCCGAGCTCGGCAGGTGCCCGCCTGCCGGGACCAGTCCGCGTCATCGGCGAAGACGAGCTGGCAGCTGGCCGGCGGGCCTGGATATTCGAGGAGGTGGCCGGCAAGCGGCTCCGGCTGTCGGCTGAGTCGTTTTTCCAGGCGAGCCCCGAAGGAGCGGAGTCGCTGGTCAGCCTTGTCGCCTCGGCAGTCGCCGGAGCGCCGGACGGGCCGCTCGTCGATGTCTACGGAGGCGTCGGCCTCTTTGCTGCGACCGTTGGCGAGGGCCGGTCCGTGACGGTCGTGGAGTGCTCGCCGTCGGCTGCCGCCGATGCCAGGGTCAACCTACCCGCCGCCTCGGTACGGCTCATCGACGTGGAGCGGTGGCGACCGTCGAAAGCGGCGGTCGTCGTGGCGGACCCCCCGCGTGCCGGCCTGGGCGCGGCCGGGGTTGCCGCCCTGGTCGCCACCAGAGCAAGCCATCTCGCGCTGGTTTCGTGCGACGCCGCCTCTCTCGGTCGCGACGCAGCACTGCTGCAGGCGCGAGGCTTTCGCCTGCAGTGGGCAGCGCTCGTCGACATGTTCCCCGGTACGCCGCACATCGAAGTCGTCAGCGCTTTCGTGCGTTAGAGCGGGGCGCTGCCGCCAGGCACCGCTAGTAGCGGTAGTCAGCCGGTTTGTAAGGACCTTCTACGGGCACGCCGATATAGGCAGCCTGGTTGTCCGATAGGTGTGTCAACCTCGCTCCCAGCTTGCCGAGGTGCAATCGGGCCACCTTCTCGTCGAGGTGGCGCGGCAGGACGTGTACACCGATCGGGTAGCGCTCGAGGTTGCTGAACAGCTCTATCTGGGCGAGGACCTGGTTGGTGAAGCTGGAGGACATGACGAAGCTCGGGTGGCCTGTGGCGCACCCGAGGTTTACCAGGCGCCCCTCGGCGAGCACGATCACCGCATGGCCATCTGGGAACTCCCACACGTCCACCTGTGGCTTCACCTCATGGCGCGAAATACCGGGGTAGCGAGCAAGGCCAGTCATGTCTATCTCGTTGTTGAAATGCCCGATATTGCAAACGATCGCATTGTGCTTCATCTGCGCGAGGTCACTGGCCGTTATCACGTCTTTGTTGCCGGTAGCAGTGACGAAGATATCGCCCGTCGCGACCACGTCTTGCAATGTCACGACCTGGTAACCCTCCATTGCGGCTTGAAGCGCGCAGATCGGGTCGACTTCGGTCACCACGACGCGCGCCCCTGGCCGCGTAGGGACTGGACGCAACCCTTGCCCACGTCGCCGTAGCCGCATACGACGGCCACCTTGCCGGCCACCATGACGTCCGTGGCGCGGAAGATCCCGTCGATCAGCGAGTGGCGGACGCCGTAGAGGTTGTCAAACTTGCTCTTTGTAACCGAATCATTCACGTTCATGGCAGGAAAGAGCAATGCGCCGTTCGCCGCGCGCTGGCGCAACCTGTTCACCCCTGTCGTGGTCTCCTCGCTGACTCCTTTGATGCCGGCCGCCATTTTGGTCCACATCCCGGGCTGTGAGCGCAGCGTCTTTTGCAGCGTCGCGGCAATGATCCCGTGTTCCTCGCTGTCGTCTGGGCCGAGGTCCGGCACTTGGCCGTCTCGTTCGGCCTGCACTCCCAAGTGCACCAACAAGGTGGCATCGCCACCGTCATCGACGATCATGTTGGGGCCGTCGTGCGCCGGCCAGGAGAGGGCCTGTTCGGTAGCCCACCAATACTCCTCCAGAGTCTCGCCTTTCCAGGCGAAAACAGGTATCCCGCGCTGGGCTATCGCGGCCGCGGCGTGGTCCTGCGTGGAGAAAATATTGCAGCTGGCCCAACGCACCTCGGCGCCGAGGTCGTGCAGCGTCTCGATCAGTACCGCCGTCTGGACGGTCATATGCAGGGAACCACTTATACGGCCCCCTCAAGCGGGTTCTTGCCGGCGTATTCCTGCCTTAGGGCCATGAGCCCGGGCATTTCCACTTCGGCCAGGTCGATTTCTCGCCGCCCGAAGTCGGCCAACGAAATGTCGGCGACGCGGTAGTCCGCCTTGCTGGAAGCCTCGGAGAGCTGAGACGTGGACATAGTGCTCCTTTGCTGAACCTGCGCGCTGGCGCGCCGAACATAAGCGGTTTGGAGGCCGGGGCCATCGGGCCCTTCCCCAGCGGGTCAGCCGTTGGGCATCCTACTTGCCGCTGGAGCGCTGGCGGGGCAATGGCCGTCGGGACAGTTGTCGGGCCAGGGCCCGAACGTGCCCTCGGCGCGCCGAGGCCCGAAGGGCGCCACGCGTTCTTCGATCAGCTCGCGCACCATGCTGACAAAGGCGGGGGTGCTGCTCACAGTTGTTGCGCGAACGAACTGAGCCCCCTTTTCCTTCGCGGCAGCGGCGGCCTCGACGTCGAGGTCGTAAACGATCTCCATGTTGTCGCAGGCGAAGCCGATCGGGACCACGACAAACGTGCCGGCCGATGAGGCCCTGACCACTTCACATACGTCTGGTCCGAGCCATGGCGAGCTCGGGCTGCCAGAGCGGCTTTGCCACACGAGTTGCCACGACTTGACCCGGGCGCCTTCGGCCGCGAGGCGAGCAGCCTCGGTGACATGCTCGACGTAGGGGCTGTTGCGTGCCAGCGCGACCGGGATGCTGTGCGCGCTGAAGAGCACCTCAACCTCTCCGACAGGGGCGGTCGTCGCGGTGGCATTGCAAGCATCGAGCGCGGTGGCAAGGCTGGACGCCCAAGGCCTCACCCACCCCGGATGGTTGTAATAGAGGCGCAGCTTGTCCACGCGAGGTGCCCCCGGCCCCACTTTTGCCCTAGCTGCTGAAATGTCGTCCATGTATTGCCGGCAGCTGCTATAGCCGCCGTAGGCCGACGTGACGAATGCCAGGGCGGCCTCGACCCCGTCGTCGCGCATCTGGGCGAGCGTGTCTTCCAGCAACGGGTGCCAATTACGGTTCCCCCAATAAATCTCCAGGGAAGTACCGGCGAGTTCAGTGCGCAGTGCCTCGACAAGAGCCCTGCACTGCGCGGGCAGCGGGCTCACGCCACCTGCCCCGTAGTAGTGCTCGGCCACTTTGTCGAGCCGGCTCTCCGGGACGTCGCGCCCCGCCGTCACGCGCCTCAAGAACGGCTTCACGTCTTCGGCTCGCTCCGGGCCGCCAAATGACACCAGGAGCAATGCTTGGTAACCGTTCACGCCTGCGGACCCTAGCGCGCTTGGGCCAAGTCCTGCCACCGCTTACCGGTCCAGCGGCCAGGCACCGCGCGGTGGATTTGGGAGCTTTGCTTCAGCCGGAAACACTGTAGACGGCGCGTCGCTGGGCGCCCCAATCTGCGCACTGCCCGAAAGTGGGCTCCCATATGTCTACGTGGTCGCCGACGATCGCCCCCCCTGTGTCATCGGCAGTCCGCACCCCGACACCGTCGACATAAATCTGCGTCCCGAGCGGGATGACGCCTGGGTCGACGGCTGCACTTTGAATGCCTGCGGTCGCACCGGTTCTCGTAAGACCGCTGAGGTCGTAGCAAGTAACGAGGAAATTGCCAAGGAAATTGAGATGATGGCTCGGTGTGGCCGGCCTCATCGTAACGACCACATAACCGGCCCCGTTGGGCGTCGGTGCGAGGGCACTGGCCTGCACCCCGGGGCCGGTCGAGGCCGAGCCGAGGTCTTTGGCTGCGCCGAAGGCATGCACGCTCCCCCCGGCAGCAAGGAGCCAGTAACCCTGTCCCGGCCCAGGCGAAGCCGCGATGGCAGTGACGGTCAGTTGCTGGTCCAGGAGCGACCCGTGCGCCGCCGCGTCCCCGAAACTGGACACGCCTCCGCCAGCGGTGGCCAGCCAGTAGCCGCGGCCTGTCGGTGAAGCTGCGATCCCAATTATGGGCTGTTTCACAACCGTATTGCCGAGCGACCCGTAATACCGGGCGTCTCCGAAGGTATAAACCCCACCACTCGCGGTTGCCAACCAATATCCTCGCCCGTCAGGCAGCGCAGCAATCCCGACCACGCTGGACGGGAGTTCTTCGTTCCCCAAGGAACCATAAAACTTGGCATCGCCAAAGCTAAAAACGTCACCGTCCTTGGAAGCCAACCAGTAGCCCTCACCCGAAGGAGTTGCAGCTATCCCGGCCATTTGCCGGGAGCGATGATCGGATGCGAGGGACCCCAGAAAACGAGCGTCGCCATAAGAAAACACGCCGCCGCCTGAGCCAACGGCCCAGTACCCTTGCCCGGAACCCGACACCGTGATGCCTACGATGTCGCGGCTGTGCCCGATCGGCGCACCTAGGAGCGTTGCGTTCCCGAAAGCAGCGATCGAACCCGGCGCAGCCAGTTTGACCATGGCAGGCTTCGATGTCTTGCTGGGCAACTGGAGATGGTAAAACCCGTCAAAAGGGTATGTGGGCCCCCCGAAAAGATAGTCGTGACGACCGAAAGGGTAGTTGGCACCACCAAAAACGTATTCAGTACCAGCGGAGTGTGTACTCTCAGGTGCAACAGGGTGGTCGACGCCAGTGAAAGCGGCAAGGGTGGCAGTCGCGCTGTTGCGGGCCAATCTGTCTGAGGCTTTGCCTCGGACGGGCTTCGGAGCAGCCAGATAGACAGCCGAGCGCGTGGGCCCAGCTGCGGCAATGGTGGCCGGGAGGCCAAGCATTGATATCGCGGCCAGCGGCAGGGAGAGCGTGGCTAAGACCGTTGAGGACGTCCGCAACGTCCCGACGGGGCGGAAATGCCGTGGGCGGCGACGGATGTACCGTGCTTGAGGACCTTGGCGAAAATGCAGCCCCTTGGCCGCCGTTTTGCCTAGTGGCGCCGCGTGGGCAGAAGCCTTAGGCGGTTCGGGAGCCGGTTGGCTGACGCTTTTGGGCCGTGAGCCGGAGCGAGCATGTTCGCCGCGTAAATGCATAGGTTCATGACGTCGGACCATTCAGTCTCCTTGGTCGCGTACCATCTGTCCGCCGCTCGGTATTCGGGAGTACCAAGCTACGAGCAGTAAATAGGCACGTGGCCCCGCGAGCAAATAACCCGGTCGGGACGATTGCTTTCAGGAAACCTTCGCGTCCTACCTGAGAGCGTTTGTTATTGAATCGATTACGTTAGGGCATGTTTTGGGCCTAAGTCAAGCCGATGTGCATTTTGGTGTGCTGACCAGCGATATTAGAGGCCGGTTATGCGTCGCTTTGGGGACGGGAGTTGTTCGTTTGGTATTTTGACGCGCACAAAGTGGGCGCGCGGAGCGATTGCGTGGCCGGGAAAGAGTTCCATAGCCTTGACCGTTGCTCAGAGCGGACGCGAGGGTGCGGAGTGCGTCGCGGGGCGGCCTGCGGAGTGGGTGGCGTCGAGGCCTGTCGCGCCGTCCGGGACGGGCCTACCGCGTGCTGGCCCTGCTGAGCGTGCCTCGAACCGGGCACCCGCGCTTCTGAGGGCCGGCTTGCGCCTGTGCGAACAGGCTCCTAGGAGGCCATGAGGCCCCGTGGCGGGACGAACCGCGGGGAACGGGGAGCCGGAAATGGAGGAACCGGTCGGGCGTTTTGGGCGACCCCCGGGTGCTGACAGTGGTGGAACGTGTCTTTTGGGGCAAAAGGGCACTTGAGCGCACAGTTGCTGCACTCGCTATTGCTCTGAGGTGTCATATGATTGGGACATGACTGAGACCGGGGAAAGCGTGGTTGGGGCGGTAGGTGCTGACGCAGCAGATGGCGCGAGCAGCGACGGCGGCGACGCTGAGCTGGTTACGAGCGCTGTCGAGGTGGCGGAGACCTGGCTGGCCCAGCTTTCCGATCAGATGGCAGTTCCCGCTTCGGACGTGCAGGACCACCTTTTGGACCTCTGGGGTGCCCTGGACGAGGGGCCGGCCCGCGAAGAGGTGGAGCGTTGGCTCACTGAGACCCTTCGCCGCAACCTCTATTCGGTCTCGGACATCAACGAACGGCTCGAAACCTTCCTGCCCGTCGGCTGAGGTCCGGCCACTGTTGCTGGCCGGTATCCACTAGCAGATGACGTCGGTGAGAGGTCGCGGGCCGCACCGGGCAATGCCTGGTGAGCCCGCTGTCGATACCGCTGTCCGGGCCGTCCGCCAAGCCGGAGGGCGCGCGACCGTTGCCCTGCGTTGCGTTGTCGCTGCTCTCGTAGAGGCTGAGGGCCATCGGAGCGCCGAGGAGATCGTCGCCGAGGTCGCCTCGGAGTACCCCGACATCAGCGAGAGCACCGTATACCGCACCCTCGAACGTCTCGAAGACCTGGATCTCGCCTACCACGTGCACCTCGGCCACGGGCCGTCCCAATGGCACTTGGCTGGTTGGCGGTCGCACCAGCACCTCATCTGCCACAAGTGCGGTGGCGTGACCGAAGTAGCCCCCGGCCTGTTCGAGCCGCTAGCTCTCGAGCTAGAGGCACGTTATGGGTTCCGAGCCGACGTCGGTCATTTCGCGGTAAGCGGGACGTGCATGCCCTGTGCAGCAGCTGGCGCGGGCGCTGCGCACCACCCGTCCGGGTAGGCGGCGGCAACGTCGGCAGGCGGTCTGAGTGTCGCGACGGCCCGTAGCGTCACGTCGGGCGAACGGACCGGCTGGTCCAACGGCCGGCGTCGTGGTGGAGCTCGAGGGGCAACCCAAAGCATTCGCTGAGCGCATTTGCCGTTAGCGACGAAGCAATCGGCCCGGCGACCAGGTTGCTGCCGGCATGGAGCAACAAAACGTGCGTGAACCCTTCAGGGATCTCCTCTACGTGGTGAGTGACCATCACGATCGGTGCTGGTGACGGTCCCAAGGCCAAGGGCCGAGGCGCGCCAGCAACCGTTCCCGACCACCCATATCTAGCCCGGCGCAGGGCTCGTCGAGAAGTAGCAGCTCCGGGTCGGTCATAAGGGCGCGTGCCAGTAGGACCTGTTGGCGCTCTCCCTCTGACAGCACGCCGAAGGGGCGCTCGGCAATATGGCCGAAGCCCGCATCCGAGAGCAGATTTTCGGCCTGAGCCCACTCGGCTTCGCTGTACGTGTGCCACCACGGCTCCAAGGCACCGTGCCGAGCGGAGACCACGACTTGTTTGGCCGTCAACCACGGCACCATGACCCGGGCGACGCTGGCTGAAACAGTGCTTACCCGTTTGCGCAAGGCTCGCACGTCGGTACGTCCCAAGCGTTGGCCGAGCACTTCCACCGTTCCTCGGGTCGGGTGAAGGTACCCGGACGCCAGTTGCATCAGCGTCGTCTTGCCGCTTCCGTTCGGGCCTATGACGGCCCAGCGTTGGCCGGCGCTCACCTGCCAGTTGACGCCTCTCAGGACCGAGGTTGCCTCCCGGTCGAGGTCGACATCTGCGAAGCGCAATGCATGAGATGAGCCGCTTCGATCGTCGAGTGCCATGGCGGACCCCGCTAACGCTAGCGCGAGTAGTCAATGCCTCGCCCCGTCCGGGACGCCTACGCGGGGTGCCTGCGGCCGAGGATCCCCGGCTTGCTTTCGTGTAGTGCAAACATATGAAATATCTTGTAAGTAGCTAATATCGACATAGTCAACCGGAGCGCCCTCCCGTTATCGGTTGGCTCATAGGCCTCCGGGGACGCGACGATGGACATGTGCCAGGCCTGCTAGCCATCGTTAACGCCTTTTTCGCCCGAGTTTTGGGAGAGCTCCAGCCCGGGGCGGCGCCGGCGATTCGTCCGTCGCAACGGGCCGACCTGCAAGTGGACGGCGTGCTTGCTCTGGCTCGTGCTCTTGGCCGGCCTCCCCGCGAGGTTGCTGAGGATGTGGTGGCGAGGGCCAAGGAGCTGGGCTTGGACAACCTTTGCGAGAACGCTCAGGTGGCTGGCCCAGGGTTTATCAACCTGACCCTGTCGGGCGAGTTCCTGGCCACCGAGTTGCGGGAAATGTTGCTCAGCCCGGCGACATTAGGCGCGCAGCTCGCAAGCCCCTCAAAGAAAGTGGTTGTTGACTACGCGGCGCCGAACGTCGCAAAACCCATGCATGTCGGCCACCTCCGCTCGACGATTATCGGCGATTGCCTCGTGAGGCTCTTCGAACTTGTCGGCCACACCGTGGTACGGGAAAACCACGTTGGGGACTGGGGTACGCCCTTCGGGATGCTCATCGAGCACCTCGTCGACATCGGCGAAGACGAAGCGGTTCATGAACTGGCGCTTGGGGACTTGGAGCTCTTTTACCAGCAGGCGCGGGCGGCTTATGACAGCGATAGCGCCTTTGCCGAGCGGGCAGGCGCCCGAGTCGTGTTATTGCAATCGGGCGATCCCGAGACCCTCCGGCTTTGGCAGTTGATAGTGGGCCAGAGCCTGAGCTATTTCGACGAGATCTTCGGGCGACTCGGCACCAAGCTCACCCGCCAGGACGTGGTTGGGGAGAGCTTTTACAACCCTCTTTTACCGGGAGTAGTGGATGACCTCGACAAAATGGGGCTCCTCGTGGACAGCCAGGGCGCCCGCTGCGTCTTCCCGCCCGGCTACACCAACCGCGAAGGGGACCCTCTCCCGCTTATTGTCCAGAAGTCCGACGGCGGGTATACCTACGCGACGACCGACTTGGCCGCTATTCGCGACCGGGTGGGCCGCCTCGGCATCGAGTGGATGGTCTACGTTGTGGGCCTTCCTCAATCGGAGCACTTCGAAATGGTCTTTGCAACGGCCCGGCTCGCTAATTGGCTGCCAGAGGAGGCCCAGGCCGTTCACGTCGGTTTCGGCAATGTACTTGGGCCTGACGGCAAGATGTTCCGGACGAGGCACGGTGCCACCATCAAGCTGACTGAGCTCCTCGACGAGGCCACCGATCGGGCCAGAGCACTGATGGTTGCGCGCGCCGAGCAAATTAGCCAGCCTTTTGAAGGTGATCTCGAGGATATCGCCCACGCGGTAGGCATTGGCGCCGTCAAGTACGCCGACCTTTCCACGGACCGTGCACGTGACTATCGCTTCGACTGGGACCGGATGCTGGCCTTCGACGGCAACACGGCTCCCTATATCCAGTATGCGCACGCCCGTGTGCGCAGTATCCTCCGGCGCGCTGGCGCGCCCAGCGAGGGTGGCACCGCCTCGCATGTTGGAGCGGTCCTGGTGCCCAACGAAACGGCCGAGCGCGACCTGGCCAAACGCCTCCTCGCTTTCGGTGACGCTGTGGCGTCCAGCCTCGAAAGCTACGCCCCGCACAAGCTGTGCGGTTACCTTTTCGAGCTGGCGAGCACCTTCACGGCCTTCTACGAGAACTGCCCGGTACTCGGGGCGCCCGACCCTGCAACGAGGGCCTCCAGGCTTTCCATGTGCGCGCTTACTGCCGCCGTGCTCGAAAAAGGCCTTGACCTACTTGGCATCGACGCACCCGAGCGGATGTGAGCGGCTGTTTGGGGCAGGGTTGCCGCTGCCGGGAGCCAGGGAGTGTGCCCGGGTGGGCCCCGACGAAAACGACGTAGTTACCGTCTCTTCCGTATCTTCCATTAGTGCCGCCGAAAAGTAGGCAAGGCCAACTCTCTGGGTAGCGTTCTTGCGTCCGTCTGGCACAAGGGCCACGGACAGTGGTCGAAATGGCGACGGAGATGAGGACGATGCGGGAGGTGGCTACGACGGAACGACCTTGGACCAGCGGGTTTGGCCGCCTCGCGGCGGCGCTCGCCCTCCTTGCAGTCAGCATCCTGGCTTGGCCTACCATCGTGTCAGCGGCTCCGGGGCCGCGTGCCGGCGGCGGCGGGCTTGCCGCGACGGTACCGACGGTTGCGCGCGAGGGGTCGTCCGCGCTGGCCAGCAAGGCCCCGCCCGGGGAGCGGTTGATCGACGGCCAGAACGTCATCTCCGTCGGTGAGCCGTGGCTTCGCGGCTCGCCGGACGCGTCGACTAGCCAGGGCGTGCCGTTCGCGCTTGGAGCCTTGGTGCTGATCTTTGTCCTCGCTCAGTGGCTGATCGATAGAAGGGACCCGAAGTTTGTCGAAGCTCCTGCTAAAAGACACGAAGATTCAATCGGCTTTGAGTGACCCGGTAGCGGCGGGCGCCGAACAGGTCAAGGCGAGCCAACACGGCCTCGCCAATGCCGAGCACACGAGCTTGGACCAGCGTCTGGGCGCGTTGCAGGTGGTGCGCCTGGTGATCGTCGCCCTTGTTTGCGCGGCGGCTGCATCCTTCCCCACTCAGCTCGGCCTGCGTTTGCTCCAGGTCCTACCGCTTAGCGCTGCCTACTTGGGGCTCTGCCTTGCCGGGCAACTGGCCGACCACCTCACGGCGAAGGCACCGCCTGAGCGGCGCGAGGCACGGAGATCGGGCGCGCCTGTCCAACAGATGCTGTTGCCAGTGGACTCGGCCTACCTCGCGTTGTTGATGGTGCCAGCCGGTCCGGCCCAGAGCTTTTTCGTGTTGCTCTTTACGGTGCAGCTCATCGCCGTCACGCTGCTGGCAAGCCCGCGTACGGGGGTGCGCCTTGCTATGTGGGACTCGGCCCTCCTGCTGGCGATCTCGGTACTGCAACTGGGCGGCCCGGTCGGAAAACTGCTCGGAACTCCTCAGGTTGTCAACCCGAGCTCAGGCGCGGTCGCCCTGCGCATTGTCGGCTTTTGGGCGGTCGCGCTCAGCACGGCTTACTTCTCGTCGGTCAGCGAACGTGAGCTGCGCCGCTCCAAAGCCCAGCTCGACGCGCTCACAAAGATGGCCTCTGAGATGGAGAAGTCGATGGAGGCGAGCTGCGGAGCCGAGGAAATAGTGGCCATTTTGCTGAGGAGCGTCGCCCCCGCGTTCGCTTTCAAGCGCGTTGCGATCGTGTGGGAAACAAAGGGCCGGGTCGTCACTGCCAAATTTGCCCTTGGCGATGCCGAGGTTTCTCCGGTCCAAGCGGCACCTCCGGGGAGGGAGGGTAAGCGGGCGCTGAACGGCGAGGTAGCGTCGCCGCGCCCTTGCGAACAACGCGCCAGTGCTGGTGCACAGGCTTTCGCCCGAGGCGGACCCTGCTCTCGACGAGATAGTGCCGGCAGGCACCAACCTGATCGTCATACCCCTTAGAGCCGGTCACGACCGCCTCGGCCTCCTGCTGGCCGAAGCCGGGCCTCCCTTTGCCAGGCGTGTGAGCCGGCGCTCGCTCGACATGTTGAACCGTTTTGCGGTCCACGCCGCCTTGACGATCAATAACGCCCACCTCCAGGCCGAGGTAGCGAGGCTCGCGTCGTCGGACGCCCTCACGGGCTTGGCGAACCGCCGCCAGCTCGACTTTGCCCTCGGCAGAGAAGTGGCACGCACGGTGCGCACGAAAGAGCCATTGTCGGTAGCCCTTATCGACATCGACCACTTCAAGGACGTCAACGACACGCTCGGGCACGTGGCGGGCGACGAAGTTCTTCGGGAGGTTGCCGGCGCGTTGGCACGCAGCGTGCGCGACGTCGACTTGGTGTCCCGCTACGGCGGCGAGGAGTTCGCCATTGTGCTCCCCAACTGCGCGAGCGCAGGAGCATTGGTGGTCATCGAGAGGGTGAGGGCCGCCGTGGCTGGTCTTGGCGGCGTGGCCAGGGTGACCGTCAGTGCTGGTATTGCGACCGCAGCTGGGGAAGGCGCTGACGGCGACAGCCTCATTGCGGCCGCTGACGAGGCTCTCTACGAGTCCAAACGGGCCGGGCGGGACCGTGCCACGCTTGCTTTCGACGACGAGCCGGTACTGCTGCTGCCTTCGCTGACAGTTCCAGAGGCAGTACTGACAGTTCCGGAGGCAGTAGCCGCTGCCGCGGTTCCTAGCTCGGCTTCGGAGGCCGCCCCGAACCAGCCACGGCCGCCCCGTAACGCGCGTCGCCGCCAGCGCAGTGCCCTAGTCCAGGGCGCTGTTCAGACGGGCAGCCAGCCCGGCCGCGACCGCCTCACTCTCGTAGACATGGCGGGGCCAAAGGAAGCCCCTCAGGCCGTCGCCGGCGCGTCGGGGGACGACGTGCAGGTGCACGTGGGGCACGCTCTGGCTGACGGTTTCGTTCAGAGCGAAGAAGGCTCCGTGTGCCCCTAGAGCGGTCCTTTGGGCGGCCGCCACGCGCCGGCCGAGGCTCAACATTGGCCCGAGGAGGTTCTCAGGAGTCTCGGCAAGGTTGGCATAGTGGACCAGCGGCACGACGAGAGTGTGCCCGTCGAACACGGGCCGGTAATCCAGGAACGCGATGAACAGGTCGTCCTGAAAGACCACGTGGGCGGGGACCTCACCGTCGATGATCTGGTCGAAAATGCACTTTGCCGTGGCCTCGAGATTACGCTTTGTCTCGATATGGCTGAAATCCCCCTTGGTACCGCTCCTCCTGAGACCGTGCTCCCAGGCCCACCTCCCGGCGCTGAGGAGGCTCTTTCGGAGGCAATGTCGCCGGCCGCCCCACCCGGCGCGCTCCTGGCGGTGGCCGGTCGTTGGCCCCGGTACATGGCCGCTTGGGCGACGCTCTCCGAGCAGTGCGACGTGCCCGTCACGGCTTATGCCTACGCTCGGACCGGTTACCACCGAGGCTTGGACGCACTGCGGGCGGCGGGATGGCGGGGATCGGGTTACGTTCGCTGGCGGAACCCGTCCAACAGGGGCTTCTTGCGGTGCGTGGAAGGTCTCCGCCGCAGAGCAGGCGAGATCGGCGAACAAGACGAGGAGCAGCGCTGCGCGGTGTTCCTCAAGCAGCTGGACCCCGACTGGGACAGACGGGAAGGCTGAACCTTGCCGCGGGGCCCGGGCCTCTAGGTGGCCGGCCAACTCGTAGGACCGTTCCCGCCCGGCAGTGACCCGGACGCTTATGACCGGTTGCGCCGGCGAGTCCTCTGGCGGATGCCGGCAGGTATCTACCTGCTGGGCAGCGCTGCAAATGGTCGCCGCAACCTGATGACCCACAACCTGGCAGTCCAGGTCGCGACGGAGCCCAAGTTGCTCGCCGTGTCGGTGCGCGTCGACGCGTTGACTCACGAGCTGGTCCGGGAGGGCCGCGTGTTCAGCCTGTGTTTCCTGAAGAGGCAGGACAGGGCGCTCGTGAGGGGGTTCACAAAGCCTGCGCAGGAGGGCCCGGAGCCGGGGATGCTCGGAGGTGCCGAAGTCCGGGTGGGCTCGACGGGTGCACCAGTCCTAGCCCAAGCCGCAGCGTGGTTGGAGTGCGAGGTGCGCGACGAGCTTGCGCTGGGCGACCACACGCTTTTTATCGGCGAAGTTGTCGACTGCGCGGCACCGGACGAGGGCGCCGAGTTGCTCCGCATGGAGGACACCCGGCTCAACTACGGCGGCTAGTTCCATAGCAAGAAACGCAAGTTTTGCTCTGTGGCGTTGCCGCGAAAAACGCGGAAATCCGAGGTCACGGCCAAAATGAAATAGATCTGTCGGGTCAAGGCGGCGCCATTGCCGGTAAGCTTTTGGATCGTGGCCACACCCGCAGCTGCTACCACCGGCTGCGACGAAACAACGGACCGCCGTCGCCAGGTCCGCCAAGCTCTCGTCACCTATCACGAGTCGCGCGACGGTGCTGCGCTCAACTTCATCGTCAACTCCTACCAGGGCTTGGCCTACTCGCTTGCGAGCCGCTTCGCACAACGCGGCGAAGATGTCGAGGACCTCAACCAGGTGGCGCTCATAGGCCTGCTAAAGGCCATCGAGCGCTACGACCCCTCGCGTGGGACCGAGCTGACAACGTTCGCGACCGCCACGATCCTCGGCGAGCTGAAGCGCCATCTCCGTGACAGGGGCTGGTGGGTGAGGCCGCCCCGGCGGGTGCACGACCTGTACATCAGTACTCAACAGGCGATCGACGACCTGACACAGCGCTATGGGAGGTCACCCACGGTCTCCGAAGTGGCTCACTACATCGGCTCTCCGGTCGAGGAAGTCGTTGAGGCGCTCGACGCAGGCGGCCTGCGCAACAGCGCCCCCCTCGACACGATCGGCGCCTCCGGCGACGACGTGTACGTGAGCCGCAAGCTCGGGGTCAAGGACGCTGGCTTGGCAGAGGTCGAGGGGCGGTTGCTCTTGAGCCCGCTGTTGGCCCGGCTTCCCGAGCGGGACCGCTTGATCATCAACCTTCGCTTTGTCGCCGGTTGGTCACAGACCCAGATCGGGGCTCTTGTGGGCGCCAGTCAGATGCAGGTGTCGCGGATGTTGGCGCGCAGCCTTGCCCAGCTCCGCGCTTGGTCGGAGCCAGAGAGCCTGTAGGTGGCGTCCGCAGGGCAACGGCTGCGAACGACTGAGCAGGCAAGCACCGGCGGGGCCCTGAGGCCGATCGGCCTCCCGAGATCGTTACGACTGAAAGTGGCCTGGAGAGCCTCGTCGAGGAACTCAGCGAGGTACCGCGGTACGCCCTTGACACCGAGTTCCACCGGGAGAGGACGTACTGGCCGCGCCTTGCGTTGGTCCAAGTGGCTTGGCGAAGCCAGCCCGAGGGCTACGGGCGGGTCGTCTTAGTCGACCCGCTTGCCGTTGACCCCGCCCCTTTGGCGAAGGTCCTCGGTGGCCCTGGTGTGATGGTCGCTCATGCGGCGAGCCAAGACCTCGAGGTATTGGCGCGCGCCTGCCAGTTGTTGCCCGGGACGTTGTTCGACACACAGGTGGCAGCAGGCTTTCTCGGTTACGGGTCCGCGTCGCTCGCGTCGCTTGTCGAGCGTTTCCTTGGTTCCCGCCTTGCCAAGGGCGACCGGCTCACCGATTGGAGCAGGCGGCCCCTGACTGCTTCCCAGGTTGCATACGCGGGGTCCGACGTCGCCTATTTGCTGGACCTTGCGGACGTCATTTCCGAGCAGCTAAACCTGCGCGGCCGCCTGAGTTGGGCAGAAGAGGAGTGCACGACCCTTTTTGCCCGCCCCCTCAGCCCGACCGAGCCCTTGGAGGCCTGGTGGAAGCTTCGCGACAACCGTCAGCTCCAGGGGGTCTCAAGGGCGATTGCGCAGGAGGTGGCTGCTTGGCGTGAGGGCAAGGCCAGAGCGCTCGACGTCCAGCCGCGCATGGTGCTCCCCGACCTCGCGCTTCTTTCGATCGCGCATTCGCCGCCGGTCAGCATCTCGGCGTTGCGCGAGACCAGGGGCATCGACGTCCGCCACCTTAGGGCCGGGGCCGAGCAGGAGATCATGGCCGCCGTCGAGGCTGGCAAGGCGCTTCCTCCGGGTGCATTGCACGTAGCCCAGACCGAACAAGTGAGCAAGGAGCTGCGCCCCGCCGTCTCGCTAGCCTCGGCCTGGGTCGCCCAGTTGAGCCGCGACGAGGACGTCGATGCGGCGTTGCTCGCCACCCGCACCGACATCGTCGACTTCCTATCGGGCAAGGCGGGTGCCCGGCTCGGGGAAGGCTGGAGGGCGGGCCTGGTCGGGGTGCCACTGCGACGGCTCGCTAACGGCGAAGCCTCCCTTGCCTTGGACGGGCATGGACGGCTGCTCCTCGAGGACCGCCCCGTCGTGGGTGCCGGCGGGCCTGTTGCCGGCGGGGCGAGGTCTTAGCTGCGAGCGCTCTCGGGCCGCAGGTCGATCTGCAGGGTAAGGATCCCGTTTTCCAATGTCGCGGTGGCGTCGCCGATCATGGCGTAGTCCATGTAATCGGTCTTTGCCTGGTCCATGAAGCGCTTCCGCTCCGGGCCCTCGAGAGGGGGCAGGCCCCGCTGGCGCACGGCTCGCGCACGTTCCCGGAAGCGGTTCAGCATGGCATCGGTGTCGAGCTCTTGGGCCATCCGCCCATCGTACGGGGACCGGGAGCACTGCCACCTTCTCGGCGGAGATGGCTGTAAGCTTTCCTCTCGTACTAGCACGTCTCGGCTTGGGAGTTCATCGTGAAAAAGGGACGTCATCGCCGCTTCGAAGAGGCGCGTGATTTGAAGCGTGCCGTGAAGACGGTCGAGGCAGAGGTCGAACCATGCGCTGAGTGCGGCGCTGATCCGGGCAAGGAGCATGCCTCCTGGTGCCTGGCGATGGAAGACGACGAGTACGACGACGAGGACGAGGACGAGGAAGCGCTCGACGAGAGCGACAGCCCCGGTTCCGACGTCCGCAACTGACATCCGGCCCCGCAACTGACCGCTAGCGACCCCTGCGCCCCGCTACCCAGCGCGCGACGACGGCGACCTGGCAAGGCGTGGCCGACAATTGCTCCGAGGGGCGCCGAGCGCGGTCCCATAGCATGGTGATGTGCCAACTAGCTCCCCAACGCCCGACCGCCTTCCCTATCCCCAGGTTGGTGGTAGCGCCGATTTCCCAGGCATAGAGCGCGAGGTCCTTGCGTACTGGGACAACGACGGCACGTTCGAAGCGTCGGTGAAGGCGCGTAGCGAGGCTAACGAATACGTCTTTTACGACGGGCCACCATTTGCCAACGGGATGCCCCATTACGGGCACCTCTTGACCGGGTTCGTCAAAGACGCCATCCCTCGTTACAAGACCATGCGAGGTTGGCGGGTAGAGAGGCGCTTCGGCTGGGACTGCCATGGTCTGCCGGCCGAGATGGAAGCCGTAAAAGAGCTCGGGCTACCCACGCGCAACGACATCCAAGACTACGGCATCGGCCGGTTCAATGACTATTGCCGCACCTCGGTGCTGCGTTACACCGGAGAATGGGAGCGCTACGTCGCGCGCCAAGCGCGCTGGGTGGATTTCTCTAACGATTACAAGACAATGGACCTTTCCTACATGGAAAGCGTCATGTGGGCCTTCCAGCAGCTCCATAAAAAGGGCTTGCTCTACGAGGGTTTTAGGGTGCTGCCGTACTGCTGGGAGTGCGAGACCCCCCTGTCCAATTTCGAGACCCGCCAGGACAATGCTTACCGGTCCCGCCAGGACCCGGCAGTCACAGTCGCCTTCGAACTGGCACCGTGCAGCCAAGGCGGCCCGGCCGCCGCTCTCTTCGGCTCAGGTTTGCCGGTGCGTGCACTGGTTTGGACTACGACCCCCTGGACGTTGCCCTCCAACCTCGCCCTGGCAGTCGGCGCCGATATCAACTACGCGGTCCTGCAGACCAGCGACGCCCGCTACCTTGTTGCCGAGGCGCGCCTGGCGGCACTGGCAGATGTCCTCGAAGCGGCTCTTCCGGGCGCGCAGTTGGTTGCCACTGTGAAAGGTAGCGACCTGGTAGGCCTCGCCTACAGCCCACTGTTCGACTTTTTCGCCGACCATGCAGGCGCTTTCGTTGTGCTTGCAGGGGACTTCGTTTCCACCGAGGAAGGCACCGGGATAGTCCACATGGCACCGGGCTTCGGCGAGGATGACCAACGGCTCTGCGAGCAGGCAGGCATCGCGGTGGTGTGCCCGGTCGACTCACAGGCCCGCTTCACGACCGAAGTACCCCCATATGCCGGGGTACAGGTTTTCGAGGCCAACCGCACCATTATCGGCGACCTTCGCCAAAAAGGCGTACTTGTGCGCCACGAAACCTACGAGCACTCTTACCCGCACTGCTGGCGGACCGACACCCCGCTCATATACAAGGCTGTGAGCTCTTGGTTCGTGCAGGTTACTGCGGTGAAAGAGCGCATGCTCGAGTTGAACCAGGAAATAAACTGGGTTCCGGCGCACGTGCGCGATGGCGTGTTCGGCAAGTGGCTCGAAGGTGCCCGCGACTGGTCGATAACTCGCAACCGTTTTTGGGGCGCACCGGTGCCGGTATGGAAAAGCGATGACCCGAGGTACCCGCGCCTCGACGTTTACGGCAGCCTTGACGAGCTGGAGGCTGATTTCGGCACCAAGCCTGCAGATCTCCATCGCCCGGCAATAGACGACCTGACGCGGCCAAACCCCGACGACCCTACCGGGATGTCCACGATGCGACGGGTCGAAGACGTGCTCGACTGCTGGTTCGAGTCAGGCTCGATGCCCTTCGCACAGGTTCATTACCCCTTCGAGAACTCGGAGTGGTTCGAGGGCCATTTCCCAGCGGATTTCATCGTGGAGTACGTGGGCCAGACAAGAGGCTGGTTTTACACTCTGCACGTCCTCGGCACGGCCCTGTTCGACAAGCCGCCCTTCGGCAACTGCATGGCGCACGGGATAGTGCTTGGCCAAGACAAGCAAAAGCTCTCAAAGCGCCTGCGCAACTATCCCGACCCCGACGAGATGTTCGACCTCTACGGTGCCGACGCAATGCGTTGGTTCCTCTTGTCGTCCCAGGTGATGCGAGGTGGGGATCTGGTCGTCGACCGCAAGGGCCCAGGCGAGGCGGTGCGTTCTGTGCTCAACCCACTGTGGAACGCTTGGAAGTTTTTCGCCACCTACGCCAACGCTGATGGCTACCAGGCGACGTGGCGCACCGATGCGACCGACGTGTTGGACCGCTACGTGCTGTCCAAGACGGGCGCTCTCGTCGACGAGGTCACGCGCGCGATGGACCACTACGACCTCTACGGGGCATGTGGTGCGATCACGTCGTTCCTTGATGCGCTCAATAATTGGTACATACGCCGGAGCCGTGACCGCTTCTGGCGTGGGTTCGGTGCCAGCCAGCAGTCCGACGATGCCAAGACCGCCGCCTATGACACACTTTTTACGGTCCTGCACACGGTCTGCCTGGTGGTGGCGCCGCTGTTGCCCATGCTCTCCGAGACTGTCTACCGGGGACTGACGGGGGAGCGCAGCGTCCATCTCGCTGACTGGCCGGATGCCTCCTCGTTGCCACGCGACCTCGAGCTCGTCGCGCAGATGGATATCGTCCGTGACGTCTGTTCGGCCGGCCACTCGATAAGAAAGGCAAAGGAACTGCGTGCCCGCTTGCCGCTGGCATCAGTGACCGTGGCGGGGCCGAACGCTCTATCGCTGGAGCCTTACGGCGACCTGATAGCCGACGAGCTCAACGTGAGGCAGGTACAGCTTGTGAGCGACGTCGGCGACGTAGCGGACCACATGCTACAGGTGAACCCGTCGGTGCTAGGCCCTCGCCTTGGGGCGGCCACCCAACAGGTAATACGAGCTGTGCGCGATGGCGCGTGGACGCGCACGCCCGAAGGCGACGTAGAGGTGGCTGGGCACGTACTGGGCAAGGAGGATTACTTCCTTTCGCTGGTGCCAAAGGACCAGGAGGCGAGCCGGGCGCTGCCGGCCAACGACGGGGTCGTCAGCCTCTCGCTCGACGTCACACCTGAGCTTGAGCGTGAAGGTTTGGCCCGTGACATCGTCCGCCAGGTCCAGGAGGCCCGCAAGGCTGCAGGGCTCGACGTGGCCGACCACATACGATTGGTCCTCTATTTCCCCGCCCACGAACCCGAGCTGCGCCACGCCGCGGAAGCGCACCACGAACTGATCGCGGGAGAAACGCTATCCGACGAAATCGTGTTCGCGGACGGGCCGATCGCGGACAGTTTCCGCGCTACGGTCGCAGATGGGCGAGCGTTCCACATAGGCATCGTCAAACTTCCAAAAGCGGGATAACGCGTGGAGGCCCGCACTGCGCGAGGATCTCGCCTCATGACAACTACCGGTGTAACAGCGGAAACCAAGGCCCGTCACCTGCCGACGTTCGGGTTCACCAAGCACGGGCATGCCGTGCACGGCAAGGTGACCGACCACCTCCCGACGCACAACGCATATGCGAGGTTCAACAAACGTATCGCGCTGCTTATTACCAACAACGTAGGCACCATGACATGCTTTTGGTTGTTCTGCGTCATTGCCCTGCTTGCGCTTCCTGCTGCTTTGGTGGAGGCGCACATTGTTTCCCCGACTATCGGCATCATCGGTGAGGCGGGCTTCGTCATCGTGGTGCAGTGGATGGCCCAGAGCTTCATCCAGCTCGTCCTGCTCCCCGCGCTGATGGTGGGCCAGAACCTCCAGAACATCGCCGCTGACGCCCGCTCGGCCAAGACCTTCGAAGACGTCGAGCGGGTCCTGGACCTGCTCGACTGCCGGACCCAGGGTGGGCTGCATGACGTCCTTGCCGCGGTCGAGGACGTGAGGGCTCAGGTGGTCGCCCTCGGTGGGAAGGGCTAGCCCTCGCCCCCAGCGCTCTGCGAGCCCGCGCCGAGGAGCATGGCTGTGCCAATGACGGACACCGTGACCCCCCCCGCCAGCGCCAGGGCGGCGGCGCCCCGCGGTACAACCTGGCCGTAGAGGGCGAAGCCGGCGCCGACGAGCCCGAGCGAGGCCACGGAGGCGTTTGCCGACGAGACCGTGGCGGCGTTGGCGTTCCTGAAGCCCTGTTGCAGGAGGCTCTGTGACCAAGCCGCCATGAGGAGCATCAGCCACGGGCCTGCGCTGGCGGCCAGAGCCGGAAGGCCTCGGACGCCGTAGAGCGCGAATCGGTCCCCGATCTCTTTTGTGAAGACGCCCGTGCCGGCAAAAAGAAGCCCGACGGCGGCGCCCGTTGCCACGCCAGATGCCCTCGCTCGCGCCGGGCCGAGACTCTCGAGGCGGGAACCGCACCACGCGACGAGGCCGGCACCGAGGAGGCAGGTAAGGGCGACGGCGAGCTCTGTGAGGTTCGACAACGGACGGCGGGTAACGGCCGTGTGGGTGGCGCTGAGAGCCGTGAGAGCGCCGCCGGCGCCTGCCAGAGCGACGCCCCCGACCTCGAGGCGGGTGAAGTGTTCCTCCAGCCATCGGCCACCCGCCACGACGAGCAGCCCGCGTCCGGCATTTCGCACGGTCGCCACCACCGGCACCGGAGCCAGGGCGAGGGCAGCCGCTTCGGCCACCCAAGCCACCGCGCTGAGTGCCATTGCCAACAGCCACAATGGTCGTCGGGCCAGCACCGCGAGCAAGCGGAACCCCTTTTGCCCCGTCGCGCCGCGCATTCCTTCCCGTTTCTCGAGCGCGGCAGCACCAGCATTGAACATGCCGGATATCAGCGCGAGTAGGCTACCCAAGACCAGCATGGCTTCCGGGGGTTACAGTCGTGGGCGGGGACACAGGTATACAGATGGCGACAGTACGACAGAAGAGCGTGGATGACGGTCGAAGACGATAACGTCCCTGAGAGGGTCCTCATCATCTCGGCGGAGATGGGCGAGGGCCACAACGCGGCGGCGAGCGCTCTCACCGAGGCCATCCAAGAGTCATGGCCCCAGTGCAAGGTCGACAAGCTTGACACCATGGAACTGCACGGGGTGCGCTTCGCGCGAGCCGCCCGCTGGGCCTACGGGTTCCAGCTAAAGGCCGCCCCGTGGAGTTACGAGATGTTCTACGACCGGCTTTCGCGTTCGGAACGCTTGGCAGATAAGGCGAAATCGGCGATCGGCGCGTTCTTTGGGCGCCGGCTCGCAAAGGTGATCTCCGGCAGGCAGCCCGATCTCGTTATATCCACTTACCCTTTTGGCTCGGCCGCCCTCGACTGGATGCGCGAGAAGAGAGGCTTTTCGACGCTGATCGTCACGTATTGCCCGGCTTTCCATGTCCATCCTTTGTGGGTTTACCCAGGCATAGACCTGCACTTCGTGATGTACGACACCGCGGGAGAGCACGCTCGTATGCAAGGTTTCGACGAAACGATGCGCCTTGGGGCCGCCCCGGTTCGCAAGGGGTTCGGTGCCATGAGCCGAGCAGAGGCGCGCGAGTTCCTCGGGCTGAATTCCGACGCGTTCGTCGTGCTGATGACCGGAGGAGCATGGGGCCTTGGAGACATCGCGCCGGGAGTCGAGGCGTTGTTGAAGATGGAGCCCCCGGTGCACGTTGTCGCCGTCTGTGGCAAGAACACGGCTCTCGAGGCAGAGCTGCGCGGCAGCGGCTGCCAGCTCTGACGGCCGCCTGATCGTCTACGGGTACGTCTCCACGATGCCTGAACTGATGGCTGCGTCGAACGTCGTAGTCACAAATGGCGCTGGGGTGACCGTGCTGGAGGCCCTCTGTACGCCGAGGCCGGTTGTGGCGTTTGCTCCTCTGGCCGGCCATGGGACGGCGTCTACGACCGAGATGGTCCGACGTAACCTGGCTGTCGAGGCGCTCGATGTGCCGGGTCTTGTCGAGCAGATCAGGCGTCTCAGTACGGACCCCGACCTCCTTCGTACCATGGAGCTAGCGGGGGAGTCCTGGGTAGAGGGACGCGACCTGGGCCGCAGCGTCGGCGAGATCCAGGCCCTCTACGCGCTCCGCCAAGGTGCGCTCAACAGCCGCAACGCCGCCAACGTGGCCGTTCAGAGCTAGCTCAGCGCAAGACCGCGCTTATCATAGGTTCGAGGGGTCAAGAGGGTCCGGAGTGCCAATTCGCTCGATGGAGATCACGGTCCATCCACGATGAGCGAAGAGCCAACCTTTCGGGTTGACGATCGATACCATGTGCGCGCTGTCGACCGACGTCGCATCACTTGTGGGGTCGCGCCAAAACGACCAGTTCTCGTCCCACTCGCGTTCGGTGAGATCGCCGGCCAAGACCGCGCCTGATCCGCTTCGGTCAACCTCCTCTGACGAGAGGTGGAACCGCACCACGACCGTGAACTTCCCGTCGGTGACGTCGACCGACGCGATGAGCGCGGAGCGCACCTCCAGTCCCGGAAGGAGGTGGTGGCGATGTGATGCGACATCGCCTTGGACGACGTCGCGAAGCTTGGCCATGAGATTCCGAACTGAACTCGGCGTCCGCTAGGGAGGGGTTATCCGAGCTTCGAGCTTCGCGGATGGAGTAGAAGCTCTCACGGGCAATGGTGAGGAAGTCTTGGTCATTGAACGTGGGGTCGAGGGCTTCGATGGGCGAGATGTCAACTCCTGGCGCCTCCGCCGAGGGGCGGTTGTCCATGAGGGCTTGCTCCGTGTCGTACATCCTCTGCGTTGCAGCGCCCTCGGCGTCTATCGCTCCGAGGACGTCGGACACCTTCTTGTAGTACAGGCTGTAACCCAGAGGGCCCATGTCACTCCTCCACGTCGGATCCGACCTCAGTAACACTACTGAGGCCATTACCGCCCCTCCAAGGGTGGCACCAGCGCGTCCATCCACTCTCACCCATCGTGGCGGTCGGGTCACCGCCCCCGGGATTAGCCGTTCTCGGTGCGGGTGCCGCAGGGGTGAGGTGCGCCCCCTGGAGCCCTCAGTCGCCGGTCCAGCGGAAGAGCTTCTTGCTGTCCAGCCGTTCCCACGCTCCCATCCAAGCCAACCGCTGGGCGCGCTGGCGCTGCCGAGCGGCCGCAATCAGCTGTCCGGCAGCCACTGCGGTGGCGACCAAGGTTTCAGGCTTGGCCCGGGCGGGCCGGCGCGCGGCGGCGTCGCGCAACCATTGCTCGCTCACCACGGCGTCGTGCAGCTCGCCGAGCACGTCTTGCAGGACCGTTGCCGCACGTGCCGTACCGCCCGCCGCGCGGCGGTCCTCAGGACGGCGCAGGACCGGGGCGGCGGTCTCGGCTAGGTAGCGCAAACGCTTGGCCCGGATCCGTACCTGGTGCAGCTGTTCGTTGCCGGGTTGGTCGCCGAGGCTTCCAACCGCCTTCAGTGTCGCGCGCCATTGCCGGCGCGCCAGCGCCGGCATGGCCGACGCGGCGGGCCGCGACAGCGTTGCCCAGAACTGGGCCGGCACCTCTGCGGCTCCCGTGCCGGAACGCGACGAGAGCGTTTCGAGGCAGCGCAAGAGCTGAAGATAACGGCCCTTCGCCATCGCTTCGAGCAGGTCGGCGTGGTTGGTCGCCTGCTGTTGCCTGGCAGCGTCCAAAAGGGCCGCGCCGCCGGCCCCGTCGATGCTCGCGAGCGCGCCACAGTCCCTGTCGAGCGACTCCAGGCGCACATCGGAGTCCCGCGCCGCACCCAGCATGCCGCCGAACCATTTCAGGTCCTCGTTCAGTTCTGCGAACCACGAGGGAGGGCCGTCCCCCGGGGTGGCAGCGACAACGGGCTCGAAGCCCCGCAGGACGGTGCGCAGACGCCTCGTGGCGACCCTCGTCCGGTGGATGTGCTCGGGGTCGGCGTCCCCGGCGCGGATGGCGGGGTCATGGTCCAGCAAGGTGTCCAGGCACGAACGGGCCTGTTGTTGGAGCAAGTCGGCCATCAGGGGGCCCGGGCGACGCTTGCGGGCAGGCTTGGGGCCAGCCGATAGGCGCAGGACCGTCGCCAATTTGCTCCCTCCCGACGTTGACCGCGCGCCGGACTCCTGAAGCTTGTCGACCACCGCCTCGAGGATCTCGAGCGAGCTACCCTCTGCCAGTTCGACTTCGACCTCGCTGAAGCGGACCTCACCTCCGTCCGCACCAAGCGGGCGTTCGTCGGTAGCAAACGCGTGGCCGATCACGATGTCGTGGTCGATCTCAGCCAGCCGGCGCCCATCCGATGTCCGCAGGTCGGTGCGTTGCCGGGTGGTCACCAGGTGCGCCACCGCGACGAGGGGCCGGCCCAGAGCAATGGCCTGGACGAACGCCGCAGCTTCGGGGTGGACGCTTCTCGGGAGGCCGGCCGGGGCCCGGGGATTTGCCCTGCTGCCCGCCGGCGCGGGCTTACCGGCCGACGACGCCGCCTTGCTCGTCGGGACGACCCAGGTGAGCTCGGTCCGGCTCAGGAGGGCCCCGTCTGATGTCGAGGGGAGCTTGACGGTCCACACCGCGTTCGTACGAGCTTGCGGTGGTGGGCCATTGGCCCTGCGACGGCTCCGAGGGACGGCCTCGGTTTCCCTCCGGAAACGCACTGCCACATGGCGGCGGGCGAGCCGCAGGTCGGCAGTGTCGAAGTAGGTGGTCTCGAGCGCCAAGTCAGGCATCGGATGGGCCCGCACTCCTGGCAGGACTCCAGAGAGGTCGGGAAGCGACCAGTCGGTGCCAATCTCCAACTTGACTTCCTGTTCGAGCTGCTGCATAACGACCCCCGCTGCGGCACCGGCGATGTGCCGCGTAAGCGTCAACAAGCGCAACCGAGCCTCTCATTGTACCGCTCCCACTACGACGTGCCCAGTGCCAGGCTCGAGGAAAGGTCGGCGAGCGCCCGTCCTATACGCTGGCCGACCAGGGATGACCGATCGCGCTGGTGCCGGGGTCGCCCCCCGGCAACGTTTGTCTGACTGGACGACGCTGGGCGTTGGCGGGCCGGCAGAATCATTTGTTGAGGTGGCCGACGTGGCTTCGTTGGCAGACGCGCTTGCCGACGCCGAGGGCCGCGGGAGCCGCGTCCTGGTCCTGGGAGGTGGGAGCAATGTCGTTTTCTCCGACGAAGGGTTCCGAGGGACGGTCGTCCATATCGCCATGAAAGGCGTGCGCCTGGAACACCACGGCGATGGGGTGCTGGCTCGCGTAGCGGCGGGCGAGGATTGGTGCTCGTTCGTCAGCCAATGCGTAGCAGAGGGGTTGGCGGGAGCAGAATGCCTCAGCGGTATCCCAGGCTTTGCTGGCGCAACTCCTGTGCAAAATGTCGGCGCGTACGGGCAAGAGGTTTGCGACACGATCGCGTCGGTAAGCGTTTGGGACCGACGGGACCGCTCGACATTGGAGATGGCCCCCGACGAATGCAATTTTGGCTATCGCACGAGCATTTTCAAGGCAACGTCGCGTTACGTTGTCACAAACGTGACGTTCAGCTTGCAACGCTCGCAATCGTCTATGCCACTGCGGTACAGCGAGCTGGCGGACCGCCTCGGTAGCAAGCTCGGGGGCCGTGCCGGTTTGCAAGAAACCGCGCAAGCCGTCATCGAACTTCGGACGTCCAAGGGCATGGTCCTCGGTACCGGCGGCCCGGACAGCCGCAGTGCCGGTTCGTTTTTCATGAACCCGGTGCTCGATGAAGTTGAGATGAACGAGCTACTGAGGCGCGCTCCAGACGTCCCGAGGTTCCCGGCCGACCGTGCCGGGCGCGTTGGCCCCGCCGAGGCACCCGGTCCGCCTGCAACGACGTCGTGGAAGGTGCCGGCCGCATGGTTGGTCGAGCGAGCCGGTTTTACGCGCGGTTACCGAAAGGACGGTGCCGCCATTTCAAGCAGGCACACGTTGGCGTTGACCGTGTGCGACGGGGGGAGCGCCCGAGAGCTTTTGGCGCTTGCGCGCGAGGTCCGTGACGCTGTGCGCGAGAGGTTCGGAGTGCGCCTGGTCCCCGAGCCCGTGCTAGTTGACGCTCATCTCTGAACAAGATACTGATAATGAAATAAAACGATGGAGGGTAACCCGATAATCCGGGTATAGTCGGTTTGTCCCTGCAGGCTCTCCCTGCCAACAGAGGACCTAGCTCGGGGCAGGTTCCCCCCCTTCCGGCCCCTTGAGCTTTGACAGAAGGACCGGCGTAACCGCCGGTCCTTCTGTTGTTTTAGCGAGCTTCGAGCAGGAGACCGAGCGAGCGGAGTTGGTCGGCGGGGCGGTGGTACCCCCGTTCGAGGTGGCGCACCCCGTGGATCAGCGTCGGGCCGGAGGCGGCAGCCGCCGCGATAACGCTGGAAAAGCCGGCTCGAACGTCGGGCACGTCCACCTCTGCGCCCTGCAATTTCGACGGCCCTCTTACGACCGCCGAGTGCAGGTAGCTCGTGTCGTGGAAGCGGCAGGCCGCGCCGCCGAGGCAGGTTGCGAACAAGCCGATCTCGCCACCCATCGCTTTCAGTGCCGGGACGTAAACGAAACGGTCTTCGTAGACGGTCTCGTGGAGCACCGACATCCCGTCCGCTTGGGTGAACAGGACCATGAGCGGTGTTTGCCAGTCCGTCACGAACCCCGGGTGCACTCCAGTCGACACGGCCGCGGCGTGCAGCCCGTCCGGCGCGAATGCAGTGATCCCGTGCTCGTCGATGTTCACTTCGGCGCCCATGCGCAGCAGCGTCGTGATGGCCGTGACGAGGCGGTCCTGGCCGCACCCGATGACGCGCACCGACCCCTTGGTGATCAAGCCGGCTACTAGGTAGGAGAAGGCCTCGTTGCGGTCACCCTGCAGGCGAGTGTTGGCGCCTCGCAAGGTCGGGACGCCTTCTATGACGACGCGGCGGTCGGGCGACAGCTCGATCCTGGCGCCCATGCGCTGGAGGAACAGGGCGAGCTCGAGCACCTCGGGTTCTGTGGCCGCGTTGCGGATGACCGTCTTGCCCTCCGCCAAGGGCGGCCGACAGCAGGGCCGACTCGGTGGCGCCGACGCTCGGGTAGGGGAGCTCGATGATCGCTCCCCTGAGGCGGCTGCAACGGGCGCTGATGCCCTCGTTGGTGACCTCCACCTCGGCGCCCAGGGCCTCGAGGGTCTGCACGTGGAAGTCCACGGGGCGCCGGCCGATGCGGTCGCCACCGACCATGGGCACAAAGGCTTCGCCGGTCAGGTGCAGCAACGGGCCGAGGAGCAGCACGGGGATGCGGTTGAGCCCGCTAAAAGACAGCGGCACCTCCGACTTGGCCGATTCCGGCGGGGTGATCTCGAGCTGCCCGTTGGACTGGGTGACCCCGGCCCCGATCGCGCGGAGGATCCCGGCGGTTATCTCGACGTCGCCTACTTGGGGGACGTTGGAGATCGTGCTCGGGCCCTGGCCCAAGATGGCGGCGACCATGTGCTTGGTAACGGCGTTCTTGGAGCCGTAAACCTCCACGTCGCCGGTGAGGGGGCCGTTGGGCTGTATGAACCAGGTGTCTGACACAGATCGATCTTCTCAGAACTGGCCACCTAGGAAGTGCTCCGCGAATGGGTAGCGTTGGCTAACCGGGGGACCACCGGGCTTCAAAGGGGAGATGAATTGGGACCAGGTGAGCTGCTCAGCGATGCTTTTGGCCGGATCCGAGATGAGGTACACCGGGTATTAGACGGCGTTAGCGACGAGGCGCTGACATTCCGGGCCGACAGCGAGGCCAACTCCATTGCTTGGCTTATCTGGCACCTGACCCGGGTCCAGGACGACCATGTCTCCGAGGTGGCAGGTATTGAACAGGTATGGGTCGCCGGCGGGTGGGCCGAGCGCTTTGGCTTGCAGCTCGATGTCGGCGATATCGGCTACGGCCACACGCCCGACCAGGTTGGGCTGGTGAGAGCTGGCGCGGAGCTGCTCGGTGGCTACCACGATGCGGTGTTCGAAAGCACCGCCCGGTACGTCAGTGGCATCTCGGAGCAAGCGCTCGACAGGGTGGTCGACCGGCGCTTCGACCCGCCCGTGACTCTCGGTGCCAGGCTGGTGAGCGTGGTCGCCGACGACCTGCAACACGTTGGCCAGGCAGCCCTGCTGCGCGGGATAGTCGACCGGGCTACCTAGTCGGCCGGTGCCCGAGGCGAGCAGGCCCCGGGGCTTCATCCGGCGGCCGCACGCCAGTTGTTCACGAGCCTGACAAGCTCGTCAGGGGCCTCGACGTTGGCCGAGCCCAGGATCTTGCCCACTTCTTCCCACGGCGGCGGCCCGCCGCCTGGGCTCCTCACGAGGGCGAAACTGGCAGACTCGCCCGACCCCGTAGGCGAACCAGGTCTCAGAGCCCATGTGCAGGTGGGCACCTTCGGGCACGAGGCGTCTTGCGAGACGCTCGTCCTCCATGCCTCTGCTGGGTGTCACCACGACCACTTGTGCTCCAAGGGCGGCGCTGGTTGCCGGGTCGGCCAACATTTCCCAAAAGGGTTGGCATTCGGCGCATGAGGTCGTCAAGAATGCGAGCAGCGTGTCGGTGGTGCCTGCCTCGCCCGCCCCGTTCGGCACCTCGGCCATGCCCAATGACCGTAGCAGTTCCGCACCCCTGCCTACCTGGGTGTTCGCAGTAAGCCGTCGCCGCATGTAAGGCTCGTGCGGTGGTACGTATAGGAGTACTCGGAGGTACAGGCCCGGCCGGTTCGGCCGTGGCGGCCCGCTTTGCGACTGCCGGGGTCGAGGTGGTGCTCGGCTCCCGTGAAGCCCAAAAGGCCGCGACGGTGGTGGAGGAGCTCAAGGTCCGCTGGCGCAGCTCGGATATCCCCCTCGTCCCGGGCAGCAACAGCGATGCCGCCCAGGCAGACGTAGTCGTCCTGGCGACTCCATGGGAGGGCGCCGTTACCACGGCGAAAGAACTTGCTCCCGAGCTGTCGGGGAAGATCGTCGTGAGCATGGTAAACGCAATGACCAGGTGGGGGGACCGTTTTGTGCCCTTGCTGCCGCCAACCGGCTCAATTGCGGTTGCCGTGGCCAATGCGCTGCCCGCCAGCCGCGTCGCCGGGGCGTTCCACCACATCCCCGCCGGGCCATTCGGCAACCCTGACCATATGCTGGGCTTCGACGTCATGGTGTTCTGTGACGACCGTTCGGCAACCAGCGACGTGATCGGGCTGGTGGACAGGATCCCTGGGCTACGGGGGGTGGACGTTGGGGGTTTGGGTTCGGCACTGGCCGTCGAGGCGCTCACGGCGGCCCTCGTGGAGGTCAACCGCCATTACAAGGCTCACGTGTCGCTGCGGGTCACTGGTATCGAGTGAGGCCGTCCCGATGAAGGCGGCCGAGTGACCACAGGCAACATGCGACTTTACGACACGGCGCGGAGCGAGGTCGTGGCCTTCGAGCCCGCAGCCGAGCCGGGCGGGACGGTGACGATTTACACCTGCGGGATAACACCTTACGATTCCGCTCACCTCGGCCATGCCGCCACTTACCTTGCTTACGACGTCGTGCAGCGGCGACTGCAGGACCTCGGCTACCGCACAATGCTCGTGCGCAACGTCACCGATGTTGACGACGACATCTTGCGCAAAGCCCGCGAGCTCGGGGTCTACTACTTGGACCTTGCAGCCGAAGAGACGGCGAGGTTCTCAGCCGACATGGACGCGATCGGGCTCCTGCCGGCCGCGAGCGAGCCCCGTGCCACCTCCGCGATCCCCGACATTTTGGGCTTCATCGGGATGGTGCTTGCAAGTGGTCACGCGTACCAGGCTGGGGGAGCGGTTTATTTCGACGTGTCCTCATGGCCCGGTTTCGGCTCCATCAGCCACTACGGACGCGACACGATGTTGCAGCTAGCGCGCGAGCGAGGGGGCAACCCGGGCGACCCAAACAAGTCGGACCCCCTTGACTTCGTCCTCTGGCAACCCTCGGCGCCAGGCGAGCCGGCATGGGGTTCGCTGTGGGGCCCGGGGCGACCGGGCTGGCATATCGAGTGCTCGGCGCTGGCCGTGAGGGAGCTCGGGGTGACCATCGACTTGCACGGAGGGGGCTCCGACCTGATCTTCCCCCACCACGAATGTGAGGCTGCCCAATCGGAGGCCGCCACCGGGGAGCTGTTCGTGCGCCACTGGGCCCATACCGGGATGGTCCGCTACGAGGGCACGAAGATGTCCAAATCGCTCGGCAACCTCGTGTTCGTGAGGGACCTGCTCAAAAATTGGGAGCCGGCCGCCATCCGTCTCGCGGTGCTTGCCCACCACTACCGTTCGGATTGGGACTGGCACGACGGGCTGCTGCCGCGGGCGGCCGACCGGTTGGCTTTGTGGCGCAAGCAAGGGCGCTCCGAAGCGGCGCTCGAAGCCGGCGCCTTGCTCGATGGCGGTCTCCTCGACGAGGTGAGAGCGGCCCTCGATGACGACCTTTCCACCCCTCGGGCGCTCGCGGCCATAGACGCCGCCGCCTCCGATGCTCCCGGGGACGGCCCCCAGGGTCAGGTCGCCGAGGCGGCCGCACTGCTCGGCGTAAAGCTTTAGGCGCGCCGGGGGCCTCACGCGGTCCCTATCATTGGCGGGATGCCCATTGCCGATCCGACTGCCGGCCCGAGCCAAATATCTGTCACGCTTCCCGACGGCAAAACGCGCGAGCTGCCCGCTGGTTCGACCGGGGCGGACCTCGCAGCCGCGATAGGTCCTCGCCTGGCCCAGGCCGCGATCGCCGTCGTCGTGAACGGGGCAGAGCGCGACCTCGGCGCCGCGCTGCCTGATGGCGCGGTGGTGAGCGTCGTCACCGGGACGTCGGACGCGGGCCGGGCGGTACTGCGCCACTCCACCTCGCACGTGATGGCGCAGGCTGTCACGCGGCTATGGCCCGGCGCACGCTACGCCATAGGCCCGTCCATCGAGGACGGCTTTTATTACGATTTCGAGCTGCCTGGGGGTGCCCGTTTTAGCGAAGACGACCTTGCGCGCATCGAAGCCACCATGCGCGAGATCATGCGCGAAGACCAGCGCTTCGTTCGTGAAGAGCATTCGGTCCACGAGGGGCTCGATCTTTTTGCCGACCAGCCTTACAAACGTGAGATCATCGAGGGAGCCGGGGCGTCCCAAAAGGCGGCGGCGGCCAGCAAGGACGAAGACGGCCTGGAGGCCGAAAGCGAGGGCGCCGGTGCTGGCGGGGTGAGCACATACCGCAACGTGCGCCAGGCGTCGGGCTCATCGCCCAGCGGCGTCGACGAGGATTTCGTCGACCTATGCCGTGGCCCGCATGTCGCGTCCACAAGCAAGCTTGGCTATTTCAAATTGACCAAGGTGGCGGCCGCTTACTGGCGAGGCGATGAGCGCCGCCAACAGCTGCAACGCATTTACGGCACGGCCTGGGAGTCGCAGGCGGCGCTCGACGGATACTTGGCCCGGGTCGAGGAGGCGGAGCGCCGTGACCATCGCCGGCTCGGGGCGGAGCTCGATCTTTTCCATTTCCCTCCTGAGATAGGTCCCGGCCTCGTCGTGTTCCACCCCAAGGGCGGCATCGTCCGAAAGACGATGGAGGACTACTCCCGAGGCGAGCACGAGCGCGGCGGCTACCAGTTCGTGTACACACCGCACCTGACGAAATCGACGCTGTTCGAGATTTCGGGGCACCTTGGTTGGTATGCGGAGAGCATGTACCCGCCGATGGAAATGGAAGGGGCGACGTACTACCCCAAGCCCATGAACTGCCCGATGCACATCCTCATTTACAAGAGCCGGCAGCGCTCCTACCGCGAGTTGCCGTTACGGCTTTTCGAACTGGGGACCGTTTACCGCTTCGAGCGCTCCGGGGTGCTCAACGGGTTGCTGCGGGTCCGGGGCATGACACAGGACGATAGCCACATCTTTTGCACCAACGAGCAGCTCGAAGCCGAGCTGGCGAGCCTGCTCGCGTTTGTGCTGAAAATACTGCGCCGTTTCGGCCTTACCGAGTTCGAGGCGGAGCTGTCCACACGCCCCGACAAGTACATAGGCACGATCGAGCAGTGGGACGTGGCGACCGAGGCGCTGCGTTCGGCTCTGGACGCCGCAGACATCGCCTATACCGTTTCCGAGGGTGGCGGTGCTTTCTACGCTCCGAAGATCGACGTCCACGTGCGCGACGCCATAGGGCGCAAGTGGCAGGTGTCGACGATCCAGGTCGACTTCCAGCTCCCGGAGCGTTTCGAGATGGAGTACGTGGGCGCTGACAACCAGCGCCACCGTCCCCACATGGTCCATCGGGCGCTGTTCGGCTCAGTAGAGCGCTTTTTTGGCATCCTCGTCGAGCACTATGCCGGTGCCTTCCCTACTTGGTTGGCCCCGGTGCAGGTAAAAGTGCTCCCTGTGCGCGACGACCACGACGCCTATGCGACTTCTGTCGTCGATGCCCTCGCTGCGGCCGGGTTCAGGGCCGAGGCGCTCCCGGCCGATGAACCGCTCGGGGCACGGGTGCGCCACGCCAAGCTGGAAAAGGTCCCTTACGTGCTCGTGGTCGGCGACGACGACGTGGCGGGCGGGACCGTGGGGGTCAACGCGCGCGGGACCGAGCGGCCCGAGCGCGGCGTTGCGCTGGGCGAGTTCATCGGGAGGCTGCGAGCCGACGTGGCCGCCGCCGAGCCCCAGGCTGGTGGCCGCAGGCTGCCGACGAGCCGCAGGCTGCCAAGCCCCAGGCTGGCTGAGGCCGGCCATGGGCAACCTCGACGTCATCTGGGCGGGCTGGCGCTCCGAGTTCGTCGCCGGCGCCGCTGAGCCGGGCAAAGTCGAGGCCGGCGAGAAGGGGTCGTGCGTGTTCTGCCGGATCCTCGCGAGCGGGTTGCCCGATGAGGAGGCCCACGTCGTTTGGCGCCACCCGTCCGGCCATGCCGTGGCGCTGCTCAACGCCTACCCCTACACGAGCGGACATCTGATGGTGATGCCGACCCGCCATGTGGGCGAACTGGAGGAGCTTGCCCCTGAGGAGTTGGCCGACCTCTGGGATGGTGTCGTTGCCGGCGTGCGGGCCGTCAAGGCGGCTTACAAACCTGACGGGGCGAACATCGGGGCCAACCTCGGCAGGGCCGGCGGTGCAGGTGTGCCCGGCCATTTCCACATGCATGTACTGCCTCGATGGGCCGGTGACACCAACTTCATGACGTCGGTAGCGGACGCCCGGGTACTGCCCGAGCCGCTTTGCGAAAGCGGCGCCAAGCTGCGCGCCGGTTGGCCCGCGCCCTAGCTACTGCGTGTAACTAGTTACTGGGTTGGCCACGTCGCCAGGCGGGTCAGGTCAAGAGGTATGATCGGCTGTAGTTGTGTGCCGGGTGGGCCAACGTCGTCCCGATCTGCACCAGGAAGACCGTAGGACGTTGGAAGACTATTTGGGAGGCGCACGCCACGATGTCGATACCTCACGGCCCCGAGCTGGGCCGACGGCGACCAGATGTTGCTCGTAGGAGGCCGGGCCATGCCGGCACCGGGCTCTACCGGCCGGAGATGGAGCATGACGCCTGCGGGGTCGCCTTCGTAGCTGACATGCGTGGGCGGGCGAGCCACGAGATGGTCGAGATGGGCCTGGCGAGCCTCTGTCACCTCGAGCACCGCGGCGCCAAGGGAGCCGATCCCGATACCGGCGACGGCGCCGGGGTCACGGTCCAGGTCCCGGACCGTTTCCTACGCGCTAATTTCGAAATTGAGCTCCCTCCGGTCGGGTCGTACGCGACCGGGATCGCCTTCCTGCCCGCGGACGACCAGGGCGCTGACGAAGCGTGCAGGCGCTTCGAGGCGCTCGCCCGCAGACGAGGGCCTGTCGGTGCTCGGCTGGCGTGAGGTGCCGGTAGATGGCCACCTCCCGGGCGCTCGGGCACGAGAGGTAATGCCGCGCTTTCGCCAGGTCGTTGTCGCTGCCGACGCCGGCCAGGCCGGCTTGGAGCTCGACCGTGCCGCCTTTGTCCTGCGCAAGCGCGCTGAGCACGAGATCCCGGGTATTTATTTCGCTTCTTTGTCGGCACGCACCCTCGTCTACAAGGGGATGTTGACAGCGCCGCAACTCGGGAAGTTTTTCGAGGACCTTGCGGACCCGCTTTTCGAATCAGGGCTTGTGCTCGCGCACGCACGTTTTTCCACCAATACCTTCCCTAGTTGGCCGCTAGCTCACCCATACCGTTACGTCGCCCACAACGGCGAGTTCAACACCGTCCAGGGGAACCGCAACTGGATGCGTACGAGAGAGGCGATGCTGCGGACCAACCTGGTCCCTGGCGACCTGTCGCGGATCTTCCCGATCGTTACGCCCGGGGGCAGCGACTCCATGAGCTTCGACGAGGTGCTCGAACTTTTGCACCTGAGCGGGAGGTCGCTGCCGCACGCGGTGTTGATGATGATCCCCGAGGCGTGGGAGAACAAGGCGGACCTATCTCCGCAGCGCCGGGCCTTTTACCAGTTCCACGCTTGCATGATGGAGCCCTGGGACGGGCCTGCAGCCGTCGCCTTCACCGACGGATCGCTCATCGGCGCCCAGCTCGACCGCAACGGGTTCAGGCCGCTGCGCTACTGGGTCACCGACGATGACATCGTGATAATGGCTTCCGAGGTCGGGGTGCTCGACGTGCCGGCTTCGAAGGTCGTACTGCGGGGACGTATCCAACCGGGGCGGATGTTCCTCGTCGACACCGCCGCCGGGCGCATCGTCGACGACGACGAGATAAAAGATGGCCTCGCCGCCCAGCACCCTTACGGGGACTGGCTCGCGGCCGGCCGTATCGACCTCGCTGACCTCCCCGTGCGGCGGGCGCTGACGCCCCAGTACTCGCGACTGGTGAGCTTCCAGCGCCAGTTTGGCTATACCGAAGAAGAGATCCGCCTCGTCATCGAGCCGATGGTCAGGGCCGCCAGCGAGCCCGTGTCCTCGATGGGCGACGACACCCCGCTGGCAGTGCTGTCGCGCCGCCCCCGGCTGCTTTACGACTATTTCCGCCAGCTCTTCGCCCAGGTGACCAACCCGCCTCTGGACGCGATCCGCGAGGAGCTCATAACGTCGCTGTCGTCTTCGGTAGGGCCGAAGGCAACTTGCTGGAGCCGGGACCGCAGTCGTGCCACCAGATAATGCTGCCCGGGCCGATCCTGTCCAACGACGAGCTCGCGACCCTGCTCTACGTCGACGACGACGGAGCTGTGCCCGGCTGGCACACTTTTGCGGTCGACGGCCTGTTCCCGGCCAAAGGTGCCGATGCGAGCGCCGGCGAGCGGCTGCGTGACGCACTTGGACAGGGTCTGCGAACAGGTTGAAGAGGCCGTCCTTGCCGGGGCCAGCGTCGCGGTCCTCTCGGACCGCCACGCCAACGCCGACGAGGTCCCAATACCGTGCTTGCTGCTCGTGTCCGCGGTGCACCACTTCCTTGTCGACAAGAAGTTGCGCACCAAGGTCGGGCTCATCGTCGAAACCGGCGAGGCGCGCACCGTACATCAAATGGCGTGCCTGATCAGTTACGGCGCCGCCGCAGTCAACCCGTACCTCGCCTTCGACACCGTCGTCGACCAGGTGCGCCGGGGCGCCATTGTGGACATGTCGGCGCGCAAGGCGCTCAACAATTACGTGAAGGCGGCCGCCAAGGGTGTCCTGAAGACGATGTCCAAAATGGGGATATCGACAGTCGCCTCCTATACCGGAGCTCAGGTCTTCGAGGCGGTCGGCCTGGCGAGCGATGTCGCAGAGCGCTATTTCACAGGGACTGCAACCCAGGTCGAGGGGGTGGGCCTCCAAGAAATTGCGGGCGAAGCGCTTGCACGCCACCGCGCCGCCTGGCCGGACAGGCCGAGCGAGCTTGCCCACCGCGACCTCGAGCCGGGTGGCGATTGGCAGTGGCGCCGTGAAGGCGAGTACCACCTGTTCAACCCCGAGACGGTCTTCAAGCTCCAGCATGCGACAAGGTCCAAGAGCTACAAGATCTTCAAGGAGTACACGCGCGCCGTCGACGACCAGGCGCGCCACCTGGCCACGCTTGCGGGGCTTGCTCGGCTTCCGCCCAGGGCACGAGACGGGCCGCGGGCCGGTGCCTCTTGACGAGGTCGAGCCGGTCTCGGAGATCGTCAAGCGCTTCTCGACCGGCGCGATGTCCTACGGGGCCATTTCGCAAGAGGCCCACGAGACCCTTGCCATTGCGATGAACCGCCTGGGGGCTCGCAGCAACAGCGGTGAGGGGGGAGAGGACCCCGAGCGCAACGTGGCCGACGACAACGGCGACAGCCGCCGCAGCGCCATCCGCCAGGTTGCCGCCGGGCGCTTCGGGGTTACCAGCGAGTACCTCGTCAACGCCGACGACATCCAGATAAAGATGGCCCAGGGGGCCAAACCGGGCGAGGGCGGCCAGCTCCCGGGCAAGAAGGTCTACCCCTGGATAGCCAAGACGCGTTACTCGACACCGGGTGTCGGCCTGATATCGCCGCCTCCTCATCACGACATCTACTCGATCGAGGACCTGGCCCAGTTGATCTACGACCTGAAAAACGCCAACCCGCAGGCCCGGATAAACGTCAAACTGGTCTCCGAGACCGGTGTCGGTACGGTGGCCGCCGGCGTAGCCAAGGCTCATGCCGACGTCGTGCTCATCTCGGGCCACGACGGCGGTACTGGGGCGTCGCCGATGAGCTCGACCCGTCACGCCGGCGGGCCGTGGGAGCTCGGCCTGGCCGAAACCCAGCAAACGCTCTTGCGAAATGGTCTTCGCGACAGGATCGTGGTCCAGGTAGACGGCTCCATGAAGACGGGCCGGGACGTCGTAATAGCGGCGCTGCTCGGGGCGGAGGAGTACGGGTTTTCCACCGCCCCGCTCGTTGTCGAGGGCTGCATCATGATCCGCGTTTGCCATCTCGACACCTGCCCTGTCGGGGTGGCCACACAAAACCCTGAACTGCGCAAGCGTTTCAGGGGGACGCCTGAACTGGTGGTGAGGTTCTTCGAGTACATAGCCGAGGAAGTCAGGGAATGGTTGGCGACCCTCGGCTTCAGGACCCTTGGGGAGGCCGTCGGGCGCAGCGATGTGCTCGAAGAGCTGGAGGCTGACGAGCACACCAAGGCGGCAACGCTCGACCTTTCCGCCATCTTGTACCCGCCTCCGCCCGGGGTGGCGCTCAGCTGTACCCACCAGCAGGACCACGGGCTCGCTCGCACGTTGGACGCCAAGCTGATCGAGGTCTGCCGCCCGGCGCTCGAAGAAGGTTTACCAGTTTCGAGCTCGTGGCCCGTCGTCAACTCCAACCGGGCCGTCGGCACCATGCTCGGCTCCGAGATCACCCGCCGTTACGGCGGCGCCGGCTTGCCGCAGGGCACTATCGAGCTCGAAATGACAGGCTCGGCCGGCCAGAGCTTCGGGGCTTTCTTGCCCTCAGGGGTCACCTTGCGCCTCTTCGGCGATGCGAACGACTACCTCGGAAAGGGACTTTCTGGTGGCCGGATAATCTTGCGGCCTCCGTTGGACGTGCCCGCCGGCTTCGTCGCCGAGGCGAACATAATCGCCGGCAACGTGATCGGCTACGGCGCTACCAGCGGGGAGATCTTCATAAGAGGCGTCGTCGGGGAGCGCTTCTGCGTGCGCAACTCAGGAGCTCTTGCCGTCGTCGAAGGCGTCGGCGACCATGGGTGTGAGTACATGACAGGTGGGCGCGTCGTCGTGCTCGGCCCGACGGGGCGAAATTTCGCCGCCGGGATGTCAGGTGGGTTCGCTTATGCCTACGACCCCCATGGGCGCCTTCCGCAGCGGCTCAACGCTGACATGGTGGAGCTGGACAACATGAGCGACGACGACGCTGGGTGGCTTCGCGCCGTGCTGGGCCGCTACCTGGCCGAGACTGGGTCTGCGGTCGCCGAGCGCATGCTTGACGACTTTGCTGCCCATTCCGGTTTGTTCGTAAAGGTCGTCCCGACCGATTACCGCCGCGCCCTGGACGCGGCTCGCCTCTCGGAGGGCGAGGCCGGTGCGGCCGCCGCGATAATGATGGCCGGCGCGCATGGCTGACCCGGACGGCTTCCTCAAGCACAAAAGGCGTGAGGCGGAGCACCGGCCGGTGCACCTGCGCGTCCGTGACTGGGGCGAGATGTACGAGCGAGCTGACGCTCGCGACAGTCCGGGCCAGGCTTCGCGTTGTATGGACTGCGCGATACCGTTCTGCAACAGCCTCAACGGTTGCCCGCTTGGCAACCTGATACCCGACTGGAACGACCTCGTCTACCGCGACCGGTGGCGCGATGCCATCGACCGGCTCCACGCCACCAACAATTTTCCTGAGTTCACGGGGCGAATGTGCCCCGCTCCTTGCGAGAGCGCTTGCGTGCTTTCGATTAACGACGACCCGGTCACGATAAAGCAGGTCGAAAACGAGATCATCGACTACGCATGGGAACACGGTTGGGTCACGCCGGTGCGGCCAAGCGCCAGGACCACCAAGCGCGTGGCCGTCGTGGGGTCGGGGCCGGCAGGCATGGCGGCGGCTCAGCAGTTGACCCGGGCCGGCCATGCGGTCGTGGTCTACGAGCGCGACGACAGGCCGGGGGGCCTTATCCGCTACGGGATACCGGACTTCAAGATGGACAAATCTCTTTTGGACCGCCGGGTCGCCCAGATGGAGGCAGAGGGGACGGTCTTCGAATGCGGCGTCGACGTCGGCGTTGACCTTTCAGTAGAGGACCTTCGGTCCGGCCACGACGCCGTGGTGCTGGCGATCGGCGCTTTATGGCAGCGGGAGCTCGACATCCCGGGCCGCCACCTGAGCGGCGTCCACCTGGCTATGGAGTACCTCGTCCCCTCGAACAGGGTGCAAGCGGGGCTCCTCGACCGGCCCCCCATCGACGCTGCGGGCAAGTCGGTGATAATCATCGGCGGTGGCGACACGGGCGCCGACTGCCTCGGCACGGCTCATCGTCAGGGCGCCGCCTCGGTGCACCAGTTCGACATCCACGAGCAACCTCCTGACGAGCGCCACGAGAGCACCCCTTGGCCTCTTTGGCCGCTCGTGCTGCGGGGCTCGCTCGCCCACGAAGAGGGCGGCAAGAGGGTCTTCGCAGTGCAAACCGACTCGTTCGTAGGCGACGAGGGCGGCCGTGTCCGTGGGCTGCGGGCGCACCAGGTACGTGAGCTCGGGAGGCGCAACTACGAAGATGTCCCCGGCAGCGACTTCGAGCTGGCAGCCGACCTCGTGCTCCTGGCGATCGGCTTTCGCGGGCCAGATGGCCAGCTCCTCGACAAACTGGGCACCGAAGTTACCGAGCGGGGCAATGTCGCCCATGACGGCTCGTGGTCGACCACGGTGCCAGGGGTTTTTGCCTGCGGCGACGCCACCAGGGGAGCGAGCCTGATCGTTTGGGCCATCGCTGAGGGCCGCGCGGCCGCTGCCGCCGTCGACCGCTACCTGGTCGGCGAGACCCTGCTACCCGCCGCGCTCTAGTTCCCCCCTGGTGCGTTAGGTCCAAGGGCAGGTCGTAGTCCCGTCTTCGCTCACGTAACAAGGAACGGTGAGGGAAGAGCGGCATTACGCCTGTCCTTTGCAGCCAATGTCAAGTTCCCCGGCTCGGTTGACCTCTAACTCGCCCGGAGCGCCCCGTAGTTGGCGACATTTTCCGAGCCACCTAATAACCGACCGGGCTAGAGTGCGCGGAGCGGCCGCGGGCCGTAAAGGGGGACCCAATGGCAAAGTACCTGCTTGAGATCAAATACACATTGGACGGCGTCCGAGGAGTCAAGGCGCAGGGTGGCTCGGCCCGCGTCGCAGCGGCAGCAGAGCTGATCGAAAGCGTTGGCGGGAAGCTCGACTCTTTCTATTTTGCCTTCGGTGACAGTGATGTCTACGTTGTCGCTGATTTTCCTGACAACGTTTCTGCCGCAGCAGCCGCACAGACGGTGAGCGCTGGAGGCGGGGCCACGACGCGTACGGTAGTTCTCCTTACGGCTGCCGAGATGGACGCCGCCGTTTCCAAGACATCGACATACCGACCGCCGGGGAGTTGAACACGGGAACCTGCGACCCGGCCGGCTCAGGTTGCTGGGCGCGCCACCCATAGCCACCGTCTCAAGGACTTGTCGCTCGGTCACTGCAGGCTCATCGAACGGGCCAGGGAGCGCCGCGCCGCCCTGCTTTCCGTAGGCTCTCCAGAGTGAACGACACGAGCGACCCGGGCGACCCCTGGGTAACGGGAGTGCTGAGAGAGGCGTTCTCACCGTTGGCCGACGAGGAAAGTTGGCAACTTGCGGCAGTGGCAATAACCGGCGAGCGGACCGGTGCCTGGCTTTCCGGCGCGTCGTTGACGTCCGGCTTTCAGATCGGCTCGGTAACCAAAACCTTTACGGCCCTGCTGCTCGCCACCATGGCGGCCAAGGGGCAAGTAGCACTCGAGGACCCGGTCAGCCGCTACCTCCCCGCTGCTGCCGGATCGGGCACGAGGCTCGTCGACCTCGCTACCCACACCTCCGGATATCCCAGGATCCCGCCGGGCGTTAGGGTGCGCATGATGCTGCGCCTTCGCGACCCGTACGCCCTCGTTCGAGACCGCCACGTCGACAGGTCTCTGCGGAGGTTGAGCCGCAACCTTGGCCCGGGCCCACACCCGTTCGAATACTCGAACTTCGGTTACGGCGTGCTCTCACGCGCGCTCGCGGCGGCCGGTGGGCTGTCCTTCGGCGAGCTGCTGCGCCAGGAGGTCCTGGCACCCCTCGAGCTTGGGGAGGTGACCCTGGAGACCGATCCCGACCCGGACAAGCGACGCCTGTTCGGCCATAACGCTTCCATTGGCGAGATGGAACACTGGCACAACCCTGCGTTGCAGGGTGCCAGTTTCCTGTTCTCGTCCATCGAAGCCATGCGCCGTTACCTCGCCGCCAACCTCTTCCCGGGAACGACGTCGCTGCGCGTGCCGTTAGACCTGGTCCACGAGGCCCGGTACCCCGCTGGCTCCGCTATGCAGGTTGCCCTCGGCTGGTTGGTACGCAGCACCGACGACGGCCCTGTCCACTGGCACAACGGGGGCACCGCCGGCTTCGGCAGCTTCATCGGCTTCGACCTCGAGCGCAAGCTCGGCGTTGCCGCCCTCATAAGCCGAGTTCATACAACTCACCTGGACGAAGCTGCCATGGCCGTGCTGTCGGAACTGCGGAAAAACCAGTAAGAGCGGGCGCAACCAGGACGGAGAGACCGTTCCTGCTGCGGTCCGGGCTAGCTATCCGTCTCAGATGTCAACTGCTTCAGTTGTGCAGTAACGCTATTGAGGATGTCATCGGGAAGGCCCACGGTTTCGTCGCCGCGCCGCACCGATTGCTCCCGATGACCGTTCCAAGATGTCGTTTACAATCTCGCTGGCGCGCCTCCGGGTCATTCCCCAGCGAACAGCCTCATTGACGATACGCGGTGTCGTCGACGCGGTTGAGCCGGTGCACGTTGTCGATGCACATCGCGAGGCGGTCGATCCCGTAAGGAAGAGTGCAGAGAATGTCGTACAGCGGGCTCAACGTGAGGGCACCCGGTTCGTGATGAAGGAGAGAGAAGTTCTTTCCGTGTGCATCGCCATTGCCGACGAGAAGATTGAGCGTGACAGACCGCAAGAGGGCATCGGGAGCGTCCGGCGACGCCGCGCTTTGGAGGATATCGGCGATCTTTTTCAGCGAGGGACCTCCCTCCTGCTCGTACTTGTGGTCTGGGAGCACTCCTATTGCCTGGCAGAAATCCTCCTGATGGATGCGGGCGGTCGCGCCGTCCTCATCAACGGCACGGTCGTAGCGTTCGACGATGAGGAGCTTTCGTCCTCCAATAACCTCGATCTCCACGGGTGCCACTGGTAAGCCAAGGCGTTTAGCCACGCGCATGCAGAAGGCTTCGTTCTCTACGCTTCCAGGGAAGCGGAGGATCTCGGGTTTGAGAATGTGGGTAGTCGGCGTCCCGTCGACCGGCCGGCCCCACGTCCCATCAGGCAAGCGCGTAAGCAGCAGCTTCTCCCGAACGCCTCCCAGTGACACCCGGACGCGCTGGTCGACGCCGAGGGGAGCCGTTCGCAGGTTTCCGACAAGACGGGCGATGTCATCGTCGGTCAGGGGCTCGGCGCTCAGTGTCGATACCGGTGGGGGAGCGAGATCGTCCGCCGCTTGGATGACGACTGCTCCGGCGCAGTCCCGGCCGACGGCCCGCAGTAGCCCAAAGGTGTCGCTCGCCCGCAGGTTGAAGTCTTTGGCGATGGCGAGGCGTGGTTCGCCCTCGGGGAGAAGCCCGTCCAGGAACGGTCGCACCACACCCTGGGTGTGCCTCTCCGGCTGCATCGGCAGGCAGAGAGAAAGCAGGGGGGTACCCAAGGCGTAGCGGAACAGAGCATCATGGGTGTAGGTCAGTGTCAGGCGCCGCCGCTCCTCCTCGACGATGGCGACGGGCTGGCCGTAGAGCCAGACGGCCAGACCGTCCGCCACTACCAATCAGCCTTTTCCAGGGTCATCCGGACTCCGAGCTGGCGAAGCACCCGAAGGATCCGGCGGATTTGTTCGGTCTCCTTCCCACCCTCTAACTCGGAGAGGTAGGTCCGGTTCAACCCGGCCTGATCGGCCAGTTCCTCCTGGGTGAGGCCTGCCTCTTGGCGATAGTGGCGGATCGCTGCACCTAGAGAACCAGCCGTGTAGATGCGGTAAGGACCTGATGTCTCCATATCAAGACATAGTAGCCGAAGGGGAGAATGTCTTGTTATACAGGCATCGTGCTGGCAAGAATGACTGTCCGGAAATCCGGGCATAGGTCTGCCCGCCATCCATCTGGTTCTCGAGAAGCATGCGTCCCCCGGCGGTTGGTGCGCATACGAGAAGCGGGCGCGCTTGGGAGCTGAAGAACAAACCGTGCACTCGGGACCTCGCCGGTCGCACGCACGGTTCGCTCCTCAAGGAAGGGATTCTATCTGCCTCGGGGACCGTAGTCCTTGCATTAGGGTACGGAACTTCCAGACCCGCCATATCACCTGGCGAACATGGAGCGGCTGAGGGCGCTTGGGTTGTCGGCCATTCTCGCCCGGTACCTCGGTGCCTCTACGGCAGTCCTGTTGTTCGGGCAGCGGGCGGTCCGCTCCGTCGATCTCTCTCGCCTTTTGTCAATGCTTCCGCTTGGCGTCAAATGGCTTCTCAAGCAGGGGCCGGTTTCCCGAATGTTCCCCAATCAGGGTGTTTCACCGACAGGCGGCGCCATATAGGGAACCACAGAAAGAACAAGACAACTGCCCCGGCCAGCATTCAGCAAATAGGACAAGCTGACCTCT
>CAWCEZ010000013.1:0-111489 GCA_963794745.1 uncultured Acidimicrobiaceae bacterium
TTGCGTCCTGAAAACTGGAACATCCCAGCGGGTGAGAGTCCCGTCCGGGTAATCGCCGGAGAGCCCGGTAGCAGGCCCCGGTCCGTCGTCGAGAGGCGGCGGGCTGAGCGGGGTGTCAAAAGCCTCTTAGGAGGGAGCAAGCGTGCGGGCCGTAGTGCCACCAGGTGCGAGCCCTGCAGCCTCGTCACAGTCACAATGGGGGAGCCGAGCCGCTCACATCACGGCGAAGGTCCACGTCCGACCTATTGGCTAGTTCCGGAGACGCCCTTGGTCGGGTCCCCTCGGGGTATGGGGGGCGGCACGTACGCAAGGGATGGTTCGGGACAGGAGAGGCCCGTCTGGCCAGCCTCGTCAGCAAAGACCGTCGGTATAAGCCAATGGTGAAATCCGACGGAGGCCAGCGGGAGTCCGACGGGGCCATAGTACTGATGACCACCGGGAGGAACCCGGTGGTAGGGAAGGGCCCCGACTTCGGTCACGCCGGCAGTGGAGGTAAGCGTGAGGGCATGGCTGGGACCGCCCGGCCTAATTACCCCGACGGGCATGTGCCTGCCGTCAAAGTGCGACAATTCCAGAACCGGCTATGGGCTGCGGCCAAGCAGTCCGAGGGTAGGCGTTTCCATGCCCTTTACGACCGTGCCTACAGGAGCGACGTCCTGTGGGAGGCATGGCGACGAGTTTGTGCCAACCGTGGCGCCGCCGGGGTCGATGCGATGACCCTGTCGGCGGTGGAGGATTATGGGGCGGAGCGCATGCTCACTGAGCTCCAGGAGGCCTTACGTACAGGCAATTACCACCCGGCCCCTGTGCGCCGGGTGCACATACCGAAGCCCGACGGGTCAAAACGCCCCTTGGGCATACCCACTGTCACAGACCGTGTGGCACAGCAGGCAGCCAAGATCGTCCTCGAACCTATCTTCGAAGCTGATTTCCTGCCTGTCAGCTACGGTTTCAGGCCTAAGCGCTCGGCCACGACGCCATGGAGAAGCTCCGGACCGGTTTCATAGCAGGCAAATGCTTTGTCTTTGAGGCCGACATTGCCGACTTCTTCGGCTCGATCGACCATGAGAAACTTCTCTCCTTGGTCGCCGAGCGGGTATCGGACCGCCGGGTGCTCAAGCTCTTGCGGCAGTGGTTAGGTGCCGGGGTGCTGGCAGACGGGGTGCTCTCCGAGACGGTCACGGGCACGCCCCAGGGAGGGGTCATTTCTCCCTCCTGGCCAACATCTACCTGCACGCCTTCGACCGGGCCTGGGCCGAGCGTGGTGTCGGCGAGCTTGTCCGTTACGGGACGACTTCGTTGTCGCCTGTGGGTCCCGGCAAGAAGCTGAGCAAGCCCACAGGCTCGCATCTGAGCTGATGGGCGAGCTTGGTCTCAGCCTGCACCCGGGCAAGACCGCTGTGGTCGACCTCCGGGAAGGTAGGGCTGGCTTTGACTTCCTCGGGTGCCACTTCCATGCCCGTATGTCCGGCAAGCTGTGGGAGCAGCGCAACATCGTGCGCTACTACCTGCGACGCTGGCCGTCACTGCGGTCGATGAAGCGGGCCCAGCCAGGGTCAAGGCCATGACCGGTCGGAGCCAGGTGGGGATGGAGCTGCAAGATGTGATCGAGCGGCTCAACCTGTTCCTACGGGGATGGGGCAATTACTTCCGCACCGGCAACGCGGCCATCAAGTTCGTCTCGCTCGACCGCTACGTCGCGTGGCGGCTCCATCGCTTGCTCGTAAAGAAGCGGGGCCGCAACCTGCATGTCGGCCAAGCGGACCGCTGGACCCGCACCTGGTTCCACGACCAGGGCCTGTACAAATTGATGGGCACTATCCGCTACCCGAAGGCAGCGTAACCATGTCAAGAAGACCGTCGGTGAGCTGTATGCGGGAAAACCGCACGTACAGATCGAAAGGGGGATGGGGAAACGGGCTTGTCGAGCACCGCGCCCCTGACTACCAATGACCTCCGAGCAGGACCCCCCTGCCTCTGACCGCGAACGCGTAGCTGTATACGAACGCATCGTGCGCAGTCGCTTGGCCAAGCGGGTCCTGTCCTTCCCGGCGGTCGAACGTATTCTTTTGCCGACCCGTGGCGACCGTTCGGTGCACAAGTTCATCCGTTACACGATGGTCTCGGGTATCGCCGTCATCATCAGCCAGGTCACGCTCGTTTTGTGTACCGGGGTGTTCGGGCTCTCAGCCATCCTCTCCAACACGGTGGCGGCCGTTGTTTCTACGCCGGCTTCTTACGAGCTCAACCGTAAATGGGCGTGGGGAAAAAGCGGAAAGAGCCACATGTGGCGGGAGGTCGCCCCGTTCTGGGGCTTCACGCTGATCGGGTACCTGGGCTCCACGGGGACTGTGCAGCTGGCGGACACGATGACCAAGTCCCACGACGTACATGGGCTGCCGAGGGTCGTCGCCATCATGGGTGCCCAGTTGTTTGCGTACGGCATTGTTTGGATCGTCAAGTTCCTCGTGTTCAACCGGATTGTTTTCGCTGTGCGGCCCACGGGGACCGAGGGCGCCGGCGGCGTCGCTGGCACAGGCCCGCAGACGGGCAACGGATCGGGCAACGGAGCGAGCAGTGGGCAGGCTCACACGGCCCAGGCTCCCACGGCCAGCTCACCGCCCCGTCACAGAACGGGCAGGTGCCGAACGGGCAGGGGCCGAACGGGCAGAACGGGAGCGCTGCTGGCGAGCAGCTCGTCCCCGAGCCTCGTTACTGAAGTACCCGGCCCGGCGGGCCTGCTGTTGGAGTTCCCTTGAGCGAAGCATCATTTAGCGCCGCGCCGGCCGGCGAGGAACCCCTTGCCGAGCCACCACCCACCTGGCTGGCCGTGGCGCGAGCGGCCAAAGGCTTCATGCCCGATGATGAGGGCCTCGCACTGTACCGGGCCGGCCTGGAGGCGGGGCGAAGCGGGCTGGCGCAACTGGTCGAAATCGGCACCTATTGCGCCAAGTCGGCCGTCTACCTGGGGGCAGCCGCCAGGCAGAGCGGCACGGTGCTCTTCAGCGTCGACCATCACCGCGGGTCCCTCGAGCTGCAGCCCGGTTGGCCTCATCACGACCCCGAGGTGGTCGACCCGGCGACAGGCCTGACCGACACCTTGCCCTGGGCACGCCGCACGCTCGCCGCTGCCGGCCTCGAAAGCGACGTTGTCCTGGTCGTCGGGGAATCGTCGACGGTGGCACGCTCGTGGCAGGCGCCGTTGTCGCTGCTGTTCATCGACGGTGGCCACGGCGAGGAGGTGGCCTGGGATGACTTCCGCTCCTGGTCCCCGAAGGTCTGCACCCGGTGGCACGCTCGCCATCCACGACGTGTTCGCCGACCCCCGAGACGGCGGCCAGGTCCCCTACGACATCTACTGCGCGGCCCTGGGCTCCGGGCAGTTCGGCGAGGCGGGGGGCTCGGGTCGCTGCGCTTCCTGCACGTTGACCGGGACTCCAGTTAGTCCCGTACCCTCGGTAGCCGGTGGTGCGGCGAGGACCTGGCGGGTCGGCGTCTAAGCATCGTGTGCTCTGATCATCGGTGCTCTGGCACGCTTGAAGAGTGCGCCTTTGGAGGTCGGCCTCGGTCCCCCTCGAGAGCCGCCTGGGGAAGCGGAGGTCCTCAGGTCCCTAACAGCCGGGGAGCGTGTGGTCTTCGCACGGCTGGTCAAGCGTTTGGAGTGGGCTGCCGCCAACGTTGAAGCGACCAAGCGGAAATGTCGCCCGCTTCGGCTTCGTCTCGGTCGTGCATGTGGCCATTGCCCAACAGGTGCAAACCTTCGCGGGTGCTGCCTTTCTTGCCGGGATAGCCATCAACTCGGTGGGGTGGGCGACTGGCGCAAACGCTGGGCAGCCGTTCGCAGTGCTCGGGTACGTCTTGGGCGGGGCCCTGTTCTGCTGGGACGTCTTCCGATCGGTGACTTTCCGGCGAGCTCGCCAGATGTTTGTTGCCCGGGGGGTGCTGCAAGGACCACTGGCTGAGTTCGCTTCGGCCCCACCCTGGACAAACGCCGCCATATGGGCGTTGGCGGTCTCCTCGCTTGACATGTTCGCTGTCGGTGTCATTTTCCTCAACGCCGCCTATAGCGCTCCTCGGGTTACCGGGGCGTTCCTGCTGGTCCTTGACTGGCTCTTCGTCCTGTTTTGGGCGCAACTTGCCGGTGGCGGTTTGAGAGCGCGGTGGCGCCGGGAGCCGATGCCGAGGCCCGCACGAACGGGCGAGCGACCGAAAAGGCCAGCGGCGACGAACTCTGTGATCGCGACGGTCGCCTACTGCCTGGTCTTGCTCGACGGTGCAGTCCACACTCGGCCCTGGGCTCGCTCGTGGGGCCGCCTCGCAAGCTAGCTAAGTCCACGACCCCGCCGGCTGCCACGGCGACCACAGTGCCGGCTTCACCCGGGAGCGGGCCTCAGTTCAGAGGGTGACGTCGGCGAGTACATCTGCGAGACGCTGTTGGAAGACAGTCTGGCGGGGGTCGGCTCAGGGGGAGGGCGTCAACCTAGTGGTTACGGCCTTCGAGATGACTGCGGAGGCGACCATCAGCAACTCCTCGCTCTCGTTCAAGTGGTTCCAATCCGAGGTGGCGCAGTACGCCCGCCAGATCAAGGCGTCCGGCCCGGCTCAGGCCAAGGTCGAGATGGAGTCAGCCGTTATGGGCGAGTGCCCCGTGCTGACTGGCGAGGGGTTCGCGCCGCGCACCTGAAGAGGGTCGGCTTCAGTCCCGGAACTGCGACCGTACGCCTCCGGCAACGCCGGCGATCTCGGCCATCCCCGGCTGCTACCAGTGCCCAGCTTGACCAACCGCCCTGGGGCGGCAACGCTGGACGGCACATGTCCTTTGGCATAAATGCTCCGCTCGGTCATCTGTGACGCCCGCTAGCGCCGAGCGCGAGTACCTGCGGGTAGCGCTCCTCGTCTACCGGGGCAACCCCCGGTCGGGCGGCCAGGGCGTCTACACCCGCTTCCTTTCGCGGGAGCTGGCGAGGCTCGGCCACGAGGTGACGGTGTTCTCGGGACAACCTTGGCCGGCCCTCGACGAGACCGACGGGCTCCGATTGGTCAAGGTGCCAAGCCTCGACCTCTACCGGGAGCCGGACCCCTTTCGCTTCCCCAACATCAGCGAAATCCGCTCCTGGGCAGACCTGGTCGAACTTGCCACGATGCTGACCGGCGGTTTCCCGGAGCCTCTTACGTTCAGCTTGAGGGTTAGGGATCTCTTGGCCGGCCGCCGGGACGACTACGACGTCGTGCACGACAACCAGTCTTTTGGGACTGGTCTGCTCCGTCTCATGGCTGATGGCTGGCCGGTGATCGGCACCTGCCATCACCCTGTCACCGTCGACAGGCTCGTCGACCTGGGCCAGGCGCCCACGCGTTGGAGGGAGCTGTCGCTACGCCGGTGGTACGGCTTCGTACGCATGCAGGACAGGGTCGCCCGTAGGCTGCCCCGCATCCTCACCGTGTCCTCCTCGTCCCGGCGCGACATCGTCGAACAGATGGGCGTCGCGCCTGAGCGCGTCGCCGTGGTCCCGATCGGGGCCGACCACGAGCTGTTCCGGCCCTTGCCGAACGTGGCGAGGGTGCCGGGGAGGATCATGACCACGGCCAGCGCCGACGTGCCGCTGAAGGGCCTGGTCTATCTTCTCGAGGCCCTTGCCAAGCTGAGGACCGAGGTACCGCAGGCTCATCTGGTCGTCGTCGGCGAACCCCGCCCCGCCAGCGCGGCGGTGCAGGCAATGGAACGCCTTGGGCTCGAGGGCGCCGTTACGTTCCGCCCGGGCGTCAGCGACGCGGAGCTGGTCGAGATGTACGCCGAAGCCTCCGCCGTCGCCGTGCCTTCGCTGTACGAGGGGTTCTCGCTGCCGGCCGTCGAGGCTATGGCGTGCGAGGCGCCCGTGGTGGCAAGCGCCGGGGGCGCCCTGCCCGAGGTCCTCGGTCCCGACGGGCTTGCCTCCTTGCACGTCCCTCCTGCGGATGCCGGTGCGATGGCCACGGCCCTCGGGCGGCTCCTGACCGGCACTGGTGGCTCGGGCGCACAACTGGGGGCCCGGCTTGGCAAGGCGGGCCGGCAGCGGGTGCTCGAGCGCTTCACGTGGGCACGCTGCGCCGTGGGCGTCGTCGAGCAGTACCGCGCCGTGATCGCCGAGCAACAAGGCCGCCAACGACATTGCTGACAGTCCGCTACAACCAGCTCGGCGTCCTCCCCGGCGACAGGCTGCTCGACTTCGGCTGCGGAGGCGGCCGGCACTCCTTCGAAGCGATGCGCCGAGGGGCCGTCGTCACTGCGCTCGATTCGGACCGGGAGGCGTTGGTGGCTGCCAACGGCTGGGTGGCGGCGATGCTGGACGAGGACAAGGAAACGGCGGACAACGGCGGTCATGGCCATGTCGTCACAGCCGACGGCATGGCGCTGCCCTTTCCCGACGCCTGCTTCGAAAAAGTGATCGCAGCCGAGGTCCTCGAGCACGTGCCCGACGACGTCACGGTGCTGAAGGAGCTGGCCAGGGTGCTCCGCCCGACCGGGGTCATCGCCGTCACGGTCCCGCGTTGGTACCCCGAGCTGGTCAATTGGGCGCTCTCCTCGCAGTACCACAACACCCCCGGCGGCCACGTGCGCATCTACCGCAGGGGCCAACTCTGCGACCGGATCCGCCGAGCGGGCCTCGTCCCGTTCAGCGGGCACCACGCCCATGCGCTGCACAGCCCGTACTGGTGGCTGCGGTGCGCGATCGGGATGGACCGAGAGGAAAATCCCCTGGTGAAGGCCTATCACCGGCTCCTCGTCTGGGACATCACCGCGGCGACACCGTTCACCCGTTGGCCCGAAGCGGCGCTCGGCCCGGTGCTCGGCAAGAGCCTCGTCGTGTACGCCCGCAAACCATGAGCGCGCTGACAAACGAGGAGGTCACCCAGACCGCCGCCTGGATAGCCTCGCTCCAGCTGCGCAGCGGGATGGTCCCCTGGTACCGGGGCGGCCACGCCGACCCCTGGAACCACATCGAAGCGACAATGGCACTCGCCGCCGGCGGGCGCTGGGGCGAAGTCGAGCGCGCTTTCGACTGGCTGGCGGCGAACCAGCTGGCGGACGGGAGCTGGTGCACGTTTTACCTGGCCGACGGCGTCGTCGAGCCGCGCCGGGACCCGAACGTCTGCGCCTATCCGGCTACCGGAGCCCTGTGGTGCTGGCAGCTGAGCGGCGACGATGCCGTCCTGGCCGAACGCTGGCCGATGCTCGAACGGGCAATCTCGTGGTGCCTGCGTTACCAGCGACCGGGTGGAGAAATGGCCTGGTCCGTCGGCCCCGACGGCGCAGTCGGGACCTTCGCCCTGCTAGCTGCGACCTCGTCGTTCCAGCACTCGCTGCGGTCGGCAGCCCGGGTCGCCGAGGTCCTCGGCCACCAGCGGGAGGCCGAGACGTGGTCCGCTGCGGCCGGCCGGGCGGCTCAGGCGGTCGCCGAGAGGCCGGGGTCCTTCGAACCGAAGGACCGTTGGGCGATGGACTGGTACTACCCGGTGCTGAGCGGGTCGTTGGTGAGCGACGCAGCCAGGCGGCGCATGCTCGACCGCTGGGACGAGATGGTCGTGGAGGGGCTAGGGGTGCGATGCGTGGCCGACAAGACCTGGGTCACTGCCGCCGAGACGGCGGAGTGCGCCATGGCTGCGGAGAGGGCCGGCCTGCGGGACGGGGCTGAGGAGCTCCTTGCCTGGACTACCCACCTGCGTGGCGGCGACGGTTCCTACTGGACCGGGTGCGTCCACCCCGAGTGCGTGCGCTTCCCGGGCGGGCAGCAAAGCACCTACTCAGCTGCAGCCGTGCTCATCGCCGACCATGTCCTCAACCTGCGCAGCCCGGCTGCGGCGATCTTCGCGGGGCCGCCCCAACTGCACCAGCCGCATCAGGCCGCCGGCTCGCCGAGGGCCTGGAGAGACGAGAGAATTTCTTTGGCCGATCTCCGGCCTGAGCCGATGCACGCGGGGACGCCCACCCCGCCGTAGCTGGAGCCCGCCAAAGCGACCATCGGGGCTTCGCGCGACAGGGTGGTCCTGATGGCGGCTACCCGTTGGAGGTGGCCGAGCCCGTATTGGGGGAGGGCGGCGGGCCAGCGGCTCACCCTCCACCCACCGGCGACCGGGGTGGGCGTGGGCTGGCCAAGCACTGTGCCCAGTTCCTCGCATAGCTTGCCGACCAGGTCCTCGTCAGCGAGCGTCGCTCCAACGTTGGTCGCCGTCCTTGCCCACCGATGCCCGGATGACGAGCTGCCCTGGCGCCGCCCAGTGGGGCCATTTGTTGGACCCAAACGAGCAAGCGGTCATCAGCTGCCCTCCCCCCGGTGCCACCAGGACGCCGCTCAGCTCGCCGCCACGGTCGCTCGGCACCTCGAGGGAGCTCGCGCCGAACCCGAGCGTGACGACCCCGACCGACGCCGCGCGGACCGAGGCGAGCTCGGCTGGCGAACTGTCTCCCAGCAGGTGCCCGAGCAGCGTTGATGCAACCTTTGCAGGCACGGCGAGGACGACGCCGTCGTACCGTTCGCCGGATGGCTCGACGATGACCGAGCGGCCGTCGCGGCGCAGGGCCGGCACTTGGCTCGCCACGACGCCCACCCCGGCCCCAAGGAGCCGCTCGACCAGGCGATCGGCGAGGGTTTGCATCCCCGCCCGGGGGGCGACGAAGAGCGGTCCGGCCGGGGCCGTGCTCTTGGCGTCGGCCGCTCCTCCTTGGGTGCGCGACATCGCCCGGAGACCGAGCAGGAGGCTCCGGTTGGCACGCGGCAGCAGCCAGGATTTGGGGCGCAGTCGTCGCTGCGCTCAGGTTCCTCGTCGAGCCGGCGTTGATGCTGCCGACGAGTGGCTCGACGAGGCGTTCAGCCACCTCAGGCCCGAAGCGCGATGCCACCAGGTCCCAAACGGTGACGTCGCCCTCGGCACGTGAGCTCGGCAGCACCAGGTCCAGCGACGCCCGCGCCATCCCTCCGAACGAGAGGATCCTCGAGCGCGCGAGCGGGAGCAGGCGGGCTGGCGCCCCGAGGACCAGGCCGTCAGGGAACGGCCGCAATTTCCCCCTCGCGAAAAGCATCGCCCGCTTGGCCTGCGGCGCGACCATCTCTTCGCTGAGGCCGAGCTCCTGGCACAGCGCAACGCCTTCGGGCGCCCTCGTGATGAACGAGTCAGGCCCCTCGTCGACCGGCCGGCCGAGGAACATCGTGGTGAGGAGCTTGCCGCCCAAGTGGCCAGGCTCGTAGACGGTGACGTCGGCCCCGTCTGCGCCGGCGAGCTCCCAGGCTGCGGACAACCCGGCGATCCCACCCCCGACGACTGCGAACTTCACCTGTCGGCCTCGGAGCGGGCGCTCTCGGTGTGGACCAGGTCGACGAGGCGGGCGAGCTGGTCAGGGTCGGTGGCAGGTAGGACGCCGTGGCCCAGGTTGAACACGTGGCCAACGGGCCCGGCGAGAGCGAGGACCGCACGAGCCTGCTCGGCGAGGACCGGCCAGGGGGCCAGGCAGGCGGTCGGGTCGAGGTTGCCCTGCAGCCCTATGTCAGGGCCGACGCGGGCGCGGGCGACGTCGAGCGGGACGCGCCAGTCGACACCGACAACGTCGGCACCGGCGCCGGCGAAGGTTGCAAGCAGTTCGCCGGTCCCTACCCCGAACACGACGCGGGGGACATTGAGGGGCGCCAGGCCCGCCACGATTGTCTCGAGGGCCGGGAGCACGTAACGGCGATAGTCGGCGGGGGAAAGGGCGCCACCCCAGCTCTCGAAGATCTGGACTGCGGCCGCCCCAGCCGCCACCTGTTCGCGAAGGCTGGCCAGGGCGATCTCGGCCAGGCGCGCGACGAGCGCGCCCCAAAGTTCCGGCTCGGACCACATCAGTGCCTTGGTCAGGCCGTAACTGGTCGAGGGCCCCCTTCGACGAGGTAGCTGGCCAGCGTGAAGGGGCCGCCGGCGAACCCGATAAGGGGTATCGACAGCTCCGCAGTGGCCAGACGTACCGCTTCGGCCACGTACGGGGTCGGCACGACCCGGAGCCGGTCGAGGTCGCCGGCGACTCGGAAGGGTTTTTCGACGACGGGGCCGGTGCCGGGGGCGACGTCCACCCCGAAATCGACGAGGGGGACGACGATGTCGGAAAACAGGACCGCCGCGTCCACGCCGTAGCGCTGCACCGGCTGCAGGGTCAGTTCGGCCGCCAGGGCGGGGTCGCGGACGGTGTCCAAGATGCTGCCCGGCCCCCGTCGAGCGCCGGTACTCAGGAAGGGACCGCCCCGCCTGGCGCATGAACCAGATGGGCGTGTAGGGCACGGCTTTGCCCTGGCACGCCGCAAGGAACGGCGGCAGGTCGGCTTCCATTTTCCCACCGTAACGCCGGGGGCAACTTGCAGGGAGCTCGCCGGGCGAGCAAAGTGGACTGTTTGGGCCTATGGCGCACCCTGACCTGCCTGCGGAGCAGGCCTACATTGACCAGGCTTACGAACGCCTTGAAGTTGTGCGTGCCGAGACGGAGGCCCAACTGAGGGAGGCGTTCCGTGAACGGGGGGGCACGTTCCAATCGTTCACCGAGCGCGACATCCGGGTGCGCACCGGGCTGAACCGTCTCGAGAAGCTTCAGCTGGGCCGGGAGGCGTTGATCTTCGGGCGCATCGACCGGGCCCAGGGCGCCTCTGGTGACGAGGCCGGTGCGCCTGCGGCGGCCGTCGTCGACCAGGTGGATGCCGAGCGGGTAGACGAAAATACCAGGCACGAGAGCTTCCACATCGGCCGGCTGGCGATCTCGGACGCGGAGCACGAGCCGCTCGTAGTCGACTGGAGGGCGCCGGTCGCCGAGCCGTTCTACCGGGCCACGGGTGCGCGCCCGATGGGCCTGCGCCGGCGCCGCCACTTCCTCACAGATGGCCGCCGCGTCGTCGACCTCGAGGACGAGCTCTTCGCGCAGGGCGACGGGACGGGAGGGGCCGAGGCGCTCGGGCTGGCCGGGCCGAGCGTGCTGTTGGCGGCCCTCGAGCGAGCCCATACGGGCCGGATGCGCGACATCGTCGCCACCGTCCAGGCGGAACAGGACGAGATCATCCGTGCTCCGCTGACCGGTGCCCTGGTCGTCCAGGGCGGGCCGGGGACCGGCAAGACGGCCGTGGCCCTGCACCGCGCCGCCTACCTCCTGTACACCTACCGCTTCCCGCTCGAGGTACAGGGGGTGCTCGTGGTCGGCGCCAACCCGACCTTCCTTCGCTATATCGACCAGGTGCTCCCGTCGCTCGGCGAAACGGGCGTCGAGCTTTCGACCGCCACAGGGCTGTACAAACGAGCCCGGCCAAGTGCCACCGAACCCGCCGCTGTGGCGCGCCTCAAGGGCGACCCCCGCATGGCCCAGTTCATCAGGCGCGCCGTCCACCAGCGCGAACGGCCCCTGCGCAAGCCCGCCGAGATCCCTTACGGCAGGGCGGTCCTGACGTTGACCCCCGAGGCCTCTGCCGAAATAGTCAACGCCGCACGGCGGCGTTCAGGCACCCACAACGCCCGCCGCCGAGCCGTCGAGACGCTCCTTTGGGAGCATCTTGCGGCTCAGATGGAACGTCGTGCCGAAGCGAACGCCTCCCGTTCGGCTGGGGACATCGAAATTGTCCTGGGCCCGGGCGACGGGGAGGACCTTGGGGAGCTCGCTCAAGGCCGCCCGGCTGGCGCGCGCCCCTCCGAGATCGGTGCCGAGCTGCGCCGGCGGCCATTGGTCGCCGAACTTCTCGAACGGATCTGGCCGCGCCTCACTCCCGAGGCGTTGCTGCACGACCTGTTCGGGGCCAAGCCGCTTATCGAGTTGGCCGGCAAAGGCGTCCTCGCCGGAGCAGACTTCGACCTCCTCCACCGCCCGCGCAGCGCTTCGCCGGAGGAGGTTGCCTGGACGCCAGGCGGACATCGCCCTCCTCGACGAGGCGAGCTGGTTGCTCGGGCCGCTCCGCCCTGGGCCGCCCAACGAACAGCCTCACCGGACCTACGGCCACATCGTTGTCGACGAGGTCCAGGATCTTTCCCCGATGGAACTGCGCATGGTGGGCCGCCGTTCGCTGTCCGGCTCCATGACCCTTGTCGGCGACATCGCTCAAGCGACCGGGCCATGGGCTCCGGCGTCGTGGGAGGAACTGATGGCCCACGTACCGCGCCGGCGCGATTGGCGCATGGTCGGCCTTTCGGTCAGTTACCGGGCTCCAGCCGAGGTGATGGCGCTCGCGCGGCGTGTCCTCGCCGCCGCGCTGCCCGGGGTCTCGCCGCCCGAGCCGGTGCGCCACACCGGGCAAGCTCCCAGGTTCCTTTCGCTCGCCTCGCAGCCAGGTCCTGAGAGCCGGGGCGACGACAACGATGCTGCCTGGCAGTCGCTCATCGGGCGGACCGTGGCCGAAGAGGTCAGCGCCGTGGCGGCGGCTCGTGGCAGGGACGACGACGGCAGCGTCGGGGTCCTTGTGCCCGCTCCGCTGCTGGCGGAGGTCCGGTCGGCAATGGCTGGCGAGGGGATCGCCGGGGGCGAGGTCGGCGCGGGGGCACTCGACACCCAGGTGAGCCTGCTCGCGCTGGGCGATGCCAAAGGCCTCGAGTTCGACTCGGTCGTTGTCATCGAGCCGGCCGAGATCGTCGCCCAGTCGCCGTCGGGCATGCGGGCGCTGTATGTGGCCCTCACCCGTTGCACCCGCCGCCTCGCGATCGTGTACCGCGAGCCCCTGCCGGCCCCGTTGCTCCCGGTCAACGGCCTCGATGGCGGGCTCGACGACGGGCTCGACGACGGGCTCGACGCGGGTCGATGGCGGCTTCGAGGGGCTCGCCTAAAACTCGGCCCGTTCGCCTAAATCTCGGGCGGCTCGCCTAAAAGAAGTCGGGCATCCAGGGGACCGGGCCGGCGAAGAGAGCCGACAGGAGCGCCAGCCGTTCGTCAGCCTTGTCGAGAGCGCCCACGACGACCAGATCGGCGGGAGACGCGAAGCCTGTATACAGGGCGGAGAACAGGCCTATCGGCAACGGCCTCGCGGCTGCCTGGCGCCGAGCAGGCGTCGCGGCGTCCGCCGGTCCCACGCTGACGCTACCGGCGTCGGCCCGGACCAGCCACGGCCCGGCGTTCTCAGGGAACACCTTGTCATCGATCTCGACCACGAGCTCCCCGGAGACCGCTGGGTACCCCCTCGAACGGAGCGCGAGAGGGACGTCGAGCACCCGGGTCATCCAGCGGGTCAGTTCCGACTTGAGCGAAAACCCGTTGCTGCCGAGCGCTAGGCCCATTGGGGAGGTGCTGGGCGGGCCGTACCAGGCGAGCTCATTGGCCGAGTTCGTGAAGCCCCGGAAGTAAGCGAACAGGGCCTGCAGGGCCCGGGCGTCATCGAAGACGAGATGGTTGCAGACTGCCTTGTAGGTGTCGTGGCCCAAGCCCCCGGGGCCCCATGGTTCCAGGTAGTAGCTGGCATAGCCCGCCACGCCTTCGCCGTCGCCTTCGCGGCCGACCGCCTCGCTTCGGCACGACCACTGCACGAGGCAGTTCGGTGCCGCCCCTGGGGGCGAGCACGTGGTCGTTCCACCAGTCACGGTCGGGCGATTGCACCGGGCCGTTGTGGGCGGACGCGAACCGGGAGAAGCAGTCCATCACCGCGTCCAGGTCCTTGGCCTCCATTTGCCTTACACCGCTTCGGTCGGCTTGCGGGACGCCGCCGAGGCCGACGCCGGCAAGTTCCGAGATAGGCGCCCGGAACTGCAGCCGCACCCCACCGAACTCGTAGCCGATGCTGCGGTACAGCGCGGTCGCCGTGGGGTAGAGGGCGCTAATCGCGCGCCCATTGGATCTCTCTTCGGCTAACAGGGCACGCAGTAGGGCCGAGGCCACGCCCTGGCCGCGGTATTCGGGGAGGACTGCCACAGCAGCGACGCCGGCGCATGGGACTCGCCGGCCGCCGAACCACTGGTCGTAGCTGATGGGCTTCGCGGATGCGACAGGGCGCTGCCCGTCGAAGGCGCAAAGCCTGCCACCTAGCTGTATATCTGCGGCGCCTCGACGCATATTGAACGCCAAGTCGAGCAATGACGCGAGGGCTTCACGGTCCGCCTCGCCGGCGGGGCGTATCTCAACCATGAAGGCAACCTACTGGGGTGGCGTGTGGCGTTGTCGGTTACGCCGGGCGGCCGCCGACCGGTAGTTGTCGACCAGGTAGCCCACGACGGAAACGGCAAACCATGACACGAGGATCGCTCCTCCGATGTGCTCACCGGCCGCAATTGCGGGTTCGTTGCCGGCTGCGACGTCCGATATGGTCGGCGCGGACAAAGCCAACGCCATGAGCACCAGGATCGCCGGCCGAATGCTCGGGGTCTTCATGGCTTCACTCCATTAGCCGGGCGCACAGCAGTGTCGCCCAGAGAGCGGGGGTCGCCGGTTCGCCGTCGAGGCGGCCGACCGGGATCGGTGCGGCTAGGGCTGCGGCAGGGGTTGTCGTGCTGTCGAGTTCAACGAGAGCCAGCACGTCGAGGCCACCCAGGGACTCGGACCAAGCTGCCGAGATCCTCGGGTTTATGGGAGGCCTTGGCCACCCCCCAGCACAGAGTTGGCTCCAACGCTTGGAGGATCTCGGTTGTCCAGGTGGAACGCTCCGGCCGGACGTCCTGTTCGATCGCCACCACCGAAGGATGGTCTCGCCAGCGCCAGCTCCTGCGCTCCTCGGTCGCAACCTCAGCGGACAGGATCACGCGGTCCTGGGGGCGCCAGACCTTGCGCTGCGTAGCGAGGGCAACTTCGTCGGGGGGCGCACCGAGGTCACGCGCGATGCCCTGCGCGGTCGACATCACAGTGTTGGGAGGCCCGACGACAGCGACGACGCTCTTAGGGGACTTGGGAGCGGGTGGCAGCGGGGAAGCGCGAGGTCGAGTGCTCGGCGAAGTTCCCCTTCTATCGTCTCTCTAGTTGCCGTCGACGTCACTGCGGTGCACGCCTGTACCGGGACGCCAAGACTTTGCAGTGCGAGGCCTAGCTCCGATAGGTGCGGCCCCTCGTTTGCAGGTACGAGCGACCCGGATTGGGGTGCACGTTCAGGAAGGCGCTCGGGGGCCGTGGTGGCCAACCACTTCGGCGGCGCCTCAGTGCGGGCCGCAGTTTGCGCGCCAGATTTGGCTGCAATTTGGCCCCCAGCTTGGGCCTCAGCTTCGGCGGGGCGCTGCTCAGGGACTTGGGCCTCAGGTTGGGAGAGCCGAGCCAGCACCGCCGGAGCCGCTAGCCAACGAGGTTCGCCTGCTGCGGGAAGCCAAAGTGGCTCCGTCCACTCGCGCGGCGCAAGGGGCACCCGTGGCGCGGCGGGCACCCGCGGCTCAGCCAGGTCGACCGTCGCGGTTGCCCGGCGCGGCTCTGCCGAGTCCAGGCCGGTCGGCCAAGCCCCGCGGGTCGGACAGCTCGGTGAGGATCAGGTCAGCGTGCGATGCCGGTGCCGGCTCAGGAGCGCGAAAATCAGTCCCGCCACTCTCCAGCCCCGGGGTCGCCAAACCTGCTTCCTTGGCTATGCGTTCCAGAACGGCGGCAAAGCCCGCGCTCGGAGCATTCTCGCCTCCCGCCGGTTCGTCCCGAGCCTGCCCGGTAGCCGGCTCGACGACTTGGTCGTCAGGTTGGCTTTGCCTCCAGCGCCGGACTCTTTTCTCTTCACGCCGCTCTTCACGCTCTTCGCGCCGCTCTTCACGACGGTCCGCGCGGCTTTCGCCGGACTTCGCCATCTCCGGCGCGGCAGCCGGGCTGACCGGCTCGCGTCCTGCGAGCGTGTCGTTGAGGAACTTCCGCTCGGCGCTCGGCCTGCCGGCATTCTCCCGGCTCCCACTTTCCGGCCCCGGAGCGGCCCGCGTGGAAGCAGCCCGCGCTGAAGCGGCGCGGCCCGAATTTCCCTGTCCAAACCGCTCCCTACCGGTACCGCCGCCGTCTCCGGCCAGAGCGAAATGACCCTGCTCTGCGTTGATCTTCTCTGCCAGGTCGAGCACCGACGAGGGCGGGTTGTCCGCCATCTCCTCGATCAGCGCCGACATCGGGTCACCGTTGTCGATCAGCGCACTGTGCTCGTCGGTCCAACGAGGCTCGGCCTTACGTGGCTCTGCGGCCCGGGGCTGAGAAGCACGGGGCTGAGAAGCGCGGGGCTCGCCAACGCGAGGCCGGCGCCCATCCTGGGCCCCCGGCGCAGCCTTTGCCGCGCCATTCACGCGCTCCGACTGAGCCGGCCCCGACGATGCCGGCGGCCGCGACGGCTGGTTGTCTCTAGGAGCCCCCGCGCCAGCGCGACGTGAGCGGCCCTTGCCGTCGACTTCAACCTCAACCTCTATATGTTCCCGGGCAAAGAAACCGCCCACGCCACCTTTGCGGACTCGCGTGGCGGCGACGATCTTGGGTGCCGGGCCGAGCTGGCGTTTGGCGGCTTCAACCGCCTCCTCCAGCGTCGGGCCGTCAAACCGTAGCGTGGGCAAGGGTTACCACTCCCTTGGACTCGAGGCGCAGTTGGGAACCCAGCTCCGCGTAGGACAGTACGGGCAGGCGCGGGGTGGCGGTCCGTACGAGTTTCTTGACAGCCGGCCGCAGGGGTGCGGCGCATACGAGGACAGGCATTTCGCCGTCGCGTTCGGCTTCTCTCGAACGCTGCGCAACGGCCAGGGTAAAAGCTTCAGCTTTATCGGGTGCAAGTGCGAGGAACGAACCGCTCTCGCTTGTGCGCAGCAGTTCGCTCAGCTGTTGTTCGAGGATTGGGTCGATGGTGACGACGGGCAAGTGGCCGTCGGACGCCAGCGCCGCGGAAAGTGCCGGCCCGAGCGCCTGCCTGCAGGCCTCAACGAGGGCTTCGGGTTCGCGCGTCGTGCGTACTTTCTCCGTCACCACCTCGAAGATCTTGGAAAGGTTGCGCACCGATACGCCCTCGTCGAGCAGGTCGCGAAGTACCCGCTGCACCTCCGCCAGGGTGACCTGGGCCGAACCAAGTTCCTCGACTACGGTCGGGTCGCTCCGCCTGACGAGCTCCACCAGCTCCTTGATCGATGCACGCGAAAGAAGTTTGCCGGCGTTCTGTTTTACGACCTCGGACAGGTGCGTCGTTATTACCGATGCGGGGTCGACGACAGTCGCGCCCATCCGTTCGGCTTGGGCGCGTGCCGACGCAGGGGCCCACTTGGCGTCGAGCCCGAAAACTGGCTCTTTCGTTGGGGTCCCGGGGAGAGAGCCGAGCATGTCGCCGATGGCGAGTACGTGCCCGGGTTGTGCCGTGCCGCGGGCGACCTCGGCGCCCTGGACGCGGATCGTGTAGGTCGAGGCGGGCAGGTCGATGTTGTCGCGGGTGCGCACCAGCGGCAGGACCACGCCGAGCTCGAGGGCCACCTTGCGCCGGAGGGCTTTGACGCGGTCGAGGAGGTCGCCGCCCCGGGTGGGGTCGACGAGCTCGACAAGGTTGAACGAGACTTCCAGCTCGAGCGGGTCGACCTTCATGTCGCGGGCGAGCCCCTCGGGCGAGTCGGGCGCAGGGGCCGGAGGTGCCTCGACGACGGCCTCCGCTTCGGCACGCTCCCGCAGGGCGTCGTCGGTCGGGAGGCGCCCGGCGAGGAACCACACCAGCCCTCCGACGATGATGAAGGGCAATTTCGGCAGGCCGGGTATGAGAGCGAGCATCATGACCCCCCCCGACGCCATCCGGACCGCACGGCGCTGGTGGAGGATCTGCACGACGAGGTCGGTGCCGAGATCGGAGTCGGTGCCGGCACGGGTCACGATGATGCCGGTCGAGATCGATATGAGCAGGGCCGGCAACTGGGACGCGAGGCCGTCGCCGACGGAGAGGAGGCTATAGGTGTTGACGGCCTGGCCGAAGGGCTCACCGTCTTGGAAAACGCCGATCAAAAGCCCGCCGACCAGGTTTATCGCCATGATCACGATGGCTGCGATGGCGTCGCCTCGCACGAACTTCGACGCACCGTCCATTGCCCCGTAGAAGTCGGCCTCGGCCGCGATCTCACGCCGCCGCCGGCGCGCGTCGTCTTTATTGATGAGGCCGCTGTTCAGGTCTGCATCTATCGCCATCTGCTTGCCCGGCATCCCGTCCAAGGTGAAACGGGCCGCGACTTCTGCCACGCGGCCTGCGCCGTTGGTGATCACGATGAACTGGATCACGATGATGATCATGAACACGACAAGGCCGACGATGACCGAGCCACCTATCACGAAGTGCCCGAACGAGGCGACGACGTTGCCCGCCTTGGCATGCAGCAGGACCTGGCGGGTCACGCTCACGTTGAGCGACAGGCGGAACATGGTCGCGATCAGCAAGAGGGAGGGGAACACCGAGAAGTCGAGTGCCTTCTTCACGTACATGCTCGTGAGCAGGATGATCACCGCCCCGACGAGGTTCAGGGTGATCAGGACGTCGATCAGCTCGGTCGGCAAAGGCACGACGAGCATCACGACGACGCACACCATCGCCGTAGGCACGCCCACCAATGTCAAGCGGTTGCTACGCAACTCGGCCACTCCGGCCCTTCTAATTCGGTTCGGCTGGCCCTGGTCCTTGGGCCGGCGAGTCGCGTCCGTGCTTGATCGGCATATTTGTTATCGGCACGCTGGCTGTTCGGCTGAGGACCGTTCGCTTACTGCTCGCCCGGCTAGTCGCTTAGGTCGACCGCTCCGGCTCTCGACCGGGCCGTTGTCCCAGCGCCGGCCAGGGCTCCGTCGCCTCCCGTCGCCGCGGCGCCTCCGCCGCTGCCCGCAATGGGCCCTCCCGTAGCCCCCGTGAGCAGCGGCGCAGCCGGCTTGAGGGGCGCGCCGTCGATTCGAGAGATCCGCCCATTGGCCCGCAGCGAGTAGATGAACGTGAGGAGCCGGGCAACGGCCTCGTAGAACTCGGTCGGGATCTCCTGTTCCAGGTCGCAAGCCACATAGAGCGCCCGGGCTAGCGGGGGGTCCTCGACGAGCGGCACCCCGTTGGCTGTTGCCTCCTCGCGGATTTGAAGGGCCATGAAGTCGGTCCCTTTGGCGACCACCCTTGGCGCACCCCTGCCGCGCACGTAGCTGACGGCGACCGCGAAGTGGGTGGGGTTCACGACCACGGCGTCTGCTTTGGCCACGGCCGCGATCATCCGGTTGCGGGCCATCTGGCGCTGGCGGCGCCGGATCGCCCCTCGCATTTGCGGGTTGCCCTCGCTGGACTTGCTCTCCTCCTTCACCTGGTGCTTGGTCATCCGCAGGTCGCGGTTTACCTTGCGGTACTGGACGATGTAGTCGAGCACCGCCAGCACGAGGCTGATGGCCGCGACCTCGCGGACGAGGGCCAGGGACTTGCTGGCCACGAGGGAAGCGATCGCGGTGGAAGAAAGCCCACCGTTGCTGGTGATGACGGGGAGCACCCCGCTCAGGACCTGCCAGACGACCAGGCCGAGAAGGCTGACCCGCACAATCTGCTTGCCAACGTCCCACAACGCGCGGGGGGAGAATATCTTCTTCAGCCCGGCAGCCGGGTTGAGGTGCTTGAACGAGGGTTTGAGCGGGGCGAAGGTGATAAGCCCCCGTGTCTGGGCGAGGTTTATTGCGAGGGCAATCCCCATCGTGGCGAGCAACGCCGGAGCCAGGGCTAGCAGGGCGCCCTCGGCGCCAGTTCGCACGATGGCCCCGTCGGTGGTCAGCGAAGGGCGGCTCATCGTATTGGCGATCTGCGCCCAGAGCTTCTGCTCGAGGGCGTAGGTCGCTTCGAAGGTGTGCTGCATCAGGTAGCTACCTGCAAATACGATTATCCAGCTGACGACCTCGGGGGTGCGCGCCACCGTGCCCTCCCGGCGGGCCTCTTTTTTGCGCCGGGCGGTTGGTTTCTCGGTTTTAGAATGCTTGTCCTCGTCGGGCATTGTCCTGTGGCCTCAGTCAGGTCTCAGGGGCGCAGGCCGAGCAGGCCCAGGCTGTCGGTGACGGCGCGGTCGACGAGGGTGTTGACGGCCGCCGGTAGCAGCGGCAGCGAGATGCCGACGACCACCAGCGCCAGCGAGATGTTGATGGCGAAGCCGAGGGACATCACGTTCAACTGGGGGGCGCTGCGGGTGAGCAGGCCAAGTGCGACGTACGCGAGGAACATTGCGGCGAGGACGGGCGCCGCTATCTCGACGGCCGAAAGGAAGAAGAAACCCACCTCCGACATCAGTGTCGTCACCGAGCAGGTCCACGCTCTTGGCGGTCAGCCCGATGGACTGGAACGATGTCAGGAAACCCTTGACTACGAGCAGGTCACCTCCCGTGGCGAACAGCAGCGTCGTCATGATCACGTTGAACGTGTTGGCCGTTACCGGGTTGACCGTCCCGCTGATGGGGTCGAAGGTCGTGGAGGCACTGAGCCCGCTCGTCATGTCGGTAAGGCTGCCTGCGGCGCTCACGACGGAAAACAGCAGCGAGGTGATGAAGCCGAGCACGGCGCCGGTGACCGCCTGCAGCACGAGGTCCGAGATGAACCCGGCCGTGTCCTGGGCGCCCACGGTCGCGGCCATCTTGACCATCGCCCCACCGGGGCCGTTGGAAAGCTCCGCAGTTACAGCGAGGCCCAAAGATGCGGCGAGCCCGGTGCGCACCACAAGCGGGATGGCGGAAGACGAAAACGGTGGCACGAACGCCAACCACGCGCTCGCCCGGACCATGGCGAACATGAAGATGAAAAACCCGCCCGCGGACAGTTGGAACGTCATGGCCGTCCAATCCCAACGCCAAGGCGAAGGCCAAGCCCGACGCTGGCCCGAAGCTCGACGCCAGCCCGGGCCCCGACGCCGGTGGCCGTTCGCGGCGGCATTAGCTCGTCAATTGCGGGATCATCGCGTAGAGCTGGTCCGTGAAACCAATGAGCGTGCTGAGCATCCAGTGCCCGGCGAGGACGATGGCCAGCGCGACGCCCGCCATTTTGGGCACGAACGTAAGGGTCATCTCCTGGATCGAAGTGATGGACTGGATGAGCGAGACGGCGAGGCCTATCGCTAATGCTGTGAGCAGCATCGGGGCCGCGAGCTCCCCGGAGACGGTCATCATCCTCACCGCTATCTCGATGACGGTGGTGTCGTTCATGCGGGGCCCGGCCCTTTCAATGGAAGCTCGTGATCAGTGACTGCACGACAAGGGCCCAGCCGTCGACCATTACGAACAGCAGGAGCTTGAACGGCAACGACACGAGGGAGGGTGGGAGCATCATCATCCCCAACGACATGAGGGTGGCGCTTACCACGAAGTCGATTATCAGGAACGGCACGAATATGACGAACCCGATGATGAAGGCCGTGCGCATCTCGGACAGGGCGAAGGCGGGCACCACCGCGGACATGGGCATCGCCTGTGGTGATGCCGGTTTGTGGCCCTTTTGGGCGAAAATCGCAAGGTCGTCGGCCTGGGTCTGCTTCAACATCCAAGTCTTGAGGGGCGCCTGGGCCTTGGTATAAGCCTGTTCGGCAGTGAGCTTCCCGTTGAGGTAGGGCTGCACGGCATTGTGGTCGACCTGGTTTATGACCGGGGACATGATGAAAAGCGTCAGCACGAGGGCGAGGCCGGCGAGCAGCTGGTTCGGGGGCACGTTGGTCAAGCCGAGGGCTTGGCGCGTGATGGACAGGACGATGATTATGCGGGTAAAACTCGTGAGGAGTATCAGCAACGACGGCGCCACCGAGAGCAGCGTCAGGGCGATGATGATCGTGATGCTCTCGCTGGGCTTGTTGACAGTGCCCCCGAGGTTCACCGAGACCGTGCCTCCCGAGCTCCCGCTCGACGTGCTGTTCGGGTTCGCCGGAGACTGCGGGGCGTCCGGTGTAGCGGCGCTCACGACACCCGAACCGCCGGTCCCGCCCGACCCGTTGCTGTAGCCGCCCGAGTCCGGTGCATTGGTCGGCGCTTGGTCGGTGCCTACCTGGGCTGAAGTCGGCGCGGTGATGGGAGAAGCCATGGCCCGTGTGGGCATAGCCAAGCTCGCCAGAGCCAACACGCCGGCGACGGCAAGCATGGCTCCGATTGCGAGAGGCAACAATCTTCTGACTTTTTGCATGGCGCTCCAAAACGGCATTGGAAGAGAGCGCGGGACCTAGCGGCGGATCGTCCGCTCCCGCAGCGAATCAAGCGTTAGCTTCCATGCGTTTTGACGCTCCAAAGTGCTGGCGTCGGGTGAAGAGGCCGGCATCCGGTCGGCCTGCTGCCAATCGTCGAACTCGTCCCAAACCTCGAGGTCACTGATCTCACTGGCACCAGCGCGCGTAGCTGCGCGCGTGCCGGACGTAGCCATCGGCCCCGAAGTGGCCGTGGGCACAGTCGGAGCTATGGGCACAGTCGGAGCTGTGGGCACGGAGGTTGTCGCCGCCCCATCGGCGTCGAGCGGCGTGGCGTCTGTGGCGCGCGGTAGCTCGGTCAGGAGGGTGACCGACTGCTCCGTCACGCCCAGCAAGAACTGCTTTCCGGTCGCCTCGATAACCGCGACAGCGGCACCCTTGGAAAGCGCACGCCGGTACACGACCTCAAAGGGCGGGACAGGGCGGGCACGGCGCGGCTTCGGCGCACCGAGGAGGCTTCCGAGCTTGGTTGCCAGCGTGTTCGGGCCACCTGCCGGGCCGCTCGCCGGGCCACCCACGCCGAGGCCGCCGGGGCTGCCCTCGCCGGGCAAGGCGGAGCCGGAGCCGTTCGCGCCCGTAGAGCCGCCCACGCCTTGGGAGCTGCCAAATCCACGAGAGCCTTTGAAGCCGCCGCTACCCCTCAGGCCGGCGGTCCCCCGCAAGCCGGCGCCGCGCCCGCGACCACTAAAGCCCGCGCCGCCGAGGCCAGCTTCCTGGCGCCGGCGCACGAAGCGCGCGGCCAGGCCCATTACCGCCATGACGACCGCCATGGATATCGCGAGCCGCACCAGCAGCTCGATCATCCCGCCCAATTCTCAGTCCCCGTTGAGCAGTTCGGTAACCCGGACGGCGAAGCACTCGTCGACGACGACTACCTCACCCCGTGCGATCAACGTCCCGTGGACGAAGATGTCAACCGGGTGGCTCACCGGCCGGTCCAGCTGGACCACCGAGCCGTTGTGGATATTGAGCAGGTCCTTTATCGGGATCTTCGTGCGGCCGAGCTCGACGCTGACCGTCATTTCCACTTCCCCGAGGTTGGCGATGGAACGGCCCGCCGAGTTGCCGGGAGCCGGGTCGAGGTGGGGGAGCTCTGCGGCTACCTGGCCGATGGCGGTGATCACGACCAGCAGGCCCTCCTGGACGTCACCGGCGAGAAGCGGGACTGCGAGCGCTTGGAACCCAGGCCGCGGCCTGAGCAGGAGATCGGGGTTGGAGCGCTGCATGTCGCCGATGTGGTCCGCACCGCAGGCGGCACCGAGGGCAGGGGTGGTGCTTGCCAGAGCAGAGGCCACGCGGCCTTCCCCGGGCACTTTGGCCCCCGCCGGTAGCGCCAGGGCAACCTCACCGCATGGCCCCAGGGGGCCGATGAGCGGGGCGCTCCAGGCCTTCGCACCCTTGGAGAGCGCCTCGCCGCCAAGGCTCACGACATCGATGTTCTCGGCCCACAGGTCAAAGCCTTCTCCGGGCTCGGCAACGACGCCCAGCGTGCTCGTGAGCAGGACCGCTGCTTCAGTCGCGGCGGGCCGTACAACCGCCAGGTCGGTATCGACGCTCAAAGCTCTGCTCCTTTTTTGGCAGTTGGGCCAATAACTGCGAAAGCCTTCTGGGCTCCCCGCCGGCCGGCCAGGCCAGCCAGGTACGGGACGCGGCCTACGTAAAGGGTCAGCGGTTCGTCGACGGGGTGCTCGAGACGGATGACCTGCCCCGGAGTGAGCTCGACGATCGTCCGCGAGGGCAGCTCGGTCTCGTTGAAACGGACCGAGGCTTCCACGGGGCACTCTTCCAAGCGCCCGGTGTCTGCGACGGACGATGACGTGGGGGACGTACCTGAGAAACCCTCCAGCTTGGAGATGAGGGCCTCGGCCGGGATCGCGATGCGGACCTGCCCTCTGGCCGTCTTCATGTCGATCTCGAACTCGAGCGCGATGAGCAGCTGCCGCCCCGGCGCCGCCCGGATCAGTTCAAGGCGGCTTTCCTGGCGGGCGGTGACAGGCCTGGTCTCGACGACCAACGAGAGGGCTTCGGCCAGGTCGTTGGCTGCCCGGGTGTTGAGCTCGGTGAGCAGGGAAAGTTCGACTTCGGTGAGCGGCTCCGTACGTTCCTCGGCGACCCCGGCACCGCCGAGAAGCTTCTCCACGATGGCGAGAGCGAGGGGGACGTCGATGCTTATCAGGCCGGTCCCGAGCATGGGCGGCATCGTCAGGCGGGCCGCGCAATAGGGCTCGGGGAGAGCGTTGAGCAGGTCGTCCCACGACCACTGCTGGACGGGCGACATGTTGATGTCGACCTCGGTGCGGACATAAGTCGACAGGTCGACGCTGAAGAGCCGGCAGAAGTTCTGGTTGACCAGGGCCAATACCTGCTCGTGCTCGTCCTTCAGCGTCCCGGCAGGTCTCACCCTGAACCGCCGGAGCGATTTTGGACGGCCGTCGCGCCCTAGCGGCACGACGGTGTTCTGAGTATCTTGCGCGCTCATCTGCCCCTCAGATCGGCAACGCTGGGCGCGACTTTAGAGAGCTGGCGGTTCTTGTCCGGGCCACAGTCGCCCGATCGATGGGGACCGTGCTACCCGTTGGGCCCCCGGGGCCGGGTGGCAGCGGCGGGGTCATGAGCCCCTAGCTGGCTTTACTGCATGACGAACTGCTCGAAGAACACGCCCACGACGAGCCCGGGCCAGTCCTGGCCCAGTGCCCGCACGATGTTGGCCTTCAGCTTGGCGGGGCCACCAGGCTGGAGCAGCTGCGTTTCGGTCATGTCCGCGGCCTGGTTGTTGAGGATGTCGAGCACTATCGCCTGGTCTGTCACGAGGATGGCGTACGACTTGCCCGGGGCGCACTCGAGCCCGGCGGTGAACTCGAGGTAGTGGTTGTCCCTCAGGTTGACCGTCAGCGACGACTCCTCGAGGATCTGTCCTGCCACGGTTGTGGTCGGGCCGCCCTTGGCGGAGGCTGAAGCCTTCTTGGTCATGGTCATGTACCCGAAGCCGCCGGCACCGAGCACGACTATGAGCGCCACGATCAGGGGGAGCTTCTTCTTCTTGGCCTTGGCCCCGTCTTCGGTTTCGGGTGTGGTCTTTTTCTTAGCCATTTCGTTTACCTCTTGTTTGGTTTACGGGGTGACGACATTTACGGGGTAACGACGGTGGTGGAGAAGATGACTATCTCGACACGGCGGTTTTCTGCCCGGTGTTGAGCGCTGTTGTTGGGCACGACCGGCCGGGTGTCGGAGTTGCCCGTCGCTTCCAAGCGGGCCGGGTCGATGCCGTGATCGTTTATCAGGTCCTGCACGACGGCCACAGCGCGCGCGGCGGAAAGCGCCCAGTTGCTCGCGTACGGGCCACCCGTGATCGCCTGGTCATCGGTGTCGCCTTCGACGTCGACCTGGTTCGGCAGGGCCGCTAGGACAGGGGCTATTGCGTCGATTATCTTTACGCCTTCGGGCTGCAGCTGAGCCGAATCGAGAGGGAACAGGATCTGGTCGGTAAGTACCGTGACGACGAGGCCCCTCTGGTCGAACGTGAACTTGACCTCGCTGGCCAAACCGGCCTTTTCCAAAGCCCGTTCCATGGCCAGCAACGCCTTGTTGAGCGCCAGCTTTTCGGCCGCCGCGGTTTTTGCCGAAACACCCGAGAATGTCTGGTCCGACAACTTGGCCGCGGACTGGGACTGGTTGGCGCCCTGCTGGTCCTGCCCGGGATCAGACTGGCCGTTGGCCGCCTGGCCAGAAGACTCTTGGCCGGTTTCCTGCTTTCCTGACGCTGAGGTCGCCGCGGAACTGTCCAGCTTTGCGTAAGGGTTCTGCTCGGACAGGGCGATCGCCGAGGGCTGGCTCAGTATCCCCGGTCCTCCTGGGGGTGCGTTTGCCTGCGACTGCTGTGAGAGCTGGTGGAAGCTGTCCTTGAAGGCGTTGAACTTACGGATGTCGGTCTGGCCCATGGCGAACAACACAATGAACAGCACCATAAGCAACGTGATCATGTCCGCGTAGGTGAGGAGCCAACGCTCGGCGCTGGCTCCCTCTTCGTGGCCTTCCTCGGAATGCTTCCTCGGTCGGGACATCTCAGGCGGCCGCCTTCGACTTCCCGGTTTCCTTTGCGCTCTTGGCCGCTTCCTGTTCCTTCGGTGACAGGTAGGAAAGGAGGCGCTGTTCGACGACTCGAGGGTTCGCGCCCGCCTGTATGGCAAGGATGCCCTCCAGGAGCAGTTCCATGCGCCGCACTTCGATCTCGCTCGTGCGCTTGAGCCGGTTGGAGATCGGGATCCAGAAGACGTTTGCCTGCATAACGCCCCACAGGGTCGCCGTGAACGCGGCCGCGATCATCGGCCCGAGCGTGGCCGGCGTGGACAGGTTCTGCAGCACGTGGAGCAGCCCCATGACGGTGCCGATGATCCCCATGGTCGGGGCGAAACCGCCCATGTTGCCGAAGAACTGAGCGCCCGCCCGGTGGCGAGCCTTCATTGCTTCCAGGTCTTGCTCCATTATGTCCCGTATTTCTTCGGGATCTGCCCCGTCCACTGCCATCTCGATGCCCTTGCGCAAGAACGAATCGTCGATCTGGCGGGCTTCCTCCTCGAGAGCAAGCAGGCCCTGTCGTCTCGCCTTTTCTGCAAAAGACACCACCACGGCCACCGATTCGTCGGGCGCGGTGACCTTGGTCGTGAGGGCGGTTTTCAGGATCGTGGGGAGCCCTTTTGCATCGCTCATGAGCATGCCCGCAGTAGCTGCGCCGATGGTGCCCCCGAAAGTGAGAAGCATGGCGGAAGGCGCCAGCAGGGCTGTAGGGCTGCCGCCGTCCATGATCATCGAGACGAACAGGGCGAACAGGGCAATACCGATGCCGACAAAACTCGCTGGGTCCATGTCAGCTCTCTCCGGGATTGGGGGCCGGGAGTGCCCTAAGCGTCGCTCTGGGCTGGCTTGCGCTGTCCTCCAGCTCCTTGGCGGCGACTAGGACCGATGCGCGGAACACACGCACGCGGTCGATGACATCCTGGACGCTCTCAGCTACGAGGTATTTGGTGCCGTCCACCAGCGTCAGAACAGTGTCAGGCGTTGCCTCAGCGCGCTCGATCAGATCGGCGTTTACGGCAATTGGGGGACCGTTAAGCCTAGTTAGAAGGATCATGTTCCCCGCTCCGTGGGGCTATTGGTAAGCGCCGAGGCGCCCGGCCAATCCGTTGGCCGGTACATTCAGGATCGACACCCCCAGCGCTAGCCTGAACGTAAGCGGGAAAGCCACCTACTTGGCTGCTCCGGTGCCGGTAGCGGCGATGTAGCTAGCGGAAACAAAGGAAAAATGCGGCAGTCCGGGCAGGACATCCGCGCCAGTTTCAAGTGCCCGGGGCTGACAGCTCGCTCAGCAACAGCGAGCCGTCCACGTTGAAGAAGGCGGCACGCCCCGGGGGGTAACCGGAGATGTCCACCTCTATCGGCCCGCGCCATGCCAGCGGGTTCAGGTCTCCGCGCAGTTCAGGCACGTCTCGCATCACGGGGAACACGGTCAGGTCCTCGAGCGTCCAACGTTCTTCGTAACCGGGGACAACTTTGGAAAGCACGTTGGCTACCTCGTAGAGGTCCTCTTCCACGAACTCGGGCAGAGCGCCATCGCTTATGTACGACTCGGCGTCCTTTGCCGATAGCCCGCAGAACGCGGCGGCGATCGATGCAGCCAGTTCAAGCTCGAGGACCAGCAGCATCCTTCGGCCCTGCGAGCCGCCCGCATAGGAGGCGACGGCACCGGGGGAGCCGACTCGGGGAGGCTCTGACGGGGCGGTAACTACAGCCCTACCGACCAGGTCGTGGAGGACTGTTGAGAACGTCCCGTGCTCCCTGGCAACCGCAGCACCGAGCCCGTCCGCTTGCCTGCTGCCTCGCAACGCCTGCTCGACCGGCTCCGACAGCGTCTCGACCGAGAAGGGCTTGGTGACTACGAAGTCCGCACCAGCATCGAGAGCTTCCCGGTGGACATGGGCCGTCGACTCGGATGTGATGAAGCCGAATGGGACCGCATTACCCTCGCGCCGTAGGGCGCGCAGCAGCGTGATCCCGTTCATCTCAGGCATGTTCCAGCCGGAGAGCACGAGGTGGACCCCGCCCTGCCTGACCCGCTCCAGCGCCACGCGGCCGTTTTCAGCTTCGATGGCGTCCCTGGTCTCGTGGCCAGCCTTGCGCAGCTCTCGCAGGACGATCATCCGCATGGCGCGGCTGTCGTCAACAACCAAAATGCCCACGGCGCTCCTAAGCGTTTGCCCTGGCGGTCTTGCAACGCACGGGCCCTTGTGATCGCGAGGGTTCGCAATTCGTCTCTCCCATCATCGACAGCGATGGCCTCTATCTGAGGGTAAATAACACTCAGAGCGGTCGTCGCCCCCGACATTGCCCGCTATACGCGCGAAAGCCCCGGCCAGCACCTGGAGCTTGGGCTGGTCCGGGGCTCGCGCCCTACCAAGGAGTTACCTAGCCGTTCTTCAGGTTGACGAGCGCCTGCAGCAAGGTGTTGGAGGTGGAGATGACGCTGCCATTGGCCTGGAAGCCGTTTTGCGCTTCGATGAGCTGGGTCATCTCGGTCGCGAGGTCGACGTTCGAAGCCTCGAGGGTGCCGGCCTGGATGCTGCCGAAATTGCCGTTCCCGGGCGCGCCGACCTGCGCGAGGCCCGAGTTGGCCGTCGCTTCGAAGTTGGTGTCCCCTGCACGTAGGAGACCGTCGGGGTTGGCAAATGTCGCCAGGGCGATCTGGCCGAGGTTGAGGGTCTGGCCGTTGCTGAACACACCTTGTATCAGGCCGGTATTGCCGATGCTGTAGCTCTGGAGTGTGCCGGGAGCGTTGCCGTCCTGGCTCAGCACAGACACGGTGTCGGCGCTCGAGTTGGAGGTCACCGTCGGGACGTTGAGCGTGAAGGCCTGGGTGGCCCCCGAAGCGGCCCCCTTAGTCTCGTTGGGGACGGTCAGGCTGAACGAAGTGCCCGAGGTGCTGGTGTTGCCCTTCTGGTCCGTATAGCCGACCAGGTTGCCACTGTCGTCGAAGTACAGGGTCGAGGTGGTGGCGTTGGTGTAGTCGGGCGTCCCGCCCGGGTCGGCGAGCACGCCTTCGACGGTCCACGCCGAGACCGCACCCTTGGGGGCCGTGCCGGGCAGGGTCGTGTCCTGCTCGAAGCTGAGGTCGAGCGACTGCGTGGAACCGTTGGACGCATAGGTTGTCACCGACGTGGACGCTCCCGATGCGGTCGAGCCGCCAGGAGCACCGGTCGGGGGTGTCCAGCCGGACTGCGGTGCCAGGTTGCCGCCGAGGGTCACGTTCTGGGTTTGGTTGGCCGTGATCTGCTGGCCTGCCGGGATGGTCAGGTTGCCGAGGGGGGCGCTCGTTTGGATGTCGCCATTGGCGTTCGCCGGCCAGCCCTGGATGAGGTAGCCGTTCGGGGTTACCAGGTTGCCGTTGCCGTCCAGCTCCAACGACCCGGACTGGGTGTAAAGGGTCTGATTGCTGGCCTGGGCGATGAAGAAGCCGTTGCCCTGGATAGACAGGTCCAGGGGGTTGCCCGTTTGCTCCGAAGTGCCCTGGGTGAAGTTCGCCTCGACGCCGGCGACCTTGACGCCCAACCCGACCTGGGTCGGGTCTACACCGCCCGCCGTGCTCGTCGGCGCGGTGGCGCCGGCCTGGGTCTGGCCGAGAAGGTCTTCGAACTGGACCTCGTTGCTCTTGTACCCGGTCGTGTTGATGTTGGAAATGTCGTTACCGATGGTGTCAATCCATTCCTGGTTGGCATCCATACCGGATACGCCGCTGAATAGGGAACGAAGCACGTGTTGTGCCCTCCTGTGTGTTGTAGGTGTTTCGGTGGTGGTCGGTAGGTAGTTGTTGGTAGGTGGTTGTTGGTTGGTCGTTGCGTGGTCGGTGGGTGGGATAGATGGTCGGTCGGTTAGTTCGGACCGGTGCCGCTCGTGCCCGTGCCGCTCGAGCCGGTGGCGCTGCTGGTGCCGCTGGTGCCCGTGCCGGTCCCGCTCGAGCCAGCGGTGCCGGTGCCGCTCGAACCGGTCCCGGCAGTCGAATTCCCGGTGCCGGTCGATGAGCCCGGGATCGTGACGCCGGTGACCGAGGAGTACGGGACGCTGTCGTTGCCGACCGTTAGGAGCGGCCCGCTCGACGTGAGCTGGACGCCGGTCACTACCCCGGTGACAGGGTTCCCGGAGGCGTCGCTGCCGGTCACCTGCTGGCCGAGCATCGAGGTGGCGGCGCTCGATTGTTGAGAGCTGACGAGGCTCGTCATATCCGTGGAAAGCGAGCTCAACTGCTGGACTTCCTCGAAGTCGGCGGTCTCGGAGAGAAATTGGGTCGGGTCGGTGGGGTTGTCGGGGTTCTGGTTCTCGAGCTGGGAAACGAGCAGCTGCAAGAAGGTGTCGGCGTTGACGCCGTTCAGTGTGCTGGCGCTCGCTGCCGAGCCGCCGCCGGCGACAGCGGTGTCGCCCGTAGGCAGCGTCGCAGTAGGCAGCTTCGGAGTGGTACTGGTACCGGTGGCTGATATATCGCTCATGGCTTCACAACCTCACGTCGAGTAGTCCGGTGGTCGGGGAGGAAATATCGGGCCCGCTGGTCTCAGCGGTTGTCTCAGTTGGCTCGGAGCTCTGGTAGCCCGGGCCGTCCTTGGCCCAACTTGTCCCTCCTTGGCCGGCTCCCAGACCTCCCTGGTTGGGGCCGCTGCCGCTGCCGGTGCTTACGTCGAAGCGGCCTGTCGTCAAGCCCGCGTCGGCGAGTTGCTGGCGGAGTTGGCCCATGTTCTGGCGCAACATGTCCCCGGTGGCGTCGCCTTCTGCGTGCAACGAGACGTTGACCGTCCCTGACTCCAGGCGAAGCTCAACGTTCACAACGCCGAGATCTTCTGGTTGCAGGCGGATGTTGACCTGATAGGACCCGTCAGACTGGTGGGCGGCCGGTGCCAGGACTGCGGCGAGCTGGTCGGCGAGCGGTAGGTCCCTCGTTGTGGCGTCAGCGGCCGACTGTTGCGCGGCGGACGAAGTTACCGACGTCGCTGCGGTCCAAGAGGGCGATTGCGATGGACCGGACGCGATCGTCGCCACAGTGGCCTGAGCGCTGTTTGCTGCCGCACCAGGGCCAACTTGTCCCGGCCCTGACTGCCCGGCAGCCGCCTGCCCACCAACTGATTGGCCGCTGCCGAGCTGGCCGGGAACGCCCTGTTCGGTGCCTCCGGGCCGGCCGGCCCCTAGCTCAGCGGTGGCTCCCAAAGAGCCGGTGGAAGAAGCAAGGTGATCGTGAGCCGCCGCCAGCACGGCGCCGGCGCCGCCTGAGGCAGCGTCAGTAGCGCCCTTGCCTCCCGCGTTGCTGGCGTCCGTGGAGCGGTCCGCTGCTGTCGTCGACGTGGTTTGGCCTGTCCCGGTAGCACGGCCCGCATTCGTCAGTGAGCTCGTGGTAGAGGCGAGGTCCGGGCCCTGCTGCGACCCCTGGCCCTTCCCTGAGAGGTCCTCGCCCTGGGACGCCGAGCCCCCGGCCGTGGCAGCCGCCAGCGCCGGAGCGGTAGCGGCGCCGTGTGGGTCGACGCCCGGTTGGCCGGCTTGCTGGCTGGTCTGGCTGGTCTGGCCTGCCGGGGCGCCGCGGGAACCGCCGTTGCCCCCAGTAGCGGCGTTGGGCAGGCCGCTCGCGCCGGCGAGGCTTGCTGCCCCGAGGACGGTGCCCGCAGTGATGACGCTGCCTGCCGCGGAGACGGCCCCGGTGCCTGCGCTTGTGCCGACGCCTGAACCGGTTGCCGCAGGCGACGGGGCCGCCCCGTTCGCACCGTTGCCGCCGCTCGCTCCGATCGGACCGGTGGCCTGCGCTTCAGCGGCGCCGGTAAGAGCCGCGCTAGCTGCGACGATGACGTCACCCGCAACGCCCGGCGAAAGGTCCTCGGGTGCCGGGGCGCTCTCTTGCCCAGCCGCTCCGGCGAAATCGTTGTTCAGCGGTCCTGCCCCCGCTGCCTGGCCTGCGGTTCCCGCACCTGTAGTGGCCGCCGGGCTGGCACCGGCGATTTGCTGACCTACGCCGAGCACGGCCTGTTGGCTCGCTGTCGTCGGTGTGAGGGCCGGCCCTGTCTGGCCGTTACCTAGCTGGCCCAGCCCGATCTGGCCCGCTCCGATCTGGCTGGCACTGATCTGGACGTCGCCGGATCCGCCGCTCGCCGAGACGAGGGCCTTGATCTGGTCGCTCACCGACGAGGTGCCACCCGAGCCGGCTCCGGACGGCTGGGGGCCGACGGAGGAAGCCGCAGCGGCCCCCGCGGGCCCGGCGGGCGATGAAGTCGGGGAGGCGGAGCTTGTCAGGCTATTGCCTGCCAAGACTTGTCCTGCGACGGAAGCCGTGAGGTCCCCTTGAGCAGCCTGGACCGCCTCGCTGGCAGCAGGGTCGGCCAGGGTGCCCGGCCCAGCTGCTACGCCTGCTCCGTCACCTGCAGGAACCGTTCCGGCACTCGCAGGGGCAGCACCGGCAACGTTCGCGGCCGCCACGGCGGTCCCATCAGAGCCAGCCGCGTCCGAGCTCGCTGCGTCGGAGCTTGCTGCGCCGGCTTGACCAGTACTTTGCCCGCCCGCAGCGCCCGCAGCGCTCGGCGCGTCGCCCTCGGGTTGCCCCGCTCCGCTCTGGCCCGTGGCGCCGACGTCGTTGCCCGTACTGGCATCGCCCTGCCCAGAGCTACCGGCGGTCGCGTCGGCGAGGCCCCCCGTCCCTGTCCCGGTGCCGCTGGGCCCGGTAGCCGGAGAGCTTCCTGCGACTGGGCCAACGCCCTGAGGAGACGGGCTACCAGCCGGGCCCTGCTGCGCCTGTTCTTGGCCGGGCGCAGCGATGACGGCCAGGATGCCGGCAAAGGTCGTGCCCCCGGAGCCAGCTGGATCCCCGGCGGGACTGCTCTGGTGGCTCGAGCCTGTCTTTATCGGAGCGATTGTCGTCATTGACCCTCCATGCCTGCGCGGCTGAGAACTGTCTGCACGTAGTTCTGGGTTTGTGAGTACGGCGGGATCCCCGAGTACGCCTGGACCGCGGCGGGGCCGGCGTTGTACGCCGCCAGGGCCAGCGACCACGAGCCGAACTGTTGGTGGTAACTGGACAGCAGCTGGGCGGCGGCATTGACGGCCTGGTTGGGGTTGAACGGGTTCACCCCGAGCGAGGCGGCGGTGGACGGCATGAGCTGCATCAGCCCTTCCGCCCCGGCGCTGCTGACAGCGCTCGGCTCAAAACTTGACTCGGCGCTCGCGACAGCGTTGAGAAGGGCCTCTGGGACCCCGGTGCTCGCCGCGGCGCTAGCAAAGTCGCTCCCGTAGCTCCCGGCCGTGCTGGGCAGGCTGGCCGGTCCGCCGAGGGCCCCGCTGGCGGTGATCGGGGCGTCGCCGATATTCGAAGCGCCGGTGCTGGAAATGCCGTCGCCAGTCGAGGCAGAGCCGAGCTGCTCACCGTCAGGTGTGGTCGATGGGCCGCTGACCCGCCGGATGGCGGTCGGGTTGCCGACGGGTTCGACCCTGACGTCCGCACCGCTGTACGGCGCGTCGATCATCTGGCCGTTGCCGAGGTAGATCCCGACATGGCCCGGAGCTGAGGCGGTGCCGTCGGTCCCGGGGAAGAACACGAGGTCGCCGGGCTGGGCGTCGGCAAGGCTCGGCACGGCAGTGCCGACGTCCGCCTGCTCTTGTGAGGTCCTGGGCAGAGCCACGCCGAGGTCGCCGAACACATCTTGCACCAGGCCCGAGCAGTCCACTCCCTGAGCGGGGTTGGTGCCGCCCCACTGATAGGGGACACCGATGTACTTTTCGGCGTCGCTCACAACCGACGCCCCGAAACTTCCCCCGCTGGAGCTGGCGTCCTGCGAAGCGCCCCCGGAGCTTGCGGCCGCGCTTTCGGTACCTCCGTACCCGCCGGTTGCAGATTGCGCCGACCAGGGCGCCGCGTTCTGGCCGGCGAGCCCGGAGGCTTCGCCGGCGAGCTGGTACCCGGTCGCAGCGCCGGCGGCGCCGGCAGTAGCCGAGATCCCGCTGGGGCCGGCGCTGATGCCGCCGCCAGGGACGCCGCTGGAGCCAGTCCCGGCGGGTAGTGGGCCACCCTCTTGGAGCGGGTACCCAAAACTGTCGGAAAGGTCAGGTGTGCTCGGCGCCACCGGTGCAGGCGAGCCCACGAGCGCTGATATCGATGAGACCTGTTGCAGGACCGCCTCGAACCCGTCCGGAGGGGTGCTCGCCGGAACTGACGAAAAGACCGACTGGATCTGGCTGATGTCGGCCAGTACCCCTGAATAGCCGTCGACGTAGGACATGGCTACTGCCACCCTCGCTTGTCTTCGGCCCGCTTTTCTTCGGCGGTCTTTTTGGCCTGGCCCGTGCCCGGTTGTGGCGGGCCATGGCCAGTTCGTCCGAAAGCACAGCGTCCTGGTGCGCGACCGCTACGGCATGCTCCTCGCGGCGACGCTCGTCGAGGTGCTCGAGCACCGAAACGGCCTGCGCTGCGGCCACATAGTCATGGAGAGCCTTCTCGACGACCGTCTTGGCGTCCGTCGAGGACCCCTCTGAACCGAGCAACGCTTTGGCTGCGAGCTCCGATCGTTCCTGGTGCTGCAGGAAGGGCGTCCCGAGCGAGCCGACGACCTCCTCGTAATGTTCGCGGCTCTGCCTTGAGGCGACTTCGGCTGCAGCAGCAAGGAGGTTGGCCCGCTGCAGGTCGGCGCGCGCGACACTCTCCTGTGCCCGGCGGGCACGGAGCACCGTCTCGAGGTTGAACTGGTAGCGCTTCATGGGCTCGCCAACATCCCCAACGCCGCCAAGGACTCAGCAATGGGGGCAATGTTTGCCACTTCCTGGCGCAGGAAATGGTCGATCGCGGCGCGCAGCTGGACGGCGCGGTCTACCACGGGGTTGCTGCCTTTCACGTATGCGCCGATCTCGATGAGGTCTTTGGCGTCACGGTAGGCGGCCATGAGGCGGCGCAGTTCGGCCGCTTGGGCGATCTGCTCAGCGGTCATGACCCGCGGTGCCACGCGCGATATCGACTCCAGGACGTCGATGCTCGGGAAATGGCCTGACGTGGCAAGCTTTCTGGAAAGCACGATGTGGCCATCGAGGATCGAACGGGCGGTATCGGCGATGGGGTCGTTCATGTCGTCGCCTTCGACGAGCACCGTGTACAGGCCCGTGATGCTGCCGCTCTCGCCGGCCCCGGCTCGCTCCAAAAGGCGCGGCATCAGGGCGAAAACCGACGGTGGGTAGCCACGTGTCGCAGGCGGCTCGCCTGCGGAGAGGCCAACTTCTCTCTGCGCCATGCAAAATCTGGTCAGGCTGTCCATCATCAGCACGACGTGGCGGCCTTTGTCCCTGAACCATTCGGCAATTCGCGTGGCGGTCTGGGCAGCCTGCAGCCGCATTAGCGCCGGCTCGTCCGAGGTGGCCACGATCACTATCGAACGCGCCATGCCCTCTTTGCCCAGGTCGTGCTCGATCATTTCACGCACCTCACGGCCGCGCTCACCGACCAGGGCGATCACAGAGACGTCGGCCTCGGTGCCCCTTGCGATCATCGACAGGAGGCTCGACTTCCCGACGCCAGAGCCCGCGAATATCCCTAGTCGCTGGCCTCGGCCGCACGGAAGGAGGGTGTCCAGCACTCGCACTCCGAGGGGGAGCTGACTGTCGACCATTGCCCGTCGCAGTGGGTGGGGCGGGTTGCCCGATGTCGCTACCCGGGGCAGGCCCTTCAGGCTCGGCCCGCCGTCGATCGGCCGGCCGAGGGCGTCGAGCACCCGGCCCCGCAATGCGTCACCGACCGGGACAGTGAGCCGTCCCGGTGCAAGTTCGACCGTCGCGCCGGCGCGGATCCCGTTCAGGTCGCCAAGTGCCAGGCAGAGCAACCCGTCTTCGTCTATAGCGACGACTTCGGCGACCAGTTCACCGCTCGGGCGAGCAAGGGTCACGGCATCGCCGATGGCGGCTTCGACACCTTCGACCATGACGCTCATCCCGACCACGGAGCGGACGCGGCCGGTCGCGTAGGGGGCAGCGGCTTGCTTGGCCCCGTCCAGGCGCTTCTGCAGCGAGATCACCGGGCTCACTGCGCGCCTCCGAGAGACGCAGGACCGTAGCCGGCTGCGGTCTGGTAGACGTTCGCGTCGGGATCCTCGTTTGGATCGCAGAAAGCAGCCCGGGCTCTCAGCAATGCTTCTTCGACCCTTGCGTCGACGGTCGTAGCGCCGGAGGTGACGACGCAGCCTCCTGGGCCGACCGCCGGGTCGGCACGGACAACGAGGCCGTCACGCCTCGTGGTCGCGAGGGCCGTGGCCGCTTCGGCCATCATTTCTTCGTCGGCAGGGTTGACACGCACGATCGCGGGCCCCTCGGGAGGTCGGCCAGCAGGGCCTTGGCGACTTCGATGGCCCGCCCGGGCCGGGTGCGCAGTTCGCTGCCTACGACGGCGGCGGCCAGCTCGAAGGCTGCCGCTATCACCTCTTCGGTCATGGCCGCCTCGCGGGGGCCGAACCGGGCGATGTACTCGTCCGTGGCTGAGGCGAGTTGGCCGAGCAAGGCGCTCGCCCTCGCCTGCGTCGCGGACCAGGCGTTCTTTTGGGAGGCCAAGTCTGCCGCCCGCTCGGCCTGGGCTTGCCTAGCCCCCTCGGCGTAGCCGGCCAGATAGCCGCGCTTGTAGCCGTGGTCGTAGCGCTCCTGCGGGCTGTTCAGCTCCGGGAGCAACGCGTCCATGTCGATCGAGCTCGGCAATGTCGTGGTCGGCTCCATCGAAGTGGGCGAGAAGGGGTCAGTCGACGTAGTCATCAGTCCCCCTGGACAACACGATCGAGCCTTCTTGCTCGAGCTGACGCACGGCGCGCACGACCTCTTTGCGTGCTTTTTCCACGTCCCGCAGCCGTTGCGGGCCGAGAAGTTCCATTTCCTCCTTGAGGTTTTCCTGTGCCCGCTCGGAAAGATTGGACAGGAGCCTTTCTTTTACCGCCTCTGTCGTCCCCTTGAGCGCGAGGGCGAGCTCTTTGGTGTCGACTTGGCGAAGGAGAAGTTGCAGGGCCTTGTCCTCCAGCTTCACGAGGTCCTCGATCGTGAACAACCGCTGGCGGATGTCCTGGGCCAGGTGAGGGTCCAGTTCGTCGAGGCGCGCCAGGACGGTCCGTTCCGTCTCGGCGTCGGCCCGGGTCAGGATCTCTACGAGCGGCTTGGCGGGGTCGTCCGCGTTGCGTTCGCGGCCCCCCGTTGCTACCGACAGGATGCGTCTTTCGAGCCCGGCTTCGACCGCACGGAGCGCCTCGGGGCTGGCCGTGCTGAGCGTCGCCAAACGGTAGGCGACGTCGCCGCGAAGATCCTCCGGAAGTTCACGCAGCATGGCGAGGCCGCGCTCGGGAGGGAGCTTGGAGAAGACAAGGGCGATCGTCTGGGGGTGCTCGCGCGACAGGACGGACGCCGCAACATTGGGGTCCAATGCCGTAAGGGCCCGGAAATGAGAACCGGCCGGGGTACCGCCGATCCGGGCCAGCACCGCCTCGGCCTTCAGACTGCTCCCGAGCGCTTCTGCGAGGAGTTCTTTGGCGACTTCGACCCCACCCTGGGGGACGCGGTTCTGGCGCGATGCCTGGGCGACGAAGTCTTTCATTACGTGGTTGACGAGAGCCTCGTCCACGGGGCCGAGGTTGGCGATCTCGGTCATCACGCGTTCTACCTCGACCTCGCTGAGCGACTGGAGGATGCGGGCTGCGCGTTCGTGGCCGAGCGAGACAAGAAGCAGGGCGGCTTTGCGCGCGCCGCTCATTTCGATGGTGGCGCTGCTCACGGGCCTACCCCTCGTATCGACGGTCTCGGTGGTCGGCATTTAGCGTTCACCTGGGCCGGTTTCGAGCCATGTCCTGAGCATTTCGGCGATCCGTTCGGGCTCCTGCTCGATCATCTGGCCGATCTGGGCCACTTCGGCGGGGACCGGGGCGGGTGCCGGGAAACCGACCGAAGCCGCCTCGGGTGTGCGGGCCGAAGACAACGCGAGCGGCAGTTCGTCGTCGTCGTTGAAGCTTTCGCCCGCTTCTAGCTCGAGGGTCTGGTAGCCCGCCGGCAGCGCGAGAGGCACGCGGGTCGTTTTGTTGATGCGCCGTATGGAGAACACGAGCAGCCCGAGCACCGCGAGCACCACGAGGACGCCGCGGATCTCGCTCATCATGGCGTTTTTGCTGGTAGCGCTGGCCGCAGCCTTGATCTGGGCGGCCTGAGCCTTTGCGGCACTCTGGTCGAAGGGGACGAAGGCCACCTGGATGGTGTCACCCCGCGAGGTTTGCAGACCGGCTGCGGCCGAGACGAGCTGGCTGATCTGCTGCTGGGTCACACCCTTCACGGAGCTGTTGACCACGACCGCTATCGACATCTGCTCGAGCGCGCCGGGGGCTGAGTTGACGGTCTTGCTGACCTCGCTCACAACGTCCGACTGCGAGTTGCCAGTCTGCACATAGCTGGGCACCGTCGTGGCTGAAGTGCCGGCCACCGTCGTTGTCGGAGAGCCTGTTGCCGTGCCGCCAGTTTTCCCGCCCTTGGTCGTCTTGGTCGTCTTCGATGACGTCGTCGCGCCGGTTGTGACGGGAGTGCTTGCGGCGTTCACCGGCACAGTCGTGACGCTGGAGCCGAGGATCCCCTGTGCAGCCTGGCTCGCATTAGCGCCCGTGTAGGTCTCCTTGGAACTGGCCTGCTGAACCGGGATCGGGCCCTGCTTGTTCGGGTCGTAGATCTGGCTGGAAATCTGGGTCTGGTCGAAGTCGAGCTGGGCGCTCGCGTGCACGACCGCGTTGCCTGGGCCGAGGACGGTCGCAAGCATGTCCTGGAGCGAATTGTCGAGGGTCTGGTCGTAGGAGTCCGTCTCCTGCTCGTCCATCGTCCCTGCCGCTACGTTGCCGGCATCGGTCCCCGGCGCGTTGAGGACGTCGCCACTGCTGTCGGCGACCGTCACGTTGTCGGGCGAGAGGCCTTCGACGCTGGAAGCGACCAGGTGCACGATCGCCTGGACCTGTTCTGCGCTGAGGGTCGAACCGGGCTCGAGCGAGACGAGCACGGAGGCGGTGGGCTGGTCAGCGCTGGAGGAGAAGAGGCTCTCCTGCGGGATGACGACACTTACCTGGGCTGAACTGACACCGGTAATGGACTCGATGGTCTGCTCGAGCTCGTCGGAAACGGCTTGCTGGTACTCAACCTGCTGCTGGAACTCCGAAGTGGTCACCCCTGCGGTGTCGAGGAGGCTGTAGCCCTGGTCTCCCGAGGACGGCAAGCCATCAGCCGCCATGTCGAGGCGCTGTTGGTAAACGTCGCCTTCGGGGACCATGATCTGCTCGCCGCCCTCGGTGAGCTCGTAAGGGATCTTGTTCGTGGTCAGTTTTTGGGTTATCGACGCCGCGTCAGACGAGCTCAGGTTGGAAAACAGCGGCACGTAGCTCGGTTTGCCGGCCCAGGACATAAACAGGTACCCGCCCATGACAACCGCCAGGACTGCAATTCCCAACATCGCCTTTTGCCCGCTGGAGAACCCGGACATGACGTCCGTGGTTTGCTGGCGCAGGCGTACGAGCGTGTTCGAGCCGCCAGTGCCTGTACCGCTCGGGCGCAGAGGAGCGGTCACAGTTGCATACCCATGATGGACTGGAAGGACTGGAGCGCACTATTGCGGACCGCCGACGTCAACTGAGTCTGGATGTTGGCTTCGTTGGCAGCGACCATGTAATCGGCAACGTTCGTAAGGCCTCCTGTGGCCGCTTGGGTCGCCAGGTTGTCCGCATTGGCCTGCGTCGAACTGAGGCTGTCGAGGGCATTGCCAAGGACGTCGGCGAAACCGCCGCCCCCGCCGCTGGCGCCGCTCGCCTCGCCGGCCCCGCCAATGGGCGAGGTCGGAGAAGTGGGCGAGGTCGGGCCGGAAAGCCCCACCTGAGCCGTCTCTGAGGCGGGCCACACCGAAGCTGTGGCGGCCCCGACCGGGAGCATGCTCATACCTGCAGCCCCAGGGCGGCCTGGTAGGCCTGCTCGGCCTGGCTGATCGTGGCCAGGTTGGCCTCGTAGCCGTTCTGGGCCATCATCATGTCCGACATCTGGTCGCCGAGGTTCACGTTGGCCGACCTGACCATGCCCTGCTTGTCGGCCAGCGGGTTGCTCGGGTCGTACTCCAGTACCCCGTCAGGGCTACCCAGCGCGATACCGGCTACCTCGGTCCCACCGCCGATGCTCGACTCGGTCTGTGCGCCCGGCCCGGTGCCTTCTACCTGGCCCGGGATAGCTGCCCCAACTACGAAACGCGTCTGGTAGGCGCCCTGCGAAGGGGAGGTGACGTCGTTCATGTTGGCGATGTTGTCCGAGATCGTGTCCAGCCAGGTCTGTGACACGTTGACGCCCGTTACAGCTGTGCTTATTGGGTCGAAGAGCCCCATCTCGCCTGTCTCCTATCTCAGCCGGCGCTCGACGGCCCGTTGATTGCCGTTGAAAGAAGCTGGAACTTCGCGTTCATGGCGTCGACCATCGTCTGGAACTGCATGCCGGCCGTTTCACCCTGGACCATTTCGGTGCCGAGGTTGACGTTGTTGCCCGCCTGGTCGCTCGGAGCTGTCGAGTCGGTAGTGGTGACCTGCATCTGGGACGGGTCGCCGTCGGAGATCGCCTTTGCGAGGCTCGTCTCGAAGTTGACGTCCTTCGCTTTGAAATTGGGGGTGTCGATGTTGGCAACGTTGTTGGCCACGGACTGCTGCTCGTCCCATAGGCCCTGCATCGCCTCGTAGATCGAAGAGGTGGCGACGTCGCTGAACATGCCGCTGGTCATTGGGCCCCCCTAGAAGCCGTGGGGGCAGGCCGTTTAGCGGGCGGCGCTCTGCGGCGCGAGCGGAACTGAACGCGGTACGTACACCATGACCTCCGAAAGACAATTCGGTCTGCCAGTCCCTGGCGTACGAAGCGGTGCTTCCCTGCTGCTCCGGAATTCGAGATCGGCATAGCCCGGCCAGACCTAAGTGGGCGGTGCCCTTCAGAGCAGCTAGTTACGTCCTTTTCTTAGCTGAGCCGTCTGTCCGACCGTCTCGGGCACAAAGTGCTCAAGGAACGCGGGAAAGTGGGCACCCGAGCGAGCATGCCCGGTGAGGTGTTCAGCCGGCGTAATCGACCAGGTGAACGGCGGGCCCGGCGCGGCGGGCCGATCGGACAGCAGCGATCCGGCCGCCCAGCTCGCGCTGGCGCAGGGCCACGTTGTCGATCAGTCCCTGCAGTTGGTCGAACAGGACGACGAGCCTGGGCAAGTACCGTGGTGGGAGCATTATCCCGTCGAGCTCGGTCGACGCGACTGCAAGCAGGGTCGTGACCTCGCGCGGTACCGGCATGCTGAGCGGTACCCGCGATAGGGCTGCAACCTGGGCGGCGACTCGCCTTTCGAGCAGAGCGAGCTGTGCCTCGTCGTCGTAGTCCCCGGTCTCCTCGTCGTCGCCGCGGACGTCGTAGGTGCTAGGCACTGGCCGCGGTACTGGTCATGTTGCTGGCGCGTTCGGCGATGACCTTCTCTGCCGCCATGTGGCAAGAAGCCTGGAGGGGTTCGAGGAGTTTGCGGGCCTCGGACAGCGCTCCGGCGTTCTTGTGCACGTTTGCCTTTACCAACAGACGGTAGACGTAGCTGTAAATGGCGCTCAGGGCCGGCCCGGCGCTCCAGAGCTCTGGCTTGAGGGTCCCCTGCAATACCAGGACGATCTCCTGCGCCCGGGTGAGCTTTTCGTTGAGCGTGTACAGGTCCTTGGTCTCGAGAGCTTCCTCGGCCACGACGATGTTGTTGACGAGGGCGTCGTACAGCATCGTGAGCAGGCGCTCCGGGGGCGCGCCGGCGACGGCGGTCGCCAGGTATGCGTTTCGTGCTCGGGTCGTGGCCATTTTGGGGGTTCTCCTGTTGCTGCTTAGCCGCCGCTACTGCTTGACGACGATGAGTTCGAGTTCATGAACTGGGTGAGGGACGATTGGGTGCTCTTCAGGGCAGCCAGCGACGTCTCCATGGCGGTATACTGGTCCGTCAACTGGATTTCCTGTTCCTGCAGGATCGGGTTCCAGGCGGCGATCTCTGTCGAAAGCGAGCTCATCGTGCTCTGCTTGCCGGCGATGGCATTTACCAGGGTCCCGTCGGTAGGGTTGCCGGCGGCGTACGCAACGTTGGCCAAGCTTTGGGCGATACCGGGCGAGTAATTGATTGTCCCGTCCGTCGATCCCCCCGCCGCAGCCAGCTGCGCTTGCGTCGCGCTCACAAGGACCAGCAGCCCTTGTGCCGCCGTCCCGGTCCCGCCCTGGAGGAGCTGGCCGACCCCGGTGGCGGCGTGGCCGTTGATCGTGCCCTCCACATCGGTGCCTGTGAACGTCTGCATCGCGCCTGCAGCGGCGCCAAGGCCAGTCGTGCCTGCGCCGGTAGCGGTCGAGGTAACCATGAACTGCGACGCGGAGCCGTAGGCCATCGTGTTCAAAGAAAGCACCCCATTGCTCACCGACGCGTTTACACCGATGCTGTTGGCTGCGAACGCTTGGTTGAGCCCGGTGGCGATGTCGCTCAAGCTCTCGCCGGCAGTAGTTGTGTAACTAGCGCTGGCCCCGCCCGACGAGATCGTCAATGTTTCGGGGGTACTAACCGCCCCGCCTGTTACGGCAGTGCCCGTGTCGGTCGCCTGGGTGGCGGCCTGGGTTACGGCCACCTGGTACTGCGAGGGGACCGTCGCGTCGGTGGACTCGTAGAAGGACATGAGCGGGCTCGAGCTTGAACCCCCGCCCAGGAAAGTGTTGGCCACTTGCGTGGGGTTGGCGTCGTAGGCGGCAGCGAAGGTGGCCGCGTCAAAACTGAGCGTCCCGTCAGTGTTCATCGTGATGCCGACCACGCCGGCTGAACCCGAACTGTTCGTCCCGGTCGAACCGCTCAAAGCGCCGAGCACGGAGCTGAGGAGGCCCTCAGCGGTGGGGTCGCCGAGCAACGGGCCGGCAGTGCCGCTCGAGGTGCCGGAGCCCGGCGTAAAGGCGGTCGCAGTGTTGAGGTCGCTGATCAGCTGATTGGCGGCCGATACCAGGGTCTGCACCGTCGAGGCCATCGTCTGGCCGTCGGGCTGGAGCGAGATGGTAGTTGGCTGGCCCGGGTCGGCTTCCTGGAGGTCGATGGTCACACCCGGCATCAAGCCATTGATGTCGTTGGTGTCGTTGGTCACCGTGAACGCACCGGGGCCATTGCCAACGGTGATCTCGGCATTTGCGGCGGCCGTCACGGTGGTGAGCTGGCCTATCTCGGAAAAGGCGTTCGTGGCGATGTTGATCGTGTTGTCCGCCCCCGACGAAGTCGACTGTACGGACAGGTTGTACTGGTTGGTCCCGGTGCTTATGGCTGATGCCGACAGGCCAACGCCGGCGGAGTTGATCGCCTGCACCACCGAGCTCAGGCTGCCGTTGCCGGTGTTGACTTCGGCGGCGGACATCGACCCGACGGACAGGGCGCCGGTGAACGTGGCCGTGACCGTGGAGCCGTTGGCCCCGTTCAGGGTGACCGGGCTGTTCGGCGAGAAATTGCTGAGGTCGTTCGAGACGCCGTCCACCGTCACTATCCCGTCGGTGCCGTTGGCAACCGACGTTGGCGTGCTCGAAAAACCGAGCGCCGTGGCGGCCGTCCCACCGGTTACCTGGAACGAGGTGGCGCTGCCTTGAGCCGCGGTCGTGAGCACCATGTCCCCGCTTGAGTTGACGCTCGCTGTCAGGGCACCGTTGGAAGCGCTCTGGACTGCGGCCGCAAGCTGGGTGGCGTTGTAGGTACCCGCTGCGATGGTGAGCGAACCGCTCTGGCCGTCCAGGTCGTATGTCAAGTTGTCGTTGCTGCCCGAAGTGATCGTCGTGGAGGTCGCCGGTGCGCCAGTTGAAGTGACCGCGGCCCCCGCTGAGGCCTGGGTGACGGCGATGGTGTGCTTGCCCACCGAAAGGTCGCTGGAAGCGAGCGTCCCGATGCCGAGGGCCGCGCCGCCCGCAGCCACCAGCAACGGCCCGCTCGTTACCTGGGAGCTTTCAGAGCTGACGTTGCCAGACGAGATCATGGAGTCGGCTTGGGCGAGAGCGTCCACCGAAAAGGTGAGCGAACCTCCTATGGCGCCGGTCCCCACGGTGGCGGTCGCGTCCTGTGTAGTGGAGTCAGGGATCCAGGCCTGCCAACCCGAAGGCGCCTCGAGGGTGTCCGAAACGGACTGCAATGTGGCGATGTCGCTCGTCAGCTTCTCGTAGCTCCCGAGCATTGTCGAAGCCGAGTTGAGCTGGACCTGCAATTGCTGCTGGGGGACCTGCTTGATTTGCATCAGTTCGGCGATTATCTGGGAATCGTCGATCCCCGAAGATAGGCCGGAGAGGGTAACGGGTGCGCCCAACGAGGTCAGGCTGGTGCTGGTCGTACCAAGAAGAGCGGAGAGGGACTGGGCGGTGTTGATGTAGCCGAGCCCTTGTGAAGTTGACGACCCGCTGGAACTGACAGACATCTAACGTTGGCTCCCCTGTGTGAACTTGTGTGCTACCTGTGCCGCTTTTCCGCCATCTTGGTGAAGCTAACTGGGTGAAGCTAACTGGGTGGGACTACCTGGCTTACCCCTGAGACGGCCGGCTGGCAATGGTTGCCAGCCGGCCGCTTTTTCTCAGGTTTTGTTATCTCCCTTTACCGGCTATTTAGCCGAGGAGCTTGAGGACGTACTGGGGGATCTGGTTGGCCTGGGCGAGCATCGAGATGCCCGCTTGCACCAATGTCTGGTCCTGAGTGAACGAGACCATCTGCGAGGCCATGTTGGTGTCCTCGATTTGAGCGTTGGACGACTGCAGGTTCTGGACCATGACGTTCTCGTTGTCCGAGATGTCCGTCAGCTCGTTCTGCACAGCCCCGAGGGTGCCGCCCATTGAGGAGACGGTCTGGATGGCGTTTGCAATCGTGGCGATGGCTGTCGTCGAGGTCACTGAGAAGTTGACCGCGTTCAGGTTGGCATAGCTCTGGGTGGCATGGATGGTGCCGGTCGACAGGCCACCGCTCAGGGTCAGGGCGACAGTCTGGCCCTGGCCGTTGGTGACGTTGACCGTACCGCCCGCCTCGTTCTCAGCCGTGGTGACGGAGGTGGCTGTGCCACCGTCCAGGCTGACCGAAGCGTTCGTGCCGGTGTTGCTGGTCGCGGAGAGCCCGAGCTGGCCGAGACCGCTCGATGCGCCGCCCGCAAGGACGACCGCTGCGCTGCCACCGGTGGTGGCGTCGGTGATCGTAAGGGCGGCACTCCCGCCGGCGAGGTTGTTCGTGATCGTGACGGCGGTAGCGCTGTAGCCAGCGTTGGAAAGGTCCGTCGTAACGAGCGAGGCGAACGAAGCCAGCGAGATGGTCCCAGCTGTCGTGGTCACCGTAACCGCTGTCCCGCCGTCCACTGAGACCGTGAACGAGCTGGCGGCGACTGCGAAGCTTCCGCTGGTGACTGCGAACGTGCCGCCGGTCACTGCTGCCGCGGTGGCAGCTGTGGCCTGGAGCACCTGGGCGCCGGCCGAGACGTTGCCGACCGCGCTGGATATGTTGAGGCTGCTTGCCGGAAGGCTCAGCGAGTTCTGCACGAGGCCGAGGTTGGCGAGGTTCAGAGCAGTGACCGAGAAGCTCACCTGGCTGTTGCTCGTGTTGTCGTTGCCGACCTGGAACGTGTAGTCAACTGTGCTGGCGGTGCCGTTCACGAGCAGTTGGTTGTCGCCGTAAACGGTGGTCGCAGCGATGTTGGAGATCGACGTCAGGGCCTGGGAAACCTCGGCCTGAGCCGCCTGCTGGGCGGTGGGGTCGGTGGCACTGGTGTTGGCCGACTCGACCGCCAGGGTGTTTATGCGCTGCAGGATCGTGCTTACTTCGTTGAGAGCACCGTCGGCCGTTTGGACAACGTTGATCGCGCTTTGCGTGTTTGCCTGCGCCTGCTGGAACCCACCGATCTGGGACTGTAGGTGCTGGCTGATCACATAGCCGGACGCGTCGTCCGCCGGGGAGTTGATCTGGTAACCAGAGGACAGCTTCTCCAAGCTGCTCTGCATGTTCATTTGGTTGGTGCTTATGTCATTCGAGGCCTCAGTGGCCATGGTGTTGGTAACGATATTGAGACCCATTGTTCCTCCGTGGGGTCAGAGGGAGCCCGTCCTTGAGCGCCCTGTTGTTTTGTGTCCGGTTGTTGGACTTTCTTAGCGATCGGCTCGAAGTGCGGGGAGCTGAGCCGTGACCGGCCAAGTCCTAACCGGAGTTCCGCGTTTGCGCCCTCGAGCCTTTGGTCCGAGGCGAAGGCCAACGCGAAACCTCAGGCTTGGGCCGCCTGCAGTTCGTCGCTCAGGCTCAGGATCCCGAGCCTTGCCAGGGTAGTTGTCACGACCTGGCGCCGGTTTTCGAGCGTCCCCCCCAGTTCCTCGCCAAGCGCGGCCGGGCCTGCTGCCGCAGTTGCGAAGCTGGCCATAAGGGACGGGCTCAGGACGCTGACCTCTCCCAGCACGTTGGGCAAGGAGCTCTCGGCGACTCCCGGTGCTAACGAAAGGGCAATGTCGGCGGCCCTGCGGTCCCCGAACGCGGCGTAGGCAGTCACCGCCGCGCGCACCCTTTCAGCCGGGTCGAGGACCTCGATGAGCGCTTGGCCCACCAGCGGGCACGAACCCTCCATGCCGGCGGCGCGAAGCCGGGCGGACCAGTCCAGAGCCCTCGCGACGGGCACCATGGGCGCAAAGCGGATAGCGGCCGCGAGAAGTAGCGGCCGCGGCCCGAAGCGTTCGAAGAGCGCCTCAGCCATCGGGTCCGCCACAGAGGGGGGCACCAGGATGAGCGCCGCGGCGATCCTGTCCAGGCGGTCCTCGGGCATCGCCGCGACAAGGGACTCGATGGATTTCCCGCTCGCGGCGAACACTTGAAGTGCGGCCGTTAGGTTGACCAGGTCAGGCTTCTGTTCAACGAGCAAGACCAGTTGGTCTGCGGCCTCAGCCGCCCGGCCGCACTCGAGGAGCGCACCCGCCAGCTCCGCTATCACCAAAGTGTCCGAAAAGGCGAAGCCGTCCTCGTTGTTCATCTGCTCGACCCTTTGGAAAAGGGTCGCCGCCAGCTCGGGCCGCCCGAGACGGCGTTGCGCGATGCCTTCGAAATAATCAGCCAGGCCCTTGTTCTGGCAGACCTCCCGGAAGCGTTGGGCCACGCTGACCGCTTCCTCGAGACGGCCCAAGCCGAGCAGGTTCTGGACGGTGAACATGAGCACGGTCCTGGTCGGGACCCCCGGGGCCACGAGTGTTTGTGCTTCGTCAAAGTAGGCCTGGGCTTCGTCGAGGCGTCCTAGGGCCGCCAATGCGCGCCCGACGTTCAACTGCGGGACGCCTTGCTGGTCCGGCCTGACGACGCCGCTAGCCAGTTCCGCCTGGGCAAGGCGGAGGTTGCGCTGCAACTTGCCACGTTCCACGACGACCTGGTCGATGTAGCCGTAGTGGTCAATGCGAGCCCCGACGAGCGGTAGCACCACGGCACGCCGGTCGAGGTCGGCTCGCACATCTACCTGTTCGTGGAGCGACCCGTACCAACAGCAGGTGGACTGGCGGAAAATCCTGAGCGCGCGGTGGAGATTGCCGGCCTGGGACCCGTCGCCGACGAGGTTGTTGATGTCCACGGCAAGGGCGTCGACTTTCGTCCCGGTCAGCTGGTCTCGCATGATGGACCGCAGTTCGGCGGCGTTCTCGCAGACGAAATGCTCGTCCGCGTCGATCCAGAGGATCCAGTCACCGAGGCAGTGCTCCAGGCTTGCGTTCCGAGCGCGGCCGAAATCGTCGTCCCAGTACCCTTCGATGACCTTGGCTCCTGCCTTCTTCGCGATCTCGACCGAGGCATCGGTGGAACCGGTGTCGTAAACGACGATTTCGTCCACAACACCCCGGAGCGACTCCAGGCAACCAGGCAGTGCTTTTTCCTCGTCCTTCACGATCAAACAGGCCGAGAAGAGGACCTTGCCCCGGGCGGGCTTGGCCGGCGCCGGGGGAGTGTAACGCTTTGAAGCCCCCCTCTCGGCACGCTTGCGCCCAGCCTGCTTCGTACCGGCAGGGCGCGCGCCGCCCGCGGCGTTCGCTCGGTGCTTCATAGCCTCTTCGCTCATGGACTGCTCGGAGCTGGCATCTTCGGTACCCATTGCTGAACTCCCGTCTTCGATCTGCCACCTTGACCAGAAGTGCAGGGCCATCCCAGAGATCCGTTTCCCGGTCAAGGCGCAGCGGAGGGTAGTGGGTGTCGGCCCAGAGAGAAAATCCCAACGCGGCGGCTCGAACGTTGAAATGCCGGTCGTCCCCGGCGAGGCTGAGGTTGGGTATGGCTTTGAACGATGCCCCCGCCTCGATCGCGGCGCGGCTCACCAGGGTGCAGCCGCTCACGGCTCCTACCTGGTAGGTGCCGGGCTGGCGCAGTTCTGCCAGGAAAGCGTTCGCGGCGGCCGATTGCTCGCTGGGCGTAGCAGACGCCAGCTCCGGCCCGAACAAGCTGTAGTAGTCGCAGAGCCAGGCGCTCGGCATCTCCCAGGCTCCTGCCTGCGGCTCGCACCAAGAAACCTCTGCCACTATTTCTAGCTGCAGGGCAATGAGATGCCCGGCCAGGGGCGGTGGGAGCAGAAGGTTGCTATCGACCACGAGGGCGTGGCTGCAACCGAGCTCGAGTGCCTTCTCGAGCAAGCGGTCTTTCAATGCCGCTCGGTGCCACGGGGGCTGCGCGGGAGGGCCTGTCAGGTCCGCAGCCTCGGGTGCGAGGACCACGGCACTTCCCGGCCGCTGCGCCGACGAAATCGGCCGCCAGCTTCTTGGAGACGGGGTTGGTGGTGTCGTCGGCAAACACGAACATGGGGGACAGGTCGTTAGTCTCGAGCCGTCCGAGCGCGGCGAAGAACTCAGCCAGGACGGCAGGGGGATGGGAGATCACGCTCACGACGCCCAGGCGCACGCTCATTTCTGCGCCTTGAAGAGCTTGGCCAGGGAGGCTGGGAAATGATCGCCGGACCGCAATAATTTGCGGCCGTGGATGTCGACGCCTCCACTCATCAAGCTTTCCGAAAAGCCGCGCTGGCGGCGCTCGGGCGTGTCGAACTCGGAATGTGAGAACGAAGCCAGCTTGTAACCGAAGCGGGCCTCGTCGCCGAACCACGACAGGTGCCACCCGGTGTTGGGCAAGACCGGGAACGGGGTGTGCCTCACTTCGTGGTAGGTCGTGCCCGCCGGGACTTGGCCGTAGCGGAACGCCTTGGGATGGAGCCAGGGATCTTCCTGGCGCCATTCGAGGGAGTACCAGTACTGGGTCATCATCAAGATGACGGGAGACGAAGCGGTGGCCTCGCGGGCCGCATCGACGCGGTCGGCGCGCACGATCTCGTCCAGGTCCGTGAGCAGGACGAGGTCGTCAGGCGCAGCACCGAGGTCGGCGAGGACGCGCTGAGCGATGTCGCGCTCGGTGCCGCTCGCGCGCCCAGGCGTCGGGCCCCTCGGGGAGGTCGACGACCACGTGGTCGAGCTGGGCGGACCAGCGCGCGAACAAGTGGCTGTTCTCCTGGAAGTACAGAGGTTTCGGGTCTCCGCGGAACGTCTGACGGGCCTCGATGACGACGAAGTGGTCGACCATCCGGGCCATCTCGGATAAGCGAGCCTCGAGCAGGTCGAGTTCGTTGAAAAACGGCGTGACGCTCCAGGTGAACGGGGCAGTTTCGAGCTCGTCCAAAGCTACGAGCGGCACCGTCGCTTCCAGGTTGGACCTGTCCTTGCTGTCAAGTAGGGGGAGCAGGTGGCGCAGGACGGCCCGAGCCTGGCGGTCCCGGTGGGCAGCCCACGAGATGCCGGCGGCGAGCGCCCTCGTGCCGGGTGCGAGCGACGAGTCCTGCGCAGTAGCTATGAGAGGGCAGTAGGACCAGAGCCCAGCGGAGCGCAAATGGGCCGACCACGTCAGCTGAACGTTGAGGGGCAGGTAGCGTGAGTTTTCGGCTGCCTGGCACAGCACATTCAGGCCCGGCGCCGACTGCCGGACATGTTCCAGCTGCCCGGCCGCCGTGGCCTCGCGCGGCGGGGCGCACCCGGGCGCCTCTGGCAGGACGGTCAAGATCACAGCGCTCCCATCAAAATGTCATGCCGAGCGTGAAACTGCGCTCGACCGTACGCCAGAACCAAAGGTTCCCGACGACGGAGTGGTAGGGGAGCCGCTCGCCGACTGCTCTTTGTACGCCGCCGTGCAGGTCCGTGCGGCCGACGTTGGACTCCAGGTAGTCGTCGCCACAAACGATCCCGTTCGGGACCATGTGCGGCAGCAAGGCCTCGATCATCTGGCTCGTAGCCTCATAGGTATGGCCGACATCAACATGGGCGAACTTGACGGGCAAGTCCCATTGCGAAAATGTCTCCTCGCCGCTCGCACGGTGGACTACGACGTTCGGGAACGGCGCGACGTTGCCGAGGAAGGTGCTGAAGACGTCCCGGTCCGCTACCGCCAGGACCGAGGGGTGATCTGCCCCTTCGTCAACGTTGCCGAGCCAGTGGTCGATGGCATGCAACGGCTGGGGGGCACAAGCGGCGGCGATCTGTACAGTGCTGCGGCCTTCCCAGCAACCTATCTCTACGAACACCCCAGGAAGCTCACGCACCTCGGAAACCAGCTTGACCAGTTCGTTGAGCTGGAAATCGCTGTACCAGTTCTCGTGGAACTCTTGCATCGCCTCAGCCTTTCATGTCGAGGGCGGCCGCAAGGTATGCCCGTTGGTCCCGTGCCACCATGCGGGAAAAGCCACGTTCTGAGAGGGCAATTCGCGCCTGGTCGTCGGCGACGAGCTGGGCGCAGGCACTCACGAGTCCCTCGTACGGGGCGAGTTGTACCGCGTCGACGATGTCGGGGTCGATCTCTGTACCCGGGTTGCACTCGGCCACCACGGCTTTGCGATTTGCCAACAGGTAGCTCACTCTGACGAGCTCGAAGATGTTCGCCTCGTAATAGTGCATGTTGAGGACCACTTTTGAGCGAGCGATCAGGTCGTCGCGGGCGGCGCCGTACACGCCGAAAACGGCGTGGGCGTTGAGACCGGCTTCGCGAAGCCGCGAAATGACGTTGTTGCGCCGGTCGTTCATCGAGCCGTAGAAGAGCACGTCGATGTCCTCGACCGGGGCAGGTGGGATTCGCGTGAGCTCCGGCACGTAACCGACCGGCACGTGCCTGACTTTCGCGGTGAGACCGAGCCGGGCGAGCGAAGCGATGTTGCGGGCGCTGTAGTCCCAGACCTGGCAGCTCTGCAGGAGACGGAGGTAAGCGGGCGAGCACCAGGAGGACGACTCGTCGATTTGTTCGAGGTTGTAGATGACCGTCCCCGGCGGCAAGACGTCGACGGTGGCGTCGCCCAGGAGGTTCGCACCGAAGATAATCGGTTGGGGGCCGGGCACTACCAGTTGGTTGACAGCCTCGGTCACATCGGCCCCGAGGGCGCGTAGGCCGCACACCACGGCTTCGAGCACCTCCGCGAAGGCCGCGGAATGCACGTAGCCCTCGGGCCGCACCAACACGACCTGGAAGGGCGCCGGGGACAGTGCTCGCGGCCGGCGCACGATCGCCTGAGGCAGATGCGGGCGCGGAGAGCCGGTCTGCAGGCAGGAGCCCCCCCGGCGCAGTCATCACAGAAAGTAATCGGCAGGTTGGGCTGGGTCCTGAGGTTCAGATAACCGAGGCCCTTCGGAGCGCCTTCAGGCTTGGGCCACGGCCAACCAAGGCAACTAGGCCAGTGCGGCCATGGCCTGGCGGCCGGCAATGGTGGCCAGCTGGCCCGACTCCGGCTCGAGCCGCCGTTTGTAGTCGTCGTGCGAGGCGACGGCGGCGTAGTAGGCACACCTGCGCTTGGCAACCCGGCCTTCGTTCTCGGTTAGGACCAGTTCGGGGTCCAGCTGAGAGTTGATGGCATCTTTGAGCAGCAGTAGTGCTTCGGCGCGCATCTGGGAGATCCGGGAGTCGGTGACGCCCAGCTCCTCGGCCAGTACCTGCATCGGGAGCTCCTCGAAGAAGTAGCCGATCACTACCCGGCGCAGGCGCTCGGGAAGATGCTCGACAGCAGCGACGAGATAGGAGCGCTTCTCGTTGTCCAAGACGTCATCATCGGGGCCGCCTTCGCTGGCGAGAAGGACGTCCTCGGCGTTGCCGTCGATCGGCAGGGCATCGAAGTTGAGCACTAGGGCGCGGTGCACGTCGGTGTTGATGGCCTCGAGCTCGCCCTGCGTGGCGCCCATGGCGTTGGCGACCTCTGTCTTAGACGGCTGGCGGCCGAGCCGGGCCGTGAGGTGGTCGGTCACCTGCTGTACGTCGCGTGCCTTGGCCCGCACCGAACGGCTTGCCCAGTCCCGCGAGCGCAGCTCGTCGAGGAGGGCTCCCCTGATGCGTGCGGATGCAAAGCGCTGAAAGGTGATCCCCCTCTCGGGGTCATAGGACCTCGCCGCTTGGGCGAGCCCTGCCATGCCTGCCGAGACGAGGTCGTCGCGGCACACGTGGCGGGGTATGCGGCCGGCGATCTCGGCCACCATGTAGTTGACAAGTGCGAGGTGCGCTCGCACAAGTTGATCTTCAGTCTTTGCCCGTTGACCTTCAGTCATCGCCCGTTCCCCCTGACCTACCAAAGCCGCGCTTGAGGTGACGTTGTTGCCACTGTCTGCGCTGGCCGGACCCATGTCCAAAGGGATCGGCGTTGGCCGCGACAGCTGGATAGACCGCGCGGATGAATTCATCGGGGGCCACCAAAGCTGGTCGTGTCCTGACAGGGCTAGCACCAAATAGCTAGTCATTTTGAGGACCCTCCGCGAACCTGCCGCTCAGCGCGGCCGGCGGGCTACCGAATGCCGGAGGTTCGTACCGCCCATGCGCTACATTTCGCGCGGAGCTTTCAGCTCAAAACGTCCCCTCAGGAGGGCAAATATGCCTGAGACGTCGCGGAAAGCCGGCGCGAACTCAGAAAAAGGCGCAGGCGGTGCCGCTTCGTCAAATGCTGCCGGGCGGGCGCGTATGCCGGTAGGCAAGGCGCGCCAGCCGGCCGGGGAGCCCCGGGGCCAGGCGTCTCAGCACGGCAAGGGGCGTTCCCGGGCGCGGGACAGGGCGCCGGACAAGTCGGGCGGCAAGGTGCTTGGCAAAGTAGTCGTCGTAGACCCGTTGCCCTTGTTTAGGGCTGGCGCAGTTGCCGCACTGACCGCGGGAGGGGTGCCCGTCGTCGGCGAAGCGATGTACCTGGACAAAGGTGTCGAACTGGTGCGTGCTGGGCGGGCGAGCGTGCTGCTGTTGGGCGGTGCCTCTGTAGAAGAGGTCACCTTTGCCGTGCGGGCCGTCCCGGCGTGCGCGGTTGTCGTCCTGCTCTCCCAGCCGAGCCGCGCCGAGCTGGTCGAGCTGCTGGGTACTGGCATTGCCGGCTTTGCGCTGCGTTCGCTCACGGCGGAGGAGCTTGTGGCGACCGTAGCGGCGGCCGCCCAGAACACCGGTCCCGCGGCTGCCAAGGCAGTTGACCCGGTATTCGTCCCGCTCCTGGTCGGCCTCGCGCAGCCGGACGCGCCGCCAGCCAACAACGGTGGCCCGGTGCTTACCCTCAAGGAGCGGGAAATTCTTGCCCACCTGGCCCGCGGTGCCTCCAACAAGGTGATCGCCGAGGCTTTGTTCGTGACGGCTGCCACGGTAAAGACCCACCTCGCGCACATTTATGCCAAGCTGGGTGCCAGGAGCCGCCACGAGGCCCTCACCCAGGCCTTTGCCCTGGGGATCCTGCACTAAGGCGCCGCCGCCAAAAAGGTCGGCTCTTGCGGCTCAGATGTTGGCCGGCGGTACCGATCAAGCCATGTGGCCTACGGAGAGCAGCACGATCATGTGCTGAACGATGTGTCGACTGTCCTGTGGCGCGAACGGCAGCTGCTGGAGCTCCTCGTGTTCAAGTTGGAAGAGGAACAGCTCCTGTTGGCGGCCGGCAAGGTCAGGTGGGTGAACCACGCGTCCCGGGAGGTAGAGATCGTCCTGGAGCAGCTCAGGGCCGCGGAACTGCTGCGTGCGGTCAAGGTAGAAGCGGCAGCCCTGGAGCTCGGGCTCGAGACCTATCCGGGGCTGCGCTCCCTGTCGCAAGCTGCTCCTGAGCCGTGGTCGTCCATCTTCTCCCGCCACCGGCAGGCGTTCTTGGAGCTGACCGGCGAGGTCCGAGACCTTTCGGAGCGCAACAGGCACCTGCTTGCCAAAGGCCGCGATGCGGCCCGTGAGGCTCTCAACTGGCTTACCGGCAAGGGGGCGCCGCCACCGCAGGCCTACACGGCTAAGGGTGGTGCCATGCAGGACCATTCCGGCCATCTTCTGGTGAACGAGGCAATCTGAGGTGAGCGAACGATGAGCGACTTTTCGGCGCTGTCCATCGGGCTGTCCGGCCTGGAGGCACAACAGGCGGCGGAGAACACTGTTGGCCAGAACGTGGCCAACGCCAGTACCCCCGGCTACGACGAGGAGACCGTTGAGCTCGGCGCGGTACCTTCGACTCAGAGGATTGGCTTTTACACCAACGGCAACGGCCCGGGCGACGGGGTGGCCGTGGAGGGCGTCGAGCGCCTGACCAATTCGTACCTGCAGTCCCAGAGCTACACCGAGCAGGGCAACCAGGGCGTCCTCACCGCCCAGCAGAGCGGCCTCCAAGCGGTCCAGCAGAACTTCCCCGAGCCTTCCGGCAACGGTATCTCCAGCCAGCTGACCCAGTACTGGCAGGACTGGTCGACGCTCGCGAACAACCCATCTGACAGTTCCGCGCAGGCAACCGTCGTGCAGGACGGCAGCGCGCTGGCCTCCTCGTTGAACGAAACCTCATCCTCTTTGAGCTCGCTCAGCCAGCAGACGGTCCAGAGCATCACGAGCACGCTTGCCGAGGTCAACCAGGAAGCCTCCCAGATCGCCTCGCTCAACCAGTCGATCTCGCAAGGCAACGCCTCCAGTAGCAGTGTCGACGAGCTGTCGGACCAGCGTGACCAGCTGGTGTCCCAGCTCTCCAGCCAATTGGGCGTCACGGTCGTAAACAACCCCGATGGGACGGTCAACGTCAACTCCGGCAGCGAGTCGCTCGTTTCGGGCAACAAAGCCCAGTCCCTTTCGCTCACAACCTCCGGGCCCCCCTATTCGCTGCAATGGAGCAACGACAAGTCCACCTACCAGCCGAGCAGCGGCGAACTGGCCGGGATGCTCGATGTTGTAAACAACTACGTGCCCAGTTACCAGCAGAACCTCGACCAGGTGGCCCAGAGCCTGATGGGGTCCGTCAACAACCTCATGGCCAAGGGGTACGACCAGGCCGGCAACCAGGGCGTACCTTTCTTCCTGGGCACAGGGGCGAGCGACATCGAGGTGAACCCCACGCTCGTCGCCAACCCCGACGACATTGCCGCCAATGCTTCGCCGCTGCCTGCCGGGTCGTCCGCCACGAACGAGGACGGGACAGTGGCTGCCGAAGTCGGCGAACTTCCGAGCTCTCAGACCGTGACCATGTCGGTACCCGCCGGCGGCTGGTCTCAGGGCGCCTCAGCGGCGGCCTGGACAGGTGCGACTACCACCACCGGTACGGAAGCCGATGTTGTTTACAACCAACTGGTGACAGGCATCGGGCAGGCCACTGCATCGGTGAACAACCAGTTGACCGACCAGCAGACGGTTACGACGAACGTCAATTCAGCGCTGCAATCGGCTACAGGGGTAAACACGGACCAAGAGATGACGAATATGGTCATGTACCAGAACGCCTACGAAGCTTCAGCCAAGTTCATAAGCACAGTGGACGCAACGTTGCAGTCCCTGATATCCATGGTCAACGGGTGAGCATTCATGTCTGATATCTCTCGCGTCACGCAGAACAGCGCCTCGATGCTCATGGTGAGCGACATGGAGTCGGACCTGAGCGGCCTAACCCTCCTGCAGGAGCAGGCGGCGTCGGGCAAAGCGCTCAACCAACCGTCCGACAACCCGACCGGCACTTCCGAAGTGCTGTCGATGAACGCGCAGATAGGCCGTTTCCAGCAGTACGCCAGCAATGCGACCGACGGTCTCTCCCGGCTGCAAACCGCTTCCGGCGCCCTCAACTCTGTCACCGAGGCGCTCAACCAGGTGCAGACCGATCTCTTGTCCGGGGCAAACGCCTCCGCCAGTGATTCGTCGGACCGCTCAGCGCTTTCGGCAGACGTGCTCGCGATAAAACAGGAAATCCTCGGGTACTCGGGCACGACTTATAACAACGTGCCCGTTTTCTCCGGTACCTACGGCACTTCGCCTTACCCGCAAGGTTCCGCCAGCGGCATTAGCGACCCGACGAGTTCTTCTTACGACCCCGCCACGGCATACGCCTACGGCGGCAGCACAACTCCCCTCAGCCGTGTGGTTGGGCCTGGGCAGTCGGTAAATGTAAGTGTCACCGGCAACCAGGTTTTCGGTAGCGGGACCACTAGCGTGTTCGCCCTTTTGGACACGATCTCCCAGGACCTCGCGAACGGCAACACCTCGTCGCTGAGCGGTGCAGACCTCACCCAATTGAAGGCTGCAATGAACACGGTGACGCAGGCAGCAGGAAATACCGGTTCTCTAAGTGCTGCCATAACCCAGGACCAGACCAACGCGAACGACACGGTGTCAAGCCTGCAGATCCAGGTCGGCAATATCACCGATGCCAATGAGGACCAGGTTGCCACGAGCCTCGACCTGGCCGAGGCCTCTTACCAAGCAGCGCTCGAGACGACCGCCAAGATCATCCAACCCTCTCTGGCGCAGTTCCTATCATGAGCGCTGCCAGCAGCCCGTCTTCGTTGTCCGCTCCCTCGCCGGGGGCAGCCAAGTTGAGTTTCGGTTCCGGCATGCCCGGTTTCCCGAGCGCAAGGACGTTTTCGTTGCGCTCCTGGGGGAGCGAGGAGAGCCCGTTCTACGTGCTCGAGTGCCAGGATGTAATTGGGCTCCGTTTCGTCGTCGTCGGGCCATCGGTGTTCTTCTCCTCGTACGAGCCGGTCTTTCCCGCCGATGTTTACCAAGCGGTCGACGCCGGTGGCCCTGACGAGGTGTTCGTTCTGGTGATCTTGACCCTGCATTCGCGCCCTGAGCAGACCACGGCCAACCTGCTCGGACCGGTAGTGGTCAACGCTCGCAGTGGTCAGGCCGTGCAAGCGGTCCTTTCGGGGTCGGGCTACGGCCCCCAGACGCTGATCGTCACCGGGCAAGGCTCCTGAGCCCTGCCGGCCCGGCCCTGGCGAATTGCCCCTCGGCCAGGACAAGTGCAGCTAGCAGGCCGGTGTAGCCGCTAGGCTCCGTCCATCGCCCAGGGAAGGAGCGAGGATTGCTGGTACTGACGAGGCATGTTCACCAGAGCATCGTGATCGGCCATGACGTGATAGTTACAGTCCTTGAGGTGCGGGGCGACCAGGTCCGATTGGGCATCACCGCTCCGAAAGACATCCAAGTGCACCGAGAGGAGGTCTTTGCTGCCCTCACGGCCGCCAACCGCCAAGCCGCCACTTCCGCTTCCGAGCTGGAAGTCCTAAAGGAGCTGAGCCCCGAGCCCATCGCTTCTTCGCAGGGCCCCCCGAGGCGCCCGGGTGCGAGCGACGGTGCTCCTGGCGCCCGCAGAGGCCCCGGGTTGGCGCCGCCACCCGCCCCCAAGCCGGGCCCGTCTAGCAGCGGTTCACCGACCCCCGGCGGCAGTACGGCCAACCCAAGCTCAGCGGTCCCGCCGGACCAGTCCAAGTAAGAGATTGTGCGAGCTTGTTCACCAAGGCTTCACATACGGCGCGGGCCCGATATCATTTGTGTTCGGGGCCACGCTTGTATACCGGCGCAGGATATCGTCGAACGCTGCTGGTGCCTTGGTGTCTGGCTCGGCTTGGTGGACGTTGGGAAACGGTTAGGGAGCGACTGTGAGTGCCCTTAGTATGAGGATGACGAACTAAGTGCCTAATAATCATGCCGCTCAGCCCGAGGAGGACTTGGTCCGCCTCTACCTGAACGACATCGGCAAGCACTCGCTGCTGACAAAAGACGACGAGGCGAGGCTCGCACAGGCCATAGAGGCCGGCCGGGCAGCTCGATCTGAAATGGGTTCGGGCAAGCAGTTGACCGTTCCCAAAAAGCGCGAGTTGAGGCGTGCGATCAGAGAGGGCGACGAGGCTGCGGAGACGTTCGTCAAGGCCAACCTCCGGCTCGTCGTGTCGATTGCCAAGAAGTACCAAGCCGCTGAGCTGCCATTGCTCGACCTCGTGCAAGAGGGCAACCTCGGGCTTATGCATGCCGTCGAGAAGTTCGATTGGCGCAAGGGCTTCAAATTTTCTACATATGCAACTTGGTGGATCCGTCAGGCAATAACGCGTGGGATCGCTAATACGGGCCGCACCGTGCGCTTGCCGGTGCATGCCGGGGACCTGCTGACCCGGGTGACGAAGGCCCGAGGCCGCCTCGAGGGACAGCTTGGCCGCCGCCCGACATCTTCGGAGCTCGCCACCGACCTCGAGCTCGAAGAGGAAAAGGTGATCGAGATCCTCCGGCACGCTGCCGAGCCTCTCTCGCTGTCGGAGCCGCTGCGCGAGGACGGTGACGCCGAGCTCGGCGACGTTGTCGAGGACCGATCGGCCGTATCGCCGTTCGAGGCGGCGGCCGCCTCTCTGCTCTCGGGTGAGGTCAGCAAGATGCTGGTGGCGTTGGACGAGCGCGAGAGGGAGATCCTCCGTCTGCGCTTCGGCCTCGACCGCGGAGAGCCACGCACCCTCGACGAGGTCGGCGAGCATTTCAACTTGACGAGGGAACGGATTCCGCCAGATCGAGGCACGGGCGATGTCCAAGTTGCGCCATCCCTCGACCGACCGTGGGGCGCGGGAGCTACTGACCACCTAGCTACTGACCACGCAGCGCTATGGCGTTCTCAGGTCCCCTGTAAAGGTCCGCCCGAAGTTCTCGGGCAACTTGGCGAGCACGAAGCTGAAAAGCAATTTCTCCTTGGTCGTGACGAGTACGATCGCCGCTTTCCCGGACACGTTTTGAGGGGCAAAGGCGACCTGGCCGGCGGGAAAGTTGCCCGTAAAGGCGAACGCGCAGACCCTCGTCCCAGCGGGGACTGCGGGCACCGAAGACGGGTTCTTGGGGAACCGGCGGTGCACCATCCGCTCCACCACCGGCGGGGCCACCAGCTTTACCCCGTGGAACTGGTAGCTGCCCCGCGGCGCGTTGAGAGCACCCTCTGCGAGAGGGAGGCCCTCGTAACAATCCGCCAGCCCGACCGGAGGGGTTGGCAATTTCGGATGGGTACAGGCGACCACCCCTACCGAAAGGACAACCGTCAAAACGCCGACGACGACGGCTCGTATCCCCGTTCGCCGAAGGGAAAGCGCGACTTCTTTCAAGGTCATAATCGTGTAGCCGTTCATTGGCCCTCTGCTCCAAGTTCGCTCGGCCCAGCACTCTCAGGCGGCACAGCACTCTCAGGCACAGCACTCTCAGGCACAGCACTCTCAGGCACAGCACTCTCAGGCACAGCACTCTCAGGCACAGCACTCTCAGCTCGCAAAGAATTCGTGGCCCGCAAAGCACGCTCGTTCCGGCGGCGCTTTTCGCCAAGCACCAGCCAGCAGCTCGCGCCCACCGGCATCGGGAGCCAGAAACTGAACAACCGGTAGAGCAGGACGGCCGCCACTGTCGGGGCCTTGCCGCCGCCGAAGTCCACGAGCGCGATCGTCAGGCTCCCTTCGACCACCCCCAGCCCGCCAGGGGTGATGGGGAGGTTCACGGCGAGCTGGCCGGCGCAATAAGCGAGGAGCAGGCCCTGCCAAGGGACGGGGGCCCCCACGGCGAGGATGGCGCATGCGAGGCAGCTGCAGTCCATAACCCAGCTGACCGACCCGGCCAGGGCGGCCATTGCCCACTGCGCCCGGCTGGGCGCATAGGCCCTTAGCCTTTCCAGGACCGCCGCGACGGGCTTGCCCAGGCTGCCCGGCTCCCTGTGGAGGCGCCTCTCGACAGCGGCTATCACCTTGCTGGCCAAACGGGCCAGCCGAGCCCGGATGGTCCAGGCGATGATGACCAAGACAACTGTCACGAGCACCCCAACGATGGCCCCGACCAGGTCAAGCGTGCTCCCAAGCGATGCTGCCATCGACAGCCCGATCCCTGCCAACGCCGCCAGGGTCGCGAAGGACACCGCCCCCGAAGCGATCACGGTCCACCCGGCAAGCACCTCGTCGGCACCGATCAGCTGGTACTGGCGAAAGTTGTAGACCCCGGCGAAGGCGGCGCCAACAGGCAGCGCCGATTGGATGGAGCTGGAGGCGAAGGTGATCGCCGTCAGGCGCCCGAGGCGGGCGGGCACCTGCCCGGCATGCAACAGGACCTTTTCCACCTTGGCCAAGAACACGTAACACGTCAGTTCGGCGGCTGCCGCTAGAAGCACCCACCCCCAGCGCAGCTGCGTGAGGTACGCGCTCGCACCTGAAAGCTCGCTCGATTTGCCCGACAGGACCCAGACCGCCACGCCCAGCAGCACGAAGCCGGCGACGATACGGAACGGCCGCCAGAACCGGCGAAGCTGGCGCTTACTCGGCCATCCCATGTCTGGGACATCTTGGCACCGCCCCGCTACAACCTCGGGGACTGCCCAACGGTCAAGGAGCGCTCAACTTGGGCTTGCCGAGGGATGCTCGGGCCGAGGCCCAGGTCGCGCTCCACTGCGCAGGCGGCGATTACCTCGGCCCACCGGCGCCGCTTTGCGGGGGCCAGCGGGCGCGCCCCGGCCCGCTCCAGCATCGCCTCGTCAGGCCAGCACGTTGCGAGCTCGACTAGCCCGGCCCTTCGCCTGGCGGCTGCCCCGCTCAGCCCGACGGCCGGCATCCCCGGGCCGGCCACGGTCACCCACGCCCCCTTCACCTGGCCAGATCGGCGGCCGAGCTCGGTCGGGTCGCCGAGCAGGAAGAGGCTCTGGCGCTCTGCGTCGTAAGACCTGAGGTAGGGCACGGTCGTGGCGTAGCCGTAGCCGAGGGAGCCCGCGTGCTCCGGGCCGACCTCTGTGCGCGCAATGGCGGGAGCGCCGCGCCACTCGACCGTGACGCTACAGGCCCCGAGCGCGACGACAGTCCCCTGGGCAGCGCTCCGGGCCGGGCCTATCCGTCGCAGTGCAAGGACCTGGTCGCCTACGGCATAGCTGTTCCGGCCCAGCGTCACCTCCGGAGCACCGGCCGTCGTGCTCAGGCCCAAGAGCCCGCGCGCAGCGTCGTTGAGTGCGGATACCTCAGCCGGCCCGAAGGCCACCATCAGTGGCGGCGGTCCAGAGCGCGGCGCGCCCGACCAGCCCGCCAGGAGATGGGCCATCGCGCCCGGCCGAGAGGGCACCGCGGGCGAGGATGCCGCGCAGGGCCAGCTCCGGCCCAGCGCGCTGCGGTGCGAACAACAAGGTGGGCGTGAACTGGGCCAGCCCGCCGACCGCGTGGGCATCTATGAGCTCGTCGAGCGAGCGCGCTGTGCTTGCACCCCGGCCCGGCACGGTGCCACCGGGGACGAGTACGAGCTTGGTCCTTGTAGAACGCGCCCTGTCGACCAGTTGAGCAAGGCTCGTCGGGCTGAGGCGGTCCGCTGCGTCCACTACGAGAACCCGCCTTCCCGGGCCGCCCCCGACCTCACGGGCGCCCCCGAAAACGTCGGCGGGCTGGCCACCTGCAGCATGGAGAGAGGTGAGCGCACGCCAGCGCCTGGCCGACAGCTCCGAGGGGCATGCCACCCGCACCGTCATGCCCGCTGCCTGCCAGGCCGAGCGCGCCGCGTCGATGCAGGCAGCCTGCGCTAACCACGGGGCCCTGGGCAATGTGGCGACACCAGCTCCGTCGCTGACGAGAGGCAGCGCAGCAGCCACTACCTGGGGGGGCACGCCTAGTTGCTCGAGCTCGCTTTCTGCCAGAACAGGGCTCACCTGCGCAAGGTGAGCGAAACGCGCTTCGGTCGCCATGTCGAGCACCCTCGCGTCCGTCCCGCTCGCGAGCGCAGTCGTCCAGCGCTGTGCGGGCCCCGGCGAACGGATCTCTTCGCTCTGTACGCACCAGCGGCGCGACCAGTCGACCGCTTGGCTCAGGTCGTACCCCCTGGGCGAAGTCTCGGCTACCGCGACCAGCACGTCTGGTTCCCCGAAGACCGAGCTTCGGGCAGCGAGAGCTCGCGCGACGGCCTCTTTCGACGGTGGCGGCGCCGGCGGCGCAGGCGCCTCGAGAGCATCCCGCAAGATCTCCGAGGCCTGGTCAGGGCCCCAGCCTGCCGCAGCGAGAGCGGCGTGAGACCCGCCGACCGCCTGGCCGGCACGAACGACGCGTTGGCGTGTCTTGCCCTGCGCGGCGCGCTCCGAGGCGCTCGATAGCGACCCGAACGAACGTGCACCCGCACGGGCCGCGAGCGATCGCGAGCTCGCCACCGAACGAGCTCGCGGCGGGACCGGGACGATCTCGCCGCGCCCGCCTTTGGTCACTTCCCACCCGAAACCCAAACCGGCCGCGTTGATGCGCGACCGCAGTGCCAGATGGAAGCCGGCACCAAGGGCCTCCCGCCAGCGCCACAACTCGTTGCCCACCAGGCAACCCCAACCCTTGTCCGCTTTGGCGCCGATGTTGACCAGGACCACGTGGGCGTGCAGGTGGGGGTGGCCGGCGTCGTTTGCCATGTGCTCGAACGACGCTGCGACCACGCCCTTTGCCGGCACCTGCTGCCCGCCTGAGCGCAACCAAGCCGCTCGCTCCTCGAGTGCGCAGACAGAGTCTGCGACGGCTCCGCGAAACGCGTTTCGGAGCTGCTCCGCACCATTTGCCGGGCCGGCCGCGGCAAGGAGCGAGACTGATTTCGGCGCGGCGAAGACCAAGTCCCAACCCTGTCGTTGGCGCAAAGCGGGCCGCGCCGTCAGCGGGGCCCCGCCGGGACCGAGGCCACGCATGACCGTTCGCAGATCGGCGACGTCGACCGGCCCCGCCATCCCGAGCAGGGGAGCGCCGTGGCCGAGCCAAGTGGAATGGACGGCTGAACGTTCCCAGTACCTGGCGCTGCCGGCCGAAGCCGGGTTGATGATCAACACGAGTTGAAATGATACAAGAACTATGAAAAGATATGGAAAGAGTTAGGGTGATCTGTACCTAGCGGTCGCCGGCTTCAGCCGGCCTTATCGGCGCCGAGCGCGTCCACCGCCTGTCCAGTCGACCCAGCTCACTCAAGGAGCCGCCATGTACCTGGCACTCAGTTCATTGCTAGCCGCAAGCAGCGGCTCCAATATCCAGCTCGACCCCTCGCAATCCGGTCAACTGCCTGGTGAGACGGTCCTCGAGGGCTTGGCCAACGGGGTCGGCCACTGGGCCCTGTTGGCGTCAATAGTCGGGGTCATAGTCGGTGGCGTGATGTGGGCGTTTGGTCATTTTTCTCATAACTACCAACAGTCCTATAGCGGCCGCAGAGGTGTCATTGTCTCAGGCGTGGCGGCGCTACTGATCGGGGGCGCCTCGCAAATTGTCAGTTTCTTTTTCTCGCTCGGCGTCGGTATCAAAAGCTGATGTCGATCCTCTCTTTACCTCTCTCGCTCGGCGCGGGTGCGTTTTTCTCCGCTTTTACAAGATGGGTCGTGGGTGGGGCGGAGTCGGTCGTCACGGACCTGATGGAGGCCATCATGGCCCCGACGACGGTCGGCCTGGGAAGCGGTGATTGGTTTACTTCGGTTGCGGGAGTGATGTTCCCACTGGAAGAGTTCCTTGTGGCACCTCTGCTTTTCGCCGCCACGATCGGCGCCATCCTGCGCCAGGACATGCGCCGGCTGGGCCGGGCCTGGGGGGTCTACTTGCCCGTGTCCATGCTCGCCGGCGGTGCAGTGGTGGAGTTGACGAGGACGGGCCTGCAGTTCACTGACCAATTCGCGTCCTCTATCCAGGAATTAGTCCTGCCCAACGTGCAGAATATTCTTGCGCAAGACATTGCGTTAGGGATCGTCTCGACGATAGCTGACGGCCCCTTCGCCTCCGCGCTCAGCCTTCTCGTTCTCCTGGGAGCCCTCGCTATTTGGCTTGAGCTTGTCCTTCGGGCAACTGCCATTGAAATTGCAGTGTTCTTCATGCCGCTCGCCCTTGCCGGACTGGTGTGGCCTACCACAGCTCACTGGGCGAAGCGCCTGATCGAGGTGCTCGTCGCGCTGATGCTTGCAAAACCCATTATCGTCGGTGCACTTTGCCTCGGTGGCAGTGCTCTACAGGACATGAACGGCGACCCCAGCGCGGCGGTGAGCGGCGTAGCGATCCTCTTGCTGGCCGCCTTTGCGCCGATGGCTTTGCTGAAGCTCGTCCCGATCGTGGAGGTGTCGGGCATAGCCCACCTGGAGGGGCTCTCGCGCCGGCCCTTCCAGGCTGCGGAACGAGGCATGCAGCGCGTCATGGGAGCGGCCAGGGCCGGTGCCGCCCACGCTGCCCGCACCAGCGGGGCTGCAGACGTAGAGGGCGGCGGGCCGGGCCTTTCTGGCTCGGCCGGTCATTACGCGGCACAGGTCGGCCACCTCTCGGACAGCGAAGAAACCCCCCTCAGCCATGCCGAGCAATACGGCCCGGCTGCCTTCCCTGACCAGGTCAGGGCTGAGGCCCTGGCTGCTTTGACGAAGGCCTCGGGCGGCCATGGCTGAGGGTGCCTCGTACCGTTTCGAGCCCTTGGAGCGTCGAGGGCTCTTTCTAGGCCTTGGTGCCGGCCAGCTGGCTGTCATGGTCCTGGCTCTCGTGGCCGCGGTGGCGTCGGTGAAGGCGTGGCCGGGAGCCGGTGGGGTCGCAGCTGCGCTGGGCTCGCTCGCCCTGGCTGGGGCGCTCTGCCGACCGGTCTCGGGCCGCCCGCCGTTGCAATGGTTGAACATTGCCGGTCTGTGGGTGGCACGCCCGCGGCGGGCCACGATGACCCCACCGGCCACACCCCTAATGCCCGCCCGCGACGAGCCACTCACGCAGGCGAGACCGAGCCCGCTACTGCGCCTTCCTGCGAAGGTATTTTCTCCCGGCCTCCACCTTTGCGAACTGGCCGCCAGCCCAGGCCCGATCGGCGTGCTGGTCGACGAGAGAGCTGGCACTGCAGCAGCATTATTGCGGGTACGGGGCGGTTCGTTCTGCCTGCTCGACGATCTCGACAAGGAACGCAAACTCGGTGCCTGGGCGGCCGTCCTCGAGTCCGTGTCGAACCACCGCAGTTCGCTCGTACGGCTGCAATGGTGCCAGCGTGCCCTGCCTGGCGACAGCGCCAGCCAGCTCGGCCACTTGAGGCGCGCCGGTGACATTGACAGCCCGGGGTTCGCCGGCCACGTCGCCTTGCTCGAAAGGGTCGGGGCCAAGTCGTGGAGGCACGAGACGTTGTTGCTCGTCGCAGTGCGTTGCCGTCCTCACTCCCGTGGCCGTGGCGCCCGGCTGAGCGAGCCGGAAGCCGACGCAATGCGCAACGAGGTGCGTTCGTTGCGGGCCCAGATGCGCAATGTCGGCCTGGTCTGCGAGGGAGTGCTCGACCAGGCCGGCGCGGCCGTGGCCCTCGGTGACTTCCTCGTCCCGGGCCTTGACCACTCCCCGGGCGCGCACCCGTGGCCTCTGGCTCTCGAAGAACACTGGGCCGATGTCCGTGCCGACGCGTCCTGGCACCGGACCTATTGGGTTTCCGAATGGCCTCGCAGCAGCGTCGGGCCTGACTTTCTCAGCCCGCTGCTGATCGGGACGGGGAGGAGGTCGTTCTCCGTGGTCATGGCCCCGGTGCCGCCCGAGCGAGCCGAGCGCGACGCGCAATCATCGCGGACCGCGCAGGTGGCGGATGCTCAACTGCGCGCGCAGGGCGGCTTCTTGGAGACGGCGCGCCACCGGCGCCAGGCAGAGGCTGTCGAGGGCAGGGAAGAACGGTTGGTAGACGGGCGCGGCGTGTTCAAGATGTCCGGTTATTTCACCGTTTCTGGCTCCGATAAGGCGGGCCTCGACGCAGCCTGCTCCGACCTGGAGAGGGCCGCCGGCGCGGCCAAGGTCTCTCTCCGGCTGCTGTACGGGCAGCAGAAGGAGGCCCTTACATGGGCTCTGCCTATGGGGAGGGGCGTGTGAGGAGGGGCTTGCCACCGGCTCATCGCGCCAGCACGGTGGAGTTGCGCACCCTCTACCCCTTCGTCGTGCCCGAGGACCTCGGGGTCGACGGCTGTTTCATAGGGCGAGAGGCATCTGGCAGCCTTTTCTGTTTCGACCCATGGGAGTGTTATGCCAAGGGCAAGTTAACGAGCCCCAATATCGTTGTCTTCGGCCAGATCGGGCGCGGCAAGTCAGCTTTCGTGAAGTCCTTCGTCTGGCGGCAGCGGATTTTCGGGCGCCATTGCTGGGTTCTTGACCCCAAGGGCGAGTACGGGGCGCTTGCGGCCGCGTCCGGTGCCACCCCTTTGCGGCTCGGCCCGGGGCTCGGTCTGTGCCTCAACCCGCTCGACGTCGCCTTGCCCGGGCCGACCGAGCAAAGCGGCCAGCCAGGCCAGTCGCCGGCACATCAACGCCGAGCTGAGCTGCTCGGCGCTCTTCTCGGGAGCTCTCTGGGGCGACCGCTGCTCCCGCAGGAGCGGGCGGCCGCGGACGTCGCCTTGGCGGCTGCCGAAGAGCGGACGGCGCTACCCACCCTTCCGCTCGTAGCCGAGGCATTGCTCCGCCCCGAGGAGCGCCAGGCCAGGTTGCTCGGCACGGACGTGGAGGGCCTGCGCCAGGACGGCAGGCAGGTCGCCCTCGAGCTGTGGCGGCTCGTCCACGGCGACCTCGCTGGGATGTTCGACGCAGAGACCTCACCGGGGCTGGACTTCTCGGCGGGGGTGGTCGTGCTGGACCTTTCGCGCCTTTACGCCTCGCCGGCCCTCGGCCTGCTCATGGTCTGTGCCCTCTCGTGGCTCCAGAGCACATTGGCGGTGGGATTGGCTACCAAGCGACTTGTGGTCCTCGACGAGGCGTGGGCACTGCTCAGCCACCTTGCGACAGCTCGTTGGCTGCAAGCGACCTTCAAGCTTTCCCGTTCCTATGGCGTAGCCAACGTCGCTGTCGTGCACCGCCTCTCAGATCTCAAGGCGGCCGGCCAGGAGGGTTCTGAGCAGCAGAGGCTTGCTGAGGGCCTCCTCGCGGACGCCGAGACCCGGGTCGTTTTCGGGCAGGCCCCCGGAGAGGCCGAGCGGGCCGGCGAACTGCTCGGGCTCTCCCGCAATGAGCAGGCTCTCCTGTGCCAGCTCCCGAGGGGTGTCGCTCTTTGGCGGGTGGGCCAGACCTCGTTCCTTGTCGAGCACGAGCTCTCCCCAGAGGAGCTGGCGCTCGCCGACACAGACGGTGCCATGCGTTAGTCGCCCGCTCGTTAGCCTGCGATTTTGGACGTCCGCGTCTTCACTTCGGTAGCGGCGCGGCTCTTGGGTGGAGCTCCAGGTGGGCGGCGCCGGCTCATTGACCACTATTGGTGGCTCCCAATGGTCGCCTTGGGAGGGGCGCTGCGTTCCTGTCCGCCCTCGGCACCCTGAAAGGCCAGCCAACCATCGTCAACGGCGGCTACTTCCTGCGAGCCTTGACACTCATCCGATTATGATGTATCTTTTTGTGATGTGAATCCGATGACCCTCTTCCTCCTCGGCCGCCGGCTCATGCAGATCGCCGAAGGCGCTCTACCAGGGGGCAAGAGGACTACAAGCGCGCGACTGGTCTTCGTCGATGTTGCGTACCACCCGAACAGCTCGATCACTGAGATCACCGAGCGGACAGGCTTTCCTCAGAGCCTTGTGTCGACGGCAGTGGCCAGGTTGCGAGACCTAGGGCTGCTGGAGAGCAGCTCTGACCCTTTGGACCACCGCCGGACATTGGTGCGTACCACCCCTGCGCTCAAGGCCGTCCAGGGACGGCTGGGCTCGGTGCCTATCGACGACATCCTGGCCAAGGTGCTGGCTGTTGAGGACCGGGGCCAAGTACCGGAGGTTGTCGCCGCGCTCGACCTGCTCACTCGCCTGCTGACCCCCGAGGTGGTGTGCGAAGACCAAGTGACATCGCCTCCAAGTTGGGCCAAACCGCTACCGCCCAAAGAACCCAACCCCCAATGACGGGCAACCAACCTCAACGGCGGACAAAGGAGCTAGCTGATGTCGTTGTTATTTCGCAGTCGTTACCGACCGCTCGTCTGGACCGTGGCCGGCGCCATTGCCCAGCACGAATTGCTGGCCAAGCGTCTTGCGCCCAAGGGCCGCTCGAGCCAGGCGCCGGCGAGGAACATCGATTGAGCGGCACTGAGCAACCACGAAGGGACGTCATTTTGGACGTCCGCGACCTCTCCGTGTCCTACCGGGCAACTAAGGCCGTCAACAGGGTGAGCCTGCATATCAACCGCGGGGAGATCTTCGGTCTTCTCGGGCCCGAACGGCGCGGGCAAGACCAGCACTCTCAGCGCCATCGAGGGCCTGCTCAAGCCCGGTTCGGGGACAGTGCTGGTGGACGGCGTCGACGTCCACCGGCACCCGGCTCAGGCCAAGTCAAAAATGGGCGTTCAACTCCAGGCCACAAGCTTCCAGGCGCAGCTAACTATCAAGCAAATCGTCCAGCTGTACGCCGGGCTCTACGGTATCGAGTTTTCAGACGGCCGGATCACCGAAGGGCTCAGCACCATCGGACTGGGCCACGAATCGCCCAAGTTCTTCAAGCAGCTTTCTGGCGGCCAACAGCAGCGACTTTCGCTTTTCATCGCCGTGATCCACGACCCGGTGCTGCTCTTGCTGGACGAACCGACCTCCGGCCTTGACCCCCAATCGCGTCGTCAATTGTGGTCGCGCATCGAGCACCTAAGCGACCAGGGGAGCAGCATCTTGCTCACCACGCACTCAATGGAAGAGGCCCAGGCGGTATGTGACAGGGTCGCCATCATCGACCATGGCACCGTGCTGGCCACCGGTGCACCGGAGGAGCTGATCGACGAGCACAGGGACGACCCTCTTGTCCGTCAGGCTGCTCGCGGCGCAGTGACACTCGAAGACGTCTTTATCGGCCTCACCGGGAGCGAGATCCGTGACTAGCAGCTCATCGATTGCCGCCACATCAAACACCCGTCCTATCCTCGGCTCGCTCTTACGGGCTGACTTCATCGTCTTTTTGAAGAACCGACGATCCCTGATCATGAGCATCTTGCTCCCTTACCTCATCCTGGAGTCCACAAATTCCAAAACGGGCACGGCAAACTTAGGAGGACCGCTCTTTGTCATCGCGCTGAGCATCACCTACGGCATTGCCTCCACATCGATCATGGGGTACTCCCTCGCCACGGCGCGCGACCGGGAGAAGGGAGTCTTCCAGCGCCTACGGGTCACGCCGGCGTCCACCGGGGCCATCATGGGGAGCCGACTGATCGTGCAGGTACTGGCCAACCTGGTCATCGCGCTGGTCGTTGTCGTCCTCGGCGCCCGGGTCCACCATCTTTCGTTATCCGTCGGCCAGTACGGACTGGTTCTCCTCGTCTCCATCCTGGGCGGCACCATGTTCTTGTGCATCGCTCAGGCGCTGGTTGCTTTGGTGAAGTCCTCCGAGACGGTCAACTCCACTGCGCGCTTGCTCTACATCGGCCTCATATTGCTTGGGCTCCTCGGCCAGGGCGGCACGCTTGGCCACCCGTGGGGCACCGTTGTCGAATGGAGCCCGGTGGGCACGGTCATGACCCTCTTCGCCGGTGTGCTCCACCTGTCCGCCTGGGACGCTCGCGACCTCGAGTCACTGTTGGTCTCGGTCGGCTATGTCGTTGTGTTCGCCACCATCGGCATCCGCTGGTTCCAATGGGAGGTGCGATGATGCCTTGTTCCATAAAGGAGGTGACACCATGATCTTCCTGATCAGAAAGCTGGTCCGGTTTTTCCAGGCCCGGCGCGCCAGTCGCTGAGGCGGTCGACCGCGCTGAGGGTGCCGGGGCCGGGAGCAACGTCCGTCACTCTGGCAGAATGAAGCGACGAACGGCCCACGCTCACATTCACGCCACGTCGATCCCACGACCAAGTCGCGCTCGGCGCCCATGAGCCACAAACATCAGGCGTGCGCCGCTCTTGGCCGACCAGCGCCGATGAGTGAGCCGAGTGCCTTAGGGTTCTTCGTAAATTTAGGCTGCCGCATGAAAGCGGGCTTCCTTCCTCAGACGTCGCCAATAATGAATAATCTCGGGTCGGCACCCTGACGTAAGAAGAATCCCTTTGACTACACGATATTCGGCGATCGTGCGCAAATCCGCCGAGGCGGCCAGGCCGACAATATCGCGAACATAACACCGGGCAGCGTGCCGCGACGATCTTCTACAGTTCGATGCGGCTCATGGGTCTGCCGGGGGAAAATTGCTGGCACCCGTGCCAGGGGCCGAGCAGTATAGGGGGGTGGAAGACCCCGCCTTCGAAGCGTGGATGGTCTCCGAGCTAGCGACGCTTCCCGGCGTGCTCGCCGTCACCTTGGGCGGGTCCCGTGCTCAGAGCACTCACAGGCCTGATAGCGACTGGGACTACGCCGTGTACTACCGGGGCGTCTTCGACCCGGGCGCTCTTCGGGCCAAGGGCTGGGCCGGACAGGTCTCAGAGGTCGGCGGCTGGGGCGGGGGCGTCATGAACGGTGGCGCGTGGTTGACGATCGATGAAAGGCGCGTCGATGTCCACTACCGAGACCTCGACGAGGTGGAGCATTGGTGTGCTGAGGCTACGGCCGGGCGCTTCAAAAAAGAGCTGCTCCTGTTTTACGCCGCTGGCATCCCTACGTACGTGGTGATGGCCGAACTGGCCACCAACCAGGTGCTGGCCGGCGAGCTGCCACGCCCTCGCTACCCGGGGGTCTTGGCCACGAACGCGGGGCGCCGCTGGCACGGTGATGCTCTGGCGAGCCTGGGCTACGCCTCCGCTGCGCTTGGCAACCGCGGCGACGTGGCCGTTGCCCTCGCCAATGCCTCACGTGGGCTCATAGAGGTGGCGCACTCCGTCCTGGCGTCCCAGGAACAGTGGGTGCTAAATGAGAAGGGCATCGTGGCGCGCGCCGGCCTGGCGGCGGACACGAGATTGCTCGTCGCCGCCACAGACACCCGAGCGCTCCAGGCGGCCATCGCTGCGATCACTGCCCATGTGCAAAGCCTCACCTCGGGTGACTTGTCACCGGAGCTCGCCACTGAGGGTCTCGGAGCCCGACGACAGAAAGGGGCGACCTGAGCGCGTGACGGCGCCCTTTCCGGTTGTCTGGCGCCAGTGAAATAGTCGGCGTGCTGGTCGGCACCGGGACCCGGTGCCGACCAAGGAGCAACCACGGTCAGTGGTGGCCCGCCGGCGCCTCTAGCCGTCGCTCGGGGGTCGCCGCGACGCTGTTAATGACTGTGGCCGGCTCGTGACGAGCAGGTCGTTATGGCCGCCGTCGGCGGTTGCTACGGTCGTCCCGTGGCGGCTCAGACGTGATCGCTTCTGCGCCGATCCTCAGCAGCGGAGCGTCTCCGACGCTGTGTGAGGTTGCCGACGATGAGGCTGAGGGTGAAGTCGAACCGTTCGTGCCCTGTACCGGAGGTCAGCTCGGCCGCGTGCTGTCTGGTCTGAGGGAACTGGTCGACGGGAAGTGCGGTGAACCGACGCATCAGTTCGTCGCGACTGACGATCCAGTTGTCACCGTGATGCGCCTGTCGGAGCGCGACTAGGGAGAGTTCCAGTGCGTAGGCGCTGACGTAGAGCAGGAGGGCGTTGATCGCCCAAGCTGCTTGTGGCTCGATGCGCCGGCGAGGAGGATGGCCAGCATTCTTTCGCCGACCTTCAGCACGTCGAGGTTCGTGGGGGCCATGGCTAGCGCGGCACGGGAGATGCCGGGGAACTTCAGGTACTGGTCGCGGATCTGGTGCGCAGACATCGAGGATCTGCTCGCGCCAGGTGGCCGGATCGGGTTCAGGCAGTTCCAGATCGGCGCAGGAGCCGTCTTGTGGCGACCGGCGTCGAACAACCTCTGTACCCGCCCGGCGAAGTCTGGCTCGGCCTGTTCGATCACCCTCGACGCTGGCACGTCTGCGAATTGTACGGGCGCTTGGCCTGGCCCGGGCGGGCCCGTTGTCACCTTGGTGGCGTGCCTTTCCCCAGGGTGATGTGACCCCCGCAGTTCTCTAAGGCTCTTCGCCTGCCACCAGCTCGGCCCGGTAGGCCTCAAGCCGCTGCACGAGCTCGCGGGGATGGGCGAGGGCGGGCAGGTGGCCACTGTCCATCTCGTCTGGCACGATGCCGAGGCGCTGCCGCACGACCCGGTGCTGGAACTCGATAGGAAAGAAACGGTCCTCCCTGCAGGCTAGAAAGCGCGTTGGTATGTCGGGCCAGGCGGGCAGCGGCCAGGGCCTTTGGAACGGGCTCTGCGACTGGTCCCGGACGTGACGGCCAGCTTCGGTCGCTAGGTCCGCAGTCAGGTCGTGACAGAAGATTGCGACGGGATCGAACGGTTCGGGGAAAACGTGGCCCGTGTTCGCCCACCACTCCCCAGGAGCTTCCCCGGGCCGTGGGACCATCGCCGCCACCAAGACCATCAGGTCGACCGGGACCCGCGTCGCAACCAAGGGGGCGGTGAACCCCGCCAGGGACTGAGCGACGACCACGATCTGGCGCCGGCGACCGATGGCATCGACGACGACGTCCGCGTACTCGGCAAGCCCGGCCGCGTCGTCGTCGCAGGGCAGGTCCGGGGACACCACGTCGTGGCCAAGGGCCTCCAGCTCGGGCCTAACGAGGTGCCAGTACCACGAGCTGGTTCCCGCCCCATGGATCAGCGCGTACGTAGTCATAAATCACTCAGACGTTAGCGGCGTCTCGAATCATCGCCGTGGCCCACTCGTGCATTGAGAACTTGATGGCTGGGTGCTGGCTTAGCGCCCGGCCACCCCGTGGTTCTCGAGTGTCGCGGCCTTCCCGTCATAAACCGGCGGACACGGCGCTCCGTGCATCGCACCGTGTCCCGCCTTGCCACCTCACGAGCCTCAACGCTGTAGTAGAGACCAACGCGGCTGCGGTTCATCTTCGGCAGTCACTGGGCTTCCGGGTCATCGGGACGGTGCAGGAGGCGTTCGACCACCGACATCACGGCCTAGTCGGCCTCCACGTGATGTATGAACTGACGGCGGCGAGCTGACTGGGAGCGCCAGTCCGTCGATGTACTGGAGAGCAGTGTCGTCGAAAGACCCAAGCGGGGACGCCCTGCTCGGGCGACCGCAGTGTCGCGGCGGATGATCGTAGGCCCCGGGACGGGGTCTTCACTCCGCCGAGCGGTTCGGGTCCTCCGCATCTACTGTGCCCGACCCGGGGCGGGGAATGTTGGGCTTCAGGTGTCGAACCTGACCTCGCCGCTCGTGGACTTGGTGAGCGGTGCGCCGGGCGCCGACGTCAAGGAAAGGAACCAGTCGATGTCCACTTTTATCTCCACGTCTCCCGTCATCATCGCGTCTCCCGACATCATCGCGTCTCCCGACATCACCACGTCTCCCGACATCACTATGTCTCCCGTCATCACCACGTCTCCCGTCATCACTGTGGGGTGTGCCGGGCCCAGGTTGACGAGGACATTGCCCCGGGCCACGCTCGCGCAGGGTGTGCTGGCTGCCTCGGTCACGACCGCCGCCGCGGTTGCCTTGCGGGCGGGCGGGGTACCGCTGGCCGTGCACGGCAAGATCGCCCTCGCCAGCTTCGCCCAGCTCACCTTCGTCGCCGCGGTCATCGCGGGGGTGCTCGTCGGGTGGCTGAGCCGGCGCAGCGCTGTCCCCCGTCAGCGGTTCTTCCAGATAACCATCGGGCTCACAGTCCTGTCCTTGCTGGTGCCCGCAGCGTTCGCCGACACCGCCGCCAGCAAGATCGCCCTTGTTGGCCTGCACCTGATCGCGGCGGCCATCATTGTCCCAGTGCTCGCAAGGCACGCCGACTGAGCCGCTGGCCCACCCACCATTGACCCAGCCACTACCGAATGGAGCAACCAAGATGCCGCAATACCTGATCTCGGTCTGGCACGACGACACCTTCGAGGCCGACTTTTCCAGCCCAGACGCGCAGCTCCGCGTCGCCCAGGTCGACGCCTTCAACAGCGACCTGCAAAACGCGGGTGCCTGGGTGTTCGCCGCCGGCTTGCACCCGGCGTCATCGGCGACGGTCGTGCGGTCCTCGGCGGGGCAGGTTTCGATGACCGACGGGCCTTACGCCGAGACCAAGGAACAGATGGGTGGCTTTTGGGTAATCGAAGCTGCCGATCTCGACGCCGCTCTGGAATGGGCCGGTAAAGCGGCCGCGGCGTGCGACGGACCGGTTGAGGTCCGGCCCGCGCAAGGGTGACCGACGGCCTCGATGAGGTTTTCCGGCGCGAAGCCGGCCGCTGCACGGCCACGGTAATCCGCATTCTCGGCGACATCGACCTTGCCGAGGACGCCGTGGCTGAAGCGTTCGCGATCGCCTCCGAGCAGTGGCCGAAGACGGGTATACCGCCCAACCCCGGCGGGTGGATCACCACCACCGCCCGCAACCGCGCCATCGACCGCCTGCGACGCGAATCAACCCGCAGCGACCGGCATCTCGCGGCTCACCGGCTCCACACCGACACCATGGGACCTGCCCGCAACCCTGAGGACCTTGACAGGCTCGACGATTTCGTCGATGTCGTCGCCGACGACCAGCTCCGGCTCATGTTCCTGTGCGCACACCCCGCCCTAGCCGCCGACGCCCAGGTCGCTCTGATCCTGCGCCTCGTCGCTGGCCTGGAGAGTCCCGAGATCGCCAGCGCGTTCGTGGTCGCCGAGCCGACGATGGCACAGAGGATCGTGCGGGCCAAACGCAAACTTCACGACAATCACGCCTCCTATCGCATACCACGGCCTGGGGAGCTCCCGGACCGGCTCCACACGGTCCTCGCCGCCATCTACCTCATCTATGCCGAGGGTCACACCGCCTCGTCGGGACTGCTCCTGACGAGAACCGATCTATCGACCGAAGCCGTCCGGCTCGGGCGGACCCTCGTCGAGCTGATGCCCGACGAACCCGAAGCCGTCGGCCTGCTCGCCTTGATGCTGCTCACCGAATCCCGCCGGCCCGCCCGCATCAGCACCGACGGGACGATGGTGCGCCTCGCCGACCAGGACCGCTCTCGCTGGGACCAGGCACTAATCGCAGAGGGCCACCAGCTCGTGCGTGCCTGCCTGCTGCGCAACCGGCCCGGACCGTTCCAGGTCCAGGCCGCTATAGCCGCCGTGCACGCCGACGCTACCAGTGCCGAAACGACCGACTGGTCCCAGATCGTCGCCCTCTACGACCAGCTCTACGAGCTGCGCCCCCACCCAGTCATCGCCCTCAACCGGTCAGTGGCCGTCGCCGAGCTCCACGGTCCCGACGCAGGGCTCGCCGCCCTAGCCGAAATCGGCGCCGCCACCCTCGCCAACTACCAGCCCTACCATGCGGCACGCGCCGACCTCCTCGCCCGAGCAGGACGCCGCCACGAGGCCCTAGCTGGCTACGACCGGGCTATCGACCTGACTGCCAACGCGGTCGAGCGCGACTTCCTTATGCGCCAACGAGCCGCCCTCTGAGCACATAATGGCACGGATTTCCTGAACCTTCGGTGTCGAGTAGAAGCGGTCCGTTCGTGGATAAGGCGAGGGGTGAGCAGATCGCCGCCGGAACTGAAAGGACATAAGCCATGGGAACAATCAAAGTGCACGAGTTCATGAGCCTCGACGGCGTCATCGACACACCAACCTGGACCTTCGATTACGGCTTCGACCCCGCCATGGGAGACGACATCGGCCATATCATGTCAAGCTGCCAAGCCATCCTGCTGGGGCGCAATACCTACGAGATGTTCGAGCCGGCCTGGTCGGCCCGGACCGCCGAGGAGGACCCGGGCGCTCCGTTCATGAACGGCTCCACCAAGTACGTCGTCTCCTCCACGCTGAAGTCAGGAAAATGGGACAACTCCCAGATCCTCGGCCCCTATCAGCCCGGAACGATCCGCAAGCTCAAAAGCGAAGTCGATGGCGGCATCTACGTGAGCGGCAGCGGGGACCTTGTGCGGTCCATGATCGCTGACGGCCTGATCGACGAACTGCACCTGTTCGTCTACCCCCTCACCCGAGGTGGCGGACCCCGCCTCTTCCCCGACGCCTTGACAACGAAATGGTCGCTGGAAAAGAGCACGGCCTACACCAACGGAGTGCTCTATCTCGCCTACAAGTCGACGGCGTCCTAACACCCAACCGGTCCGGACGACGAGGGCGGCCAAGGGCGCCATGGCGCCGGGGCCATGAGGGGAGGGTGCGGATCGCAGGTAGCACGTGGCCAGGTCGGGCCAGGCTCGTAACGGCGACGGCTCTCCCATCCGGGCCTCCGACTGGCCGCCCCCTTTAGGGCCTCGGCGGCTAGTCCGTGGGACATCCTGTTATAACAAGGGCAACTAGGGCGGGCTTGAGAACCGTATTGACGCCGGCCTTAGGGCACGCGGTGCCCGGCCCGACTGACCTGGTTGTCGCGACGGGCTCCCTAGGTACCTACGAAACGTCGGCACCCGAGAATGGTGGGTGGGCAGACCTCGTTCCTTGTCGAGCACGAGCTGTGCCCTGAGAAGAACTCGCTCTCGCCGACACTGATGGTGCGATGCGCGTTCAGGTGCCTGACCTCCGTCAGGAGTGATCCTTGATATCATCTGATATCAGCGAGAGGGAGGCGCGATGGCCGACATCTTGATCCGCGACGTTCCCGACGAAGTCTTGGCCGTCATCGACGCCAAAGCTCGCCGTGTGGGCTTGTCGCGTACCGAGTACGTACGACGAGCGCTTGCACGCGAACGGGACGGCTCCACGCCCGAAGTCACTGTCGAAGGCCTCGTTACGTTCGCCGGCACGTTTGCCGACCTCGCCGATCCGGAGGTCATGCGGCGAGCCTGGTCGTGACAACGTGGCTGATCGACAAATCGGCCCTGGTCCGTCTCGGTCACAGCCCGGACGCTGACCTGTGGGCCACCAGGATCGAACGGGGCCTCGTCCGCGTCTGCACGCTCACCCGCCTCGAGGTCGGCTTCTCGGCCCGCTCGGCTCAGGACCTTCGGGCCGGCCAAGGCGGCCCACCCCTCGCTCGCATGCCTGTCGAGTACCTCACGCCCGCTATCGAAGACCGCGCGGTAGAAGTCCAAGGTACGCTCGCCGGGCGCGGCCAGCACCGGGCGGCGTCGATCCCCGACCTGCTCATTGCCGCGACGGCAGAGCTCGCCCAGCTCACCGTCCTGCACGGTGACAAGGATTTCGAGCTCATCGCAGACGTCACCGGTCAAGCTGTGGAACGGCTCACCAGCGGCTAGCCCGAACCGTTCGACTCTCAGCTGACGGCACCGAGGACCACCTCACGTGCCTTGCTGAGCACGACCTCTGCCCGGGAGGGCTGGCTCTCGCCGACACGGACGGTGTGATGCGGTAGCTTGCCTGGTCATTAGCTTGCAATTGCGGACCCGCCTCGCAGTGGTGGCGGGAGGAGGCCTCGGCGCTCTCTCCAGGGCAGCTGGTCGCGGCTCGGGCTCGGTCATCGGCGGCCACGCGATACTTGCGATCGACCCGCTGGCCCTCGAGCGGCTCTCGGCCGGACGGCAGGTGGCGCTCGTATCGGGCACGAACGGCAAAACAACCACGACCAAACTGCTGGCGAGCGCGATCGGTGCTGGAGGGCACCGCCCGGTCGTAACGAACATCCTCGGGGCCAACCTCCCAGCCGGGTTGGCAGCTGCGCTCGCGGCCGGGGAGCCGGGGGCTACCGCCGTGCTCGAGGTCGACGAGGCGTGGCTCCCGAAGGTGGCAGCCAGCGTGCGCCCCGCCGTTCTGGTGTTGCTCAACTTGAGCCGCGACCAGCTCGACCGCAACAACGAGGTGCGCCACGTATCACAGCGTTGGCGCAACGCCTGCGACCAGGCCCCGCCCGGGGCTGTGGTCGTGGCCAACGCCGATGACCCGCTCGTCGTGTGGGCTGCCGGCGCCGCTAAACGCGTGACGTGGGTCGGCGCAGGGCTGCGATGGAACAGCGACGCCACTGGTTGCCCGCAGTGCGGCGGCCCAATTATTTTCGAGGAGGGGGGCGGCTGGGCGTGCTCGTCTTGTGGTTTTTCCCGCCCAGTCGCAGAGATCTCGCTCGGGCAGGACGATGGCGGGCCTTACGTCGTCCTGGCGTCGGGGGCCCGCCATGCCATGAGCATCAACCTGCCGGGGCTCTGCAACCAGTCGAACGCCGCCATGGCCCTTGGTGCGGTCATTGGCCTGGGCGGGGACGTGACCGCGGCGCTGCAAGCGATGGCCGGTGTGCGCGAGGTCGCCGGTCGTTACGCAACGATCGAGGTCGATGGGGTGGACGCCCGGTTCCTGCTGGCGAAAAACCCGGCCGGCTGGGCGGAGGTGTTCGACATGCTCTCGCCGGCTCCTACCCCCGTGGTCATCGCCATCAACGCACGGACCGCTGACGGTTACGACCCGTCGTGGCTCTGGGACGTCCCGTTCGAAGCGCTCCGGGGCCGGCCGGTAACGGCAACAGGCGAGCGCCGCCTCGACCTCGCGGTGAGGCTTCACTATGGCGAAGTCGGCCACACGGTCGAGCCCAGTGTGAGCGAAGCGTTGCGCAGGATAGCCGCAGCAGGTGGACATGGGCCGCACGGGCCACGGCAAGTCGACGTCGTTGCCAACTACACGGCCTTCCACCAGGCCTTAGCTGCGCTGCGCAAGAGCGCCCCCGGCACCAACCCGGGCACGCCGGGAGCCTCGCACGGCGCGGAAAGGCTAAGCGCGCCATGACGATCTCGGTCGCCCTGGTCTACCCGGACCTTCTGGGCACTTATGGCGACAGCGGGAACGCTGCCGTCCTTGCCCAACGGCTGCGCTGGCGAGGCCACGATGCGCAGGTTCTGACCGTGATGTCGGCTGACCCCGTCCCGACCGGCTGTGAGCTCTACGTGATCGGTGGAGGCGAGGACCTCCCCCAGGACCTTGCCGCTGCGAAATTGATCGCCAGTCGGGCACTGCACAGCGCTGTCGAGGGCGGGGCCGTCATCTTGGCGGTCTGCGCTGGGCTGCAGAATCCTTGGGGAGAGCTTCGTAGGCCAAGACGGCAAGCGCAGCGCCGGGCTCGGGCTCTTGGATTGCGTAACCGTACGTTCAACTTCTCCTCGAGCGATCGGCGAGGTCGTGGTCCAACCGGCCGCCGAGTGGGCCAGTGCGGGCCTGCCGACGCTGACCGGTTTCGAGAACCACGGGGCGGTCACCGAGCTGGGCACGGGCGCGCGCGCCATAGGCGAGGTCCAGGTCGGGACGGGGAACAAGGACGGCACGGTCGAGGGGGCTGTCGCGGGCCGGGTCTGGGGGACCTACTTGCACGGGCCGGTGCTGGCGCGCAACCCGCAGCTCGCAGACCTCCTGCTGTCCTGGGTGGTCGGGCCGCTTGGTGTCTTGGACGACTCGGAGCCCGAGGCCCTCCACGCCGAGCGCTGTGAGCACGGCTTGGCGGAACGGCGCCGGGCTGCCCGCCCAGCAGGGCGTCGCCGGGCGCTGCGCTGAAAGCTAGGGAGCACTCCCTAAGGACCGGATTTCGTGACGGCGTCAAAAACGAGCCGCTGGCAGTAGCGTTATGTATGTGAAGTACTTACGCTCAAGACGTGCTCCGTATGCGGTCCCTGTGGCTCTGCTTGCCGCGGTCGGGGTGGTGGCCCTTCTACCAACGCTCAGCGGGGCGTCTTCGCCGGCCGGTTTGCCGGCCCAGTCGGCAGAGCAGCTCGTGGCCGACATGGCCGGCGCCAAGGCGCCGCAGCTGAGCGGCGCCCTTCAGTGGACCGCCAATCTGGGCTTTTCAGGGCTGTCCTCCCTTGAGCAGGAGGCCGGCGGAGGCGGGGGAGGGGGTGGCCAGAGCTTCAACCCCTTGTCGCTGCTGTCAGACAATTACCAAGCGAACGTCTGGCTGGACGGGACCACTGCCGAGCACATCGCTCTGGTTGACGGTCCCGCCCAAGAGGTGGACGTCGTACGCAACGGCGACCAGGCATGGCTTTGGGACAGCTCGACCCAGAAAGTGACGCACTTCATATGGGCAGGCGGCGGGGAGCAGCCCCCGGCAAGCGCAGCAGCACTTCCTACTCGGGTACCACCTACGCCCGCGCAGCTCGCTGCGGACCTGCTGCGCGGACTGGGCGCCACGACCGCAGTCGCGACCGGTGCGCCCGTCTACGTTGCCGGTGAGCCGGCCTACCAGCTGCTTGTCAGCCCGAAGGGCGCGAACGGGAGCACGGTAGACCACATCGAGATCGACGTTGGGGCAACAGGCACTTTGCTCGGTGTGCCCCTCCAGGTGGCCGTCTACGCGATCGGCCAGACCAGCCCGGCTATCGAGCTCGGCTTCACCGGGACGCTCCACCTCGGGCCACCGCCTGCCGGTGAGCTCACCTTCACGCCGCCGCCCGGTGCCAAGGTGACCGCCCGTACCATCGGCAAGGGTGGGTTTGGCGGCGTCGAACGGAGCGGGGTTGGCGGAGCGGCAAATGGGCCAACTGCGGCGGGCCTCGGCGTGAAGGACCTCAAGACCACAGGGACTGGCTGGGCGACCGTCCTCAGCGGCTCTGCACCCGGGCTCGTCGCGTCGGCCGGCAGCGAGGCGCTCTCGGTCGCGACCACGCCTGTGCAGGTCGCTGGCCAACAGGCCCGCCTGTTCAGCACGGTCCTGCTGAACATCCTGCTCATGCCGGACGGCCATTTCTACGCTGGGTTTGTAACTCCGAGCGTGCTGGAGGCGGCAGCCTCCGCCAGCTCCTGAGCCCAGCCTGACGCACGCCGACATGTCAGGAGATTTGGCTGGCGCGCTGCAGACCGGTTTCGCAATAGAGACGAACGGCCTCGCCAAGCACTTCGGCCACGTCCCCGCTGTCGCCGGGATTGACCTGGCTGTGCCGTCGGGCAGCACCTACGGGTTCTTGGGGCAAAATGGTTCCGGGAAAACGACGACAATCCGGGTGTTATTGGGCCTGGTCCGACCGACTGCAGGGACCTGGAGCCTGCTCGGCCAGCCGATGCCGGGGCGGGCAATGTCCACCTTGCCCCATGTGGGGGCGCTCGTGGAGGGCCCTGCCTTCTACCCGTGGCTCTCCGGTCAGGAGAACCTGGAACGCTTCGACGCGATGGGGCCCGGGGGGCGCTCATCAACGCGGCCTCAACGGATTGCCGAGGCCTTGGCCCGGGTAGGCCTCACGGCCGCTGCAAAGAAGAAGTACAGGGCATATTCGCTCGGTATGCGCCAGCGACTGGGCCTAGCGCTGGCCCTGTTGGTCCCACGCCAGCTCCTTGTGCTCGACGAACCTACTAACGGGATGGACCCGCAAGGTACCAGGGAAATTCGCCACCTGGTACGCCAACTCGGGGCCGAGGGGACGACGGTGTTCCTTTCTTCACATCTGCTCTCCGAGGTCGAGCAGATCTGTTCGCACGTCGGCGTGATGCACCGGGGGAAGCTCTTGATGCAGGGCACTCTCGATGATTTTCGGGCGACCGCCAACCCCAAGCTCCGGGTCGAGGCGGATGACCCTGCCCTGGCCGCAGAGGTGCTCATCGGGATGGGGATCTCGGACCTCGACCGCCAGGGCGCCCAAGTCGTGGGAACGCTCGGCGGCCTGCTTCCCGAGGACTGTTGCCGCGCCCTGGTCCAAGCCGGGGTCGGGGTCCGGATGCTGGTCAAAGAGCAGCTCTCGTTGGAGGACGCGTTCGTCGCTATGACCGGGGAGGGCTTCGATGTGGCTGGTTGAGGCACGCACCGTTTTCGCCCGGGCGCGAGTCCGGGCCCTCCTTCTAGTCCTCGCTGCCGTGCCCGTGTTCTTAGTGGTCGCCGTTTACCTTTCCGGTGGCCCGGCGGCAGGCAACGGGCCTGCGTTTGTCGACCGCGTTTCCCACAACGCGGTCTTCGCAGCGTTGGCCGCATTGACGGTCGCGATGCCGTTTTTTATCCCCCTGGCGCTGGCGGTCGTCGCGGGTGATTCGATCGCCGGCGAGGCCAGTATCGGGACGCTGCGCTACTTGTTGGTACAGCCCGCCGGCCGCGCCCGGCTCCTACTGGCAAAAGCGGTTGTGCTAGCTCTGTTTTGCGTTGTTGCCGCCATCGACATTGTCATCGTCGGGCTAGTCGCAGGGATCGTGTTCTTCCCGCACGGCGCGGTCGTGACGGTTTCGGGCACAACTATTTCGTTCCTGGACGGCGCCGGACGAAGCTTGATCGCGGCCCTGGTGGTGGGAGCCTCCATGTTCGGGCTGGCGTCGATAGGCCTTTTCGTTTCGACCGTTAGCGACGTGCCGATCGCCGTAATGGCCATCACGGTTGGGCTCGTCATCGTCTCGGGGATCCTCGACAGCATCTCTGAGGTGTCGTTCCTCCACCCTTGGCTTTTCACCAATTATTGGACGGCTTTTTACGACCTCGCCCGCGCTCCGGTGTACTGGCACAACATCTGGAAGGACCTCGTCCTGCAGGCTGGGTACGTTGCTGTCTTCGGCGCGGCCGCCTGGGCCCGGATGACGACGCGCGACGTGCTCGCCTAGTACCAGGTGCTCGCGTGAGCAAGAGGTGCTTGCCTGAGTACTAAGTACGTTCCCAGAGCTTGATCCCACCGATGATCCCAGCGCTGTTGTCGGCGAGGCTGACATCGGAAGGGAGGTTGACCTTTACCTTGGTCGAGTTGCCACCACCTATGTAGCAGTGGTCGTAGAAAACGAGCCCTTTCAACATCGCGAGCGTGACAAGGACCCGTTCGTTCCACTTGGCGCTCCCCGCCTTCTTGCGAGCAGCGTCGCCCAACACCTCGTTGTAGGTTTTTCCGCGCTTGGACAGGGGGTGCTGGGCCAGTTCGAGGTGAGGTGCCAACTTGCCTTGCCAGAACAGCGCCGTGCCCACTCCTGTGCCCAGGGTTACGACGAACTCGAGCCCCTCTCCCTTTACGACCGCAGCCCCCTGGACGTCGGCGTCGTTGGCGACCCGGCAAGGCTTGCCAAGAGCGCTCGCCAGGGCTTGCTGGAGCTCGAAGCCCGACCACGCCTTTTCGAGCTCCACCGAGGGCTTGCTGCCGTCACCGCCGGGGCACACGAAATGCGGGGCAGAGAGCACGCGGCCCTCCCTAACCATCCCGGGAAAGCCGGCCGATACCCTCTGGTAAGAGGGGAGCCCTGTGGCCATCTGGCCGAGGGCCGCAACGAGCTGTTCGGGCCGCAAGGGGTACGGCGTCGGGATCCTGACCGGCTCGTGCAGCAGCTCGCCGTTCTTGGACAGTACGGAGGCTTTGAGACCGGTCCCGCCGATGTCGAACGAAAGGGTCCTCGGCAAAGTGGTCCCTCGCCGCGCCGCGGGCTTGGCAGCTGGGGCGCTAACTTGCGCACCCGCTTGGGAGCTGGCTCTGCTTCGCGCCTGCGCGCTCTGTCTGGCGGCTGCTGGGGTGCTCTTTCTGGCACGGGCACTCGTCGGGGCTGCCGCCTTCCCAGTGGCTTTGCCGCTCGCCTTGCGAGCGGCGTTGGCGCTCGCCCGTGCTCGCGGTTCAGCGGCGGGCTTGGTGTTCGCCCTGGCGTTCGGCTTCCGGCCCGGTCGTGCTGGGGGCGTAGGCATGGCCGCTACAGTAGTCGTGTTTCACCTGCACTTCTCTATAGACGTCGGGCCGGCGCCGGGCCCGTAGCTCCAGAAGTCTGCGCCAGGATCCGATTTATCTCGTGGAATGCGATGACGATCGATAGTTTGAGGGCAAAATAGATGTGAGTAGAGGCACGATGAGCGCACAGGACCGGGCATGAGCACACAGGACAAGGTGCAGCTGTCGGAACGGGAGCAGCAGCAGCTTGCCGGCATCAAGGCCATGCTCGAGTCAGGCGACCCGCGGCTGGCGAGGGTGCTCACCGCAGAGAGGAGGCGCCTTCACGCTGCCTTGCTGGTCGTTGGCGGTGCCGTCCGATCGTGCGCAAAAGTAGGTTCGGAGCATGCCTGGGTCGGCCCGCTGGTCGCGCTGGCCGGTTTTGCCCTAGTGCTCGGCGGCCTCGCTTTGTCGCTGAGCTGGCTCGGTGTGACCGGGGAGCTCATTAGCGGCGTAGGTATCGCATTTTGCTCCGTTGCCGTAAAGAGGCGCTGGGCCGCAGGTGGTGCCGAGCGTCCCATGGGGGCCCCCGTCTCGCACTAGGGCACCGGTTGCCATCGGGCACGCGGTATAGACCATCCCACGGTTGTAAATGTCAAGCCACAAGTTGGCTGCGATGACTCCCGGCTCGGTTTTCGTCATAGAGCTCGCCGTAGCGGAGACAACCATCGGATCATTGGGCGAGGTCCTCGATCCCTATTAGGTTGGTGGGATGCCAACGGGAGCTGAGCAAGTGCGTTCTGGAGACCAGGTCCTCGAGGACCTGAGGGGCCAGCGTGTCGTTGTAACGGGCGGGTCCGGGTTCATAGGAGGCCATGTCGTAGCGGCGCTGTGCCGGGCGGGCGCAGACGTGCTGTCAGTGGACCGCCGGCCCGCCAAGGCTTTCCGGTGCCACCCGGGCGGTGACCACGGCCTCACCGTCCTGTTGGGCGACCTCAAAGATGGTGCCGTCATCGAGGCGTCGATCGAGGAGGGCACGAAAGCCATCGTGCACCTGGCCGCCCAGACCCAGGTACTGCGTTCGATCGAAGACCCCCAGGGCACCTTCGACAACAACGTCGTTGTCACAGGTGCCTTGCTCGAACGGGCACGCCAGGTTGGTGCGACGGGCTTCGTCCTCGCCTCGTCGAACGCCGTCGTCGGTGCGGGAGCGACCGGGACCTTACGCGAAGCGGTCCCGCTCGCGCCGCTGACCCCGTACGGGGCGACGAAGGCCGCTGGTGAAATGCTCCTGTCGTGTTACAACGCCGCCTATGGCGTGCGAGGCGTGGCGCTGCGCTTCACCAACGTCTATGGCCCGGGCATGTCCGAAAAAGACAGCATCGTGCCGCGGCTGCTGCGTACGGCTGCGAGCGGGGGGACCTTCGACGTCTACGGCGACGGCCAGCAGGTGCGCGACTACGTAAACGTCGCCGACGTCGTCTCTGCGGTCATGACTTCGCTCGGCCAGCCCGGCCTGAGCGGGCCGCTCGTGATCGGCGCCGGGTTCTCGGTGTCAGTGCTCGAACTCATCGCACTCGTCGAAAAAGCGCTGGGTTCGCAGCTCAACGTGCGCCAAATCCCCGCCAAGGCAGGCGAAATGCCGGCGGTGATCGTGGACAACTCGCTCGCCCGGAGCTGGGGATGGACGCCATCGGTCGGCCTCGAGGAAGGCATCGCCGAGGTGGCCGACGAATGGGGGGCAAGGGCCACCAGCACGACTAGCTGACCTGGTTAGCCGGCTCCGGGGGGCCAAAGCGGCCGGGCTAACCGCTTGCCCCGGGCCTGGCGGTTATTGCGCTGCGGATGCGCTTGCCGCCCGGGCCCTGCGCCGGTCTACGAAAACGAAGCGGTCGTAGACCAGGTACTTGAGCACGGAGAGCACCACGACCGACGCCATGTAGCTGAAGGTCACCAGCAAGTCCCTTGCCGTATGGCTGGCGTGGACTACCGCAAGGGCTGTGGCTTTGGTGGCCGCAGACGAGGCGACCAGGCTCACGATCGAAACCAAAACGTAGAGGGCCGATTCTCGTGCGACGCCCTCGCGGCCCTTCTTCTCCCAGGCCCAGCGCCGGTTGAGGATCCAGTTAGGTACAGCGCCCGCCACGAAGGCGACCCATGTGGAGCCGATGGCGCCTAGGTGAGCCCAGCTGAAGAAGGCGTAGTAGACCACGACGCTGGTGACGAACGCAACGACCGACCCCGCACCGTAGCGCCATAGCTTGAGCAGGGCAGGCGTACGCCAGCGGCCCAACCAGTGCGCGTCGACCATCCAATGCAACAAGGAGTGCTCAGGCTCCGCAGTCACGGTTGGCTCGTCGCCATCGGTCGCTACCAACTCGGGCGCAGTGCCGTCATCGCCGTCGGTCCGAAGCCCTGGGCCGGCGGGCTGTTCTGAGGGCGGCTGGCTAGGATCAGCGAGCGTGCCTAGGCGACCGTGGTCCGATGGTGCAGGCATAGGCCCTACAGCATCGTGCACTGACGGTGTGGGAGTCAAGGAAGGTCCTTGCGGCGCGTCGGGAACAGGCGCGTTGGGAAGAAGCCGAGCGATAGGGAAAGGTTAGTCGGGAACCATTGACAAGTCGTGGTCGAGGCCGGTTGGGCCCCCCGAGTGGTACCGGCGCTTGGTGGGCACCCTTCTCCGGCGTCGGCGGCGGAGCACCCCGGACGTCCTCCCGCTGGCTGGCCCTCGGTTGGCTAGTCCCTCTCGCCGTCCAAATTGCCCACACCTTCGCTGTAGCGCCGACTTACCATGTCGGGTCCTTCGACGACGACGCGAACTACCTGATGGCAGCACACGTGCTGGCAGCCGGCGGGGGGCTCACTTCCAAGATGCCGAGCGGGGCCACGGTCGTCGCCTACTACCTTCCCGGGTACCCGCTCCTGCTCGTGCCGCTCGTATGGCTTTGGGGCCACGCGCTGTGGGCGCCCCGTTTGTTCTCAACCCTTTGCGTCGCCCTGCTCTATCCCTTGTCGTGGGTATGGATGGGCCGGCGGGGGCTCAAGGCGGGCTACCGGTCGGCGGTGCTCGGCCTCCTGGCAATCAACACGGTCCTTGCGACGTACTCCACGATGGTCATGGCGGAGGCGCCCTTCTTATTGGTGCTCGTGCTGGCGCTGTTCGCCCTCGACCGGTGGGAGCGCGAGCCAGGGGTACTGAACGCCTGCCTGGTGGTCGTGCTCGTGGGGGCGCTCGTTTGGCTGAAGGAGGCCGGGATTGGCCTTGTCGCCGGGCTCGCGTTTTACGAGCTGTGGAGGAGGCGTTGGTGGCGCGCCGGCGGCGTCGCGCTGGGGACGGCCGTTCTGCTGCTGCCCGCCTTGGTGGCGAGGTGGGCTAGCGGAGGGTCGACGATCGGTAACCGCTACGTCGGCGAAATCTCGCCCCCGGGCCAGGGTGGGCTCGTCTACGAGCTGCCCAAGGAGGTGGTCGAGGACATCTGGTCTTATCTTCAGGACGTACTGCGCCAGTCGGTGCTCCCGGCCGGCAACCCTTTGCCAACTCACGGGCCAGTGGAGCTGCTGATCGTCGCGGTGGGCGCGTCGGTCCCGGTGTTCGGGTTCGTCGGAGCAGTGTCCTGGTACCGCCGCCACCCCCTGGCGGAGTCCTGGATGCTCTGGGCCTACTTCGCCGAGACACTCGTTTACCCTTTCACCAACCAGCGGCGCGTGATCCTGGTGCTGCCCCTCGTGGTCATTTGGTACGTGACGGGGGCGGCCGTGGTGTGGCGGTGGGCGCTCGACCTCGGAGGGCGGGCGCTCTCCAGGGTCGCGACCTCAGTGGCAGTCGTGGTCGCGGTGCTCGCAGCGGGCGTGCCCACCGCTGCAGGGTTCACGCGGGACTACCTGTACAAGCTCGGGCAGAAGAGCTCCGAGTTCGCCCACTCGCCCGCCATGGCACTGCTGAAAGCCATCGGGCCGCCAAGCGCGGTGGTGGAGACCGACTACAGGGGCAGCGTGGCTTATTTCAGCGGTCACCGCACGGCCTGGACGGCCTTCATTGCGACGACCCCATATGGCCCGTTCGCAGCCAAGAACAAGGGATTCTGTACGGTCCCCATCGTCAGGAACGCCCTGCGCGCCGACAAGGCCAAGTTCTTGATGATCGGCGATGTGAACATTCCCGGTCTCGTGGACAGCCCGTGCTTGCTCCAGATCGCCTCGGCCGAGTCGACGGGCAAGGACGTCGGCGCGGTGCGGTTGATATCGACGCACCATGACCAGACCTCGGTGTTCGAGTTCGTCGGGCCTACCAGTTCGCAGCCGGAAGTAACGGACTGGACTGCAGCGGCGAGCCCCTCCAAGCCCGCTGTGCCCGTGGTCTTGGAGCGCAACGGTAGGGGCGACGCAGGTGGGACCGCCTACACGGCGTCGGCCAGTGACGGCACGGCGAGCTTTGATTGGTCCTGGGGTGCGCCGGTACCGGTCAGCCAGCTCAGCATCGGCTCAGCGACGAGCACCACGTCGGTGCAGGCGGTCAATGTGTCGGTCGAATCAGCAGCCGGGGCCTGGCGGGACGTGCTGGCTGCGCCCGGGTCGGTCGGTGACGGGGGGGCGGCTCCTTACCTGCTCGCCGAGCTACCGGCGAGCACGGAGGTGCGCGGGGTCGATGTTTCCGTGCGTACCGCGGGCACTGCAGAAGTCGCCTACGTCAATGCGATCGGGCGAAGCTCGGGCTGACGACGCGAGCTCAGCGCCGGCTGGGCCCTGAGGAGCCAGCGATGCGATCGTTGGCTGACGTACCTTGGTCGCGTGCCGAGGCAGCTGGAACCGGGATGGTACGCAGACCCGGCCGCGCCCGGGCGGTGGCGCTGGTGGGACGGCGAGTCATGGACCGACCACGCAGTCGGGGCAGACGGGGCGTCCGACGATCAGCCGCTCGACGCCGTGGGACCGGAGATGGCGGGACCGGAGATGGCGGGCCCGGAGGCGGCTGGCCCCGAGATGGCAAGCGCGGAGTTAGGGAGCCACGAGCTGGGGGCCATCCAGACGGGGGCCGCGGCAGACGGGGGCCGTGCAGACGGGGGCCGTGCAGACGGGGACGCTGGAGACAGGGACGCTGGAGCTCGCCAGCGTCGAGCTGGCGACGGTGCAAGTCGTGGACGAGGAGCCGGCGGGCAGGGTGACGGGTGCTACCGAGCCCTTCGTCACGACCGGCGCGCTTCGCCGCCCGAACCGCACGGATACTGCGGTGTTCGCGAAGCGTTGGGCTGTGCTGGTGGGCATCGTCCTGCTGGTAGTGATCATCCTTGCCATCGCTCTCAGGAGCCATCCGCCCGCTTTGTACTGGCAGGGCGAGCCAATGGAGGATGCCTCCCAAGTCCTTGTCGAGGCGCAGTCCGCCATGCGGTCGGTGGCCTCCGCTGACGAGGGAGAGCTCTCCACGGCCAGCCGCTGCTACTTCAGCTTGCCGAACAGCTCGAGCCACGACGTGGCACCGTACGTGCGCTGTGGCCCCGTGCTGTTCCCCTGGTCGTCGGCGTCTGCGCCGTGGCTCACCTACGAGGTCAGCGGCAGGTCGAGCAGCTCAGGCGTGAAGGTCCTGCTGGGAGCTTCGGTTTCCTCCAACGCCACCTCCGGGCTCCATCAAGGAGAGGTGCTCAGGCGGCCCGACGGGGCTTCGGCGCCCAAGGGCGCCGGCGGTCTGGCACTGCCCGTGGTGCCCCGCCAACGCGCTGGATGGGCCGGCGTACTGTCTTCCCCACCGCTCGGTTTGCGGCCGGCCCCCGCGGGCGACCTGATCGGCGACTGGGGCCAGACGTACCGCTTGGTCGCGTTCGGCGAGGTCAGCCACTTGAGCTCGCAGCTCGACCCCGGTGCGCTGCGCGACGCCGTCGCCCCGCCCGGGAGCGCCTATGCCACCGTGCGTAGCTCGGGTGGGCGGCCCTTGGCGACTTTGCTGCTGCCGATGAGGGGCCACGCCTTGGTTGTTGCCGAGCTCGCCCTCGCCCCTGGGGAGTCGGCTGGGGCCGTGCCGTCGGAGGCCGAGGCAGATGGAGCAGGCTCAGCCAACGCCGACCAGCCAGCCATCGAGGTGCTCGCCGGGGGGGCGGTCGCCACTTTCGACGTACCGGCGGGCGCAGCGTCGCGGGCCAGGGGGGCGCGGCCCGCCAACCTGACCCTCGTTGCCTCGGTGCCCGTCGGGAGCCACCCGGTCCTGCAAATCTCCGACAAGGGCCTCTCTCAGGACGTCTCGTTGGTGGGTGGCCAACTCGCCCCGGGGCCAGAAGTGCTGGCGCGCGCCGGTACCGACGAGCCGCTCGATGCCACAGGGGATCTTCCCGGGGCCGAGGTACATATCAGCGACGCGGCCCTCGTGTGGTTCGCCGGCAGCGACGGGGGAACGGTCCCGCCGGGCCCCGACCAGGCCTACCTCGAGGTGCTCGCAAGCGCGAGCCCGTCGGGGGCCTCCTTCTTGCCGGCCTCAGATTTCAGCCTCTCGGCGCCGGGCGGCCAGGCCGAGGTCGGCGAACCCCTCCCGGATGCAGACCGAGCAGCGATCGTCGTCGGGTTCTTGGTGCCGGCGTCGTTCAGCGACGGCACCGTCACGGTGTCGGAGGGAGGCCGCTCGTTCAGCGTGCCCGTGAATTTCCCTTAGGGCTGTACGGGCCAACACCTAGGCTGTCGGGATGACCCTCGAGCGCCAATCCCCGCAGGACATTCGCGTCCTGCTACTTGAGAACATCCACCCTGACGCCACGTCGATCCTCTCCAAGGCCGGCTACCAGGTGGAGACCTCCGACAGGGCGTTGCCCGAGGCGGAGCTGCTCGAGCGTTTGGCACAGGTGGACGTGCTCGGCATCAGGAGCAATACCCACGTTCCCGACAGCGCGTTCGATGCAGCCCCACACCTGTTGGCTGTGGGCGCTTTTTGCATCGGGACCAACCAAATTGACCTCGCCAGCGCCGGTGCCCACGGCACGGCTGTTTTCAACGCTCCCTTCTCCAATACGCGCAGCGTCGTCGAGCTCGTCATAGCGGAGATAATTTCTCTCCAGCGTGGCCTCACGGATAAAACCCGGCAGATGCACGAAGGGATCTGGGATAAATCTGCCAAGGGGAGCCACGAGGTGCGTGGCCGCCGCCTCGGTATCGTCGGCTATGGCAATATCGGCTCGCAGCTGTCGGTCCTGGCCGAGTCGCTCGGTTTGTCTGTGTGGTTCTACGACACCGCCGACAAGTTGTCGCTCGGTAATGCAAAACGCTGTTCTTCGTTGGAAGAGCTCCTCGAATCAGTTGACATCGTTACATTGCATGTCGACGGGCGTCCGGGCAACAAAGGGATGTTCGGCGAGGCTGAGCTTTCGCACATGGTCCCCGGGAGCATTTTCTTGAACCTTTCCCGAGGTTTTGTAGTCGACCACGGCGCGCTGCGACGTCACATCGAGAGCGGCCACATCGTCGGCGCCGCCATCGACGTCTTCCCGAGCGAACCGAAACGCCGAGGCGAGCCGTTCGTTTCGGAACTTCAGGGCCTCCCCAACGTGATCCTCACCCCGCACGTCGGTGGCAGCACCGAAGAAGCTCAGCAGGACATCGGCCGCTTCGTCGCCGGCAAGCTGCACGACTACCTGGCGGCCGGGTCCACCTCGCTATCGGTGAACCTGCCCAACCTCGTGCTCCCGGCCGCCTCCGAGGCGTTCCGCCTCACCCATGTCCACGCCAACGTGCCGGGCGTGCTGGCAGCCGTCAACAGCCTCTTCGCTGCCCACAACATGAACATCGAGGCGCAGTACCTGGGTACGCGGGGCGACATCGGCTATGTCATCACCGACACTCCGAGCGACTTCCCGCCCGAGGTGATCACGGCCCTGCAGGAGATGTCCTACACGATCCGCTTGAGGGTCCTGTAAGGCTCCCTTTGGGGCTGGCCGAGCTCCTGTAAGCCTCGGGACGGGCAGGTTCTTCGCAAAGGACCGCTCAAGTATCCGCGCGATAGTGCCGATAAGGCGCTATGTATAGTTTCATGGGTGTAATTCGCCCCTGGGCTAGACGAGCCGCTGCCTGGCTGACCTGCGCCTTTCTCGCGGGGGCGAGGCTCGCCGTCGAGGCAGCCCTGGCTGTCACAGCCTCAGTGTCGGCGATGTTCGAGCTGCTCGGCCAGAAGGTCGAATCGCGCCGGGCTTCTGCTGCTCTGCTTTCGGCGCAAACTGCGAAGGCCTCCAACCGCTGGAGGGCGGCGTTCGAGGCAGCCCCGCTCGGGATGGCCAAGGTGAGCCCGGAGGGCCGTCTGGAGGAGGTCAACCCCGCCTTCTGCGCGCTCCTCGGCGAGCCGGAGCGCGCCCTCGTGGGCCGCCGCCTCAGCGCGCTGGTCCACCCGGACGACCTCTCAGAGCTGGCCGGGCCTGGTGACCCGGGAAAGGCGAAGGTCGCCAAAGCGGAGGTGCGTATTGTCTGCAGCGACGGCCGGCTGCGATGGTGCGAGCTGGCGTCATCTCTGGTGCGCGACAGCGAGGGGCGTCCTCAACACGTGCTCGTGTACGTGGTCGACATAACGCGCCACAAGCGCTCCCAGGCGGCGTTGCGTGACCTGGCTACCCGGGACCCTCTTTCCGGCTTGGCCAATCGGCGCTGGTTCGAGCTCCAGCTCGCCCGCCACCTGCGTACTTGTGCGAGCGAAGGGCCAAAGGGCGCCCTTGTGGTTATGGATCTCGACAATTTCAAGCGGGTCAACGACACTCTCGGCCACCAAGCGGGCGACCGTCTCGTGATCGACGTGGCCGTCACCCTGCGCAAGCACCTGCGTGACAGGGACCTGGTCGCCCGCCTCGGCGGGGACGAGTTCGCAGTGGTGCTCCATGACGGCGATTACTGGGCCGCCGAGTCGGTTGCCCGCAAGCTCGTCCTGGCGGTGCGTGACGAGGTCAACGATGGGGCGGGTGGCGTGACGGTATCGCTTGGCGTAGCACCCTTTGACCTGTTCAAGGGTGTGAACGCCAAGGACGCCCTGCGGTCCGCAGACGCGGCCATGTACGCGGTCAAGCGTTCCGGGCGTAACGGCTACGCAGTCGCCGGTGCAAGCGAAGGACCTCATCACGCCCGCAGTCGCGCCGATCTGGCGGCCCGGTCCGCCTGCGCCGAGCGGGCCCCGAGCGCGAGCAGCCCCAGCTACGAGCCGTCGCGTGTAGCCGACCTGTCTGCCAGCGGCGCTACCAGAGAGGCGGGACGGTCATTGGCGGTGGTTGCCGCGTCCCAACAGCAGAGCCGCAAGCTCGGCCGCTAGCTCGACAGCGTCGCGGTGGCTCACGACGACGCGGTCCCAACCACAGCCCTGCGCGTCGAGCACCACGGCTGGCTGGCTGGCGCGCACCGCGACGAACTCACGCCGGCCATCGCGCCGCCGGCTCCCTAAGGCGAACGACCCTGGCCATGAGGGACCTCGAAGGCGTAACGCCGTGACAGAGTCGAGCGGGGACTGGTCGACTTGGACCATTTTCAGGCACTCGATCGGGACCGAAACCTCGCGGCGCCATACGGCGAGCGCCTCGAGGGCGCTCAGGCGGACCACAACTTCGCTGGTATCGACTGTCAGTTCGGCCATCTTCCCTGCTCGCGAAATGTCCGGGACTAAGGCCCGAAATGAGCTCTGGCGCTCAACTCTACGGTTACTATGCCGATCCCACCAGCAAGATGAACGTTTTTGTGACGACGCCAGGGCCAGTGGTCGCCGGGACCGCGACGAGATCGCCCCGCATGGCACCCAAGGCGCGTGCCCAGGGCCATGACGGCGTGGCGCGCGGCCCGATGTCTGTGTCTCCGGCCCGTCAGCTCCACCGGCGGCGCACGCCGGTCCTACCCGGGACGCGGATAGTTGACCAGATCGGCGCCGCGCTCGCCGACGACCCCGGCCCCGGCGGCTGGTCGGGCGGCTTCGCCAACCAGGCGCATTGGGACCCCGACAGGCCTCGCGAGTGGCGCTGCTGGGCCCAGAGCGGGCCCACATGGTCAGCCCATTGCGGTGCCGAAGTCGCTGCGAGCGACCAGCTCGGCCTCTGCCAGCGTCACCGTGCCTCGCTCATCGAGGTAGGCGACGGCACGGAGCCCGCCTGCCCACCTGAACACGCGCTGAGCGCCGGCTGAGACTTTGGCGCAGTTTCTGCGCCACCGCCAACTCGCTGCGCCTCAGGTCCTAACCTCGACGGTTAGGCTATGGCCTGGATTGTTGTCCCTGTTGCAGGGGGAAAGGCGCAAATGGCAGGTAAAGAAGACAGTGGCCGGTAAAGAAGACACAGGCGGAAAAGGCAAGGTCCCTCCCCGTCCCGGCGTTTCACGGCCGTCGGTCCCCAAGCGGCCCACCGCCAAGGCGGGCGGCTTCGGGACGGGCAAACCCAGCCGGCCGGTCGCGAGGACCTCTGCTCGCCGTGCTGTCCAACAGCGCCGGCAGCGCAACCTCTACACGGCTTACGGAGCGGTCGCCGTCGTCATCGTGGTGGTCGCGGTCATCGTCGGGGTCAACCTGGCGGGTGGGCACAAGGCCAAGGCGACCGGCAAGGGTGGCGCCGTCGTCGGGACGTTCCCGCTGACGACGGCCTTGTTCAACGAGGTGGCAAATGTCCCGGTGAAGACCCTCATCAAAGCTGCAGAGGCCGAGCCGAGCGGTACCCAGCCGCCCGACAAGCTGCCCGCCACGAACAAGGAACTGCTCCCCGGTGGTAAGCCCGAAATCCTCTACATCGGTGCGGAGTATTGCCCCTTCTGCGCTGCCGAGCGTTGGGCGCTCGTTATGGCGCTGTCGAAGTTCGGGACGTTCCACAACGTGATGGGCACGACCTCGTCGTCCACCGACGTCAACCCGAGCACGCCGACGTTCTCGTTCTACAAGTCCACATTCACGAGCCCCTACTTGAGCTTCGTGCCTGTGGAGCTCCAGACCAATACCAAAGCGACGCTGCAGAACCCGACCAACGCCGAAGAAGCCATCTATGAGAAGTGGGACGTCCCGCCTTACGTAACCGCTGCCAACGAGGGGTCGATCCCGTTCATCTACCTGGGCGGCAAGTACCTGGTGACTGCGGAGTCCTACGACGCTTCGGCGATCGCCGGCTTCCAGATGCTGGCGGCCGTGACATACATGACGTCTGGCACCAACACCAGTTCGAAGGGTGCCGAGGCTGTCGCCGGTTACTTCGTCAGTGACCTGTGCACCATGACGCATAACCAGCCGGCCGCTGTCTGCAAGGCCGTCCCCACCTGGCTGCGCGGCGTCAATACCTCGTCGCCGGTGCACCACGGCGGTTCGTCGGTCGTGAAGAAGTAGCTCAGGCGAGCGGGACGGTTGAGCCAAATGACCACCGTGGCGCCAGGGGCAAGCAGCGAGCCGAAGCTGGCACGCGGGGCGGGGCCGGGCGTACCCCCCGGCCCCCGAGGACCATGACGTGGCGCGGTACCCGGCGATAGTCCCGCCGCTGTGGGTGCCCATCGCCGCCACCGTCATCTGCGTGCTTGCGGTGCTCGACTCGAGCTACCTGACCTATGCCCACTACACAAGCGCGACCGTCCTGGCGTGTTCGACCAAAGGCTTCGTCGACTGTGCTTTGGTGACTACGAGCGTCTACTCCCACTTCCTGGGGTTGCCCGTGTCGGTGCTCGGCCTCGTCTGGTCGATCGGGATGCTGGTCCTGTGCAACCCCTGGGCTTGGCGGGCCGTGTCGCCCTGGGTGGGCCGGATCAGGCTGCTGGGGGCCGTCACGGGAGCCGGGATGGTGATCTGGCTGATGTACGCGGAGCTGATCAAGCTCAGGCACCTGTGCGAGTACTGCACGCTCGTGCACATCCTTACGATCGCGCTGTTCATCGTGGTCGTCTTCGGCACCGCGCTCGCGGTGCACCCCGAAGACGAGCTCGAAACCGACTAGCTGACGAGGACCAGCGCCTCCCAGGGGGCTAGCGTCATTTCTCCCGTGACTTTGCCGCCCTGAGCGCCGGGCCGGGTCGACGCAAGGACCGTGAGGTTCGCCGGCCCGAGGTCGGCCGTCGCCGGTCCCGGGGACAGGTTTGCAACAGTCGTCACACCGCCCGCCCTGAACGCCCAGACTTGGTCGTCGAGCAGCACGCGCTCGAGCGGGGCCGGCTTGGCCACCTCGCCAGACCTGCGCAGCGAATTGAGCTCGCGGCACAAGTGGAGCACCGAGGCGGGGTCTGCTTGCTCACTTTGCACGTTCGCGTTGGCATGCTCCCCGATGGGCAGCCACGGACGCGCCGACGCGATGGTGAAGCCTGCGTTTGGCCCCGCCGACCACGGCATCGGGGTCCGGCAACGGTCCCGGCCCGGGTTGCCGGGCGTGTTGCGTGTCATGTCGTCGAGACGCTCGTCGACCGGCACGTACACGTCGACCATCCCGAGCTCGTCCCCGTAATAAAGCACCAGTGTCCCCGGGAGCGTCGCGAGCACCACGAGAGCGGCCCGAACGGCTCGCTCGTCGTTGTTGCACCAACGCGTGGGGAACCTGCCGACGTCGTGGTTGGACGCCGTCCACACCGGCGTCGCCTCGGTCGGCAGCGCAGCGACGGTCCCCTCCGCTATCGCAGCGAGGTCGCGTGCTTTAAGGTCGGCCTCCACGAACAGAAAATTGAAAGCCATGTTCAGCTCGGGCTTGTCGCGGCCGTAGTAGTCCCCGAAGCGCTCCAGGTCGAGTTCCCACACCTCGCCGAGCAAACCCCGGTGCGGGTCATAACTGTCGGCAATTTCACGCCACCGCTTGTAGATCTCGTGTACTTCCGGGCGGTTTGCGCTGTAGACCTGACGGAGCCCTCCCCGCCTGATGGCGGGGTGGTCACCTGGCAGGGCAGGGGGGTTGGCGCGTAGCAGTGCGTCTTTGTAAAGACCGTGGGCGACATCGATACGGAAGCCGGCAGCCCCACGGTCGAACCAGTAGCGGATAATCTCCTCGAACTCGCGGTGGACACGTTCGTCCCACCAGTTGAGATCCGGTTGTGACGCTAAAAAGTTGTGCAGGTAGAACTGCCCGCTGTGCTCGTCGTAGGTCCAGGCGCTCTCGCCGGTGGCGCACAGCCAGTTGTTCGGCGGGCTCCCGTCGGGCTTGCCGTCGGCCCACACGTAATAGTCGCGGTGCTCCGAACCGGGGCCGCTGCGGGCGTCGACGAACCAGGGGTGCTCGTCCGACGAGTGGTTGGGCACGAGGTCCAGGACGATTGCGATGTCACGTTCACGGGCCTGGGCGATGAGGTGTTCGAGGTCGTCGAGCGTGCCAAGGTCAGGGTGCACGCCGCAGTAGTCCGAAACGTCGTAGCCCCAGTCGTGGTTCGGCGAAGGCATCGTGGGGGAGAGCCAGACGGCGTCGACGCCAAGCCATTTCAGGTAATCGAGGCCCTGGCTGACGCCAGGGAGGTCGCCGATGCCATCGCCGTTGGAGTCGCGCCAGCTGCGAACGTATATCTGGTAGAAGGTGGCGCCTCGCCACCACGGGTGCCTGGGCATGATCCGGCCAGTATTCCAGGCCGGTCTGTCCGCGGCCAGTATTCCCAGGCGGCGCCCGCTCGCCCGCCAGGTCCCGGGGGGCCGGGCCGGCCCGGACGTGCAAAGCTGGCAGAGTGAACGACCCTCGCCGTTTTGTCATCGTAGGGGCCAGCCTCGCGGGCGCCAAAGCGGCTGAGGCTCTGCGCAAAGAGGGTTTCGAAGGCAGTGTCGCGTTATTGGGGGAGGAAGCCCAACGCCCTTACGAGCGCCCTCCGCTCTCCAAGGAGTACCTGCGGGGAGAGGCGGGCCCGGAGAAGCTCTACGTGCACGCTGACGGCTTCTACGAGGCTCAGGGCATAGACCTCCGGCTCGCCTCGAATGCCACCGGCCTCGACGTCGCGGAGCGCATCGTGACCCTCGCCTCGGGTGAGCGTCTCGGCTACGACTCGTTGCTGCTTTGCACGGGCGCCCGGCCGCGGCGGCTGGCGCTGCCTGGCGCTGAGCTGCCTGGCGTGTACTACCTGCGCGACATGGACAGCTCGGCGACGCTGCGCGACGCCATCAAGGCTGCTCGCCGTGCCGTCATTGTCGGAGGCGGGTGGGTCGGCTGCGAAGTGGCCGCCTCGGCACGCCATCTGGGAGCCGAGGTGGCGGTCGTCGAGACGGCTCAGCTCCCGCTGCAAAAGGTGCTCGGTCCCGAAATGGGCCAGTTTTACCGCGACGTCCATCGCGACCACGGGGTCGAGATGTACCTCGGCGTCGCGCCCGAGGCCGTGGTCGGCTCGGCCGCCGCCGAAGGAGTCCGCTTGGCCGACGGGCGAACTGTGCCTGGCGACATCGTGGTCGTCGGCATCGGGGCGCAGCCACGCGCCGAACTGGCCGAGCAGGCTGGCCTCGAGACCGGTAACGGCGTGCTCACCGATGAGTACCTCGAGACCTCTCGGCCGGGTGTGTTCGCCGCCGGCGACGTCGCCAATTCGCTCCACACGCTCTTCGGTGAACGGGTACGCCTGGAGCACTGGTCCGCCGCCCGCAACCAGGGCCCGGCTGCGGCCCGCAATATGTTGGGCCGCCACGAGCCTTACACAAGAGTGCCCTACTTTTACTCCGACCAGTACGACGTCGGTATGGAGTACTCGGGGCATGCGCCGTCCTGGGACGAGGTAATTGTCCGCGGGGACCTTGAAGGACGCCAGTTCATTGCCTTTTGGGTCAAGGACGGTCGCGTGGCTGCCGGGATGAACGTCAACATTTGGGACGTTTCCGACCAGATAAGCGACCTCGTCGCATCCCGTCGTGTGGTTGACACGAAAAAGCTTGCCGATCCCGACGTGATCCTCGCGAGCCTTTAGGCGGCGCCAAAGGCGAGGCGTTGCCGGAAGCAAGCGTGCCAGCGGCAGTTGTAGATTTGCGGCCTTATGGACAACCGAGCGCTGGCTATCGACCTGGGGTCATCGTCGGTAAGGGCTGTAGTGTTCGAAACGGCGGGGCCGGGACGGCTCGCCGCCGTCGATGGTGCTACGGCACGGCGGCTGCGCCAGGTGAGCTCTTTGCAGCCCGGCCAAGCAACATTTGACGCAGACAGCTACCTCGCCGACTTGGTCGCGTGCATAGACGAGCTGAGCGACAAGGGTTACCTCGAAGGCGTCAACGAGGTTGCCATGGACTGCCAGATGCACTCGATCGTCCCTCTGGACGCGACGGGCCGCCCTGTCGGCGAAGTAGTCACATGGGCCGACACGCGCGCCCGCCGTCCCGACGGCGCAGCCGCAGTCGGCCCAGATGTGCGCGAAAGCCTCCGCCAGCGGACCGGCTGCTCATTCGCCCCCATGTACTGGACGTGGCGCGTGCCCTGGCTGGCGGGAGCGGCGGGGGCCGATTTGAGCGCCGTCGCCGGCTCTTCGGTGCTTTTCGTAGGGATCTCGGAGTATGTCGGCCTTGTTTTACTCGACGACCCAACGATGTCGGTCTCGATGGCTTCGGGGACCGGATTGCTGGCGACCGCGGACCACCGCTGGGACGAAGAGGCCTTGGACCTTGCCGGCATCTCCGAGGCGGCGTTGCCATCGCTTTCGTCGCGCGGCTGGGAAGGCCGGCTGGCAGGTGATTGGAAGCTCCGCTGGCGCGCCCTTGCGGGCGCGCGCTGGCACCAGGCGCTCATCGACGGGGCCGCGGCCAACCTCGGGATGGGCTGCGGTACGCCGTCGCGTGCGGCGCTGACCGTCGGTACCTCGGCAGCGGTCAGATCGGTGAGACCGGCCTCCGGCCCGTCCGTCCTACCAGCGGGGCTGTGGCGCTACTGCGTCGACCACGAGCGGGTGGTGCTCGGCGCCGCCTTCAGCAGTGGGGGCCAGCTATACGCCTGGGCGCTGGCTCTCTGGGAGGGGTCGTTGAAGGTCGGGCCCGGTGGGGGAGCTACGGAGACAGGCGGGGGTGCCGTGGCGCTGGGAGGAGCCGTTCAGGAGCTCGCCTATAGCCTCGCCATGCCGGTCGCTGCGGGCAGCGAAGGGGTGTTGGTGTTGCCGTGGCACGCAGGCACGCGCCCGCCCGCTGCCCCCGTACCGTCGGGGGAAGGCACGGTCGTCGGCTTACGGCTAGGCCACAACGGCGCCCACATCGCCTCTGCGGCCGCCGAGGCGGTCTGCTTCCAACTGGCCGGCGGTCTGGCTGACCTGGAGGCCGAGGGTGGCCAACAACTCGAGATAGTGGCCAACGGTGGCGCCATCGAGCGCTCGCCTTGGTGGCAGCAGCGGCTTGCGACCACGCTCGGCCGGCCTCTGCTGTGTTCCACGGTCCCCGAGACGACCGCTCGCGGGGCGGCTGCGAACGCCCTTGGGGTGGAGCTGAGCGCAGGCCAGGTCGACGGCGTAGTGGTCGGGCCGGTGGGAACGGACGTGCCCGCCTTGGCGCAGGCGCGCCGGCGCTGGCTCGATTGGTACGACAAGTTGCTGCCGATCGTCTCCGAGGCGCCCCGCCAAGAGCCAAACTAATGGCGTGGGAAAATGGGTGCTTGGGACGACCAAAGTGAAGTACCTGGAAAGGCGCTCGGGGGCGGCCGTCTTGGCGGCATCGCTGTTGGCTGCGGGATGCTCGGCCATGGGGGCTAGCCATGTCTCGGCACCTACGACCGTCGTGGCCACCAAAGCGGCCCATTCGCTCCCAACTACGACCACCACGACAACACCCAAACCGGCGACCTTCGCCGGCCCGGACGGGGTCGAGGCGCGCTGGGTTATCAACGAGAACGACAAGCCCGGCACCACAGCCTGGCACCTGGACGGCGACGGCGGGGCCACCATTAACGGCTTTGCCAATTTGACGGCCGCACAGGCGGGCCAGAAGGTCACTCTCTACGTGACGACGAAGGCGGCTCGCTACCACATAAGCGCCTACCGCATCGGTTATTACGGAGGGTCGGGTGCCCGCTTGGTCTGGCGCTCGGGCGAGATGAAGGGGCTGACCCAGCCGGCTTGTACGCTCGCACCGACGATCAACATGGTTGCCTGCGACAATTGGGCCCCTTCGATAACGGTCAAGATCGGCCCCCAGTTCGTCCAAGGCGACTACCTCTTCAAGCTTGTCGCCGACCCGGGCAGCCAGAGCTATATCCCCCTGGCAGTTTGGGACCCCTCAAGCCGTGCCGCATATGTAGTCCAAAACAGCGTGCTCACATGGCAGGGATGGAACAACTGGGGGGGGTACGACATGTACGGTGGTGCCCCCGTTGGCGACACCCCTCAGTACGACAACCGGGCGCTCGTGCTGTCGTTCGACCGGCCTTATGCGGACGGCAGCGGGGCCGGGGACTTCATGGCCCTCGAGTACCCGCTCATCTACTGGGCCGAAGAACACGGCCTGGACGTCACCTACTGGACCGACGTGACATTTTCTGAGCACCCGGGCCTGCTCCGGCGCCACAAGGCATTACTAACCCTGGGCCATGACGAAACCTGGACCCTGCAAGAGCGCAACGGTGTCGTCGCAGCACGCGCCGAGGGGGTGAACGTCATTTATTTCGGCGCTTCCCCGGTCCTTCGCCACGCCAGGCTCCAGCCCAGCCCGATGGGGGCAAACCGGGAGGAAGTCGATTACCGCGACCCGACGGCAGACCCCATATACGCGACCGACCCGGGTGACGCCACGGGCAATACCTGGGCCGTACCGCCGGCCGATGCGCCACCGAGCGAAGTGGTCGGCGACACTTACCAGGGGTATGGCCTCAACGGCCCGATGATCGTTTCCGACGCCACCGCCTGGCCCTTTGCCGGCAGCGGTGCTCCGCAAGGCGCTCAACTGAGAGGAGTCGAGGCAGGAGATTATGACGCCTACGACACGAGCCAACCTTCCCCGCCCAACGTAGAAATCCTCTCGCACTCGCCCGTGAACCCTGAAGTGGGCCACATCCTTGACGCCGATATGACTTATTACACCTGGCAAAATGGTGGGGGAGGGGTCCTCGCAACGGGTACGATCGGTTGGATCCCGGCAATGGAGGCCTGCAAAGGGGCGCTGCCAGCGTGCCCGTCGCCCGTCGTCCAAGCCGTAACCGGCAACATCTTGCGCCTCTTCGGAGAGGGACCGGCCGGCAAGTACCACCCATCGGTGGCCAACTGGCAGCACTACTACTGAGGGCCAGACCTACCGGGCCCCGCCTGCCCGGTGAACGTCCCGGCGTCGATAACCTCGGTATAACCAAGCTTTTCCAGGTCTTCGCGCTGCTTGCGGACGTTGCGTGCTCGCCGCACGACGTTGATGACGGTGCCCCCGTCCCGCTTGGACCGGGCAACGGCTAGGCAGCGCACCAGTTCTTCGTCGTCCGAGCATGTCACGGTGACCTTTGCCTGGCCGGTCCCGAAAGCGCTCTTGTCGACCAGCTCGCAGACACGCTCGAAACCGATGGAAAACCCGCACATCGCCAGTGCGGGAGCCCCAAAGCGCGCCATCATCCCGTCGTAGCGACCGCCTCCGGCAAGCGAATAGGGGAGGTCGGGGTGCGACACTTCGAAGATCTGCCCCGTGTAATAACCCATCCCCCTCACCAGTGCGGGGTCGAAGCGTACGGAAATGCCTTGCCCCTCCAAAGCGCTCATGGTCCCTTGGAGAGCGGCCTGGACCTCGGGCGGGCCGATCAGTTCAGCCCGGGTTAACGCCTCGAGGAGCCTCTCCACCGCGGCGATGTCGTGGCCTGCCCGCGCCAGCTCGGCGGCCACGTCGTCGCTGGCGGTCTTGTCCAACTTGTCGAGCGCGATGTACACCGGCCCGGGCTGGTCCAATTGTCCGAGGTGATGTTCGACGGCGGCTCGTAGCAGGCGCCGGTCGTTGAGCCGAACGGTACAGCCACTGATCCCGATCTGTCCCAAAGCTTCGACCGTTGCGCTGCACAGTTCGATCTCTGCTGCAATGCTTGCTTCGCCCACAATGTCGATGTCGCACTGGGTGAACTCGCGGAACCTTCCGCGCTGAGGCCGTTCGGCCCGCCAAACCGGTGCAATATGGGCGACTTTGAAGGGCATCGGCAGATCGTTGAGGTGGTTGGCGACGAAGCGGGCGAGCGGCACCGTGAGGTCGAAGCGCAGGCCCATGTCCGCGAGCTCTCCACGACGTTCAAGCTCCTCGTCAAGTTTGGCGCCTCGCTTCAAGACCTTGAAGATCAGCTTTTCGTTTTCACCTCCCTGGCTCCCGACGAGGACGTCGATGTCCTCGAGCGCGGGAGTTTCGATCACCTCGTACCCGTACGATGCGTACACGTCGAGGACACGGTTGGCGACCTGCCGGCGCAGCGCGCCCTCGGGAGGGACGATGTCGCGCATACCACGGGCGGGTTGAGCATGCTGTGCCACCTGGCTAGCCTCGCTGCTATGGCGGCCGCTGCGCAAGGGAGTTCAGTCGCGACCGGCGCGGCCAGCTCCTGGGGCACGGGAGGGGTGGTCATCTCGGGCCTGCGCAAGTCCTTCGGCGATGTCAAGGCCGTCCAGGGAGTGGACATTTCGATCGCCCCGTCGTCGACGGTCGCCCTGCTCGGGCCCAATGGCGCCGGCAAGACGACGACGATCGACATGGTGCTCGGGCTGCAGCGGCCGGATGCGGGCCGGATCCTGGTGTTCGGCCGAACACCCACCAATGCGGTCAAGGCGGGCCTGGTGGGGGGCATGTTGCAGGTTGGTTCCCTGGTCAAGGACCTGACGATCCGAGAGCTCGTCAAATTGGTCGCCGGGCTCTACCCCAAGCCGCTGGGCGTGGACGAAGCCCTCCAGATCGCCGGCATCGCCGATATCGCCGACCGCCGGACCAACAAGCTGTCAGGTGGCCAGGCACAGCGGGTGCGCTTCGCGATCGCCCTGGTCGCCGACCCGGAGCTGCTGGTGCTCGACGAGCCCACGGCGGCCCTTGACGTCGAGGGGCGGAGAGACTTCTGGACTTCGATGCGGGCGGTCGCCGCTCGCGGCAAGACCGTCCTGTTCGCCACCCACTACCTGGAAGAGGCGGACGCCTATGCCGACCGGGTCGTGCTGATGGCGCGGGGCAAGGTAGTCGCCGACGGCACGCCGGCGGAGATCAAGGCCCGTGTCGGGTCCCGCACGATCACGGCCACGCTGCCGGGTGCCGACCTGGCTGGCCTCGGCGCCCTGCCCGGGGTCTCGGGTGCGGAGGCGAGGGGCGACGACATCGTATTGCGGTGCTCGAGCTCGGACGCGGCTTTGCGCGCCTTGCTCGCCGGCTTCCCGAGCGTGTTCAACATCGAGGTGCGCGGCGGGAGCCTGGAGGAGGCGTTCATCGAACTGACGGGGGCCGAGGAGCTGGGGGAGGGCAAGTGATAGCGATAAATTACGCCCGCTACGACGTGATCAAGACGTTGCGGAACCGGCGGTTTTTTATTTTCGCGGTCGGCATCCCGTTGCTCCTTTACATCATCTTTGCCGGGGCTAACCAACATGTGAAGATCGAGGGCATTCCCTTCCCGGTCTATTACCTGGCCGGCATGGCTTCGTTCGGGACCATGAACGCGAGCACGTCTGGTGGGGCCGTGATTTCCCTGGAACGTGCAGTCGGCTGGACCCGGCAGCTGCGGATAACACCATTGCCTGTCTGGGCCTACATGGCGAGCAAGGTCATCCGCGGCTACCTGATGGCTGGTATCACGATCATCGTGCTTTACGCGGCTGCCGTGCTGTCGTTCAATGTCCACTTCACCGCCGCCGGCTGGCTGCTCATGACAGGGTTGCTCCTCGTCGGGCTGCTGCCGTTCATGGCGCTCGGGATCCTTTTGGGCCATCTCGTCACCCCCGACACAATGGGCCCGGCGCTTGGTGGGCTGACGGCGCTGTTCGCCATTTTCGGTGGTGCGTTCGGGCCACTTGCGACGACAGGTTGGTTCCACGACTTTGCTCAGCTGCTCCCGTCGTACTGGCTCGTCCAGGCGGGCGGAGCGGGCCTGACCCACGTGTCTTGGCCGGCGGAGGGTTGGGAAGTCCTCGCCGTGTGGACGCTCGCGCTGGGCAGGCTCGCGATGATCTCCTACCGCAGGGACACGAGCAAGAACTAACCTGCCGTTGCGGCACGTCCGAGGAGGCACCCGATGGCCAAGGTAAAACCAGTCCCTGATGGCTACCCCCGCTTGAGCCCAACGCTGGCGGTGCACGACGCCAACGCGGCGATCGCGTTTTACTGCAGCGTCTTGGGCGCGACCGAGCGGATGCGCATGGAAGCACCGGGTGGCAAGGTAGCCCACGCCGAGCTCGCTTTCGGCGATTCCGTCCTCATGCTGAACGACGAGTTCCCTGGCTCGGGGGCCACGAGCCCGAAGACGGTCGGGGGTACTCCGGTGACGCTGTCTCTCTACGTGGACGACGTCGACGACGTCTTCAAACGGGCGATCGCCGAAGGTGCCACAAAATTACGAGGCGTGGAGGACCAGTTCTATGGGGACCGTTCGGGCTCTTTCGAAGACCCGTTCGGGCACTACTGGTATATCGCGACCCATATCGAAGATGTGCCCCCCGAGGAGATGGCCGAGCGGTCAGCCAAGGTGATGAACGAGCTCTAGCCGGCTCGCCGACGCTGCACCTGGCGGGGCCAAAGCTCGCCGCTCTAAGAATGGGCCAGGCGGCAGGAAAAATTGCCAGAGCCGGTCCGGGCCGCACGGCTCCAGCCGGTCAGAGGTTGTGGGCGACGGTGTGGCGAGGTTGGTAGAGCATTAGCTCGCCGGCGCCCGGGACCTGGACCATCGTCGTCATCCCGAAGCCCTGCTGGCGTACCCCACCTGTGAACACCGCCCCTTTGGCGCTCAGCTCTGCAACGGTTTGCACAATGTCGTCGCACATCAAGGTGATCTCGTGGTGCTGTTCGATCTTCCAGCTCTCGTCCCCATGGGTACCTGAGGTGGGATGGACCGCTAGCTCGGACGGCCCGGTCTTGAAGATCAACCAGCCGTCATGGACGTCCACGTACGGCCAGCCGAGAACGTCACGAAAGAAGTCCCGAGCCGCACCCGCATCGTCCGCGTAAACCAAAGTGTGGACCGAGGTGATCATGGGCGGATCATACCGGGGAACAGCTCAGGCGCCTACTCGGGCGCCCCAGGCCCGCACCTTCTGGGCACATGCAATCATTCCGCCGCGCCGGGCGTCTCCATAGGTACGGGTTGGACAACCCGTTGCTACTTCCCCCCGAAAACCTGCGGAGGTTACGAATACGATGCGAAAGAACACCAATCGAGCCGCGCGCCTTGCGCTCGGCGTCGCCACGCTCGGCAGTGCCGGTATCCTCGGCACTCTGCTCAGCAGCCCTGCCAGCGCCGATGGCCTCAATGGGGCGGTGCCGAGCAGCTTTTCTCCGGTCGTCGGCCATGTCTACCTGGACGACAACACTGCCGGGGCCAACACGATCGGGGCCTTCAACCGTCACGCCGACGGGTCTCTTACACCAATGCCGGGGTCGCCTTTCCCGGCCGGCGGTGCCGGCACTGGCGCCGGCCTTGCGTCCCAGGGCGCTATCCAGTTGAGTAGCGACGGCCGCTTCCTGCTCGCGGTAGATGCAGGCAGTAACCAGATCTCGGTCCTGCGGGTCGGCTGGGACGGCAGCCTGCAGCTTGTCCCTGGCGGAGTGGTCTCCTCCGGGGGCCCGATGCCCGTCAGTATCGCTGTGCACGGCGAGCCTCGTGTACGTTGCCAACGCCGGCGCCGTCGGCCCGAACTTCACCGGGTTTGTCCTCTTCCCCTTCGGTCAGCTCCAGGCTCTGCCCGGTTCGACGGTCCCGTTGCCCGACGGCTCTCAGCCCGACGACGTCCTCTTCAACTCGATCGGCAACACGCTGGTCGGCAACCTGACCGGTACCTCGCAGATCGAGAGCTTCTCTGTCGGCTTCGGAGGACATTTGACCGCCGCTCCGGGCTCTCCCCTCGCCGCTCAAGGGCTCGGGCCTTTCGGCAGCGAGTTCCGCCCCACTAACCCCTTCCAGCTGTTTGTCTCGAACGCTCACAATGGCGCCGGGCTCGGGACTGTCTCGGCTTTCAACGTGGCCTGGGACGGGGCGTTGTCGTCGATCGGGGCTTCTCCGTTCGCCGACGACGCAGACGGCACCATGCTGGGTCGAGATCAGCCACGACGGCCAGTTCCTGTTCACGGTGAACACGGCGTCGGGGGACATTTCCCGTTACTGGATCGCCCCTAATGGGACGTTGACCCTGCTCGGTTCGACGCCGGTCAGCGCCACCGGTGGCGTTGGCGCAGTGGACGCTCGCCTGAGCCCCGATGGCCGGACGCTCTACGTGGACGAGAGCCGCGTAGGAGCCGTCGGCGCCTTCGCCGTGAACGGTGGCAACCTCACCGAACTGCCAAGCTCCCCCACTTCGTTGCCTGCCGGCGCTACCCCTGCCGGGATAGTCGTCAACTAAGCAGTAAACCGCACATCGCCAGACAGCCGGGAGCGCGCGATCGTTTTGCCGCTCCCGGCGTCTGTAATTCGTCAGAGGCAGTGCGCAAGGTGCCAATAGGATCGAGGCGAGCCAAATGGACGACAAAGGAAGAGCCTTCCTCGAGGCAGCTCTTCCCCACATCGACGCCGTGTACCGGGTGGCACGGCACACGAGCAGGGACCACCACCGCGCCGAGGACCTCGTCCAGGAGACCTACTTGCGGGCTTTCGCTGCGTTCGCCGACCACAAGGGGCCGAGCACGAAGGCGTGGCTCGTTACGATCTGCCTCAACCTGGCCCGCAGCGAAGGGCGGCGCCGGGCGCGCCGCGTCGTCGAATCGCCTCTACCCGAGCTCTACGAGCCGGAAGCTCGCGGGGTGAGCGTGCCCGAAGAGGCGTTGGCGAACATCGACCGCGCTTCGGTTTCCAGAGCGCTCGCCAAGGTCCCCGAGGAGCAACGGATGGCCATCGTGCTCATGGACCTGGCCGGCCACAGCGCCTCGGAGGCGGCCGAGGTCCTCGGATGTCCCCGCAACACCGTGCTCTCGCGGGTTTTCCGCGGTCGCCAGCGCCTCGCGTCGTTGCTTGTCGAGGAGGGCATCAACCGTGACGTGTCCTGAGCAGCCCATCATCGCTTTCCTCAACGGCGAGCTCTCCCCAGACGAGGAGCGCAACTTCGACGAACACCTTCTCGGGTGTGAGGAGTGCTGGCGAGCTGTACAGGCCGACCGCGCCGCACGCCTCGCCCTCGAGCAACTGCGCCAGCCCGCTCCCGCCGGGCTTCAGGGACGGGTTGCCCTGTCGATCTCCCTCGCTGCCGACGAAGCTTCGACGGGCCCAACCGTAGTGGGCAGGGACAAGGTGCCGTTCATGCGAAGGGCCTTTGCTCCTCGCGTCCGGCTCGTCTCAGCAGCCTGCTTAGTTGTGCTGGCCGCAGCCGGCGTCTTCGGTTGGGCCGCCTCGCGAACGGCGAGACCTGACCCTGCCCAGATTGCTGCTGTCGTCGCCATGATCGGCCAAGGTCCGGCCACACCGGCGCTGCGGGCGGGAGAGCACCTCGTCATCGGCGGCCAGCGCCTGGTTGTACGTGCCTACGAGCTCGAGGGAACCGAGGAAGTCGTGGCGACTTCCGCGCGGCCTTTCCCCTTACCCCCAACATCGCACCTTCTCAACGGGCCCTCCCCGCGAGCGTGGATGGCCACCAAAGGACGACTGTCCATGTACGGGGTGAACCGGCCAGCCGGCGGCGAGTCGATGTTCCTCGTCGCCGCGATGCCGATGGCGGAAATGCCACAAATGGCGGCCCGTCTCGATCTCATCTGAGTTACAGCGTGCCGAGACGACTGAGCGGCCACATCCGTACAAAGGCCACACCGACTATGTAGTTTGCCGGGACCGTCCCCCAGTACCTCGAGTCGTCGGAGTCTTGGCGGTTGTCGCCCATTACGAAGTAGTGCCCCGCGGGCACGGTGTAGGGGTCGGGCAGGTGGAGCATGCCCGGAGCATCCCAGACGGTGCAGTACTCGGAGCTTGCGCTCTGCCAACCCTCGGGCAGGTAATGCTGGGCCAGCTCTTTGCCGTTCACATAGACCTTGCAATTGGCCACATAGACCGATTGGCCCGGGCCGGCTATTACCCGTTTGATGAGGTCGTTGACAGCTGACGTGTCGGCCGGAGGGCGGCGGAAGACGATGATGTCGCCGGTGTGCACAGGGCTGAAGTCGGAGGCCAGTTTGTCCACCAGCACTCGGTCGCCCGGCATCAGCGTCGGCTCCATCGACTGGCTGGGGATGGAAAAGGCTTGCACGGCAAAGGTTTTGATGAGGAGTGCCGCGACCAGGGCCACGACAATTATTACAGCCCACTCGACGAGCGCCCGCCTCCCGCCGTTGCTCTTTGCAGAGTGCTTGTCGGGCGGCTGGTTGGTTTCTCCTGCCTGCTCAAGCGCGGGGCCCGGCTCGTCAGAGGCGGTGGTGGGGGAGGCCCCGGCGGTAGCGGTCTCGTCGACAGTGGGTTCCATTAGCCCTGCCTTAGCGTCGCCGGTCGCGACGACCGCGCGACTTCTAGACATATGGAGCGAGCCGAAATGGCGATGCCTCCCGCTATACGGTCCGAGCCGTCCGGCGTGACGGTGCCACACGATTTGTTGCCCGCGACCTCCCACCGGACGTCGACGTGGAGCCGTTCCAGCACGGGCCCCGCGGCCGCGACGGCCCGCCCGAGGAGGTGGCTGCTCGCAAGGATCTCGCCGGGCTGAAAAATGCTGGCCGAATCTGCGTACTTTTCACCGAGCTTGGCCGCCCGACCGACCAGGACAAGCATTTGCCCGGAAAAATGGGAGGGCAAGAGGAGGCCTTCGGTGCAGCTACCTGCCCCGCCCGCGCACGTCCCGGTTACGCGGCCGACTATCCCATCGCTGCCCGTGGGTTGCCTCGTCGTCGTCGTGGCGAGGACCGAACCGACGAGGCTCGGCGAGACCGGCAATTGCTCGACCACAATGTCGAAGTGGTGCGACTTGAACACTGCTTCGAGCTGCCTCGCCGCGTGGGGCGGCTCGTGATCTCAGCACGGACCACGCCCGCTGCCCCAGCCGGAGCTGGTGGTATTGAGACCAGCAACGATGCTGCTGCCAGTGAGGTGGCGGCCACCAGGGCGGCGGCGCCGGTGCGCAAACGGCGCGTCGTCCCGGTCTGTTTGAGTTGCTCCCTGGCCGCTCCCACGAGGTAGTCCCAAGCCATCGAGCGCGCTGGCACGCCATCTTGGGCAAGCAAGGCGGCAAGCTCACGCGCCTCGTCGCCATGGCGTGCATGCCAGGACGGCGGGTAGCAACGCAGCACAAGATCCAGCAGCCGACCTTGGCCTTTACCGCGCATCACGTACCTCCGAAGCCGAGCCGGAGACGGCCGACGCTGCTGATCCGCTCGAGCGCATCGAGGTGCTCGCCCAGCGCCGTCGCGCCGGCCGGGGTGATCCGGTACGGCTGGCGCCGTGCATCGGCGGGGAGCGGTTCGATCATCCCAAGGAGCTCCAAGCGGTCCAGGGCACCGTACAGGGTCCCCGGGCCCAGCTGCACCCCCGAGAACCGCCTGACGTCCTGGATAAGGGCGTAGCCGTGTTTAGGGCCTTCAGCCAGGCTCGTCAGGATCAACACCGATGCGTCGCCCGCCCGGCGCAAGACATCGTGGCCAACCCCACCCGCCGCTGACTTGTGAAGTGCCACGAGCTCCTCCTAGTACGGTCACCACTATATCAGTCGACGTACTAAATGGCAAAGCGCCTCGCCGCCGGTCCCGGGTGGCCTATACCCGTCACAGGGCACCGCTACCGTGCCGGACATGGATTACGCGGGCGCCGTCTCGGTTGACCGTGGCAGGTGCTACCGCTTCGTCTATGACGAGCACGGCAAGCCCGCGCACTGCCCAGAGCCCCTTATCGCGTCGGGCTGGCTCCAGGTTGGCCCGAAGTGGTACCAGGTGGACAGTTGCGGTGAGCACTCTGCTCAGCTCCGACGCCGAGGTCCTTACAAGGCGGCTACCGGGGTGAGGACCGAGCATCCCGGCTCGCTCAACTAGCCAATGAACGACGGGGGACTACAGCTTCGGGGCTTGATGATGGCCCGAGGGGAACTAAACGTTTTGTAGGGCTGCGACGTAGTCGGCCATGGGCTCGACGTCTAACTGTGACGGGGCGCCAATGTTCACCGGAGCGCCGTAGCTGACGAAGTTCATTTCCATGTCCATCTCCTCACCGCTCGGCAAGTCGAAGCCGGAGCGGGTCTGACGGACCAGTCCCGAAGAGTCGAACCACTCGACGTAGGTCGGAGGCGTGGCGGACTCAAGCAGTTGCTTTGCGGTGCTGATCTCATCGGGCGTCAGGCCCATCGGTGCCCAGAGCTTCGCGCCGATCTTCAATACCTGGGACCGGCTGGGCACGATCGAGTAGCCCCACGTCTTTCGTCCCTCTAGCGTCTTGGTCCCGAGCGGCCGGACAGATGCACCTCCGGCCTTGGCAAGTTCGAGGGCCGCAAGAGGTCCCTGAGCCGTTTGCGCGCCGGCTTGCGAGACGGGAAGTTCTATCCAGTCAAATCCTGAAACGGCTCGGGTCCCATAGTTCCCGTCGACAATGTCCTCAAAGACCTCACCGTTCACATAGCGAGCCGTAACCTCCAGGCTCTGGCCGGAAACATCGCCTTGAATGGTCAGTTCCATGCTGTGAGACGTGATGGACATCTGCCCCGACCCGTGCAGGTTCATGGTGAGACCGGAAGAGGCGATCGTTGCCGGTAGCTTCACGGTGCCCTCCAGGCGCATGATCGCGCTGGGTTGGGCCAGCGTCGTGCCGGCCGCGTGTGTTACGAAGAGGACGTCTGTCGCGTAGGCCTCCGGCGCAGTTGAGGACTGCCCGCACGATGAGAGCACGAGGCTTGCGGCGGCGCCGACCAAAAGCACGGCGCACAGGCCAGGAGCGCGACCACCCA